>NC_011992.1:0-1150000 GCF_000022305.1 [Acidovorax] ebreus TPSY
TAACTCCTTGACAAGCTAGAATCGCGGGCCTTGTACCGTTCCTCCTATCCACAACAAGAATCACCTGAAATGAACGAGGGACTTCACTCCTCCAGCCACGACAGCGACGGCGCCAGCGCCGGCCAGGGTCTGTGGCAGGCCTGCGCCGAACAGCTGGCGCAGGACCTCCCGGAACAGCAGTTCAACACCTGGATCAAGCCCCTGGTGGCCCAGGTCGCCCCCGATTTTTCCAAGGTCACCCTGCTGGTGGCCAACCGCTTCAAGCTCGACTGGATCCGCGCACAGTATGCCGGCCGCATCTCGGCCCTGCTGGAAGGTCTGTACGGCCAACCGGTCACACTGGAGTTAGCGCTTGCTCAGCGGGAATCCGTTGTCAGGACTTACGTCCGTCCCACGGCGCCAGAGACCCCCGCCACCGGCGATGCACCGTCCGCCCACCCCACGGCCGACGAGGCGCCTGCCGGCGCCTTCCGCACGCGCCTGAACCCGGCGTTGACCTTCGAGACGTTGGTGGAGGGCACGGCCAACCGCATGGCGCGCTCGGCGGCGATGCACGTGGCCGGCTCGCCCGGCCACCTGTACAACCCGCTGTTCATCTATGGCGGCGTGGGCTTGGGCAAGACCCACCTGGTGCATGCCGTGGGCAACAAGCTGCTGCAGGACCGTCCCGACGCCAAGGTTCTCTACATCCATGCGGAGCAGTTCGTCTCGGATGTGGTCAAGTCATACCAGCGCCGTACCTTCGACGACTTCAAGGAGCGTTACCACTCGCTCGACCTGCTGTTGATCGACGACGTGCAATTCTTTGCCAACAAGGACCGCACGCAGGAAGAATTTTTCAACGCCTTCGAGGCGCTGCTGGCCAAGAAGAGCCACATCGTGATGACTTCGGACACCTATCCCAAGGGTCTGGCCAACATCCACGAGCGGCTGGTCTCGCGCTTCGACTCTGGGCTGACGGTGGCGATCGAGCCGCCCGAGCTGGAAATGCGCGTGGCCATCCTGATCAACAAGGCGCGCGCTGAAGGGTCGGAGATGCCCGAAGAGGTGGCCTTCTTCGTGGCCAAGAATGTGCGCTCCAACGTGCGCGAACTCGAAGGCGCGCTGCGCAAGATCCTGGCCTACAGCCGCTTCAACCAGAAGGAAGTTTCCATCCAACTCGCGCGCGAAGCGCTGCGCGACCTGCTGTCGATACAGAACCGGCAGATCTCGGTGGAAAACATCCAGAAGACCGTGGCCGACTATTACAAGATCAAGGTCGCGGACATGTACAGCAAGAAGCGTCCAGCCAGCATCGCCCGCCCGCGGCAGATCGCCATGTACCTGGCCAAGGAGCTCACGCAAAAGAGCCTGCCCGAGATCGGCGAGCTGTTCGGCGGGCGCGACCACACCACGGTGCTCCACGCGGTGCGCAAGATTGGCGCCGAACGCCAGCAGCTCACCGAACTCAACCAGCAGCTGCACGTGCTCGAGCAGACGCTGAAGGGTTGACGCACCCCATGGAGCGAAAAGGACCGCCCCCCGCAAAAGCACGCCCGTTCGCGGGCAAAATGGCGCGTTGGACGGCCCGGGAGGGGGCACTGCCCATGCCGCCGTCTGCGCACCTATCCCCAAAAACCACCAAAGGTTGACGACATGATTGTCCTGAAGGCCACACAAGACAAGGTTCTCGCCGTTCTGCAATCGGTTGCCGGCATCGTCGAGCGCCGCCACACGCTGCCCATCCTGGCCAATGTGCTGCTGCGCAAGACGGGCAATGCCATCCAGCTCACCACCAGCGACCTGGAGATCCAGATCCGCACCACGGCCGAGCTGGGCGGCGACACGGGCGACTTCACCACCACGGTGGGTGCACGCAAGCTCATCGACATCCTGAAGACCATGCCCGCCGACCAGACGGTGAGCCTGGAGTCCAACCAGTCCAAGCTGATCCTGAAGGGCGGCAAGAGCCGCTTCACACTGCAGACGCTGCCGGCCGAGGACTTCCCGCTGGTGCAGGAGGCCGCCAGCTTCGGCCCCGCCTTCAGCGTGCCGCAGAAGGTCCTGAAGAGCCTGCTGGGGCAGGTGTCGTTCGCCATGGCAGTGCAGGACATCCGCTACTACCTGAACGGCATCCTGTTCGTGGCCGAGGGCACTACGCTCTCGCTGGTCGCCACCGACGGCCACCGGCTGGCGTTCGCCAGCGCGCAGCTGGACGTGGAAGTGCCCAAGCAGGAGGTCATCTTGCCGCGCAAGACCGTGCTGGAGTTGCAGCGTCTGCTGTCGGACGCCGACGGCGCCATCGAGATGCAGTTCGCCAACAACCAGGCCAAGTTCAGCTTCGGCGGCATGGAGTTCGTCACCAAGCTGGTGGAGGGCAAGTTCCCCGACTACAACCGCGTGATTCCCAAGAACCACCACAACAGCGTGACCCTGGGCCGCGCCCCGCTGCTGGCCAGCCTGCAGCGCACGGCCATCATGACCAGCGACAAGTTCAAGGGCGTGCGCCTGAACATCGAACCCGGCCTGCTGCGTGTGGCGTCGAACAACGCCGAGCAGGAAGAGGCGGTGGACGAGCTGGACATCGACTACGGCGGTGACGCCATCGAGATCGGCTTCAACGTCAGCTACCTCATCGACGCCCTGGCCAACATGGGCCAGGACATGGTGAAGGTCGACCTGGCCGATGGCAACAGCTCCGCGTTGATGACCATCCCCGACAACGAGCACTTCAAGTACGTCGTGATGCCCATGCGCATCTGACATACTATTATTTTGATAGCTGTTAGCGCTTGATGGACGGGCGCTAGCGGCACATTTGATTCCTATAAGGCCGCCGGCACGCCGTGCCGGTGCGCCTGGACCGAAGGCAGCCCTTTCATGACCGCAGAGCAATCGCAGCCCGCCCCCGAACAGCCCATTTCCGCCCCGGCCGAGCAGCCCGTCGCATCGGTCGCCGGCAGCGACGGCTACGGCGAGGGCGCCATCCAGATCCTGGAGGGCCTGGAGGCCGTGCGCAAGCGTCCGGGCATGTACATCGGCGATACGTCCGACGGCACCGGCCTGCACCACCTGGTCTTCGAGGTGGTGGACAACTCCATCGACGAGGCCCTGGCCGGCCACTGCGACGACATCGTCGTCACCATCCACACCGACAACTCCATCAGCGTGGTGGACAACGGCCGCGGCATTCCCACCGGCGTGAAGATGGACGACAAGCACGAGCCCAAGCGCTCGGCCGCCGAGATCGCCCTGACCGAGCTGCACGCCGGCGGCAAGTTCAACCAGAACAGCTACAAGGTCTCGGGCGGCCTGCACGGCGTGGGCGTGTCCTGCGTGAACGCGCTGTCCAAGAAGCTGCGCCTGACCGTGCGCCGCGACGGGCAGACGCACCAGCTGGAGTTCTCCAAGGGCGTGGTGCAGAACCGTCTCATCGAGATCGTGGATGGCTTCGAGGTCTCGCCCATGAAGGTCATCGGCCCCTCGGAAAAGCGCGGCACTGAGGTGCGCTTTCTGCCCGACACCGAGATCTTCAAGGAGAACAGCGACTTCCATTACGAGATCCTGGCCAAGCGCCTGCGCGAACTGTCCTTCCTGAACAACGGCGTGCGCATCCGCCTGATCGACGAGCGCACCGGCAAGGAAGATGACTTCTCGGGTGCCGGTGGCGTCAAGGGCTTTGTGGAATTCATCAACGGCACCAAGAAGGTGCTGCACCCCACGGCCTTCCACGCCACGGGCGCGCGCCCGGCCGAGACCTACGGCGGCATCCCCGGCACCGAGATTGGCGTCGAAGTGGCCATGCAGTGGAACGACGGCTACAACGAGCAGGTCCTCTGTTTCACCAACAACATCCCGCAGCGTGACGGCGGCACCCACCTGACCGGCCTGCGCGCGGCGATGACGCGCGTGATCGGCAAGTACATCGAGCAGAACGAGCTGGCCAAGAAGGCCAAGGTCGAGGTCAGCGGCGACGACATGCGCGAAGGCCTGTGCTGCGTCCTGAGCGTGAAGGTGCCCGAGCCCAAGTTCAGCAGCCAGACCAAGGACAAGCTGGTCAGCTCCGAAGTGCGCGCGCCGGTCGAGGACATCGTCGCCAAGGCGCTCACCGACTATCTGGAAGAAAAACCGAACGACGCGAAGATCCTCTGCGGCAAGATCGTCGAGGCCGCGCGCGCCCGCGAGGCCGCGCGCAAGGCACGCGAGATGACACGCCGCAAAGGCGTGCTGGACGGCATGGGCCTGCCCGGCAAGCTGGCCGACTGCCAGGAAAAAGACCCGGCGCTGTGCGAGATCTACATCGTCGAGGGCGACTCCGCCGGCGGCTCCGCCAAGCAGGGGCGCGACCGCAAGTTCCAGGCCATCCTGCCGCTGCGCGGCAAGATCCTGAACGTGGAGAAGGCGCGCTACGAGAAGCTGCTGTCCAGCAACGAAATCGTCACCCTCATCACCGCCCTGGGCACCGGCATCGGCAAGGCCGCCGTGGAATCGGGCAAGAGCGGCGCTGACGACTTCGACGTGGCCAAGCTGCGTTACCACCGCATCATCATCATGACCGACGCGGACGTGGACGGCGCCCACATCCGCACGCTGCTGTTGACCTTCTTCTACCGCCAGATGCCCGAGCTGGTGGAGCGCGGTCACATCTACATCGCCCAACCGCCGCTGTACAAGGTGAAGAACGGCAAGGAAGAGCTGTACCTGAAAGACGCCGCGGCGCTGGACACCTTCCTGCTGCGCGTGGCGCTGAACCACGCCAGCATCACCACCAGCGGCGACCAGCCCCGCACGCTGGCCGGCGACGATCTGGCCCAGCTGGCGCGCACGCACCAGCATGCCGAGCAGGTGATCGCGCGCCTGTCCGCCTTCATGGATGCGGAGGCGCTGCGCGCCGTGGCCGACGGCGTGGTCTTCAACCTGGACACCCTGCAGGACGCCGAGGCCAGTGCCGTGCAGCTGCAGGCCAAGCTGCGCGAGCTCAACACCAACGGCGTGCCCGCCGATGTGGCGGGCGAGATCGACCCGCGCACCGACAAGCCCATCCTGCGCATCAGCCGCCACCACCATGGCAACATCAAGAGCAGCCTGATCACACAGGACTTCGTGGCCGGCGACGACTACGCCGCCCTGGCCCAGGCCGCCGAGAGCTTCCGCGGGCTGATCCAGGAAGGTGCCAAGGTCACGCGTGGCGAGGGCGAGAAGGCCAAGGAGGAAAAGGTGGGCGACTTCCGCCAGGCCATGGCCTGGCTGATCAGCGAAGCCGAGCGCACCACCAGCCGCCAGCGCTACAAGGGCCTGGGCGAGATGAACCCCGAGCAGCTGTGGGAAACCACCATGGACCCCGAGGTGCGCCGCCTCTTGCGCGTGCAGATCGACGACGCCATCGAGGCCGATCGCGTGTTCACCATGCTGATGGGCGACGAGGTTGAGCCCCGCCGCGACTTCATCGAGACCAATGCGCTGCGCGCGGGCAACATCGACGTCTGATCGTTGCTGTAAAGGGCCCATCCCCCGACGATTGGGGCGCCGTCAGTGAGAAAAAGCCATGGACCAACATCCATGGCTTTTTCATCGCTGGAGACAAAACGTTTTTATCGATCACCCCGCAAGGCAATCCCGGCTGCCGTGCCAGTCGTTGCCGTCACGGAAGGCGCAAGTCCATACCGAGCATCTTGGAAAGGCCGAAGGTGAAGAGCAACACCGCCAAGAGCGCCGCCATGAAAACGGCAACGACCTTGCCACTCGTGCGCAGCAGCGCGCGCTTGTCCGTTCCTTTGTTCCCCTGGTCGTAATGCCATTTGATGGCAAAGAACATGCACGTGCCGAAGACGAGCACCTTGAACGTAATGAAGACTACAGGGACCCAATCGATCATTTTTTGAGGAATTTCAGCGCTTGAGTTGTTATTGTCTACCGTGAAGAACACCACCGCTGCATGGCAGGTCATGGCTATCAAAAAGCAACCGGCAGCAATGCACCGGTTGCAGCCCTCCACACCATTGCGTTTTTAATGAACTTCTGCTGCACCAAAGCCGTTGGCAGTTATGACCGTCTTGACCATCCGCCCCGCCACCATTGACGACACCGATCTGATCTTGCACTTCGTGCGGGAACTGGCGATCTATGAAAAAGCGGAGCATGAGGCGCTGGCCACGCCCGCGCACGTGCACCGCACGCTGTTCTGCGCCAACCCCAAGGTGCACGGCCTGATCTGCGAGGCCGGCGGCACCGCCGTGGGCTTCGCGGTGTACTTCTTCAACTACTCCACCTGGCAGGGCCGCCACGGCCTGTACCTGGAAGACCTGTACGTCTCGCCAGAGCACCGCGGCAAGGGCGCAGGCATGGCGCTGCTGCGGCAACTGGCCCGCATCGCCGTGGACCACGACTGCGGGCGCTTCGAGTGGAGCGTGCTGGACTGGAACACACCCTCCATCGCGCTGTACGACAGCCTGGGCGCGCGCCCGCAGAGCGAATGGATCCGCTACCGTCTCACGGGCGACGAGCTGCATGCGCTGGCAGCGCAGGCCCGGCCGCTGGCCCCGCAGCCCTGCACGCCCGCGCCATGAGATCCCCCATCGCCATCGTCGACGTCGACCGCGTCGACACCTGGACCCGCTACCGCGCGGGCCTGTGCGAGAGCTGCGCGGCCAACTGCTGCACCATGCCGCTGGAGGTGCAGCTGTCCGACCTGGTGCGCCTGGGCCTGGTGGACGCGTTCGAGGCCGAGCATGAAGAGCCCCGCCACATCGCCAAACGGCTGCAGAAGGCGCGGCTGATCGACCACTTCAACCACAAGAACACCCTCTTCACCCTGGCGCGGCGCGCCAATGGCGATTGCCAGTTCCTGGACGCCGCCACGCGCCTGTGCACGGTGTACGAGCAGCGGCCCGAGACCTGCCGCCTGCATCCGCAGAAGAAAAGCCCCAAGCCCGGCTACTGCGCCTACGGCGCGCGCGAGCGGCAGCGCCGCGGCTGACCACCACGCTGTAGGACGCGGCCCACGCCGCAAGCCAGCGGCCGCCCACCTGCGCCACGCACGCGGCGTGGTGTCATGGGCGTCTTTGCACACTGTGGAGGTTCCCATGTCCGAGAAGAAGGCCAGCGTTCACTGGGAAGGCGGCGGCAAGGCCGGCCAGGGCCAGATCAGCACCGAGACCGAAGCGCTGCAGAAGTACCCCTATGGCTTTGCCAGCCGCTTTGGCGACGACCGCAAGGGCACCAATCCCGAGGAAATCCTGGGCGCGGCGCATGCCGCCTGCTTCACGATGGCCTTCTCGTTCGCGGCGGACAAGGCCGGCTTCGCCACCGAGCGCGTCGACACCACGGCCAGCGTGCGTCTGACCCAGCAGGGCGAGGGTTTTCTCATCGACCGCATCGCGCTCACGCTGAAGGCCAAGGTGCCGGGTATGGACGAGGCCACCTTCCAGAAGCTGGCCGCCGACGCCAAGGCCAACTGCCCCTTGTCCAAGGCGCTGGCCGCGGTGCCGGAGATCACGCTCAGCGCCACCCTGGTGCAGTGAGCGGCGCTGCCGTGGACACCGCCACCGGCCGCCCGCACATCCGCGTCGGCATCAGCGGCTGGACCTTCGCGCCCTGGCGCGGCAGCTTCTACCCGCCGGGCCTGGCGCAGGCCAAGGAACTGCATTACGCCAGCCGCCAGCTCACCGCCATCGAGGTCAACGGCACGTTCTACAGCACCTTCCGGCCCGCCACCTTCGCCAAGTGGCACGACGAAACGCCCGACGGCTTCATGTTCTCGCTCAAGGCCCACCGGCTGGTGACGCACCGCCGGGTGTTGGCCACGGCGGGTGATGCGATCGCGCGCTTCGTGGGCAGCGGCATTGCGCAGTTGCAGGGCAAGCTCGGCCCCATCGTCTGGCAGTTCATGCCCAGCAAGCGGTTCGAGGAAGCGGACTTCGAGGCCTTCCTGGCGCTGCTGCCGCGCGAAGTGGATGGGCGCCGCCTGCGCCATGCGCTGGACGTGCGGCACGAGAGCTTTGCCACGCCGGCCTTCATCGCCCTGGCACGCCGCTACGGCTGCGTGCCGGTGTGCACGGACTCCGAGAAATTCCCCGCCATGGCCGACCCCGAGGCCGACTTTGCCTACCTGCGGCTGATGCGCAGCCAGGCCGGTATTCCCACCGGCTACACGCCCGAGGCCATCGCGCAATGGGCCGCCGGTGTGCGCGCCTGGGCCGGCGGCGAGCGGCCGCGCGACGTATTCGTGTACTTCATCAACGGCGCCAAGGAGCGGGCACCGGCCGGCGCGCTGGAATTGCTGCGGCAGCTCGCCTGACGCCCAGTCGGAACGGCCGCCGCCGGCAAGCTCCTGTTTTCATAGCTGCAAGCGCTTGCTGGATAAGCGCTAGAGGCCGATTTGGCTTAAACCGTCTCGCGCTGCTCAAACCCTTGGGCGTCGCAGGCGGGCGCCTGCGCCACCTCCACACGCTCCACCCGCGCGGCGGGCGGACCCTCGTGGGCCCAGTCGATCAACGCCTGCACGGCCGGCGCGGCGCCGCTGGCCAGCGCTTCCACGGTGCCGTCCTGGCGGTTGCGCACCCAGCCCTGCACGCCCAGGCGGCGCGCGGCTTCGGTCATGGATTTGCGGTAGTACACGCCCTGCACCAGGCCGTGGATGCGCAGGTGGCGGGTGATGGAAGCAGCGGATTCAGCCATAAGCCCCGCACTGTAGCGCCCGCCGTGGCATGCTGCGCCGATGACCGCCCCGCGCAAGGCCCTGCCCGCGATCGACCCGCAGCGCTGCACCGGCTGCGGCTGGTGCGTGGGCGTGTGCCCGCCGCATGTGCTGTCGCTGCAGATGCAGGGACCGGAGCGCTTCGGCCCCAAACGCTCGGTGCTGCATGACGCGCCGGGCTGCACCGGCTGCGCGCTGTGTGCGCTGCGCTGCCCGTTCGATGCGATCCGCATGGTGCGTAACTCCACGCAGTAGGGCGGCGCCTTCACGGCGGCACAATCGACCCGGCATTCCTTCCCCTTCCAGATCGGCTTCCATGACTTGGCAACTCCCCTACCCCTCCGGCCGCCAGCCCGTGCTGGCGCGCAACGTGGTCTCCACCTCCCAGCCGCTGGCCGCGCAGGCCGGCGCGGCGGCGTTTGCGCGCGGCGGCAATGCGATCGACGCGGCCCTGGCCGCGGCCATCACGCTCACGGTGGTGGAGCCGGTGATGAACGGGATTGGCGGCGACGCCTTCGCGCTGGTGTGGGACGGCGCCGCGCTGCACGGCCTGAACGCCTCGGGCCGCGCGCCGCGCGCCTGGTCGGCCGAGCGCTTTGCCCACTTGCCGCAAATGCCGCGCATCGGCTGGGACACGGTGACCACGCCCGGCGGCGTGGCGGGCTGGGTGGCGCTGTCCGAGCGCTTTGGCGCCCTGCCCTTCGAAGACCTGTTCGCCGACGCCATCCGCCACGCGCGCGACGGCTTTCCCGTCAGCCCGGTGATCGCGCGCCAGTGGGCGCAGGCGGCCATCGACCTCAAGGGCCAGCCGGGCTTCGAGGCCTTCACGCCCGGCGGGCGCGCGCCGCAGGCGGGCGAGATCTGGCGCTTTGCCGACCAGGCGGACACGCTGGCGGACATCGCCCGCACGCGCGGCGCGTCGTTCTACCGCGGCCGGCTGGCGCAGGCCATGGCCGACTACGCGCGCCAGCACGGCGCAGGCCTGGCGCTGGAGGACCTGGCCGCGCACGCCGTGGAATGGGTGCAGTCCATCAGCGTGCCCTTTGGCGACCGCACGGTGCATGAGATCCCGCCCAACGGCCAGGGCATCGCCGCGCTGATGGCGCTGGGCCTGCTGGAACATCTGCCCTACCGCAGCACCGCAGCGGGCTCGGCCGCGCGCATGCACCTGGAGATCGAGGCCATGCGCGTGGCCTTTGCCGACCTGTACGCCCACGTGGCCGACCCGGACCACATGCGCCTCACCTCCGCGCAGCTGCTGGACCCGGCCTACCTGCGCCAGCGCGCCGCGCTCATCGACCCGCAGCGCGCCGGCCAGTACCCCGCCGGCCAGCCCGGCAGCGGCGGCACGGTGTATCTGTGCACGGCCGACAGCGAGGGGCGCATGGTGTCGTTCATCCAGTCCAACTTCAAGGGCTTCGGCTCGGGCGTGGTGGTGCCGGGCACGGGCATCGCGCTGCACAACCGCGGCATGGGCTTCGTCACCACGCCGGGCCACCCCAACCAGGTGGCGGGCGGCAAGCGGCCCATGCACAGCATCATTCCCGCCTTCGTCACGCGCGGCGGCCAGCCCCACATGGCCTTTGGCGTGATGGGCGGCAACATGCAGGCCCAGGGCCATGTGCAGATGGTGCTGCGCGAGGCCGTGGAGGGCCTGAACCCCCAGGCCTGCTCCGACGCGCCGCGCTGGCGCATCAACGACGCGGGCGCGCTGACGCTGGAGCACACCGTGCCCGCCGCCGTGGTCGAGGGCCTGCGCGCGCTGGGGCACGACCCGCAGGTGGCCGCGCCCGGCAGCCTGGAATTCGGCAGCGCACAGATCATCCGCCGGCTGGAGGCCACGCCCGGCACCGGCTTCGCCTACGCCGCGGGCTCCGACCACCGGCGCGACGGCCAGGCCGTCGGCTGCTGATTCTTATCCCTAGGCATTCAAACCAAAACCGCCTCTAGCGCTTGTCCATCAAGCGCTAGCAGCTATCAAAACAAGAGTAAAGAACGCTGCACCGTCACCTGCGCTACACTGCACGCATGCTGTTCACACTGCTTTGCTCTGACCCACGCACCCCCGCCACCGGCGCGGCGCGGGCCTGCGCATCGGGCGTGAACGCACGAATGATTACCACCATGACCACCGCGGCGACCTAGCGCACGCGCAGGGTGGCCGCACCGGCGGCCCCCTGGTGTCTTCTTCCCCCTCCGAACGAAACCCAGCCCCGGCCGCTGGGTTTTTTTGTGGGCTTTTGCAGCCCGTGTTTGGAGAAAGACATGTTCGTAGAACCCCAGTTCAGCCCCTCGCCCGAGGTGCACGCCAGTGCGCGCCGCGCCCCGGCCCCGCCCCCTGCCCTGCGCGTGGGCATGATCGGCACCGGCACCGTGGGCAGCGGCGTGTGGCGGGTGCTGCGGCGCAACCGGGACCTCATCAACGCACGCGCCGGGCGCGCCATCGAGATCGTCGCGGTCGCCGCGCGCAACACCGCGCGCGCCGCTACGGCGCTGGACGGCGCGCCCGGCGTGCGCCTGCTGACCGACCCGCTGCAACTGGCCGCCGACCCCGGCGTGGACGTGGTGCTGGAGCTGGCCGGCGGCACCGGCGCCGCACGCGACTGGGTGCAGGCCGCGCTGGCGCATGGCAAGCATGTGGTGACCGCCAACAAGGCCCTGCTGGCCACGCACGGCGAGGCGCTGGCGCAGACTGCCGCGCGCCATGGCCGGGTGCTGGCCTACGAAGCGGCCGTGGCCGGCAGCGTACCCGTGATCAAGGCGCTGCGCGAAGGGCTGGCGGCCAACCGCATCACCGCGCTGGCAGGCGTGCTCAACGGCACCAGCAACTACATCCTCACGCGCATGCAGGCGGCGGGCCTCGGCTTTGCCGCCGCGCTCACCGAAGCCCAGGCACTGGGCTATGCCGAGGCCGATCCGGCCTTCGACGTGGACGGCACCGACGCCGCGCACAAGCTGGCGCTGCTGGCCGCCAACGCGTTCGGCATGCCGGTGCGGCTGGACGCCGTGCACGTCGAGGGCATCCGCGACCTGCAGCGGGGCGACGTGGCCGCCGCCGCGCATCTGGGCTACGCCGTCAAGCTGCTGGCCGTGGCCGAGCAGCAGGAGTGCGAGGGCCGCATGGCCATCCAGCTGCGCGTGCACCCGGCCCTGGTGCCCGCGCGGCACCCGCTGGCGCTGCTGGACGGCGCGACCAACGGGCTGCTGGTGCGCGGCGACGCAGCCGGCAGCGCCTTTTTCAGCGGCGCGGGCGCCGGCGGCGAGCCCACGGCGAGCGCCGTGCTGGCGGACCTGATCGACCTGGCGCGCCTGCCGGCTGTTTCTTCCCCGACGCCCACGGGCCCTGGCGTGCCCACACTGGGCACCCACCGCCGCGCGGGCGACGACCCCGCCGTACTGCCGATGGCCCCAGTGAAGACGCCGCACCTGCTGCGCCTGCTGCCCGGTGCGGCCCTGTGCGAAACGGCAGTGCTACGGGCGCTGGCGCGCGAGGGCGTCAGGGTGCGGCGCCGCACGTGGGCGGCACCCGTCACACCGGGCGGAGCGCCCGAGTTACTGCTGCTCACCGCGCCGACGCCCGATGCGCTGGCCGCAGAGGCCACGGCGCATTTGCAGGCGTACACGGGTGCGCAGGTGCGGCGGCTGCGCGTGGAGCTGTGCAGCGCCCTCACGGATGAACAATAAAAACAGGTGCTAGCGCTTTACCAGCAAGCGCTACCAGCTACGTTTTTAATAGCTATTCCGAGTCCTTGAGCTTGCGATAGGTACGGTCGGCGGGCGGTCCACGGTCAGTGTCTTGCAGGCCGCGTTCCACGTCGCGGTGGGCCTGCTCGACCTCGGGATGGCGCTCGCCGCCGGTCATGGTGACGGACTGGTCCCGCTCGTGCGGCAGCTTGGGCGCGGCGGGGGTGGCGGCGGCGCGTTCCTGCTGGGGCGGGGTCTGCAGGTCCACGCCCTGTTCGTGGACATCGGTGTGCTCGCCCGGCGACGGCGGCGCGGCGCCCGGGGCATTGGAAGGGGACGGGGTATCGCGATGGGATGGCATGGGGAACCTCTCGTTTGCCTGCAAGGCAGATCGCCCCATGCTAGGCAGACCCCGTCCGGTTCCGCGTAGGCCGGGGGCGGACGACGGCATCAGCATTGGGCGTACGGGCGACCAGGCATTGCCTGGGTGCCCGGCCAGGGGTGTATAGCCGGCCCTCAGCAGTGCCCAGCCCGCTTCGGCTAACATGCCTGGATGCATTTACAGTGGCACGCCCCGCAAAGCCGGCCCCGCGCCTGATCTCCCCTTCCATGTCTTCCACAGAGTGGGCCGCCCAGGCCCTGCAATCGTTCGAGGCGGTGGTCCAGTCCACGGCCGGCTTTCGCGTGCGCGAGGGCCAGCGGCGCATGGCCGAGCAGGTGGCCCAGACCTTCAGCCAGGCGCAGCTGGGCAAGCTGGAGGACGACGATGCCCTGCCCCAGCGCGCGATTGCCGTGGTGCAGGCCGGCACGGGCGTGGGCAAGTCGCTGGCCTACAGCGTGCCCGCGATCGCGATGGCGCTGGCGCGCGGTACGCGGGTGCTGATCTCCACCGCCACCGTGGCGCTGCAGGAGCAACTGGTGCACAAGGACCTGCCGGCCCTGGCCGCACGCATGGAGCTACCCTTCCAGTTCGCGCTGGCCAAGGGACGCGGGCGCTATGTGTGCAAGCTCAAGCTGGAGCGCCTGGCCGGCGGCGGCGCGGCCGGCCCGGGCGGTGACGGCGACCTGCCCGACGACGACCTGTTCGCCGACGAGGAGGCCGAGCAGCGCGGCAAGCGCCCGCGCCACGAGTCCGAGGCGCGCATGAAGTTCTACGCCAGCATGGCCGACGCGCTGGCGACCAGCGAATGGGACGGCGACCGCGACACGCTCGCTACGCCGCCCGAGCCCGAGGCCTGGAGTCCCGTGGCGGCCGAGGCCAGTTCCTGCACCGGCAAGCACTGCCCGGTGTTCAACCAGTGCACCTACTACGAGCGGCGCAAGCAGCTCGTGGCCGCGCAGGTCATCGTGGCCAACCACGACCTGCTGCTGTCGTCCCTGGGCGCGCGTCTGCTGCCCGAGCTGGACAACTGCCTGCTGGTGATCGACGAGGCCCACCACCTGCCCGCCACCGCGCTCGACCAGTTCGCCTGCGAGGCCGACCTCTCGCGCCTGACCTGGATCGACCGCCTGGCCAGCCGCGCGCTGCGCATCGGCCAGCTGGTGGAGGTCGAGGAAATTGCCGACATTCCCAACCACGCCGCGCGCCTGCGCGCCGCGCTGCAGGATGCCGCGCGCCTGGTGATGGACGTGTATGGCGAGCAACTGCGTGCGCCCGTGCCGGGGCGCCGCCAGTTCGCATCCAGCCTGCCCACGCGCGCCCGCGTGGCCGGCGGTGTGCTGCCCGAAGCGTTGGTGGAGCCCTTCAGCCAGGCCGCGCACCACGCCGAGGGCTTCCTGAACGCCCTGCGCGCCATTTCCAAGGCCCTGCGCAGCGAAATGCGCGACAAGCCGGACGAGGCGCGGCGCCTATCGCAGCTGTATGCGCAGATCGGCGTGCTGGCGCCGCGGCTGGAGGCCGTGCACGCGGCCGCCCAGTTGCTGCTGCAGGACGCGCCCGAGGGCGCGGTGCCGGCCGCCAAGTGGTTCACGCTGGAGGTCGAGGGCGACTTCATCGTCGTGCGCGCGCATGCCAGCCCCGTGCTGCCGGGCAATACGTTGCGCAACCACCTGTGGTCCGCCGTGCGCGGCGCGGTGCTGACCTCGGCCACGCTCACCAGTTGCGGGCAGTTCGACTTCTTCCTGCGCGAATCGGGCCTGTTCGGCGACGAAGCCGTGACCACGCTGGCCGTGCCCAGCCCGTTCGACTACGCGCTGCAGGGCACGCTGGTGGCCACCGAGACCCGCGCCGAGCCGCGCGATGCGCAGGCCTTCACCGCCGAGATGGTGGACGCGCTGCTGTCCGACCTGGCCCTGGTCGAGGCCGGCGCGCTGGTGCTGTTCACCTCGCGCGAGCAAATGCGCCAGGCCGTGGACATGCTGCCCACCGCCATGCGCAGCGCCGTGCTGGTGCAAAACACCCTGCCCCGCCCACAGCTGCTGGCCCGCCACCGCGAGCGCGTGGCCGAGGGCCTGCCGTCCATCATCTTCGGCATGCAATCCTTCGGCGAGGGGCTGGACCTGCCCGGCAGGCTGTGCGAATCGCTCTTCATCACCAAGCTGCCCTTCGCCCCGCCCGACGACCCCGTGGGCGAGGCCCGCGCCGAATGGCTGCGCGGGGCCGGGCGCGACCCGTTCAGCGAACTGGTGGTGCCGGCCACCGCCATCCGCCTGGCACAGTGGGTGGGTCGCGCCATCCGCACCGAGGAAGACCGCGCCCACGTGTATTGCTACGACAAGCGCCTGGTGCGCACCGGCTACGGCCAGCGGCTGCTGCAGGGCTTGCCGCCGTTCACGCTGGCGCGCCGGGCCGCAGGGTGACCGATTGCTCCTATGGATATAGCTGGTGGCGCTTGCTGGATAAGCGCTGGAGCCCGATTGGACCATTAACCCCTTCCCGCATCGCCTGTCGGGCCGCGTCCCACAGGCGGGCAGGCCCATCGCCGACGCCCGCGCTCTGCCGTGCTGCCTAGAGTGGACTGGACCGATCTCTGAAAGGCCCGCCATGAAGCGCACCAACGACAACTCTGGCGCCACCGACAAGGTGGCCAACGACCACAACCAGCAGGGGCACCAGCCCCCCACGGCCCTGAACCAGGCGCGTCGCACGCCCGACAGCCGCAGCGACCGCACGGACCAGGTGGGCAGCGGCAACCAGGCGCAGTCGCGCCGCGGCAGCAAGAACCAGGGCGGCGCGGGCTGAGCCCGGCCTTCAGGTGCCTGCTTGGCCCCACACCCCACACTTTTGGGGGCGGCGGCGCTTCGTGCGTGGCGACTACGATTACGCACCGGTGCCGGTGGCCCGTGCCTATCGCACGGGGTGCGCGGGGCCGGTTTCCTGCCGTCCCGCATGCCGTCCGCCCCCATCGCCGTCATCGATTTCGAAACCACCGGCATGATGCCTGCCCAGGGTGCACGCGCCACCGAGGTGGCCATCGTGCTCATGGAAGGCGGCCGCGTGGTGGACCGCTACCAGAGCCTGATGCGCACGGGCGTGCGGATTCCGCCCTTCATCACGCAACTCACCGGCATCACGAATGCCATGGTGGAGGCCGCCCCCGATGCCGCCGCAGTGATGCGCGAGGCCGCGCGCTTCGTGGGCGACGCGCCCATGGTGGCCCACAACGCCGCATTCGACCGCAAGTTCTGGCAGGCGGAAATGCAGCACGCCGGGCTCGCCGCGCCCCATCCGTTCGCCTGCACCGTGCTGCTGTCGCGCCGCGTGTACCCCGATGCGCCCAGCCACAGCCTGGGCCGCCTCACGGACCACCTCGGCCTGCCGCGCGCCGGGCGCGCCCACCGCGCGCTGGCCGATGCGGAAATGGCCGCCGCGCTGCTGGCCTGTATGCAGCGTGACCTGTGCCAACGCTTCGGCCTGGCCTGGCCGGACCACGCGCTGCTGATGCAGTTGCAGCGCTGCGCACGCCCTGCCATCGGCAAGCTGCTGCAGCGCCACCGCCAGGCCGCGCCAGCCGAACAGCCGCCAACGGCGTTGCAAATGGGGTAGCTGCCCGCGCCGTTGCCGCGGGCGCGGCAGGGCATTTTTCATCCTTCTCCCATTCATACCGCGCGTCGGATTGCGCGCACATCCAGGCGTGACCGGGGCCGACGCCGCGCACCCCGAGCGCACCCTACAGTGCGTTGCATGCCCGTCCCGGCGCGTGCGTGACGCACCGCGCCGTGGCGTCCACCTACATCCCACGGAGGTTCTCCCATGTCCATGCCCGACGATTCCCCCCACGCCACGCTGTGGAACCGCATCAAGGACATCCGCTTTGCCATGCTCGCCCACCGCGCAGCCGACGGCCGGCTGCATGCCCACCCGCTGACCACGCTGAACAAGGACATCGATGCGCAGTCCCAGCTGTTCTTCTTCATCCCGCGCGGCAGCGAGTTGCACAGCCGCCTGCAGGCCGACAGCCAGGTGCATTTGAGCTACGCCGACCCGGGCGAAGACTGCTACGTGTCGCTGTCGGGCACGGCCGGTTTCATCGAGGACCCCGCGCGCAAGGAAGCACTGTGGACGCCGCTGGCCAAGGCCTGGTTCCCCGACGGTCCCACAGACCCCAATCTGGTGCTGCTGGCCGTCCGCATCGAGCATGCGGAATACTGGGACGTGAAGGACAGCAAGCTCTCCCAGCTCTACCAACTGGCCACCGCCGCGTTGACCGGCGAGCAGCCCAAGCCGCTGGGCGAGCACCGCGAGCTGTCGCTGGACTGACGGCGCGCCCAACCCGCGCGGGGGCACTTTGCGCGAGGAGCGTCTGTCTTGCCAGCGCGCGTTGCTGGAGCGGAGAGCGGGCGCCGCAAGCCGCGGCGTGCCCCGCCACAGGTAGCCCTTAACCCTTAGCTCGTCGCCCGCAAAGAGGCCAACCACAGACCACGTGGCGGCAGTTCCAAGGACCGCCTCCCTCCGCAAGAAGCGAGATTTCAAGAAGCGGACTTTGACAACATTCCCCCCACGGGCGGCGTGCAGCACGGGAGCGCTGCCGTATTCGCGGCGCGCTCGCGTTCGTTAAAACACCGCCCGCACCGCAGGCCGCAGCGCCCCTGCCAGGTCGCGCGCCAGCCGGCCCATATCGCGCACGCCCACGGCGCCCAGGCTGATGCGCACACCCGGCCCGCTGTGCAGCCGCAGCGGCGCGCCCGCCTGCACCGCCCAGCCCGCGGCCGCCAGGGCCTGCACCGCGGCGGCCTCGTCGGGCACGGGCACCCAGGCGTGCAGGCCCTCGCCTTCCAGCCAGGGCGCCGCCACCCCGTGGCCGCGCAGCGCGTCCGCCAGCGCCGCGCGGCGGGCCGCGTACTGGGCCGCGGCATGGCGCCATGAGCCCCGCGCACGCCCCTGCGCCGCCTGCCGCCACAGCTGCGCCACCAGCCCCTGCAACCAGTGGCTGACCCAGCGCGGCCCAAGCGCCTGGTGTGCGCACATGCCCTGCACCAGCGCCGGCGTGCCCGCGGCCAGGGCCACGCGGCAGTCTGCGCCCAACGCCTTGCTCACACTTAGCACATGCAGCCACAGCGGCGGCAGGGCCCCGGCCATCGCCAGGGGGGCGTGGCTCAGCAGGCCCCAATGGTCATCCAGGATCAGCAGCGTGTGCGGATGGGCCCGCAATCGGCGGCGCAGCGCCTTCCAGCGGGCCGCACCCAGGGCCACGCCCGTGGGGTTGTGCGCGCGCGGCGTGACCACCACGGCGCAGCACTGCGCCAACACGCCCGCTGCCGGCACGCACAGCCCCTGCGCGTCCACGGCCAGGGGTACGGGCTGCAGGCGCAGGCTGTGCAGCAGCGCCAGCAGCGGTGGCCAGCCCGGGTCTTCCACCGCCACGCGGTCGCCGGGGCGCGCATGCTGGCGCAGGGCGCGCTCGATCGCATCCAGCGCACCCGAGAAGACCCCCACGGCATCGCCAGGCAGGCCCTGGCTCTCCAGCCAGGGGCGTGCCTGCGACAGCAGCGCCTCCGCAACCGCTTGCGGCGCATGCGGCACCGCTGCCGGCTGCCCCAGCGCGGCGGCCCAGGCCGCGCCGCGGGGACGCGGCAGCAGCGCAGGATCGGGCTGGCCGCAGGCCAGGTCGCGCAGGCCCTCGGGCGGAGCGAACGAAGGGGCAGGGCGGGGCGGCTCGCCCTCTACGCGGGTGCCGCGGCGCCCCGCAGTGACCACGCGGCCCGCGCTGCGCAACCGCGCATAGGCGGCGGCGACGGTGTTGGGATTCACCCCCAGTTCTGCGGCCAGATGGCGCACCGAGGGCAGGGCAGCGCCGCTTGGCAGAGCACCGCGGCGCATGGCATATTCAAGGCTTGCCGCAATGTCTTTGGCATTGCTTCCTTCTACAGACAACGATGGCATGCACACATTGTATTGTTTGTACTAGTACAAATTTTTGTACTGCGCGGCTCAGTCGCTGCAATCGCGCCCTGCACCCTTCGCGCGTGCACCCACGACGAGGCGCCGGGAGAAAAGTGCAAAAAAATGACCCCAAAAAACGTTGCAAAAGTAGGAGAAAGCGCGTTCGGGCGTGGGGTGTTGGCTGCGCCATCGCGCCGCGGCTGCTACGCTTGACCCCCATGCGCGCCTTTGCCCTTCCCGTCCTGACGCTCGCGGCCAGCCTGCTGGTGGTGGGCTGCGGCACCACGCCGCCCACCTCTGCCTCGCGCAACGCCGCCTATTCCCGCCTGTCGCCCGAGCAGTCGAGCGACATCGCCATCCATGCCCTGGGACTGGTGGGCACGCCCTACCGCTACGGTGGCAATACGCCCGACAGCGGCTTTGACTGCAGCGGCCTCATCGGCTACGTGTACACCAGCCGCGCGGGCGTGGCCCCGCCGCGCACGGTGGCCCAGTTGAGCGGCTTCGGCCAATCCATCGACGCGGACGAGCTGCGCACGGGCGACCTGGTGGTGTTCGGCCGCGGCCGGCCCACGCATGCCGGCATTTATGTGGGAGAGGGGCGCTTCGTACATGCGCCGTCCAGCGGCGGCACGGTGCGCCTGGACCACCTGAAGTCGCGCTACTGGTCGCAACAGTTCGCGAGCTTCCGGCGCCCCTGAACTTCCACGGCGCCACTTGCGGCGGCCACAGGCGGTGTTACCTTCCTTCACCGCCACCTGCCGCCGGGGCAGGGCGCCGAACTCCCCGGACAGGCGCTCACGCGGGTAGCGCGACAATCGGGGCACCATGACCCTGACCGAACGCCTCGCATCCCCGCTCACCACCCACGACACCACGCGCATCGACGACCTGCGCATCAAAGCCGTGCGCCCGCTCATCACGCCCGCGCTGCTGCAGGAATGGCAGCCCGCGCCCGAGGCGGCGCAGACGCTGGTGGAAAGCAGCCGCGTGGCCATCTCGCGCGTGCTGCACGGGCAGGACGACCGCCTCATCGTCGTGGTGGGGCCGTGCTCCATCCACGACCATGACCAGGCCATGGAGTACGCGCGCCTGTTGAAGGAGCAGGCGGATGCGTTGGCGCAGGACCTGCTCATCGTGATGCGCGTGTATTTCGAGAAGCCCCGCACCACCGTGGGCTGGAAGGGCTACATCAACGACCCGCACCTGGACGGCAGCTTCGCCATCAACGAAGGCCTGGAGCGCGCCCGCGCATTGCTGCTGGACGTGCTGGCGCTGGGCCTGCCCGTGGGCACAGAGTTCCTGGACCTGCTGTCGCCGCAGTTCATCAGCGACCTGGTGAGCTGGGGCGCCATCGGCGCGCGCACCACCGAAAGCCAGAGCCACCGGCAACTGGCCAGCGGCCTGTCCTGCCCCGTGGGCTTCAAGAACGGCACGGATGGCGGCGTGAAGGTGGCGGCCGACGCCATCCAGGCCGCGCAGGCACCGCATGCCTTCATGGGTATGACCAAGATGGGGCAGGCGGCGATCTTCGAGACGCGCGGCAACCACGACTGCCATGTGATCCTGCGCGGCGGCAAGGCCCCGAACTACGGCGCGGCCGACGTGCAGGCCGCCTGCGAGATGCTGGGGAAGGCCGGCCAGCGCCCGCAGGTGATGATCGACCTGTCGCATGCCAACAGCAGCAAGCAGCACCGCCGCCAGATCGACGTGGCGCAGGACGTGGCCCAGCAGATCGCCGCGGGCGATGCACGCATCACCGGCGTGATGATCGAGAGCCACCTGCAGGAGGGCCGCCAGGACATCGTGGACGGCCAGCCGCTCACACCCGGCGTGTCGGTCACCGACGCTTGCATCAGCTTCGCACAGACCGTGCCGGTACTGCACCAGTTGGCTGCGGCCGTGCGCGAACGCCGCACGCGCGGCTGACACGCTCCGGCGCCGTCGCGGCAGAAAAGAAGGAGGGCGCCCATGTACCATCAGTCACATCCGCCCGCCTTTTGGGCCAGAAGCGTCCGCCATGTTCTTCCAACACCCCGCCGCGCCACCGCCGAGCCCCTTGGCCGGCGCCAGCCTGGGCGGCTCCTGACGCGCGCCATGGCCCGGGCCGCCTCTCGCTCCTCCCCGCAGCGCCATCCCGGCCGCGCGTGGGCATGACACGCAGCGCGCCATGCCTATCAGCGATTCCACTGGAACCCCGTCAGCCCACCCGGCCGAGGCAGGAGGCCCGGCCGCAGCGGTTCAGGCGCACGACGAGGCAGCGGCGCATGCACTCCTGCTGCAGCTCCAGCAACTGATCACAGACCTGCAGCTGCCCCTGGAGCACGTCCTGGCGCAGGCCGCCCAAGCCGCCTGCGCGATCACGGGCGCGGTCGGGGCAATGATCGCGTTGCGCGAAAACGATGCGCTGGCCGTGCGCGCCAGCGTGGGTGCGCCGCCC
The DNA here is from genome assembly GCF_000022305.1 of [Acidovorax] ebreus TPSY. Classification (NCBI taxonomy): domain Bacteria; kingdom Pseudomonadati; phylum Pseudomonadota; class Betaproteobacteria; order Burkholderiales; family Comamonadaceae; genus Diaphorobacter; species [Acidovorax] ebreus. Next base: position 21,121 of record NC_011992.1, read on the forward strand.
CTGCCGGCGATCGGCACCCGCGTGCCGCTGGACGCCTGCGCATCCTGGCAGGGCATGGAGCAAGCCGCACGCGCGGGCCTACAGGCAGCCACGGGCGCCCCCGCGCAGGATGTGGGAAGTGCGCAGCCTCCCCACCGGCGGGTCAGCATGCCGCTGGGCAGCGGCGCGCTGCTCGCGGGCCTGCTCCAGGTGAGGGTGCCCCAGGGCGCAGCGCTGGATGCGCAGCATCTGCTGCACCTGCGCATCCTGGCCGAGTCGCTGGGCGCCATGTTGCAGTTGCGGCGCGTGGACGCGCAGCTGCGTGCGTCCGAGCAGCAGTACCGCACGCTCTTTGCCGAACATCCGCAGCCCATGTGGGTCTGCGACCGCGACAGCCTGCGTCTGCTGGCGGTGAACCACGCCATGGTCCGCCACTACGGCCATGCGGAGCAGGAGCTGCTGGGCATGGAGTTGCGCGCGCTCTGGTCCGCGGAGAACCAGGACGCGGCCACCTGCGCACTCGACATGCTGCGCCGCGAGGCCCATGCACCCGGGTCTCCCGCGTCCGCACCACGGCTGTGGCGCCACGCACGCAAGGACGGCGCCGCCCTGGACGTGGAAGTCGTCGTGGGCGACACGGATTTCGGCGGGCGCCCGGCGTGGCAGATGCTGGCCAGCGACGTGACCGAGCGCTGCCGTATCGAGGACGAGCTGGCGCGCGTCAACCGGGCCAAGCGCATGCGCGGCGCTTGCAGCGAGACACTGGTGCGTGCCACCAGCGAGTCCGATCTACTGCACGGCGTGGCCGTGGAGATCGGCGGCTACCGCATGGGCTGGGTGGGCATGGCACGCGACGATGCGCACAGGCGCATCGAGCCCGTGGCGCACGCGGGCGTCGCCCAAGCCCATGACTACACCGAACACCTGCACCTGAGCTGGTCGGTGCAGGAGCCGGGCGGCAACGGCCCGGCAGGCGTGTGCGTGCGCAGCGGCCGCACGGTGATCGTGCACGACGTGCACCACAGCCCGGCTTTCAGTCACCTGGCGGACCGCATGGCCCAGCTGGGCTTTCACGCCGTGGTGTGCCTGCCGCTGCGCAACGCCGAGCGCACCTTCGGCCTGCTGTACCTGTATGCGCCCGAGGTGCTGCACCTGGGGGTGCAGGAGACGCAGTTGCTGGAGGCCATGGCCGCCGACCTCGCGTTCGGCATCGAGAACCTGCGTGCCCGCGCGGAGCAGCAGCGCCTGCAGGCCACGTTGGTCAAGGTGGCCACCGCCGTCTCGGCCGGCGTGGGCGCGGCGTTCTTCGACCATCTGGCGCAGCACATGGCCGAGGCGCTGGGCGCCCAGGTGGCCTGCGTGGGCCGCTTCCTGCCGGCCGCCCCCGGGCAGGCGCGGCGGGCGGTGGCGCTGTCGCACGTGGTCGATGGCGTGACCCAGCCCAATGCCGAATATGTACTGGAAGGCACGCCGAGCGAGCGGCTGCTGACCCAGCGCTCGCTGGTCATCCGCGACCGTGCGCGCGAGCGGTTCCCGCGCGCGCCGGTGCTCGCGCGCACCGGCGCGCGCAGCTACGTGGGCCAGCAGCTCACGGCCAGCGACGGCACGCCCATCGGCATGATCTTCGTGGTGTTCCGCCAGGCGCTGGAGCGCAGCCGCTTCGTCAGCAACACGCTGCAGATCTTCGCCGCGCGCGCGGCCGCGGAACTGCAGCGCCAGACGGACGACCAGCGCATCCGCCAGCAAGCATCGCTGCTGGACAAGGCGCGCGACGCCATCATCGTGCGCGACCTGGAGCACCGCATCACGTTCTGGAACGAGGGCGCAGAGCGCATGTACGGCTGGTCCCGCGAGGAGGTCCTCGGCCGCTCCATCGCCACGCTGCTGTATCAGAACCCGGAGGACTTCCTGCGCGCCACCCAGCACGTGATGCAGCACGGCGTGTGGAGCGGCGAGATCCTGCAGTGCGACCGCGCGGGCCGCACCCTGGAAGCCGAAGGCCGCTGGACGCTGGTGCGCAACGACCGTGGCGAGCCCGAGTCGGTCCTCGCGATCAACGCCGACATCGGCACGCGCAAGCACCAGGAGCGCGAGATCCAGCGCCTGGCCTTCTTCGACCCGCTCACCCACCTGCCCAACCGCGTGCAGCTGCTGGACCGCGTGGACCAGGCCCTGGCCAAGGCGCAGCGCCTGGAGCAGGGCGGGGCGCTGCTGTTCATCGACCTGGACAACTTCAAGACCCTCAACGACACGCTGGGCCATGACCAGGGGGACGAGCTGCTGCAGATCGTGGCGCAGCGGCTGAACACCTGCGTGCGCAGCGCAGACACGGTGGCGCGCCTGGGTGGCGACGAATTCGTGGTGCTGGTGGAGCAGCTCAGTGCGCACAGCGACACGCTGGCGGAGCAGGCGGGCGCCGTGGGCGAGAAGATCCTCGCCGTGCTCAGCGCCCCCTATGCGCTCACCGGGTACCAGTACCGCAGCACGCCCAGCATCGGCATCGCACTGTTCAACCACGCGCCCACCACGGTGGGCGAACTGCTCAAGCAGGCCGACCTGGCGATGTACCAGGCCAAGACCGCGGGACGCAACACGCTGCGCTTTTTCAACCCGAGCATGCAGCATGCCGTGGCCGAGCGTGCCTCGCTCGAGGCGGATCTTCGCAACGCGCTGGCGCAGAAAGAGTTTCTGCTGCACTACCAGCCGCAGATCAATGCGCGGGGCGCGATCGTGGGCGTGGAGGCGTTGCTGCGCTGGGCGCACCCGCGGCGCGGCATGGTGTCGCCCGGGCGGTTCATTCCGCTGGCCGAGGAGACCGGCCTGGTGCTGCCGCTGGGGCACTGGGTGCTGCACACGGCGTGCTCGGTGCTGGCCGATTGGCAGCGGGTGCCGGCGCTGGCGCCGCTGACCATGGCAGTGAACGTGAGCTCGCGCCAGTTCCGCGATGCGGGTTTCGTGGACGACGTGGCGGGCGTGCTGGCCGCCACCGGCGCGCCGGCCGCCCAGCTCAAGCTGGAGCTGACCGAGAGCCTGCTGGTGGAAGACTTGGCCGCCACCATTGCCACCATGGCGGCGCTGCGCGCGCTGGGCGTGGGCTTTTCGCTGGACGACTTCGGCACCGGCTACTCGTCACTGGCCTACCTCAAGCGCATGCCGCTCGGGCAGCTCAAGATCGACCAGAGCTTCGTGCGCGACCTGCTCACGGACCCCAACGACGCGGCCATCGTGCGCACCATCATCGGCCTGGCCGCCAGCCTGGGCCTGGAGGTGATCGCCGAGGGCGTGGAGACCAGCGCGCAGCGCGACTGGCTGGCGCACGCAGGCTGCGCGGTGTACCAGGGTTACTTCTTCAGCCGGCCGCTGCCGCTGGATCTGCTGGAGCAACTGCTGCACGACCACATCGCCGCAGCCCGCACGCCGCCTCTTTAAGCCCAATTGGCCTGTAACGCTTGTCCAGCAAGCGCTAACAGCTATTTAATCGATAGCTTACGCTTCCTCGCTGCGCACGAACGGCTCCAGCCCCTTGACCATGCGCGCGAACTGCGGGCCGATCTCCTGCTCCAGCAGCGCGCGCGGGAACTTGCTGGCCGAGCCGCCCGCGTTGAAGCTGATCACGCGGCCGTCGGGCTGGCGGATGGCGGCGCCCACGCCCGCGATGTCCGTCTGCCAGTCGCGCACCACCACCGTGAAGCCACGCGCCCGCCAGTGGGCACACCCGGTCTCGATGGCCTGGCGCAACTGCGGCCAGCGCTCGCCCTCGGCCTGGCGGATCTCGGCCAGCAGCCGCTCGCGCTCGCGCGGCTCCATCACGGCCAGCAAGGCGTGGCCCATGGCCGTCTCCGCCACCGGAAGGCGCGCCCCCAGGTCCAGCCCCAGCGACAGCGGCGTGCCCGAGCGGCAGTTCTCCACGTACAGCACCGACAGCCCGTTGCGGATGCCCAGCGATACCGAGATGTCGTAGCGGTCCGCGAAGTCCTGCATGTAGGGCCGTGCAATGCGCCGCAGCCGCAGGTTGGACACCATGGTGATGCCCAGTGCCGCCAGGCTGTCGCCCAGCGCGTACTTGCCGCTGTCGCGCGAATGGCGCAGGTAGCCCAGCACGCACAGCGTGTAGGCCAGGCGCACCACCGTTGGCTTGGGCAGGCCGGTGCGCGCGGCGATCTCGGCATTGGTGAGCCATTTTTCGTCCACCTGGAAGCACGCCAGCACGTCCAGCCCCCGGGCCAGCGCGGTCACGAAGCGCCGGCTGTCAGCGCCTTCGTCGAAGTCGATGTTCCGTGTGCGCGCCATTCCCACTCTCCAGGTAAATTTCTCTTAGCGGAATTATTTCATCGCAACTTTTCTGCACCGACTCATGGATTTCCCTAGCGAGAAGGGTTTTTCATCAGGGGGATACTGAAATCACGCCACTTCTCCCGTGCCTCCATGAATTTCGCACAGAGAAACCACGCTACCTGAAGGCCTCCACAGCACACGGCCTGCACAGCGGGTTGATCGCAGCGCCGGAGGCCATTGACCCAAGGACTCCCTCCATGACCCATGCTTTGCTCAACCGCCGCACCCTGTCCCTGCTGCTGGCCGCCGGCTGCGTGGCCGGCCCCGCGCTGGCGCAACCCGAGCGCTTTCCCAGCCGCCCGATCAAGGTGCTGATCGGCTTCACCGCCGGCGGCTCGACCGATGTGCCATTCCGCGTGCTGGCGGAGAACGCCTCCAAGATCCTGGGCCAGCCCGTGATCATCGAGAACAAGCCCGGCGCCGGCGGCGTGCTGCCCGCGCAGATGATGCAGAGCACCCCGGCCGACGGCTACACGCTCGCACAGGTGCCGCTGCCGGTGTTCCGCCTGCCCTACACGCAGAAGATCAACTGGAACCCGGCCACCGACCTGCAATACGTGATCGGCCTGGCGGGCTACGCCTTCGGCCTGGTGGTGCCCGCGGACTCGCCCATCAAGTCCATGCAGGACTACATCGCCTACGCCAAGGACAACCCCGGCAAGCTGAACTACGGCACGCCCGGTGCGCTGACCACGTTGCACCTGACGATGGAGAACATCGCCCTACAGGCCGGCGTGACGCTGAACCACATCCCCTACAAGGGCAACTCCGAGTCGCTGCAGGCCGTGCTGGGCGGGCATGTAATGTCGATTGCCGACACGCCCGGCTGGGCGCCGTACGTGGAGCAGGGCAAGCTGCGCGTGCTGTCGGTCTGGGGGGACAAGCGCTCGGCCCGCTTCCCCAACGTGCCCACGCTCAAGGAAGTGGGCATCAACCTGGTGCAGACCTCGCCGTTCGGCCTGGTGGTGCCCAAGGGCACAGACCCGAAGATCGCCCAGGTGCTGCACGACGCCTTCAAGAAGGCCATGGAGATGCCCAACTACAAGGAGTCCCTGGCGAAGTTCGACATGGACACCTACTACATGGACAGCGCCACCTACAAGCAGTACGCGCTGGACACCATGAAGACCGAAAAGGTCATCATCGAAAAGCTTGGCTTGGCCAAATAACCCGGCTTGTAGGAAAAATGGCTGCTGGCGCTTGATGGGCAAGCGCTGACAGCTATCAATAATGAAGCACACCGGCCGACGGCCTGACCCACGCGGCCATCGCCCCGGTTATTCATGAATGTGTCTATTACTTCATAGTGGTAGTAGTAGAGCCCGCGCCATTTTGTGGACAAGCCGCTTTTTCTGAATGGCGGCGCGTACTTGCGCTACTGCAAAGTCTGTGTCCCGGTACCGGGTCAAGTCCGGCCTGAAATGGGTACAACTGCGCCGGCGGGACGGGTGCTGTGGACAAGGCGCAGATGACCAGCGCCGCATCCCCAGGCTTGTCCACAGGCCGCTCAGAAGTGCAACGCGTAGCGCAGTTGCAGGAAGTTCTCCCCGGGGTTGGGGCTCTTGATGCCGGCGTTGGACACGTGCTGCACGCTCAACATCAGCTCATGCTGGCGCTGTGCGCCGAAATTGCGCCCCAGGCCCAGGTGCGAGGCAAAGTTGAAGCGGGTGCTGAACTCATGGTCCTGCACGCGGTAGCGGTGGCTGGCCACGGTGGCGCCGATGCCGGCCTCCCAGAACCAGAGGGAACGGCCTTCGTCGGGGCGCAGGCGCAGCGTGGGCGCCACGCCCACCACCACGGCGCTGTTGTGCCCGCCGATGCCGTCAAAGGACCAGCGGCTCAGTGAAACATCCCAATGGCCGCGCAGCTCGCCGCCCCACAGCGGGCGGCGCCAGGTGCCCCAGGGCAGGGTGGCGCCGATGGTGATGGCATCCGTCTGGCGCCGCGCCCATTCGCCCTGCACGTAGACCGAAGGGGCGTAGGCCCGGTCCTCTGACGGCTGCGCCAGGGCCGGTGGGGCCGTGAGGCACGCGGCGGCGGCCGCGAGAAAAGGCGCCGGGGAGAGAAGGGCGGTGCGCCGGAAAAAGGCGCTTCGGCGAGCGATGGTAGGCATGGTTGCGAGGTGTTGTTGTTACCTGAATATGTAACCACTGTAGCCCCCCACTGCCCAGCCGCCCTGTAGGCCGGAGCCGCAGCCCGCGGCCGGGCGCAGCGGATGCGCACCCGGCCATGGGCCTGCTTACTGCGGCGTCAGCGGCGCGCCGGGAGCAGCGCCTGCGCCCGGGCCAGGGCCTTGGTGGCGCATGCCGCGACCGTCACCGCGGAAGTCGCCCCGCGCACCGTCCTTGCCCCAGCGCTTGCCCATGGGGTGGTCGCCGCCCCAGTGGCGGTACATGCGCTTGCCTTCGGCGTCGAAGGTCTTTTGCTGCGCCGGCGTCAGCGTGCCATAGAAGGCCTTGACGGCGTCGCCGCGGCGGTCCATCTCGGCCGCGCGCTGGGAGCGCAGCGCGCGCATGCGGTCGATGCGCTCGGGCGTGGTGAGTTGGTCCATGCCCTGCCAATCCAGCCGCGCCTTGCGTGCGTCGGCGTCGGGCTTCATGGACTGCAGGAAGCTGTTCCATGCGGGCTCCTGCTCGGGCGTGAGCTGCAGCTTGCGCTTGAATGCCTCGGCGCGCTGGGCCAAGTACTGCTCGCGCTGCTCGGGCGTCAGGGCGCGCTGGCGCGGACGCTGCTGCGCCTGGGATGCGCCTTGCTCGGTGGCGGCTGGGCCGGGGCCGGGTTGCGCCAGGGTGGGCACAGCCATGCCGGCGAGCACAGCGGCCGCCACGGCAGTGGCAGCCAGGCGCTGGGTGATCTTGAAACGGGCCATGGTGTTTCCTTTCTTGCTTCACACAGGAAGTGATGGGCGCCTGGTGGTCCACCCGAATGGGGGACACTGCACCCTGCGCTTGCAAAGCAGTGTGCGCCGCGTGTGTAACGCGCCCGTGAGCGAATTCTGCGCCTGTGTAAAGTTCTGCTATTCACCCGGCATGCGCCACCATGCCGGCTACAGTCGTTTTATGCCAAAAGTGCCTCCAGCGCTTATCCAATAAGCGCTGGCAGCTATCAAATCAGGACCATTCACCGCCCCGCCCGTCGTGCAGCCCTGGCGCGGGGCCGGCATTTCAAAAGGAATCTCCCCGTGTTCAAGAACATGATCGTGTACCGCATTGCCCCCGAGTGGCAGGTGGAGCTGACCCAGCTGGAGGAAGCGCTGGCCAAGGCGCCCTTCCAGGAGTGCGGCGCCACGCAGGAAAAGTCCAGCGGCTGGGTGCCCCCGCGCGGCGAGGCCCATGGGCTGCTGGCCGAGAGCGTGGGCGGCCACTGGATGCTGCGCTTCCAATGGGAAGCCAAGATGCTCCCGGCCACCGTGCTGGCGCGCAAGGTGAAGGAAAAGGCCGCGCAGATCGAGCAGCAGACCGGCCGCAAGCCCGGCAAGAAGGAAACCAAGGAGCTCAAGGAAGAGGCCAAGCTGGACCTGCTGCCCATGGCCTTCACCAAGCAGGGCGGCACCTGGGTGTGGATCGACCCACAGGCGCACTTGCTGGTGCTGGACACGGGCGCCCAAGGCCGTGCCGACGAGGTGGTGAGCCTGCTGGTGGAGCACCTGCCCGGCCTGTCGCTGGCGCTGCTGGACACGCAGACCAGCCCTCAGGCGGCGATGGCGCTGTGGCTCAAGGAGCAGGAGCCGCCGGCGGGCTTTTCCATCGACCGCGAGTGCGAGCTGAAGGCGCCCGACGAGACCAAGGCCGTGGTGCGCTATGCCCGCCACCCGCTGGACATCGAGGAAGTGCAGGGCCACATCGAGGCGGGCAAGCTGCCCACCAAGCTCGCCATGAGCTGGGACGACCGCGTGAGCTTCGTGCTGACCGAGGGGCTGCAGCTCAAGAAGGTGGCGTTCCTGGACACGGTGTTCGAGGGCCAGGCGCAGGACGAGGGCGGCTTCGATGCCGACGTGGCGATCGCCACGGGCGAGCTGTCGCAGTTGATTCCCGACCTGATCGCGGCGCTGGGCGGCGAGGGGCGCACGAGCCTGGGGGGCGCTGCTGCCGCCCCCGCACCAACCGCCGGGGCCTTGCATGCCGCGGCCAGCGGCCCCGACGACGACGCGCCGTTCTGACGAAAAAAAAGCCCACGCGCCGTTGCCGGTGCATGGGCTTTGGGGCCTGGCTTGAAGGCCGCTGCCGGATCAGGCCCGGTGGCGGGCCAGCACGACGGGTTCCACCGCCCGTTCGGGCTCGGGCAGGAACTCGGCCTCACCATCCAGCACGCGGTGCAGGCGGTCGGCATCCAGCGCGTTTTCCCAGCGCGACACCACCACCGTGGCCACGGCGTTGCCGATGAAGTTGGTGAGCGAGCGGCACTCGCTCATGAAGCGGTCCACGCCCAGGATCAGCGCCATGCCGGCCACCGGCACCTCGGGCACCACGGCCAGGGTGGCGGCCAGGGTGATGAAACCCGCGCCGGTCACGCCGGCCGCGCCCTTGGACGACAGCATCGCCACCAGCAGCAGCGCGATCTGGTGGCCCAGCGTGAGGTGCGTGTCGGTGGCCTGCGCGATGAACAGCGCGGCCAGCGTCATGTAGATGTTGGTGCCGTCCAGGTTGAACGAGTAGCCCGTGGGCACCACCAGGCCCACCACGGATTTGCTGCAGCCGGCCTTCTCCATCTTTTCCATCAGCGAGGGCAGGGCGGACTCGGACGAGGAGGTGCCCAGCACCAGCAGCAGCTCGGCCTTCAGGTAGCGGATCAGCTTGAGCACCGAGAAGCCGCAGGCCCGTGCCACCGCGCCCAGCACCACCAGCACGAACACGGCCGAGGTGATGTAGAAGGTGAGCACCAGCTCGGCCAGGTTCACCAGCGAGCCCAGACCGAACTTGCCGATGGTGAACGCCATGGCGCCGAAGGCGCCGATGGGCGCGGCCTTCATGACGATGTTCACCAGCTTGAACACGGGCTTGGTCAGGCCGTCCAGAAAGTCCAGGATGGGCTTGCCGGCGTCGCCCACCATGGCCAGCGACACGCCGAACAGCACGGCCACCAGCAGCACCTGCAGGATGTTGTCGCCCACGAATGGGCTGATCAGCGTCTTGGGAATGATGTCCAGCGCGAAGCCGGTGAGAGTCATCTCGTGCGACTTGCTCACGTAGCCCTTGACGGCGGTCTGGTCCAGCTCGGCCACGTTGATGTGCATGCCGGTGCCGGGCTGCATCACGTTGGCCACCACCAGGCCCACCACCAGCGCCAGCGTGGAGAAGGTGAGGAAGTACGCCATGGCCTTGCCGAACACGCGGCCCACGGCGCTCAGGTGGCTCATGCTGGCGATGCCGGTGACGATGGTCAGGAAGATCACCGGCGCGATGATCATCTTGATGAGCTTGATGAAGGCATCGCCGAACGGCTTCATCGCCGCGCCGTACTCCGGCTGGAAGTGGCCCAGCAGCACGCCGATGATGATGGCGAACACCACCTGGAAATACAGTTGGCGATAGAACGGAAGCCGCACCGACGGGGCGGGGGCGGCAGAGGAAATGGCATGCATGCGGCGTGTCTCCGGAGGTCGAAAAAAAGACGCGCCAGGGCCGTGCAATGCCGCGCATCTTTGGAAGTCCGCGGTTGTACCCCTGCATCGCCGCCGCGCCGATAACCTATTGGTATTAGACGCCGCGCCCGTCCCGCCCACGGACACCAAACCCAGAGACACTCCGCCCATGCCGCTACGCCGCCGCCGCCCGCTGATCACCGCGCTTGTCGCACTGTTCGTGCTGGCGGGCATGGCCGTGTGCATGCTGCTGGCCAGCCAGTACGCGCAGCGCCGTGCGCTGCACGACGAAAGCCAGGGGGTGCGGCGCCAGCTCACGCTGTACGGCCAGGCGCTGGAGCAGCGCATCGACCGCTTTCGCACCCTGCCGGAGGTGCTGGCGCTGGACGCGCAGCTGAGGGACGCGCTGACCCACCCGCTCACGCCCGCCGAGGTGGACGCGCTCAACCGCAAGCTGGAGCAGGCCAACGGCGCCAGCCATTCGTCCACGCTCACGCTCATCAACCTGCAGGGCCGCGCCATCGCCGCCAGCAACTGGCGCGACACCCCCAACAACGTGGGAGAGGACTACCACTTCCGCCCCTATGTGCAGCAGGCGCTGGCGCAGGGCCACGGGCGGTTCTACGGCATCGGCCTGACCACGGGGGAGGCGGGCTACTTCCTGTCCACGGCGATCCGCGGTGATGACGGGCAGACGCTGGGCCTGGTGGCCATCAAGATCCTGCTGACCGAGCTGGAGCGCGAATGGCGCCAGAGCCCCGACGTGGTGCTGGCCTCGGACGCGCACGGCGTGGTCTTCCTCGCCAGCCGCGACGCCTGGCGCTACCGGCTGCTGGCACCCCTCACGCCCCAGGCGCGCCAGGAGCTGGAAGCCACGCGCCAGTACACCGGCCAACCGCTCGCGCCGCTGGGCCTGCAGGTGGAGCGGCGGGTGGACGAAGGCACGGTGCTGGCACGTGCGCAGGAGCCCCCCTTGCCCGGCCCACTGCTGTGGCACACGCAGGAGCTGGCGGGCGCCGGCTGGCAACTGCACCTGCTGCACCACGCGGACAGCGCCATCGAGGCCCGCCGCTGGGCGGCCGGCGCGGCCGCGGGCCTGTGGCTGGCGCTGGCACTGCTGGTGCTGTTCGTGCGCCAGCGGCAGCGCCTGGCCCTGCTGCGCCAGCGCAGCCGCCAGGAGCTGGAGACCGTGCTGCGCCAGCATGCCCAGGAGCTGCGCACCGCGCAGGACGGCATCGTGCAGGCCGCGCGCGAGGCCGACACCGGCCTGTCGCGCAGCCTGCAGCACCTGCCGCAGGGCGTGGTGGTCATCGACCGCGACCTGAACCTGGTGGCGTGGAACTCGCGTTACGTGGAGCTGTTTCGCTTTCCGCCCGAGCTGATGCGCGTGGGCACGCCGGTGGAGGCGCTGATCCGCCACAACGCGCGCCGCGGCCTGCTGGGCGCCACGCCCACCGAGGACGCCATCCAGCGGCGCCTGCAGCACCTGCGCAGCGGCAAGCCCCACCTGCATGAGAGCGCCAAGAGCGACGGCACGGTGCTGGAGATCCGCGGCAACCCGCTGCCCGACGGCGGCTTCGTGACCAGCTACGCCGACATCACCAGCTACAAGAACGCCGCGCGCGAGCTGCGCTCGCTGGCCGACGCGCTGGAGCTGCGCATTGCCGAACGCACGCGCGATCTGGACGCCGCCCGGCGCGAGGCCGAGGCCGCCAACCGCTACAAGACCCGCTTTGTGGCCGCCGCGGTGCACGACCTGCTGCAGCCGCTGAATGCCGCGCGCATGTTCGCCTCGCTGCTGCGCGGCCACCTGCACGACGCCGCCGGACGCCAGGTGGCCGACAGCATCGACGGCGCGCTGGCCGCGCAGGACGGCATCCTCAACAGCCTGCTGGACATCTCGCGCATGGAATCGGGCCAGTTGGAGGTGCATGTGCGCGACTTCGCGCTCGGCCCGCTGCTGCAGGTGATGCAGCACAACTTCGGCATCATCGCCGCCAGCCGGGGCCTGCGCCTGCGCACCGTGGGCACGCGCTACGCGGTACGCAGCGACGAGGCGCTGCTGCGGCGCATCCTGCAGAACCTGGTGTCCAACGCCATCCGCTACACGCCCCGCGGGCGCGTGCTGATCGGCTGCAGGCGCCGCGGCCGGTACCTGCGCATCGAGGTGCACGACCAGGGCCCCGGCATTCCCGAGAGCCTGCAGCGCGAGATCTTCGAGGAGTTCCGCCGCCTGGGCGAGGGCCACAGCCAGGACGGCGACCGTGGTGCGGGCCTGGGGCTGGCCATCGTCGAGCGCCTGGGCAAGCTGCTGGGGCACGAGATCGGCCTGCGCTCGGAACTGGGGCGCGGCAGCGTGTTCTGGGTGTGCGTGCCGCTGGCCGATGCCGCCGCCGCACCCCGCCCCGCCGCCGCGGGCGCAGCCGCCCCTCCCGAGGGCGACCAGCCCCTGCAGGGCACCACGGCCTGGTACATCGATGACGACGCGCCCAGTTGCGAGGCCACCGGCGCGCTGCTGCGCCGCTGGGGCTGCGAAGTGCCTTTGGCGGGCGGCCCGCAGTCGGCCCTGGACTTGGCCGCGCCCGGCAACGCGCCACAGCTGGTGCTGCTGGACGTGCGCATGGGGCCCTTCCACGGCCCCGACCTGTACGACCGGCTGTGCACCGTGTGGGGCCAGGCACCCTCGGTGGTGCTGGTGACGGCCGAGCGCAGCAGCACCCTGCGCCGCCAGGCGGCCGAGCGCGGCTGGGGCTACCTGCTCAAGCCCGTGCGCCCGTCCGCACTGCGCGCGCTCATCAGCCAGATGATGCTACGGAAACAGTAGCTGCTTGCGCTTGTCAGACAAGCGCTAGAGGCCGATTGGGCTTGAAACTTGTGCCGGCAGGGTACTGCGCTCAGGGCGCGGCTTCTGGCTCCGTCTCCAGGCTCTTCACCAGCACCGCGGCCTGGGTGCGGCTGTAGCACTCCAGCTTTTTCAGGATGGCCGTCACGTGCACCTTGACGGTGTTCTCGGCCAGGCCCAACTCGTGCGCGATCTGCTTGTTGAGCAGGCCATCGGCCAGGCACAGCAGCACGCGGAACTGCTGCGGCGTGAGCTGCGCGAGCTTGGCGGCCAGCGCGGCGTCGGCCTCGGAGCGCTCGGCCGCCATGGGCGGGAACCAGCTGCCGCCGTCCAGCACGGCCCGAATGGCCGCGCCCATGTCCTCGGCCGGGGCCGACTTGGGGATGAACCCCGCCGCGCCGAACTGCTGCGCACGGCGGATCACGCGCGGGTGGTCGTTCGACGAGATCACCACCACCGGCACCTGCGGGTACTCCCCGCGCACGTGCAGCAGGGCCGAGAAGCCCCGCGCGCCGGGCATGGCCAGGTCCAGCAGCACCAGCTCCACCTCGGGGTGGTCCTGCAGCGCCTGGCCCAGCGTGGCAGCGCTGGCGGCCTCCAGCGTCTGCAGCGGCGCAAAGCGCTCGTGCAGCACCTGGATCAGCGCCGCGCGGAACAGCGGGTGGTCGTCGGCAACGAGCAGGGTGGGGGGCGGCATGGGGTGCAGTCTGCCACGGCGCACGGACGGGGCCAGCCGCTACCATCGAGTTCCATGGCACTCAACTGGGTCTGGACGGGGTTTTTCATCGTGGCGTTCGCCACCGCCGTGGTGCGCTGGTTGCTGGGCGAAGCGGGCATCTTCCAGGCCCTGCTGACGGCGCTGTTCGACGGCGCACGCGCGGGCTTCGAGATCTCGCTGGGCCTGGCCGGCATCATGGCGCTGTGGCTGGGCCTGATGCGCGTGGGCGAGCGCGCGGGCATGGTCGAGCTGCTGGCGCGCCTGGCCGGGCCGCTGCTCACGCGGCTGTTTCCCGCCGTGCCCGCCGGCCACCCCGCCCAGGGCGCGATGACCATGAACATCAGCGCCAACCTGCTGGGGCTGGACAACGCGGCCACGCCGCTGGGCCTCAAGGCCATGCAGGAACTGCAGACGCTCAACCGCGAACCGGCGGGCGCGGCCAGCAACGCGCAGATCATGTTCGTGGTGATGAATACGGCGGGGCTGACGCTGATCCCCACGTCCGTCATCGCCATCCGCCAGAGCGTGGCGCTGAAGCAGGGCCTGGGCGCGGGCTTCAACGCCGCCGACATCTTCCTGCCCACGCTGCTGGTCACCTTCGCCTCGCTGCTGGCGGGTGTGCTGGCGGTGGCGCTCTTTCAGCGCCTGCCGATCTGGCGCGCGCGCCTGCTGCTGCCTTTGCTGGCCGTGGGCGGCGTGCTGGCGGCGGCGGTGGCGGGCCTGGCGCAACTGCCCGCAGAGCAAGCCGCCCAGATTGCGGGAGCCACGGGCGCGGGCGTGATCCTGGGGGTGGTGGCGCTGTTCCTGCTGGCTGGGGCCTGGCGCCGCGTGAACGTGTACGACGCCTTCATCGACGGCGCCAAGGAGGGCTTTGGCGTGGCGGTGCAGATCATTCCGTACCTGGTGGCCATCCTGGCGGCCATCGGCGTGTTCCGCGCCGCGGGCTGCATGGATGCGCTGCTGGCGGCCATCGGCGCGGGGGTGGCGGCGCTGGGGTGGAACACCGACTTCCTGCCGGCCCTGCCCGTGGGGCTGATGAAGGTGCTCTCGGGCGCCGGCGCCCGGGGTTTGATGATCGACGTGCTGCAGACGCACGGTGTGAATTCCTTCGTGGGGCGCCTGGCCGCCATCGTGCAGGGCTCCACCGAGACCACCTTCTACGTGCTGGCCGTGTACTTCGGCAGCGTGGGCGTGAAGCACACACGCCACGCACTGGCCTGCGCGCTGGTGGCCGATGCCGTGGGGCTGCTGGCCGCGATCGGTGTGGGCTACACGCTGCTGCGCTGATCGCAACCTTCCCTCTTTCCCCAAAAAGCGCCTGACAAGGCGCTTTTTTTACGCCGAAGCCTCCTCAATCCGGGGCCAAGAAAGGGGTTTTGTGCGGCGCTGCGGTTTGCCACGGGTTGTTCTTTGTAGTTCTTATAAAGAATAGTCGTAGTAGTAGAGGGCGGCCCGGCCTGTGGGCAAGCCGATTTTTGTTTGACAGATCAAGCACTTGCGCTGCGCCAAAGCATGGGGACGGCCGCACGCGCCTGCTGTACCGCAAATGGGGACAAGCCCCAGATGCGCCCCGCACCTGTGCATAACTGGCCAGTTGTGCCAGAACGCTCCGCAGACTTATCCACAAGGCGCCCTTCCGGGGAAGACTGCCGAACAAAAACGGCGCAAGCGAAGGCTGACACATCGTTAGCAGCTCCTTTTTCAGGAGCGATGGAGCCGTGGCACCGCGATACAGGCCACAGCCGCCCCGGGATTGCGGGACAATGCAGGCCCTTTACTGCTTTCCGAGACCTTTCCCTGTGACCGACTCCGCCCTGCTCCCCTTGCCCGACCGCCTGGCCATCGACCCGCGCAGCCCGCACCATGTGGCGGCCGTGTTCCAGCAGGCGGCGGACATCGGCATCCGCTTCAACGGCAAGGAGCGTGTCGACGTGGAGGAGTACTGCGTGAGCGAGGGCTGGATCAAGGTGCCCGCCGGCAAGACACTGGACCGCAAGGGCCGCCCGCTGCTCATCACCCTCAAGGGCAGCGTGGAGGTGTTCTACAAGCCGGAAGCCGCGGCATAAAAAAAGCCACCCGGTCCCGCCGGGTGGCTGGTGGGTGGGTGCCCGCTGGTTCATCGGCCCGGTAGTGGCCGCGCTACCCTTCCCCTCATGATGTCCGACGTACTGCCGTGGATGCGCAGCCTGCGCGCGTCGGTTCAGAAAAGCGCGGGAATCGGGTATGCAGCCCTAGGGTCGGATCCACCCAAGAGCTGCAGGCGGCGTTCTAA
Source organism: [Acidovorax] ebreus TPSY (assembly GCF_000022305.1). Lineage (NCBI taxonomy): Bacteria > Pseudomonadati > Pseudomonadota > Betaproteobacteria > Burkholderiales > Comamonadaceae > Diaphorobacter > [Acidovorax] ebreus. The sequence continues at coordinate 36,848 of NC_011992.1, forward strand.
TCGGCCGTGAGGAAGGTGCGGGATCGTTTAGTTGCTACTCAATCAGGAGCTAGCAACGTTTGATGGACAAGCGCTGAAGGCCTGAACGACTCAAACCCGCTCGAAGATGGCCGCGATGCCTTGGCCGCCGCCGATGCACATGGTCACTAGCGCGTAGCGCCCGCCCGTGCGGTGCAGCTCGGCAATCGCCTTGGTGGTGATGATGGCGCCCGTGGCACCCACGGGGTGGCCCAGCGAAATGCCCGAGCCGTTGGGGTTGACCTTGGCGGGGTCCAGGCCCAGCTCCTGCACCACGGCGCAGGCCTGGGCGGCGAAGGCCTCGTTGGCTTCGATCACATCCATGTCCTGCACCTTCAGGCCGGTGCGCTGCAGCACCTTTTGCGTGGCGGGCACGGGGCCGATGCCCATGTAGGCAGGGTCCACGCCGGCGTGCGCATAGCCCACCAGGCGCGCCAAGGGCTTCACGTTCAGCGCCTGCAGGCGGTCGCCCGCCACCAGCACCACGGCAGCCGCGCCGTCGTTGATGCCCGAGGCGTTGCCGGCCGTGACCGTGCCGCCTTCCTTCTTGAACGCGGGCTTCATGCCGGCCAGCACGTCCAGCGTGGTGGCGGCGCGCACATGTTCGTCTTCCTGGAACAGCACGGTGCCCTTGCGCGTGGCGATTTCCACGGGAACGATCTGTTCCTTGAAGTAGCCGGCGGCGATGGCGGCGGCGGCGCGCTGCTGGCTGGCCAGGGCGAGTTGGTCTTGCATCTCGCGCGAAATTTGGTAGCGCTCGGCCACGTTCTCGGCGGTGATGCCCATGTGCATCTTCTGCCAGGGGTCGTGCAGGATGCCGAGCATGTAGTCGATGCTCTTGCTGTCGCCCATGCGCTGGCCCCAGCGCGCGCCCTGGTCGAAGTAGGGGCCGCGGCTCATGGATTCCGAGCCACCGCCCACGGCCACGTCGCAGTCGCCATAGCCAATGGCCTGCGCCGCGCTGATGATGGCCTGCAGGCCCGAGCCGCACAGCCGGTTGACGTTGAAGGCGGGCGTCTCGATGGGGCAGCCGGCGTCAATCGCCGCCACGCGGCTCAGGTACGCGTCCTTGGTGTCGGTGGGGATCACGTTGCCCATCACCACATGGCCCACGGCGTCGGGCGCGATGCCGGCGCGCGCGATGGCGGCCTTCACGGCGGTGGTGGCGAGCTGGGTGTTGGGCACGTCCTTCAGGCTGCCGCCGAAGGTGCCGATGGCGGTGCGGGCGGTGCTGACGACGAAGACTTCGCGGTGGGTCATGGGGCAGATACGGTGGTTGGAGGTGGATAGGTGACCGTACCGTCCGGGTGGACCTGCGCGGCCGGGGTGAGTGTCGCACTCTCGGTGCGCGCGCCCAGGATGTGGCGCACCGCGCCGCCGGCGGCCAGCACGTGGTCGGTGATGATGCGGCGGTGGCAGCGCCACCACACGGCCTCGGCGCACATGATGGCGCAGGGCTCGCGTGCCGCGGCCGTGCGCAGCGCGGCCAGCGCGGCGCGAAAGGCGGGCTGCAGCGCGTAGTCGGCGTAGTTGTGGAAGCTGCGGTTGTCCCAGTAGCCGTTGGTGGTGGGCGGCACGCCGCGCTGCAGGGGGCGGCGCCCGCCCAGCGCCGGCATGTGGGTGTAGGCGATGCCCTGTGCGGCCAGCGCGCCGGGCAGCCGGTCCTCGTGGAATTGCGGCTGGCGCAGCGAGCGCGGGATGGCGCGCACGTCGATCACCCGTGTCACGCCTTCGCGCTGCAGCAGCGCGATGAAGTCCTGCACCGTCAGCGTGGAGTGCCCGATGGTGTAGAGCGGCGGCGCGGCCATTGCGTGTGCCGCTCAGCGGGCCAGGCGGTGCAGCGCGCTGCCCTTGTGCAGCGCGACATGGTCGGTCTTGTCGCTCTGGATCTCGTACTGCGGCTCTTCGGCGCAGGCGTGGTGGGTGTAGCCCTTCCACTGCAGCGCGCGGGTGTGGACGGCGGTGATGCGCCCGCTGACGCGGCCGGCCTCGGAGTTCCAGCTGACGTGGTCGCCCACCTTGAAAGGGTGTGCCATGGCATGCCTCCCGCAGGGTGTGTCAAGGCGGCCATTGTGGCCCGGCCGGCGGGTTGGTTTGGGGTGTTTTAGGCCTCCACCGCCCTGTCTACAAGCGCTGGAAGCTATGAATTAAATAGCGACGTCGGCGGCGCCGCTATTCGGGATGCCGGCCATGGCCAGATCGTCCAGGATCGGGCAGTCCGGCCGGTCGTCCCCGTGGCAGCAGTGCACCAGCGCCTGCAGGCTGCGCTGCATGGCCTGCATGGCGGCGATGCGCTCGCTCAGGTTGTCGATGTGCGCCTGGGCGATGCGTTTGACCTGGCTGCTGGCGCGCTGCTTGTCCTGCCACAGGCCGAGCAGGGTGGCGATCTCCTCCATCGAGAAGCCCAGGTCGCGCGCGCGGCGGATGAAGCGCAGGGTGTGCACATCGGCCTCGGTGTACTGGCGGTAGCCGCTGTCGGTGCGCGCCACGCCGGTCAGCAGGCCCAGTGATTCGTAGTGGCGCAGCATGCGCGCCGAGACGCCTGCGCGCTCGGCGGCGGTGCCGATGGCCACGGGCCAGTCCAGCGCGGCCGCGTGCCCAGCGACGGCGCGGGGCACGCGGTGGGCGAGGCGCCGCGGCGCGGTGCTCATGCGGCGACCTTGTAGCCTTCTTCCTGGATGGCGTTGGCCAACGCCTCGCGCGACTTGTCGCTCTCCACGATGACCTGGCCGGTGGCCAGGTCCACCTTCACGAGTGCGTCGGTGTCGACCTGGCGCACCGCGTGCACCACGGCACGTTCGCAGTGGCCGCAGGTCATTCCCTGGACTTGAAATGTGTATTGCATGATGGTCCTCTCGATCAAAGGGCGGTGGATGGGTTGCGGGCCAGCGGGTGGCCGACAGCTGCATCATGAAGCCTGACATGGTGTCAAAGTCAAGCGGGGACACGCGCGGCCTGCCGCTTGACCTTGCCAGCATGTCAAGGTTTAAGGTGCGCCCTGTATCGATTCCAAGGTGGCTTTCATGACTTCTGCTTCCCTTTCCCCTGCCGCAACGGGCGACGCCCCCGCGGGCACGCTGGACCTGGGCATTGCCGGCATGACCTGCGCGAGCTGCGTGGGCCGGGTGGAACGTGCGCTGCGCAAGGTGCCGGGCGTGCAGGACGCCACGGTGAACCTGGCGACCGAGCGCGCGCACATCGTGTTCGACGCCGCCAGCGGCGGAGGCATGGAGGCGCTGGCACGCCGCGCCGTGCGCAATGCCGGCTACGAGCCACGCAGCGTGGAGGAGCAGGAAGCGGGTGAGGAGGGCGCGCAGTCGCCCTGGGCAGGCTTCACGCCGGTGGCCGTGGGGTTGCTGCTGTCGGCGCCGCTGGTGCTGCCCATGCTGGGCGATCTGTTCGGCTTGCACTGGATGCTGCCGGCGTGGGTGCAGTTCATCCTGGCCACACCGGTGCAGTTCATTCTGGGCGCGCGCTTTTACAAGGCGGGCTGGCATGCCGCCAAGGCGCTCACGGGCAACATGGACCTGCTGGTGGCCATCGGCACCAGCGCGGGCTACGGCCTGTCGCTGTGGCTGTGGGCCACGGCCGAATCCACCCATGGCGCAGGGCACACGCCGCACCTGTACTTCGAGGCATCGGCCGTGGTGATCACGCTGGTGCTGCTGGGCAAGTGGCTGGAAGCGCGCGCCAAGCGCCAGACCACGGCCGCCATCCGCGCGCTGCACGCGCTGCGCCCCGAGGTGGCCCACCTGCTGGGCCGGGACGGCGAGGTGGACGTGCCGATTGCCGAGGTGATGGCCGGTGACCGGCTGGTGGTGCGCCCGGGCGAGCGCATCCCCGTGGACGGCACGGTGGTGGAAGGGCACACGCAGGTGGACGAATCCATGCTGACCGGCGAGCCGCTGCCCGTGGCGCGCAGCGCCGATGGCCCGGAAGGCGGGGCGCTCACCGGCGGCTCGATCAATGGCGATGGGCGCATCGTGATGCAGGTGACGGCCGTGGGAAGCGAGACGGTGCTCGCGCGCATCATCCGCCTGGTGGAGGATGCGCAGGCGGCCAAGGCGCCCATCCAGCGGCTGGTGGACAAGGTGTCGGCGGTCTTCGTGCCGGTGGTGCTGGCGATTGCCATCGTCACGCTGCTGGGCTGGCTGTGGACGGGCGCGGGCGTGGAGGCCGCGCTGATCCATGCAGTGGCGGTGCTGGTCATCGCTTGCCCCTGTGCGCTGGGACTGGCCACGCCGGCGGCCATCATGGCGGGCACCGGCGTGGCGGCCAGGCACGGCATCCTCATCAAGGATGCCGAGGCGCTGGAAACCGCCCACCGCGTGCAGACCGTGGCCTTTGACAAGACCGGTACGCTGACCGTGGGCCGCCCGCGCCTGACGGCGTTTCACGTGGAACCAGGGGTGGATGAGGCGGCACTGCTGTCGGCTGTGGCCGCGGTGCAGAGCGGCAGTGAGCACCCGCTCGCACGCGCCGTGGTGAGCGCCGCCCAGGAGCGTGGCCTGCCTGCTCCTGCGCCCGACGGAGTGCGCGCCGTGCCCGGCCGCGGCACCGAGGGCGAGGTGGCAGCACGGAGTTACCTGGTCGGCAGCCTGCGCTGGATGCAGGAGCTGGGCGTGGACCTGGGCCCGCTGGCCGATCGTGCGGCCACGCTGCAGGCCGAAGGCGCCACCGTGTCCGCGGTGGCCGAGCGGGTCGCGCAGGATCCGAGCGGCGCACGGCCGCCCGAAGCCGCGAGCGCTCCCTTGGGGGGCAGCGAGGACACGATAGTGCCGAGCGCGGGGGCGCACTATGTCTTGCGCGCGCTGCTGGCCTTTGGCGACGAGCCCAAGCCCGGCGCACGCGAGGCACTGGCGCACCTGCGCACCCAGGGCGTGCGCTGCGTGATGATCTCTGGCGACAACCGCGGCGCGGCCGAGGCCATGGCCCGCCGCCTGGGCCTGCAGCCGGAGGCCGGCGAAGTGATGGCCGAGGTGCTGCCCGGCGACAAGGCGGCGGCGGTGAACGCGCTGAAGGCGCAAGGCCATGTCGTGGCCATGGTGGGCGACGGCGTGAACGACGCGCCCGCGCTGGCCGCGGCCGATGTGGGGATGGCCATGGGCAACGGTACCGACGTGGCCATGCACGCGGCGGGCATCACGTTGATGCGCGGCGACCCGCAGCTGGTGGCGGCGGCGCTGGACATCTCGCGGCGCACGGTGGCCAAGATCCGCCAGAACCTGTTTTGGGCCTTTGCATACAACGTGGCCGGTATTCCGCTGGCGGCGCTGGGCTACCTGAGTCCCGTGGTCGCGGGGGCCGCGATGGCGCTGAGTTCGGTCAGCGTGATGACGAATGCGTTGTTGCTCAAGCGTTGGCGGGGGTGATTGCGGGATAAACGAGACAAAAGGATTCTTATTTCTCTGGCAAACTGCAACGTTTTGTTGCATATTGGCGCGCGGCTTCGTTCGTAAGTCACGCGCAAGCCATTGCCTGACAGGGTGACGGATTGCGTGACGCACATCATGGGAGGGTGGCCCGCCGGGGGCTGCACACGACAAGGAAACGGTGATGAATATTTACGCGCTCATGCGGCTCTTCACGATCCGCCTGCGAATGATCGGCGCCATTGGCGTGGTACTGGGCCTGTTGGGCCTGCTGGGCGGTGCCGGCATGCTGGGCATGTTCCGCATCCACGGGCTGGCCCAGGACTTCGTCAGCCAGCCCCATGCCGCGGTGAAGCTGATGGGCCAGCTGCGCAGCGAGATGGGTGAGATCCGCCAGCATGAGAAGGACATGATCATCCACTACGAGCGCCCCGAGTCGGTGCGCGCCGCGCACGACCGGTGGCTGGCGTCGCTGGACCGTGCGGGCAAGGTCACGGCCACGCTGGGCCAGATCTGGCAGGGCGAGGACCTGGCCGAGGCGAAGGACGTCGCCAAGCACCTGGTGGCCTACCGCGAGCAGTTTGCGCACGTGGCACGCCAGCTGGAGGCCGGCGGCTACGACACCGCCACGATCGCCAACCGCATGAGCGGCAAGGCGGTGGAGCAGTTCAACATCGCCACCGAGAAGGTGGCCGCGCTGGACAAGCGCCTGGCCGCCGAGGTGGACAGCGCCATTGCGCACCAGGACCGCGTCACCGACCAGACCAAGTGGCTGTTCGCCCTGGCGGTGCTGATCACTGTGGTGGTGGTGGTGCCGCTCACGCTGCTGAACATGGTGTCCATCTGCCGCCCGCTGGAAGTGGCCCGCGCGATGGCACAGGCGATCGCCGGGGGCGACCTGTCTCAGCGCATCCACGTGGAAGGCCGTGACGAGGCGGCCGACCTGCAGCGCGCGCTGCTGGACATGCAAACCGGCCTGGGCGCGATGGTGGCGCAGGTGCGCGACGCGAGCAGCAACATCGCCACGGCCAGCCAGGAGATCGCCACCGGCAACCAGGACCTGTCCAGCCGCACCGAGCAGACCGCCAGCAACGCACAGGAAGCCGTGGCCGCGCTCTCGCAGCTCACCGCCACGGTGCAGCAGACGGCGTCGTCCTCGCAGGTGGCCAACCAGCTCGTCACCTCGGCCTCGGGCATCGCCACGCGCGGTGGCCAGGTGGTGCAGCAGGCGGTGAACAGCATGCACGAGATCTCCTCCTCCAGCCGCAAGATCGGCGACATCATCGGCCTGATCGACTCCATCGCCTTCCAGACCAACATCCTCGCGCTGAACGCGGCCGTGGAAGCGGCGCGCGCGGGCGAGCAGGGCCGCGGCTTTGCAGTGGTGGCGGGCGAGGTGCGCAGCCTGGCGCAGCGCAGCGCGGCCGCAGCCAGCGAGATCAAGGGCCTGATCAGCTCCAGCGTGACGGCCGTGGACGGCGGCGTGCGCCACGTGGAAGATGCCGGCAAGGCCATGCAGGAGATCGTGTCCAGCGTGCAGCGCGTGACCGACATCATTGGCGAGATCAACTCCGCCGCCTCCGAGCAGGCGGGCGGCATCGGCGAGGTCAACGCCTCCGTGGGCGAGATCGACCGCATGACGCAGCAGAACGCCGCGCTGGTGGAAGAGTCCGCCGCGGCGGCCGAGTCGCTGCGCGAGCAGGCCGCCCGCCTGTCGCAGGTGGTGAGCCAGTTCCAGTTGGCCGACGACGGCCACGCGCCCGCGGCCTTCACGCGCAGCGGCGCGCCGGCCCCCGCGCTGCGGGGCGGCGACACGCCGCGCCTGAGCGCCGCTTGAGCGCTGCATGACGCACGCGGCGGCCGGGCGCCGCCGCCAGTTTTCAACAAACCCTCCTTGCGCACCTTCGGGTGCGTTTTTTTTGCCCCTTGGTTGTGCGGCCTGTGATGGCGCGCAAGGAAGTTGGCAGATTGCTATTTAATAAATAGCTGCTAGCGCTTAATGGGCGGGAGTTGGAGCCGATTTTTATGCCGGTGCCAGCAGGCGCGGCACGGATGCCACCAGCAGCGCACCGCCCGACACCGTGAGCAGGCCCAGCACGATCTGGCGAAAGCGGACCTCGCTGATGCCGATATACAGCCGCGTACCCAGGAGCACCGGCACCAGCACGGCCGTAGCCACGATGCCGAAGGCGGGCAGCATGTCGCGCGTGACCAGACCCTTGGCCAGATAGGTGGCCATGGCCACGGCCAGCATCGCCAGGTTGAAGTTCTGCACCACGGCGCGCTGGGTGTCCTTGGGCAGGCCGCGCAGCGTGCACCACAGCGTGGGCAGCACGCCCGTGAAGCCGCCAATGCCGCCCATCACGCCGCCGCACAGGCCCACCACGGCGTCGGCCGTGCGCCCGCCCCAACGCACCCGCGGCAGGCTGCGCGCCATCAGCATGGCGGGGCACCAGCACACCAGCAGCGTGCCCAGCAGGGCTTTGAACCAGTGGGCGTTCAGGTGGGGCAGCAGGCTGGCGCCCACGGGCACGCCCACCAGACCGCCCAGAATGAACGGCCACAGCAGGGCGGCATTGAAGCCGCGGCGCATGGTCACCGCAGCCAGCACCTGGCCGGTGAGCGAGCCGAACACCGCCAGCGCCGCCGCCAGGTGTGGCTCCAGCACCCAGACCCAGAACGACATGGCCACCATGCTGAACGCAAAGCCCGACAGGCCTTGCACGAAGCCCGCCACGACGGCGCCCAGGACGAGGACGGCCGGTGTCTCCATGCATGTCTCCCTGCTGCCCGCGGGTCCATGGGTGTACCCGCTTTTGTTTTGATAGCTGCCAGCGCTTTGCCCATCAGCGCTGGAGCCTTTTTTTATATCCAACCATGAAGCATCACGCCCGGCGCCGGGCGTGATGCTTGGCGGGCCGCCTGCGTCAGGCCGGGGCCTGCTCCAGCGCGGGGTAGTCGATGTAGCCGTGCTCGCCGCCGCCGTAGAACGTGGTTTGGTCCCAGGCGTTGAGCGGGGCGCCCCGCCGCAGGCGCTCCACCAGGTCGGGGTTGGAGATGAACGCGCGGCCAAAGGCCACGATGTCGGCGCGGCCGCTGGCCAGCGCCTCCTGGGCCATGTCGCGGTCGTAGCCGTTGTTCACCATCCAGGCGCCGCGCCCGCCCGCGCTGCGGTAGGCGTTCTTGAACGCGGCGTAGTCGAAGGGGCGGCCCTCCACCTCGCGCGGGCCGCCGGTGGCGCCCTCGATCACGTGGATGAAGGCCAGGCCCAGCGGCGCCAACTCGCGCGCCAGGTGTTCAAACAGCGGCTGCGGGTCGCTGTCGTGGATGTCGTTGGCGGGCGTGACGGGCGAGAGACGAATGCCCACGCGGCCCCCGCCGATGGCGTCCACCACGGCGCGCGTCACCTCCACCATCAGGCGCACGCGGTTGGCGATGCCGCCGCCGTAGTCGTCCTTGCGCTGGTTGGCGCCGTCCTTGAGGAACTGGTCCAGCAGGTAGCCGTTGGCGCCGTGGATCTCCACGCCGTCAAAGCCCGCCGTCTGCACCGCGTTGCGCGCGGCGGCGGCGAAGGCATGCACGATGTCCGGCAGTTCCTCGGCCGCCAGCGCGCGGGGCTCGGACGTGGGCACGAACTGGCCCTGGCCGCTGGCCGCGTCCACCAAGTAGGTCTGCGATTGCGCGCGCACGGCCGACGGCGCCACGGGTGCGCCGCCCTCCGGCTGCAGGGCAGTGTGCGACACGCGCCCCACGTGCCACAGCTGGGTGACGATCTTGCCGCCACGTGCATGCACGGCCTGGGTAACGCGCTTCCAGCCGTCCAGCTGCTCGGTGCCATACAGGCCCGGCACGTCGGAATAGCCCTGGCCCTGGTGGGTGATGGCCGTGCCCTCGGTGATCAGCAGGCCGGCGCTGGCGCGCTGGGCGTAGTAGGTGGCGGTGATGTCGCGCGGCACGGCCCGGGGCGAGCGGTTGCGCGTCAGCGGCGCCATGGCGATACGGTTGGCCAGGTGCAGGTCACCGGCCTGGATGGGATCGAACAGAGTGGGCATGCGACTTCAGTACCTTCTTGCAAAGCGAACCGCGGGAGGTGCGGAACGCATCAAAGGTTACCGGTATCGCTCAAGGCGTGCAGTACACCCAGGCGCTGCAGAACCACGGGTTCTGTGCTACGTCAAACAGGGAGGGGTACGGCGGTGGGGCCGGCTGGCGGCCCTGGATGGCGCCGGGCGTGCGGCGCGTGGGGGATTTTTGCGGTGAGGCGCCGGCGCGCACAAGCCGCGCCCCGCAGATGCCGGGCGCGGCCATGTGGGCCTTACTTGAGCAGGCCCTCGGCCTTCATGGCGGCCTGCACGGCGGGGCGGGCGGCGATGCGTTCGCGGTAGGCCGCCAGGTTCTTCAGTGCGGAAATGTCCAGGTTCACGGCGGGGGCCCAGTTGGTCACCGTGAACAAGTAGGCGTCGGCCACGCTGAAGTGCTCGCCCATGAGGTAGGGCTTGTGGGCCAGTTCGCCGTCCACCCACTTGAGGCGGCTGAGCAGTTGCTCATGCACCAGGGGCTTGTAGTCTGCGGGGGTGGTGGGCTTGAACAGGGGGGTGAAGCCCTTGTGGATCTCGGTGCCGATGAAGGTCAGCCACTCCTGCAGGCGGTAGCGCGCCAGCGTGCCGTTGGCGGGGGCGAGGTTCTTGTGCGGCGCCTGGTCGGCCAGGTACTGCACGATGGCGGGGCCTTCGCGCAGGCGCGTGCCGTCGTCCAGCTCCAGCACCGGCACGTAGCCCAGGGGGTTGATGGTGTAGTAGTCGGTGCCGTCCTGCAGCTTGTGGCTCTTGGTGCTGGCCAGCACCGAGGTGTGGGCCAAGCCGGTTTCGTGCAGCACGATGTGCGGGGAGAGCGAGCAGGCGCCAGGGGAGTAGTAGAGCTTCATGCGGTCTTGTCCTTTCAAGGGAGTGATGAAGAAAATCTCCGCAGCGCATGCTATGCCGACCTGCGCGGGTCTGCCATGCCAAGGCCTTTGTGGGGGCGTTTCCCCGCGGCGCTGCGCCTGGGGGCAAGGCGGCCTCAGCGGGGCGTGGACGGCTGCGTGGCCTGTTCCATCAACGCCAGCCAGCGCATCGCGTGCGCGCGGCTGTCGCCGCACATGGCGGGGCTGGGCCGCAGTGAGGCACACACCGCGGGGCGCTCGGGCCGGCCGAAGATGCGGCAGCGTGCGTCGTCGTCCAGTTGCACGCAGCGCATGCCGGCCGGCTTGCCGTGCGGCATGCCGGGAATGGGCGAGGAGATCGACGGCGCCGTGCAGCAGGCGCCGCAGCCGGGGCGGCAATCCATGGCGCTATTTAATTCATAGCTGTCAGCGCTTGTTGGATATGCGCTGATACCGGTTTTTGCTTCTGTCACGCGGTGCCGTGCAGCCGCCCGGCAGCCCACAGGACCTGCTCCACCACGCCGCGCACGTGGGCGGCTTGGCTTGCGTCGACCAGCTGGCCCTGGGCGTCGAAGGCACTGGCCGCGCGCGGCAGCGCGAAGTGGCGCGGCGCCAGCCAGCATTCCAGGTTGAGCAGCAGCGGCGCCAGGTGGCTTTGCGACCGAAGGCCGCCCAGTGCGCCGTTGGACGCGCTGAGCATGCCCACCACCTTGCCCGCGAACGGGCGTGTGCCGTCACTCCATTCCGCGTGTCCGGCCACGGGGCTGGAGGCCCAGTCGATGGTGTTCTTGAGCAGGCCGGTGTAGCTGCCGTTGTACTCGGGCGAACAGATCACCCAGGCGGGGTGGGCGTCCAGCACTTCCTTCAGCCGGATCACGTCGGCCGGGGTGCCCGCGGTCTCCAGGTCGGCGTTGTAGAGGGGGATGTCGAAGTCGGCCAGCTCCAGCAGCGTGACCTCGGCGCCGGCGTCGCGCGCCATGTGTGCGGCCACGGCGGCCAGGCGGCGGTTGAATGATTGGGTGCGGGTGCTGCCCGCGAACACGAGGAACTTCATGCGCGGGATTGGAGCACAGGCTGGGCACACTTTTCCTGCGCGGTTTCACGTGAAACAAACCCCGCCGCGCATCCGGGTGGCAAAGATGGGAAAATCACGGGTTCCCCGCCGGGCCGGCAGCGCAGGCGCGAGGGTGGGGGCGGTACCGGCGCCGTGAAAGCCGGGCTTGTTCACCGTTTGACAGGGCCGCAGCGGGCCCGGAGCACCCCACCATGTTGTACCCCCAGGATTTCGATGTCATCGTCGTTGGCGGAGGCCATGCCGGCACCGAGGCCGCGCTGGCCGCCGCGCGCATGGGCAGCCGCACGCTGCTGCTCACGCACAACATCGAGACGCTGGGGCAGATGAGTTGCAACCCCAGCATCGGCGGCATTGGCAAGGGCCACCTGGTGAAGGAGGTGGACGCGCTGGGCGGCGCCATGGCGCTGGCGACCGATGAGGCGGGCATCCAGTTCCGCATCCTCAACAGCAGCAAGGGCCCGGCCGTGCGCGCCACGCGTGCGCAGGCCGACCGCATCCTCTACAAGGCGGCCATCCGCCGCATGCTGGAGAACCAACCCAACCTGTGGTTGTTCCAGCAGGCGGTGGACGACCTGATGGTGGAGGGCGACCGCGTGGTGGGCGCCGTCACGCAGGTGGGCATCCGCTTTCGCAGTCGCGCGGTGGTGCTGACGGCGGGCACCTTCTTGGACGGCAAGATCCATGTGGGTCTGAACAACTACGCGGCCGGCCGCGCGGGGGATCCTCCGGCCGTAAGCCTGTCGGCACGCCTGAAGGAGCTGCAGTTGCCCCAGGGACGCTTGAAGACCGGCACGCCGCCGCGCATCGACGGGCGCAGCATCGACTTCAGCCAGTGTGAGGAGCAGCCCGGCGACGGCATGCCCGGCGGTGTGAACGAGGGTGCTGTGCCTGTGTTCAGCTTCATGGGCAATGCGGCCATGCACCCGCGCCAGGTGCCCTGCTGGATCACGCACACCAACGCGCGCACGCACGAGATCATCCGCAGCGGCTTTGACCGCAGTCCCATGTTCACCGGCAAGATCGAGGGCGTGGGCCCGCGCTACTGCCCCAGCGTGGAGGACAAGATCAACCGCTTTGCCGACAAGGAAAGCCATCAGATCTTTCTGGAGCCGGAAGGGCTGACCACGCACGAGTTCTACCCCAACGGCATCAGCACCAGCCTGCCGTTCGATATCCAGTACGACCTGGTGCGCTCGATGCGCGGCCTGGAGAACGCGCACATTCTGCGGCCGGGCTACGCCATCGAGTACGACTACTTCGACCCGCGTTCGCTCAAGAGCAGTTTCGAGACGCGGCAGATCCAGGGCCTGTTCTTCGCGGGCCAAATCAATGGCACCACAGGGTACGAGGAGGCGGCGGCGCAGGGCCTGTTCGCCGGTATCAACGCCGCGCTGCAATGCCGAGGGGAGCGTGCCTGGGTGCCCGCGCGCGACGAGGCCTATCTGGGCGTGTTGGTGGACGATCTGATCACCAAGGGCGTGACCGAGCCCTACCGCATGTTCACCAGCCGCGCCGAGTTCCGCCTGCAGCTGCGCGAGGACAACGCCGACATGCGCCTGACCGATGCGGGGCGTCGCATGGGTTTGGTGGACGATGCGCGCTGGGACGCTTTCAGCCGCAAGCGCGATGCGGTTTCACGTGAAACAGAGCGTTTGAAATCGACATGGGTGAACCCGCGCAACCTGCCCACGGTGGAGGCCGAGCGCGTGCTGGGTAAAGCCATCGAACATGAATACAACCTCTTCGACCTGTTGCGCCGTCCGGACGTGGGGTATGACGCACTGACGACCATGGATGGCGGCAAGTATGCGAGCGAGGCTGTTTCACGTGAAACGTTGGGCGAGCTGAGTGCGCCCGTGATCGAGCAGGTCGAGATTGCCGCCAAGTACGCGGGCTATATCGAGCGCCAACGGGACGAGGTGCAGCGCGCCGCGCACTTCGAAAAGCTGCGCCTGCCCGAAGATCTGGACTACATGCAAGTGGCGGCCTTGTCGATTGAGGTGCGGCAAAAACTGCAGAAGCACCGGCCGGAGACGTTGGGCCAGGCGTCGCGTATTTCCGGGGTGACACCGGCGGCGATCTCGCTGCTGATGGTCCACTTGAAGAAGGGCGGTTTCAAGGGGTTTGCCCCGCAGCCGGCGGATGGGGTGGAGACGGTCGCATGAGCGTGGTGTCGAACACAAGCCTTGAGCACGCCTTGCGTGAGGGCGCCAACGCCTTGGGGTTGGATCTGTCGGAAGCGCAAATCACACAGCTATTGGACTTCCTGGCGCTGCTGCAAAAGTGGAACAAGGTCTACAACCTCACGGCGGTGCGCGATCCGCAGGAAATGCTCACGCACCACCTGCTGGACAGCCTGGCTGCCGTCCCGCCGCTGCGCCGCCATGTCGCGCGGAGGGGGCAGGGCGGTGCAATCCACCTGGGCGCGCGGCTGCTGGATGTGGGATCAGGCGGGGGACTGCCTGGCGTGGTGTTCGCCATTTGTTGCCCGGAAGTGGATGTGAGTTGCGTGGACACCGTAGCCAAGAAAGCAGCATTCATCCAGCAGGCGGCGGGCACCCTCGGTCTGTCCAACCTACATGGCATCCATGCGCGCGTGGAAACGCTGGCCGGTCCGTTCGATGTGGTCAGTTGCCGCGCCTTTGCCGCGCTGGCGGACTTCACCGCCTGGTCGCGCCAGGCGCTGGCACCGCACGGCGTGTGGCTGGCCATGAAGGGAAAGCACCCGCACGACGAGATTGCCGCGCTACCGGCGGACGTAAGCGTGTTTCACGTGGAACAACTCACTGTGCCGGGCCTGCAGGCCGAACGCTGCATCCTCTGGCTGCGCCCCGTCGCGTAAACTCAAGCCCCCTCCCGCTTCGCAAGGCGCTCCCATGTTCGGCATTGCAGACTACGGCGCATTCGTCGCCGCCATCGTGTTGTTCCTCGCCATCCCGGGGCCGGGCAATCTGGCGCTCATCACTTCCACCGGCAAGGGCGGTGTGCGCGCCGGCATGGCCGCCTGCATGGGCGTGATCGCCGCCGACCAGGTGCTCATGTGGATGGCGGTGGCCGGCGTGGCGGGCCTGCTGGCCGCGTATCCGGCGGCATTCCATGCCGTGCAATGGCTAGGCGCCGTCTACCTGGGCTGGATGGGCTACAAGATGCTCACCGCCAAGCCGGGGGATGCGCCGGTGCTGAACATCGCGCCGCGCCACTACTTCCGCCAGGGGGCGGTCATCACGCTGCTCAACCCCAAGGCCATCGTGTTCTACATGGCCTTCTTCCCGCTGTTCGTGAACCCGGCCACGCACCGCGGGTTGGTCACCTTCGCCGCCATGGCCGCCACCATCGCCACGCTCACCTTCCTGTACAGCCTGGTTGTGGTGCTGCTCACGCACTTCCTGGCCGAGCGCATGCGCGCCAACCCCACGGTGGCGCGCGTGTTGGAGAAAACGGCGGGCGTGTTCCTCATCGGCTTCGGCGTCAAGCTGGCCATTTCCAAGTAATCGCGAATTGCCCCGCATGGCCAAGATCTTCTGCATTGCCAACCAAAAGGGTGGGGTCGGCAAGACCACCACTTCCGTCAATCTGGCCGCGGGCCTGGCCAAGATCGGCCAGCGCGTGCTGCTCGTGGACCTGGACCCGCAGGGCAATGCCACCATGGGCTCGGGCGTGGACAAGCGCGCGCTGGAGCTGTCGGTGTACGACGTGCTGCTGGAGTCGGCCTCGGTGCCGGAGGCCGCCGTGCTGTCGGAGCAGTGCGGCTACCGCGTGCTGGGCGCCAACCGCGAACTCGCCGGGGCAGAGGTGGAACTGGTGCCGCTGGAGCAGCGCGAACGCCGCCTGAAAGCCGCCCTGGCGGCGGTGGACTCCGACTACGATTTCGTGCTCATCGACTGCCCGCCCTCCCTGTCCATGCTCACCCTGAACGGCCTGTGCAGCGCCCACGGCGTCATCGTGCCGATGCAGTGCGAGTACTTCGCGCTGGAGGGCCTGACCGATCTGGTGAACACCATCAAGCAGGTGCATGCCAACCTGAACCCCGACCTGCAGATCATCGGCCTGCTGCGCGTGATGTTCGACCCGCGCATCACGCTGCAAAGCCAGGTGAGCGAGCAGCTCAAGGACCACTTCGGCGACAAGGTGTTCGACACCGTGATCCCGCGCAACGTGCGCCTGGCCGAGGCGCCCAGCTACGGTTTGCCCGGCGTGGTGTTCGATCCCGCGGCCAAGGGCAGCCAGGCTTTCGTGGAGTTCGCGCGCGAGATGGTGGAGCGCGTGAAGCGCATGTGATGCCTGGCCAAGGTCTTACCGGTCAAAATAGCCTCCAAGGCTTATTGGATAAGCGCTATAAGCTATATAAATAATAGTAACGCCGCATGAACCCCTCGCAGATCCTCCTCCTGCCCGGCTGGCAGAACTCCGGCCCCGGCCACTGGCAAACCGAGTGGGAGCGGCTGCATGGCTACCAGCGCGTGCAGCAGCACGACTGGATGCGTCCGTTGCGCGGCGACTGGTCCGCGCGGCTGGAAGAGGTCGTGGCCGATGCGCCGGGCGAGGTGGTGCTGGCCGCGCACAGCCTGGGGTGCATCCTCACCGCGTGGTGGGCGGCGCACACCCGCTACGCGCACAAGGTGCGCGGTGCGCTGCTGGTGGCGCCGGGCGATGTGGAGCGGCCCGACCTGGCCGCGCAGATCCCCGGCTGGGCGCCCATCGCACGCCAGGTGCTGCCCTTTCCGGCCGTGCTGGTGGGCAGCCAGGACGATCCCTACTGCAGCTTTGAGCGTGCGCAGACGCTGGCCGGTGCGTGGGGCGCACGCTTCGTGGACTGCGGGCCCCGCGGCCATATCAACGCCGATTCCGACCTGGGCGAATGGCCCGAAGGGCACGCACTGCTGCGCGCATTGATGAACAAGGACTGAAGACACATGGTCACCAAGAAACCCAAGGGCCTGGGACGCGGCCTGGAAGCACTGCTGGGCCCCAAGGTGGCCGACAAGGCGCCCGCCGGCGCCAACGCAGCGGGTGCGGCAGACGGGCCGGTGAGCACGCTGGCCCTGGACCGTCTCGTGCCCGGCATCTACCAGCCGCGCACGCGCATGGACGAGGGCGCGCTGTACGAACTGGCCGAATCCATCAAGGCCCAGGGCATCATGCAGCCGATCCTTGTGCGTCGCCTTGACGACGAACAGGCGCAACAGCGCCGCCAGGAGCGTGCATCGCAGGGGGCTTCGGCAGCGATGGGTGCCCTCAGCGCCAGTGGGCCGTTGTACGAAATCATCGCGGGCGAGCGCCGCTTTCGCGCCTCACGCCTGGCGGGCCTGGCCGAGGTGCCGGTGCTGGTGCGCGACGTGCCCAACGAGGCGGCCGCGGCCATGGCGCTCATCGAGAACATCCAGCGCGAAGACCTCAACCCGCTGGAAGAGGCCCAGGGCCTGCAGCGCCTGATCCGCGAGTTCGGCCTCACCCACGAACTGGCGGCGCAGGCCGTGGGGCGCTCGCGCAGCGCGGCGAGCAACCTGCTGCGCCTTTTGAACCTGGCCGAGCCGGTGCAGACCATGCTCATGGCCGGCGACATCGACATGGGCCACGCGCGCGCGTTGCTGTCGCTGGAGCGCGCGGCGCAGATCACCGCGGGCAACCAGATCGCGGCGAAGAAGCTGTCGGTGCGCGAGGCCGAGAGCCTCGTCAAGAAGCTGGGTGCGGAGTTCGCCCTCACGCCGCAAAAGCCCAAGAAGGACAAGTCGCGCGACCTCAAGCGCGTGGAGGAAGAGTTGTCCGACCTGCTCATGGCCGAGGTCGAGGTGCGCGTCAAGAAGCGCGTCAAGCGCGGCAGCCGGGTTGAGGAGATGGGCGAGCTGGCCATCCAGTTTGGCTCGCTGGAGGCGCTCAACGGCCTCATCGAGCGCCTGCGGGGCGGCTGACGCCGCATCGTTGCGGCCCGTGCCCATGCCGCGCCGGCCCCGCCGACTCCATCATCTGCACGCGCCGCCGCCGCGGCGCATCGTCCTGCCCTGGCCGCTGCCGGCGGTGCTGGTGTGGGCGGCGGCGTGGCTGCTGTTCGCGGGCTTGCGTGGCAGCGTGGCCCCGCTGGCGGCGCTCGGGCTGGCCTGCGCCGTGGGTGTGGCGGGCAGCCTGCTGGCGCAGGGCTGGTGGCGCCGCGGCCTGATCGCGCTGGGCTTTCCCTTGTCGGCGGCACTGGGCGGCGCGGTGGCGCTACCGGCCTGGGGCTGGCTGCTGCCGCTGGCGCTGCTGCTGCTGGTGTATCCGCTCAACGCCTGGCGTGATGCGCCGCTGTTTCCCACCCCGCCGGGTGCGCTGCACGGCCTGCAGGACGCCGTGCCGCTGTCCGCGGGTGCGCCCGTGCTGGACGCCGGCTGTGGCCTGGGCGATGGCCTCAAGGCCCTGCGCGCGGCCTATCCGCAGGCGCGGCTGCACGGGCTGGAGTGGAGCGGACCCTTGGCGCTGCTATGCCGGCTGCGCTGCCCCTGGGCGCGCGTGCGGCGCGGCGATATCTGGGCCACGGACTGGGGCGGTTACGACCTTGTGTACGTGTTCCAGCGGCCCGAGAGCATGGCCCGTGTGGCCGCGAAGGCCCGCGCGGAGATGGCGCCGGGCCGCTGGCTCGTGAGTCTGGCGTTCGCCGTGCCGGGCGTGCGCCCCAGCGCGCGGCTGGATTCCTTCGCCGGCCATGCGGTGTGGATCTACCAATTGCCTTTGCCGGCGGACAGTGCTGCGCCACACTAAAACGAAACAACTTGCAAACATCGGTTGCAAAAACTGCCGAATTGGTATGATTTTGCATTCACGTCGGCCACGTCGGTCCCGTACCGGGTGCGCAGACCGCAACGCCTCGGTTGAGACGTGTCCCACACACCCCGGAATGCAAGAAGAGAGAGAGGAAGGAAAGCTATGTCCCGTAAACCACTGACGCTGCTGGCGGCCGCCTGCGCCGCCCTGGCCCTGACCGGCTGCGAAACCACCAACATGCGGATGGGCAGCGCCGAGTCCAAGACCGTGGCCACCGGCGCTGCCGCCGGCGGCAGCGCCGCCAACGAGAGCGGCCAGCTGGAACGCTGCCAGTCGCCCCTGGGCACCGTGTCGCTGGTCGAGAACCAGGACGCCGGCTGGTACACCATCTTGCGCAACGAGTACAAGCTGCCCCCCACGGCCAACCTGCTGCGCCTGCTGATCCAGCAGTCCAACTGCTTCATCGTGGTGGAGCGCGGCGCAGCCGGCATGCGTGCCATGGACCGCGAGCGCCAGCTCATGGGCTCCGGCGAGATGCGCGGTGGCAGCAACTTTGGCCGGGGCCAGATGGTGGCGTCCGACTACGGCATGTCGCCCGAGATCATCTTCTCGAACAACGACGCAGGCGCCATCGGCGGCGTGCTGGGCGGCCTGATCGGCGGCGGTAGCGGCCGTGCGCTGGCGGCCGTCGGCGGCGGGCTGAAGACGCGCGAGGCCAGCGCCATGCTGACCCTGGTGGACAACCGCTCGGGCGTGCAGGTGGCGGCCTCCGAAGGCAGCGCCTCCAAGAGCGACTTTGCCGGCTTCGGCAGCCTGTTCGGCGGCTCGGCCGGCGGTGGCCTGGGGGGCTACCAGAACACCGCGCAAGGCAAGGTGATCACCGCTGCGTTCATGGATGCCTACAACCAGATGGTTGTGGCGCTGCGCAGCTACAAGGCGCAGTCGGTGCAGGGCCAGGGCCTGGGCGGCGGCGGTCGCCTGGGCGTGGATGGCGGCGCGGCTCCCTCGCAGACCCGCGCGGGCGCGGCCATGTCGGTGCGCGAGGCGCAGGAACGCCTGAACGCCATGGGCTACAACGTGGGCACGCCCGACGGCTCCGCCGGTCCCAAGACGGCGCGTGCGCTGCGCGAGTTCCAGCAGGCCCAGGGCCTGCCCGTCACCGGCCGCCTGGACTCGGCCACGGCCGGCGCGCTGTCGCGCTGAGCGGGGTGCAAGGGGCTTCGCCCCTCGGCAAGCAAGCGGCCTTCGGGCCGCTTTTTCGTGGGCGCTTTATGGGGAAAGTGCTTCGTTATTCATAGCTGCCAGCGTCTTTCTCGCAAGGGTCATAGCCCGAAAACGCCATGAACGACACGGTATCGCACCCGCGGGGTGCGGTATCGCTGGCGGGGCTGGCCTGCAGGCGCGCGGTGGCCTAGCATGCGCGCCGCATTGTTATTGCCGCAGTTCCATGTACCTGTCCCTGCCGCCGTTCTGGTCGTCATGGCTGGCGTGGCCCAAGCCGCCGCCCGCCCCCGACGCTTCTGGCGTTTTTTCCTCCTTTCTTGATGTCTCCCGGCGCCAGGCGCGCCGCCTCGCGCAGCCCGCCGAGCTGCGCATCGACGTGGACCCGCCCGACGCCACGATCGAGCAGGAACTCTCGGCCCTGCACCAGCGGCTGCACTCTCCCGGTGACGCCCTGCATGGCCTGCCCTCCACGCCCCTGCCGGGGCACCCCGGCCTTTTCGTGCGCAGCCGCGTGGCCGATGGCGAGCTGTACGTCTACATCGAAGACCCGCTGCGCCAGTGCCTGGCAGGCACCACGGTCTTCAACCGCCTCGTCGAACTGAACCGCCGCGCCGACCGCCACCTGCGCGCGCCGCATTCGCGCTACGCGCCCGCCTACCAGCGCCGGGGCCTTGCCACGGCCGTGTACCGCTGGGCGCTGGACGGCGGGCAGTGCCTGGTGTCCGGCGCGCGCCAGTCCGCAGGGGCCCATGCGCTGTGGCAGCGCCTGGGGCGTGATTACCCGCAGGGCTATGTCTGCCTGCAGCACAAGACACCGCGCTACCTGGGCCGCCAGGTGGATGCGCGCGTGCAGGAAGCCCTGGCCACGCGCCGCCTGCTGCTGGGCCGGGGCTGGACGCTGGCCCGCCTGGCCGCCGCCACGGGCATGCTGTCTGCGTAGTGCTCCTGAAAAAAGAGCTGCTTGCGCTTATGGGATAAGCGCTGGAGCCCTATTTGCCTTGAGATCTACGGCGACCCCAGGAAGCGCCCCGGCGCCAGCCCCACGGCCCGCCGCACCATGGCGCTGAAGGCGCTGGGGCTGTTGTAGCCCAGTTCCGCCGCGATCTGGTTGATGGGCTTGCGCCCCGCGGCCAGCGCCACGGCGCGCGCCAGGATCACCTGCTGGCGCCACTGCGTGAAGGTGCTGCCCAGCTCCTGGCGAAAGAGGCGCGCCACCGTGCGCGGGCTGGCGCCGGTGTCGCGCGCCCAGTCGGCCAGCGTGTCGTGGCGCGTGGGATCGGCCAGCACCGCCTCGCACAGGTGGCGCAGGCGCTTGTCGCGCGGCAGGTCCACGCCCAGGCGCACGCTGCTGGCACGGCGCAACTCGTCCAGGATCAGCGCGCTCAGGTGGCGCTCGCGGTGCAGCAGCTCGGGCGGCGGCGGGGCGCCGTCGTCGGGGTCGGTGGGCATCTCGCGCACCACGGCGCGCAGCAGCTCGGACACCTCCAGCACGCGGCACTGGCGCCAGGGCTCTTCCTGCGCGCGCGCGACGGCGGGGCCGCAGCGCCCGGGCGGCTGGTAGAAGTACAGCGTGCGCAGGTCGGCGTCCTCCACCATGGTCACGGCGTGCTCCACGCCCGGGGGGATCCACAGCGCGCGCGAGGGCGGCACGATGTAGGTGCCGCGCGGCACGGTCAGGCGCAGCACGCCCGTGGTGGAAATGGCCACCTGCGCCCAGGGGTGGCTGTGCGGGCGCACCTGCGTGTCGGCGCGCAGCTCGCGGTGCTTGGCGCGCACGGGGCGCTCCCGGCTGGGCACGAACAGGTGCGGCGTGAGCGACTCCACATACGACAGCACGCGCGCCGGCCGCGCGGCGCGGCCGGCGGTGCTGGCCGCGGCGGGCTCGGCAGGCGGCGGGGCAGGGCGGGGAAGGGACGGGCTTGGCATGATCGCGACAGCAATTGGCCGACTATCGTATATCGGCCGCGGCTGCCTTGCCTAAGATCATGCCCATGACGACTGCTGCCCCCACCCTGCGCCAGGACGCGCGCACCATTGGCCTGATCGGCCTTGCGCACGGCTCCTCGCACTTCTTTCACCTGCTGCTGCCGCCGCTGTTCCCGTTCCTGATCGCGGAGTTCGGCTACAGCTATTCCGAATTGGGGCTGCTGGTCTCGGTGTTCTTCGTGGTCTCCGGCGTGGGCCAGGCGCTGTCGGGCTTCCTGGTGGACCGCGTGGGCGCACGCCCGGTGCTGTTCGCCGCGCTGGCCAGCTTTGCGCTGGCGGGCCTCACCGCGGGCAGCGCCAGCGGCTACCTGGGCCTGGTGGTGGCGTCGGTGCTGGCGGGCCTGGGCAATGCGCCGTTCCACCCGGTGGACTTCACCATCCTCAACAAGCGCGTGTCGCCCGCGCGGCTGGGCCACGGCTTCTCGGTGCACGGCATCTCGGGCAACCTGGGCTGGGCCACCGCGCCGCTGTTCATGGCGGGCATCGCCACGGCCACGGGATCGTGGCGCATGGCCTGCCTGAGCGGCGGTGCGCTGGCCTTGGTGATACTGGCCATCATGGTGTGGAACCGCGACGCGCTGGACGATCGCCAGGGCACCTGGGCGCATGCGCCGGCCAAGGGCGCCACGGGCAGCGCGCACGCGCAGGAACACCCCATGGCCTTCCTCAAGCTCCCGGCCGTGTGGCTGTGCTTCTCGTTCTTCTTCTGGAGCACCTGCTCGCTCAGCGCCATCCAGAGCTTTGCCGCCCCGGCGCTGCAGCGGATGTACGACATGCCGCTGTCGCTGACCTCCATGGTGGTCACGGGCTACATGCTGTGCAGCGCCGTGGGCATGGTGATCGGGGGCTTCCTCGTGGGCCGCGTGGTGCGGCTGGAAAAGACCATCAGCATCTGCCTGATGGCCTCCGCCGCGCTGCTGGTGCTGGTGGGGCTGGGCGCACTTCCCGGCACGGTGGCGCTGGCCGTGGCGGCGCTGGCGGGCATGGGCGTGGGCATTGCCGGCCCGTCGCGCGACATGCTCATCAAGCGCGCCGCGCCCCCCGGCGCCACGGGCCGCGTGTACGGCACGGTGTATTCGGGGCTGGACCTGGGCTTTTCCGTCGCGGCGCCGTTGTTTGGCGTGCTGCTGGACCGGGGGCAAACCGCCGACATCTTCTACGGCTCGGCCCTGGCGCTGGTGCTGAGTGTGGTCTCGGCGGCCCTGGTGGGCGGTGGCGTGGCACGACGCCAGGCGCAGGCTGCGTGACAGGTGCCGGGGGCTTCCAGCGCTTACGTAGCAAGCGCTAACAGCTATTGAAACAGGAGCGCTGGCGCGCCCTCCAGGGCAAGCCCTGCGCCGCGCATACCGGCTTGGCGGTTCCCCTGCCGCCGGGCGCGGGGCGGCAAGCGTTCGTCGCAGCCTGCATTCGGCCGTTATGCAGGACGGTGTGATGCGCTCTGGCCCATTGATCAAGCGGTGGATGCGAAATACAGTGAACCGCAGTGAAGAGCGGCGCGCCGCCGCGCCGTTCTCCAGCGTACGGACCCGCTCCTTCCCCCCGGTTCTGCATCGACCCCACCCATGGAACCCCACGCCTTCAGGCACCTGCCCGAACTGCAAGGACGGCTCACGCCGCCCCAGGCCAGCGGGCTGCGCCTGACCGACGAGGTGCTCGCCGCCTGGGATGCACAGGCGCGCCAGCAGGGCCTGTCCGCCGACTGGCGGCTGCCCGATGACGTGGTCGAGCGCTCACGCCAGGCCGTGCTGGCGCAGAGCGAGGGGTGCGACCTCTGGGTGTTTGCCTACGGCTCGCTGATGTGGAACCCCGCCATCCACTTTGACGAGGTGCGCCGCGCCCGGCTCGCGGACCATGCGCGCCGCTTCGCGCTGGCCACCACGATCGGCCGCGGTACACCCGACAGCCCGGGCCTGGTACTCACGCTGCAGCGCGGCGTGGGTGACTGCGAGGGGTTGGCATTCCGCATTCCCCAGGCGCTGCTGGAGCGGGAGTCGCGCATGCTGTGGCGGCGCGAAATGATCCACGGCAGCTACTGCCCGGGCTTTCAACCGCTGCACACGCCGCAGGGCGGTGTGCGCGCGCTGGTGCTGTCCGCCAACACCGCGCACCCGCTGCACCGCGGCGGGCTGTCGCTGGACGACACCGCGGCCATCATCGCCAGCGCGCAGGGCAGCGTGGGCAGCAACCGCGACTACCTGGACCAGCTGGCGTGCCAACTCGACCTCTTGGGCATCCGCGATGACTACGTGCGCTGCCTGGCTGCCCGGGTGCGCGCGCACCGCGCGGCGCCGAACCGGGGTGGTTAAGTGAGATCGAACCAGCGCCGGTGGCGCCTGCTGGAGCGGGGTGCCTCTGTGTGCTGGCCCATGAAGGCGGCGGGGTGCTGCGCGCGCTGCCAGCCATGCTGCTTGTGGCTGCACAAGCGTTCTTGAAAAGGGAAAGTCATGTCCAAGGTACTCGTTCTCTACTACTCGACTTACGGCCATCTCGAAACCATGGCGCAGGCCGTCGCCGAAGGCGCGCGCTCTGCCGGTGCCACGGTGGACGTGAAGCGCGTTCCCGAAACGGTGCCGCAGGAGATCGCCCGGTCCGCGCACTTCAAGCTGGACCAGTCCGCACCCGTCGCCACCGTGACCGAGCTGGAAAACTACGACGCGATCATCGTCGGCGCGCCCACGCGCTTTGGCCGCATGCCCTCGCAGATGGGCAGCTTCCTCGACCAGGCGGGCGGCCTGTGGGCGCGCGGCGCCCTCAACGGCAAGGTGGGCGCGGCGTTCACCTCCACCGCCACGCAGCACGGCGGGCAGGAGACGACGCTGTTTTCCATCATCACCAACCTGCTGCACTTCGGCATGGTGATCGTGGGGCTGCCCTACAGCTTCCAGGGCCAGATGACGCTGGACGAAGTGGTGGGCGGCGCCCCCTACGGTGCGACCACCATCGCCGGCGGCCAGGGCCAGCGCCAGCCCAGCGCGACCGAGCTGGACGGCGCACGCTTCCAGGGCCGTCTGGTGGCCGAGACGGCCAACAAGCTGTTCGGGGGCTGAGTCGTTACGCCAGAGTCCCGCAGGGCGTGCGCCTTGCGTGGCCGTACACCAGCGGGAGCAAGCCTCGCGGTAAAGCACAAGCGCAGCTGCGTGCGGGTGGGGCATCGACGATGCGGCCAAATAGGAAGCAGTCAACGGTTGCTGATGGTGGCGCGACAGAGACTGGCTGCTCAAGGCAGAGTTCGTTGTGGTCACTGCGCTGCTTTCTTCTTGATCGACGTGCGCGAAGCGCTGACCGTATTCAGGCGGGTTTATCCCGCTTGAATACGGTCATAGCTCCCTCTCTCACCCCGGATAGCTACACTACGCCCATATCGGCCCACTGAGCGATATTCGTT
Organism: [Acidovorax] ebreus TPSY; assembly: GCF_000022305.1. Taxonomy (NCBI): domain Bacteria; kingdom Pseudomonadati; phylum Pseudomonadota; class Betaproteobacteria; order Burkholderiales; family Comamonadaceae; genus Diaphorobacter; species [Acidovorax] ebreus. Next base: position 61,564 of record NC_011992.1, read on the forward strand.
GTAGCTCCCTCTCTCACCCCGGATAGCTACACTCGGCAGGGTTTGGGGGAGGCGATTAAATTTGTTGTAGCTCCCTCTCTCACCCCGGATAGCTACACTCAGCTATGCAGCGCAGGGCATATGCTGCATGTTGTAGCTCCCTCTCTCACCCCGGATAGCTACACTGAAAGCAGGTCCGGCAAGCTACGCGCGACAGTTGTAGCTCCCTCTCTCACCCCGGATAGCTACACTGAAAGCAGGTCCGGCAAGCTACGCGCGACAGTTGTAGCTCCCTCTCTCACCCCGGATAGCTACACTATCAGCCTGAGCCTTTGCAGAGGCTTCCTCGTTGTAGCTCCCTCTCTCACCCCGGATAGCTACACTCATTCCCCCCGTGGCTCGTAATTTCGCATTGTTGTAGCTCCCTCTCTCACCCCGGATAGCTACACTTCGATGTAAGTCACCCCTGCCTTTTCTAGCGTTGTAGCTCCCTCTCTCACCCCGGATAGCTACACTTGAGCAGTTCGTCTACTGCGCGGAAGCCAGGTTGTAGCTCCCTCTCTCACCCCGGATAGCTACACTATAACCACTTGGATGGCCTGCGACGGCGGCGTTGTAGCTCCCTCTCTCACCCCGGATAGCTACACTGGATCGCCGTGGGTAATGCGAACGACGTTAGTTGTAGCTCCCTCTCTCACCCCGGATAGCTACACTAACACGTTCCCAGCGGCCTTTTGGGCGTCCGTTGTAGCTCCCTCTCTCACCCCGGATAGCTACACTGGCTACGCCCGGCGCGAAGAGGCCATCGCTGTTGTAGCTCCCTCTCTCACCCCGGATAGCTACACTCTGGACGGAGGGACAACAGCATGAGCGAGAGTTGTAGCTCCCTCTCTCACCCCGGATAGCTACACTTGGTCTTAGCGAAACCCGCGCCCCGCTTAGCGGAGCGTGGGTTTTCGTTCATCAAAAATGCTTTTCAAAACAGTGCTATTTGTGCCGCGTTGACCTTTTTTTCTTGAAATAATGGCAACCCGACTAGCAATTTCATGCTGGCAAATTGCTTTTCGGTCACCGTGAGCACGCGCACCGAACCCTCGGATGGCAGGTTGGCCAATAGGCGTTGCATGTGCTTTTGCGCAGCATCGGTGCCGTTGAGGATGCGGCCATAGACCGAAAACTGAATCATGTCGTAGCCGTCGTTGAGCAGGAATCGGCGGAACACCGTGTAGGCGCGTCGGTCGGCCTTGCTGACTACGGGCAGATCGAAGAACACCAACATGCGCATAAATCGCCTCGTGTCCTGGCCCATGGTGAGGTGCCGCTATATCTCGAACACATGCTGCCGCAGGCCGATCAGGCGCGGCAACTCCAGCACCTGCTCGCTGCCACCGTCGTACAAGCGCGCCAGCGACTCGGCCGCCTGCTCGATCGAGGCCAGCACGCTCATTTGGCCGCGCGGCATGGCCACGTCCACGTTCAGCAGGCCCACCAGGGCGACTTTGTCGCTGGGCTGCAGTTCAGCGTCTTCATCGGCGGGCCGGTGCTGCGCCACATGCAGGTCTACCACGGGCCGATAAGGCTCGATCAGGTCATCGGCCAGGTTAAAGGCGTTTTGCTCGCTGCGGTGAAACAGTCCAAGGCTGGGCAGCATGCCGTGTGCCACCAGGGCGCGAGCGCAGGCACCGCGCATCACGGCGTAGCCATAGTCCAGCGCGGCGTTGCTCCACCCCGTTTGGCTGCGGTGAAAGCTGCGGCCAAACACCTGCGGAAAGTAGTAGGCGCTCGCCTGCGCTTCCAGGTTGCCGCCATCGCCGGAGCGCACGCGGCGCGCGTAGGAGGCTAGGCGGTCGGTGCCCACCGTGCCCAGCAACTCCATGCAGCGCGCCTGATTGCCGATCTTCACCTGCACGATGTGCGCCCAGGCGCGCTTGGCGCTGGGTTTGTCCAGGTCGAGCTGCAGGCGCTGCATGCGTGTGGCGCGGCTGTGCTGCAGAAAGGGCATGAACACGCCGTTGGGCTGGTGGTTGTCGCCCGTGCTGTACAGGCCGATGCCGTATTCGCCGCAAGCCGACAGCACGGGGTGCGTCAGCGTGATCTCGCGGTGGTTGAGCACAATGACGGCGATGTCCTCGAACGGCACGCGCGCGCTTTGCTCCTGCTCTACCACCAGCGCGAAATGCTCGCGCTTGAGTTTGGCCGGACGGTTGATGACGATGCTACGCCAGACCACTGCGCGTCTCCGGTGGCGCTAGGTAGATACGGCCCAGCACATCGACGTTGAATTTTTCAACAGAGAGGGCGGTCTTGACGCCTATGCCGCGAATCAGACCGTCCTTGCCAACCGATGCGGCGCGGTCGTGAGCCCAAAGGTTCATGGCACCGGTCGAGCGATCCGCACCTGAGTAATAACCTGACTGTTGCTCCTTTTTCAAGGTCACCTTGACATAGTCATTTGGATAAACCGAGAACAAGAATGCAAAGCTCTCGTCAATCAGCGTCCACTCATCTTCATCCTTGAACGCCACGATGGCCCGATTCGGCAAGCCCGTCACCCGGTGATGCACATACACCGGTACCAGATGGAACTTGCCCGCCTTGGTGAAAATGTCCACGCGCAGCATGCTGTCGTTCTTGGCCAGACCGCCCCGGATCGGTATGCCGGTTTGCTTGCCACGTACCAGCTTGATGCTGCGCACGACGGGGCCGGTGGGCTGGTTGTTCTTGTCGGGCTTGTGAAACAGGTTGTCGGGGCCGAAGGCCTTGTCAGCCCTGCCGCCGAATTGCTCCAGTCGCTGGCGAATGGCTGCGTACAGCCTTTCGTTGCGGTGCGGTTCGACAAAATGATCGTTGCTCTCCGGGTTGAGCAACTTGTCAAAGTCTTGCAGCTTCAAGCTGGTGAGCAAGATTTTTTCAATCACGCCACCTTGTTGTTTCAGGCTTTCAGGCTGGGCGTAGATAGTCTCCTTGTGCACGGCGCCGCCGCTGCGCCGCTGTGGCGCACGCGAGACGAACAACGTGCGCAGTCGGCCCAGGTCTTCTGTGGTGTAACTGCCCAGGCGCTGCATATCCTCGCGTAGTGCGGCCAGGTCGTCGGTGAACAGGCGCGCCTTCAGTTCGTGGGCAAAGTGCGTCCAGGGTTCGGGGAAGTGCTGGCGCGCGCGGTCGAACGCGGCTGGGTTGAGAATTTCGCCTGTCTCCGGGTCGGGGAAACCTTCCTGCAGAAAGGAGATTTCCTTGCGGCGCGAGTAGTCCGCCAGCGCCTTGACCATGCCATGCGTGCAGGCGGCGACCACAGCGGCGTCCAGCGCGTGGTGGCGGTCGCTGTCGCCACGCACTTTGGTCAAGCCCCAGCGCGCGCGCAGGAAGGCGGTGAGCTGGCCGTTGACAACCACACAGCGGCGCGCCGTGTCGCCATCGGCGCGCGCAGCCAGTTGCAGGTGTTCTTCGACGTAGTTCTTGAAGAATTTGCAGATGTAGCGCGTGTCGTTTAGGTTGCGGTCGATAAATCCCTTGGATTCGTCGACGCCGTAGTTCTTGCGCAGCAGCCGGTTTCGCTTGGCCATACGGTAGGCTTTGTTGCCCTGCACCCAGGCGACAAAGGTGCGCCAGCGTTCGCCATCCTCGCCGTCAGGAAAGCTGGTGAGGTATTCGAATGCGGTGCGGTTGCCCTTGTTCTGGTTCTCGTGCGTGAGCACCAGCACCTTATTGTTCTTGCTGTCGTCGTAGCTGCGCGAGTAGGGCAGGGCGTGATCGACCTGCGCGTAGTTGTGGTCGTCCAGTACACGTTGGATGTCCAGCGGCTGCTGGCTGTAGGCGCACTGGCCGAGCTGCTCACGGTAGAGCATCCATTTTTCAAAGGCTGCGGCCTTCGGTTTGTAGCCAAAATCTCGCTCGAATTCGGAGCGCGCCCTGTCGTTGCGGTCGCGGAATTCCTCCTGCGCCCTTTTTACCTTGTTGCGCTCATCCAGGGGGCGCGACAGATCACGCGCCATTTCGATGTTCACAGCGATGGGGCTGCCATATTCGCGGATCAGCGCGTTGACGACCTTGCGCGCCTGGTTGAGCGCGCGCAGCACCACGGGGTTGCGCGGGATGTCGGCGTCGTCACGGAACTGCATGGAGCCGATGTGGTCGCCTTTGCCCGCGTATTTGCGCTGCGCCTCGTAGAACGGCGGCAGGTACAGGTGCTTGGCGGCGCCTGGTTCAATGCGCTGGCTGTGATGCCCATATTCGGGGATTTGCGCCACGGCCTCGTCGTAGCGCAGGCCGCTTTGCATCAGCGGCACGATGCGGCGCAAGGCCTTGAGCGAGAGGCTGGAGAACTTGTCGAAACTGATTTTCTCCAGTACGGCAATACTGGCGGCCGGCTCGGGCAGGGCAAGCTGGCGCAGTTGCTGCACGACTTCGGCACCATCTTTGTATACGCTGAGCACGGTGGCGATCTGGTCGAGCAGCGTAGGGTCGCCATCGAGCGCAGGGGTGCTGATTTGCTGCCACAGGGCTTCGTGCCCCGCTGCCTTGAAGGCCTTGCGTAGCTCATGCCAGGCAGGCAGCTTGACCAGGAACTGATCCTCCGGGTCTTTCGTCTTCTCGGCGTCGATTTGCGCCTGGCTGGGGTAGGCCAAGCCACCAAAGCGCACGCCATCGCCCCACAGTCCGGCTTTGATGAAGGCGTTTTTCAGTGTCTTGTATTTGGAGGTTTCGGTCTGGTAGGGCAGCAGCAGCGCGGCTTGGCGCTCTGCTTCGTTCAACGGGCGTGAGCGGCCATCGACGACGATGCGCAGGTTGTTCAGCCGCGTGAGCCAGACATGGCGCTCCACCGAGAAACTGGCCTTGGGTGCGCGATACTCGCCTTTCTCGAAGGTGCATTTGCCCAGCATCTTGAGCAGGTCGGCACCCGACAGCGCAGGCTTTTGTTGCCAGAACAGGCCGCTCTTGCGGTCGCCATCGCCGAGGATCAATTTCTCAAAGAAGTCACTGGCGTGCGGATTGCCCAAGCGACGCTGAGTGGCAAAGAGTAGCGCCAGTTCCTCACCCAGCAGCACGCGCGACAAGGCCTTGTCGTATTGCCCGCGCTTGTTGCGTTGCGCGTCGGGGAATTCCGCCAACACCATTTCGGCGGCGCTGCGGTAGTTCTTGGCCTGCATCAGCGCTTTGGTATGAGCGAGTCCCTGCTTGACGCGCCCGCCCTCGGCGTCACTGTCGGCCTTGGCTTCCTCGGCCTTGCTCGTCCAATGAAAGCCCCGGTGTTTGCACTGGTGATAGATGACGCGCGCCCATTCCAGTGGAGTGAGCAGGCGATCAAGCCCCTGGCGGCGCAGTTCCCAGGCGCTGTCGCCGTAACTGGGAGCTTTGGCAAACAGCTTGGCGTCGGCGATCAGCCCTTTGCGCTTGAGGAGGCGCGACAGTTGCGTCAGGCGCCAGGCGCGGCGGTACAGGCGGCGGCGCAGCAGGCGTGCTTGACGGCGGGTGAGATTGAGAGGGTCGCCTTCCTTGGCGGTTTCGGCCTTGTCGAAGCAGCGCACACCGAGGTCAATGATGCGTTGCTCGCCCAATATAGCCCAGCCAACGGACGCGATCCCAATATCCAGGCCAAATACGTGCTGCGCCATGAAACCTCCCTTGCTATACTCGGCCCCGATTGTGGTTATCCGGGGTGAGAGCCGTTGCTGCAATAAGGAGGGGTCGCAAGACCCCGTCCGTACCCAAAAGCCTGGCAGGGAAACCTGTCAGGCTTTTTTATTGTCGACGCGTAACGGAGTTTGTCAAAACGCAACGATGTACGGGGGTGATGGACGCCAGTAGAACTACAGCGCGAAGATCTTGCCCGGATTGAGGATGTTCTGCGGGTCCAGCGCGCGCTTGATGGCGCGCATCATCTCCACCGCGCCCTCGCCGGCCTCGTCCACCAGAAAGCCCATCTTGTGCACGCCCACGCCGTGCTCGCCGGTGCAGGTGCCGCCCAGGCGCAGCGCGCGCGCCACGAGCTGGTGGTTGAGCCGCTCGGCTGTCTCGCGCTCGGCGGTGACGGCCGGGTCCAGCAGGTAGCCGAAGTGGAAGTTGCCGTCGCCCACGTGGCCCACCAGGAAGTAGGGGATGCCGCTCGCGTCGGCCTCGGCCACGGAGTCGAGCAGGCAGTCGGCCAGGCGGCTGATGGGCACGCAGGTGTCGGTGCTGATGGCCTTGCAGCCGGGGCGGCTCTGTACGGCGGCAAAGTAGGCGTTGTGCCGCGCGGTCCACAGGCGCGTGCGCTCCTCGGGCGTGGTGGCCCATTCAAACGCGTTGCCGTCCCATTCGCGTGCAATGTCCTGGACCACCTCGGCCTGTTCCTGCACGCCGGCGGGCGAGCCATGGAATTCCATCAGCAGCAGCGGCTCCTCGCGCAGACGGAGCTTGCTGTGGGCGTTGACCATGCGCACGCTGTTGGCGTCGATGAGCTCCACGCGCGCGATCGGCACACCGAGCTGGATGGTCTGGATCACCGTGCGCACGGCGGCCTCGATGGTGGGAAACGAGCAGATCGCCGCGCTCACCGCCTCGGGCAGCGGGTACAGGCGCACGGTGACCTCGGTGAACAGGCCCAGCGTGCCCTCGCTGCCCACCATCAGGCGCGTGAGGTCGTAGCCGGCGCTGCTCTTCTTGGCGCGCGTGCCGGTGCGGATCACCTCGCCACTGGCGGTGACCACCTCCAGCGCCAGCACGTTCTCGCGCATGGTGCCGTAGCGCACGGCGTTGGTGCCGCTGGCGCGCGTGGCAGCCATGCCGCCGATGCTGGCGTCGGCGCCGGGGTCGATGGGGAAGAACAGGCCCGTGTCCTTGATCGCCTCATTGAGCTGCTTGCGTGTGATGCCGGGCTGCACGGTCACGGTGAGGTCGTCGGCGTCAACGGACAGCACCCGGTTCATGCGGCCCATGTCGATGCTGATGCCGCCCTGAACGGCCAGCAAGTGCCCTTCGAGCGACGAGCCCGCGCCGTAGGGGATCACTGGCACGCCGTACTGCGCGGCCAGGCGCACGGCGTCCTGCACGTCCTGCGTGTTCTCGGCAAAGACCACGGCCGCCGGCGGGGGCGCCTGTAGCGAGCCCTCGTCGCGCCCATGCTGCTCGCACACCGCCTGCGCCGCCGAGTACTGCGCGCCAAAGCGTGCGGCCAGCGCATCCAGCATCGCCTGTGGCACGGGGCGCGGCGTGGTCAGGGGTTGCAGATGGGCGGTGGTTGCGGGGGCGTTCATGGCGGGCTTCCTTCAAGGCGCGTGGGTGGCGGCCATTCTAGAAGTCCGGGCTGCGGCCTGCGGGCCGAGTGTTGAGGCCGATCTAGCGTGTATCCATGGAAAAACCCCGCCCGCACCCTGGAGGACAGTGCAGGCGGGGGTGGTGGCGGCCCGAGAGGACGGGGTCGCCCAGACGGGCCGCCCAGGACGGGTATGGCGTTGCGCTCGAAGGGTGCGTAATCAATGCTTGACCATGCCCGTCCCTTTAAGCGTCAAGACCGGCTGCCGGCCTCGAATTCGGTGCGGGACAGACTGCCGTTCTTGTCCTTGTCCAGCGCCTGGAAGCGGTTGGCGATGGCGGGTAGCTGGCCCGCCTCGGCGCTGCTCAGCTGGCCGTCGCGGTTGGCATCGGCGCGTTCAAAGGCGCTGGCGCTGGCGCTGCTGCCGCTGGGCGTGGCCGTGCTGCTGCCGCCAAAGGTCGCTTTGGGCTGCGTTGTGGCTGGGCCCGGCCCCGTCTGGTACTGCGGTTGTGCGGAGGGGGCGCTGGGCGTCTGGGCCTGCGCCGCCGCACCGCCCACGGTCAGCGCCGCAAACAGCATCACGCTGCGGGCATCGAAGGAGGGTAGGGTGCGTCGTTGCGGTGTGTGAGGCATCGATTCGGCTCCGGTGGAAGTTGAACAGGCCTTCATTGCACCTCAGCATGGATGCCGCAGCCAGCACTTTTGCCCGCTGTTGCCCGTCTCCACAATGGCCCGGCGGATGTAACGCACAATCGTCGCCCCGGCCCCGAATGAGGAGGAAACGCGCCATGGGAAACAGACTGACACAAATCGCCACGCGCACCGGCGACGACGGGTCCACGGGCCTGGGCGACAACACCCGCGTGTCCAAGGCCAGCGGCCGCCCGCAGGCCATGGGCGACGTGGACGAGCTCAACTCCCACATCGGCCTGCTCCTGTGCGAGCCGCTGCCCGCGGACATGCGCGAGCTGCTGATCGACGTGCAGCACCAGCTGTTCAACCTGGGCGGCGAGCTGTCCATGCCCGGCTACGAGCTGCTCAAGGACGATGCGCTGCTGCAGCTGGACAACGCGCTCGCGCGCTACAACGCCGAGCTGCCGCGGCTGCTGGAATTCATCCTGCCCGCGGGTACGCGCGCCGCCTGCCAGGCCCATGTGTGCCGCACGGTGGCCCGCCGTGCCGAGCGCGCCGTGGTGGCGCTGCAGCAGCACGAGACCATGCGCGCCGCGCCGCGCCAGTACCTGAACCGTCTGTCCGACCTGCTGTTCGTGCTCTCGCGCGCGCTCAACCGCATGGACGGCGGCAGCGAGGTCTACTGGAAGAGCGAGCGCCTGGCACGCCAGAACGATGCTACTGAATAAGTAGCTGACAGCGCAGACTGGTCAAGCGCTGCGGCACGATGGGGCGCATAACACGATGGGGCGCATAAGTCTCCGCAACGCGGCAGGTGCGCCGGCGCGCAATCCATCACCCCGCTCCAACCTTCCGAAAGCCGCAGCGCAGGCCGCAGGCGCTGTCTTTGGGCGCGAGTGGGGTGGTGTTACTATTAAAAAAGTAGCTGCTCGCGCTTATCCATCAAGCGCTACACCCCGATTGGACCCATTGTCCCACTGCGGCCCGGAACGGTGCCGGCGCGCGATCCCTCGTCATGCTGCCCTTCCGAAGTCCGCGGAGCAGGCCACGCCAGCAGACGCCGCGCAGCGCCTCAGGGGGATGCCTTTATTTCGGCGCCAGCATCGCCATGGTGATGCGCGACACGCAGGTCAGCTCGCCCGCGTCGTTCACCATGTCGATCTGCCAGACCTGTGTGGTCTTGCCGATGTGCACCGGCCGGGCCGTGCCCGTGACCCATCCGCTCCTGGCGGCGCGCAGGTGGTTGGCGTTGATGTCCAGGCCCACGGCCAGCCAGCCCTCGGGGCTGGCGTGGTAGGCGCCCACCGAGCCCAGTGTCTCGGCCAGCACCACGCTCACGCCGCCGTGCAGCAGGCCGAAGGGCTGGCGCGTGCGCTCGTCCACGGGCACGCGCGCGCGCAGGAAGTCGTCGCCGACTTCGGTGAACTCGATGCCCAGGTGGCTCACGGCGGTGTTGGCGCTGGAGGCGGTGATCAGCGCGAGGGTGGTGGGTTTTTTCCAGAGGGTCATGGTCTGAGGGGTCTCACATCAGGGCTGCGCCCGGCAGCGGCTCCGGGCTTTGGCACGATTGGTGGGCTCGGTGGCGGAAGTTGCAACCTCCACACGCCCAGAATCGACCGGTTTGCTCGTTTGGAGCTTATCCGTTTCCCGTGCGCAGTGCTTTGCGTGGCCCATCAGCGGGCCGGGGCGCCGCGGGGCAGCCTTCCCATCCAACCCACACATTCCTTTGACCATGCAACGCCGCCAGTTTGTCCTCCAAGCCGGCCGGGCCGCCGCCCTCGCGGCCGCGCCGGCCTTCGTGCTCCCGGCCCGTGCGCAGGACGCGCCAGGCGTGTCCGCCAAGGCCCTCTCGATCGGCTGCTCGGCCGCCATGAGCGGCCCGCTGCTGGGCTTTGGCACCGACATCCAGCTGGGCGCGGGCGCTGCTTTCGCGCAGGCCAACGCGCGCGGCGGTGTGCATGGGCGCACGCTGCAGCTGCAGATGGTGGACGACGCCTATGACCCCGAGCGCACGCTGGCCAACGTCAAGCAGATCATCGGCCAGGGCAGCGCACTGGCGCTGCTGTCGTGCGTGGGCACGCCCAACAACACGGCCATCGTGCCGCTGGTGGAAGAGGCCGGTATTCCCTACGTGGCGCCGATCACGGGCGCGTCGTCGCTGCGCAAGAGCACGCGCAACGTGTTCCATGTGCGCGCCAGCTACACCGACGAGGTGCAGCGCCTCATCCAGCGCCTGGCGGGCATGGGCCTGAAGGGCATCGGCGTGGTGTACCTGGACAACGGCTACGGCCGCGAAATGCTGGAGGACGCCACGCGCGCCCTGGCGGCGCTGAACATGAAGCCCGCCGTGCAGGTGGCCGTGGCCACCGACGGCAAGAACCTTCCCCAGGTGCTGCAGGCCGTGGCCGCGGCGCGCCCCTCGGCCGTGCTGCTGGCGACCGCGGGCACGGTGTCCGTGGGCCTGGTGCGCGGCATCAAGAAGGAATCGCCCGGCGTGCTCATGGCCGGCCTGAGCGTGACGCTGCCCAGCGCCAGCGTGGGCCAGCTGGGCGAGGACGGCAGCGGCCTCGCGCTGTCCATGATCGTGCCCGACCCCAACCGCGCCAAGCTGCAGCTGGTGCGCGACTACCAGTCCGCCATGCGCGCGCAGGTCAAGAGCGAGTTCTCGCAAGGCAGCCTGGAGGCCTACGTGAACGCGCGCGTGCTCATCGAAGGCCTGGACCGTGCCGGCAAGGACGTGACCCAGCCCAAGCTGCGCGCGGCGCTGGCGGGCATCCGCAACCTGGACCTGGGCGGCTTCGTGGTGGACTACAGCGGCCAGGCGCCCTACGTGGGCTCGCGCTTCATCGACCTGGGCGTGCTGGGCAGCACGGGCCGCTTCATCGCCTGAAAGCGGCACCGCTGAGGCGCTTTGCGCCTCGGTGCAGCTGCCCAAGGCGGCAGCCCTTCGGGAACGTCCAAGCCTGCGCAGGCAGCTAGTGCGCGCCGCAGTCCCGCTCTCGTATTTGCTGCGCGATGCGGGCAGGGGGCGCGCCCCACGGCCATGGGGCGGCGCGGCCGGTCCAGGCCCTTGCCTGGGGCGCGCCAGTTCTCCGTTCTTTGTGTAGGCCCCGGGGCGCCAGGGACGGCTGGGCCTTCAGGGCAGCATGCTGCCCGTGGCCAGGCAGCGCTCGTGCCAGGACAAGGCCTCGCCCAGGATGTGGGGCGTGTGCTGCGCGCCCTTGCTGCGCGCGCGGTCGAAATAGTCCTGCAGCAGCGGGCGGAAGTCCGGGTGCGCGCACTTGTCGATGATGACCTGCGCGCGCTGGCGTGGCGACAGGCCGCGCAGGTCGGCCAGGCCCTGCTCGGTGACGATGATCTGCGTGTCGTGCTCGGTGTGGTCCACGTGCGAGACCATGGGCACGATGCAGCTCACCTTGCCGCCCTTGGCCACCGAGGGCGTGACGAAGAACGACAGGTAGCCGTTGCGCGCATAGTCGCCCGAGCCGCCGATGCCGTTCATCATGGCCGAGCCCATCACGTGCGTGGAATTGATGTTGCCGTAGATGTCGGCCTCGATCATGGCGTTCATGGCGATCACGCCCAGGCGCCGCACCAGCTCGGGGTGGTTGCTGATCTCCTGCGGGCGCAGCACGATGCGGTCGCGGTAGAAGGCGATGTGTTCGTTGAAGTCCTTCAGCGCCTCGCTGCTCAGCGAGATCGCGGTGGCCGACGCCGCGGTCATCTTGCCGCGCTTGATCAGCTCCAGCATGCCGTCCTGCAGCACCTCGGTGAAGCCCAGCAGTTCGTCGAACGGGCCGTCCAGCAGCCCGGTCAGCACCGCGTTGGCCACGTTGCCCACGCCCGACTGCAGCGGCAGCATGTTCTTGGGCAGTCGGCCCACCTTCACCTCGTGGGCCAGGAAGTCGATGATGTGCGCCGCGATCTGGTTGGAGACTGCGTCGGGCTTGGCGAAGGCCGTGTCGCGGTCGCGCTGGTGCGTCTGGACCACCGCGATCACCTTGGACGGGTCCACGCGCAGGTAGGGCTCGCCGATGCGCTCGGTGGCCTGCGTCAGGTGAATGGGCTGGCGGCGCGGCGGGATGGCCGTGCCGTAGTAGATGTCGTGCATGCCCTCCATCTCGATCGGGGGCAGCGAGTTCACCTCGAGGATCACCTTGTCGGCGATCTCCAGCCAGGTCTTGTTGTTGCCCACGGCGGCCGAGGGGATCAGCCGGCCGTCGGGCAGGATGCCCAGCACCTCCACCACAGCCACCTGCATGGGGCCCAGGAAGCCGAACCAGGCGTGCTGCGCCACGTGCGAGAGGTGGATGTCCAGGTAGTGCACCTCGCCCGCGTTGATCTTGTCGCGGCAAATCGGGTCCGACTGGAAGGGCAGGCGCTGGTGGATGCCGTTCACCTTGGCCAGCGCGCCGTCCAGCTCGGGCGCGGTGGAGGCGCCCGTCCACACGTTGACCTGGAACGGCCGGCCTGCTGCATGCTCGGCCTCGATGCGCGCGGCCAGCGCCTGGGGCACCTGCTTGGGATAGCCCGCGCCGGTGAAGCCGCTCATGCCGATATTGGCGCCGGCCGGGATCAGGGCCGCGGCTTCGGCCGCACTCATGATTTTCTGGGCCAGACCGGGGTGCTGGATACGGGGGGACGACGAGGTGGGCACGCTAACTCCAGACGGACAAGCGCCCCGTGCAGGCCTGGCGGGCAGCTGGCGCGGGGCGCAAAAAAGAGCGTAAATCTTAGCAGCCGCTCCGTGCGCGGCTAGGGATAACCCTGGCCTTACACCGCGCTGACGCAGGCCGCCCGCGCAGGTACGGCCGCGTCGCGGCACCGGCCGGGCAGGCAGTACGATCGCGTCCACCATGCCGTTCACACCGCTTTGCCCCTCGTGCCGCCAGCCCACCGAGATCCGGCGCTTTGCCGCCAGCACCGGAGGCACGCTGGAGCTGGACCTGTGCTTTGCCTGCCAGGGCATGTGGTTCGACCCGCAGGAGAACACGCGCCTGGCGCCGGCGGCCGTGCTGGAGCTGTTCGAGCTGCTGCACCAGCACCGTGGCGATGCACACCACCCGCTGGCCGACCGGCTGCGCTGCCCGCGCTGCAGCCAGGCGCTGGCCAAGGGCTACGACGTGGCGCAGGGCGGGCGCTACGTCACCTACCGCTGCGCGGCGCGCCACGGGCGCTTTTCGACCTTTGGTTCGTTCATGGTCGAGAAGGGCTTCGTGCGGCACCTGTCCACGATGGAGATCGAGGCGCTGGCCGAGCGTGTGGGCACCATCAACTGCACAAGCTGCGGCGGCACGGTGGACATCCGCCACGACCACGCCTGCCCCTACTGCCGCTCGGCCCTGTCGCTGCTGGACCCGCAGGCGGTGGACAAGGCCCTGGCGCGCCACGGCAGCGCCGCCCGTCAGACCGCGCCGGCGGACGCCGCCTCGCCCGACGCCCTGGCCGACGCGCTGGTGGCGCTGGAGCGCAACCGTGCGCGGGAGGAGCGTGCACGCCAGCGCGAACGGCTGGAGGGCACGCGCAGCGATGAGTTCGACCTGCTCACCGCGGGCATCGAGATGGTGTGGTCACTGCTGCGGCGTTGATCTGTCTGCTACTAAAAAAAGAGCTGCTGGCGCTTATTACGATTGATTTTCAAGGCAGAAAGTGCCTTGAATCGTTTCAGGATAAGCGCTAGCAGCTATGGATATGGGAGCGCGCCTGGGCGCTCCCGCCCAGCCTTACTTGCCGCGGTTCAGGGCCGCGTAGAGCACGATGGCGCCGAAGGTCGCGGTGCCGATGCCGCCCAGCGCGAAGTCGCCGAACTTCAGCGTGAATTCGCCCGTGCCCAGGATCAGCGTGATCGCCGCCACGATGAGGTTCTTGTTCTGCGAGAAGTCCACCCGGTTGTCCACCCAGATCTTGGCGCCGGCAATCGCAATCAGGCCGAACACCACGATGGACACGCCGCCCATGACCGGCAGCGGGATCGCCTGGATCAGCGCGCCGAACTTGGGCGAGAAGCCCAGCAGCACCGCCAGCAGCGCCGCGACCAGGAACACCGCCGTGGAGTAGATGCGCGTGGCGGCCATCACGCCGATGTTCTCGGCGTACGTCGTCACGCCCGTGCCGCCGGCCGCGCCGCTCACCATCGTCGCCACGCCGTCGCCGATGAAGGCGCGGCCCATGTACTGGTCCAGGTTCTTGCCGGTCATGGCCGTCACGGCCTTGATGTGGCCCAGGTTCTCGGCCACCAGGATGATGACCACGGGCACGATGAGCAGCAGGGCGTTGGCTTCGAACACCGGTGTATGGAACTGCGGCAGGCCAAACCAGGCGGCGTTGGCGATGCCCGACACGTCGATCGGCTTGCCCAGGCCCATGCCGTTGGTCAGCAGCGCGTACAGCAGGCTGGCGATGATCAGTCCCACCAGGATCAGCAGGCGCTGCAGCATGCCGCTGGTGAATACCGCCACCAGCGCCACACACACGAAGGTCAGGGCCTGCATCCAGGCCTCGAAGTTGTTGGCCGCCATGTTCTTGATGGGGATGCCGGCCAGGTTCAGCCCGATCACGGCCACCACCGCGCCGGTGACCACCGGGGGCATGAAGCGCTCGATCCAGCCCGTGCCCACCAGGTGCACCACCACGCCCACCAGCGTGTACACCAGGCCGCAGGCGATGATGCCGCCCAGCGCCACGCCGATGTTGGCGTTGGGCCCTTTGCCTGCATAGGCCGTGGCCGCGATCACCACGCCGATGAAGGCGAACGACGAGCCCAGGTAGCTCGGGACCTTGCCGCCGGTGATGAGGAAGAAAATCAGCGTGCCGATGCCGCTCATCAGCACCGCCACGTTGGGGTCGAACCCCATCAGGATGGGCGCCAGTACCGTGGCGCCGAACATGGCGATGACGTGCTGGATGCCCATCAGCCCGGTCTGCGCCCAGGGCAGCCGCTCATCCGGTCCGATCACGCCGCCACCCTGCAGCACCTGCGCCGGGCGCTCATTCCATTGCAAAAGGGCCATGGGGCTCTCCTTGTGTGAAAGCGCTGATTTTAGAGGTTAGATGGGCCTCTGGCGCTTGTGTAGCAAGCGCAAACAGCTATCAAATCAGGAGTGTGCCGGAGTGCGCTATCACCCAGGGGTGCCAGACGGGCCCATCGCCGCCGGCCTGCCGAGCGTGGCGGGGCCGTTTTCTGCCGTCACGGGGCCCAGGTTTGCCAGGCCCTCAGCGCCCCGGCTTGCCGGTCTCGAGCGCGTGCAGCTCCTGCACCACGTCAACCACCTTGTGTGCGTCCTCGCGGATGCGCTCGATGGCGTCGCGCGCCTGGCGTGACAGCTGGGCGCCCTGCTCCACCGCCGCCACGCCGCCCTGGATGTGGTCGATCATCGCCCGCATCTCCTGCAGCACGGCCTGGATGGTCTGGTGGATGTCGTTGGTGGCGGTGCGGCTGTCGCCGGCGAGTTTGCGCACCTCCTCGGCCACCACGGCAAAGCCGCGCCCGGCCACGCCGGCGCGCGCGGCCTCCACCGCCGCGTTGAGGGCCAGCAGGTTGGTCTGGTCGGCCACGCGGCGTATGCCCTGCACGCTGGCGGCGATGCTCTCGGTCTTGCGCCCGAGTTCGTGCACGCGGGCCGCGGTGTCCTCGAACAGCTGGGCGATCGACTGGATGCGCGCCGTGGCGTCGACGATGGTTTGCGTGCCTTCTTCGGAGAGCTGCTGCGTCTCCTGCGCCACGGCAAACGCCGTGTTCACGCCCTGCTCGCGCGCCTGCGCCTGCTGCACACGCGCGGTGATGTCGGTGGCGAACTTGACGATGTGGCTCACCACGCCGTCAGGGTCGAGCACCGGGTTGTACGTCGCCTCCAGCCACACCGTGCGCCCCCGCGCATCGACGCGCTCGATCTTGCCCTTGGAATACACGCCCGCGCGCAAATCGTCCCAAAAGCGTGGGTAGTCGCTGCTTTGCGCGAATGCGGGCGGGCACAAGATGCGATGGTGCTGGCCCACCAGGTTCTGGCGGGTGTAGCCCATGGTGTGCAGAAAGTGGTCGTTGGCGCGCAGCACATGGCCTTGCAGGTCGAACTCGATCACTGCCATGGAGCGTTCGATGGCCTCCAGGATGGCATGGGCGCGTTGCGTCTGCTCCTGCGTGGCGGTCACGTCGTAAACCAGCCCCACGATGCGCTCCACCCGGCCGCGGGCATCGCGCACGGGGTAGAACATGCCCTGCACCCAGACCACGGTGCCGTTTTTGCAGCGGCGCTGCGCCGTGCCTTGCACGAATTCGCCGCCGCACAGGCGCCGCCAATTGGCCTGAAAGGCAGGGCTGGCAACGTATTCCGGTGGATAGAAAATCGTTTGGGGCTGGCCGATCAATTCGGCACGCTGGTAGCCCAGCAGGTCACAAAACCGCGCGTTCACTTCGCGCACCACGCCTTGGACATCCACTTCGACCACGGCCGCCTGCTCTGCAATGGCCTGCCAGCGCCCTTGTGCCGAAAAACGTTGCTGCTGCCACCACATAGGACACCTCGTTGCTCAGAAATACCGGGCACGTAGTGTACGTGCGGTGAGCGCAACGCTTTGCGGGGAAAGCGCGAGAGGCTATTAAAACAATAGCTATCGCGCCGCCAGGGCGCGCGCGATGCGGCCTGGCCGCACCGTGGTCTTGGGCACGTGGAAGGGGAACCACATGCGCACGTCCTGCTCCAGCCCGATGCCGTGCATGTAGTTGTAGATGGCCTTCTTCAGCCCGGCGCCCAGCGCGTCGTGGTCCACCCCCGTGGGGTCGATGAACGCCACATCGTTCTTGGCAAAACCGCCCGGCGGCAGCGGGGCCAGGGTCACGCCGTATTCCTCGGGGTTCTGTCCCACGGGCGAATGCACGGTGCAGGCAAAGCGGTGGAAGAAGCCGCTCTGGATGCAGCCGTTCTCGAACAGCTGGCGCACGTATTCCAGCGCGTCCACCGTGTCCTGCACGGTTTGCGTGGGAAAGCCGTACATCAGGTAGGCATGCACCAGGATGCCCGCGTCGCTGAATGCGCGGGTCACGCGCGCCACCTGGTCCACGCTGACGCCCTTCTTCATCAGGCCCAGCAGCCGATCGGAGGCGACCTCCAGCCCGCCCGAGATGGCGATGCAGCCCGCGTCGGCCAGCAGCTCGGCCAGCTCGGGCGTGAAGGTCTTTTCAAAGCGCACGTTGCCCCACCAGGAGATGCCGGTGCCGCGTGCGATCAGCTCCTGCGCGAGCGCCTTGAGGGCCTTGGGCGGCGCGGCTTCATCGACGAAGTGAAAACCGGTCTGCCCGGTCTCGGCCACGATGGCCGCGATGCGGTCGGCCAGCACCTGGGCGCTGGCGCCCTCGTAGCGGCCGATGTAGTCCAGATTCACGTCGCAGAAGCTGCACTTCTTCCAGTAGCAGCCGTGCGCCACGGTGAGCTTGTTCCAGCGCCCGTCGCTCCACAGCCGGTGCATGGGGTTGAGCATGTCCAGCAGCGACAGATAGCGCTGAAGCGGCAGGCCGTCCCAGGTGGGCGTGCCGATCTCGGCAAAGGCGACGTCGGGCTCCGCCAGGTGGACGTACTGCACGGCACCATCGTCATTGCGCACAAAGGTGCGCACCAGCCGCTGGCGCCCGCGCTGGCCTTGCAGGTGCTCCAGCAGCGCGAGCAGCGGGCGCTCGCCGGCGTCCAGCGTCACGTAGTCGAAGAAATCGAACACCCGTGGGTCGGCCAGCTCGCGCAGCTCGGTGTTGACGAAGCCGCCGCCGAGCACGGTGACGATGTGCGGGTGCCGTGCCTTGATGGCCTGGGCAATGCGAAACGCGCCGTACACCGAGCCCGGGAAGGGCACCGAGAGCAGCACCACGCCGGGCTGGTGGCGCGCGACGGCCTCATGGGTGAGCTGCTGCAGCACCTCGTCCACGAAGGTCGGCGCCTGCGCCAGCGCGTCGGCCAGCGGGTCGAACGTGGGCTGGCTGCCGGCGAGCTGTTCGGCGTATCGCACAAACTCGAAACGCGCGTCCACGGCGCCCTGCAGCACGTCCGCCAGGTCGTTGAGGTACAGCGTGGCCAGATGCTTGGCCTTGTCGGTCAGGCCCAGGGCGCCGAAGGCCCAGCCCAGCGGGTCGCCGCTGCCGTCGTCCTCGTACACGTCCAGCGCCGCGAAGCGCGGCCCTTCCGGCAGGTAGTGGCGGCCCACGATGCGGTGCGCGAGGGTGCTGTCGCGGCCCTGCAAAAAGGCCATGGCTGGGCCGATGGTGGCCAGGTACCGCTCCTGCTGTGCAAGAAAGGACTGCACCGCCGGGCTCTGCGCGTTTGCGGGCAGGGCCCGCGCCCTTTCGGCGACCTGCGCGAGACCGTCGCGCGAGAGCAGCCGCAACACCAGCGCGATCGCCAAGTCCTCCTGCCACGCCGGCACGCCGCGCGAGCGCAGAAAGCCCGTGAGGTAGGCGGTGGAGGGGTAGGGCGTGTTGAGCTGCGTCATCGGCGGGATGACGGACAGCACGCGGGGCAGGGCTGCGGGCATGGGCAAAGGGGTGGAGGGGGCTGGCAGAGCGGCGGATTATCCCGGCCCCCTGCCGCGCATGCCCGTGCGGGGGCTTGTTCAGCGCACGGCGCGGCGCGCCTTCTTGGCGGCGTACATGGCGCGGTCGGCCTCGCGCAGCGCCTCGTCGGCCGTCATGCCGTTGGGGAGCACGGCGATCACACCCACGCTGGCGCCGGCGTAGTCGATGGGGGCGCCCGCCCCGCCAAAGCGCCCGCGCGTGGCCTGTGCCAGGCGCTGGCCGAACCCCTGGCGGGCCGCCTCCAGCGCCGGGCCGGGCGCGGGGCCGGGGCCTACGGCCACGAACTCATCGCCCCCGTAGCGTGCGACGAAGTCCTGCGCGCGCGCCGCGCCGCGCAGCCGATCGGCCATGTCGGCCAGGAAGAGGTCGCCCACCTCGTGGCCATAGGTGTCGTTGATCGCCTTGAAACCGTCCAGGTCCATGAAGGCGATCAGCACCGCCGTGCCCTGGCGCGCGCCTTGCGCCAGTTGCTGGTGCAGCATTTCGCGCAGCGAGCGGCGGTTGGGTAGGCCGGTAAGGGCATCGGTCGCCGCATAGGCCGCCAGCCGGGCATTGGCCTGCAGCAATTGCTGCAGCAGCTCCTCGCGCTCGACCTGCTGGCCAATGAGCCGCGCGAACAGCGTCAGCGCGTTGCGCGCCTGGGAAGTGAGCTCCTGGCGCTCGTCGCTGGCGGCGCAAAGCGTGCCGTAGAGCTGGCCGTCGGCCATGCGCACCGGTGTGCTGGCGTAGGTCTGGATGCCCAGCGCGGCGGCGGCCTGCGAATCGCCCCAGCATTGCCCCACGTCGGCGGTGAAGGGTCGCCCCTCGTCCAGCGCGCGTTTGCACAACGTGTCGTGCCAG
Organism: [Acidovorax] ebreus TPSY; assembly: GCF_000022305.1. NCBI lineage: Bacteria > Pseudomonadati > Pseudomonadota > Betaproteobacteria > Burkholderiales > Comamonadaceae > Diaphorobacter > [Acidovorax] ebreus. The sequence goes on from NC_011992.1 coordinate 80,802, forward strand.
GGCACGCTCAGTCCCTCGGGGATCTGCATCTGGCGCGTGTTGCGCGCGTACAGCACACGTTGCACACCCCGCTCCAGGTCCACCACCGTGAGGTAGGTGGATTCGAACCCGGTGATGTCTTCCAGCAGCTCCAGCAGCGGCCGGGTGAGCTCTTCGACGGTGCGTGCGCGGGTGACGGTCTCGCAGAGATGGTCCAACAGGTTGTCCATGCGGCCATTATGGATGGGTGTGCCGCAGGACGCAGGCCGGGACAGGCAGCGAGTGCCCGCCCCTCCAGTTGGATGGCGGTGTGCGCGCTAAGGTGCGGCGCTGGGCCAGGCGGGGCGCCGACCTGTGAGCTGGCTCACGATGGCGCCCTTGAGGGGCGGCAGCCGGTTGGCGCCCGCCAGCACCACCTGGCGCAGCAGGCGGGGCAGCGGCCGGTCGTCGGTGTACAGGCGCACGATGGCATTCGTGCCTTGGTACAGCGGCCAGGCGTGGCGGTGATGGCCGCGCGCGTAGCCTTCCAGCACGCTGGCGGCGCCGATGTCCGCACCGCGCTCGCGTGCCTGGGTGAGTGCGCGCGTGAGGCTGTCCACACCCGCCAGCCCCAGGTTGAACCCGTGCGCCGTCACCGGGTGCATGCCGACGGCCGCGTCACCCAGCAGCGCGCAGCGCGCGGCGGCGAAGCGGTGCGCATACACGGCGACCAGCGGGTAGGCGTGGCGCTCGCCCACCAGCCGCATGGCGCCCAGGCGGTCCTTGAACTGGGCTTGCACGCGTGCGGCGAATGCCTCAGGAGGCAGTGCCAGCAGCTCCTGCGCATGCGCCGCGCCGGTGGTGACCACGGCCGAGCACATCGGCGCGCCATCGACCAGGTCGCCCGGCAGCGGCAGGATCGCCAGCGTCTGCTCGTAGCCGAAGCACTCGTGCGCGACCTCGTGGTGGGGCAGCTCATGGCGCAGGCGGCAGACGATGACCGTGCGGCCGAAGTCGTGCATGGCCGCGCCAATGCCCAACTGGCGCCGCGTGGCGGAAAAGCGGCTGTCGGCCGCCACCAGCAGCGGGGCCTGCAGACGCAGGGGCGCTGCGTCGAGGTTGCGGGTGTCGGTGTATTCCAGCTCGGCATGCGCGGGCGTGACGGCCACGCGCGTGACGCGCGCCTCGGTGACCAGTCGTACGCCGGGCGTGTGCGCGGCTACCTCGTAGGCCGTGCGGCGCAGCGCGTGGTTGGGCACGATCCAGCCCAGATGCTGGACGCCGCTGCCGCCTGCGTGCAGCTGCATGGCCCCGCGCTGGCCCACGGGGCCGTCGTGCACCTGCGCCTCGCGCAGCAGGCCGACCTCGTGCGCGGCCAGGCGCTGCCAGCTGCCGATGCGCTGCAGCGTGGCCACGCTGGGGTGGGTGAGTGCGATCTCGCGCCCGTCGGCCAGGGGCGCGGCCAGCGTGGAGGCGGGTTGCTGCTCCAGCACCGTGACCTGCATGCCGGCCTGGGCCAGCGAGGCCGCCAGCGACAGCCCGGCAGGCCCCGCACCCACGATGAGCACGTCGCTGCGCTGAGAGGAAACGTCTTGTGTTGTCATGATTCAGAAACAGGCCGCCGGCAGTGGCAACAGCGGGCAATTGTCGGCAGGGCAGAAAGCGGCGATCTTGCCTTGCGTCAAGCACGGCGGCCATGCGGCCGCTTCCTACGCCGGGCGGGCGATGGTCTCACTACAGTGGAGAACCCTGCAACCAGCAAGCAAAGGACCCGACATGCGCGTGGACATCTACCGCCGATCCGAAGCCGAGGGGCGTTATTCCCATCTGGCCGTGCCCGAGGGCAAGCCCATACCGCAGGAGGCCATCAATACCGATTGGAACTGCGAGCACCGCGCCGTGGAACGGGACGAAACCCAGGCGCACTGGAACGACCTTGGTATTCCCGAGCCCGGACGGCAGCTGCGTGACAAGGGCTATGCCATCACCAGCGTGACGGAGCAGCCGCGGCGCTGAGGCCAGGTGCAGCCGGCCAGGTGCGACCGGCGAGGTGCGACCGGCGAGGTGCGACCGGCCAGGTGCGACCGGCCAGGTGCGACCGGCCAGTTGTCACGTGCGTGGCGCGCACGGCGACCGCGACCGCGCTAGGCTGTGCGCATGGAGACACACCACAACATCCCCCCAACACACCCGCCTTACACGCCCCAGATACGCCGCTACCAGGATTGGCTGCAGGCGCAGCACGGCCTGCGCTTTGACGATTACCACGCGCTTTGGCGCTGGTCCACCACCGATCTGGACGCCTTCTGGCAGAGCGTCTGGGACTACTTCGACCTGCAGTCACCCACGCCGCACCGCGCGGTACTCGCAAAGAACGTGATGCCCGGCGCGCAGTGGTTCCCCGGCGCGCAGGTGAACTACGCGCGCCAGGTGCTGCGCCATGTGGACGCCGCACAGGCCGCGGGCCAGCCGGCCCTCATCGGCCGCAACGAACGCGGCGAGCGCCGCGAGCTGTCCTGGCCCGCGCTGCGCCGGCAGGTGGCGGCGCTGGCGCTGCACATGAGGGCCCAAGGCGTACAGCCCGGCGATCGCGTGGCAGCCTACCTGCCCAACATCCCCGAGACCATCGTCGCCTTCCTGGCCTGCGCCAGCATCGGCGCGGTGTGGAGCCTGTGCGCGCCCGACATGGGCACGCACGCGGTGCTGGACCGCTTCCGCCAGATCGCACCGACGGTGCTGTTGGCCGTGGACGGCGTCACCTATGGGGGGCGCGACCATGACCGTTGCGACGTGCTGGCGGAACTGCGCGCGCAACTGCCCACGCTGCGCCACGTGGTGCTGGTGAGCAATCTGGACGCTTCAAAAACAGTAGCTGATACCGCTTGCTACGCAAGCGTTATCGCCCGAAATGATGCAGAAACTGCGGCCTTTGAACCGGCGTGGCTGCCGTTCGACCACCCGCTGTGGATCGTCTATTCCAGCGGCACCACCGGCCTGCCCAAGCCCATCGTGCATGGCCATGGCGGCATGTTGCTGGTGATGCTGCAGCTGGCGGTGCTGCACAACGACATCGGCTGCAGCTACGCGCCCAACTCCCTGGGCGAGCGCTACCACTGGTACAGCTCCACCGGCTGGATCATGTGGAACGCCCAGGTCGGCGGCCTGCTGGGCGGCACCACCTGCGTGCTGTACGACGGCAACCCCGGCGGCAGCAAGGAGCGGCCCGACTGGACGGTGCTGTGGCGCATGGCAGCAGAGGAGCGCGTGACCTTCTTCGGCGCTGGCGCCGCGTTCTACGGCCACTGCATGAAGGCCGGGATCACCCCTGCGGCCTGCGGCGATCTGTCGGCGATCCGCGTGCTGGGCTCCACGGGGTCGCCGCTGCCTGCCGAAGTGCAGCGGTGGGGATCGCAACTCCTGGCCAGCGCGGGCGTGCCTCAGGTCTGGTGGTGCAACATCTCCGGCGGCACCGACTTCGCGGGCGCCTTCATCGGCGGCAATCGCGAGCTGCCGCAAACGCCCGGGCGCATGCAGTGCCGCATGCTGGGCGCAGCCGTCGAGGCCTGGGACGAGCAGGGCCGCCCGGTGCTGGACGCCGTGGGCGAGCTGGTGTGCACCCAGCCCATCCCGTCCATGCCCTTGTTCCTGTGGGGCGACGCCGATGGCGCGCGCTACCGCGCCAGCTACTTCGAGATGTACCCGCCCGGCCATGGCCGCAGACCCGGCGGCGGGGATCTGGGGCCCGAGGCCGGGGCCGTCTGGCGCCACGGCGACTGGATCGAGATCGGCTCCAGCGCCCACCCCGGCTGCGTGATCTACGGCCGCAGCGACGCCACCATCAACCGCCACGGGCTGCGCATGGGCACGAGCGAGATCTACAGCGCCGTGGAGGCTCTGCCCGAGGTGCTCGACAGCCTGGTCGTGGACCTGGAATACCTGGGCCGCGCCAGCTGGATGCCGCTGTTCGTCGTACTGCGCGCCGGCGCCGTGCTGGACGAGGCCCTGCGCGCGCGCATCCAGGGCGCGATCCGCAGCCATTTGAGCCCGCGCTTCGTGCCCGACGAGATCGTGCAGGTCGCCGAGGTGCCGCGCACGCTCAGCGGCAAGAAGCAGGAGCTGCCCATCAAGAAGCTGCTGCTGGGCCAGCCGATCGAGAAGGTGGTCAACAAGGACGCGATGGCCAACCCGGGCTGCCTGGCGTGGTACGTGGAATTCGCGGCGTGGCGGCAGGCTCATGCTTCGTGAATGGGGGCTGCTTGTGCACGTGTGGCGAGCGTTGGCACGCATCACCGCCGAGACGAACGGCGAAGTGAAGGTCCGCTTGCCCCTGAGCCGCTCGCTGCCGACCCAGTCCAGCACATCACGCAGGCCGTGCGTAGCGCTCCATCCAGTTCGCAGAGGACGGCTTCTTCCAGGGCAACGTAAAGGTCCCGAACAAGCGGACGGCACGCTGCGCTGCCTGATGGACGACATCCCCAGCCCGAATGGCGCCATTCTGGAGCCTGCTGGCGGCGCCTTGCTGGTGGCCGTTACTCGCGCCAACCAAGTCTGGCGGCTGCGGCTGCTGCTGGATGGCCGGGTTTCCAAGGCTGGTGTGCTCATCAATCTCTCGGGCTGCGTTGGCGCCGACGGCTTGGCGCGCTGTTGTAGCGCATCGTCTCGCCGGTCGGCCGCATGACCACCAACTGCGCGTTTGGCGGGCTGGACGGCCGCACGCTTTTCGCCCCTAGCAGACAGCTATCGATTGGATTGAGATAGCATCTTCAATTGCCCCAAAACAAGTTGTCGGCGTCGAAATCCGCCTCTTCCTGCACCAGAGCCACGATGGCTTCGACGATGCGCCGGTCGTCGTCTGCGCGCCAGACGAGGTTGTAGGGTTGGCGCGGCAGCGGTGCGGCGCTCTCCAGCGGCACCAGCAAGCCGCGCTCCAGCAGCGGCTGCACGTAGCGGCGCGGCTGAAAGCTGATGCCGACACCGGCGATGGTCAGCGCGATGATTGCCGCACGGCTGTTGCACTGGATCGTCTTGCCGATGCGGATGCGGTGGGTGTTGGCCCAGCTCTCGAAAGTCGCGGACAGGCCGGAGTCGTGGGGGTTGTTGATGACCGGATGCGCCTCGAAATGCTCGGTCTGCAGCACGGTACGGTGCGGCAGCCGCACGGGCGCGCTGGTCCAGATGAACTCGATGTCGGCCACGGCCCGGCCGCGCAGTTCCGGCCGATTCACCGGGCCCGCAAGGATCGCCACGTCGAGCTCGCCCCGAACCACGTCGTTCTCGATCAGGCGCGACAAACCCACCTGCGGCTCCAGCGTCAGCAGCGGGAAGTCGCGCTCTACCCGCGCCACCAGGGACGGGAACCACGTGGTCGCGGTCAGCTCGGTGATGCCGACGCGGCAAGCGCCCTGCAATTCGTCGCGGGACGGGCCCGAGTCGGCGCGAATCTCGCGCTCCAGATCGAGCATGGCCGCCGCCTTGTCCAGCAGTTTTTCCCCGGCCGCCGTGAGCATGGAGCGCCGCGCCGTGCGGTCGAACAGCTGCTGGCCAAGGTCTGACTCCAGCTCGGCGATGCGCTTGGACAGTGAGGACTGTGTCACGTGGAGGCGTTGTGCGGCGATGGCGAAGGTGCCCAGCTTCGCCGCCCAGTAGAACGCCTCCAATTGCTTCAGTGTCATGTGGGGTGGCCTCGCGCTACAGCTTCAATGGCGGGGCGCCCGGCCCCTTCATTCGGCCACCGGCGGCGCCGCGAGCACGGCCCCTTTGGCCACGAGGCTGTCGATCTCGGCGTCTGAGTAACCCGCATCCCGCATCACGTTGATCGTATCCTGCCCCAATCGCGGCGCGTGGTGGCGCAGCCGGAACGGCTCGGCGAACTGCACAGGGCTGCGCACCACTCGGTAGTCGCCTTCGGTCGGGTGCGTGGCGGGCTGGAACATCCCCACCGCCTGCAAATGCTCGTCTTGCAGGACGCCCTCCAGATCGCGCACGGGCATGCAGGGGATGCTCACGCGGTTGCAGAAAGCCTCCCACTCGGCGTTGGTGAAGCGCGGCGCTTCTTTCTCGACCACGGCATAGAGTTCGTCGATGTGCTGCACCCGGTCGGCCAGCACGCGAAAGCGCTCGTCGTCCAGCAGTTCGGTGCGCCCAGTGAAGCGGAAGAAATCGGCCCAGTTGCTGTCGGAATACGGCAGGATACACATGAAGCCGTCGCGCGTGCGGTAGGGCTTACGAAACTTGCTCATGACGCGCTTGAAACCGATCTCCCCAAGCGGCGGATCGAAGGTGGCGGCGTGCAGGTGCTCGACCAGCGCGAACTCCGCCGAGGTTTCCAGCATCGGCACCTCGACCGCTTGGCCGCCGCCGCCCTTCGCCTGTTGCAGCAATGCTGCGACCACCGCGTAGGCCACAGTGTGGCCGGTGATCTTGTCGCACAGCACGGTGGGTGCGAACATGGGCTGGCCGTGAACCTGGGCGAACAGCCCGGCAATGCCGGAGCCGGCCTGGATGACGTCGTCGTACGCCGCCCGGCCCGAGTACGGGCCCGCCGAGCCGAAGCCCACCGCGGCGCAGTACACGATGTCGGGGTTGAGGGCGCGCACCGCTTCGTAGCCCAGGCCCAGGCGGTCCGCCGCCTGCTGCCGCATGTTGTGGATGAAGGCATTGGCACCCTTCAGCAGGCGCTTGAGCACCTCCATGCCCTCGGGGGACTTCAGGTCCAGCGAGACGCTACGCTTGTTGCGGTTCAAATTGATGAAGTAGCCCGCCATGCCCTCGTGGCGCAGCGGCTTGTAGTGGCGGGTCTGGTCGCCCGACGAGGTTTCGATCTTGATCACCTCGGCGCCCATGTCTGCCAGGATGCGGGTCGCGTAGGGTCCGAGGACGACCGTGGTCGCGTCGATGATGCGCACGCCCTGCAAGGGGCCGTTCTTGAAGGAGGAAGGGTCGGTCTTCATGGGGGTCGCGTATCAAAGGGCCGTGAGTAGGGGCCACAGGCTGTGCCCGTCGGCTGCGCAGACGCGCGTGCCGATCTGGTGGTTCCAGTACGCCTCCGTGCCGAATTCGTCGCGCCAGGCCCAGAGGCGGCGTGTGAACTGGTGCAGCACATGCTCCTGCGTGAACCCCATGGCGCCGTGCACCTGGTGGATAAATGCGGCCACCTTTCCGGCAGCCTCGCCGCAGCGGGACTTGGCCACGGCGGCAGCGAACACGCCGTCGGGCGTCGGCGCCGGCTGCCAATGGTCCACCGCCAGGCTGGCGGCATTGACGGCGGCGGAGACTTCCGCTGCGGCTTCCACCAACATGTCCTGCACAGGCGTGAAGCGCGAGATCGGCCGGCCGAACTGCACCCGCTCCTGCGAATATTGCAGCCCCAGCGCCAGGCAGCGCTGCATTGCGCCCACCATCTGCACCGATCGCAGCACGGCACCCACGGCCTGAAGCGCGCGCGGATCGCGCACGTCCCATGGCTGGCAATAGTCTGTCGGGACCGGAACGCTGCCCAGGCTGAATGCGCACTGTGCCTCGAACGACAGAGTGCGCACCGAACGCGGTGCGAGCTTCTGCACGTCCAGCAGCACGAGCGCATGGGCATCGTCGCGCATATGGGCCTGCACCAGCAGCAGCGCGCCAGGCGCTTCGCCGAAATTCACGGAACCTGTCTCGCCAGTCAGGGAGCACTCACCATCGAGCCGCAGTGCAGGCGCACGCGCCTGCGCGCCTACACCCAGGAGCACCGGACGATCCGCCACCAAGTCCGGATCGCCCCCCACCGCCGTCCAGAGTCCGCGACCCGCCATGGTTTCGGCCAGCGGCAGCGGAACGCCCCAATGCGCGCTCAGGCGGATGACGTCGAACGCGGCGCTCGAAGGCAGGCCGACACCGCCCTGCGCTTCCGCGACCAGTGCCGACGGCCAGCCGGCGTCCTCCATCTGCTGCCACAGAGCCGGCAGCCATTGGCCGGTGCTGGTCTGCTCCATGGCTTCGGGCGTCAGGAGCTCGCGGAACTGCCGATCCGCCTGCTCGTTCACCATCGCCGTGAGTTCGTCTCGTTCGCTCATCGTAGCCCCATCCCTCGCGCGATCACGCCACGCAGAATTTCGCGCGTGCCACCGCGCAAAGTGAAGCTGGGCGCGGCCAGGGTCACGTGCCGCAACGCGTCGGCGAAACGCTGCCCGGCCTCGCTCTGCTGGCCCGCATCCACCAGCAAGCGGGCGATTTCTGGAATCTCGCGCTCGAAGCCTGTGCCCACGTGCTTCACCAGCGCTGCTTCCACCTGGGGGTTAGCGCCCCGCTCCAGCAGGCCAGCGATGCCGGTGGACATACGCCGCAGCGTCGCCGCGTGGGCCACCAGGCGCCCGATCTGTACGGCCTGCTGTGCGTCGGGCTCGTGGCCGACGGCATCCACCAAGGCGGCCAGCAGTTGCCACGCGCTCAGGAACCGGTCCGGGCCGCTGCGCTCGTAGGCCAGCTCGGCGGTTACCATGCGCCAGCCGGAACCGGGCTCGCCGATCAGCATGTCGTCAGGAACGAAGTAGTCCTCGAAGTGCACCTCGTTGAATTCGTGGTGCCCTGACAGGTCCCGGATCGGCCGCACGGTGATGCCGGGCTGGCCGGTGGCCGTGATCATCTGCGTCAGCCCCTCATGCTTGCCGGCGCCCGGCTCGGCCGTGCGCACCAGGGTGATGAGGTAGTCCACCTGGTGGGCATTGGTCGTCCACACCTTGGTGCCATTGATGCGCCAGCCCCCCTCGACCCGGGTAGCCCTGGTGCGCACCGCCGCCAGGTCGGAACCTGAGTCGGGTTCGCTCATGCCAATGCCGAAGGCGCATTCGCCGCGCGCGATGCGTGGAAGGATGTCCTGTTTGGCGCGCTCCGACCCATGCCGGAGAATCTGCGGGCCGGACTGCCGGTCGGCGATCCAGTGCGCCCCGCAAGGCGCACCAGCGGCTAGCATCTCCTCCACCACCACATAGCGCTCCAGCGCCGTGGCGTCCTGCCCGCCATAGGCGCGCGGCCAGGTCATGCCAATCAGGCCCGCGGTCCCGGCCCGGCGGCTGAAGCCGCGGTCGAAGGTGGTCCACGTCACTTCCCAGGGCTTGAAGCTGCCCCGCTCCACCTCGGCGGCGAGAAATGCCCGCACCCGCTGTCGCGTGGGCTCGCAGACCGAGAGGTCCGGCGGTTGATTGAACTCGAACATCGCCTCTCCTCAACGGCCCGTGAACACGGGCTTGCGCTTTTCCAGGAAGGCCCGTACCGCTTCGTCGTGGTCCGAGGTGTAGTGCGCCAGCGCCTGGTAGGCCGCCGCCATCTCTAGCGACGAAGCCAGCGACACGGAGTCACTCTCGCGCAGCAGCCGCTTGGTGAGGCGCACCGTGCGCGACGGATTGGCGCTGATACGCGCAGCCAGATCGAGCGCCTGCGGCATCAGTTCCTCCGGTGGGATCACGCGCGAGACCAGCCCCAGCGCCAGCGCACGGGCGGCGTCGAAGGTGTCGCCGGTCAGCATCATTTCCATCGCCTTCGGCTGGCCGATGGTGCGCGCCAGCAGCCACGCCCCTCCGTCGCCTGGAACGATACCCAGCTTGACGAAACTGCTGGCGAAGGTGGCCTGCTCGGACGCGAGGCGAATGTCGCACATGCACGCCAGATCCAGGCCGGCGCCGATGGCCGGGCCATTTACCGCAGCGATGGTCGGCACGTCCACTTCGTACAACGCCAGCGGGATCTGCTGGATACCGTTGCGGTAGGCATCGCGGATGTCGGCAGGAGAGCCGGCGGAAAAGCCCTTTTTGTCCCGCATGTTCTTGAGATTGCCGCCCGCGGAAAAGGCCGATCCCGCGCCGGTCAGCACCAGTGCCGTCACGCCCGGATCGCGCCGAATCTGCGCGCACAGCTCGACGAATTCGAGCATCTGGTGCTCCTCGGTCAGCGCGTTGCGCTCGTCGGGCCGATTCATGGTGGCTACCACCACTCCGTCCCTCCTGTCGATGCTTAGAAATCCGCTCATTGACGCTCCTGGTTGTCTCCTGGGGGAGCAGTGTAGGAAGCCTCAATCAGTCTGAAAAGTGATATTTATGAATAATTTGAAAGTCGTTTTTTAAATAATCATTGGTATCCTAAAACGACTGTCTTCTATTGAATAAATATCGCTTTCACTACTTTGTGGAAGGATTCAAGATTCGGCGCCCTACTACAACTTCGGAGACATCGTGATGTTCAGAACCTCCATCCATCGCTCGATCCTCGCGGCCGCCGCTGCCCTCCTGGCCGGCCTCGCGGCGACGCCGGCGCACGCCGCTTGGCCCTCGGACGCGCCGATCAACATCACCGTTGGGTTCGCCGCCGGCGGCACCACCGATGTCATGGTGCGCAACCTCGCGCCCTTCATCGCCAAGCATCTCGGCGACAACGCATCCTTCGTCATCCAGAACCGGCCGGGAGCGTCGGGCGAGATCGCCATCAATTCGGTGATGCGCGCCAAGCCGGACGGCTATTCCCTGGTGGTGGTCAATCTGCCGGGTTATTTTTTTGTACCGATGTATCGCAAGTCGTCGTACACAACCAAGGACCTGACCCTGGTCGCGCGCCTCGTCGGCGACCCCACGATCATGGTGACCCGCAAGGACAGCAAGTTGATTGATCTGCGGCAGGTCGTGAGCCAGCTGAAAACCGATCCGTCGTCCTATTCGGCCGGCCACAACGGCCTGGGCACTAACGGACACTTGGCGATGGCCCAACTGGAAAACGCCGCCAGCGTGAAGTTCAACTCCATCCCGTTCAACGGCTCGGCGCAGCAGAAGGCTGCCCTCACCACCAGCACGCTCGACATCGCGTTTCTGGCCGCTTCGGAGGTGCCGGATCCCGAGAACGAAGCCACGCCCGTACGTCTGCTGGCCCAGTTCACCAAGGACAAGGTGCAGCGCATCGCCAGCACGCCTACCACGTTCGAAGTGGGATTTCCGGTTGAGATGACGGCCGAGCGTGGCATCGCCGCGCCCAACGGCGTTCCGGCCGCGATTCGCGCCCGGCTCGAGAAAGCCATTGAAGCCGCCCTCAAGGATCCCGAGTACGTCAAGACGGCTCGCAACGATGCGCCTTTCCTGTCCTTCCTCGGTGGCGCCGAATGGGCCAAGGCAGTCGAACAGGCACAAAAAGCCTACGAGCCGATCGCGCGAACGCTGCCCAAGGAATAAACGGAACTCATGGGTCGCGCTACGCAGGTATCGGCTCATGTGCCGTTGCTTCGTGCGCGCGGACATCGGCCTGGCTATTGCCGCGCGCCGTGGGCATGGCCAAGGTCTCCGAAATGGCCTTTACCGGCGAGGCCATCAACGCGCAGGAAGCGCTGGCCTGCGGCCTGGTCAGCCGCGTGGTGCCGGCCGACCAGCTCCTGCCCACCGCGCGTGCGCTGGCCGAGAAGATCGCCGCCAACCCCGGTGCCGTGATGCGCATGACCAAGCGGCTGCTGCGCGAGGGCGAGCACGCCTCGCTGGCCTCGCTGCTGGAGATCTCCGCCGGCTACCAGGCCATCGCCCACAAGACGGCCGACCACCGCGAGGCGGTCACCGCCTTCATCGAGAAGCGCGCCCCGCGTTTCCAGTAGACCGAATCAGCCATCGGCGGACAAGGAAAGGCCCGGCGGCCGTTCGATAATGCCGCCATGGCTTCTCCCCACAAACGCTTTTCGATGATCCGCGAGTTCCACCTCGCGGACTGGTTCACGCTGGGCAACGCGGTGTGCGGCGTCGGGGCGCTGTTCTCGTCGATGACCTATCTGGAAACGTCGGACGTGCGCCATGTGTACTTCGCCTGTGCGCTGGTGCTTGCGGCGCTGGTGTTCGACGTGCTGGACGGGCGCATCGCGCGCTGGCGGCAGAAAAGCTCGGCCATGGGGCGCGAACTGGATTCGCTGGCCGACGTGATCTCCTTTGGCGTGGCGCCCGCCATCATCGCCTACGCCTGCGGCATGCAGGGGCTGTACGACCGCGTGGTGCTGGCCTTTTTCGTGGCCTGCGGCGTGTCGCGCCTGGCGCGCTTCAACATCACGGCCGAAACGCTGGCCGAGGGCCCGTCGGGCAAGGTCAAGTACTTCGAGGGCACGCCGATCCCCACCTCCATCGTGCTCGTGGGCCTGATGGCCGTGGCCGCCAGCGTGGGCGCGGTGCGCGGCCAGCTGTGGCTGGGGTCGGTGACGATCGGCGGCTTCACGCTGCACCCGCTGGTGCTGCTGTTTGCACTGTCGGGCTCGCTGATGATCAGCCGCATCCGCATTCCGAAGTTCTGAGCATCCCCCCGCGGCGCTGGCGCACCTTTCCCCTTCTCTCGCCGCGCTGCGCGGCGGGAAGGGGGCGCAGCCGGTGGACTCGTGAAGCCAGATCCGCGGCGCCCAGGCCTGGGGTGCGCCCGGGTTCGCCGCACGTCCTGATACGGTGGCAGCGGCGCAGCGCAGGTACACTTTGCGGCTTCGAGGCGGCGCCCGTGCGCGGCGTCTTTTTTCCCATCCGAACCGCTTCATGGCCGTTGATACGGCGGGCCAGGCCCGCACCCACCTAGACCTCAAGAGCGCCCAGCTGCCCGTGGTGGCCATGGTGCTCAAGACCACCGACGTGGCCAGCATCGCCGCCGAGCTGGCTGCCCGCAGGGCCGACGACCCCGAATTTTTCGACAACGACCCGGTGCTGATCGACCTCTCGGCCGTGCAGGACGAGCCACAGCCCATCGACTTCGCCGCGCTGGTCAAGACGCTGCGCAGCCACCGCACGCAGCCCGTGGCCGTGCGCGGCGGCAGCAGCGCGCAGAGGCAGGACGCGCACGACGCGGGCCTGATTGCCGCCCCCGACGCGCCGCCCCCGCGCATGCAGGCGCCGCGTGAGAACACTCCCCGCGAGGTGGTCCACGAAGTCATCCGCGAGGTGGAGGTCGTGCGCGAGGTCCCCGTGCCCGCGCCGGCGCCGGGGACCGTGGTGGTGGACAAGCCGCTGCGCTCGGGCCAGCAGGTGTATGCCCGCGGCTCGGACCTGGTGGTGATGGCCGTGGTCAGCTTTGGCGCCGAGGTGATCGCCGACGGCAACATCCACGTGTACGCGCCGCTGCGCGGGCGCGCCATCGCCGGCGCGCGTGGCGACACCAGCGCCCGGATTTTCAGCACCTGCATGGAGCCGCAACTGGTCTCCGTGGCAGGCATCTACCGCACCACCGAGACCGAGCTGCCCGACAACGTGCGCGGCAAGCCGGCCCAGGTGCGGCTGGACGGTGAGAAGCTGCTCATCGAGCCGCTGTGACTGTCCCCACCCTTTCTTACTCCACAGACCGCAACGCAAGGACCTCTCAGAACATGGCCAAAATCGTCGTCGTGACCTCCGGCAAGGGGGGCGTGGGCAAGACCACCACCAGTGCCGCCTTCGCATCGGGCCTGGCGCTCGCCGGCCACAAGACCGCCGTCATCGACTTTGACGTCGGCCTGCGCAACCTGGACCTCATCATGGGCTGCGAGCGCCGCGTGGTGTATGACCTGATCAACGTGATCCAGGGCGAAGCCAACCTGAACCAGGCCCTCATCAAGGACAAGCAGTGCGAGAACCTGTTCGTGCTGGCCGCCAGCCAGACGCGCGACAAGGACGCGCTCACGCAGGACGGCGTGGGCAAGGTGCTCAAGGACCTCGCCGACATGGGCTTTGACTACATCGTCTGCGACTCGCCCGCCGGCATCGAAAGCGGTGCGCTGATGGCCATGCACTTCGCCGACGAGGCGCTGCTGGTCACCAACCCCGAAGTCTCCAGCGTGCGCGACTCCGACCGCATCCTGGGCATGCTCAGCAGCAAGACCAAGCGCGCCATCGAAGGCGGCGAGCCCGTCAAGGAACACCTGCTGATCACGCGCTACAACCCCCATCGTGTGGAAGACGGCCAGATGCTGAGCCTGGAGGACATCCAAGACATCCTGCGCATCAAGCTCATCGGCGTGATCCCCGAGTCCGAGAGCGTGCTGCAGGCCTCCAACCAGGGCCTGCCCGCCATCCACCTGTCGGGCACCGATGTGTCCGAGGCCTACAAGGACGTGGTTGCGCGCTTCCTGGGCGAGGACAAGCCCCTGCGTTTCATCGAGGCGGCCAAGCCCGGCTTCTTCAAGCGCATCTTCGGCGGGAGGTAAGCGAGATGTCCCTGCTGTCCTTCCTGCTCGGCGAGAAGAAAAAGACGGCCTCGGTGGCCAAGGAGCGCCTGCAGATCATCCTGGCGCACGAGCGCAGCGGCCGCAGCGCCGGCCAGCCCGACTATCTGCCCGCGCTGCAGCGCGAGCTGGTGGCGGTGATCTCCAAGTACGTGAAGATCAACGCCGACGACCTGAAGGTCCACTTCGAGCGCCAGGACGACCTGGAAGTGCTGGAAGTGAAGATCGAACTGCCCGAGGCGACAGCCAAGTAACGGGCAGATATCCGGCCCGTTCCGCCCAGCCCCGAAGCGGCCGGGCGTGCCCGCGCCCTGGCGCAAGCCGGGGCGGCTATTTCTCCATCGGGCGGGCTACGGTGGCCGAAAGGCTTCCCAGCGGATGCTCCGTATAGAACACCCCCCCGTGGTAGAGCAGAGGCGAAGCGCCTTCCCGGTGGCTGCAACGCTCCACCTGGCCGACGAAGATCGTGTGGTCGCCCTCCACGTACTGGCTGCGGTTGAAGCACTCGAACACGGCCGCCGCGCCGTCCAGCACCGGCACGCCGCTCCGTCCCAGACGGTAGGCCACGCCGGCGAAGCGGTCGATGCCGCGCGTGGCGAACTGCTCGGCCAGGGCGCGCTGTTCCACCGTCAGCACATTGATGGCGTAGTGCGTGGCACGGGAAAAAGCGGGCAGCGACGACGTCTTGTGCCCCAGGCTCCAAAGCACCAGCGGCGGCTCCAGCGACACCGAGTTGAACGAGTTTGCCGTCATGCCGATCAGCGCTCCGCCTTCCCCGCGCGCCGTGACGATGGTCACGCCTGTGGCGAACATGCCCAGCGCGTCGCGGAACTCGCGTGGCGTGAAGACGGGAGGTTGGCTGGAGGGCGGGTGGGGCAGGCGGCTGTTCACGAAGGGGGGGCGGCGCCCTGGGCGCGCCGCGTAGGGCAATGGGAGGGCTATTATCAGTCTGCACCAGCGCGCCTGCAGCGCGCATGCCCTGCGGCCCTGGACCCTGCGATGTCTCTTCTTCCACGCTTTTCCCTGCTCGGCTCCGGCCCTACCGTGTTGCTGCTGCACGATGCCGACGGCGATCACCTGGGCTTTGCCCCGACGCTGGAAACCTTGGCCGCCGCGGGCTACCGCGCCGTGGCATGGGACATGCCGGGCTATGGCGGCAGTGCGCCGGTGGAGCCCTACAACTTCAAGGGCCTGGCCCAGCGTGCGCTGCTGTTGCTCGATGCCCTGCGGTGCGAGCAGGTGGTGCTGGTCGGCCACGGCCTGGGGGCGATGCTGGCGCTGGAGATCGCCGTGCGGGCACCGCTGCGCGTGCGGCGGCTGGTGCTGTGTGCCGGCGGCCCGGCGCTGGACGAGGCCGCCACCGCCGTGTGGGTGGCGCCGCGCCTTGCGGGCTTGGACGATGGACGGGACATGGCCCGGCTGGCCGACCCTACCGTGGCGCGCGACGCCGGCCCCGGCGCGCTGCCCGAGGGGCTGCAGCTTGCACGGCACGCCATGGGCCGCGTGCCGCCCGCCACCTACCGCCGTGCGTTGGAAGCCCTGACGGCTTTCGCGCGGCGTGCGCCGGAACTTGTGCGCCTGCAGGTGCCCGCGCTGCTCGTCGGGGGTGAGTACGACCGCTGCACTCCGCCCGAGGCACTGCTCGCCCTGGCCCATGTGCTGCCCGATGCGCGCGCCGTGCTGCTGCCCGGCGTGGGCCACTGGCCGCAGCTTGAAGACCCCGAGGGTTTCGAGGCGGCGCTGCTGGACTTCCTGGCCGGCCCGGCGCCGGTGCTGCACTGAACGCGTGCGCGGTGATCCCTCACCGCAAATCGCTTACCCGCCCCTGACCGCGACCGCGCACCGCTGCGCAATAAACCACATCGCGCGCCCGCGCTTTTGGTTAGGCTGGAGTGTTTTTCACAACATTGCGGAGACACGATGATGGCCATGAGACCCAGACACTGGGCAGGGGCGCTGGCGCTGTGGGCGTTGGCAGGCATGGCGGGCGCCCAGCCCGTGAAGGTGGGGGTCATCGGCCCCTTTTCGGGGCCGTCGTCGGACTTCGGCACGCCCATGCTGCAGGGCATCCAGCTCGCGGTGGAGCAGTTCAACGCCGTGGGAGGCTACCTGGGCCGACCCGTGGAGCTGGTGGTCAAGGACGACCAGGGCTCGCCCGACACCGGCCGTCAACGCTCGCAGGAACTGGCCAAAGAAGGCGTGGTGGCTGCCCTGGGCTTTTGCAACACCGGCGTGGCGATGAAATCGCTGGACGTGTTCCAGCAGGCGAAGCTGCCCTTGATCGTGCCGTGCGCCACGGGCACCCCCGTGACACGCACCTATCCGGCGGCGCAGAGCTTCATCTTCCGCACCTCGGCCCCCGACAACATCCAGGCGCCCTTCGTGGTGGAGGACATCCTGCGCCGCGGCTGGACGCGGGTCGCTCTCTTTGCCGACGACACCGGCTACGGCCAGGCCGGGCGCAAGGACGTGGAAGCGGCGCTCGCCGCGCACCAGCTTACGCCCGTGTACGCGACCAACTTCCCTCTGGGCGTGAAGAGCCTGGCGCCCCAGTTGCAGGCCGCGCGCGATGCGGGCGCACAGGTCATCTTCAGCTACACCGTAGGGCCGGAGAACGCTGTCATTGCCCAAGGCCGCAAGGAGCTGGGCTGGAAGGTGCCGCAGGTCGGCGGCTGGACGCTGTCGTTCCCGTTCTTCATCCAGGGCGGCAAGGACGCCGCCGAGGGAGCGCTGACGGCGCAGACCTTCATCGCCGAGCCCAGCAACGAACGCCGCGCCTCGTTCCTGAGCACCTACGCGCGCGCCTTCAAGGGCCGCCCGGCCGTGCCGATGGCGGCGGCGCAAGGGTACGACGCGGCCTACCTGCTGATGTATGCGCTGCTGGGCATCCGCGACGGGCAGGTCAACGGCCCGGCCCTCAAGCATTCGCTGGAGAACCTGCAGCGCGTGTATTACGGCGTGGTGGCGACCTACGAGCGGCCCTTCTCGGCCGAGGAGAAAGAAGCCATCACCCCCAACATGCTGGTGATGGGCAAGGTGCAGGCCGGCGCGGTGACCTTCGCCTACCCCGAGGATGCCAAGCGCAACCTGCTGGTGCAGCGCAAACGCTGAGGTGCGAGCCGCTCAGGCCAGGCGCGGCGCCCCGTAGGCGGCAGCGGGCGTGTCGTCGCCCAGAAAGGCGAAGTCCATGGCTGGCCGCTCGCCGCTCAGCAGCTCGGCCATCGCCTTGCCCGAGCCGGCGCCATGCGTCCAGCCCAGCGTGCCGTGGCCGGCGTTCACCCACAGGCCGTGCAGCGGCGTACGGCCGATGAACGGGATGTTGGTGGGCGTGGCGGGGCGCAGGCCGGTCCAGTACTGCGGATCTCCGCCTTCCTCGGGCGTGCGCGTGTCGCACACGCCGGGCAGGATGGTCTCAATGCGGCGCGACAGCATGTGGCAGCGTGCGCGCGCCACAGGGCTGTCCAGCGACAGGTCGTAGCCGCCCAGCTCGATGGTGCCGGCCACGCGCAGCACGTTGCCCAGGCGGCTCATGGCGATCTTCTTGCCGTCGTCGATGGTGGAAACCATGGGCGCGCCCTCCGGTTTGAGCAGCGGGAATGTGGCGCTGTAGCCCTTGCCGGGGTAGATGGGCAGGTGCACGCCCACGCCCCGCAGCAGCGGTGCGCTGTAGCTGCCGCATGCAACGACCACGGCATCGGCTTTCAGTATTTGGTCTTTTTGGCCCGTAGCGCTTTCCTGGCGAGCGCGAATAGCTATTGATTCAATAGCGTCGCCGGAGCGGTTCAGGCGCAGCACGTCGTGACCGTAGAGGAACTGCACGCCGCGCTCGGCGCAGCGGCGGGCCAGTGCCTGGGTGAATACGCGCGCGTCGCCGCTCTCGTCGGTGCTGGTGTAGGTGCCGCCGGTGATGCGGTCGCCGTAAGCGTGGAAGGCCGGCTCGATGGCGAGCAGCTCGTCGCGACTGACCACGCGCCGCTGCACGCCGAAGCGGCGCATCAGTTCCACGGCGTGGGCCGCGTCGTCAAAGGACTTCTGGTCGGTGTAGAAGTGCGCGATGCCGCGTTCCAGCCGGTGGTACTCGATGCCCGTGGCGCGCACTATGTCCTTGAGTGCGGCATGGCTGTACGCGCCCAGCGCCACGATCTGCTGCACGTTGCGTGCGAAGGCCGTGTCGTTGCACTGCGCCAGGAACTTCAGGCACCAGCGCCATTGCTCCCAGTCGAGCTGGGGGCGAAACAGCAGCGGCGCTTCCTTGTCGAACATCCACTTGAGGGCCTTCCATGGCGCCTCGCGGTTGGCCCAGGGCTCACAGTAGCTCACCGAGATCTGCGCCGCGTTGGCAAAACTGGTCTCCAGCGCCGCGTCGGGCTGGCGGTCGACCACAGTGACTTCATGCCCGCGCTCGCGTAGATGCCAGGCGGTGCTAATGCCGATGATGCCGGCGCCCAGGACGATGGTTTTCATGGCGCGCAGTGTGCTGCGGCCCAATGAAAAACAAAAGCGTGATTAAACTTCTTCGGAATTCATCAGAATGACTAATGGATACCGACCGTGAGCACATTTGACCCCGCCGCATTGGAATGCCTGGCCGCCATCGTCGAAGAGGGCGGTTTCGAGCGCGCCGCGCGCCGCCTGAACATCACCCAGTCCGCCGTGTCGCAGCGCCTGCGTGCGCTGGAGGCGCAGGTGGGCTCGGTGCTCATCGTGCGCAGCCGGCCGCTCAAGCCCACTTCGGCCGGGCAGTTGTTGCTCAAGCACACCAAGCAGCTGCGCCTGCTGCGCGCCGACCTGGAGCGCGATCTGCAGGACCTCATGCCCAGCGGGCGCGGCGGCGGCCGCGAGGAAGAGCGCATCGCCATCGCCATCAACGCCGACAGCATCGCGACCTGGGCGGTGGACGCGCTCGGCGATCTGGTGCGCCAGCGGTTGCCGCTGGAGATCATTGCCGACGACCAGGACTTCACGCAGGAGTGGCTGCGCTCGGGCCAGGTGATGGGCTGCGTGACGACGTTGAAGAGCGCGCTGCGCGGCTGCCGCATGGTGCCCCTGGGCGCCATGCAGTACGTCGCCGTGGCCGCGCCGGAGCTGGCGCGCCGACAACTGCCGCAAGGGCTCACGGCGCACAACTTCCGCGACGTGCCTTTCGTCTCGTTCAACCGCAAGGACGATATGCAGGCCGAGTTCGTCACGCGCACCTTTGGCCTGAAACGCGTGTCTCTCAGCCGCGTGTTCGTGCCCAGCTCGGAGGGCCAGGTGCGCGCCGTGGCCGCGGGCTGGGGCGTGAGCGTGGTGCCCGAACTGCTCGCGCGCCCCTGGCTGCAGCAAGGCCGGCTGGTGGACCTGGCGCCAGGCCATACGCTGCCCATCCAGCTGTACTGGCACTCATGGAACCTGGAGTCGGAAGTGCTGGATGCGCTGGCCGATGCGCTCACCAGCGCGGCGGCGCAGTACCTGTCGGCCTGACGGCACACGCGGATGGGGGTCTTTAGGGTTATCGGCCTGCGCGGGGTGAAGGCTCGCTAACATCGCTCGCATGAACACGTTGCAGCCGCCCCGTCCGTCCTTCAAGGAGCAGATGCTCCGGGCGCGCGAGGATGCCATCGTGGAGGCCGCGAGCCGCCTGCTGGGCGAAAAAGGCTTCGAGACCATGACCGTGGACGAGGTCGCCGCGGCCGTGGGCATTGCCAAGGCCAGCCTATACAAACACTTTGCCGGCAAGGACGACCTGTGCTCGGCCGCCATGGTGCATGTGGTGGAGCGCCTGCAGCGCTTTCTGGCGGCGCTGCCGGCCGAACTGGGCGCCATGCAGCGCCTGCACGCGCTGCTGTGCTGGACGCTGCAACTGCAACTGGCCGACGAGGTGCCGCTGCTGCCCAGCCGCAACTCCGCGCTGGCCCAGGCGCTGCGCGCCTGCGACGCCTACCAGGCATCGATGCAGGAGGTGCATGCCTGCATCCTCGGCTGGATCGTCGAGGCGCAGGCCCAGGGACAGCTGCGGCGCGAGTTGCCGCCCGATGTGATCTTGTGTGCGCTGCTGGCGCGCAATTCCGATCCCATGCTCGGCATGCTGCGCGACCGCGGCTATGCGGACGAGTGCATCATCGACTGGGCCGCGGACACCTGCCTGAGCGGGCTGGCGAGCGGCCCCGCCATGCGGGCGGCCTGATCAGCGCACCAGCAGTACCGGCACCTGGCAGTTGGCCAGCACCTGCGTGCTGACCGAGCCCATCACCAGCTTGCCCAGCGAGCCGTGGCCGTGCGTGCCCATGACGACCAGGTCGTACTTGCCAGACTCGGCCACCTTGGCGATGGTCTCGCCCGCCGGGCCCACCTTGGTCATGGTCTTGAGCTGCACGCCCTGACGCGCCATGAACTTCACGACGGGCGACAGCACCTTTTCGCCTTCCTCAGCGTGGTACTTGTCCACGACTTCCTTGCCGAGCGCGGCGCGCGCGCGGGGAGGCAACTGGGGCTGCACGGTGATGGCCGTGTAGGTGTGCGAGCTGCCCAGCATCTCGTCGTGAGCGGCCAGGTAGGCCAGCATTTTCTTGGTGTAGGTGCTGCCGTCGACAGCAAGCAGGATGTTCATTCGAAGTGCTCCGGAAACGAGAATTCAGACTAATCCGCGCCGGCGCCTGTTGTCTTGACTTCAGTCATATTTTTGATGCGGTACGCGGTGGCGGGCGCAGGGCCCGCACGCATCATACGGTGAGCACGCAGTGCGGCTGAAAGGTTGCCTGCTCCCCCTTGCGGGCATAGCCCAGCGGGTTGGCCACTATGCGGCAGCTCCAGGGCGCGCCGTCCGCGCGGGCCCCGCGCACCAGGTAGTCGCTGGGCGCATGCAGATGGCCGTGCAGCCACAGCTGGGCGTGGGGCAGGCAGTCGTCCAGCGCATTGCAAAACCCCGCTGTGCCCGGCACCAGGCCGTAGCGCGGATCGGCGCTGAGCAGACTGGGCGCGAAGTGCGTGACGGCCACCGTCGTGCCCGCAAAGGGCTGTGCGAGCGCGTTGCGTAGCCAGGCCTGGCAAACCAGGGCCTGTTCGCGCACCTCGGCGGCCAGGAAGGGCACACCCTGGCGGGTGCTGCCAGTCTTGGAGAGATAGAAATTGGCCGCGCGGAACGCCTTCTCGCGCCGCTGCAGTCGCTGGCCCGGGTCGGTGATCCCCGCGTGGTCGGCCAGCGCGTCGAAGTCGCTCCACAGCGTCGTTCCAACGAAGCGGACCCCCTGCAGCACCATGCTCTCACGCTCCAGCCAGATCAGCCCCAGCCGGTCGCAGATGCGGCGCAGGCGCGCATGCGCGGCGTCGAAGTCCTGCATGTCGTATTCATGGTTGCCAGGGACGAAGACCACTGGCGTGGGCCATCCGGCGTACTGCGGCAGAGGGGAGAAGCGCGCCAGGCCGAAGTCGTCGTCCGACAGCAGCGAGCCGGCCTGGTAAGAGCCGATGTCGCCGGCCAACACCAGGACATCCGCGCCAACGGCGGGGCTGGGGGTGAAATGCGGGTGGGCTTCCAGGTGCAGGTCGGACAGCAGTTGCAGCTTCATGGGTGAGTGGGACGGGTCAATCCTGGCGGTGGATGGGGGCGGGCGTGTTGCGCGCGGCGCGCGCAATCGCCTCGCGCAGCCAGCGGTGGGCGGGGTCGTGGTTGCGCCGGCGGTGCCACAGTGCGTCCACGTGCACGGGCGGCAGCGTCATGGGCAGCGGGCGCCACACCAGTTCGTCGCGCACGCTGGCCACGCCGACGAAGTGGCGCGGCAGCACGGTGAGCAGGTCCGTGGTGGCCACCACCCGTCCCGCGGTGAAGAACTGGTTCACGGTAAGCACGATGCGGCGTTCACGTCCCAACGCGGCCAATGCCCCGTCGATGAAGCCGAAGGGCTTGCCCGAGAAGCTCACCAGCAGGTGGCGCGCGGCGCAGTACAGGTCCAGCGTCATCGGCACGGCGGCCAGCGGGTGGTCCGCGCGCATCACGCACACGTACTGGCCATCGTAGAGGCGGGTGCTTTCGTGCGCCACCACGTTGTCCGACTGCGCCCGCGCCGTGAGGTCGGCCAGCACGGAGGGGAAGTAGCCCACGGCCATGTCGGCGCTCTC
The DNA here is from genome assembly GCF_000022305.1 of [Acidovorax] ebreus TPSY. Taxonomy (NCBI): domain Bacteria; kingdom Pseudomonadati; phylum Pseudomonadota; class Betaproteobacteria; order Burkholderiales; family Comamonadaceae; genus Diaphorobacter; species [Acidovorax] ebreus. Next base: position 103,021 of record NC_011992.1, read on the forward strand.
GTCGTCCAGCAGGCGGCGCGGGTCGCGCGTGGTCAGCGGCACCACGCGCAGCGAGACGCCGGGGGCCTCGCGTTCCACGATCTCGATGAGTGGCGGGATCAGCGTGGCACCCGTGGCGTCGGCCATCGCCAGAACGAAGGTCGTCTGAGCGGACGCCGGGTCAAAGCGCCCGGGGGAAAGTGTCTCCTGCAACTGTGCCAATGCGTGCCGTACGGCGGGCCACAGGGCCAGTGCCCGCGGCGTGGGCTCCACGCCGTGGCCGCGCCGCGTGACCAGCTCGTCGCCCAGCACCTCGCGCAACCGGCGCAGTGCGTTGCTCACGGCGGGCTGTGTGATGGCCAGTTTCTCGGCGGCGCGGGTCAGGTTGCGCTCGGCCATGACCTCGTCAAAGACGCGCAGCAGATTGAGATCCAGCGTGCGAAAGTTCAATGGCTGCATGCCGCAATCATCACACGGATGAATATGGGTGATTCAACATATAAATTAGACACAAACCAGGGTAAACCCTAGTATTGCTGCAACGCCCGGCAATTTCGCCAACAGTGGCGTACGAGTCGCATCATGACGAAGTTTGTACACATCGATGTTCCTGTCCAGCACCACGGCATTGCACGCATTGAAGAGGCCGCAAGCCATCTGAAGCAAACCGTTGCCCGCTTTGACGGCACCCGCGGCGCAACGTCGCTGCTGCTGGCGGCGCTGGTCGCCGCGCTGCTTGTCGTGGCCAACCAGGTCATGGACACCTGGAACGATGGCCACATGCTGGCCGGCTGGATGGTGATGTGGGTGATCGCTTTCGCGGGAATGGCGTTGCTGGCGGCACCTGCGCGCAGCGCGGTGCTAGGCCTGCGTGCCGCTGCCAAGGCTTGGTCGGATGCGCACCGGCGTGCGGCAGAGGACGAGCGCACCTGGAATGCTGCACTGCGCGACGCCCGCATCATGGCCGACCTGAGCCGTGCGATGAACGGGATCGCGGTGGACGACCTGCGCCGTTACCGCTGAACGGCCGCCCGGCGACACCGCGCCAACCGACAACAGGGCACCTTCGGGTGCCCTTTTTGCTATGTGCGCGGCAGCTTCCTATGGGGCGCATTCATGAAAAAACCCCGCGCCACAGACGTGGTCGCGGGGTTGTGGTGTAGGCCCGGCTGAATTACACGCGCCGAGCCGAGGCAGGGCGGTCAGGCCGCCAGACGCTTCTCCAGCGCGGCCTTGGTGGCCAGCAGTTCCTGAGGCAGGTGGTAGGCCAGCTTGTCGAAATGCTCGGTGTGCAGCTTCAGTTCTTCGGCCCAGGCAGCCTTGTCGATGCTGGTCACCATCTTGAACTGCTCGGTGCTGAAGTCCAGGCCGGTCCAGTTGATCTCGGCGTACTGCGGAGCAATGCCGAACATGGTCGGCTCGCCTTGCGCCGTGCCCTCGATGCGGTCCAGCATCCACTTGAGCACGCGCATGTTGTCGCCATAGCCGGGCCAGACGAACTTGCCGTCCTCGCCCTTGCGGAACCAGTTGACGCAGAAGATCTTGGGCAGCTGGTGGCCGGACTCCTCCAGCTTGTGTTCCATGTCGAGCCAGTGCTGGAAGTAGTCGCTCATGTTGTAGCCGCAGAACGGCAGCATGGCGAACGGGTCGCGGCGCACGACGCCCTGCGCACCAAAGGCGGCGGCGGTGGTCTCAGAGCCCATGGTCGCGGCCATGTAAACGCCTTCCATCCAGCTGCGGGCCTCGGTCACCAGCGGCACGGTGGTGGAGCGGCGGCCGCCGAAGATGAAGGCGTCGATGGCCACGCCGGCAGGGTTGTCCCACTCGGGGTCCAGGGCCGGGTTGTTGGTGGCGGCCACCGTGAAGCGCGAATTGGGGTGCGCGGCCTTGGCGCCGGTTTCCTTGGCGATCTGCGGTGTCCAGTCCTTGCCCTGCCAGTCGATGAGGTGGTCCGGGAGTTTGCCGGTGTCCTTCTCCATGCCTTCCCACCACACATCGCCATCGTCGGTGAGGGCGACGTTGGTGAAGATCACGTCCTTGTCCAGCGAACGCATGCAGTTCGGGTTGGTGTGCATGTTGGTGCCGGGGGCCACGCCGAAGTAACCGGCCTCGGGGTTGATGGCGTACATCTTGCCGTCGGCATGGGGCTTGATCCAGGCAATGTCGTCACCGATGGTCGTGACCTTCCAGCCGGCGAAGCCGGCTTCCGGCGGCACCAGCATGGAGAAGTTGGTCTTGCCGCAGGCGCTGGGGAAGGCGGCGGCCACGTGGTACTTCTTGCCCTCGGGGTTGGTCACGCCCAGGATCAGCATGTGCTCGGCCAGCCAGCCCTGGTCGCGGCCCATGGTCGAGGCAATGCGCAGCGCCAGGCACTTCTTGCCCAGCAGTGCGTTGCCGCCGTAGCCTGAGCCGTACGACCAGATCTCGCGGGTCTCGGGGTAGTGGACGATGTACTTGACCTGGGGGTTGCAGGGCCAGGACGTGGTGTCCTTCTGGCCTGCGGCCAGCGGGGCGCCCACGGTGTGCATGCAGGGCACGAACTCGCCGTCGGTGCCGAGCACGTCATAGACGGCCTTGCCCATGCGGGTCATCAGCTTCTGGTTCACGGCCACGTAGGCGCTGTCGGTCAGTTCGATGCCAATGTGGGCGATGTGCGAGCCCAGAGGGCCCATGGAGAAGGGCACCACGTACATGGTGCGGCCGGCCATGCAGCCGTCAAACAGCGGCTGCAGCGTGGCGCGCATCTCGGCCGGGGCCATCCAGTTGTTGGTCGGGCCGGCGTCTTCCTTTTTCTCCGAGCAAATATAGGTGCGGTCTTCCACGCGCGCGACGTCCGACGGGTCGGACCACGCGAGGTAGCTGCCCGGGCGCTTGGCGGGGTTCAGCTTCTTGAACGTGCCGGCGTCCACCAGTTGCTGACACAACTGCTCGTACTCCTGCTGCGAACCGTCGCACCAGTGGATGCGGGCGGGCTTGCACAGCGCGGCCATTTCGGCCACCCAGGCGATCAGCTTGGCGTTCTTGACGTATGCGGGCGCCTGAATGTCCAGGACGGGCATGGTGGGTGCGTTCATCGGGAAGGCTTCTTTGAAGTTGAAAAACAGTCTTTTCAAAGGAAGCGAACCGGGTCACGACGCACAGGCCCGCGCTGAACCGATCTGCGCGCTGCCTTTGAAAAAACCGCTGGGACTCAGTCGGCTGGCGAAACGGGGGTACCGCGGTGGCACCCCTGCACAGGTCGGCTGGGGTGACGATTTTATGAAGACGCCCCCGATTTGTCTGTCGGACAGGGGGTTAAATCATGCAAAAAACACATGACGTTATGCGCGTCATGGCGTCGGTGCAAAACGCGATCACCAAAAACAAAGCCCCGCAGAGGCGGGGCTGGGTGGCGAGCGGGCGGTGCGTTCAGGCCATGTACACCGCAATGAAGGCCAGCAGGAAGATCATGGCCGCACCCACCGCAGGGATCACGACGGGAATCAGATGCACCACGGACTCGGCGGCATCGGTGGCCGTGGCGGCCTCGACGTCGGCGGCGTTGGGGGCGATGGGGTGGTCATGGGCCATGGGTTCGGTCTCCTGTGGGGTCTGGTGCCTTGATGGGGGACAAGTGTAGCCACAACGCCCCCGCGCGTGCACGGGCCTTACCCGCACGCGCGTGCGGCACGGCGCTCTCAGCGCAGCTCGGCCTCCATCTGCGCGGCGCGCAGCAGGTCCAGCACCTGCTGGATGTGCGCCTTGCCGCGCGTTTGCAGCACCAGTTCGATCTCCACGTTTTGCGCGGCCAGCACGGTGAAGGCGCGCTGATGGTGCACCTCTTCGATGTTAGCGCCCGCTTCGGCCACGAGGGCAGTGATGCGGGCGAGCACGCCGGGCACGTCGCGTGCGCTGACCATGATGCGCGCCAACCGGCCGGAGCGCACCATGCCGCGCTCGATGATGGCCGCCAGCAGCAGCGGGTCGATGTTGCCGCCGCTGAGCACCAGCCCCACCTTCTTGCCGCGAAAGCGCTCGGGGTGGCGCACCAGCGCGGCCAGCCCGGCGGCCCCCGCGCCTTCCACCAGCGTCTTCTCGATCTCCAGCAGCATCAGCACCGCCTGCTCGATGTCGCCTTCGTCCACCAGCAGCAGGTCATCCACCAGCCGGCCAATGACCTCCTGCGTCATCTTTCCGGGCTGGCCCACGGCGATGCCCTCGGCGATGGTTGACGCGCCCTGCGCGTGGTGCGTGCCCTTGATGGCATTCACCATGGCCGGGAAGCGCGCCGTCTGCACGCCGATGATCTCCAGGTTCGGCTTGATGGCCCGCGCGGCCGTTGCCATGCCGGCCAGCAGCCCGCCGCCGCCCACCGAAACCACCAGCGCGTCCAGGTCGGGCTGGGCGGCCAGCATCTCCAGCACCAGCGTGCCCTGGCCGGCGGCCACGGCCTCGTCGTCGTAGGGGTGCACGAAGGTCAGGCCCTGCTGTTCGGCCAGCTGGTAGGCGTGCTGGCGGGCTTCCTCCAGCGTGTCGCCGTGCAGCACCACCTCGGCACCAAAGCCGCGCGTGCGCTCCACTTTCACACCGGGGGTGAAGCGCGGCATGACGATCACGGCGCGCAGGCCCAGGCGCTGCGCGTGGTAGGCCACGCCCTGGGCATGGTTGCCCGCGCTCATCGCCACCACGCCGCGCTCGCGTTCTTGGGGAGTGAGCTGGCTCAGCTTGTTGCAGGCGCCGCGTTCCTTGAACGAGGCGGTGAACTGCAGGTTCTCGAACTTGAGGAACACCTGCGCGCCCACGATCTGCGAGAGCGTGCGCGATTCGACGCAGGGGGTTTCCAGCACCTGGCCGCGCAGGCGCTCAGCGGCGTGCTGGATGTCTTGGAAGGTCAGCATGGTGCATTGTGGCGCAGCGCGCCAGGTGAAGCAGTTTTGCTATTGTAAAAATAGCTGGTCGCGCTTGGTGGACGAGTGCTAGAAGCCGTTTTTGCTCTGAAGACCCGTCCACTATCCCGGAAATGCGCGCGCCAGAACCGCCGCCACATCCAGACCGCGTGTGTCGATGGCGCCCGCCACGCGGCCGGCCCCGCTGTCCGCCAGCCGCGTGGCGATGAACGCATCGGCCACGGCCGCGGGGGCCTGCTGGCGCAGCAGGCAGGCCTGGGCCAGCAGCACCAGGCGCTGGGTCAGCACGCGGCCCAGGCCTTCCAACTGCTCAGCCGGTGTGGCCAACAGGGCCTGCAGCTCGCGTGCGGCGGCGGCAATGCGCGGCTCGCCCTGCGCCGCGGCGTGCAGCTCGGTCAGCAAAGCGTGTGCTGCTTCGGGCTCGCGCTGCAGGGCGCGCAGCACGTCCAGGCACATCACGTTGCCCGAGCCTTCCCAGATGGAGTTGACGGGCGCCTCGCGGAACAGGCGCGCCATCACGCCGTCCTCCACGTAGCCATTACCGCCCAGCACCTCCATGGCCTCGCCGGTCAGCTCCACCGCGCGCTTGCAGACCCAGAACTTGGCGGCCGGCGTCATCACGCGCTTCCAGGCACGCTGGGCGGGCGCGTCGTCGTCCTCGTACGCCTGGGCCAGGCGCATGGCCAGGTGCAGCGCGGCCTCGCTCTCCAGCGCCAGGTCGGCCAGCACCGCGCGCATCAACGGCTGCTCGGCCAGGGCCTTGCCGAAGGCGTGGCGCCGGTGCGCGTAATGGATGGCCTGCACGGTGGCCTGGCGCAGGATGGCGGCGCTGCCCACCACGCAGTTCAGGCGCGTGTAGCTGGCCATCTCGATGATGGTGGGGATGCCACGGCCTTCCTCGCCCATGAGCAGGCCCCAGGCATCCTCGAACTCCACCTCGCTGCTGGCGTTGCTGCGGTTGCCCACCTTGTCCTTCAGGCGCTGCACGCGCACGGCGTTGCGGCTGCCGTCCGGGCGCCAGCGCGGCACGTAGAAGCAGGCGAACGGGCCGCCCTCGCCGGTGCGCGCCACCACCAGGTGCGCATCGCACTGCGGCGCCGAGAAGAACCACTTGTGTCCGCGCAGCCGGTATTCGCCGCCGCGCCCGCCCGTGCCGATGGGTGCAGCCACGGTGGTGTTGGCGCGCACGTCCGATCCGCCCTGCTTCTCGGTCATGCCCATGCCCAGCCAGATGCTGGCCTTGTCCGCCACGGGCAGGTCGCGCGGGTCGTAAACGGTGCTGTAGAGCCGGGACTGCAGCGATTGCCACAGCGCGGGCTCTTTGCGCAGCAGCGGGATGGCGGCCTGCGTCATCGTGGCGGGGCACAGCGTGCCCTGCTCCACCTGGCCGTGCAGGTAAAAGCCCGCCGCCCATGCGGCCCAGCGGCCCGGTCGCTCGTCCTGGAAGGGCCGGGAGATCAGCCCCTCGCCGCGGTACAGCGCCATGAGCTGGTGCCACGCGGGGTGGAACTCCAGCGCGTCGATGCGCCGCCCGCGCGTGTCAAAGCGCTGCAACTGCGGCGTGTGGCGGTTGGCCTGCTCGGCCAGGGCGTAGGTCTCGGCCATGCCCAGCCGTGCGGCGTAGGTGTCCAGCGCCGGGCGCGCCCAGTCGGCGCCTGCACGCTCCACCGCCTCGCACAGCGCTGCGTCGGTGGCCAGCGGGTGGTAGTCGTTCAGCTCGGGGTATTGGTTGAAGACCTGGTGGGTGGTCCAGTCCATGGTGCGTGGCCTCCGTGTTGTCGTGGGTCCAGTCTAGGAGCCTTGCGCCGCCCGGGTAAGAGGGTGAGCGCGGAGGAGGGCGACGTTCAAAGCCAAATAGGCCCATAGCGCCCAACTGGCAAGCGCGAACAGCTATGAAAACAGGAGTGTTCTCAGCGCAGCACGCGGCAGTTGCCGAACTCGCAGCGGATCGCCAGCGCGTCGCCGTTGCTGCACGGCACGCTGTAGGTCTCAAAGCCCGGCCCCTTGGCGGCGAGCGCGGCCACGGGCTGGGCATGGCAGGCTTGCTCGCGTGCCAGGCGCTCGGCGCTGTAGGCATCGGCGCCCGAGGGGCGCGGCGGCGCCGCCGGTGCCACGGGCACGGACGGCGCGGCGCCCGGCTGCGGCCCGGCCACTGCCAGCGGGCTGATGCGGTGGCCCCGCACGGCCATGCAGTGCGCGACCAGCTGGCGCCGCCGCTCCAGCGCCTGCAGTCCCTGCGAGCCGCCCGCGAGTGCGCCGCCCGTGAGAGCCCAGTCGCGCACGCCGGTGTCGCTGCGCCCGAGTCCCCAGGCGAGAAACGCCGCCACCAGCGCGCCCTGGACCACGGCGTCCAGCGTCTCGCTGAGCACGCCCACCTGCTGCGCGCGGTCGCGGCAGTCCTGCAGGTCGGCGTCGTAACGGGCGCGCGCATCGAGGGCGGGGTCGGGCGCCACCGGGGGCGGGGGTGGCGTGGCGCAGCCGGTGACGGCAAGGCACGCGGCCACGCACAGGGCCAGCGTGGCGGTGGCCCGGCGGGGAGTTGCCGGGAAAGAAGTGCGGGGGCTAGGTTGCATGTCGCCGGGTCCTCTCAGTCGGTGGCTGGGCGCATGCGGCGTGCGCTCTAGGCGGCTTCGGTCTGGAACAGCCGGCGCGTACCCACCGGCGCCACGGCGCGCGCAATGGCGCCGATGTGGTCCGGCGTGGTGCCGCAGCAGCCGCCCACGATGTTGACCAGGCCCTCGGCGGCGAATTCGTGCACCAGGCGGCTGGTGACCTCGGGCGTCTCGTCGAAACCCGTGTCGCTCATCGGGTTGGGCAGGCCGGCGTTGGGGTAGCAACTGATGAAGGTGTCGGGCGCGGCGCGGTTGAGCTCCTGGATGTAGGGGCGCATCAGCGCCGCGCCCAGCGCGCAGTTCAGGCCGATGGACAGCGGCCGCGCGTGGCGCACGCTGTGCCAGAAAGCCGTCACCGTCTGGCCCGAGAGGATGCGGCCGGACGCATCCGTCACCGTGCCGCTGATCATGATGGGCAGGCACTCGCCGGTTTCCTCGAACACCTCGTCGATGGCGAACAGCGCGGCCTTGGCGTTCAGCGTGTCGAAGATGGTCTCGACCAGCAGCACGTCGGCGCCGCCCTCGATCAGGCCGCGCGCCTGCTCGTGGTAGGCCGCGCGCAGTTGCTCGAAGGTGATGTTGCGCGCGCCGGGGTCGTTCACGTCGGGGCTGATGCTGGCCGTCTTGGGCGTGGGGCCGAGGGCGCCGGCGACGAAGCGCGGCTTGTCGGGCGTGCTGAATTTGTCGCAGGCCGCGCGCGCGAGCTTGGCGCTCTCCAGGTTCATCTCGTAGGCCAGCTCGGCTAGCCCATAGTCGTCCTGCGCGATCGAGGTCGCGCCGAAGGTGTTGGTCTCGATCAGATCGGCGCCGGCCGCGAGATACCCTTCATGGATGTCGCGGATCACGTCGGGGCGCGTGAGGCTCAGCAGCTCGTTGTTGCCCTTCACGTCGCGCGCAAAGTCCTTGAAGCGCTCGCCCCGGTACTGCGCCTCGGTCAGCTTGAAGCGCTGGATCATCGTGCCCATGGCGCCGTCGAGGATGGCGATGCGTTGTTCCAGGATGGCGGGCAGCGCTTGCGCGCGGGTGTAGTGGGGCAGGGTCATGGGGCCGATTGTAGGAAGCCGGCGCCGCCCGCGGTGGCGGGCGCACAATAACGGGCTTTGCGCCATGGCCGGTCGGTCTGCAGGACTGCGTTTCACAGGCCAAAAGTGCCTCTAGCGCTTATCCAGCAAGCGCTAACAGCTATTAAAAAGAGAGTCTACCGATTTGTCCCCCGCGCATTTCGTCCTGCACGACGTCTTTGGCTACGAGCAGTTCCGTGGCCCGCAGCAGGCCATCATCGACCATGTGATCGCCGGCGGCGACGCGCTGGTGCTGATGCCCACGGGCGGCGGCAAGAGCCTGTGCTACCAGGTGCCGGCCATCGTGCGGCGCGATGCGGGGCTGGGCGTGACGGTGGTGGTTTCGCCGCTGATCGCGCTGATGCACGACCAGGTGGGCGCGCTGCACGAGGCGGGGGTGGAGGCGGCCTTCCTCAACTCCACGCTGGACTGGCAGCAGACGCAGGACGTGGAGAGGCGCCTGGCGCGCGGCGAGATCACGCTGCTGTACGCCGCGCCCGAGCGCGTGACCACCGACCGCTTTCTCACGCTGCTGGACGGTCTGCATGCGCGCGGGCAGCTCGGGCTGTTCGCCATCGACGAGGCGCACTGCGTGAGCCAGTGGGGCCACGACTTCCGCCCCGAATACCGCCAGCTCGCGGTGCTGCACGAGCGCTATGCGGGCGTGCCGCGCATTGCCCTCACGGCCACGGCGGACGCGCTCACGCGCGAGGACATCGTGCAGGGCCTGCGGCTGCAGCAGGCGCGGCAGTTCGTCAGCAGCTTCGACCGGCCCAACATCCGCTACCGCATCGAGGAAAAGAAGGAGCCGCTCACGCAGCTCATGCGCTTCATCGACCGCGAGCACCTGGGCGAGGCCGGCGTGGTCTATTGCCAGTCCCGCAAGCGCGTGGAGGAACTGGCCCAGGCGCTGTGCGATGCGGGCCTGACGGCGCTGCCCTACCACGCGGGCCTGCCCGCCGAGGTGCGCCAGCAGAACCAGGACCGCTTCCTGCGCGAGGACGGCATCGTGATGGTGGCCACCATCGCCTTCGGCATGGGCATCGACAAGCCCGACGTGCGCTTTGTGGCCCATGTGGACATGCCCAAGAACATTGAGGGCTACTACCAGGAGACGGGCCGCGCGGGCCGCGACGGTCTGCCCGCCGACGCGTGGATGGCCTACGGCCTGCAGGACGTGGTGAACCAGCGCCGCATGATCGACGAGAGCCCCGCGGGCGAGGAGTTCAAGGCCGTGATGCGCGGCAAGCTCGATGCGCTGCTGGCCCTGGCCGAGGCCACGGACTGCCGGCGCGTGCGGCTGCTGGGCTACTTCGGCGAGGCGTCCGAACCCTGCGGCAATTGCGACAACTGCCTGAATCCGCCGGCCGTGTGGGACGGCACGGATGCCGCGCGCAAGCTCCTGTCCACCATCTATCGCGTGCACGAGGCCAGCGGCCTGACCTTCGGCACGGGCCACATCATGGACATCCTGCGCGGCAAGGCCACGGACAAGGTCCAGCAGTTCGGCCATGAAAAACTCTCCACCTTCGGCCTGGGCGCACAGTATTCCGAGGCGCAGCTGCGCGGCGTGCTGCGCCAGTTGCTGGCCGCCGGCGCCGTGGGGCTGCACAAGGTCACGACCGAGGGCGGCCACAGCTTTGACACGCTGGCGCTGACCGAGGGATCGCGCCCCGTGCTGCGCGGCGAGCAGAGCGTGCTGCTGCGCGAGGCCACGGCCGCGGCCGGCCCCAAGAAGCCGCGCCGCGCCAGCGCCCCGCCGGTGGCAGCGGCCAACCTGGGACAGGACGCCCAGGTGCGCTTCATCAACCTCAAGGCCTGGCGCGCCGAGGTGGCGCGCGAGCACAACCTGCCGGCCTACGTGATCTTCCACGACGCCACGCTGGCCGCTATTGCCGAGCGCAACCCGGCCACGCTGGAGGATCTGCAGGGCATCAGCGGCATGGGTGCGAAAAAGCTGGAGGCGTACGGCGCCGAAGTGCTGCGGGTGTGCGGCGCCGGGGCCGCGGCCGGCTGATCAGGCGCACCGCAGGCTGGTGGGCAGCGGCCACTGCGTGGGGCGGCGCCGTACGGCACCAGGGCACGCTGGCGGGCGTGCTGCATTCCTGCAGCACCCATTGGCGCACGCCTTGTGCGGCCAGGTCTTCGGCCAGCGCCCGCAGGGCCGCCGTGTCGAACAGTCCCGCGTGCCAGGTGGTGCGGCACTCGTAATTCACACCGCTGGCCTGCACGCAGCGCAGCGACTCCCAAGCGCGGTCGCCACTGCCCGGCGTGCGGGTGATGGCGTCGTAGTGCGCCAAGGGCCCCTTGATGTCCAGGCCCACCCAGTCCAGCAGCGGCAGCAGGGCCTGCAGCCGCTCGGGGTACATGCCGGCCGTGTGCAGGCCGGTGGCAAAGCCCAGGGCGCGTACGCGCGCGAGGGCGTCGGGCAGGGCGGCCTGCAGCGTGGGCTCGCCGCCCGAGAACACCACGCCGTCCAGCAGGCCGCGGCGCGTGTGCAGCAGTTGCTCCACTTCGCTCCAGCGGTGCGGCGCGGGCGCGGCCGCGTCCAGCAGCCCGGCGTTGTGGCAATAGCCGCAGCGCCAGGGGCAGCCCTGGCAGAACACCACGGCGGCCAGCCTGCCGGGAAAGTCGATGGTGGTCAGCGGCGTGATGCCGCCGATGCGCAGCGCCTGGGCGGCGGTGTGGCTGGTCCTAGCAGGCACGGCCCGGCTCGGCGAAGAACTGGCGTTCGTTGTGTTCGCCCTGCTTGCCGGTGTTGAAGCTGGCTACGGGGCGGTGGTAGCCCATGACGCGCGTCCAGACCTCGCAGGGCTGGCGCTCGGCATCGGTCAACTGCACGGCGGTGGCCAGGGCGGTGTTCTCGGTGGCGGAAAAGTGGGTCATGACAAACTCCTGGGTTGGTGGTGGAAGAACTTCAAAAACAATAGCTGTTGGCGATTGCTGCATAAGCGCTAGAGGCTAATTTCATTCAAGTCACGCCGCCAGCCGCGCGCGCTTGGCGGCCAGGCGCTCCTCGTCGCAGCGCGGGCAGAACGGGTGTTCGCCCGCCAAGTAGCCGTGCGTGGGGCAGATGGAGAAGGTGGGCGTGACGGTGATGTAGGGCAGGCGGAAGTGGGTGAGCGCCCGTTTCACCAGCTCGCGGCAGGCCGCGCCGCTGGAGATGCGCTCGCCCATGTACAGGTGCAGCACCGTGCCGCCGGTGTACTTGCCCTGCAGCGCCTCTTGCCGCTGCAGCGCCTCGAACGGGTCGTCGGTGAAGCCCACGGGCAACTGCGAGCTGTTGGTGTAGTAGGGCTGCTCGGCCGTACCGGCCTGCAGGATGGCGGGCCAGCGCTTCTTGTCTTCCTTGGCGAAGCGGTAGGTCGTGCCCTCAGCGGGCGTGGCTTCCAGGTTGTAGAGGTGGCCGGTTTCTTCCTGGAAAGCCGTCATGCGCGCGCGCACATGGTCCAGCAGGCGCAGCGCGAACTGGTGGCCCCAGTCGCTGGTGATGTCGTGCGCGTCGTGCGTGAAGTTGCGCACCATCTCGTTGATGCCGTTCACGCCCAGCGTGCTGAAGTGGTTGCGCAGCGTGCCCAGGTAGCGCTTGGTGTACGGGAACAGGCCCTGGTCCATGAGGCGCTGGATGAGCTTGCGCTTGACTTCCAGGCTCTGCTTGCCCAGCTCCAGCAGGCGATCCAGGGCGGCGAACAGGCTCGCCTCATCGCCCGCGTGCAGGTAGCCCAGCCGCGCGCAGTTGACGGTGACCACGCCCAGGCTGCCGGTCTGCTCGGCGCTGCCGAACAGGCCATTGCCGCGCTTCAAGAGCTCGCGCAGGTCGAGCTGCAGGCGGCAGCACATGGAGCGCACCATGTTGGGCGACAGCTCGGAATTGATGAAGTTCTGGAAGTACGGCAGGCCGTACTTGGCCGTCATGTCGAACAGGGCGACGGCGTTCTCGCTCTCCCACGGGAAGTCGGGCGTGATGTTGTACGTGGGAATCGGGAAGGTGAACACGCGGCCCTTGGCATCGCCCGTGGTCATCACGTCGATGTAGGCGCGGTTGATGACGTCCATCTCGGCCTGCAGCTCGCCGTAGCAAAACGGCATCTCCACGCCGCCGATCACCGGCACCTGCTCGCGCAGATCCTCGGGGCAGGTCCAGTCGAAGGTGAGGTTGGTGAACGGCGTCTGTGTGCCCCAGCGCGAGGGCACGTTGAGGTTGTAGACCAGCTCCTGGATGCACTGGCGCACGGCGGCGTAGTCCATGCCGTCCTTGCGCACGAAGGGCGCCATGTAGGTGTCGAACGACGAGAACGCCTGCGCACCCGCCCACTCGTTCTGCAGCGTGCCGAGGAAGTTCACGATCTGCCCCACGGCGGAGCTCATGTGCTTCGGGGGCCCCGCCTCCACCTTGCCCGGCACGCCGTTGAGCCCCTCGTGCAGCAGCGTACGCAGCGACCAGCCCGCGCAGTAGCCGCTGAGCATGTCGAGGTCGTGGATGTGGATGTCGCCATTGCGGTGCGCCTCGCCGATCTCGGGTGCGTAGACGTGCGAGAGCCAGTAGTTCGCCGTCACCTTGCCTGCCACGTTCAGGATCAGCCCGCCCAGCGAGTAGCCCTGGTTGGCGTTGGCGTTCACACGCCAATCGGCGCGCGTGAGGTACTCGTTGATGGAGCTTTCCACATGCACCAGCGTCTGCCGGTCGGCGCGCAGGGTGGCGTGGCGCTGGCGGTAGGCCATGTAGGCGCGCGCGGTCTGCAGATGGTTGGCGGCGATCAGCGTCTGCTCCACCACGTCCTGGATCTGCTCGATGGCCGGCGCCTCGCCATGGAAGCGGTGGATCAGCACCTTGGTGGCCTGCGCCGTGAGCAGACGGGCCTCGTCCTCGCCGAACTCGCCCGTGGCCTGGCCGGCCCGGGCGATGGCCGACTGGATGCGCACAGCATCGAAAGGCGTGCGCTCGCCGTTGCGTTGGATGACGTCGCGCGGCAGGCTGGCGACGATCGGAGATGGTGGTGTCATGGCAACCCTTAAAACACTACATATAGTGTTCACCATACCTATCAAACACTATAGGTAGTTTGATCAGGCACAAACCGCAGGGCAGAAAAGGGCCTGTGCAGAGGGGGGGGCGGTGCGCGGCTTGTGGCCCGCGTGCCACGGGGTGGGGCCGCAGCAGGCCCGCGCCCGAGAGGCTGGGCGGGGGATCGGGGCGCCGTGGAGGGTTTGACGCCGTTTGGCCTTCTGGCGCTTGAAGGGTGAGCGCTGGTAGCTATAAAAAAAGTAGCAACCGGGTTGCGTGCGGCGCGACGCGTGTCAGGCCAACTCGACGCCGGCCTGCGCATTGCGCACAACGGCCTCGAACGCGGCGGGCTCCAGCGGCCGGCTGTACCAGTAGCCTTGCATTTCGTCGCAGCCGCAGGCCTGCAGCAACGCGGCCTGCTCGGCCGTCTCCACGCCTTCGGCAATGGTGGCCATGCGCAGGCTGTGGGCCATCTTGATGATGGCCGTCACGATGGCCTGGTCGCTGGCCTGGTGGGCGAGTTCGCGCACGAAGGACTGGTCGATCTTGAGTTTGTCGATGGCGTAGCGCTTGAGGTAGCTCATGGAGGAATAGCCTGTGCCGAAGTCGTCCAGCGCCACGCGAAAGCCCACCTCATGCAGGCGGCGGATGGTGGTCTCGGCCTGTTCCGGGTTTTTCAGCGCGACGGCCTCGGTCAGCTCCACCTCGATGCGCTGGGGTGAAACGTCCATGCGCTGCAGGATGCGCACCAGCTCCTCGACGAAGTGCGGCCGCGCGAACTGCGCAGCCGATACGTTCACCGCCACCACCAGCGGCGGCAGGCCCGCGGCATCCCAGGCGCGCAACTGCTGCGCCACCTGCTCCACCACCCAGAAATCGATGGCCACGATGGAGCCGCTTTGCTCGGCGATCGGGATGAACTCGGCCGGAGACACCAGCCCCCAGCGCGGATGCCGCCAGCGCAGCAGCGCCTCGGCGCCCGCCAGTGCGCCGCTGCCCAGCTTGCGCTGGGGCTGGAACACCAGGAACAGCTCGCCGCGGTGCGCCGCGTCCTTGAGGCCGGCGGCCAGCTCCAGCGAACGCTGCGTGTGCGCCTGCATCTCGGGTGCGAAGAAGCGCAGCCCGTTGCGCCCGTCCTGCTTGACGCGGTACATCGCCACTTCCGCGGCGGACGCCAAGGTGCTGGGCGGTCCGCGCGTCGTCGGGGTAGACGGCGATGCCGGTCGACGCGCTGACCGACACGGCATGGCCGTGGATCTGCAGTGTGGTCTGCAGCTGCGCCAGCGCATCCTGCGCCAGCAGCGCCACCGCCGCCTGGTCCGCCAGGGGCACGATGGCCGTGAACGCGTCGCCCGAATAGCGCGCCACGGGAATGTGCGGCGCCAGGCAGGCGCGCAGCCGGTTGCCCATCTCCAACAGCAGTTCGTCACCGGCCGCGTGGCCCAGGGTTTCGTTCACCAGCTTGAAGTTGTCCAGGTCGAACCACAGCACCGACACCCGTTCGTGGCTTGCGTCGGCGCGGTCGATGGCTTGCGTCAACTGTTCGTCGAAGGCTTTCTTGTTGAGCAGGCCGGTCAGCGTGTCGTAGTTGGAGAGGGCGCGGATGCGCTCCTCCGCCTCGCGCCGCTGCGTGATGTCCTCCATGTGCGCGACGTAATGCGTCACTTCGCCGAACACGTCGCGAACGGGGTAAAGCGAGGCGTTTTCCGTGTAGACCTGTCCGTTCTTGCGGCGGTTGATGAGTTCCCCCTGCCAGGGCAGGCCGCGCGGCAGCTTGGTCCACATATCGGCATAGGTGGTCCGGGGTGTCAGTCCCGACTGCAGCACGCGCGGGTTGCGGCCCAGCACCTCTTGTGCGCCGTAGCCGCTGACTTCGCTGAAGGCCTTGTTGACGTAGACGATGCTGGCGTCGATGTCGGTGATGACCACCGGACTGGGGCTCTGGTCCAGCGCCTCCGACAGGCGGTGGATGACGGCCTCCTGGCGGCGCTGGGCCGTGTGCTTCCAGAGGGCGTCGGCCACGGTCTGCAGCGCCTGTGCGTCGCGTGGGTGATAGTCCTGCGCCTTGCCGGCCACGCCCAGCAGCAGGCGCGGCCTGCCGCCTTCCACTACGGGCACGCAAGCCCAGCGGGCCGTCGCGCCGCCCGGTGCGCGCCCAGCCGCCGCATCGTGCGGCGCGTTCGTCACCACGGCGCGGCGTTCGCGCAGGGCGGTTTCCCATGGTGGCATGTCGGGCGGGGCGTTCTCGTGCGAGCAGGCGGCCAGCGAGGTGCCGCGAGCGTCGTCGTGCACGAAGTACAGCACGGCCAGCGCGCTGCCGGTCAGGGTCTGGGCATGCGCCAGGCCGCGGCGCAGCAGGTCTGCCTCGGGCTGGTGGATGTCGTGCTGCTGCAGGTCCAGCAGGACGGCGTTCAGGCCGGCCTCGGAGCGAATGCGCTCCTCGTTCTCCACGGTGGGCGTGATGTCGCGCGACAGCATCAGGAAGGTGTCTGGCTGGCCCGCGACCGCGGATTTGCGGGAGACGGACAGCTCGAAATGCCGCTCGCCCAGGGGCAGCGGCAACGTGATGCGCTGGCCGCGGCTCATGCCCGTGCGTTCAGCCTCCGCCAGTGCCTCGAAACACTGCGCGGCCGCCGGCGGCGGCAGCACCTCGTCCAGCGTTTTCCCCAGCAGCTGGGGAAGCGGGGTCATGAGCTTGCCGGTCTCGTTGGCGTGCACCGCGAGGTACACCCCCTTGCGGTCCACCTCGAACAGCAGGTCGGGCAGCGTGTTCAGCGTGGCCCGCTGCCGGGCCTCGGCGGCGCGCAGGTCCAGGTACGGGATCTGCACCGTTTCCACGAACAGGCCGCGGTACAGGAAGCCATAGGCCAGGATCTTGTAGAAGTGGCCGGCGACGTTGTACACATCGGTCACGTTGGCGTAGAGCGTGAAGAAGATCTCGCTCATGGCCATGGTGAACGATGCCAGCGCCAGGTGCGACAGACCGAACTCGCGCGCATGGCGCAGTTGCGTGAGAAAGCCCACGCCCGCCAGCACGTACGCGGTTGCCAGCGCGTATTCAAAACGGACCTTGAAGGGCGTGAGCCCTGCCTCGGGCGTGAAGGTGCGGGGCAGCCACTGCGGATGCCCCAGCAGCACGTAGTGCACCGCGCCCACCAGCAGCGCCACCCACAACAGCCCCGCGTAGCGCGAGCGGCGGCCCAGCCATTCATTCCAGCGGTGGGGCCATAACGCGGCCCACAGCAGGGCCAGCGCCGCCAGCGCGCGCGCGGCCAGCCAAAAGTTGATGGCCTTTTCCGGGGCGCTGGGGGTCACGAAGTCCGGCATGCCGGCGTAGGACAGGCTGTGGGTCAGGTCCAGCACCGCCACGCCCAGCAGCCCCAGGCCGAGGACCAGCACCCGCCCATTGGGCCGGTACTTTTGCGTGGCCCAACTGATGCTGAACACCATTGCCGCCACGCCGATGGACACGACCTCCATCGCGGTGTGCAGCGGCAAGTAGCCCGCCATGCCGCGCGCGGCATCCGGCGCTGGCAGGGTCGTCAACAGCCACAGGCTGACCAGCAGCACGGCGAACCAGATGAGGGACTGGCGGAACTCCTGGCGGTGGGCGGGGTGCATCATGTGCGGCGTGGTGGTGGGTCGATGCCAGGGGCGCGTGGACGCGGTACCCGTGCAAATGTAGGCAGACGTTACATCACGGCAGTGATTGTGCGGGCGATCGCCCCACAAAAACGACAAGCCCGCCGGCAGCCGCGGAGGGGCCCGCGCGGCGCAAAAAAAAAGCCGGCACAAGGCCGGCTGAAAAGCAAGGTGCCCCTAAGGCCTTGCCGATGGAAACGTTTTCGAGCTGCAGCGCTCTACAGGTAAGCGCTTGCAGCTATGAAAAATAGAGCGAACCTTAATGCGCCAGGGCCTCCTCGGCCTCGATGCGCGGGTAGAAGTCGCGGTTTTCGCGCTGCATGCGTTCGTACACATGGCGCAGTACGGTGTTGGCATCTGCACGGAAACCCTCGGCGTCGGTGCGCACGCGCTCCGGCGTGTTCCAGCGCCGTGCGAAGTCCATGTACGCCGCGGCAATCGCCCCCATCTCGCGCTGGAACTGTTCGCCCAGGCGTGCCAGTTCCGCGTCGGCGCCTTGGCGCAGCGCGGGGTACAGCAGGCGGTCCTCGACGGCCAGGTGCAGCTTGATGGTGGAACTCATGGCCACGATGCCCTGTGCAATCGCCGTCGCGTTGTGCTCCCCGCCGCTGTGTGCCAGCTGGCGCAGGGTGGCGATCTGGCCCAGGATGTCCCGGTGCTCGTGCTTGAAGCGGTCGATGTTCATGGCGGTTCTTCAAAAGGTCCGAGGGCGGGACCGGGCGCGCCGCGCGGGGCGGCGCACCCGGCATCCGCGGTGCGTCAGCGGTTGGCGCCTGCCAGGGCTCCGGTGCTCGGGGCGGCCGGGGCGCGGGGGGCGAACAGCACGCCGCTCACCACCTGCCAGGTCACGCACAGGGCGCCGGTGATGAACACCAGGTCACCGAAGGTACGCACCCAGCGCAGGGTCTCCAGGAACGGCTGTTGCAGGAATTCCTCACTGCGGGCATACCACGTGCCGTGGGCCACGCTGGCGTGGAACTGGAACAGGCCGATCGGCAGCAGGCTGGTCGCGATCATCAGCACCAGGCCGGCGTTGAGCCACCAGAAGCCGGTCTTCATCAGCCGCTCGTTGAACACCATCTGGGGACGCACGTAGCGCAGCACCAGCAGCGTGAAGCCCAGGGCCAGGAAGCCATACACCCCGAACAGTGCGGCGTGGGCGTGCACCGGCGTGGTGTTCAGACCCTGGATGTAGTACAGCGAGATCGGCGGGTTGATCATGAAGCCGAACACACCGGCGCCCAGCATGTTCCAGAAGGCCACGGCGACGAAGCACATCAGCGGCCACTTCAGGTTCTTCATCCAGGTGGCCTTGTGCTGCAGGCTCCAGTGTTCCCAGGCTTCATGGCCCAGCACCACCAGCGGCACCACTTCCAGCGCGCTGAAGGAGGCACCCACGGCCATCACCGGAGTGGTGGTGCCCGAGAAGTACAGGTGGTGGAAGGTACCGGGCACGCCGCCCAGCATGAACAGCGAGGCAGATGCCAGGCTGGCAGCCGTGGCCATGCGGTAGGACACCAGGCCCAGGGTCGAGAAGATGAAGGCCAGTGCCGTGGTGGCGAACACTTCAAAGAAGCCTTCCACCCACAGGTGCACCACCCACCAGCGCCAGTACTCCATCACCGAGATGTGGGTGCGCTCGCCGTAGAACAGGCCGGTGCCGTAGAACAGGCCGATACACACCACCGAGGAGGTCAGCAGTGCCAGCAGGTTCTTGTCCTGGCCGTTGGGGGCCAGCAGGGCGGGGAAGATGGCGCGGGCCATCAGCACCAGCCAGAAGGCGATGCCGGCGAACTTGCCGATCTGCCAGAGGCGGCCCAGGTCCACGTACTCATAGCCCTGGTGGCCCAGCCAGAAGTTCCACTCGGCCGGCATGATCTGCGCGATGGCGAAGTAGTTGCCGATGAACGAGCCCACGCAGACCACGACCAGTGCCCAGAACAGCACGTCCACGCCGAGCTTCTGGTACTTGGGATCCTTGCCGCCGTTGATCACGGGCGCAAGGAACAGGCCTGCGGCGAGGAAGCCGGTGGCGATCCAGAACAGTGCGGCCTGCAAGTGCCACGTACGCACCAGCGAGTAGGGCAGGTACTGGGAGATTTCCACGCCGTAGAACGTCTGGCCTTCCACCGTGTAGTGCGCGGTGAAGCCACCCAGCAGCACCTGTGCGGTGAACAGCGCCACCACCAGGAACAGGTACTTGCCCAGGGCGCGCTGCGAAGGCGTCAGGGCCACGCGGGAAAGCGGGTCGTGCTGGGGAGGGGTGGGGTCCTGCTCGTCGTGCTTGCGCAGGAAGGCCCAGCCCCACACGAGGAAGCCCACGCCGGCCATCATGACCACCACGCTCATCACCGACCAGACCAGGTTCTCACCGGTGGGCTGGTTGCCGACCAGGGGCTCGTGCGGCCAGTTGTTGGTGTAGGTGGCGCCGGTGCCGCCGTTGTCGGCGGGACGCTCGGTGGAGGCGGCCCAGGAGGTCCAGAAGAAGAAGCCGGCCATCTGCGCGCGGCGCTCGGCGCTGGGCAGGGTGTTCTCCTTCATGGCGTAGCTCTCGCGCGTCTTCTGCAACGAGGGGTCGTTGCTGAACAGCTTGTCGTAGTACTGGGCGGTCATGGCGATGGCCTCGGCGCGCAGCGGCGAGATCACCATCGTGTCCTTGGCCTTGTCGTAGGTGTTGGTGCGGTACTCGGTCTTGAGCCGGTCACGCAGCACTGCCTGCTGGCCCACGTCCAGATCGGCAAACGCCTTGCCATGGTCCTTCTGCGCGGCCAGTTCGAGCCAGGCTGTCAGCTCGCGGTGCAGCCAGTCGGCCGTCCAGTCGGGCGCCTGGTAGGCACCGTGGCCCAGGATCGAGCCGAGCTGCATGCCGCCCACCGACTGCCAAGCGGTCTGGCCGTCGAGGATGCCGTCCTTGGTGTAGAGCGGCTTGTCGCTGCCCTGCACCAGCACCTGCCCCGGGATCGGCGGCGCGGTGCGGTAGACCTCTGCGCCGTAGAAGCCCAGCAGGCTGAAGGTGACAATCAACACGCCTATCAGCGTGTACCAATACTTGGCGTACTTACCCATGTTGGGCCTCCGTCATTGTGTTTATCAAGCGGTGCAGCGGGGCGAAGGGTGGGGGGACTTTCCTTGCGCCCTCGCAAGGGTGCGCGGGCCGGGCCCGGCACACCGTGGGGGAGGGGGAGTAACGATGCATGGTCGAACAGTCGCGGTAACAGATGCCTCCCCTCTCGCAATCCCTGGGCCAGCGGCTCTGCCATGAAAAATCAAGGGTTTACACCATCGTGGGTAAAATAGACCCATGTCAATTTGGGTAGAAAACACCTTTAAAGGGTTTTTATGACCATTGTTGAGGCATCGCCTGCGGCCGCCACCTCCGCCCTGCTGCTGTGCGCCGACCTGGGGGCCGAGCTGCCCCAGGCCGTGCGCCTGCAGCGCCTGGTGGACCTGCTGCGCACGCAGTTCGGCTGCGGGGCCGTGGCCCTGCTGCGGCTGGAGGAGGAGCGCCTGCGCCCCGTGGCCGTCACCGGGCTGGTGAGCGACGCCCTGGGCCGGCGTTTTGCCGTAGGCCAGCACCCACGGCTGGCGGCCATCCTCACGCGGCGCGAGGTGACCTGCTTCGAGCACGACAGCCAGTTGCCCGACCCCTACGACGGCCTGCTCGACACCCTGGTGGGCGAGCCGCTGCCCGTGCACGACTGCATGGGCGTGGCCCTGCACGTGGAGGGGCGGCCCTGGGGCGTGCTCACGCTGGATGCCCTGGCCACCGGCACTTTCGGACCCGCCGCGCGCCAGCGGCTGGGCCAGTGGGTGCCGCTGGTGGAGGCCGTGGTGCGCGTGGCGCGGCTGGAGCAGGAACTGCGCACCCTGCGCATGGCCGCCACCGGCCCGGCCGAAGGCGACCTGGCGCTGGCGACGCCCGAGCGCGGCGGCGCCGGCGAGCTGGAGATCGTGGGCGAAAGCCCGGCCCTCAAGCGGCTGCTGCATGAGCTGAGCGTGGTGGCCGCGTCCGAGCTGCCCGTGCTGCTGCTGGGCGAGACCGGCGTGGGCAAGGAGCTGTTCGCGCGGCTGCTGCACCACCAGTCGCCGCGGCGCGCGCGACCGCTGGTGCACGTGAACTGCGCGGCGTTGCCCGAGTCGCTGGCCGAGAGCGAGCTGTTCGGCCACGTGCGCGGCGCGTTCTCGGGCGCGGTGAGTGACCGCGCGGGCCGCTTTGAGGCCGCCGAGGGCGGCACGCTGTTTCTGGACGAGGTGGGGGAGCTGCCCCTGTCCGTGCAGGCCAAGCTGTTGCGCACGCTGCAAAACGGCGAGATCCAGCGCCTGGGCGCCGACCGCCCGCGCAGCGTGCACGTGCGCGTGATTGCGGCGACCAACCGCAACCTGCGCGAGCAGGTGGCCAGCGGGGCCTTCCGCGCCGACCTGTACCACCGCCTCTCGGTCTACCCCGTGCCCATTCCCCCGCTGCGCGAGCGGGGCAACGACGTGCTGGTGCTGGCCGGGCGTTTTTTGGAGCTCAACCGCGCCCGCCTGGGGCTGCGCAGCCTGCGCCTGTCGCCTGACGCGCAGGCCGCGCTGCGCCGCTACCGCTGGCCGGGCAACGTGCGCGAGTTGGAACACGTGATCAGCCGCGCCGCGCTCAAGGCCTTGAGCCGCGGCGTGGACCGCAACGAGATCGTCACCCTGGAGGCCGGCCTGCTGGACCTGGACGCGCTGGACGAACCCGTGGCCACGCCCCGCAGCGATGCCCCCATGGCACCCGCGGCAGGCGGCGCCTTGTCGTTGGCCGCGCCCACGGGCACGCTGCGCGACGCGGTGGATGCCTGCCAGCGCCAGGTCCTGAATGCCGCTCTGGTGGCGCATGGCGGCAACTGGGCGCAGGCTGCGCGCACGCTGGACGTGGACCCCAGCAACCTGCACAAGCTCGCGCGGCGGCTGGGCCTCAAGGGATGAGGCTCCGCGCAGGGTTTTGAAACAAAATCGCCTCTAGCGCTTATCCAGAAAGCGGTAGAAGCTATTAATTGAGTAGCAAAAAGCCTCCCCTCGGGAGGCCGCCACCGTTGGCGCGGGGCTGGCGCTCTGCGACACTGGGGCGCCATGGCCTCCTCCATCGACCCGCCCCGTCCGCCGCTGGCACCCGCCGTGCGCGTGCTGGCCGAGGCTGCGCTGCAGCGGCAGAACTGGCTGCTGGCCGCGCCGGCAGCGCCCACCCCGGCGGGCGCCGCGCCAGCAGGCTCCGCGCCGACCGACGCTCCCCCTGTGACGTTTTCGCCAAACCTGCTGCCGCCGGCGCTGCCCCCCATGCCTGCCGTGCAGGCAGGCCGTGAGCGGGTAAGCCTTTCCGATCAGGCACGCCAGGGCCTGCAGGCGATGGCTGGCGGCGCGGTTGCACCGTCCAGGGCACCGGCCGCATCCCACGGGCCGGCGGCTCTTTCCGCCGATGCCGTGGCGGACGAGGGCGCTTTTGCGCGCGCCGCGGCCATCCCTGCGCCGTGGCCTGCCCAGGGTGTGGGGGCGCCGCTGCTGCGGCTGTTGAATACGCTGGTGCAGCAACTCGGCCCGGCAGGCGGCGCGGCGCCGCGTGTGCTGGCGGCCCAGCCGTGGCCCGCCGGCACCGACCCGGCGGCCGGCGGCACCGGACTGCCGGCTTTGCAGATTGCGCGCGTGGCGCAAGGCATGGTGTACACGCCCGACGGTGCGCGCGGCTTCACGCTCACGCTGCGCCTGCCTGCTGCCGCAATGCCTGCGCTGCCGTCTGCGCCCACCGCGCCAGCGGCCCTGTCGGTGGGCTTTGCCGGACCGCCGCAGACGCTGGCGCCCGGACTGTTCGCGCTGGTGCTGCAAGGCCCGGGCGCCGCGGGCCAGCGCACCAGCGGGTGGCTGTCGCTGGACCTGGCGCCGGCACCCGGTGCGGCCGCCGTGGTGTACGGGCGCGACCCGCTGCAGGCGCGCACCGACCCCTGGCTGGCCCTGGCCGCGCTGCAGGCCAGCGGCCAGTCGCGTGTGCAAGAACACGACCGTGCGGCCGAGCCCCCCTGCAGCGCGCCCGGCTGCCCCTACGAAGGCCGCGCACCCTGCGTGCAGCCCTTCTGCCTGGCGCTGCGCGTGCAGCCGGCGCCGCTTGCGGCACCGACGGGGCCTGGCTAGGGCGAAACACCCGATTCCCTTGCCATCGCGACCGCGCCAGCATGGCGCACGACCGTAACCCTTGCCCTCTGGAGTCTTGCCCATGGCCGTCAGCGTTTTCGACTTGTTCAAGATCGGCATCGGGCCGTCCAGTTCGCACACCGTGGGGCCCATGCGCGCTGCGCGGCTGTTCGCGCAGCGGCTGGCGCGCGAGGGGGTGCTGGCGCAGGTGGCGCGCGTGCGCAGCACGCTCTACGGCTCGCTGGGCGCCACGGGGCGCGGGCACGCGAGCGACCGCGCCGTGCTGCTGGGCCTGGCCGGCCATGCGCCGGACACCGTGGAGGTGGACGCCATCGAGCCGCTCATCGCCCGCATCCGCAGCCGGCGCCGCCTGCCGCTGGCCGACGGCCCCGAAGTGGCATTCGCCGAGGCGGCCGACCTGCTGCTGGTACCCGACGTCACGCTGCCACTGCACGCCAACGGCATGCGTTTCGAGGCTTTCGATGCGGCGGGCGGCACGCTGGCCGCACAGGTGTACTACTCGGTGGGCGGCGGCTTCATCGTGAGCGAGGAGGCAGCCGCTGACGCACAGCGCCAGGCCGCCATCGCGCCCGACACCGAGGTGCTGCCGCTGCCCTTTCACAGTGGGGAACAGCTGCTGGCGCAGGCCGCGGCGCAGGGCGGATCGATCGCGCAGGTGATGCGCCTGAACGAACGCCACTGGCGCACCGACGCCGAGATCGACGCCGGCCTGCTCGCCATCTGGCGCGCCATGCAGGACTGCGTGGCGCGCGGCTGCAGCGTGGGCGGCGTGCTGCCCGGCGGCTTCCAGGTGCGCCGGCGTGCGCCCGCGCTGCACCAGGCGCTGCAGAACGCGCCCGACACCCAGCAGGACCCGCTGCAGGTGATCGACTGGGTGAACCTGTTCGCCCTGGCCGTGAACGAGGAGAACGCCGCCGGCGGGCGCGTGGTCACGGCCCCCACCAATGGCGCGGCGGGCATCGTGCCGGCAGTGCTGCATTACTACTGGCGCTTCATTCCCGGCGCTACCGAGGCTGGCGTGGTCGACTTCCTGCTCACGGCTGGCGCCATCGGCATCTTGTACAAGGAGAACGCCTCCATCTCGGGCGCCGAGGTGGGCTGCCAGGGCGAGGTGGGGGTGGCCTGCTCCATGGCTGCGGCGGGCCTGTGCGCCGTGCTGGGCGGCACGCCCGCGCAGGTGGAGAACGCCGCCGAGATCGGCATGGAGCACCACCTGGGCCTGACCTGCGACCCGGTGGGCGGGCTGGTGCAGATCCCGTGCATCGAGCGCAACGCCCTGGCTTCGGTGAAGGCCATCAACGCCGCGCGCATGGCGCTGCATGGCGACGGAACGCACCATGTGAGCCTGGACCAGGTCATCAAGACCATGCGCGAGACCGGCGCGGACATGATGACCAAGTACAAGGAGACTTCGCGCGGCGGCCTCGCGGTGAACATCGTGGAGTGCTGACGCGGTACGACCCTTAGCGCCCTGTTTCCCATACCTTTTCGCTTTCCATCTGGCCCGCATGCACAACCCCGCTTCGCCCACCGATACCCTCCTGCCCGCCCTGGCGCGGCCCGCCATCCAGAGCCTGGGCGGATCGCTGATCCGCGAAGTCGCCAACACCGGCATGGGGCGCGCGGACGTGCTGCCCTTCTGGTTTGGCGAGTCCGATCAGCCCACGCCGCAGTTCATCCGGGATGCGGCGGCGCAGTCGCTCGGTTCGGGCGAGACCTTCTATTCGCAGAATCTGGGCCGGCCCTACCTGCGCGAGGCCATCGCGCAATATCTGTCGGACCTGCACGGACGCGAGGTGTCCGCCCAGCGCATCGGCGCTGTGGCCTCGGGCGATGCCGGGCTGATGCTTACCTGCCAGATGCTGCTGTCGCCGGGCGACCGCGTGGTGGCCGTCACGCCGCTGTGGCCCAACCTGCTGGAGATGCCGCGCATTCTGGGCGCGCAGGTTGAACGCGTGCCACTGGCGGTGCGGGGCGGGCGCTGGACGCTTGCGCTGGATCGGCTGCTGGATGCGCTCACGCCGGGCACGCGCATGCTCATCCTCAATTCACCCAACAACCCCACAGGCTGGACCATCGATGAGGAAAGCCTGGTGGCGATCCTCGCGCACTGCCGCCGCCATGGCATCTGGATTCTGAGCGACGACGTGTACGAGCGTCTGGTATACGACCCGCAGCTGGCCAGCGCACCTTCTTTCCTGCGCCACTACGCACCGGGCGACCGCATCATCTCGGTCAACAGTTGTTCCAAGGCGTGGTGCATGACGGGTTGGCGCGCGGGTTGGATGGTGGTGCCCGAGGCGCTGGAGGCCGACCTGGGCAAGGTCATTGAATACAACTTCTCGTGCATCTTCGAGCCCGTGCAGCGCGCCGCAACGGTGGCTTTACAGCAGGGCGAGGCGCATGTGGCGCAGCTGCGCGCGGGCCTCGTGGAAAGCCGCCGGCTGCTGGTGCAAGCGCTGCGTGCCGTGCCGGGTGTGGAAGTGCCCGATGCCGGCGGGGCGATGTACGTGTTCTTCCGCCTGGCGGGCTTTGACGACTCCCTGGCGCTTGCCAAACATCTGGTGAGCGAGGTCGGCTTGGGCCTGGCGCCGGGCGCGGCCTTCGGCCCCGAGGGTGAAGGCTGGCTGCGCTGGTGCCACGCGGTGTCCGACGGGGCCAGACTGCGTGAGGGCGTGGAGCGTCTTGCGCGATTCGTGCAGCGTGCCACGGCTTGACAGGCGTGTGCGGCCGGCGGCCGCAGTCACCACGTGTACACGCGTCCCCGCCGTCCTTTCAACCTGCCTAAGCATGGGTTGCTGAATCACGAAGCGTGTCTCCCATGAAACCCTGAGCCGTCGCCGTCAGCCTGCCCTTATCGTGTGGTGAACCCATTGCACACGACAAGGACACGACATGCCCCTGCGCCGCCATCTGCTTGCCCTCTGCCTGACCGCCCTTCCGCTGGCCACCTGGGCTGCCTGGCCCGAGCGTCCCATCACCATCGTCGTGCCAGCTGCTGCGGGCGGCACCACCGACATCGCGGCGCGCGTGCTGGCCGAGAAGATGGCCAAGGACCTGGGCACTTCCATCGTCGTGGAGAACAAGGGTGGCGGCGGCGGCAGCATCGGCACCGCGCAGGTGGCGCGCGCGAAGCCCGACGGCTACACGCTGCTCATGGGCAACATCGGCCCGGTGGCGATCAACTTCAGCCTCTACAAGCAGCTCAGCTACAAGGAAAGCGACCTGCGCGGCATCACCAACGTGATCTCCGTACCCAACATCCTCGTGGTCCATGCCGACTCCCCCGTGCGCAGTGCGCAGGAGCTGGTCAGCCTGGCGAAGACGCGCCGCCTCAATGTGTCCACCTCGGGCGTGGGGCAGTCCCCCCACATGTCCTCGGAGATGTTCCGCCAGAAGTCAGGCATCGAAGTGACCCTGGTGCCTTATCCCGGCGCGGCGCCTGCCGTCACGGCGCTGCTGGGGCAGCAGGTGGATTTCATGATCGACAACCTGCCCAGCTCCATGCCGCACATCAAGGCCGGCAAGTTCCGCGCGCTGGCCATCACCAGCGCCGAGCGCTCGGCGCAACTGCCTGATGTGCCGACCATGGCCGAGGCTGGCGTGCCCATGCAGGTCACGGCCTGGTTCGGCCTGCTGGCGCCGACCGGCACGCCCGATGCGGTGGTCGAGCGCCTGCAGCAATCGGCGCGCAAGGCCATGCAAACGCCCGAGGTGCGCCAGCGTTTTGCCGAACTGGGCGGCGTGCCCGGTGGCGAGACGCCTGCCGAGTACGACGCCTTCATCGCCCAGGAACGCAAGAGCTGGGCACAGATCGTCAAGGCGGCGGGCCTGTCCCTCGAATAACCCGGGCGGGGCGTGCGCCTCCGTCTTTCACTCTCTCCCGATTCCATGCATCCAGACATCGAACACCTGCTGGCCCAGCCCTTCGGCTCGCTGCCCGAACTGATAGAACGCCAGGCCGCGCACCGCCCCGGCCACACTGCCCTGGTCCTGGAGGACCGGCGCCTGGACTACGCCGCGCTGCACGCCGGCATGGACCGCGTGGCGCGCAGCCTGCAGCGTGACGGCATGCAACCCGGCGATGTGGTGGCCATCTGCGCAGGCACCTCGGTCGAATATGTGCTGGCCTACCTGGGCGCTCTGCGCGCCGGCGTGGCCGTGGCGCCGCTGGCGCCTTCGGCCACTGCCGAGCACCTGAGCGCCATGCTGGACAACTGCGGCGCGCGCCTGGTGCTGCGCGACCGCGAGGTGGCCGCGCAATGGCCGCTGCATGCCGGCGCTGCGCTGCGCTGCGTGGCCCTGGACGATGCGGCCGAAGCGGGCGAGCCCTGGTCGCAATGGCTGGCCCAGGGTGATGGCGCACCGGCAACGACACCGGCACCGATAACGCCCGAGCCCGACTGGCCGTTCAACGTGATCTATTCCTCGGGCACCACGGGCGTGCCCAAGGGCATCGTGCAGTCCTGGGCCATGCGCTGGGCGCATGTGCGGCGCGCAGTCACCAATGGCTATGGGCCCGATGCCGTCTCGCTGTGCGCCACGCCGCTGTACTCCAACACCACGCTGGTGGCGGCGTTGCCCACGCTGGCGCTGGGCGGCACGCTGGTGCTGATGCGCAAGTTCGATGCCACGCGCTATCTGGCGCTGGCCCAGCAGCACGGCGCTACCCACACCATGCTGGTGCCCGTGCAGTACCAGCGCCTGATGGCCTGCTCGGATTTCGACCGCACGGACTTGAGCCGGCTGCAACACAAGTTCTGCACCAGCGCGCCCTTCAGTGCCGCGCTCAAGGCCGAGGTGCTGCGGCGCTGGCCGGGCCGGCTCATCGAGTACTACGGCATGACCGAAGGCGGCGTGCGCTGCGAGCTGCACTGCCATGACTTTCCGCACAAGCTGCACACCGTGGGCCGCCCGGGCGAGGGCGCCGACATCCGGTTCATCGACGAGCAGGGGCGCGAACTGCCTGCGGGCGAGCAGGGCGAGATCGTCGGCCGCTCGGCCGGGATGATGAGCGGCTACTACCGCCTGCCGGACAAGACGCGCGAGGCCGAGTGGTTCGATGCGGAAGGCCGGCGCTACATCCGCAGCGGCGACGTGGGCCGGCTGGACGCGGACGGCTTCATCGTGCTGGGCGACCGCAAGAAGGACATGATCATCACGGGCGGCTTCAACGTCTACCCGAGCGACATCGAGGCTGTGCTGTGCCAGCACCCGCAGGTGGCCGAGTGCGCCGTGGTCGGCGTGCCCTCCGAGCAGTGGGGCGAGACACCCGTGGCCTATGTGGTGGGGCGCTCGGGCTCACAGCCCACCGCAGAAGAATTGCGCGAATGGCTCAACACCCGCGTGGGCAAGACCCAGCGCGTGGCCGACCTGCGGCTGGTCGAACGCCTGCCGCGCAGCGAGATCGGCAAGGTGCTCAAGCGCACGCTGCGCGAGCAGTACCTGCAAGCGGCGCCCATCGCCGGCTGACTTTCCTCTCACCACCCGGAGACTGCCATGTCACTGCCTCGTCCCTCGCGGCTGCGCCGCGCCTTGCTCGCCAGCATGGCCCTGACCGCCAGCGCCCTGCTGGCGCCCGTTGCCTACGCCGCGGACGCCTGGCCCGCCAAGCCGATCCAGCTCGTGATTCCCTACCCGCCTGGTGGCAGCGCCGACCTGCTGGGGCGCCCCTTGGCGATGCAGTTGCAGCAGCAGCTGGGCCAGCCCGTGGTGCTGGAGTACAAACCCGGGGCGGGCGGCACGCTGGCCTCGCAGTATGTGGCGCGGGCCAAGCCCGATGGCTACACCGTGTTCATGGTGCTGGCCGCGCATGCCATCAACGACAGCCTCTACCCCAAGCTGCCCTACGACACGCGCAAGGACTTCGCCCCCGTGTCGCTGGTGGCCAACCTGCCCATGGTGGTGGCGGCCAGCGGCAAGCTGCCTGCAAAAAACATCCATGAACTGATCCAGGCCGCCAAGGCGGCGCCGGGCAAGCTCACCTTTGGCTCGGCCGGCAACGGCAACACCGGGCACCTCGCGGCGGAATACTTCAGCAGCATTGCCGGGGTCAAGATGACGCACGTGCCCTACAAAGGCAGCGCCGGCGTGGTCAATGCCATGCTGGCGGGTGACATCGACCTCACGTTCGACAGCATCTCCACCTCCATGCCGCACATCCGCGGCGGGCGCATGCATGCGCTGGCCGTCACCAGCCCGCAGCGCTCGGCCCTGGCGCCCGAGGTGCCGACGGTGCAGGAGCAGGGCATGGCCGGCTTTGACGTGACCGGCTGGTATGCGCTGATCGCGCCAGCCGGCACGCCACCCGAGATTACCCAGCGCCTGAGCCGCGAGATCGCCGCCGCGCTGCGCCAGCCCCAGCTGCAATCCCAACTGGCCGCCGGCGGCTACGAGCCCGTGGGCTCCACCCCCGAGGCGCTGCAGGCGCACATCGAGCGCGAGATCACGCGCTGGGCCGCCGTGGTCAAGTCCACGGGGGCAAGAGTGGATTGACACCCCCTGAGCCGCTGCGCCGCTTCCCCCCTCGCGGCTGCGCCGGGCAGGACGCAGCCAGCGCGGCGGCGCGGCCGGCATAGGCCGGCATAGGCCCTTGCGCGGCCGCCCGTGCCTGGGCCCTGCCGTGCGGGCGCACCATGAACCACTGACAATCCCCTTCATGCAACAACCGTCTTCCATCACCGCCGACATTCCCCTGAGCCCCTTCGCCGGCGAAGCCCCCGACATGTTCTTTGGCCTGCCCATGGCCATGGCCCGCGCCATGGCGCTGCGCGGTGAACGCATCGGCCACGACATGGCCCAGGTGCGCATGCGTTTCCAGGCGGACCAGGCCAACAGCCGTGGCGAGGTCCATGGCGGATCGATCGCTACGCTGCTGGACTGCACGCTGGCCGCGGCGGCGCGCGCGCACGACCCGGCTGCCTATGGCGTGGCCACCATCGACCTGACGCTGCATTACGTCGCCGCGGGCACGGGCGATCTGATTGCCACCGCGCGCTGCGAGCGGCGCGGCCGCTCCATCAGCTTCGTGCGCGGCGAAGTGCGCGCCGAGGACGGCACGCTGGTGGCCATGGCGACGGGCAGCTTCAAGCTGATCGCCCGCTCCACTGCATCCGCCAGCGCCTAGGCGCCAGCGGGGCTGCTCAGCTGGGTTGGACGCCTGCAGCTTGCAGCAGGCGGCCCCAGACAGGGGCTTCCTGGGCCCACAGGCGGGCGAACTTCTCGGGCGTGTCGTCGTCCACCGGTACGAAGCCGGCGGCGATGATGCGCGCCAGGCCCTCGCGGCTGGCCACGGCGTGGTTGGCAGCCTGGGCCCATTGCCGCGCCACGTCGGCCGGCATGGCTTTGGGGCCGGCAATCGCCAACCAACCCACAATCGACAGCGCATCCTGTGGGTAGCCGGCCTCGGTGAAGGTGGGCACCTCGGGCAGCAGCGGCACGCGACGCGGGCCGGTCACGGCCAGCGCGCGCAGCTTGCCCGCGTCGACGTGCGCCTTGAGCGACAGCAGGCTGCCCATGCCGATCTTGATCTGTCCGCCCAGCAGGTCCTGCACCATCGGCGCCTCACCTTTGTAGGCCACATGCGTCATGTCGGCGCCGGCCACCTCGCTGAGCGTGGTGCAGGCCAGTTGGCCGTGCGATCCGATGCCGTAGGAGCCATAGGTCAGCTTGCCCTTCTGGGAGCGGATCCAGGCCATGAAGTCCTGCAGGTTCTGCGCCGGCGTGTCGGCGGTGACCACCAGGGCGATCGGCGCCAGGCACACGCGCACCAGCGGGGTCAGCTCGGTCAGCGGGTCGTAGGGCGTTTTCTTGTACAGGTACTTGTTGGTCAGCATCGACGAGGTGGTGCCCAGCAGCGCCGTCATGCCGTCGGGCGGCGCCTTGGCGACCATCTCGCCGGCGATCAGGCCGGCCGCGCCGGGCTTGTTGTCCACCACCACCGACTGGCCAAAGCGCTGCGCCATGCGCTCGCCCAGTATGCGGGCGATCACGTCGGTGGCGCCGCCGGCGGCAAAGGGCACCACCACCCGCACGGGGCGGGTGGCGAAGCCGGTGGGCGCGGCCTGCGCCCGTGCGCCGAGCGGGCCTGCCGCCGCGGTTGCGGCGGCCAGGGCCAGCAGGTGGCGCCGGTTCCATCCAAGGGGGTGGGCTTCGTGTTTCATCGCGCGTCTCCTTTGCCTGTATGGCCTCTCAGTTATCCATAGCGCTACGCACCGCCCGCAGCCCACGCAACCGGCGCACCCCAAGCCAGGGCCGCCACCAAGCAAGGGCCTATGCCGGCCTAGGCCCGCGCCGCTCCGCCCCGCAGCGAGGGCTGCGTCCCCTGCCCGCATGGCAGCAATGCGAGAGCGGGGGCAGGCGCGAAGCGACTCGGGGGGCGTCGTTTCATCTCAGTCCATCGAGATCTTGGCGGCCTCGGCCACGGCCTTCCAGTGGGCAGCGTCCTTGTCGATCTGGGCCTTGAAGTCGTCGGGCAGGGACCCCACGGGGATCAGGCCCATCTCGGTCAGGCGCTTGTTCAGCTCGGGCGACTTGACGATGGAACTCACCTCGCTGCCCAGCTTGTCCACGATGGCCTTGGGCGTGGTGGCGGGTACGAACATGCCGAACCAGCCGTTGGCTTCCAGGCCGGGGTAGCCGGCTTCGGTCATGGTGGGCACCTGGGGCAGGGCCGGGTGGCGCTGTGCGCCGGTGATGGCCAGGATGTTGATCTTGTCCGACTTGATGTGCGGGTAGGCGGCCGTGGCGTCCACGAAGGCCAGCGACAGTTGCCCGCCCAGCATGGCCGCCATCTCGGGGCCCGAGCCCTGGTAGGGAATGTGCGTGATGTCGATGCCGGCCTTTTGCTTGAAGCGCTCGCCGTTCATGTGCGACGAGGTGGCGTTGCCGTAGCTGCCGAAGTTGAGCGTGCCGGGGGCTGCCTTGGCCTTGTCCACGAACTGCTGCAGCGTGGTCACGCCCGAGCTGCGCGGCACCATCAGCAGGTCGGCCGACTTGGCCACCTGCGACACCGGGGCCAGGTCGCTGAGCTTGTAGGGCACCTTCTTGTACAGCGCCGGGATCTGCACCACGGTGGTGATGCCCATGAGCACCGTGTAGCCGTCGCCGGGCGCCTTGGCCACGGTGTCGTTGCCCAGGATGCCACTGGCCCCGGGCTTGTTTTCCACCACCACGGCCTGGCCCAGGCGCTGTGACAGCTGCGTGCCGATCAGGCGGGCAATGATGTCCGTGCCTCCGCCGGCCGGATAGGGCACGATGACGCGGATGGGTTTGCTCGGGTAATGGTCCTGCGCCTGTGCGGCGCCCACGCCGCACGTGGCGGCCAGGGCGATCAGGGGCAGCCATTGGCCCAGGGTCTTGCGCCGGGTGAATGCCATGGTGTTGTCTCCTTGGGTTTTATGTGGAAAGGGAATGGCTCGTGCTACAGCGTGCGGGCGATGATTTCCTTCATGATCTCGTCGCTGCCGCCGTAGATGCGGCCGATGCGGGCATCGGTCCAGGCGCGGCCCACCTGGTATTCGGTCATGTAGCCGTAGCCGCCGTGCAGTTGCAGGAACTCGTCGAGCAGCTTGTTCTGCAGCGCCGTGGCGTTGAGCTTGACCATGGCGGCGCGCTCGGGCGTCAGCTTGCGCTGCATGTGCAGCTTCATGCATTCGTCGACGAAGGTGCGCAGCATGGTGGCCTGCGCCTTGGCCTCGGCCAGCTTGAAGCGCGTGTTCTGGAACTCGAACACGGTCTGGCCGAAGGCCTTGCGCTCGCGCGTGTAGTCGATGGTCTTTTGCAGGAAGGACTCGATGCAGCGGGCCGCGCGCACCGCCACCACCAGGCGCTCCTGGGCCAGCTCCTGCATCAGGTACTTGAAGCCCATGTTCTCCTCGCCCAGCAGGTTGCCCACGGGCACCTTCACGTTGTCAAAGAACAGCTCCGAGGTGTCCTGCCCCATCAGGCCGATCTTTTCCAGCTTGCGGCCCTTGCTGAAACCCGGCGTGCCGTCTTCCACCACGATCAGCGACACGCCCTTGGCGCCCAGGTCGGGCGCGGTCTTGCAGACCACGATCACGATCTCGGAATTGATGCCGTTGGTGATGAAGGTCTTGGCACCGTTGATGACGTAGTGGTCGCCTTCGCTGCTCTTGACCAGTTTGGCGGTGGTGCGCACGGACTTCAGGTCGCTGCCCGCGCCGGGCTCGGTCATGGCAATGGCGCCGATCATTTCGCCGGCGGCCATCTTGGGCAGCCAGCGGTCGTGCTGCTCCTGGTTGCCGTAGGCGTAGATGTAGGGCGCCACGATGTCCGAGTGCAGCGGAAAGCCCAGCGCCGTGGCGTTGGTGCGGCCTACCTCCTCGATCAACACGGCCGCATGGCCGAAGTCTCCGCCGCTGCCGTAGGGCTCGGGCAGCATGGTGTTGAGCAGCCCTTCGCGACCGGCCTTGCGCCACACTTCCTTGGGCACGATGCCGTTGCGCTCCCAGTCGGCCAGGTGCGGCACGATTTCCTTGTCGAAGAAGTGGCGCACGGCGTCACGGAACTGTTCATGGTCTTCACGGAAAACGGTGCGCTGGATCAGGTCTTGCATGGTCGGTGTCTCAGGGTCTAAATGTCTAAATGGGCTTTAGCGCTTATCTGGTAAGCGCTAGTAGCTATGATTTCAGGAGTCTCGCAGGGCAAACCCCGCCTGCGGCTCGTCACGAAAGCGCTCCTTCAGCTTGCGGCGCAGCAGCTTGCCGGTCTCCAGGCGCGGCAGCGCATCGACGAACACCACGCGCTGGGGCAGCTTCATGCGCGCCAACACCTCGGCCGCCTGGGCGGCAATGGCGCGTGCCGTGTCCAGCGAGGCCTGCGCGCCGTGGCGCAGCACCACGGCTGCCAGGGGCTGCTCGCCAAAGTCGGGGTGGGGTACGCCCACCACGGCCACCTCGTACACGTCGGGGTGGCGCATCAGGGCGTTCTCGATCTCCTGCGGGTACAGGTTGACGCCCCCCGAGAGGATCAGGTCTGCGCGCCGGTCGCTTAAGTAAAGGTAGCCCTCGGCATCCACATGGCCGATGTCGCCATAGGTGATCCAGCCACGCTCGTTGATGGCCTGGCGCGTCTTCTCCTCGTCGTTGAGGTAGCTGAACTGTCCGCCGCCCGAGAAGTACACCTGTCCGATCTCGCCCGCGGGCAACTCCTGCCCGTCGTCGCCC
Organism: [Acidovorax] ebreus TPSY; assembly: GCF_000022305.1. Lineage (NCBI taxonomy): Bacteria > Pseudomonadati > Pseudomonadota > Betaproteobacteria > Burkholderiales > Comamonadaceae > Diaphorobacter > [Acidovorax] ebreus. Next base: position 137,557 of record NC_011992.1, read on the forward strand.
ACGATGTGCAACCGGCCCGTGGTGGGGCGGCCTACCGAGCCGGGGCGCCGGCGCCACTCGGCGGAATTGATCATCGTCGTGCCGCAGCCCTCGGAGCCCGCGTAGTACTCCATGAGGATGTCGCCCCACCAGTCGAGCATGGCGTGCTTCACATCCACGGGGCAGGGCGCGGCGGCGTGGATGGCCACGCGGTGGCTGGACAGGTCGTAGCGCTGGCGCACGGTCTCGGGCAGCTTGAGCATGCGGCCGAACATGGTGGGCACCCACTGGCTGTGGGTGACGCGGTAGCGCTCGATGAGGGCCAGGGCGGTCTCGGCGTCAAAGCGCTCCATGATCACGGCCTGCCCGCCCAGCTCCAGCACGCGCAGCGTGTAGCGCAGCGGCGCAGCGTGGTACAGCGGCGCGGGCGAGAGGTACACGGTGTCTTCGCCCATGCCCATGATGCGCGCCGTGCCCAGCGCCTCGGGGTCGGTCTGGCCGCGCAGATGGGCGGGCCACAGGGGCTTGAGCACGCCCTTGGGCCGGCCCGTGGTGCCCGAGGAATACAGCAGATCGCGCCCCAGCGGGCGGTCGGCGAAGTCCGCCGCCGGCCCCTGCTGGGCGGCCAGCGCGGCGGGCAGCGACGCGGCCTGCGGCGTGGCCGCATCCACCGTCCAGCAGGGCAGCGGCGGGCCGTCCTGCAGCCCGCCGAGCTGCGGCAGGGTCTTGTCAGAAGCCACCACGAGCCGTGCACCGCAGTCGCGCACGATGTAGGCCACCTCGGCCGGCGTCAGGTGGGTGCTGAGCACGGCGGCATACAGGCCCGCCTGCCGGGCCGCCAGCGCCAGCGCCAGGATCTCGACGCGGTTTTCCAGCACCACCGCGAAGCGCTCGCCCGGCTGCAGCCCCTGGGCATGGAGCCACTGCGCCATGCCCAGGGCGCTGCGCGCCACCTCGCCGGCGCGGTACTGCACCCCGGTCTCTGCCATGGCCAATACCACCCGTTCAGGAGCCGCTGCCGCGCGGCCAAAGAAGTCCTGCATGCCTGTCACCCGTCGCTCCTCGGTGCTCCGCAGCGGCAGCGATACACCACCAAATGCGGAATGCTTGTCTCATAAAACAAATGTCTTTCTGGATTTTTTCAGCAGCAACGCGCAAAAAGCACCGGGTAAACACGGCCTTCAGCACAAACTAACCCATGAGAAATTGTTTTTAATGGATCATTGGTTCCACAAAACGTATGGAGCAAGCATGAAAAACCCCGTCATCGTCGACGCCATCCGCAGTCCCATGGCCCGGGCCAAGCCCGACGGCGCGCTGGCCCAAGTGCACCCCGTGGATCTGCTCTCGCAGGTGCTGGAGCAGCTGGTGGAGCGCAACCAGATCGACCCCGGCCAGGTGGATGACGTGATCTGCGGCTGCGTGAGCCAGGCTGGCGAGCAGGCCGGCACGCCCGGGCGCCTGGCCTGGCTGGCTGCGGGCCTGCCTGCGCACGTGCCCTCCACCACCATCGACCGCAAGTGCGGCTCCAGCCAGCAGGCCGTGCACTTCGCGGCCCAGGCCATCATGGCCGGCACGCAGGACATCGTGATCGCCTGCGGCGTGGAGTCCATGAGCCGCGTGCCCATGGGCAGCTCGCGCATGGGCCAGAACACCACCGGCGCACGGTTCGACGCGCGCTACGCCCCCGGCCTGGTGGGGCAGGGTGTCTCGGCCGACCTGGTGGCCGCCCAATGGGGCCTGGACCGCACCGCGCTGGACACCTATGCCGCGCGCTCGCACCAGCGTGCCCACGCGGCGCAGTCCAGCGGAGGCTTTGCGCGCGAGATCGTGGGCATCGACACCCCTGCCGGCCGCGTGACGGCAGACGAGACCATCCGCGCCGGCACCACGGTGGAAAAGCTCGCCGGCCTGAAGGCCGTGTTCGAGAACGAGGAGCTGTCCGCGCGCTTCCCGCAGATCCAGTGGGCCACCACGGCGGGCAATGCCTCGCAGATGACCGACGGCGCCAGCGCCATGCTCATCATGAGCGAGCAGCGTGCCCAGCAGCTGGGCCTGCGTCCCCGTGCGCGTTTCGTGGCCTTCGACGTGGTGGGCGACGACCCGCTGTACATGCTCACCGCCCCCATCCCGGCCACGCAGCGCGTGCTGGCCAAGGCCAAGATGAAGCTGGACGACATCCACCACTACGAGATCAACGAGGCCTTCGCCTCCGTGCCCCTGGCCTGGCAGAAGGAACTGAAGGCCGATGGCGAGCGCCTGAACCCGCGCGGCGGCGCCATCGCCCTGGGCCACCCGCTGGGCGCCTCGGGCATCCGCCTCATGACCACGATGCTGCACGCCCTGGAAGACAGCGGCCAGCGCTACGGCCTGCAGTCCATGTGCGAGGCCGGCGGCATGGCCAACGCCACCATCATCGAACGTTTGTAACTATCAATTTAATAGCAAAAAACGCCCTGTGATTGCGCACTTGAGGGCAAAAAGGACAGAAACATGAAGCTGCAACAAGGAATGACCGCCCTCGTCACCGGCGGGGTCTCGGGCCTGGGCGAGGCCACGGCCCTCCAGCTGCTGGAGCGCGGCCTGAACGTGGTGGTCGTGGACCTGAACGACGAGCGCGGCCAGGCCATGGAACAGCAGTACGCCGGCCGGCTGCGCTATGTGAAGGCCGATGTATCGGACGCCGAGCAGATGGCCCCGGCCATCGCCGCGGCCCAGGCCTTCGGCAACTTCCGCGCGCTGGTGCACTGCGCCGGCATCGGCGGCCCGCTGCGCCTGATCGAGAAGGACGGCAGCCCCGGCTCGCTGGAAAAATACGTCAACATCATCCGCGTCAACCTCATCGGCACGTTCAACGTGCTGCGCCTGGCGGCCGTGAGCATGGCGGGGAACGAGCCCATCGATGGCGAGCGCGGCGCCTGCGTGCTCACCGCATCGGTGGCGGGCTATGAGGGGCAGATCGGCCAGATTCCGTACGCCTCCTCCAAGGCGGGCGTGATCGGCCTGACCCTCGTGGCCGCACGCGACCTGGCGTCCAAGTTCATCCGCGTGTGCACCATCGCGCCGGGCCTGTTCGATACGCCCATCCTGGCCAAGCTGCCCGAGAACGTGCGCCAGTCGCTGTCGGCCTCGGTGCCCCACCCTGCACGCCTGGGCTACCCCTCGGAGTACGCCATGACCGCGCTGCACATCCTGGAGAACCCCATGCTCAATGGCGAGACCATCCGCCTGGATGGGGCCATTCGCATGGCGCCTAGATGACGCCCCCCTGAGGCGCTGCGCCCCCCCCGCTCTCGCGTCGCTGCGCTACGCGGGCAGGGGGACGCAGCCCTCGCTGCGGGGCGGCCCTTGCGCGGCCGCCCTGGTCTCAGGCAGCGCCAGTTTCATAGGTCGCGGGCCGCGTAACGCGGCGCAGAACTGCAAGGACTTTTTTTATGGCATCCACGGTACTGGTCGAAGTGCGCGGCAACGTGCTGATCATGACGCTGAGCAACCCCGAGGCGCGCAATGCCGCCACGCTGGAGATGGCCGAGGCCATGGCGGCAGCGCTGGACGAGCTGGACCGCAACCCCGCCCTGCAGGTGGGCGTCATCACCGGCGCGGGCGGCACCTTCTGCGCGGGCATGGACCTGAAGGGCTTTTTGCAGGGCAAGCGCCCCAGCCTGCCGGGGCGGGGGTTCCTGGGCCTCACGCAGCAGCCGCCGCGCAAGCCGCTGATTGCGGCCGTGGAAGGCTACGCCCTCGCCGGCGGCTTTGAAACCGTGCTGGCCTGCGACCTGATCGTCGCCGCCAAGACGGCCCAATTCGGCCTTCCCGAGGTCAAGCGTGGCTTGGCCGCCGCGGCTGGCGGGCTGCTGCGCCTGCCCAGGCGCCTGCCCTACCACCTGGCGATGGAAGCCATCCTCACGGGCGACATGTTCAGCGCCGAGCGCGCGCAGGCCCATGGCCTGGTCAACCGCCTGGTTGAGCCCGGCCAGGCGCTGGACAGCGCCCTGGAACTGGCCCAGGCTGTGGCCGCCAACGGCCCGCTCGCGCTGATCGCCAGCAAGCGCGTGGCGCAGGAGTCGGCCGACTGGACGCAGGCCGAGATGTTCGAGCGCCAGGCCGTCATCACCGCGCCGGTGTTCGCCTCGCTGGATGCGCGCGAGGGCGCCGCGGCCTTTGCCGAGAAGCGCCCGCCGGTCTGGAAGGGCGTTTGATCGGAAAAGGGGCGCTAACGCTCACCTATCAGGCGCCATTAGCTAGTTAATTCATAGCAAAAGCGGCCGCAGTGCCGCAAGGACCCCAGGAGACACAACCATGCCGTTCCCTCACCGCCGCCACGCGCTGCGCCTGGCAGGCGCCACCGCCCTGCTGGGCCTGGCTGCCCTGGGTGCATCGCAGCCCGCACGGGCCGACGCCACCTGGCCCACACGCCCCATCACCTTCGTCGTGCCCGGCGCGGCTGGCGGCACCACCGACACGCCCGTGCGCTTCATGGCGCAAAAGCTCAGCGAGCGGCTGGGCCAGCCCATCGTGGTGGACAACAAGCCCGGCGCGGGCGGCTCGCTGGGCAGCAGCCTCGTAGCGCGCGCGCAGCCGGACGGCTACAACGTGCTGGTGGGCAACACCGGCTCCAACGCCATCAACTACACCGCCTACCAGAAGCTCCCCTACAAGGCCGAAGACTTCACTCCGCTGACCGACATGATCTCGTTCGCCAACGTGCTGGTCGTGCCGGTGAAGTCCCCCATCAAGAGCCTGAAGGAACTCGTCGCCGCCGCCAAGCGCGAGCCCGGAAAGCTCGCGTTCTCGTCCGCGGGCGTGGGCCAGACCACGCACCTCATGGGCGAGCTGCTGCGCCAGAGCGCGGGGGTGGACGTGGTGCACGTGCCCTACAAGGGCTCCGCCCCCGCCACCATGGCCATCGTGGCCGGCGAGACCCAGTTCATGTTCGACAACCTCACGGGGTCGCTGGGCCATGTGAAGGATGGCAAGCTGCGTGCGCTGGCCGTGACCGGCGCCACGCGCGAGCCCGAGCTGCCCGACGTGCCCACCATGACCGAACTGGGCATGAAGGACTTCGACAAGGTGGGCTGGATGGGCTTCTTCGTGCCCGCCAAGACGCCGCCGGCCGTCGTGAAGAAGCTCACCGACAACCTCATCGCCGTGCTGCAGGACCCGGCCGTGGTCAAGCGCTACCGCGAGCTGGGCGGCCGCCCCGGCGGCATGGCGCCCGAGCAGTTTTCGCAGATGGTGGAGCGCGACCGGCAGGACTGGGGCGCGCTGATCCGCAGCCAGAAGCTGCAGCTGGACTGAAAGGAGGGCGCCATGGCTGAGTTCTCCTCCTTCGCAGGCCGCCACGTCTTCGTGGCCGGCGGCACCAGCGGCATCAACCTCGGCATCGCCCAGGCGTTTGCACGCGCGGGCGCCCACGTGGTGGTCATGAGCCGCTCGCCCGACAAGGTGCAGCAGGCGGCCGAAGGCCTGCGCGCGCTGGGTGCGCAGGCGCTGGGTATCAGTGCCGACGTGCGCGACCCCGCTGCGGTGGACGCCGCGCTGCGCCAGGCGCATGCGCAGTTCGGTGACATCGACGTGCTGATCTCCGGCGCAGCGGGCAACTTCATCGCGCCCGCGGCCGACCTGTCGCCCAACGGCTTCAAGACCGTGATCGACATCGACCTGAACGGCAGCTTCCACGTGCTGCGCCTGGCGTACCCGATGCTCAAGAAACCGGGCGCCAGCGTCATCAACATCTCGGCGCCGCAGGGCGTGAACCCCACCATGTACCAGGTGCATGCCTGCGCCGCCAAGGCCGGCATCGACATGATGACGCGCGTGCTGGCCATGGAATGGGGCGAGGTGGGCGTGCGCGTGAACGCCATCGCGCCCGGCCCGATTGGCGACACCGAGGGCATGCGGCGCCTGGCGCCCACGCCCGAGGCACTGGCCAACGCGGTCGCCACCGTGCCGCTGCAGCGCATGGGCACGCTCGATGACATTGCGAACATGGCGCTGTTCCTCTCGTCGCCACAGGCGGGCTACGTGACGGGCGCCGTGATTCCCGTGGACGGTGGCTCGTCGCTACGCGGCGGGCGCGACATGCGCGCGTCGTACGTGCCGCGGAGCGCGGCATGAGCCAGGTATACGAGCGCATCGTTTTCGAGGTGCAGGACGGCGTGGCCACGCTGACCCTGAGCAACCCCGCCAAGCGCAACGCCTTCGACCCCGCCATGCGCGGGGAGATGGCCGCGGTGGTGCGCCAGGTGCAGGCCGACCCGGCCATCCGCGCGCTGGTGCTGACGGGCGCGGGCGCGCATTTCTGCTCGGGCGGCGACCTCTCCAACATCGCCGCCAGCGGGCTGGACAACGGCGGCTGGCGCCAGCGCCTGACCAGCCTGCACGACTGGCTCAAGGACCTGGTGCTGCTGGACAAGCCGGTGATTGCTGCCGTCGATGGCGCGGCCTATGGCGCGGGCTTCAGCCTGGCGCTGGCGGCGGACTTCATCATCGCCAGCACCCGCGCGCGCTTTGCCATGTCGTTCATCCGCGTGGGCGTGGTGCCGGACTGCGCGGCCTTCTACACCCTGCCGCGCGTGGTGGGCGTGCAGCGCGCGCGAGCTCATGCTGTCGGGCCGCGAGGTGCAGGCCGACGAGGCGCTGCGCCTGGGCATTGCCACCGAACTGGTAGAGCCCGATGCGCTGCAGGTCCGCGCCCAGGCGATTGCGCGCAGCTTCGTGGGCGCATCGCCCGTGGCGCTGAGCCTGATCAAGCGCTCGCTCGCGCTGGCCGCGAGCGACCTGCCGTCGTTGCTGGAGCAGGAGGCCAACGCCCAGGCCCTGGCCATGGGCACGCCCGAGCACCGCGAGGCCGTGCGCTGCTTCCTGGAGAAAAGGCCGATGCCCTTCCAGTGGCCGCAGACCTGACTTTGAAACAGGTGAAAATCTCAAGCTTTTTGAGGTCAATGTGAACGTGAACGCAGATCCGGACGGCAAACTGGTCAGCGCCCTGGTGCGTGGCGTTTCCATATTGCGGTGCTTCTCCAGCAAGTGCCAGGAACTCAGCGCCAAGGAGCTGATGGACCTGACCGGCCTGCCCAAGCCCACGCTGTTTCGCCTGACGGACACGCTGTGCGAGCTGGGCCTGCTGCGCTATTCGGAGCGGCTGTCCAAGTACGTGCCGGGCCTGGGCCTGCTGCAGTTGTCCTCGCCCGTGCTCACGCGCATGGCCCTGCGCCAGTTCGCCCGGCCGCACATGCAGGCGCTGGCCGACCTGACCGAGGGGCAGGTGCAGCTGGCCGTGGGCCACAAGCGCCGGCTGTGCATGGTGGAGCTGGCCAACGGCATGGGCAACACCGTGTTCCGCCAGGAAATCGGTGTGCCCATCTCGCTGTCGCGCACGGCCACGGGCCGCGCCTATCTGCTGGGCATGGCCGAGGACGATCGCAAGGCCTACCTGCAGGACCTGCAGCGCAACGACCCGCAGCGCGCCGCGTGGCTGGAGCAGCGCCTGACGGACGCGCGCGACGACTTCGCGCGCCACGGCTTCTGCCGCAGCCACGGCGACCTGCACCGCGAGATCGAATCCATCGCCGTGCCCATGTCGCAGCCGCAGGACGGGGAGCTCTGGGTGTTCGCCGTCTCGGTGCCGGTGTTCAGCCCCATGTACGCCCGGCTGGAGACAGACCTGGGCCCGCGCCTGCGCACGCTGGTGCGCTCGGTGGAGAGCGTGCTTGGGGCCTCCGGCCTCACCTGATACCCGCGCCCGCCACCCATACAACATCTACCAAGGAGACATCGTGAAGGTTCTGGACAGCGTGCGCGTACTGGAGATTGGCGGCCTGGGGCCGGGGCCGTTTTGTGCGATGCACCTGGCCGACCTGGGTGCGGACGTCATTTCCGTAGTGCGCGAGACGAAGGGCCGCGAGACGACCGGCGCCTTGCTCAATCGCGGCAAGCGCTCGGTGTTTGCCGACCTCAAGACCGAGGAGGGGCGCCAGTTGGTGCTGGCCCTGGTGGCCGAGGCCGATGCGCTCATCGAGGGCATGCGCCCTGGCGTGATGGAGCGCCTGGGTCTGGGCCCCGAGGAGTGCATGGCGGTCAACCCGCGCCTGGTGTACGGGCGCATGACGGGCTGGGGCCAGAGCGGACCGTTGGCACCGCGTGCGGGGCACGACACGAACTATGCCGCCGTCAGCGGCGCGCTGTGGGGCTGCAGTCCGGTGGGCGCGCGGCCCGTCTCGCCTTTCGCCGTGCTTGGCGACATCGGCGGCGGTGCCATGTACCTGATGACGGGGCTGCTGTCGGGCATCGTGCAGGCGCGCGCCACGGGCCGCGGCACGGTGGTGGACGCAGCCATCGTGGACGGCTCGGCCCATATGCTGAACCTGATGCTGAGTGCGCGCCAGAGCGGCCTGGTGGCCGATGTGCGCGGCCAGAGCATCCACGACAGCGCGCCCTTCTACGACACCTATGTCTGCGCCGACGGCCATTACGTCACCGTGGGCGCTATCGAGCCGCAGTTCTACACCCTGCTGCTGCAGGTGCTGGGGCTGGCCGAGGACCCCGATTTCACCGGGTCGCAATGGGACAAGGCCGCCTGGCCGGTGCGGCGCGCGCGGCTGGCCGCGCTGTTCCTGGCGCAGCCGCGTGCGCACTGGCAGGCGCTGCTGGAGCCCACCGACGCCTGTTTTGGCGTCGTGCTCAGCCCCGTCGAGGCGGCGCAGCACCCGCACATGCGTGCGCGGGATGTGTATTCCGAACGCCAGGGGGTGCTACAGGCGGCACCCGCGCCCCGCTTTGATGGTGCAGCCTACGAGCCGGGCGAGGCCTGCGCGCCCGGCGCGCATACGCAGTCGGTCATGGAAGGCCTGGGCCAGTCCGGCGCGCGGGCCGTGTGGCGCCAGCGCTGAGCACGTTGCGCGGGGCAGTCTCCCGCGCGGCCCTGGTTACCGTTGCTGGAGCAGCGCGGACGCTGGCAGCAGCCTGAAGGCCAGCGACGCCAGCGCCAGCCAGGCGGCGATGCACAGCAACACCGCGCGGTAGGGCTCCAGCCCGGCGCTGGTGGCCCAGGCGGCCACGGCGCCGGTCAGCGATTGCATCAGCGCCACCCCCAGAAACATGGCCATGGTGTAGAGCGACAGGGCGCGTCCCGTCTGTTCGTTGGGGTAGGACGAGCGCACGTCGGCATATTGCAAGATGCTGTAGCCTGACAGCAGCCCCATCGCGATCATCAGCGCCACCGTGGCCTGGGCGTTGTTGACCCAGGCCATGATGGCGAACAGGCCGGCCATCGACAGCGAAGCGCGGCCCACCCAGGTGCGGCGCCGGGCGGGGCCCGGGTCCATGCGGCCGAAAGCGGCGGGGGTGAACAGCGCAATCAGCGACAGCACCAGCGCCACGTTGCCACTGTCCACCAGCGAAAAACCGTAGCGGTCGATCAGCAGAGGCCCCAGCCACAGGCCGCGCAGCGACAAAAAGGCCGCATAGCACGACATGCCGAGGATCACGATGCCCCAGGTGTGTGGCACGGTAAAGAGCCGTCCCATGCCCGTCAGCGCCTCCCCCCAGCTGCTGGCTGGACGGTGTGCGGTATCGGCACGTACCGGTTCATGCACCAGCGCATAAATCAACAGCCACGACAGCAGGCTCAGGCCAGCCAGCAGGCCAAAGCCGGCACGCCAGCCCCAGTGCTGCACCACCCAGGCCAGCGGTGTGCCGGTGAACAGCAACCCCAGCCCGCCCAGGCCCATGCTCAGGCCCGAGAAAAAGGCAAACCGGTCGGCCGCGAAATAGCGCGCAATGAACAGCGTGCAGGCCACGAAGGCGGGTGAATAGCCCACCCCGATCAGCACCTGACCGACCATCAGCCAGCCATAGCTGGGCGCCAGCGCAGACAGGGCCGCGCCAGCGATGCCCAGGGGCGCAGCCACCAGCACCGTACGGCGCAGGCCGTAGCGGTCCAGTGCGATGCCCATCAGCAGTTGCGCAATGCCGAACGACAAACCAAACAGTCCGGCAAACGCCCCCAACGAGGAAGCCTGCAGGCCGAAATCTGCCTGCAGGCCCTGGGCCACGATGGCGGTGGTGGTGCGGTAAGCCTGGCTCAGCGCAAAGCCCGACAGCAGCGTGAGCAGCATGACCCACAGCGGTTGTGTACGGAAGAGTCTCATCAAGGGAGGAATGACGGTAGGGGCACGCCGGTGATTGTGCCGGCGCGCGGCAGAGCTGCAGGCACGAAACCGGAGCGGGCCTTCAGACCCTCGCCAGGCGCTGCAGCGCCCGCGCGTGGCGCAGCAAGGTCTGCTCGGCCTGCGCCAGCACTGGTGCATCGACCATGCGGCCGTCCAGCACGCACACGCCGCCGCCCGCCTGCTCCAGCGCCTGCCGCACGCGCTGCGCATGGGTCACGGCAGCCTCATCGGGGTCGAATGCGGCATGCAGCACTGGCACCTGCGCCGGGTGGATGCACAGCTTGCCGCCAAAGCCCATGCGCCGCGCGCGCTCGGCATCGCGGCCCATGCGCTCGGGGTTGCGCGTGTCCACCGTCACGCCGTCGATGGGCGCGGCCAGCCCCGCGCGGCGCGAGGCCAGCACCAGGGCCATGCGCACGGGCAGCAACTCCTGTTCGTCTTCGGCGCAGGCCATGCCGGCGTCCACCTGGAAGTCGAGGTGTCCGAAGGCCAGCCGCGCTACCTGGGGCGCGGTAGCCAGCGCGTCGGCGGCCGCCAGGCCCGCCACGCTTTCCACCAGCGGCACCAGCGCGGCGTGCAGCCCGGCGGCCTGGGCCACGGCCTGCAGGGTCTGCGCGCGCTCGGCCTTGGGCACCACGGCGCCGGCCAGCCCCTGGGCGGTGAGTTGTGCCAACGCCTGCAGATCGGCCGTAAACCAGGGGGTTGCCTCGCTGTTGATGCGCACCAGCAGCCGCGCGCGCTGCGGGGCCGGCAGGGTGGCCAGCGCGTCGGCCAGGGCGGTGCGGGCGCGCTCCTTGTCGGCGGGGGCCACGGCGTCCTCCCAGTCGGCAATCACCAGGTCGGCGCCGCTGGCCAGGGCCTTGGGCAGCCGCTCGGGCTGGGTGGCGGGAACGAAGAGGAAGGAGCAGGCGTGGCGCACGGAGTCGGTCATGGGAAGCAGGGAGGCGGGAACAGCGCGGGTCAGGCGTATTCGGCGATTTCGATCAGGTTGTGGTCCGGGTCGCGCACGTAGACCGAGAGGATGGGGCCGCGCGCGCCGGTGCGCTGCACCGGGCCGCACTCGATGGCAATGCCGTACTCGGCCAGGCGCTGCTGCACCTGCGCCAGCGGGATGGACGCAATGAAGCACAGGTCCAGCGCGCCCGGCATCGGGTGCTGGGCCTTGGGCTCGAACTCGCGGCCCTGGATGTGCAGGTTGATCTTCTGCCCGTTGAACACAAAGGCCTTGCGGCCTTCGCCAAAGGTCTGCAGCGCCATGCCCAGCACGGTGCAGTAGAAGTGCACGCACTGCGCTTCATGGGCGGTGGTGAGCACGAGGTGGTCCAGCCGGTCGATCATGGGGTGCCTTGTGGTGCAAGCGCCCCGGCCGGCAGCGTGCCAGCCGGGGCAAAACGGGCGAGATTACTCGGCGCTCACGCCGGCGGCCTTGATGACCTTGTCCCAGCGCGCCACTTCGGCCGCCAGGTGCTTGCGCAGGCCTTCGGGCGTGGCCTTCTCGGGTGAGACCAGGTCGGAGCTCAGCTCGGCGATGCGCTTTTTCACGTTCTCGTCCTTGATCGCCACGTTCAATGCCTTGTTGAGCTTCTCGATCACGTCCTTGGGCGTGCCCTTGGGGGCGTACATGCCGTGCCACACCTTCACGTCGAAGCCCTTGAGGCCCTGCTCGTCCAGCGTGGGAATGTTGGGCATGGATGCCAGGCGCTGCGGCGTGGTCACGCCGAACACCTTGGCGCGCTTGCCGTCCTGGATCACGGGTGCGGTCTGCGTGGTCTGGTCGCACAGCAGGTCCACCTGGCCGCCCATCAGGTCGTTCATGGCCGGGCCGGCGCCCTTGTAGGGCACGGTGGTCAGCTTCACGCCCACCTGGTGCATGAACAGCATGCCGCACAGCTGCGACACGGCACCCACGCCCGCGTTGGCCAGCGACACCTTGTCCTGGTTCTTCTTCACGTAGTCCAGCAGCTCGGGGAAGGTGTTGGCGGGGAAGTCCTTGCGCGACAGCAGGGTCATGGGTACGTCGAGCACCTGGCCGATGTACTCGAAGTCCTTCAGCGGGTCGTAGGGCAGCTTCTTGTAGAGCGCGGGCGCGGTGGCCATGCCCATGTGGTGGATCAGGATGGTGTAGCCGTCGTTCTTGGACTTGGCCACGCGGTTGGGCGCAATGGTGCCGCCCGCGCCCACGGTGTTTTCCACCACCACGGTCTGGCCCAGCGACTGGCCCATGGGCACGGCCAGCAGGCGCGCCACCACGTCGGTGGGCCCGCCTGCGCTGTAGGGCACGACCAGGGTGACGTTCTTTTCAGGCCAGGTGTTGGCGGCGGCAGGGCCGCCCAAGGCCAGCGCCGCGCAGGCCGCGGCGATGGCGCCGAAGGTGGTGCGCCGGGAAATCGGGATGAAGCGTGCGGTCATGCGTATGTCTCCTTGTCGGTGGTGGTGAAGAGGGCGTCTTCTGCGCCCCTGGGGGGATCATGGGCCGCGGCGCAGACGGGACCACTGGTCAGCCCAGCAGATGCTGCGTGCGCGGCCACTCCTGCACTTGCCACAGGCGCTGCACGGCCGCCCGGGCCTGCGCGTCGGACACCGCGCCGCCGTAGGCGGCCAGGCGCAGGGCCTTGGCCGTGAGTTCCTCGCGCGAGAGGGTGTTGCCGGGGTCGCCCTTGGGCTCTTCCACGCGCCCGGCCAGCGTGCGGCCGTCGGTCGTCTGCACGGTGACTTTGCCGATCCAGCGCTGCGGGTAAGCGGCGTCCACCTCGGGGTCCAGCACCATGCGCACCTTCTCGCGCAAGGTCACAGTGTCCGGGGCCAGGAACTGCTCGTCGAATTCGGTCAAACCCGCATGGCCAAAGCGTGCGGCCAATGCCAGCACCGTGCCCATGGAGAACTTGGACTGGTGCACCGTGGTGGGCGAGACCACCGGCCCCAGCACGTCGATGGCACCCTGGTGCACATGGCAGGTCACCTGTGCGATGTCGGCGGGCGCCAGGCCGTGCTCGCGCATCACCTGCTGCAGCGCGTCGGCGGCAGGGTGCGTATGGCGGCACGAGGCATGCCACTTGAACGATGTCTCGGCCGTGGCCCAGCGGGTGCCCAGGCCCTCGGTGAGCTTGGCCGGGTTGGCATCGCTGGACATGCCCGCGGCCAGGCCCTGCGGCCCGGTGAAGATGTCCTGCGCGCCGGTGAAGCCGTCCTGGGCCAGGTAGGCGGACATCAGGCCGGCCGCGGCGGCGTGGGCCGTGTGCAGCTGCTTGCTGTCGGCCGCGGTGCGCAAAAATTCCCACAGCCCCGCCGACTGCGTGCCGGCCGAGCCAAAGGCGTGCTGCATCTGCGCGGGCGTGAGATCCAGCAGGCGCCCCACGGCAGCGGCCGCCGCCAGCGTGCCGGCCGTGGCCGTGGTGTGGAACACCTTGTAATGGCTGCGGCCCAAGAATTCGCCCACGCGGATGCCGACCTCATAGCCCGCCACGCAGGCCGCCATGAGCTGCGCGCCGCTGGCGCCGATGCTTTGCGCCACGGCCAGCGCGGGCGGAAAGACCACGGCCGCCGGGTGGAACACCGAGCCGTTGTGCACATCGTCCTGCTCGGCCACATGGCTGGCTGCGGCATTGGCCAGCGCTGCCATCATGGGGCTGCTGGTGGCGCCGTGGCCGATCACCTCGGCCGGGCCGCTGGCAGGGCCTTGCGACAGGGCAAAGCGCGTGATGCTGGCCACGGGCCGCGCGCGGCAGCCGGCCAGCACGGAGCCGAACCAGTCCACCCACAGGTCTTCGGTGCGGCGCTGCACGGGTGCGGGCACGTCGCTCCATTGCAGCGTGGCGGCAAACTGGGCCAGGGGATGGATGGTGACTTGGGTTTCTTGCTTCATTTCGGGCTCCCGGGCAGGCGTATCAAGCGCTAGCAGCTATGGTTTTTGCGTCAAAGAGGTTGCGGGGCCTGCAGGGCGTCGATCTGCTCGGCGCTCCAGCCCAGCTCGGCCAGGATGGCGGCGTTGTGCTGGCCCACGGCGGGCACGGCGTCCATGCGGTAATCGAACGCGCTGTTCACGCCGGGCGGCAGCAGCGCCGGGATGCGGCCCACGGGGGAATCCACGTCGCTCCAGCGCTGGCGTGCGGCCAGCTGCGGGTGCGCCCACAGGTCGGCCATGTCGTTCACGCGGGCGTTGGCGATGCCCGCCTGGTCCAGCCGCTCGACGACCTGGGCGGCGCTGAGCGTGGAGAACTCTTGCAGGATCAGCGCCTGCAGCGCGTCGCGGTGGGCGTTGCGCTGGCCGTTGCTGTCAAAACGCGCGTCCGAGGCCACTTCGGGGCGCTGCAGCACGGCGTCGCAAAAGGCCTTCCATTCGCGCTCGTTCTGCAGGCCCAGCATCACCGTCTTGCCATCGCCCGCCACGAACGGGCCATAGGGGTAGATGCTGGCGTGCGATGCGCCGGTGCGCGGCGGTGGCGGCGCGCCGTCGAAGGCGTAGTACATCGGATAGCCCATCCACTCGCCCATGGCTTCGAGCATGGACACGTCGATGTGGCTGCCCTCGCCCGTCTTGCCGCGCAGCAGCAGGGCCGACAGGATGTTGGTGTAGGCATACATGCCCGCGGCAATGTCGGCCACCGAGATGCCGGACTTGGATGGCGTCTCGGGCGTGCCCGTGACGGACAGGAACCCCGCCTCGCTCTGGATCAGCAGGTCGTAGGCCTTCTTGTCGCGGTACGGCCCGTCGGCGCCGTAGCCGCTGATGTCGCACACGATGAGCTTGGGGTTGTGCGCCTTGAGCGCTTCATACGACAGGCCCATGCGTGCGGCGGCGCCGGGCGCGAGGTTCTGCACCAGCACGTCGGCGGTCTTGAGCAGTTGCAGCAGCGCGGCCTTGGCCTGGGGCTGCTTCACATCGAGCGCCAGGCTCTCCTTGCTGCGGTTGATCCAGGTGAAGTGCGACGACTGGCCCTTCACGCGCTGGTCGTAGCCGCGCGCGAAGTCGCCGCTGCCGGGGCGCTCTACCTTGATGACGCGCGCGCCCAGGTCGGCCAGCTGGCGCGTGCAGAACGGCGCGGCCACCGCGTGTTCCAGCGAGACGACGGTGAGGCCGTCGAGGGGGCGGATGGTTTTTGTCATGGGTCAGTCGTTCCCTGCATGAGCGCGGTGAGCGGCGCTTGCGATCGGCGCAACCCAAGCCAGCAGACGCCGCGCAAGGGCCGCCCCGCCGCGCTGGCGTCGTCCCCCTTCCCGCGCGAAGCGCGAGAGAAGGGGGAAGCGGCGCAGCCGCTCAGGGGGTTGTTCATCTCAGAAAGAACGGGGCAAGCCCAGGATGTGCTCGGCCACGTAGCTGTAGATCATGTTGGTCGAAATCGGCGCCACCTGGTACAGGCGCGTCTCGCGGAATTTGCGCTCGATGTCGTACTCGCACGCGAAGCCAAAGCCGCCGTGGGTCTGCAGGCAGACGTTGGCCGCTTCCCAGCTGGCCTTGGCCGCCAGGTACTTGGCCATGTTGGCCTCGGCGCCCGCGTTCTGGTGGGCGTCAATCTTCTCGCAGGCCTTCCAGCGCATCAGGTTGGCGGCTTCCAGCTCGATGAAAGCGTCAGCAATCGGGAACTGCACGCCCTGGTTCTGGCCGATGGGGCGGTTGAACACCACGCGCTCCTTGGCGTATTTGCTGGCCCGGTCGATGAACCAGTAACCATCGCCAATGCACTCGGCGGCGATCAGCGTGCGCTCGGCGTTCAGGCCGTCCAGCAGGGTCTTGAAGCCCTTGCCTTCTTCGCCCAGCAGCGCGTCCTCGGGGATCTCGAGGTTGTCGAAGAACAGTTCGTTGGTCTCGTGGTTGACCATGTTCAGGATGGGGCGCACGGTGAGGCCGTTGCCAATCGCCTGGTGCAGGTCGATCAGGAAGCACGACAGGCCGTCGGAGCGCTTTTTCACCTGGTCGGCGGGCGTGGTGCGCGCCAGCAAAATCATCAGATCGCTGTGCTGGATGCGCGAGATCCAGACCTTCTGGCCGTTGATGACCCAGCGGCCGTCCTTCTTGACGGCGCTGGTCTTGAGCTTGGTGGTGTCGCTACCCGTGGTGGGCTCGGTCACGCCCATGGACTGGATGCGCAGCTCGCCCGAGGCAATCTTGGGCAGGTATTTCTGCTTTTGCGCTTCGCTGCCGCTGCGCACGATGGCGTTCATCACGTACATCTGGCCGTGGCAGGCGCCGGAGTTGCCGCCGCTGCGGTTGATCTCTTCCATGATGACCGAGGCCTCGGCCATGGTCAGGCCCGAGCCGCCGTACTCCTGCGGAATCAGCGCGGCCATCCAGCCGGCCTGGGTCAGGGCATCGACAAAGGCCTCGGGGTAGGCGCGGGCCTCATCGACCTTGCGGAAGTATTCGTCAGGGTACTGGGCACACAGAGCGCGCACGGCGTCGCGGATTTCCTGGTACTGGTCGGGCTGGTGGATCATGGTGGATTTCAAGTGTTTTTGCTCTTTAGCGCTGATGCAGCAAGCGCTAGTAGCTATGAATTTAGTAGTGTTCAGGCCAGCGTGGCGGTGCCCTGCATGGTCAGCCAGCCCTCGTGGTCCTGGGCCCACAGCTCCACGGACTTGCCGTCGCTGGAGGGCCTGCCGTGCACGCTGAACGGGTGCAGGTCGAACGTCGGTCGCACGGCGCGGAAGTCGAACGTGAGCACCTGCGCACCGGGCAGGCTGCGGCGCAGCAGGTCCAGCAGCAGCGTGGCGATCAACGGGCCGTGCACGATCAGGCCGGGGTAGCCCTCGACCTCTGTCACGTACTTGCGGTCGTAATGGATGCGGTGGCCGTTGAAGGTGAGCGCCGAGTAGCGAAACAGCAGCACGTCGTCGGGCACGATGGTGCGCGACCAGGCGGCCTGGCCCTCCAGCGGCGGCTTTTGCGGCGTGGGCGCCGGGTCGCCGGGCTGGGCGGCGCTGCGGTAGACGATGTCGTGCTCCTCGGTGAGCGCCAGGCCCTGCGCGTTGCGGTACTGGTGCTCCACCAGCACGAAGAGCAGCTCACCCGAGCGCCCGGCCTTGTGCTTGACGGACTGGATGGTGGAGGTGCGCTGCACCTGCTGGCCCACCTGCAGCGGGTTGGCACCATCCCCCTGCATTTCCCAGCGCAGGCGCCCGCCCGCCCACATGCGGCGCGGCAGCGGCACGGGCGGCAGAAAACCCCCGCGCTTGGGGTGCCCGTCCGGGCCGATCTCGCTCTGGCGCGCATGCGGCAGGAAGTACAGCCAGTGCCACAGCGGCGGCACGGTGGTGCCGGGGGCGGGCGCGGGGTCGTCGCGGTCCAGCGTGGCCGACAGCGCCGCGATGGGCGTGGCCGTGAGGGTGTCGCTCAGGGTTTCGCTTTGGCCCTGCCAGGTCTGCAGGTGCGCGAGCTGGGCGGTGTCGATGGTGGGTTCGGTCATGGTCGCCATCGTGCGGTCTGGCCGACACCCGCGCAATCCGCGTTTGTGAAAGCGCCTCTTCGGCGCCCATGAAGCCCCCGGGGTCTTCGCGCCGCTTTCATGGGGCCGAAGCCCGCCCTTGCGATTGCCGAATAGCGCAGGCGGCCCTTTGCCGTCATGCTCGCAGCCATTGATTTCCTATCGCAAACAAAGGACGACAGACATGGCGCAGAAGATGGTGCAGGACAAGGTGGTGGTGGTGACGGGGGCTGGCGGCGGCATCGGGCGCGACATGGCGCTGGCGCTGGCCGCCGCCGGGGCCAAGGTGGTGGTGAACGACATCGGCACCTCCACCACGGGCGAAGGCACCGACGCCGGCCCCGCGCAGAAGGTGGTCGAGGAGATCAAGGCCGCCGGCGGCCAGGCCGTGGCCAACATGGACAGCGTGGCCGAGGCCGCCGCGGCGGGCCGCATCATCCAGTGCGCGCTGGACCACTTCGGCCGCATCGACGGCGTGGTCAACAACGCGGGCATCCTGCGCGACCGGTTCTTCCACAAGATGAGCCTGGACGAGTGGGACGCCGTGCTCAAGGTGCACCTGTACGGCAGTTACTACATGAGCCGCGCGGCCGCCAACCATTTCAAGGAGCAGGAGAGCGGCGCCTTCGTGCACATGACCTCCACCTCGGGCCTGATCGGCAACTTCGGCCAAGCCAACTACAGCGCGGCCAAGCTGGGGCTGGTGGCGCTGTCCAAGTCCATCGCGCTGGACATGCAGCAGTTCCACGTGCGCTCCAACTGCATCGCGCCCTTTGCGTGGAGCCGCATGATCGGCTCGATCCCCACCGACACGCCCGAGCAGCAGGCGCGCGTGGCCAAGATCCAGCAGATGACGCCCAACAAGATCGCTCCGCTGGCCGTGTACCTGCTGTCGGACCAGGCCAAGGACGTGAACGCCCAGGTCTTCGCCGTGCGCAACAACGAGATCTTCCTGATGAGCCAGCCGCGCCCCCTGCGCTCGGTGCACCGCAGCGAAGGCTGGACGCCCGAGTTCATCGCTGAGCACGGCATGCCCGCGCTCAAGGCCTCGTTCGTGCCCATGGAGCGCTCGGGCGACGTGTTCTCCTGGGATCCTGTGTGACAGAGACAACCCCCTGAGGCGCTGCGCGCCTTCCCCCCTTCTCTCTGCGCGCTGCGCGCTACGGGAAGGGGGACGCCACCAGCGCGGCGGGGCGGCGCGGCCAGCCCAGGCCCTTGCGCGGTGGCCGCTGGCCTGGGGACGCGCCAGTTGCATGGCGCGCTGGCAATCACAACCTTATGGACAACTGAGATGGCCATTGACTATCACCACCTGAAGGCGCGCGATTTTGGCGTGATCCGCCAGACGTACACCGAGCGCGACACCATGCTTTACGCGCTCAGCCTCGGGCTGGGCAACGATCCGCTGAACGCCAGCGCGCTGCCCTTCGTCTACGAGGGGCTGGAAGGCGGCCTGCGCGCCCTGCCGTCGCAGGCCGTGGTGCTGGGCTACCCGGGCTTCTGGGCGCGCGAGCCGGACACGGGCATCGACTGGGTCAAGCTCCTGCACGGCGAGCAGCGCATGCGCCTGCACCGCCCGCTGCCCGCGAGCGGCGAGGTCGTGGGCCACAACCGCATCACGCACCTGACCGACAAGGGCGAGGGCAAGGGCGCCATCATGGTGACCGAGCGGCGCCTGGAAACCGCCGCCGGCGAGCTGCTGGCCACCGTGCAGCAGGTGACCTTTCTGCGCGGGGATGGCGGCTACAGCCAGCAGGGCGGCGGCCAGCCCAGCGACGCACCGCTGCCCGCGCTGCAGCCCACGCCGCAGGACCGCGCGCCCGACTTCACCGACACCCAGCCCACCCGCCCCGAGGCGGCGCTGCTCTACCGCCTGATGGGCGACTACAACCCGCTGCACGCCGACCCGGCCGTGGCCGCCAAGGCCGGCTTCGAGCGCCCCATCCTGCACGGGCTGGCCAGCTACGGCCTGGTGGCGCATGCGGTGTTGCGCCAGTGCTGCGCCGGCGATCCCGCGCGCCTCAAGGCGATGGACATCCGCTTCGCCGCCCCGGTGTACCCGGGCGAGACGTTGGTGACCGAGATCTGGCGCGTGCCCGGCCAACCGGCGCAGGTGCAGCTGCGCGCCCGTGTGCTCGAACGCGACAAGGTGGTGCTGAGCCACGGCTTCGCCGAACTGGCGTGAGCTATCAAAAAGTGAGCTGTCGGCGCTTCATAGGTAAGCGCTGGAGCTCGTTCTGAATCAAATACCCTGGAGCACGCCATGAGCGCATCCCCCGTGTTGACCTCCGTGCAGGACGGCATCGGCACCATCACCCTGAACCGCCCCGAGGCACGCAACGCGCTCAACCAGGCCATGCGCCCGGCCCTGGCCGCCGCCATCGCGCAGATGCGCGACGACGCGCAGGTGCACGCGGTCATCCTCACCGGCGCGGGCGGCGCGTTCTGCTCGGGCGGCGACATCTCTGCCATGCTGGACACCAGCCGCACCGGCCTGGCCTTTCGCAAGGGCATGCGCGAGCTGCACCAGTGGTTCCCCGAACTCGTGAACCTGGAAAAGCCCGTGATCGCCGCGGTGGACGGCCCAGCCTTCGGCGCGGGCCTGAGCCTGGCGCTGGCAGCCGACTTCGTGCTGGCCACGCGCCGCGCCAAGTTCTGCGCGGTGTTCGGCCGCATTGGCCTGATCCCCGACCTGGGCGCGATGCACCTGCTGCCGCGCATCGTGGGCCAGCAAAAGGCCAAGGAGCTGGTCTTCACCGCGCGCACCGTCGATGCCGAAGAAGCCCAGCAACTGGGCATGGTGTTCGACATTGTGGACGACGCCACCGCGTTGACCGAGGCCGCGTTGGCGCTGGCACGGCGTTTTGGCGAGGCCTCCACCGCTGCCATCGGCATGGCCAAGACCATCATGAACCAGTCCTTCGAGAGCGACGCGCGCACCATCGCCGAGCTGGAGTCCTATGCGCAATCTGTGTGCCGTGGCTCCGACTACCACCAGGACGCGGTGCGACGGTTCAAGGACAAGCAGCCGCTGCGCTTCGACTGGGACAGGAAATGACTCCCCCCTGTGTCGCCTGCGGCGCCATCCCCCCAGGGGGACGACGCCAGTGGCCGGGCAAAGCCCGCACCACGGCGTCCGCTGGCATGGCCTGCTCCGCGGCCATCGGACCGGTGCCGGCGCGCCAGTTTCATGAGTTGCGGGTGGCGCGCTGCGCCATGGATGGCTGATATGAGCGTATTGGCCGAACGTTTGCAGGCACTGATCCGCCCCGGCGACACGCTGTGGTGGGGCCAGGCCACGGCCGAGCCGCTGACGCTCACGCGCGCCGTGGTGCAGCAGCGCCACGCGCTGGCGCAGGGCGGGCGGCTGCGCGTGTTCGTGGGCATCGGCGCGTCGGACACGCTGCAGCCCGGGCAGGCCGACGCCATCGATTTCTTCGGCTATGCCGCGGGCGGGCCGCATCGCGCCCTGGCCCAGGCCGGCGTGCTGGACATCCTGCCCAGCCACTATTCCCATCTGCCGGGTCTGATCCGCGCGGGGGTGCTGCCGGTCGACGTGGTGCTGCTGCAGGTGTCGCCGCCCGATGCACAGGGCCGCTACAGCCTGGGGCTGGTGCAGGAATACCTGCCCGCCGCCATCGAGCGCGCGCGTGTGGTGATCGCCGAGGTGCACCCCGACGTGCCCTGGACGCACGGCGGCCTGCACCTGCAGGCCAGCGACTTCGCGCTGCTCATCGACGCCGAGCACCCGCCGCTGGACCAGAGCCGCAGCGCGCCCGGCCCGGTGGAGCAGGCCATTGCGCGCCATGTGGCGGGGTGGGTGGAGGACGGCGCCACGCTGCAGCTGGGCATCGGCAACCTGCCCGAGGCCGTGCTGGCCGCGTTGCACGGCCACCGCGACCTGGGCCTGCACAGCGGCGCGGTAGGCGACGGCATTGCCGCTCTGGCCGAAGCCGGCGTGCTCACCAACGCCAGGAAGAGCCTGGACACCGGCGTGGGTATCGGCGGCATCCTCATGGGCGGCGAGCGCCTGCGCCGCTGGGCGCACCGCAACCCACAGATCGAGCTGCGCGGCACCGACTACACGCACGACCCCGCGGTGCTGGCCGCCAGCCACAAGCTCACCGCCATCAACGCGGCCATCGAGGTAGACCTCACGGGCCAGATCAACGCCGAGGTGGCTGCCGGCTGCTACGTGGGCGCCGTGGGCGGCGCGGTGGACTTCCTGCGCGGCGCTGCCCGCAGCAAAGGCGGCCTGCCCATCGTGGCGCTGCCCGCCACCGCCAAGGGCAAGACGCGCATCGTGGCGCAGCTCTCGGGCCCGGTGAGCACGCCGCGTAGCGACGCGGGCCTGATCGTCACCGAGCATGGCGTGGCCGACCTGCGCGGCCAGACGCTGTCGCGCCGCGTGCGCCGGCTGATCGACATCGCCGCCCCCGAACACCGCGCCGACCTGGAGCGCCAGGCCCACGACACGCTGCGCCGCTGTGGCGCGGTATTTCAAATTTGATAGCTATTAGCGCATGTCAGATAAGCGCTAGCGGCCATTTTCATTCATATTTCAAGGAGCAACACCATGCGCAGAGCCGCCATCGTCACCCCCGTCCGCACCCCCGTCGGCACCTTTGGCGGCAGCCTGCGGCCCGTGCCCGTCGAGGAGCTGGCCGCCACCACGGTGCGCGCCGTGGTCGAGAGAAGCGGCATCGACCCCGCGCGCATCGACGACGTGGTCATGGCCCAGTCGTACGCCAACAGCGAGGTGCCCTGCGTGGGCCGCTGGGCCGCGCTGCAGGCGGGCCTGCCGGTGTCGGTGCCGGGCATGCAGTTGGACCGGCGCTGCGGCGGCGGCCTGCAGGCCATCGTCACCGCGTCGATGATGGTGCAGAGCGGCGCCGCCGACGTGGTGATCGCCGGCGGCGTGGAGAGCATGAGCAACATCGAGTACTACAGCACCGACATGCGCTGGGGCGCGCGCTCGGGCAACGTGCGCTTCTACGACCGCCTGGACCGCGGGCGCGAGCGCTCGCAGCCGGTGGAGCGCTTCGGCAAGATCTCCGGAATGATCGAGACGGCGGAGAACCTGGCGCGCGACTATGGCATTACGCGCGAGGAGGCCGATGCCTTCGCGCTGCGCAGCCACCAGCGTGCGGCCGCCGCCTGGGAGGCGGGCCGCTTTGCCGACGAAATCGTTCCCGTGCAGGTGCCGCAGCGCAAGGGCGAGCCGGTCACGTTTGCCCGCGATGAGGGCTTTCGCCCCGACGTCACGCCCGAGAGCCTGGCCAAGCTGCGCGTGCTGATGCCGAACGGCACCGTGACCGCCGGCAATGCCAGCCAGCAAAACGATGCCTCGGCCGCCTGCCTGATCGTGGCCGAGGACAAGTTGGCCGAGCTGGGCCTCACGCCCATGGCCACGCTGGTGGGCTGGGCGGCCGCGGGCTGCGAGCCCTCGCACATGGGCATCGGCCCGGTGCCGGCCGTGAAGAAGCTGCTCGCGCGGCTGAACCTGCGCATCGACGACATGGATCTGGTGGAGCTCAACGAGGCCTTCGCCTGCCAGGTGCTGGCCGTGCTCAAGGGCTGGGAATGGCGGGACCAGGATGCCATCGCGCACAAGCTCAACGTCAACGGCTCGGGCATCTCGCTGGGCCACCCCATCGGCGCCACGGGCGTGCGCATCCTGGCGACGCTGCTGCACGAGCTGCAGCGTCGCAAGGGCCGCTACGGCCTGGAGACCATGTGCATCGGCGGCGGCCAGGGCATCGCCGCGGTGTTCGAGCGCGTCTGACGCGCGGCGCTTGCACTGAGCGGTGGATCTGCGCCGCCGCAGATCGCCGTGTGTGACTGCGTGACCTGACGCCTTGCACGGCTGCGGTGCAAGGCGTGCGCCAGCGTGCGCGTTGTTGGCCAGGCCCTAAGGACACCTGAACCCCGGCTTTGGCAAAAGCAGATTCCCAGCGTGCGCACCGGGCCGCACCATTGCTGCCAACGTGCTGGCCCTCCGCCCCAGCGGTGCCCGCGTTACCTACAACATCAGGAGACACACCATGCCCGCTTCCCGTCGTCTCGCCACGGCCGCCCTGGCCCTGGCGCCTTTCGCCTTCGCTCTGCCTGCCGCCGCGCAGGACGGCCAGCCCGTGCGCCTCATCGTGGGCTATGCCGCGGGCGGCCCCGTGGACCAGGGGGCGCGCCTGTTCGCACCGGCGCTGTCCAAGGAACTGGGCATGCCGGTCATGGTGGAAAACAAGACCGGCGCCAACGCCACCATTGCCGGCAGCGAGGTAGTGCGGTCCAAGCCCGATGGCATGACGCTGTGGTTTGCCGCCAGCCCCACCATCACCATCAGCCCCAATGTGATGACCAAGATGCCGTTCGACCCGGCCAAGGACCTGACGCCCGTGGCGCCCATCCTGAGCTACTACAACGTGCTGGTGGTGAACAACAACGAGCCCTACAAGAGCGTGCGCGAGCTGGTGGCCACCGCCAAGTCCAATCCGGGCAAGCTCGCCTACGGCTCGGCCGGTGTGGGCGGCTCCAACCATCTGGGCGCGCTGCTGTTCGCCAAGCGCAGCGGCATCGAGATGAACCACATCCCCTACAAGGGCAACGCCCCGGCGATGACGGACGTGATCGGCGGCCAGCTCAACATGATGCTGGACATCATCAGCACCGCCAGCGCCTACATCCACAGTGGCAAGGTGCGCGCCATTGCCGTCACCTCGCCGCAGCGCAATGCCTCGCTGCCGGACGTGCCCACGTTCGCCGAGTCGGGCATCGACGGCCTCAAGGGCTTCGACGTGGGTGGTTGGTACGGCGTCTATGGTCCCAAGGGCATGTCGCCCGAGCTGGTGGCCAAGCTCAACAAGGCCGTCAATGCCGCGTTGCAGCAACCCGATCTGAAGAAGCGGTACAAGGAGCTGGGCTACGACGAGTGGACCGGCGCGCCGCAGAAGCTGGCCGAGCGCGGCGCCCAGGAGCGCGCCATGTGGGCCACGGTGACCCAGGGCATCACCGTGGATTGAGATGGCAGAGCGCATCCATCACCTGCTGGACCGCTGGCTGGCCGAGGCGCCCGCGCGGCCCTTCATTCATCTGCCGGACGGCCGCAGCCTGAGTTTTGCCGACCTGGGCGCGCTCACCGACACGGCCGAGGCCGAACTGCGGGCCCTGGATGTGCGCCCTGGCGACCGCGTCCTGGTGGTGGCCGAGAACTGCCCCGAGCATGCTGCGCTGATCCTGGCCTGCAGCCGCGTGGGCGCCTGGTCCTGTGGCGTGAACGCACGCATGGCGCCCGCCGAGATCGACGCCTTCGTCGGCAAGGCCGATGCGCGCGTGGTGTTCTTCACGGCAGCGGCATCGCGCAGCGCCGCCGCGCATGCCCAGCGCTTCACGGCGGTCGATTCCGCGCTGCCGGGCATGCAGCACGGCGCGGTTCTCCAGGACGCGCAGCCCGAGGCAGGTGCGCTGCGCGATACGGTCGCCTCGCTGATCTTCACCTCGGGCACCACGGGCCAGCCCAAGGGCGTGATGCTCACGCACGATGCGCTGATCCACTTCGCGCGTGTGTCGGGGGCATCGCGTGCGCTGGGTCCGCAGGACCGCAGCTACGCCTTTGTGCCCATGACCCACATCTTCGGTCTGGGCACGGTGCTGATCAGCTCGCTGCTGGCCGGTGCGCAGCTCGTGATGCGCCCGCAGTTCGATCCCGACGACCTGCTGGATGCGCTGGCCCACCATGGCGTGTCGCAGCTGCAGGGGCCGCCCGCGCTGTTCTCGCGCCTGCTGGCGCATCTGCAGGAGCGCGGCATCCAGCGGCCCGAGGCGCCAGCGCTGCGCTACCTCTACACCGGAGCGGGCCCGCTGGACCTGGCGCTCAAGCAGCGCGTGGAGGCCGCCTTCGGCCAGGCGCTGCACCACGGCTACGGCCTGTCGGAATACGCGGGTTCGGTGCACCTCACGCGCCTGGGCGAGCAGCGGACCGACACCAGTGCCGGCTACGCCGTGGCCGAGGCCGAGGTGCGTGTGACCGACCCGGCCACGGGCGAGCCGCTGCCGCTGGGCGAGCGCGGCGAGCTGTGGATCCGCGGCCGGGGGCTGATGCCCGGCTACTTCCGCGACCCCGCGGCCACGGCCGCGGTGATGCGCGAGGGCGGCTGGTACGCCAGCGGCGACCTGGGCGAGATGCATGCCGACGGCGCGCTGTTCGTCGTGGGGCGTCTGAAGGAAATGATCATCCGCTCGGGCTTCAACGTCTACCCGGCCGAGGTGGAGACCGCGCTCAACACCCACCCCAGCGTGCAGCGCTCGGCCGTGGTGGGCCGCACGGTGGAGGACGGCAACGAGGAGATCGTGGCCTTTGTGGAGTTGCGCCCCGGCGCCGCGCTGGATGCCGATGCCATGCAGTCCCATTTGCGCGAGCTGCTCGCGCCCTACAAGCGCCCGTCCCACATCGTCGCCCTGAGCGAACTGCCCACCAATACCAACGGCAAGGTGCTCAAGCGCACCTTGAAAGACCAGGCCTTGTGCCTGACCACCTGAACGATAGGAGACACACCAATGCATTCCACCACCTCCCGCCGCAGCTTCATCGCCGGCAGCCTGCTTGCCGCCGCCCATCCGCTGGCGGCGCTCGCGGCCGACCCCTGGCCCAGCAAGCCCGTGCGCTTCATCGTGCCGTTCCCGCCCGGCGGCCCGGTGGACACCACCGCCCGCGTCTTCAGCCACAGGCTGTCCGAGATCTGGAAGACGCCCACCGTCATCGACAACCGCGCCGGCGCGGGCGGCGTGGTGGGCGCCACGGCCGCCGCCAAGGAGGCACCCGACGGTTACGGCCTCTTCGTGGGTGCCATCCACCACTCGGTCAACCCCTCGTTGATGGGCAAGCTGCCCTACGACATCGAGAAGGACTTCGCGCCCATCAGCTTCGCGGCCATGTTCCCCGTGTTCATCGTGGCGCACCCCTCGGTGCCGGCCAACACCATCCAGGAGCTGATCGCGCTGGCCAAGAAGGGCACGCCGCTGGCCTATGGCTCGTCGGGCAACGGGGGCGGCACGCACCTGGCGGGCGAGCTGTTCAACATGGAGGCGGGGACCAAGCTGCAGCACATTCCCTACAAGGGCAGCGCCCCCGCGATGAACGACCTGCTGGGCGGCCAGGTGCAGCTCATGTTCAGCGACGCACCCACGGCGCTGCAGCACATCAAGAGCGGCCGCGTGAAGGTGCTGGGCGTGGCCAGCCGCCAGCGCTCGGCCATGCTGCCCGACGTGCCCACGGGCGTGGAATCGGGTCTGCCGGGCTATGAGGCGTATTCGTGGGCCGCGCTGTTCGCGCCCGCCAAGACGCCCCAGGCCGTGCTGGACAAGATCAACGCCGACTTCAACACCGCGATGAAAGACCCCGCCGTGCGCCAGCGCCTGCTGGACGCCGGCGCCGAGGCCGATCCCGGCACGCAGGAGCAGATGCGCCAGCGTCTGCGCGGCGAGCTGGACAAGTGGGCCAAGGTGATCAAGACGGCGGGGATCACGCCGGGTTGATGCCGCGGCGAAGACGCCCTTTCAGATTGTCGAATTGAAGTGATGCGGTGGCCGGGGCATGCTGTGCCTCGTCCTCCGAAGACTCGAAGAATCCCATGCACCTGAGCGCACAGACCCACTACCAGGCCGAGCTGGATGCCGGCCGCTTTTGCCTGCAGCACTGTCCGCAGTGCAAGAACCACGTATTCACGCCGCGCGAGCTGTGCCCGCATTGCGGCGCCAGCCCGCTGCGCTGGGTGCGCGCCAGCGGCCTGGGCACCGTGTATTCCGCCACCACCATCGCACGCAAGGCGGACGCGGGGGGCAACTACAACGTCGCGCTGATCGATCTGGATGAAGGCGTGCGCATGATGAGCCGCGTGGAGGGCGTGGCGCCCGAAGACGTGCGCATCGGCCAGCGGGTGCAGGCCCGCGTGGCGCAGAAGGACGGGCGTGGCCTGGTGCTGTTCCAGCCCGCAGCGCAAGGGGGTGCCGCATGAGCCGCGTTCCGCAATCCCCCCTGGACGCCGCCGCCGTGAACCGGCCGCTGCGCGGCCGCGCAGCCATCGTCGGCGCCGCCACCTACGGCTGCGGCGAGGCGCCCGGCATGGACGACATGACGCTGCTGGTGCGTGCAGCACACGCGGCCGTGGCCGACGCGGGGCTGACCATGCAGGACATCGACGGCCTGGCCACCTGCAGTGTGAACGCCAGCATGTGGACCATGCCGGTGATCGAACACCTCGGCATCAACCCGACCTATGTGGACGGCACGATGATCGGTGGCTCCAGCTTCATCGCCCACCTGCTGCCCGCCATCCGCGCGCTGGAGGCCGGGCAGTGCAAGGCCGTGCTGGTGTGCTACGGCAGCGCGCAGCGCTCGGCCACCTTCGGGCGCAAGGAAAGCGTGGCCGCACGCCGCTTCCTGGACCCGCAGCCGTACGAATTCCCGTATGAGCCGGTGCTGCCCGTGTCCGCCTATGCGCTGGCCGCCGCGCGCCACATGCACGAATTCGGCACCACGCGCGAACAACTGGCCGAGGTGGCCGTGGCCGCACGTGCCTGGGCGCAGCAGAACCCCGAGGCGTTCATGCGCGACCCGCTCACCATCGAGGATGTGCTGGCGGCCCGGCCGATCGCCAGCCCGCTCACCGTGCGCGACTGCTGCCTGGTGACGGACGGTGGCGGCGCTCTCGTGCTCACCCGCGCCGAGCGCGCGCGCGACCTGCCCAACCCGCCCGTCTATGTGCTGGGCAATGCCACGGCCATCTGGAACCGCCAGATCTCCTGCATGCCCGACCTGACGACCACCGCGGCAGCGCAGTCGGGCGCCCAGGCCTTCGCGATGGCGGGTTTGCAGGCCAAAGACATGGACATGGCCCAGGTGTACGACGCTTTCACCATCAACACCCTGCTGTTCCTGGAAGACCTGGGCTTCTGTGCCAAGGGCGAGGCCGGCGCCTTCGTGCAGAACGGCGGCATCGCGCCCGGCGGGCGCCTGGCCGTGAACACCAACGGCGGCGGCCTGTCGTGCGTGCACCCGGGCATGTACGGCATCTTTGCGCTGATCGAGGCCGTGCGCCAGCTGCGCGGCGAGGCCGGCGCGCGCCAGCTATCGCGTCATGACACCGCCGTGGTGCATGGCAACGGCGGCACGCTGTCCAGCCAGTCCACCGCCGTGCTCGGCACCGCCGACACCCTCTGAACCCGCATACCGAAGAAAGAACCCTCATGATCCGCGACCCAGACATCTTGGAAGCCCTGCTCGACAGCGTGCGCCGCTTTGTGCGAGAACGCCTGGTGCCGGCCGAGAACGAAGTGGCCGAGACCGATGAAATTCCCGAGTCCATCGTGCAGGAGATGCGCGAGCTGGGCCTGTTCGGCATGACCAT
Organism: [Acidovorax] ebreus TPSY; assembly: GCF_000022305.1. Classification (NCBI taxonomy): domain Bacteria; kingdom Pseudomonadati; phylum Pseudomonadota; class Betaproteobacteria; order Burkholderiales; family Comamonadaceae; genus Diaphorobacter; species [Acidovorax] ebreus. The sequence continues at coordinate 166,528 of NC_011992.1, forward strand.
TCCCGAGAAGTTCGGCGGCCTGGAGCTGACGATGGAGGAGGAGTGCCGCGTACTGTTCGAGCTGTGCCAGACGGCGCCGGCCTTCCGCTCGATCATCGGCACCACCGTGGGCATCGGCTCGCAGGGCATCCTGATGGATGGCACGCCCGAGCAGCAGGCCCAGTGGCTGCCCAAGCTGGCCACCGGCGAGGTCATCGCGTCGTTCGCGCTGACCGAACCCGAGGCGGGATCGGACGCCGCATCGCTGCGCACCACGGCCATCAAGGACGGCGACCACTACATCGTCAACGGCACCAAGCGCTACATCACCAATGCGCCGCACGCCGGCATGTTCACGCTGATGGCACGCACCAACCCGGCCGACAAGGGCGCGGGCGGCGTGTCCTCGTTCATCGTGGACGCCAAGACGCCCGGCATCAGCTTTGGCAAGTACGACAAAAAGATGGGCCAGCGCGGCGCCCACACCTGCGACGTGATCTTCGACAACGTCAAGGTGCCGGCGGCCAACCTCATCGGCCTGCAGGAGGGCCGCGGCTTCAAGACCGCGATGAAGGTGCTGGAAAAGGGCCGCATCCACATCGCCGCGGTAGCGGTGGGCGTGGCCCAGCGCATCCTGCGCGACGCACTCGCATATGCCCTGGAGCGCAAGCAGTTCGGCCAGCCCATCTGCGACTTCCAGCTGGTGCAGGCCATGCTGGCCGACAGCCAGGCCGAGCTGTACGCCGCCGAGTGCATGACCATCGACGCCGCGCGCCGCCGCGACGACGGGCACAACGTCTCCACCGAGGCCTCGTGCGCCAAGATGTTTGCCACCGAGATGTGCGGCCGCGTGGCCGACCGCGCGGTGCAGATCCTGGGCGGCGCAGGCTACATGGCCGAGTACGGCATCGAGCGCTTTTACCGCGACGTGCGCCTGTTCCGCCTGTACGAAGGCACGACGCAGATCCAGCAGATCATCATCGCGCGCAACATGGTGCGTGAGGCGCGCGCCGCATGAGCGGGGCTCCGCCGCTGGTGGACCGCAGCGCCTTCTTGCGCCTGATCGGCGCCGCGCAGGTGCCGGCGCCGCCGGGCAAGGTGCAGGTGCGCCTGCCGCACCTGCGCGAGGAACTGCTCAACCAGTTACCCGCTGCGCATGGCGGCGTGGTCATGGCGCTGCTGGATTCCGTGATGTCGCGCGCCGCGGGCGAGCTGCCCGAGGCGCCCTCGCAGACCGCGGTGACGGTGGAGATGAGCAGCCGCTTTCACCGCCCGGGGCGCGGCGCGCTGCTGGCCGAAGGCTGGGTGGTGCATGCCACGCGCAGCCTGTGCAGTTGCGCGGGCCAACTGCTGGACGAGGACGGCCAGCTCGTGGCCACCGCACACGGCACCTTCAAGTACTGGCTGGCGCCGACCACGCTTGATTCAAAAAAGTGAGCTGTTAGCGCTTGTCTAGCAAGGGCTAGAGGCCAATTTCATTCAAAGATCGCACGGGCCGCTGCCGCTGCGGCGGTCACTCCAGCTGCAGCCGCCCCTGCGCATCGGCCACCAGCAGGTCCACCAGTTCCTGCGCAAAGCTGGGCAGGGCCTCCATGCTGCGCACGCAGATCTGCATCTCGCGCACCGACCAGGCGTCCGACAGCGGCACGATGGCGATGTCCATGGCCTGCGCATGGCGGCTGGCGGCGGACTCGGGCAGCACGCCCACGCCCACGCCGGCCTCAATCATGCGGCAGGCTGTCTCGAAGTTGCCGACCTGGATGCGCAGCTTGATCGGGCGGTGCAGCTGGTCGCTGGCGTGGCGCAGGAAGGCATGGATGGCGCTGGATTCGTGCAGCCCCACGTAGTCCAGCTCCAGCGTGTCGGCAAAGTCGATCTGCATCTCGCCGTCGAGGGCATGGCCCTTGGGGACCACCAACACCAGCCGGTCGCGGCGGTAGGGCAGGGTCTCCAGGTTCTCGGTGCGCACCAGGCCGGCGACGATGCCGATGTCGGTCTGCCCCTCGGTCACGGCGCGCACGATGTCGTGCGACAGGCGCTCGCGCAGGTCGATGTTCACGTCGGGGTTGCGGCGCAGGAAGTGCCGCAGCACGGGCGGCAGGAATTCGCCCAGAGAGGTGGTGTTGGCGAACACGCGCACATGGCCCTTGATGCCGCGCACGTATTCCTGCATGTCGCCGCGCAGGTGTTCGATCTGCCCGAGCACCATGCGCGCGTGGGACACGAAGGCCTGGCCCGGCGGCGTGAGCGTCACGCCCTGGCTGGTGCGGTACAGCAGCTTGGTGCCGATGCTTTCTTCCAGGTTCTTGATGCGCGTGCTGGCCGCCGGCAGGGAGATGAAGGAGAGTTCCGCGCCGCGCGTCATGCTGTTGGCGTCGGCGATGTGCACCATCAGGCGCAGATCCACAAGATCGAAATGCATGGCCATGGCCGGCATTGTAGAAAGCGCTGGATACCCTGGCGGCCCTGCGTGAACGCCAGCTTTCACAAATGCAAAGCCGCGGCGCCGGGGCGGGCCGTACCATGCGCCTTCCGCTCGGCAAACACCGCCTGTCCATGACCACCCCTGATTCCTCCTCTTCCCCAGGCGCAGGCCGCGCCGGCGCGCTCGGCCATCTGCGCGTGCTCGACCTATCGCGCGTGCTGGCCGGCCCGTGGTGCACCCAGAACCTGGCCGACATGGGCGCCGACGTGATCAAGATCGAGAAGCCCGGCGACGGCGACGACACGCGCCACTGGGGCCCGCCGTTCTTTCCCGATGCCGACGGCCAGCCGAGCGAACACGCCTGCTACTTCGCCGCCTGCAACCGCAACAAGCGCTCCGTCACCGTGGACATGGCCACGCCCGAGGGGCAGCGGCTGATCCGCGAGCTGGCCCAGCAAAGCGATGTGGTGGTGGAGAACTTCAAGACCGGCGGCCTCAAGCGCTACGGGCTGGACTACGAAAGCCTGTCGGCCCTGAACCCGCGCCTGATCTACTGCTCGGTCACCGGCTTCGGCCACACCGGGCCGTATGCGCCGCGGGCCGGCTACGACCTGCTGATCCAGGCCATGAGCGGCCTGATGAGCGTCACCGGCCATGCCGATGGCGAGCCTGGCGGCGGCCCGATGCGCGTGGGCGTGGCCGTGATCGACCTGTTCACCGGCATGTATGCCACCACCGCCATCCTGGGCGCGCTGGAGGCGCGCCACCGCACGGGACGCGGCCAGCACATCGACATGGCGTTGCTGGACGTGGCCATGGCGGTGCTGGCCAACCAGGGTGCGGGCTTCCTCAACGCCGGCAACATTCCGAAGCGCCAGGGCAACACCCACCCCAGCGTCGTGCCCTACCAGGACTTTCCCACGCAGGACGGCAACATGCTGCTGGCCATCGGCAACGACGGGCAGTTCGCACGCTTTTGCGAAGCGGCGGGTACCGACTGGGCCGGCGACGAACGCTTTGCCACCAACGCCGGCCGGGTGACCCACCGTGAGACGCTGATCCCCCTGATGGCCGCCCTCACGCGCACGCGGCCCACGGCCGCCTGGATCGCGCTGTTGGAGGACAAGGCCGTGCCCTGCGGCCCGATCAACCATGTCGGCCAGGCGTTCGACGATGCGCAGGTGCGCGCACGCGGACTGCGCGTGGAGCAGCAGCGCTACCCCGGCGCCCAGCCGCCGGCCGGCGAGGTGGTCAACCGCGTGGTGACCACCGCCAGCCCGCTGCGCTTGTCCGATACGCCCGTCACCCTGCGCTATGCCCCGCCCCCACTGGGTCAGCACACCGACGAGGTGCTGCGCGAGCGGCTGGGGCTGGATGCCGCGCAACTGCAGGCGCTGCGCGCGCAGCGCGTGCTCTGAGGCAGCGTCAGAAGGCGTGGGCCACGCCCACGCCGAACGCCGTACGCGAGGGGTTGTGTTCGTAGCGCTGGTGCCCCAGGCTCGCGTAGAGCATGGTGCGCTTGGACAGGTTGTACTCCGCCCCCAGTGAAGCCATGTGGTGGGTCACCCCGTCGTTCAGCCGCTGGCGGCCATAGCTGGCGCGCAGCGTGGTGACACCCAGGGCGTAGCTGCCGCCCACCGATACCATGCGCGACGTATCGGGGCTGCTCCCCGCGCGGCTGTGGTCGTAGGCCATCATCAGCGTGGCGGCGCCCAGGCGGTAGAGACCGCCCAGGAACAGGTCCTTGTCACCGCTGCCGTTGCGCTCGTAGCCCACCATGGCGGCCACCGGGCCCTGGTCGTAGTTCAGTGCCACCGAGCCGCCGCGCCCGTCGCGGCCGGGTGTCTGGGTGCGCTCGGTCGAGGCGCTGGCATTGAACGAGAAGCCGTCCCAGGTGGGCGAGTCGTAGTAGATGCCGTTGGTCATGCGCCCGTACTCCGCGGCCCCGTTGTTGCTGGCGCGGTCGGTGGGCGTGTAGTAGTGGGCCATGTGCCAGGCGGTGGAGGCAATGCGGTTGAAGTTGGAGAAGGCGTCGAACTTCCATTCCTGGCTCCACATCGCGCTGAGGGCGCGGCCCAGGCGCAACTGGCCCCAGCCGCCTTGCAGGCCCACGGTGGATTCGTCATGCCAGAAGGGCTTGCTGCCCGCCCCTTCGGATTGCCCCGTGTCCAGCTCGAAGCGTGTGCTCAGGCGGAAGTTGGCCTTGAGGCCACCGCCCAGGTCTTCCGTGCCGGCCACCGCCAGATGGCTGCGCTGGATCGTCCCCAGCTTGCGGGTCTTGTCGTAGTCACGAAAGACGCCGGTGTCCAGATAGCCGCTGATGGTCACTTGCGACTGCGCGGTGGCCGGCAGGGCGAGGGCGGCGAGGGTGGCAAAACTGAGAGGCAGGCATTGGGACATGCGCATCCTGGGGAGACTCCTTGTGTGATGAAACGCCCTGCCGCTCCCTCGCGGGGAAGGCATGGGCGTGGCGCTGCCGCAGGCAGCAGGGAGAGCAATGAAACTGGCCATCGTAGGAATGGCCAGCGCGATGACGCGCCCGGCAGACGGTTCGGGATTCCAGGTGGCGACAGGGACTGCGGCCTGCCCGAACAAAAGGGCGCATACAGGCCGCCAAGGGCAGTCTGCACGGCCGATTATAAAAATGGGGTGCGCGCGCGCCATCCGCGATGTCCCGTATGCGCGTGCGCCGGGGCCGGAAGGGCAGGCAAAGAAAAAGGCGGCCCGCAGGCCGCCTCGCACGGGGTGTGCCGTGTCAGGGGTACAGGCCGCGCATCTCGCGTGCATGCAGGATGCGCTTGCAGGCCACGATGAAGGTCGCCGTGCGCAGCGTGACTTTGTTCTCCTGCGCCACCTGCCACACGCCCGCGAAGGCCTCTTTCATGATGCGCACCAGGCGGGCGTTGATCTCGTCCTCGGTCCAGAAGAAGCTGGAGAAGTCCTGCACCCACTCGAAGTAGCTGACCGTCACGCCGCCGGCGTTGGAGATCACGTCGGGCAGCACCAGTACGCCCTTGTCGTTGAGGATGTCGTCGGCCTCGGGGGTGGTGGGGCCGTTGGCGCCCTCGATCACCATCTTGGCCTGGATCCGTCCCGCGTTGTCCTTGGTGATCTGGCTCTCCAGCGCTGCGGGGATCAGGATGTCGCAGGCCACGCCCCAGAAGGCGTCGTTGGCCATGGGCTCGGCACCGGCGAATCCGCCCACGCCGCCGGTTTGCTGCACGTGCGCCAGCAGCGCCGGCACGTCCAGACCCTTGTCGTTGTGGATGCTGCCGGTGTGGTCCTGCACCGCCACCACCTTGGCGCCGGCCTCGGCAAACAGCTTGCCGGCCGTGCCACCCACGTTGCCAAAGCCCTGCACGGCCACGCGCGCACCCTCGATGGCCATGCCGGTCAGGCGCGCGGCCTCCACGCCCACGGTGAACACGCCGCGGCCTGTGGCCTCCACGCGGCCCAGCGAGCCACCCAGGTCCACGGGCTTGCCCGTGACCACGCCGGTGGCGGTGGTGCCCACGTTCATGGAATAGGTGTCCATCATCCAGGCCATGACCTGGGCGTTGGTGTTCACGTCCGGCGCGGGAATGTCCTTGGAGGGGCCGATGATGATGCCGATTTCGCTGGTGTAGCGGCGCGTCAGGCGCTCCAGCTCGGCCTTCGACAGGGTCTTGGGGTCGACGCGGATGCCGCCCTTGGCGCCACCGTAGGGCACGTTCACGGCCGCGTTCTTGATGCTCATCCAGGCCGACAGGGCCATGACTTCGGACAGGGTCACGTCCTGGTGAAAGCGCACACCGCCCTTGCCCGGGCCTCGGCTGACGTTGTGCTGCACGCGGTAGCCCTCGAAGTGGGCGATGGTGCCGTTGTCCAGCTCAATGGGCACATCCACGATCAGCGCACGCTTGGGGCGCTTCAGCGTCTCCACCCAGCGCGCCAGGCTGCCCAGGTAAGGGGTGACGCGGTCGATTTGCTGCAGATACACCCCCCAGGGGCCGAGGTGGTTGGGGTCCAGATAGGACGGCAGCGCGTGGGTGGGAAGGGGTGGGTTGGGGGTGTTGGACATGCGGAATTCCTTGGGGAATGTCTACCAAGCGAAGCACTTTATGCCTGTCGCCCAGGGCTGTCCAACGCCGCCATGTTTCCATCTAATGCATTCGATGCATAACCTTGCCATGCCCGCGCCATGGTGAAATTTGCTCCTTTAAAAGGAGCTGTTGGCGCTTGCCATGCAAGCGCTAGAGCCCTATTTGACTGTGAACTTTTCCAGCGCGGGGTCGCCCGGTGGGTAGCGCAGTTCCAACCGCTGCAGCACGCCGCGTAGCACGCTGGCGATCATCAGATTGCGGTGCGTCTTGGAGTCGGCGGGCACGATGGTCCACGGCGCCCACGGGGTGTGCGTGGCGGGCAGGAAGGCCTCATAGGCGCGCTGGTAGGCGTCCCACTGCTCGCGCACCTGGATGTCGCCCATGTCGAACTTCCAGTGTTTGGTGGGGTCGTCCAGGCGCTCCTGCAGGCGCTGGCGCTGCTCGTCCTTGCTGATGTGCAGCATGAACTTCATGACCACCGTGCCCGTTTCGGCCAGCAGCCGCTCGAAGTCGTTGATGTGCGCATAGCGCTGGCGCTGCTGCTCGGGCGTGATCCATCCGTTCACCACGGGCACCAGCACGTCTTCGTAATGGCTGCGGTTGAACACGGTGAGTTCGCCCGCACCGGGCACCTGGCGGTGGATGCGCCACAGGTAGTCGTGCGCGCGCTCCAGCTCGGTGGGCGCCTTCCAGCCCACGGCATGCACGCCCAGGGCGCTCATGCGGCCGAACACGCCGCGCACGGTGCCGTCCTTGCCGGCGGTGTCCATGCCCTGCAGCACCACCAGCAGCTTGTAGCGGCGGTCGGCGTACAGCAGGTCCTGCAGCGCGTCCAGCTCCAGCGCCAGCTCCTCCACGCGGGCCTTGTCCAGTGCCTTGTCGCCGCAGGAAAAAGGCTTGGCGCCAGGGTCGTAGTCCTTCAGGTGCAGCGCGCCGTTGTCCTTGTCGGCGTGCTTGCCGTTCTTGCCGTTCTTGCCGTTGCCGCCGTTCGGGGCGAAGTCCTTGGGCTGCCACTGGCGCCATTGCTTGGCCAGCGCGTCGTCGGCGATGTCAAAGGGTGGCAGGTAGGTGGGCATGAACGCTCCTCAAGATGGTCAGTGCCTGGCTATTGTGGCGCCGGGCTGCTGCCGGGGCGCTGGCGCGCCATCAACTCTACGAAGCGGCGTGCGCCCAGGCCCAGCGGGCGCTCGCGCGACCAGACCACGTCCACCCACAACTGGGCGCCGTTGCTCAGGTTCTCCAAGGGCAGTTCCACCAGCGTGCCGGCGGCGATGCGCGGCGCCACCAGCGCGCGCGGCTGCCAGCCCCAGCCCAGGCCGGCCTCGATCAAGCCCAGCGCGGCCAAGTGGCTGTCGGTGCGCCAATGGTGGCGCGCGTAGACGAAGCGCGCATCGGTCTGCCCCAGGTCGCGCCCGGCCACGACGATCTGGCGCGTGCCGGCCAGGTGTTCCTCGCGCAGGCCTGCAGGGCCCGCACCCGCCGCGCGCGGCGCCAGCAGCGGATGTTGCGGCGCGATGACGGCCACCAGGGTTTCGCTGCCCACCTCCTGGAAGTCTTCCCGCCCGTCCAGGCTGGGGCGCTCGAACACCAGCGCGAGCTGGGCGCGCCCGGCATGCAGCAGGGCCAGCGCATCGGCCTGGGGCGCGGCCAGCACCTCCACCTGCAGCAGCGGGTAGTCCTGCGCCAGCGTGGCCAGCGGGCCGTGCCAGCGCGCGGCCAGCAGCTCGGGTGCAATGGCCAGGGTCAGGCGTTCCTCCAGCCCCTGGGTCAGCGCCAGCGCCTGGGTGTTGAGCTGCTGCAGCTGCGCCGCCAGCGCGCGTGCCTGCGGCTCCAGCGCACGCGCGGCCGCCGTGGGGCGCGGCTCGCGGCCGCTGCGGTCGAACAGCGGCATGTCCAGCTCGGCTTCCAGCTGGGCGATGGCCATGCTCACGGCCGAGGGCACGCGCGACAGCGCCCGCGCCGCTGCGGAGAACGAGCCGCGGTCCAGCACGGCCAGGAACACGAGGACGTTGTCGGAAGTGAAGGCCATGCGCCAATCTATCAATATTTCTGAAAGAAGATGACTTTTTCCTTCAGATTTCACTCCCTATACTGCGCCGCATGAGTGCAACAACACATGCGGTCGGCCTGCAGGGGCCGAAGCGCCGGGTGGTCTTTGTCACCCTTTACGAAATCATCGCGATCATCGTCTCCAGCCTGCTCTTCATGGCCATTGGCCAGGGCGCGGGCGCTTCGGGGGTGATGGCCGTCGTCGCGTCCGCGCTGGCCATCGCCTGGAACGTGACCTTCAACGCCCTGTTCGAGCGCTGGGAGGCGCGCCAGCGCGTCAAGGGCCGCTCCGTACTGCGGCGCGTGGTGCACGCCGTGGGCTTCGAGGGCGGTCTGGCGCTGGTCCTCATCCCGCTGATGGCCTGGTGGTTCGGCGTGAGCCTGTGGCAGGCCACGGTGATGGAGGCCGGCCTGCTGCTGTTTTTCCTTGTCTACACCTACGCCTTCAATTGGGCGTTCGACCGCGTCTACGGCCTGCCGGCATCGGCCCAGGCCATGCCTGCTGCCGCGCCCGCGGGGGCTGTGGTAGGCGCTCCTTAGTTCATAGCTGCTTGCGCTTGACTGGTAAGCGCTAGAGCCATTTTTTACTCTTGTTGTGCAACACCGCCCTGCAGGGAAGGCGGAGCAGCGGTGCGTGCGATGGCGGGCCGTAGTAGCGCCACGAACTCGCGCGCCGCGGCGCTGCGCGAGGCGCCGCGGCGCCACAGCAGGCCGGCGCGGCGCACGGTGCGCGGCTCGGTGAGCACGGCGGCGCGCATGTCGGGGCCCGCGTGCAGGGCCGCGTGCTCCGCGGCGATGGTGGCCAGCGGCCCGCTGCGGCAGGCCTGCAGCAGCGCATCCACGGACTCCATCTCCACGCGCACCAGCGGCGTCACGCCCGCCTGGGCGAAGGCCGCGTCGATCAACCTGCGCGTGGCGAAGCTGGCCGGCAGCAGCGCCAGCGGCACGCCCGCCAGCTCGGCCAGCCGCAGGCGCTGCCTGCGCGCCAGCGGGTGGCCCTGGTGCACCACCAGATGCATGCGTTCCTCGAACAGCGGCTCGGCCTCGATCTCCTCGCGGCTGGCCGGATGGAAGGCGATCCCCAGGTCCAGCCGACCGGCGATCAGCAGTTCCTCGATCTGGCCGCTGCGCAGGTCGCGCACGGTGAGCTGCACGCCCGGGTAGCGCGCGCTGAAGGCGGCCACCGCGTCGGGCACGAAGCGCGTAAGAAAGGTGGGGATCACGCCCACCTGGAGCGTGCCGGTCTGAAGCGCGCTCATGTCGGCCACGGCCTGCCGCCCGGCTTCCAGCTCCTGCAGCGCGCGCGCCGCGTGGTCGCGAAAGGCGTGGCCCGCCTGGGACAGGCGCAGCCCGCGCCCCAGGCGGTCAAAGAGCGGCACGCCCAGCTCGGCCTCCAGCTGGCGCAGGCCGTGCGAGAGCGTGGACTGCGTGACGAACAGCGCATCCGCCGAGCGGGTGAGGTGCTCGGTCTCGGCCACGCTCAAGAAGTACCGCAACTGGCGCAGTTCCATGGGTGCAATCCGTTCTAAGGGTTAACCCTAAAACCTGTGACTGTTCGATGGCGTCGAACAAAAACTGCAATATATCTCATTGGATTCGCCCCGATGCCAGCGCTAAGGTCATGGCCCGTAACGCTTTTTTCGCCACGGCCCGCTTTCCATGACGACTTCTCCTTCCGCTTCCGTGCTGCGCATCGAACGCATCCAGGCACGCATCCTGGACATCCCCACGATCCGCCCGCACAAGCTCTCGTTCGGCGCCATCCAGCGCCAGAGCCCCGTGATCGTGCAGCTGTGGCTGAGCGATGGCGCCAGCGGCTTCGGCGAGGCCGCGACCATCGGCGGCCCCTCGTGGAACGAGGAATCGCCCGAGAGCATCCGGCATGCCATCGACAGCTACCTCGCGCCTGCCGTGATCGGCCAGGACGCGGGCCGCTTCGAGCAGTTGCTGCAGCGCATGGACCTGGCCTGCAAGGGCAACCGCTTTGCCAAGAGCGCCGTGGAGCAGGCCGCCATCGACGCCGTGGCGCGCAGCCTGGGCCTGCCCGTGTGGCAACTGCTGGGCGGCAAGCAGCGCGAGAGCCTGCCCCTGGCCTGGACGCTGGCCAGCGGCGACTCCGCCAAGGACATCGAGGAGGCCGAGAAGATGCTGGCCGCGCGCCGCCACCGCATCTTCAAGCTGAAGATCGGCGCACGCGCGCCACAGGAGGACGTGGCGCACGTGGCACGCATCGCCCGCGCGCTGGACGGCCGCGCCAGCATGACGGTGGACGTGAACCAGGCCTGGGACGGCGCCACCGCGCGCCGCTACCTGCCCGAGATGATCGACGCCGGTGTGGGTCTGATCGAGCAGCCCGTGGCCCAGTGGAACGAGGAGGCGCTGCGCCAGCTCACCGCCACGCTGCCCCACACCGCGCTGGTGATGGCCGACGAGACCGTCTGCACGCCGCAGGACGCGATGCGCCTGGCGCGCCATAACGCCTGCCATGTGTTCTCGCTCAAGATCGCCAAGCACGGCGGCCTGCTGCGCACGCGCGCCGTGGCCGACGTGGCGCGCGCCGCCGACATCGGCTGGTACGGCGGCACGATGCTGGAGACCTCCGTCGGCAGCGCCGCCTCGGCCCATGTGTTTGCCACGCTGGGCGGCACGCACCACAACTGCGAGCTGTTCGGCCCGCAGCTGCTGGTAGACGACATCGTGGAGCAGCAGATGGTCCTTTCCGACTTCGCGCTGCAGTTGCCCGACGGGCCGGGCTTCGGCCTCACCGTGGTGCCCGAGCGGCTCGACCGCTTCGACCGTGCACGCCAGGGCCTCACGCCCGTGCACGTGGACCTGGGCCGCGCCAGCGCGCAGCCCGCCTGAACCCTTTTTTTTGCCAGGAGAAACCCAGATGCTGTTCCTCGTTCGCATGGATGTGAAGATTCCCCACGACCTGCCCGCCGCGCAGGCCGACGAAATCAAGGCCCGCGAGAAGAAGTACTCGCAGGACCTGCAGCGTGACGGCCGCTGGCGCCACATCTGGCGCGTGGTGGGCGAGTACGCCAACTACAGCGTGTTCGACGTGCAGTCCAACGACGAGCTGCACCAGCTGCTGTCGCAACTGCCGCTGTTTCCCTACATGGACATCCACGTGACGCCGCTGGCCAACCACCCGTCAGCCATCGTGCAGGAAGGCGCCCCCGGCTGACGCACGGCCCCCGATACCCCCACATTCCATCCCACAGGAGAGAGACATGGCCGAATACACCGCCCAGCAGTTGCTGGACATCGTCAACACCGTGCACGTGGCCGAGGGCAATGCCCGCGTGCGCCAGATCACGCAGCGCATCGTCACGGACCTGTTCCGCACCATCGAAGAGCTGGACGTGACGCCCGACGAGTTCTGGGCCGGCGTGGGCTGGCTCACGCGCCTGGGCGCCAGCGGCCAGACGGGCCTGATCACCGCCGGCCTGGGCTTTGACCGCTTGATCGACATCCGCATGGACGAGGCCGACGAGCGCGCCCAGCGTGCCGCGGGCACGCCGCGCGCCATCGAGGGCCCGCTGTTCGTGGCCGGTGCGCCGCTGTCCGAGCGTGAGGTGCGCCTGGACGAGGGCGAGGAGCCGCCGCGCGGCGAGGTGGTGGTGATGGAAGGCCGCGTGCTCGACACCGACGGCCAGCCCGTGGCCGGCGCGCTGGTGGACGTGTGGCACGCCAACGAACTGGGCCGCTACTCGCACTTCGACCCCGACCAAGCGCCCTACCACTTGCGCCGCAAGATCCGCACGGGGGCGGACGGCAGCTATCGCTTTCGCAGCTTCATCCCGCCGGGCTACGCCATCCCGCCGGGCAGCCCCACGGCCGAACTGTTCGACGCCCTGGGCCGCCATGGCAACCGACCCGCGCACATCCACTTCCTGGTGGTAGCCGAGGGGCTGCGCACGCTGACCACGCAGGTCAACATTCCGGGCGACAGCTTCCTGGACGACGACTTCGCCTTCGCCACGCGCGACGGCCTGGTGGTCACGCTGGAGCCGGGCACGCCCGCCGCCGGCTATGAATCGCTGGGCATCAGCGCGCCGTTCACTCGCGTGCGCTTTGACTTCGTGCTGCAAAAGGCCCTGTCGGCCGACGAGCAGCGCCCCGAGGCACGCATGGACCGCGTGGCCGCCGCCTGACATCCTGGACCTGAGGTAGACACACCATGACTTTCTCCCGCCGCATTGCCCTGCTGGGCGCCTGCACCCTGGCCGCCGCAGGCCTGCTGCCCGCCGCCGCCGTGGCCCAGCCCGACGCCAACTGGCCTTCCAAGCCCATCAAGTGGGTCGTGCCCTTCCCTCCGGGCGGCGCCATGGACGTGATTGCCCGCACGCTGGGCGAGAAGGCCGGCCGCACGCTGGGCCAGCCCTTCGTGATCGAGAACCGCCCCGGCGCGGGCGGCAACATCGGCGCCGACGCCGTGGCCAAGTCGCCGGCCGATGGCTACACCATCATGATCACGTCCATCGGCATGGCCACCAACAAGGCGCTGTACCCGCGCCTGAGCTACGACCCGGTGAAGGACTTCGCGCCCATCAGCCTGCTGGCCATCGTGCCCAACGTGCTGGTGGTGAACACCGCCAAGACGACCGACAAGTCCGTGGCCGACGTGATCGCCCATGCCAAGCGCGACCCCGGCAAGCTCACCTATGCCTCGGCCGGCAACGGCACCTCCATTCACCTGGCGGGCGAGGTGTTCGCCTCCATGGCCGGGCTGAACCTGCTGCACGTGCCTTACAAGGGCAGCGGCCCGGCCGTGACCGACATGCTGGGCGGCCAGGTGGACCTGATGTTCGACAGCATCACCTCGGCGCGCCCGCACATCCTGTCGGGCAAGCTGCGCGCGCTGGGCGTGACCAGCGCCAAGCGATCGGCCACGCTGCCGGGCGTCCCCACCATCGCCGAGGCCGGCGTGCCGGGCTACGAGGTCTCGCCCTGGTTCGCCGTGTTCGCGCCCGCGGGCACGCCGGCGGCCATCGTGAACAAGATCAACGCCGCGCTGATCGACGCCATGAAGCAGCCCGATACCGTGGCCAAGTTCGAGACCATCGGCGCCGAGCCCATCGGCACCACGCCGCAGCAGCTGGCCACGCACCTGGACAAGGAGTTGGCCCGCTGGGGTGCGCTGATCAAGGAGCGCAACATCCGCATGGATTGATAGCGGGTTGCTATGAAATAAGGAACTGCCAGCGCTTGATAGAAGGGCGCTGGAAGCTCTTTTGGCTTGTAATCTGCGGCCGCGCCTAGCGCGGCACCAGGAACACGGTCTTTTCCGACACCTGCGCCCGGTCGCCCAGCGCCTGTACGTCCAGGTGCACGGTGTGCGAGCCCGCAGGCGCGGCGCCATAGGGGACCTGCAGCCGCACCGCCACCCAGCGCGACTCGGCGGGGCCGATCTCCACTTCGGGCTCCGAGGCCACCTGCAGCCCCTGCAGGCCGCTGGCCGTGATGCGGTAGCGCTGGGGCTGCTCGGTGGCATTCATGACCTGCACGCGGTAGATGTTCTCCAGTTGCCCACCCGCCACCACGCGCGAGAGCGCGGCGCGGTCGCGCACCACATCTACCTTCAGCGGCGTGCGCGTGACCAGGCTGGCCAGCATGGCCGTGCACAGCGCCAGCAGCACGGCGCTGTAGAACAGCACGCGCGGGCGCAGCACGCGGCGCAGCATCTGTGCGCTGCTCCAGCGGTTTTGCATGCCGTTTTGCGTGGCGTAGCGGATCAACCCGCGCGGGTACTGCACCTTGTCCATCACGGTGTTGCAGGCGTCCACGCACATGCCGCAGCCAATGCACTCGTACTGCAGGCCCTTGCGGATGTCGATGCCCGTGGGGCACACCTGCACGCACAGCGAGCAGTCGATGCAGTCGCCCAGGCCGGCGGCCTTGGCGTCTACCTTCTTGCTGCGCGCGGCGCGCGGCTCGCCGCGCTGGGTGTCGTAAGTGACGATCAGCGTGTCCTTGTCGAACATCGCGCTCTGAAAGCGTGCATACGGACACATGTACTTGCACACCTGCTCGCGCATGTAGCCCGCAAAGCCATAGGTGGCGAAGCTGTAGAACCCCACCCAGAAGATCTGCCAGGTGCCGTGCAGCGCCAGCAGCTCGCCGCCCAGCTGGCGGATGGGCACGAAGTAGCCCACGAACGTGAATCCGGTCCATAGCGCCACCGACATCCAGGCGAGCTGCTTGAGCGTCTTGCGCCACAGCTTCTCGAAGGTCCACGGGCCCTTGTCCAGCCGCATGCGCGCGCTGCGGTCGCCTTCGGTCAGGCGCTCCAGCCACAGGAACAGCTCGGTGTACACCGTCTGCGGGCAGGCAAAGCCGCACCACAGCCGCCCCGCCACCGCCGTGAACAGGAACAGCGACAGCGCCGACATGATGAGCAGGCCGGTGAGGTAGATGAAGTCCTGCGGGTACAGCACCAGGCCGAACAGGTAAAAGCGCCGCGCGCCCAGGTCGAACAGCACCATCTGCCGCTCGCCCCACTGCCACCAGGGCAGGCCGTAGAACACCCCCTGGGTGAGCAGCACCAGCGCCCAGCGCCAGCGCGTGAACACGCCGCCGATGGCGCGCGGGTAGATCTTCTTCTTGGCTTCGTACAGGTCGACGTAGACGTCGCGTTCGGCAGCGGGGGGCTGGGTCTGTGGGGCGGGCATGGAAGGGGGCGTGGTTGTGATGGTCTTGGTCGAAGGGCGGTCGATCAGGCGCTGGCGCTGTCCTCGCCGATCAGCAGCCGCGTGGCGCTCAGGAAGCGGTGCGGCGGCACCTCCAGGTTCGTCGGGGCGGGCTTGTTGCGGTACACGCGACCCGCGTTGTCGAACGTGGAGCCATGGCAGGGGCAGAAGAAGCCCCCGGGCCAGCCCGCGCCCAGGCCGGACTGCGGCGCGCCCGGGGCCACGGCCGTGGGCGAGCAACCCAGGTGCGTGCAGATGCCGATGGCCACGAAGACCTCCGGCTGGATGGAGCGGTGGGTATTGCGCGCGTAGTCGGGCTGCTGGTCCTTGGCCGATGCGGGGTCGGCCAACTGTGCCTCCAGCCCCTGCAGCGACTGCAGCATCTCCGGCGTGCGCCGCACGACCCAGACGGGTTTGCCGCGCCACTCCACCGTGAGCATGCCGCCCGGCGGCAGGCCGGCGATGTCCACCTCCACGGCCGCGCCCAGGGAGCGTGCGCGCTCGCTGGGCGCCAGGCTGCTGACCAGGGGCACGGCCGCGCCGACGGCGGCCAGGCCCCCGGCGGCGGCCGTGGCGTGGATCAGGGTGCGGCGTTCTGCGTCGGGCGCAGCGCAGGTGCACGAGGCGGGCAGGGCGGTCATGGCGGTTCCTTCACGATGGGCGCGGCCAAAGGACCGCGCACTTGCTTGTCCTGACTCAAGAGCCGTGCCAGCCTGGCCGCGCGGCACTGCGTGCGAAATCCCTATGTGGAACAAAGGCTTACATCCACCCAAGGAGTCAGCGCTGCCATGGTGGACGGTAGAAACACTGCCAATGCATGCCATTTGTGACACCATATGTCACCATGGCCGACACCCAAGATCTTTCCCCCACCCCGGCGCAGGTGGCGCAGACCGCGCTGCTTGCCTCCTGGCTGGAGGGGCTGCCCGAGCCGCACATCCTGTTCGACCGCGGCTACCGCATCGTGGCCGCCAACGGCGCCTACCGTCGCCAGTTCGGCCAGGGCGCGCCGGTGGTGGGGCGCACCTGCCATGCGGTGTCGCACCATTCGCCCGTGCCGTGCGACCAGGCGGGCGAGACCTGCCCGCTGGCGCGCTCGCTCTTCAGCGGCCAGCGCGAGCGCGTGCTGCACCTGCACCACACCCCGGCGGGCGAGGAATACGTGCAGATCGAACTGGTGCCGCTGCGCGACGAGGCGGGCCAGCCCCAGTACTTTCTGGAGAAGATGGAGCCGCTGCGCATTGCCCAGGGGCAGCCGGGCGCGCCGGGCATGATCGGGCGCGCGCCCGCGTTCCAGGCCGTGCTGGAGCTGATCGCGCGCGTGGGCCCGTCGCAGGCCAGCGTGCTGCTGCTGGGCGAGTCGGGCACGGGCAAGGAGCTGGCCGCGCGCGCCGTGCACGAGGCCAGCCCCCGCGCGGGGCGGCCGCTGGTGGTGGTGGACTGCGCCAGCCTGCCCGAGACGCTGTTCGAGAGCGAACTGTTCGGCCACGAGCGTGGGGCCTTCACCGGCGCCCATGCCGCACGCGCCGGCCTGGTGGAGGCGGCGCACGGCGGCACGCTGTTCCTGGACGAGGTGGGCGACATCCCGCTCACCATGCAGGTCAAGCTGCTGCGTTTGCTGGAAAGCGGCACCTACCGCCGCGTGGGCCACACCGAGCTGCGCCGCGCGGACATCCGCTTGGTGGCGGCCACCCACCGCGACCTGCGCGCCATGGTGCGCGAGGGGCGGTTTCGCCAGGACCTGTACTACCGCCTGAGCACCTTTCCCATCCAGCTGCCCGCGCTGCGCGAACGCCCGCAGGACATTCCGCTGCTGGCGGAATCGCTCCTGCAGCGCGTGGCCGGGGGGCGGGGCCTGGTGCTTGCGCCCGCGGCGCTGCGCCGGCTGGCGCAGCACCCCTTCCCCGGCAACGTACGCGAGCTGCGCAACGTGCTGGAACGTGCCGCGCTGCTGACCGACGGCGCGGCGGTGACCGCCCATACGATCGAGCGCGCGCTCTCGTTCGATGCGCCCGCGGCGGCGCCGGCCCGCGCTGCGCAGCAGCCCGACCATGCCACCCTGCGTGACATCGAATCCGAGGCCCTGCGCGCGGCGCTGGCGGGTGGGGCCGCGTCGCGTCGCGAATTGGCGCGCGCCCTGGGGGTCAGCACGCGCACGCTGTACCGCAAGCTGCGACTGTTACGGGAGCAGGGCTGATGCTCCTTGTTTGATAGCTGTCAGCGCTTGTTGTGATTGGCTTGCGGTCTGTTTTTGCTTGAACCAACCACCGGCCCGTGTAGGGGCCATGTTCTGGGCGCACAGTGCACGCGGGGGTATATCCATATGCCTGCCCCCCAAAGGTGGGCCGCGTAGAATTCGACGCTTTCCCGAGGAGCGCTGCAGCGCCCGCCGGCCGGGGCCGCACAGGCGGCCCGCGCGTGGCGGCGTCAGGCTCGGGCCCACCGCGGCATGCAGCCGTGCGTGTACCAACGGCGCTCACCTGATGTGTCTGTTCTTGTTATCCAGGTGAGCCCCATGCCGTCGTCCGCCCCCGCATCTTCCGTCCCTTCGCACGCCGTGCCGCCCATGCGCCTGTCGGGGCTGGAGCCCGTGTTCATCGGCGAGGGGAGCTTGTTCGTCAACGTGGGCGAGCGCACCAACGTCACCGGCTCCAAGGCGTTCGCGCGCATGATCCTGAATGACCAGTACGAGCAGGCACTGTCGGTGGCGCGCCAGCAGGTGGAAAACGGCGCGCAGATCATCGACGTGAACATGGACGAGGCCATGCTGGACAGCAAGGCCGCGATGGTGCGCTTCCTGAACCTCATTGCCTCCGAGCCCGACATCGCCCGGGTGCCGGTGATGGTGGACAGCTCCAAGTGGGAGGTCATCGAGGCCGGCCTGCGCTGCCTGCAGGGCAAGGGCATCGTCAACTCCATCAGCATGAAGGAGGGCGTGGAAGAGTTCAAGCGCCAGGCCAAGCTGATCCGCCGCTACGGCGCGGCTGCCGTGGTCATGGCCTTCGACGAGAAGGGCCAGGCCGACACCTTCGCACGCAAGACCGAGATCTGCGAGCGCGCCTACCGCATCCTGGTGGACGAGGTGGGCATGGCGCCCGAGGACATCATCTTCGATCCCAACATCTTCGCCATCGCCACGGGCATCGAAGAGCACGCCAACTACGCCGTGGACTTCATCGAGGCCGTGCGCTGGATCAAGCAGCATCTGCCGGGTGCCAAGGTGTCGGGCGGCGTGTCCAACGTGTCGTTCAGCTTCCGCGGCAACGAGCCGGTGCGCGAGGCGATCCACACCGTGTTCCTGTACCACGCCATCAAGGCCGGCATGGACATGGGCATCGTCAACGCGGGCATGGTCGGCGTTTACGACGATCTTGACCCCGAGCTGCGCGAGCGTGTGGAAGACGTGGTGTTGAACCGCCGCCCCGACGCGGCCGAACGCCTGCTGGAGATCGCCGAGGCCGCCAAGGGCGCCGCCAAGGACGACAGCAAGAAGCTGGAGTGGCGCGGCACGCCCGAGCACCCGAAAACCGTGGGCGAGCGCCTGTCGCACGCGCTGGTACACGGCATCACCGACTTCATCGTCGAAGACACCGAGGAGGCCTACCAGCAGATCGTGGTGCAAGGCGGCGGCCGCCCGCTGCACGTGATCGAAGGCCCGCTGATGGACGGCATGAACATCGTGGGCGACCTGTTCGGAGCGGGCAAGATGTTCCTGCCGCAGGTGGTCAAGAGCGCCCGCGTGATGAAGCAGGCCGTGGCCCACCTGATCCCTTACATCGAGGAAGAAAAGCGCCAGCAGGAAGCCGCCGGCCTGGACGTGTCCAGCAAGGGCAAGATCGTCATCGCCACCGTGAAGGGCGACGTGCATGACATCGGCAAGAACATCGTGACCGTCGTCCTGCAGTGCAACAACTTCGAGGTCATCAACATGGGCGTGATGGTGCCCTGCCATGAAATCCTGGCGCGCGCCAAGGCCGAAGGCGCGGACATCATCGGCCTGTCGGGCCTCATCACGCCCAGCCTGGAAGAGATGCAGTACGTGGCCGGCGAGATGGACAAGGACGAGTACTTCCGCATCAAGAAGATTCCATTGCTGATCGGCGGCGCCACCTGCTCGCGCGTGCACACGGCGGTCAAGATCGCGCCGCAGTACCAGGGCCCCGTGGTCTACGTGCCCGATGCCTCGCGCAGCGTGAGCGTGGCGCAGAGCCTGCTGGGCGAGCAAAAGGACAGCTACCTGGCGGAGGTGCAGGCCGACTACGACCATGTGCGCCACCTGCATGCCAACAAGAAGAAGACACCGGTGTGGCCGCTGGCGCAGTGCCGCGCCAACAAGACGCGCATCGACTGGGCGCATTACCAGCCGCCGGCGCCCAAGTTCATCGGCCGGCGCGTGATCAAGAACATCGACCTGGCCGAGCTGGTGCCCTTCATCGACTGGGCGCCGTACTTCCAGACCTGGGACCTGGCCGGCAAGTACCCCGACATCCTGCAGGACGAGGTGGTGGGCGAGGAAGCCACGCGCGTCTTCCGCGACGCACAGGCCATGCTCAAGAAGATCGTGGAGGGCCGCTGGCTCACGGCCCACGCCGTGGTGGGCTTCTGGCCCGCCAACACCGTGCGCGATGACGACATCGAGCTGTACGCCGATGCCGCGCGCGACAAGGTCGTGCTCACCTGGTACGGCCTGCGCCAGCAGGCCGAGAAGCAGCCCGACGCCGAGGGCCGCATGCGCCCCAGCCGCTGCCTGGCCGACTTCATCGCGCCTCGCCCGGAGGGTGGCGCACCCACGCAGGCCGACCACATTGGCGCGTTTGCCGTCACTGCCGGCATCGGCGTGGATGCCAAGGTGGCAGAGTTCATGGCCGACCACGACGACTACAACGCCATCACCCTCAAGGCCCTGGCCGATCGCCTGGCCGAGGCCGGTGCCGAATGGCTGCACCACCGCGTGCGCACCGACTGGTGGGGCTACCAGGCGGGCGAGCAGCTGTCCAACGACGAACTGATCGCTGAGAAGTACGTAGGCATCCGCCCCGCGCCGGGCTACCCCGCATGCCCTGATCACCGGGTGAAGAAGCCGCTGTTTGCATTGCTGGGCACGGCCGACGTGGACATGGACATTACCGACAGCTACGCCATGACGCCCGCGGCCAGTGTGAGCGGCTTTTACTTCAGCCACCCCGAGAGCACCTACTTCAGCGTCGGCAAGATCGACGATGCGCAGGTGCAGGACATGGCCCAGCGCAGCGGAGTGCCCCTGGCCGAGGTGGAGCGCGCGCTCGCTCCGAATCTGGGGCTTTAGCGCCTGGTTGGCGCAGGCCATGCCAAGATCGACCCATGAACCTGCGCCTGCTGACACACCACACTGCACCCCTGCTGCTGGCGGCCTGGATGCCGCTGGCTGCCTGGGCGAACCCGTCCTGGCTGACGGCTGACGGGCGCCCCCTGCCGGCTGCGCATGAAGCGGTGCGCTGGCTCAACGAAGCCGCAGCCGATGGGCTGGAGCCGGCCGACTATGGCGCGCAGCACCTGAGTGATGCGCTGGCGGCCGCAGCCGCCCGCGGCCTGGATGCCGCCTCCGCCGTGGCGCTCGACCAGGAGCTGACGCAGGCCGTGGAGCGCTACCTGTATGAGCTGCACGGCGGGCGCATCGATCCGGCACGGCTCAACGAGCGCTACGATCACTCCCGCCGCCCCCAGCCCGACCTGCGCGCCGCGCTGCAGACCGCGCTGGCCGACGGCCAGATCCAGCAGGCGCGGGACGCGGCCATCCCCCGCGTGCCCATGTACCCGGCGCTGCGCGCACTGCTGGCGCATTACCGCGCGCTGGGCGCTCACCCTGCCTGGGCGCAGCCGCTGCCCGCGCTGCCGGGCCGCAAGCTCACGCCGGGCCAGCCCTGGGAGGGCCTGGGCGTGCTGGCCGAGCGGCTGGTGGCGCTGGGCGACCTGCCGCCGCAGCCCACGGGCGAGCCGCCCGCAGCGTCCGCGCCAGCGCAATACACCCCCGTGTTGGTCGAGGCCGCCACGGCCTTCCAGCGCCGCCACGGGCTGGAGGCGGACGGGGTGCTGGGCGCGACCACGCTGGCGGCGCTGAATGTGCCCCCGGCCGCACGCGCCGAGCAGATCGCGCTGCAGATGGAGCGTCTGCGCTGGACGCCCGTGCTGCAGGGCCCGCGCATGATCGCCGTGAACGTGCCCGAATACCGCCTGCGCGCCTATGAGTACGCGGGCGGCAGGATCACGCTGCGCCTGTCGATGGCGGTCATCGTCGGCAAGGCGCTGGATACGCGCACGCCGCTGTTCGATGAGGACATGCAGTCCATCGAATTCAGCCCGTACTGGAACATCCCACCGTCCATCGCCCGCGGTGAAACCGTGCCGCGCTTGCGCCGCGACCCGGGCTACCTGGCCCGGCAGGGCATGGAGTTCGTCAGCGCGGCGGGCGTGAGCACCGACACCACGCCCGAGATGCTGGGTGCCGTGGTGGCAGGCCAGGCGCGCATACGCCAGCGTCCGGGGCCGCTGAACGCGCTGGGCGATATCAAGTTCGTGCTGCCCAACAACGACAACATCTACCTGCACCACACCTCGGCGCCCACGTTGTTCGGCCGCAGCCGGCGCGACCTGAGCCACGGCTGCGTGCGTGTCGGGGAGCCGGTGGCGCTCGCCCAGTTCGTGTTGCAGGACGATCCCACCTGGACCGTGGAGCGCATCCGTGCGGCCATGGCGCAGCCCAAGCCCGTGTTCGTACGGCTGCCGCATCCGGTGCCGGTCATCATCACGCACATCACCGTGGTGGTGCAGGACGGCCGTCCGCACTTCTATGGCGACCTGTACGGCCATGACCGCAAGCTCGCCAGCCTGCTGCGCCAGCATTCGGCAAAACCCTACGATGCGGTCCGCGCGGGTAGTGCTGCCGGGGTGATCGGTCCAAAATAGCGCGTTTTTTCGCTTTTTCGAGGTTTTTCGCGCATGGCTCCACCGCACAACCCCCACCGCCGTCTATTCCTGGGGCGCGGCGCCGCCGTCGCGCACGCCGCTGCGGCCGCGGTGCTGCTGCCCAAGGCGGCGTTGGCGTCGCTCAGCGAAGAGCAGGACCTTGCGCGGCGCCTGGCCTTCAACCACCTGCACACCCATGAGCGGCTGGCACTGGTCTACGCCCAGGGCGAACAATTCATTCCTGCGGCGCTGCCCACGCTCAACCACTTCCTGCGCGACCACTACAGCGGCGACGTCGGCGTGATGGACCCGGACCTGTTCCACCTGCTGCACCGCGTGCGGCAGACGCTGCAGACGCAGCAGCCGTTCGAGGTGATCTCCGGCTATCGCAGCCCCCATACCAACGAGACGCTGCGCACCACGCGCGGCGGCGGTGTGGCGCGGCGCAGCCTGCACATGGACGGCAAGGCCATCGACGTGCGCCTGCCCGGCGTGTCCCTGAGCGACCTGCGCGACGCCGCCATCTCCCTGCGGGCGGGCGGCGTGGGCTACTACGCCCGGGAGCAGTTCGTGCACATCGACACCGGACGTGTGCGCAGCTGGTAAGCCTCTGCGCCGCAAGAGAACCAAGGCCCCGCATGCGGGCCTTTTTCATGTCTGAGGAGGGGCGCTTGCTATACCGGGTCGCCCGGCGCCGCCATCTCCAGCTGCATCATGATCATGTTGACCAGCGTGTGCACCGTGGGCCGGCCGGTCTCGATGACGTAGTGCGCGGCCTCGCGGTACAGCGGGTCCCGCGCGCGGTAGAGGTCGCGCAGGCGGGCCAGGGGGTCGTCCACCTGCAGCAGGGGCCGCGTGCGGTCGTGCTTGATGCGCTTGAAGATCTCGTCGGGCGAAGCGCGCAGGTACATCACATGGGGAAAGCCGCGGCGCAGCGTGGCGCGGTTGTCCTCGCGCAGCACGGCGCCGCCGCCGGTGGACAGCACCATGCCGCCGGGTTGGGCGGCCAGCTCGGCCAGCAGCGCAGCCTCGTGGTCGCGAAAGGCCGCTTCGCCATGCTGGTCGAAATAGTCGCGGATGCTGGTGCCCAGCCGCTGCTCCAGCCGCTGGTCCAGGTCCACGAAGGGAAGCCCCAGACGGCGGGCGAGCTGGCGGCCCACCGTGGATTTGCCCGAGCCCGGCATACCGACCAGGGCGCAACGCGTTTGCATGCTTGTCTGTCGTGGTGAGTGAAGACTGGGGAGTGTAAGAGCGTCCACCTGGTCCGTGCGGCAGCCGGTGCGCGGCCGGCTATCGGCTTGCGCCGACAGGGGGCCGGGCCCGCACTGTTCACAATCGGGCCATGCCACTGTCCCTGCAGAGCCTCAAATCTTTTGCCCAGCCACTGCTGCAGCGGGTGTTGCAGCCCATTGCGCCGCTGGTGCGCGCCGTGCAGATGTGGCTGGACGCCGACGGCCTGCGCATGAGCGCGGCGATGTCGTTCTACGGCATGCTGAGCCTGGCGCCGCTGTTGCTGCTGCTGGTGGGGGTGCTCGGGTGGTGGATCGACCAGGCCTACCTGGAGAGCAACCTCATCGCCCAGGTGCGCGGGGTGATGGGCGAGCGCGGCGCCGAGGTGGTGCGCCTGGCGCTGGCCAGCGCGCAGGAGCCGGCCGAGGGGCGCCTCGCGTCGATGGCTGGCTTCGTGCTGCTGCTGTCGGGCGCGACGGGGGTGTTCGTGGAGCTGCAGAGCGCGCTGGAGCGGCTGTGGGCACACGGCCAGCCCGCGCCCGAGCGCAAGGCGTGGTGGCGCATGGCCTCGCTGCGCCTGCGGGGCCTGGCCTATGTGCTGGCCATCGGTTTTCTGCTGCTGGTGTCGCTGGTGTTGTCCACGGCCATCAACGTGCTGGCCACCTGGGCCAGCGCGCGGCTGCCGTTCGGCTCGGGCACGCTGCTGCAGATCGTCAATGAGGCCGTGGCCTTCGCCGTGGCGGTGGCGCTGTTCTTGGGGCTGATGCGCATCGGCAGCGGCCCCAAGCCGCCCACGCATTGCCTGGTATTCGGCGCGGTGGTGGGCGCCACGCTGTTCACGGTGGGCAAGCAGTTGCTGGCGCTGTACCTGTCCACCGCGGCGGTGGTGTCGGCCTATGGTGCCGCGGGCTCGCTGGTGGTGCTGCTGATGTGGATCTACTTTTCGTCCGCGGTGCTGCTGTTCTCGGCCGCCAGCGCGCGGGCGCTGCACGAAACGCGTACCGCCGCCTCTGTGCCGGCGGGCAGTTGACCGCTGATTACGTCCGTTACGCCGCGCGCGGTTTTGTGAAGCAGGGCCGGCGTTAGCCTTGGCGCCGGTGCCGTGGCGGCTGCATGCGCAGCCCGCGGCTTTTCCTCTGGCAACCGGACGAGCACATGCATTCCACCTCTGCTTCCCCTGCCGCGGCCCCGTCCGCGGCTTCGCTCAAATGGCTGTGGGCCGCCGTGGGCGTGCTGGGCGTGAGTGTGCTGGCCCTGGGCGGCACGCTGCTGGCGCAGAACTTGCGCGGCGGTCCGCCTGCTGGCGACTCCGCGGCCGGCGGACCGGCCGCCACGCTGGCAGCCACCGCGCCGCGCACGCCCGAGGCGGAAGTGTTGAATGAAAAAGCGCCTCCAGCCCAGTCGCAGCAAGCGATGGCAGCTCTCGATTCAGGAGCAAATCCCACAGCCCGGCGCGCAGCAGCGCCGCCTTCTCCACAGGCGTATCCACAGGACGACCCACAGACGTATGCACAGGGCTATCCACAGCCGGGGGCATCGCCCTCGCCAGTGCCAACCCAGCGCGGCGAACCGCTGCAGCGGGCCGTGGCGCAGCGCAGTGCGGCGCCGGTGTGTGGCACCTGCGGGCGGGTGGAGTCGGTGCGCGCTGTCGAGCAGGCCGCGCCGGCCACGGGCGTGGGCGCGGTGGCCGGCGGTGTGCTGGGGGGCGTGCTGGGCAACCAGATCGGCAAGGGGTCGGGCCGCACCGCGGCCACGGTGCTGGGCGCCGTGGGCGGCGGCTACGTGGGCCACAAGGTGGAGCAGCGCGCCCGTACCACCACGGTCTACCAGATGCGCGTGCGCATGGATGACGGTTCGGTGCGCAACTTCACGCGCGCCCAGCCGCTGGCCGAGGGCACGGCCGTACGCGTGCAGGGCAAGAGCCTGCGCGTGGACCCGGGGGCCGATGCCGACCGTGCGGGCGTGGAGCCGGTGCGCGTAGTGGACCGGGGCTATTGAGCGCAGGGGCCTGCGCTTGACGAGCGCGGCCACGCAGGCGCTACAAAAATAAAAGCGGCCTGCGCTTGCGGGCAGGCCGTTTTGAAGGGGGATTGGCGTTGGATCGCCTGTGAGCAAGCGCCAATAGCTCCTATTTTGCTAGCAAATCGACGCGGCGAGGGCCGCGTGCGTCACTTCTCGACGAAGGCGCGCTCGATCACGAAGTCGCCGGGGCGCGTGGTGTTGCCTTCCTCGAAGTCGCGCTTTTCCAGCAGTTCCTTGAGCGAGGCCAGCATCTCCGGGCTGCCGCAGAGCATCACGCGGTCTTCCAGCGGGTTGAGTTCGGGCAGGCCCAGGTCGGCGGCCAGCTTGCCGCTGTCGATCAGGTCGGGGATGCGGCCCTGGTTGCGGAAGGGCTCGCGCGTGACCGTGGGGTAGTACTTGAGCTGCTTGGTGATCAGCTCGCCCAGGAACTCATGCTGGGGCAGTTCCTTGGTGATGTAGTCGTGGTAGGCCAGCTCGGCCACCTGGCGCACGCCGTGGAGCAGGATCACCTGCTCGAACTTCTCGTACGTCTCGGGGTCGCGGATCACGCTCAGGAACGGCGCCAGGCCCGTGCCCGTGGACATCAGGTACAGCCGCTTGGCGGGCAGCAGGTAGTCGATGAGCAGCGTGCCCGTGGGCTTCTTGCCCACGATGATGGAGTCGCCCACCTGGATGTGCTGCAGGCGCGAGGTCAGCGGGCCGTCCGGCACCTTGATGGAGAGGAACTCCAGGTGCTCCTCGTAGTTGGCGCTGACGATGCTGTAGGCGCGCAGCAGCGGCTTGCCGTCCACCTTCAGGCCGATCATGGTGAAGTGGCCGTTGGAGAACCGCAGCGCCGGGTCGCGCGTGGTGGTGAAGGAGAACAGGCGGTCGGTCCAGTGGTGTACGGTCAGTACACGCTCTTCGTGAAATGCGCTCATGGATGGGTGCCAGAAAAATGAACGAAAACAGGGCGAACGGGAGCCGTGGGGGCAGGGCCGGTGGCGTTAGTGTCGCGGCTTTGATATGCGCTCTCGGCATAAGCCGACATTTGCGCTGTGTCCACGGCACCCGTCAAGCATCGCGTGCGGGCGTTGGCTGCCCCCTGCCATGCGGGCAAACCCGCACATTGTCGGGCAAACTCGTGGCAGCGGTACAGTTGCGTTGCCCGGAAGCTGACCTGTGGCAAAGGATTCGACCATGCACAAGCCCTTCACCCCCCTGCTCGCCCTGCTGTTTGCGGGTGGCGCCTATGCGCAGGGGGCCTACACGATCGGGGAGATCAACAGCTACAAGGCCCAGCCCGCCTTCCTGGAGCCCTACAAGAAGGGCATGGAACTGGCGGTCGAGCAGATCAATGCGGCCGGCGGCATCCAGGGCAAGCAGCTGCGGCTGGTCACGCGCGACGACAACGCCACCCCCGGCGACGCGGTGCGCGCGGCCGAGGAACTGATCGCGCGCGAGAAGGTGGATGTGCTCATGGGCAGCTTTCTGTCGCACGTGGGCCTGGCGCTGACCGACTTCGCGCAGCAGAAGAAGCGCTTCTTCCTGGCGGCCGAACCGCTCACCGACAAGATCGTGTGGGAGCACGGCAACCGCTACACCTTCCGCCTGCGCCCCTCCACCTACATGCAGGTGGCCATGCTGGTGCCCGAAGCCGTGGCGCTGAAAAAAAAGCGCTGGGCCATCGTCTACCCCAACTACGAGTACGGCCAGTCGGCCGTGGCCACCTTCAAGCAGCTGCTCAAGGCCGCGCAGCCGGACGTGGAGTTCGTTGCCGAGCAGGCCACGCCGCTGGGCAAGGTGGACGCCGGCAGCGTGGCGCAGGCGCTGGAAGACGCCAAGCCCGATGCGATCTTCAACGTGCTGTTCGCCGCCGACCTCGCCAAATTCGTGCGCGAGGGCAACACCCGCGGGCTGTTCGCGGGCCGCAGCGTGGTGAGCCTGCTGTCGGGCGAGCCGGAATACCTGGACACGCTCAAGAGCGAGACGCCCGAGGGCTGGATCGTCACCGGCTACCCCTGGTATGCCATCCAGACCCCCGAGCACAAGGCCTTTCTGGACGCCTACATGAAGCGTTTCAAGGACTACCCGCGCGCGGGCTCGGTGGTGGGCTACAACGCCGTCCAGTCGGTTGCGGCGGGGCTGGCCAAGGCCGGATCGGCCGACACCGAGAAACTCATCACCGCCTTCCGCGGCCTGCAGGTGGCCACGCCGTTCGGTCCCATCACCTACCGCACGCAGGACCACCAGTCCACCATGGGTGCCTACGTGGGCAAGACCGCGCTGCGCATGGGCAAGGGTGTGATGGTGGACTTCACCTACCGCGACGGCGCCAAGTACCAGCCCAGCGACGCCGAGGTGAAGCGGCTGCGCAAGGACGAGTGACCGCCGGACTCTGCGCCGGCGCCCTTCCCGTGGGGGAACGCGCGGCCGCTACCGCGGGGCGACCCGGGCGCTATGGCTGCGGGCTTCAACCGCGCGGGCTGCGGTGGCCCTGTGCGGCATTGGACGACTGACATGGATGTTTCGGGGCTGCTGGCCCAACTGCTCAATGGCCTGGCGGGCGCTTCCACGTTGTTCCTCGTGGCGGCGGGGCTGTCGCTGATCTTTGGGGTGATGCGCATCGTCAACTTCGCGCACGGCTCGTTTTACATGCTGGGCCTGTACCTGGCCTATGCCCTGGTGGAGCGTCTGGGCGATGCCCTCGGCTTCTGGCCTGCGCTGCTGCTGGCTCCGCTGGCCGTGGGCCTGCTGGGCGCGGCGGTGGAGGTGCTGCTGCTGCGCCGCATCTACCGCGCACCCGAACTGCTGCAGCTGCTGGCCACCTTCGCCTTGGTGCTGGTGATCAAGGACGCGGCGCTGTGGCTCTGGGGGCCGGAGGAGCTGTTCGGCCCGCGTGCGCCGGGCCTGGAGGGCGCGGTGGACCTGCTGGGCCGGCGCTTCCCAGCCTACGACCTGTTCCTCATTGCCGTGGGGCCGCTGGTGCTGGTGCTGCTCACGCTGCTGCTCACGCGCACGCGCTGGGGCACGCTGGTGCGCGCCGCCACGCAGGACCGTGAGATGGTCGGTGCGCTGGGTGTGAACCAGGCCTGGCTGTTCACCAGCGTGTTCGCGCTGGGGGCCCTGCTGGCAGGCCTGGGCGGCGCGCTGCAGCTGCCGCGCGAGCCCGCCAGCCTGGAGCTGGACATGCTCACCATCGGCGCCGCCTTCGTGGTAGTGGTGGTGGGCGGCATGGGCTCGCTGCCCGGCGCCTTCGTGGCGGCGTTGGTGATTGCCGAGCTCAAGGCCGTGTGCATCTGGCTGGGCGTGGTCGAGGTCGCGGGGGTGGAGGTGGCCTTTCCCCGGCTCACGCTGGTGGTGGAGTTCCTGGTGATGGCGGCCGTGCTCATCTGGCGGCCCTGGGGCTTCATGGGCCGCCCGCAGGCCGTGGCGCGTGGCGTGGGCACGCCCGAGGCGCCGCTGCGCCAGGCGGGGCAGGGCGCCACGGCCGCCTGGTGCGCGTTGGTGCTGGCCCTGGCGCTGCTGCCGCTGGCGGTGGAGCCGGGCAGCTACGCCACCGTGTTGCTGACCGACATCGCGATTGCCGCGCTGTTCGCCGCCAGCCTGCATTGCATCCTGGGGCCGGGCGGGCTGCATTCGTTCGGCCATGCGGCGTACTTCGGCCTGGGCGCCTACGGCGCGGCGCTGCTGGTGCGCTGGCTGGACTGGCCCATGGGCATGGCGCTGCTGCTGGGGCCGCTGGTGGCGGCGGCCGGCGCGCTGGTGTACGGCTGGTTCTGCGTGCGCCTGTCGGGCGTGTCGCTCACCATGCTGACGCTGGCGTTCGCACAGATCACCTGGGCCATCGCCTACCAGTGGGACGGGTTCACCGGCGGCAGCAACGGCATCACCGGCGTGTGGCCGCCGCAGTGGGCCGCGCAGGGCGCGGGCTTCTATTGGCTGGTGCTGGCGCTGGCCGTGGCGGGCATCTACCTGCTGCGGCGCATGCTGTTTGCACCGCTGGGCTGGGCGCTGCGCGCGGCGCGCGACTCGGCGCTGCGGGCCGACGCCATTGGCATCGACGTGCGCGGCGTGCAGTGGGCCGCCTTTGTGGTGGCAGGGCTGCTGGCCGGTCTGGCGGGGGCGCTGTACGTGTTTTCCAAAGGCAGCGTGGCGCCCGATGCGCTGGGCGTGTCGCGCTCGGTGGACGGGCTGGTGATGGTGCTGCTGGGCGGCATGCAGCAGCTGGCCGGGCCGGTGGTGGGCGCGGGCGTGTTCACCTGGCTGCACGACACCGTGGCGCGCAGTACCGACTACTGGCGCGCGCTGCTGGGCGGCATCATGCTGCTGCTGGTGCTGCTGTTTCCTCAAGGAATTTCGGGGTTTGCGCAGGTGTGGAAAGCGCTGGCAGCTATCAAAAACAAAGCACAGGAGGGCGCGCCGTGAGCCTGCTGCAGGTCCAGGAGCTGCGCAAGTCCTTCGGCGGAGTGCAGGCCGTGCAGGGCGTGTCGTTCGCACTGCAGGCCGGCGAGTTGCTGGCGCTGATCGGCCCCAACGGCGCGGGCAAGAGCACCACCTTCAACCTGGTGGGCGGGCAGCTCTTGCCCGATGCGGGGCGCGTGCTGCTGCAGGGGCAGGACATCACCGGCCTGGCGCCACGCGCCGTCTGGCGGCGTGGCGTGGGCCGCACCTTCCAGATCGCGCAGACCTTCGCCAGCTTTACCGTGCTGCAGAACGTGCAGATGGCGCTGCTGTCGCACGACCGGCAGGCCTGGCGCTGGTGGCGCCGCGCCGACGCGCACCGCCCGCACGATGCCCTGGCGCTGCTGGAGCAGGTGGGCATGGCTGCCCAGGCGCAGCGCCCGTGCAGCGCGCTGGCCTACGGCGACGTCAAGCGCGTGGAGCTGGCCATGGCGCTGGCGCACGCCCCGGCGCTGCTGCTCATGGACGAGCCCACCGCCGGCATGGCACCGGCCGAGCGCCTGGCGCTCATGCAGCTGGTGCAGCGCATCGCGCGCGAACGGCACATGGGCGTGCTGTTCACCGAGCACAGCATGGACGTGGTCTTCGGCCTGGCCGACCGCGTGGCCGTGCTGGTGCGCGGCCAGCTGCTGGCCGAGGGCACGCCGCAGCAGATCCAGGACGACGCGCGGGTGCAGGCCGCCTACCTGGGCACGGAGCTGGAGTCGGCATGAACAATCAAAACGATAGCGCCTCGCGCTTGCCAGACAAGGCTTTGGTGGCAAAAACACCTTTGCTGGAGGTGGCGGACCTGCACGCCTGGTATGGCGCCGCCCACATCCTGCACGGCGTATCGCTGAGCGTGGGGCACGGCGAGGTGGTGGCCCTGATGGGGCGCAACGGCGCGGGCAAGTCCACCACGCTCAAGGGCATTGCCGGCCTGATGGAGCGGCGCAGCGGGCGCATCGAGTTCCTGGGCCAGCGCATCGACCGCCAGCCGCCGCACGCCATCGCGCGGCGCGGCCTGGGCTACGTGCCGGAGGACCGGCGCATCTTCACCGACCTCACGGTGCTGGAGAACCTGGAGGTGGGCCGCCAAAGGCCCCGCCACTGGCCGGACGGCACGCCCGCGCCGCTGTGGACGCCCGAGCGGCTGTTCACGCTGTTCCCCAACCTGGGCGAAATGCCCGACCGCCCCGGCGGGCGCATGAGCGGCGGCGAGCAGCAGATGCTGACCGTGGCGCGCACCCTCATGGGCCAGCCGCTGCTGGTGCTGCTGGACGAGCCCTCGGAGGGCGTGGCGCCGGTCATCGTGCAGCAGATGGCGCGCACCATCCGCGCGCTGAAGGCCCAGGGCATCGGCATCCTGCTGAGCGAGCAGAACCTGCCCTTCGCCGAGGCCGTGGCCGACCGCGCCTGCGTGCTGGAGCAGGGCCGCATCGTGTACAGCGCGGGGATGGCGCAGCTGGCGGGCGACGCCGCGGCGCGGCGGCAGTACCTGGGCGTCTAGCGGCCCAGGGACACGTGGGGGCCAGGCCGTTCAGGCGGCGGCCACCTGCGCCAGATGCTCCGCCACCACCTGCGCCAGCCAGTCCATCACCGTGCGCACACGCCGCGGCAGGTTGCGGCGGTTGGCGTACATCAGCGTGAGCGGCATCGGCGGGGCGGCCAGTTGCGGCAGCACTTCGACCAGATCGCCGCGCGCCAGCAGGTCCACCACGCCCAGGTGCGGCACCTGGATCAGGCCCAGCCCCGCCAGGCAGCCGGCCATGTAGGCCTCGGCATTGTTCACCGTGAGGGCGCCCTGCATGGGGGTGAGCACCAGTGCGCCATCCACCACGGCCTCGAAGCCTGCAGAGCGGGCGCCCAGCGTGTTCACGAAATGCACCAGCCGGTGGCCCGGCAGGTCGGCGAGCGAGCGTGGCGTGCCATGCGCGCGCAGATAGGCCGGGCTGGCGCAGTTGACCAGCCGCACCAGCCCCAGCGGGCGCGCGACCAGGCTGCTGTCCACCACGGCGCCCGTGCGCAGCACGCAGTCGAAGCCCTCGCGCACCACGTCCACGCGGCGCTCGGTGCTGCTCAGCTCCACCTTCAGCCCCGGGTGGCGCGCCAGCAGTTCGGGCAGGCGGGGCACCACCACGTTGCGCGCCATGCCCGTGGACATGTCGATGCGCACGCGTCCTTTCAGGCCGGCGCCGTCGGGGTGCTGGAACATGGACTGCAGCTCGTCCACGTCCGCCAGCAGATCCTTGCACCGCTCGTAATAGGCCTGCCCGTCCTGCGTGAGCTGGACGCGCCGGGTGGTGCGGTGCAGCAGGCGCGTGCCAAGCTGGGTTTCGAGCTGCTGCACGGCGGTGGAGGCGCTGGCTTTGGGGATGCCCAGCGCTTCGGCGGCCTGCGTGAAGCTGGCCAGCTCGGCCACGCGGGCAAAGATGTGCATGCGGTCAAACGGGCTCATTGTTCGTATCAAAAGAACGATGCGATCAATTTTCAGTGATTTATGAATGTGGAGCGGATCAATAGAGTTCGCTCACTGCTCTCTCACTCCTCACTGAAAGGTTCCCGCCATGGCCCACGCCGCATCTTCTTCCTCTTCGACAGTGACCGCAGGCATCGCCACCCGCCCGGTCATCGCCCTCATCACCGGCGGCAGCCGGGGGCTGGGCCGCAATGCCGCGCTGCACGTGGCGCGGTCCGGCACCGATGTGATCCTGACCTACCGCAGCCAGGCCGCCGAGGCGCAGGCCGTCGTCGCAGAGATCGAGGCCCTCGGCCGCCGCGCCGTGGCGCTGCCCCTGGACGTGGCGGCCAGCGCCACCTTCACCGCTTTCGCAGGCCAGGTGCGCGACGTGCTGGCGCGGCACTGGCAGCGCGAGCGCTTCGACTTCCTCGTGAACAACGCGGGCGTGGGCGTGTATGCCAGCTTCATGGAGACCACCGAGGCGCAGTTCGACGACATGGTCAACATTCACCTCAAGGGCGTGTTTTTCCTCACACAGAAGCTGCTGCCGCTGATGAACGACGGCGGGCGCATCCTGAACGTGTCGTCGGGCCTGGCGCGGTTCGCGCTACCGGGCTACGCGGCCTATGCGGCGATGAAGGGCGGGGTGGAGGTGCTGACGCGCTACCTGGCCAAGGAACTGGGCGCCCGCGGCATTGCCGTGAACGTGGTGGCGCCTGGTGCGATCGAGACGGATTTTGGCGGCGGCGCCGTGCGCGACAACGCGCAGCTCAACGCCTTCATCGCCGGCCAGACCGCGCTGGGCCGCGTGGGCCTGCCGGACGACATCGGTGGCGTGATCGCTGCGCTGCTGCAGCCCGGCACGGGCTGGGTGAACGCGCAGCGCATCGAGGCATCGGGCGGCATGTTCGTTTGACGCCCGGCAGCGGGGCTGCGCCTGGTTGCTTTACTGCATTTTTGGGCTGTAGCGCTTGTTAAATCAGCGCTAACAGCTATAAATAACGTAGCAAAACGGGGCGGGTGGGGCATCCCCGCCCGGGGCGCTCAGAAGGCTTCCCAATCGTCGTCGCTGTGGCGCGCGGTGGCCGGGGCCGCCTTGGCCGCTGCCGGCGGGCGGGCGGGCGCCGCCAGCGTGCGCGCTGCTGCGGGGGGCTTGGTCGTTGTGGTCGTTGTGGCCGGTGCGGGCCGGCGGAGGGGGGCGGGCGCTGCCGCTGCCGTTGCCGTTGCCGTTGCCGTCTGGGCGGCCTGCAGGCCTTCCACGCGGAACACGCTCACTGCCTGGGCCAACTGGCCAGCCTGGGCCTTGAGCGAGCCCGTGGCGGCGGTGGCTTCCTCCACCAGTGCGGCGTTCTGCTGCGTGACCTGGTCCATCTGCGTGATGGCCTGGTGCACCTGCTCGATGCCCGCGCTCTGCTCCTGGCTGGCGGCGGTGATCTCGGCCACCAGGTCGCTCACGCGCTGCACGCTCTGCACGATGGCGTCCATGGTGCGGCCGGCTTCCTCGACCTGGTGGGAGCCTTCCTCCACCTTGGCGACCGAGTCGCCGATCAGGCCCTTGATGTCCTTGGCGGCAGCCGCGCTGCGCTGTGCCAGTGCGCGCACCTCGCCGGCCACCACGGCAAAGCCGCGACCCTGCTCGCCGGCGCGCGCGGCCTCCACCGCGGCGTTCAGCGCCAGGATGTTGGTCTGGAAGGCGATCGAGTCGATCACGCCGATGATGTCGCTGATCTTGCGGCTGCTGGCGTTGATGGCGCCCATGGTCTGCACCACGCCGGCCACCACCTGGCCGCCCTGCGTGGCCGTCTGCGCGGCGGAGGAGGCCAACTGGTTGGCCTGGCGCGCGTTGTCGGCGTTCTGGCGCACGGTGCTGGTCAGCTGCTCCATCGAGGCGGCGGTTTCCTGCAGCGAGCTGGCCTGCTCCTCGGTGCGCGAGGACAGGTCCTGGTTGCCTGCGTCGAGCTGGCTGGACGCCGTGGCGATGCCGTCGGTGCCCGAGCGCACGCGCGCCACCACCTGCGACAGGCTGGCGTTCATCTCCTGCAGCGCCTGCAGCAGCTGGCCGGTCTCGTCGCGCGAATCGACCTGCACGCGGCTGGTGAGGTCGTTGGCCGCCACGGCGCGCGCCACCTGCACGGCCTGCGCCAGCGGCCGCGTGATGCCGCGTGTGAGCCACCATGCGCACAGGGCGCCTGCGCCCAGGCCGAGCACGCCCAGCACGATCAGCCACAGCCGGCTTTGCCCATAGGTGACATTGATCCCCTGCGCCGTGGCGTCGATGCGGGAGCGTTGCATGTCCAGCAGGCGCTGGATCAGCGCCACGTACTGGTCAGTGGCGGGCAGGTACACCTGGGTGAGCAGGCGTTCGGCCTCCTCCAGCTGGCCCTCGGCCTTGGCCTTCACGGCCTGGTCGCGCGAGGACAGGTAGGTCACGCGCGCCTTCTGGATGTCGGCCCATAGGGCCTTTTCCTCCTCGCTGGTGAGCAGCGTCTCGATACGCTTTTGCAGCTCGGCCGATTCGCGCGTGGAGGTGGCGGTGTCCGCCGCGAAGAACTGGCCGAGCGAGGGGTCCGTGCTCTTGACGATGGCCGAGGTACGGCGTGCCGCGCTGTACACGTAGCGGTACCAGTCGCTGATCATGCGCTCCACCGCCAGGGGTTGCTGCGTCATCTCGTTGGTGGCTTGTGCCACGGTCTGCAGGCGCCATACGCCAAAGGCCGTCATCAGGGCCATCAGCAGCAGGACAAGGGCGAAGCCGCCTCCCAGGCGGGTGCCGATGCTGAGGTTTTTCATAGGATCTTCAGGAGGATTCAAACAAGGAAGGGCAGCGGTGGCGCGTCACGCCGGTGCGCGCAGGGCGCGCCGGTATTGCACGGCTTCGGCCACATGGGCGGCGCCCACGGTCTCGCAGCCCGATAGATCGGCAATAGTACGTGCAACCTTGAGGGCCCGGTGCGTGCTGCGCGCCGACCACGCCAGGCGCGCCGCCGCGGCCTGCAGGAACCGCGCGGCCGGCGCGTCCAGCGCCGCCATCTGTTCCAGCTCCTGACCCTGCAATGCCTGGTTGGCCTTGCCCTGGCGCTGGAGCGCTCGTTCGTGCGCGCGGGCCACGCGTTCGCGCACGGCGCCGCTGGGTTCGCCGGGCGGGGCGCCCAGCAGTTCCTCGGGCGGCAGCGCGGGCACCTCCACATGCAGGTCGATGCGGTCCAGCAGCGGGCCGCTGAGCTTGCCCTGGTAGCGCGCGATCTGGTCGGGTGTGCAGCGGCAGGCGCGCTGGTGCGAGCCCGCAAAACCACAGGGGCAGGGGTTCATGGCCGCCACGAGCTGAAAGCGCGCCGGGAACTCGGCGCGCTGCGCCGCCCGGGCAATGGTGATGCGCCCGCTCTCCAGCGGCTCGCGCAGCGCCTCCAGGGCGCTGCGGGCGAATTCGGGGAATTCATCGAGGAAGAGCACGCCTTCGTGCGCGAGCGAGATCTCGCCCGGGCGCGGCGGCGAGCCCCCACCCACCAGCGCGATCGCGCTGCAGCTGTGGTGCGGGCTGGCTGTGGTGCGCTGCATCCACTGCGCGGGGCTGAAGCGCCCGGCCAGGCTGGCAATGGCCGCGCTCTCCAGCGCTTGCTCCACCCCCATCGGGGGCAGCAGCCCGGCAAAACGCTGGGCCAGCATGGACTTGCCCGAGCCCGGGGGCCCCACGAGCAGCAGCCCGTGCCCGCCTGCGGCAGCGATCTCCAGTGCGCGCTTGGCCGCGGCCTGCCCCTTCACGTCGGCCAGGTCCGGGCCATCGGTGGCCGGGGCCGGCGGCGCGGGTTGCAGCCGCTGCCAACCGCCGTCGTCCGCGCCATCATCGTTCGGCGGGGGCACGGGCACGAACTGGCGTACCACGTCCAACAGGTGGTGCGCGCGGTAGATCTCGGTGCCCGGCACCAGCGCAGCTTCTTCGGCGCTGCCGGGGGGAAGCACCGTGCGTACGGGCTGCGCTAGCGCGCGCAGCGCCAAGCTGGTCGCCAGGGCGCCGCGCACCGGGCGCAGCAGGCCCGACAGCGATAGCTCGCCGGCGAACTCCCAGCCGTCCAACCGGGCCGCGTCGATCTGCCCGCTCGCGGCCAGGATGCCCAGCGCGATCGGCAGGTCGAAGCGGCCGGAGTCTTTGGGCAGATCGGCCGGCGCCAGGTTCACGGTGATCTTCTTGTTGGCCGGGAATTCCAGCCCGGCGTTCTGCAGCGCGGAGCGCACGCGCTCGCGCGCCTCCTTGACCTCGACATCGGCCAGGCCCACCAGCGCGAAGCTGGGCAACCCGTTGGCCAGGTGTACTTCCACAGTAACGGCGGGCGCGTGCAGGCCCAGCAGGGCGCGGCTTTGCACCAAAGCAAGACTCATCGCAACGGATCTCCCCAGGCATGTGCGTGCAACCATGGCGACGGATGCGCAAGGGGGCCGCCCTGCACCAGGCTGGTGCGAAATGCGCCGGGCTGCAACCCCTGTGACTGCACGTATGCCTCAGGATGGTACCCGGCAGGCCGTCGCGGGGCGGATTTCGGGGTGGCACGGTCCATGCATTGAGGGGGTGTCAACCGTCGCCCAACACTGGAGGAACCATGCACCGCTTTTCCCTCAAGACCCTGGCCCTCGCTTTTGCGGCCGTCGCCGTACCGGGCCTTGCCAGCGCCCAGCTCACTGCCAATGTGTCGCTGACCAGCAACTACAAGTTCCGCGGCCAGGACCAGGACGTGAACCGCATCAAGGCCGTGAACCCGGCCATCCAGGGTGGGTTCGACTACAGCTTTGGCGACAGCGGCTTCTATGTGGGCAACTGGAACTCCAGCGTGGACTGGCTGTCCGGCAACTCCATCGAGGCCGACTTCTACGGCGGCTACAAATTCAAGGCCGGCGAGGTGGACCTGGATGTGGGCGCGCTCACGTATGTGTACCCAGGCAACACCAGCGGCAACACCACCGAGCTGTACGGCGCGGCCACGTACGGCCCGTTCACGGCCAAGTACTCGCACACCGTGTCCAAGGATTACTTCGGCTGGGCGGGCGCCAAGACCTCCAGCAACCGCGGGCGCAACACGGGCTACCTGAACCTGGCGTTTGCGCAGGAGGTTGCGCCCAGCGTCACGCTGAAGGCGTCCGTGGGCTACACGCGCTTTGCCAGCGACATCAAGGACCTGGGCGTGCCCAACTACGTGGACTACAGCGTGGGCGGCGCCTACGACTTCGGCGCCGGCCTGTCATTGTCCGCGGCGATTGCCGGAGCCAACAAGAAGGGCTTCTTCGGCGATGCCAACAAGGCCCGCCTGATCGTCTCCCTCACCAAGACCCTTTAACTCTCGACAAGGAACCGATCATGAAAATGGTCACCGCCATCATCAAACCCTTCAAGCTCGACGAGGTGCGCGAGTCCCTGTCGGACATCGGCGTGCAGGGCATCACCGTGACCGAGGTGAAGGGCTTCGGCCGCCAGAAGGGCCATACCGAGCTGTACCGCGGCGCCGAGTACGTCGTGGACTTCCTGCCCAAGGTGAAGATCGAGGCTGCCGTGGCCGACGAGCTGGTGGAACGCGTCATCGAGGCCATCGAAGGCGCGGCCCGCACCGGCAAGATCGGCGACGGCAAGATCTTCGTGGCGCACCTGGAGCAGGTGGTGCGCATCCGCACCGGCGAGACCGGCCAGGAAGCCCTGTGAGCGCGCGCCGCACAGGCATTCGTCCCTCCCGACCCAGAGATCTGCCATGAAAAAACTATTTGCTTCCCTACTGATCGGTGCAAGCCTGCTGGCCGGTGGCGCCGGCGCGCTGGCCCAGACACCCGACGCGGCCGCGGCGGCTTCGGAGCCCGTGGCCGTCGCCCCCGCGCCCGCTGCCGAGCCCGTCGCAGCACCTGCTGCGGCACCCGCACCCGCCCCCGCGGCAGCGGCGCCCGCCGCGCCCAAGGTGGACTCGGGCGACACCGCCTGGATGCTGACCTCCACGCTGCTCGTGATCCTGATGATCATCCCGGGCCTGGCCCTGTTCTACGGGGGGCTGGGCCGCACCAAGAACATGCTGTCCGTGCTGATGCAGGTGTTCGTGATCTTTGCCCTGGTGTCGCTGCTGTGGTCCATCTATGGCTACAGCCTCGCGTTCTCCGGCGAGGGCCAATTCGTGGGCAACCTGTCCAAGCTTTTCCTGAAGGGCGTGAGCCAGGAAACCTTTGGTGCGCTGGCGACCATTCCCGAATACGTGTTCATCGCCTTCCAGGGCACGTTCGCGGCCATCACCGTGGCGCTGATCGTGGGCTCCTTTGCGGAACGCATGCGTTTTGCGGCCGTGCTCATCTTCGCGCTGCTGTGGTTCACCTTCAGCTACGTGCCCATGGCCCACATCGTGTGGGGTGGCGGCCTGCTGGCGGCCGACGGCGCGCTCGATTTTGCGGGCGGCACCGTGGTGCACATCAATGCCGGTATCGCGGGCCTGGTGGGTGCCTACATGGTGGGCAAGCGCATCGGCTTCGGCAAAGAGGCCTTCACCCCGCACAGCCTGACGCTGACCATGGTGGGCGCCTCGCTGCTGTGGGTGGGCTGGTTCGGCTTCAACGCCGGCTCTGCAGGTGCCGCCAACGCCCTTGCGGGCCTGGCCTTCGTGAACACGGTGCTGGCCACCTCGGCCGCCACGCTGTCGTGGATCGCCGGCGAAGCGCTGCACAAGGGCAAGGCCTCCATGCTGGGCGCGGCGTCGGG
This sequence comes from [Acidovorax] ebreus TPSY, assembly GCF_000022305.1. Taxonomy (NCBI): domain Bacteria; kingdom Pseudomonadati; phylum Pseudomonadota; class Betaproteobacteria; order Burkholderiales; family Comamonadaceae; genus Diaphorobacter; species [Acidovorax] ebreus. The sequence continues at coordinate 205,547 of NC_011992.1, forward strand.
CGCGGTGGCCGGCCTGGTGGCGGTCACGCCCGCCGCGGGCTTCGTGGGCCCCATGGGCTCCATCGCGATCGGCCTGATCGCCGGCCTGGTCTGCCTGTGGGGTGTGGGCGGCCTGAAGAAGATGCTGAACGTGGACGACGCCTTCGACGTGTTCGGCGTGCATGGCGTGGGCGGCATCGTGGGCGCCATCCTCACCGGCGTGTTCGCGGCCCAGGGCCTGGGCGGCACCGGCGGCCTGACGCCCGACACCTTCAGCATGGGCGCGCAGGTGTGGGTGCAGGTCAAGAGCGTGCTGTTCACCATCGTGTGGTCGGGCGTGGTGTCCTTCATCGCCTACAAGGTCGCCGACCTGCTGGTGGGCCTGCGCGTGAGCGAGGAAGCCGAGCGCGAGGGCCTGGACATCACCTCCCACGGCGAGACGGCCTACCACCGCTGAGCGGCGTTGAACGGCGGGCGCCGCGTGGTGGCGCGGCGCCCCCGATGACAAGCGAGCAACTCCCTGTCCCTTTTTTGGGCCCGCCCTTGGCGGGCCTTTTCTTTGGGCGGCGCGCAGGCCCGGGGCCAATAATGCCTGCATGAACACTGCCTGGACGCCCCTGGCCGCCGCGCCCGCGCAACTCGGCGAATCTCCCTTCTGGCACCCCCTGGAGTCCCGTCTGTACTGGGTGGACATCGCCGGCCGCGCGCTGTGGCGCAGCGGCGCGCACGGAAGCGATGCGCAATGCTGGCCCCTGCCGGCCGAGCCCGGCTGCATCGCGCCGGCGCGCCAAGGGGGCACACCCGCAGGTCTCGTGGTGGCGCTGCGCGACCGCATCTGCCACGCGCCGCGCTGGGGCGGGCCGCTCCTCACGATGGCGCACTTGCCCATCGACCCGGCGACCGAGCGTGCCAACGACGGCAAGTGCGACGCGCTCGGGCGCCTGTGGGTGGGCACGGTGCATGAGCCCGCCCAGGGCCCGCGCCAGCCCGTCGCTGCGCTGTACTGCATCGACCTGCGTGGCCGGGACCAGGGCGGCCCCGATGCTCCCACGGTGCGCCGCATGCTGGACGGCGTGGCCACCGCCAACGGCCTGGCCTGGTCGCCGGACGGGCGCACGCTGTATTGGAGCGACACGCCCTCGCACACCATCCGCGCGTGGGACTGCAACGCCCAGTTGGAGCCCATCGGGGCGCCGCGTGTGTTGCACCGCTTTGCGACGCGCGATGAGGCAGTCCCCTATGGCGGCCGCCCGGACGGTGCCGCCGTGGATGCCGAAGGCGCCTACTGGTGCGCGCTGTACGAGGGCGCGCGCGTGCTGCGCTTGTCGCCGCGCGGCGAGGTGCTGGCCGAGCTGCCCACGCCGCTGTCCTGCCCCACCATGCCCTGCGTCGGTGGGCCGGACGGGCACACGCTGTTCGTCACCTCTGCACGCAAGGGCCGCAGTGCCGATGAGCTGGCGCGCTGGCCCCAGTCGGGGCAGGTGCTGTCCACCCGCGTGGCCGTGGCGGGGTTGCCCGTGGCCTGGTGCGAGATCGGCCAGCGCTGACCCCTGCGGCGCGCATGGCTGCCAGCGCCATTCACGCCGCGCGTTCAAAAAAATCAAACCTGCGCCACGGCCGCCCGAAAGGGCAGGGCAGTACCATCGCCGGATGGACGCAGCCCTTCGCCAGATCATCGACCGCGTGCGCGACAGCGCAGACCGCCGCAGCGCCGTGCGCATCTGCGGCGGAGGCACCAAAGACTTCCATGGCCCGGGCGCGCCGCAGCATGCCGGTGAGCCGCTGGACATGCGGCCCCTGGCCGGCATCGTGAGCTACGAGCCCAGCGAACTGGTGGTGACCGCGCTCGCCGGCACGCCGCTGGCAGAGCTGGAGGCGCTGCTCGCGCGCCATGGCCAGAGCCTGCCGTTCGAGCCGCCACGCTTTGCCGAAGGCGGCACCGTGGGGGGCATGGTGGCGGCCGGCCTGTCGGGGCCGGCGCGCGCCAGCGTGGGCGCGGTGCGCGACTACGTGCTGGGCGTGGAGATCATCAACGGGCGCGGCGAGCTGCTGCGCTTTGGCGGGCAGGTGATGAAGAACGTGGCGGGCTATGACGTCTCGCGCCTCATGGCCGGGGCCTGGGGGCAGCTCGGCGTGATCACCGAGGTCAGCCTGAAGGTGCTGCCGGTGCCGCCGGCGGAGGCCACGCTGCGCTTTGACTGCGACCAGGCCGAGGCGCTGCGCCGCCTCAACGCCTGGGGCGGCCAGCCGCTGCCGCTCAACGCCAGCTGCTGGGTCGAGGATGCGGGCCGCGGCCAGCTCTACGTGCGCCTGCGTGGCGCGCAGGCGGCGGTGCAGGCCGCCTGCCGCAGCATGGGAGGTGAGTTGCAAGACGCTCCCACCGTGCCGGACGACTGGCAGGCTTGCCGCGACCAGCGCCTGCCCTGGTTCGCCGCGCGCGCGGCGGACCATGCGCTGTGGCGCCTGTCGGTTCCCCAGACCGCGCCCGTGCTGGCATTACCCGCGGGCGTGGCGCCGCCGCTGGTGGAGTGGCACGGCGGTCTGCGCTGGGTGCAGGCGCTGCCGCAGCACGGCGATGCGCTGCACGCACTGGCCGCCGAGGTGGGGGGCAGTGCTTCTCTATTCATAGCTGCTAGCGCAGATGGGATAAGCGCTAGAGCCATTTTTGATGCAAATTCTGCGGCGCTCGCTGCGATCCACCAGCGGCTCAAGCAGGCGTTCGACCCGGCCGGCATCTTCAACCCCGGGCGCCTCGTCTAGCCATGCGCCTGCTGCGCCACCTGACCGGGCGGCACCGCACCACGGTCACCAACCGCACGCTGGGCCTGCTGCTGGCGTTCAACGCGGGGGCGATCAACGCGGGGGGCTTTCTGGTCGTGCACATGTACACCTCGCACATGACGGGCTTCCTTTCGCTGGTGGCCGACAACTTGGTGCTGGGCAACATGACGCTGGTGCTCAGCGCCATTGGCACGCTGTGGGCGTTCATGTCGGGCGCGGGCTCCACGGCGATCCTCGTCAATTGGGCGCGCCACCAGCACCTGCGCAGCGGCTTTGCGCTGCCGCTCTTGCTGGAGGCGGTGCTGATGCTGCTGTTCGGCCTGATGGGGGCCATCACGCTGGGCTGGCGCACGCCGTTTGCCGTGCCGCTCACGGTGCTGCTGCTGGCCTACATCATGGGGCTGCAGAACGCGGTGGTGACCAAGATGTCTTCGGCCCAGATCCGCACCACGCACATGACGGGCATCGTCACCGACCTCGGCATCGAGATGGGCAAGGCCCTGTACTGGAACCGCAGCGGGACGCCGCGCGAGTCGCAGGTGCATGCCAACCAGACGCGCCTGCGCATGTTCGCCAGCCTGCTGGGCATGTTCACCGCCGGCGGCGTGGTCGGCGCGGCGGGCTTCAAGTACGTGGGCTTCATCTGGGTGGTGCCGCTGGCGTCCATCCTGCTGGCGCTGTCGCTGCCCCCCCTCGCCGCCGATCGCCAGCGCCTGGCCCAGCTGTGGCGCGCGCGCCGCGCCCCCGCACCCGCCGAAGACGCCCCCGCGCGCCGCTAACCCTCCACGATCTCCACGACACACCATGCAGACCCAGCTCGCACCCCAGTACCAGGGCACGCCCGAAGGGCAGGAGGCCGAGGCCATCCTGCGCAAATGCGTGCATTGCGGCTTTTGCACTGCCACCTGCCCCACCTACCAGTTGCTGGGCGATGAGCTGGACGGGCCGCGCGGGCGCATCTACCTCATCAAGCAGGTGCTGGAAGGGGCCGAGCCCACGCGCAAGACGCAGTTGCACCTGGACCGGTGCCTGACCTGCCGCAACTGCGAGAGCACCTGCCCGAGCGGCGTGCAGTACGGGCATCTGGTGGACATCGGCCGGCGCATCGTCGAGGAAAAGGTGCCGCGCCCGCGCGGCGAGGCGGCGGCCCGCTGGATGCTCAAGGAAGGCTTGCCATCGCCGCTCTTTGCCCCGGCAATGAAGGTGGGCCAGGCGGTGCGCGGCCTGCTGCCCGAGCGCCTGCGCGCCAAGGTGCCGCCGCGCCAGGATGCCGGCGCCTGGCCCACGCGCAGCCATGCGCGCAAGGTGCTGATGCTGGAGGGCTGCGTGCAGCCGTCCATGGCGCCCAACATCAACAATGCCACGGCGCGCGTGCTGGATGCTGCAGGCATACAGACCGTGGTGGCGCGCGAGGCGGGCTGCTGCGGCGCGGTCAAGTTCCACCTGAACGATCAGGAAGGGGGCCTCGCCCAGATGCGCGCCAACATCGACGCCTGGTGGCCCTATGTGGAACGCGGCGAGGTGGAGGCCATCGTCATGAATGCCTCGGGCTGCGGCGTCACCGTGAAGGAATACGGCCACCTGCTGCGCAACGACGCGCAGTACGCCGAGAAGGCGGCGCGGGTGAGCGCCCTTACGCGCGATCTGTCGGAACTGCTGCCCGATCTGGTGGAGCGCCTTCGCGGGCGCATCCAGCCTCCCGCGGCGCCGCTGGCCTACCACCCGCCCTGCACCCTGCAGCACGGGCAGAAGCTGCGCGGCGGCGTGGAGCGGCACCTGGCGGCGCTGGGCTTCGAGCTGCGCGTGGCGCGCACCGAGTCGCACCTGTGCTGCGGCTCGGCCGGCACCTACTCGGTGCTCAACCCGGAACTGTCGTACCAGCTGCGCGACCGCAAGCTGGGCGCGCTGGGCGAGGCCTTCACCGAGCAGCCGCCTGCGGCCATCCTCTCGGCCAACATGGGCTGCATCACCCACCTGCAAAGCGGCACGGGCATTCCCGTGAAGCACTGGGTGGAGGTGCTGGACGCTGCATTGCTGGCATGATGGCGGGTTTTGACCGCCGCGCGGGGCGGGCTTTCGGGGCCCGGCCGCGCGCTTTCGAGCCATGAACGACACCGTGAACGCACCCGCTCCGATCCACGAAGAAGGCGTGCCACCCATCGCCGCTGCGGTCCCCGCGGCCGAAGGCCATGCGACACCGGAGAGCCCCGCGTCGGCCAGCCCGGCACCTGCCGCTGACAGCGGCGCCGCACGCGCGCCCAGGGCCAATCGCCGCGGCGGCCGTGGCCGCGCGGGGGGGCGGCGTGAGTCGGGAGCGCAGGCCACAGGCGATGCGCCCCAGGCCGGCGCCAAGGGCGGCCCCGCGGCGGGTGCACCCCGCCGTACGCACCCGCTGCTGGAGCAGTTGGCGGGCTGGTATCCGCACTTGTTCGGTGCGCAGTTCCTGCCGCTCAAGCGCGGCATCTTCCAGGACCTGCTGGCCGCGCATGGCGAAGCCATCGACAAGGACGCACTCAAGCTCGCCCTCTCCATCCACACGCGGTCCACGCGCTATCTGAATGCGGTGGCCCAGGGCATGAAGCGCCACGACCTGCAGGGCCAGCCCGTGGAGGACATGGCGCCCGAGCATGTGCACCACGCGCTGCTGGAGGTGTTCCGCCGGCGCAAGCCGCAGGACGGCGAGGATCTGACGGCCAAGCTGCGCCGGCGCATTGCCCAGGCGTTCGAGGCCAGCGGCCTCACGCGCGAGGCCTATGACGCGCTGGTGCGCGGCCGCGACGAGAAGGCCAACGCCCTGCTCGATGAAGCCTTTGCCGAGGTGGCCGAGCGCGATGCCAAGGCCGAGGCGCTGCTGCGTGCCTTCGAGGCCAGCGGCCAGACCCCCGAGGCCTTTGCCGACATGTATGGCCTGCCCGCTCGGCAGGCTGCGCAGATGCTCGAGCGGGCACGGCAGCGCCGCGCACCGGGCGCCTGAGCGCGGCGCGAGGGGTGGTGACAGGCTGCTGACACGACGCTGTCAGCAGCTTCCCCGCAGCATGGAGTCCTTCGCAACATGCTTTCAAGGAGCCCCTCCATGACCACCCCCTCATCCAGCCAGGCCATCAACTGGTTCGAGATTCCGTGCGCCGATCTCGGCCGTGCGCAGTCCTTTTACGAGCGCATGCTGGACCGCCCCATGCGCCGCGAAGACTTCGGCAGCGAACCCATGGCCCTGTTCTCCAAGGACGATCCCGCGACGGGCGGCTGCCTGGTGGCGGGCCCGCAGCGCCGCGCGGCGCCTGACGCGGGCGTGCGCATCTACCTGGACTGCGAGCCCAGCGTGGAGGCGGCTTTGGCCCGTGTAGTGCCTGCCGGTGGCCAGGTCGTGGATGCCTGCACGCAGCTGCCCCAGGGCATGGGCTACATCGCCCACGTGCGCGATACCGAGGGCAACACCATCTGCCTGCACGCCATGGCGCGCTGAGGCGCCGGCTCGCACAGTCTGCTGACACCCCGTTGTCAGCAGGGTGGCGGCAGCATCGGCGCGTTCTTGGATTCCGTTCAGGAGAGATTTCCATGACCCCAATCACCGTCCAGGTGCCGGCGTTCAGCGTGGCGGGCGTTGCCGTGCGCACCTGCAACCGAGACGAGGCCCAGCCCGAACGGGCGCGCATAGGCGCACTGTGGGACCAGTTCTTCACCGAAAGCTGGGCGCGCCAGTTGCCCGGCCCCGGGGCCGACGGGCGCCTCTACGGCGTCTACAGTGCCTATGAGTCCGATCAGCATGGCGCCTTCGACGTGACGGCCGGCGTGTCGGCCGCCGTGCAGGCCGATCCGCCGGTGGGCGCGGCCCGCATCGAGGTGCAGCCGGGCAGCTATCTGGTGTTCCACTGCGAGGGACCCATGCCGCAGATGGTGCTCGACGCCTGGGCCGCCGCGTGGCGCTACTTCGAGGAACATCCCGAGGTGCGGCGCCGCTTCGACACCGACTTCGAATGCTACGAGGGGCCGGAGTGCGTCGCCCTGCACATCGGCGTGCTGCTCTGAGTGCAGGCCCAGGCGCTGTCCTGCCTGGCACCCGGCACCGTACTATGCGGACCATTCCTTCCGTGGCCTGAGATTCCATGCGCCGTGCCGACCGCCTGTTCCAGATCGTCCAGCTCATCCGGGGCCGGCGCCTGTCCACGGCCGCCTTTCTCGCCGGGCGGCTGGAAGTGTCGCTGCGCACCATTTACCGCGACGTGGCCGACCTGCAGCACCAGGGCATACCCATTGAAGGCGAGGCCGGCGTGGGCTACCGCCTGGGCGCGGGCTTCGAGCTGCCGCCGCTGATGTTCAGCCAGGGCGAGGCCAACGCCCTCGTGGCCGCCGCGCGGCTTGCGCAGACCTGGGTCGATGGCGGCATGGCGCGCGAGATCGAGGGTGCGCTTGGCAAGATCCTCTCGGTGCTGCCGCCCGCCGCGCGCGCGGCGGCCGAGGCGCAAGCGCTCTACGCGCCGGGCTCTGGGCTGGATACGCGCGCCCAGGCCGCGCTGCAGGCGCTGCGCGAGGCCGTGCAGTCCTGCCATGTGGTGCGGCTTGACTACGCCGACGTGCAGGGCCGGCCCAGCCTGCGGCGCGTGCGGCCGCTGGGCTGCTTCTATTGGGGCAAGGTGTGGACGCTGTCGGCCTGGTGCGAGCTGCGCGATGACTTCCGGGGCTTTCGCATCGACCGCATCGCGGCCTTCGAGGTGCTGGACGAGCGCTTTCGCCAGGAGCCCGGCAAGACCCTGGCCGACCTGCTGCGCCAGGTCGAGGCCCGGATGCGTGACTGCCCGGCCGAGGGGCTGGACGGCGCCGCGTTCTCCTCCTGACCTTTTTGCTCCTCCGCTGCGTGGATGGAATGTTGGCCATGGCGCTGTCTTGCTGTCGACTGCAGTCCAGCGCCGGGCCTGCACGCGCTGCAAACCTGCCCCACGGCGTACCCACGCAGCATGGCACGGTGAGAACCGCGGGCCGTGGCCCGCTTGCTGCCTTGGCTGGTCTTGGCAGGCCCGGAGGCCGGTATCGGGGCTGTACTTGCCGCGGCCTTTGTGGAGCGTGTATGTCGCGCCGGACCGCTTGTGAAAACCGCTTGGCCTCAGGCCGCCAGCGCTGCCTCGATGTCGACCGTGAGCTTCTCGGGAGCCTCCTGCGGCGCGTAGCGGCGGATCACCTGGCCGTCCCGGCCGACCAGGAACTTGGTGAAGTTCCACTTGATCGCCTTGGTGCCCAGCACGCCGGGCGCTTCGCCGGTGAGCCAGCGGTACAGCGGGTGCGCGTCGCTGCCGTTGACGTCGATCTTGGACATCATGGGAAACTGCACGCCATAGTTGCGCTGGCAAAAGCCCGCGATGGCGTCGTTGCTGCCCGGGTCCTGGTGGCCGAACTGGTTGCACGGAAAGCCGAGCACTACCAGCCCGCGCGGCCCGTAGCGTTCATGCAGCGCCTGCAGCCCGGTGAACTGCGGCGTGAAGCCGCAGGCGCTGGCGGTGTTGACGATGAGCAGCACCTGACCGCGGAAGTCGCTCAGTGGCTGGGGTGCGCCGTCGATGCGTGTCGCGTCGAAGTCATACGCAGTGGTCATGGGGCCTCCGGTCGTGTGTCCGTCACCTTATCACTGGGGGCATGGGGTGTGCCTGCTGCATGCACCCGCGGCCGCCAGACCGACCAGCCGGCCGCCAGCAGGATCAACGCGCCGCCGGCGAGGGTCCCGCCCGTCAACTGTGCCGCGCCCAGCAGCGTCGAGGAGCCGCTGGCGAACACCACCTCCGACAGCATGATGATCGCCGTCGTTCCCGCCGCCAGGCGCGCGGCGCCAAACTGCAGCGCCCAGTTGCCGATCAGCAGCACGACCGCCAGAAGCGCCGCCACCCAGGCCCAGGTGGCGCTCAGCGGTGGAAAGGGCGGCACCAGGCCCATGGATCGGCCCAACTGGGCCGCCAGCAGCGCCATGAGCATGCAGCCGCCGAACATGGCGACCATGCGCGCCTGGCCCGGGACGGCGTGCAGGCGGCGCAGGGTGACGTTGGTCACGGCAAACGTGAAGCCGCCGAGGATCGCGAGCAGATCGGCCAGCGTCAGGGCGGCGAGCAGGCGCGGCAGGCCGCCCTCGGCGGGCCACAGCACCAGCAGCACGCCGCTGAAGGCCAGCAGCAGCCGCGCCAGCGCCTGCGGCGTGGGCCGCTCGCCCAGGAAGCGCCAGGCCAGCAGCACGCTCCAGGCTGGCATCAGATAGAACAGCAGGATCACGCGGACCACGTCGCCAATGGTGATGGCCCAGTTGAAGGCCACGTTGTTCAGGCCCGAGCACAGCGCCAGCAACCACAGGGACCGGTGCTGCCGCAGCTGCGCGGAGATGCCCGGCCGCAGCGCCAGCAGCACAAGGAGGATGGCCCCATACATGAGCGCCGTGGCCCACAGCGGGTGCAGTCCGGCGCCGTGCATCTGCCGGAACGGCCACCAGGACAGTCCCCAGATGAAGGCGTTGAACAGCAAGGCCAGGGCGGGAAGCGGAGATTGCATGCAAAAAGTGGCCGTAGCGCTTAACTGTTAAGCGCAAGTAGCTATCAAAAACAGAGTTGTGAAGGCGCGAAGACGCCCAGCCTTCGCGGCGCATTGTGCCGGCGCGACGGCGGGCGCGCGGGGCTGCGCGGGGGTAGCCCCACGCACCGGTTCAGTGGTGGTCGTGCCGGGCGATGGAGAGCAGGTGCTCCACTTCCTCGGGATGGCTGCGCACGTTGTGCGCGTGCCAGCGGCCGATCAGCCACATCACGCCCGCCACCAGCATGCCGAAGGCCGTGATGGCACCGAAGGCCGACAGCCCGAACTTGGTGGACAGGCTGTAGAACGCCCCCATGCCCAGGATGGCGGCCTGCTCGTTGAAGTTCTGCACGGCAATGGAGCGGCCCGCGCCCATCAGGTTATGGCCGCGGTGCTGCAGCAGCGCGTTCATGGGCACGACCAGGAAGCCCCCCAGCCCGCCCAGCAGGATCAGGAACGGAATGGCCAGCCAGATGTTGCTGATGACATTCATCAGGATCACCAGCAGGCCCATGGCGATGCCCATCGGGATCACGCGCGTGGCCATGTCCAGGCGCATGTGCAGGGACGCCGCCACCGCGCCCGCGGCCGTGCCGATGGCTACCACGCCCACGAGGGCCGAGGCCTGCGTGGTGCTGTAGCCCAGGGCCGCGGCGCTCCAGGCCAGCACGATGTAGCGCAGGTTGCCCGACACCCCCCAGAACAGCGTGGTGGTGGACAGCGAGATCTGCCCGAGCTTGTCGCGCCACAGGCGCCCGTTGCAGGTCCAGAAGTCGGGCAACAGTGCCAGCGGGTTGGGCGGCAGGGGGCGCATCTCCACGCCGGTGTGCGGGATGCGCAGGTTGAACCACGCTGCCAGCATGTACACCGGCACCAGCGCCAGGATGGCGGCCTCGGCCGCGAGGTCGATGCCCAGATCGATGCCCGGCATGTCCAACGCCAGCAGATGGCTGGCGATGTGGGGTGCGACCAATTGGCCGCCCACGAGCACGCCCAGGATGATGGAGGCGATGGTCAGCCCCTCGATCCAGCCGTTGGCTTTCACGAGTTGGGATGCGGGCAGTAGCTCGGTGAGGATGCCGTACTTGGCCGGCGAATACGCCGCCGCGCCCAGGCCCACCACGGCGTAGGCCAGCAGCGGGTGGTGGCCGAACAGCATCATCAGGCAGCCCACCACCTTGATGGCATTGCTGATGAACATCACCCGCCCCTTGGGCATGGAGTCGGCGAATGCGCCCACCCACGGCGCCAGCACCACGTAGAACAGCGCGAACATGGGCACCAGCGCCGCGCGCTGCCACTCCGGCGCGCCGCTCGTACGCAGCAGTTCCACCGCGGTCACGAACAATGCGTTGTCGGCCAGCGAGCTGAAAAACTGCGCCGACATGATGGTGTAGAAACCGCGCTTCATCGGGTGGCTGGTGGCTCCATCAGCGGGAATGATGGCCTGTGAAAATTCGAAACACTCCGAGGAGCGACGGGCGGTTATATCACGCGACCCTGCGCGCCCAGTGCCAGAATGGCCCCCGTCCAGTCCGTAGAAACACCCCCATGCCGCGCCCCATTCTTGCGACCATCCACCCCGCAGCCGTGCACCACAACCTGGAACGCGCGCGCCGTGCCGCGCCCGATGCGCGCGTGTGGGCGGTGGTCAAGGCCAACGCCTACGGCCACGGCATCGAGCGCGTGTTCGAAGGCCTGCGCGCCGCCGACGGTTTCGCTTTGCTGGACCTGGCCGAGGCCGAGCGCGTGCGCGCTCTCGGCTGGCGCGGCCCGATCCTGCTGCTGGAGGGCGTGTTCGAGCCGCGCGACCTGGAGCTATGCTCGCGCCTGGGTCTGTGGCATGCCGTGCACTGCGATGCGCAGATCGACTGGCTGGCCGCGCACAAGACGCAGGTGCCGCACCGCGTGTTCCTCAAGATGAACTCCGGCATGAACCGCCTGGGCTTCACGCCCGAGCGCTACCGCAGCGCCTGGGCGCGCCTGAACGCGCTGCCCCAGGTGGACGAGATCTCGTGCATGACCCACTTCAGCGACGCCGACGGCCCGCGCGGCATCGCGCACCAGGTGCAGGCGTTCCAGACCGCCACGCGGGACCTGCCGGGCGAGCGTTGCATCGCCAACAGCGCCGCGCTGCTGCGCCACGGCGGTGATGCGCAGGTGCGGCTGGACTGGGTGCGCGCGGGCATCGTGCTGTACGGCAGCGCGCCCGACCATCCCGAGCGCCGCGCGGCCGACTGGGACCTGCAGCCCACCATGACGCTGGCTTCGCGCATCATCGGCGTGCAGCAGCTGCAGGCGGGCGACACCGTGGGCTACGGCTCGCGCTTCACGGCGCAGGGGCCGCTGGGCATCGGTGTCGTGGCCTGCGGCTATGCCGACGGTTATCCACGCCACTGCGATACCGGCACGCCCGTGCTGGTAAACGGGGTGCGCACGCGCACCATCGGGCGCGTGAGCATGGACATGCTGGCCGTGGACCTCACGCCCGTGCCCGGCGCGGGGCTGGGGGCCGAGGTCACGCTCTGGGGCCGCGCCGCCAACGGCGCCGTGCTGCCCATCGACGAGGTAGCGCAAGCGGGCGGCACCATCGGCTACGAGCTGATGTGCGCGCTGGCACCGCGCGTGCCCGTGGTGGTGCAGGACTGATTCCCTCCATGGTCCGGGTGCGCGGCCGCACGGGCGCCTCGTGGCGCGGCATGCGCCTGCCGCAGCGGCTGCAGGAGGGCCTGCGCCAGCGCCATGCCCTGCGGCTGCACGGCTGGTGCATCGGCAGTCTGATCCTGGGTGTGATGTGGGCGGTGTCCCATGCGCAGATGGCGCTGGGCATGCCGTCGCTGGCGCTGCGCTACCTGGTCACGCTGGGCGTGGGATATGGGGTCTATCTGTTGGTGCTGCGCCTGTGGGCCGCATGGTTGCTGCGTCGGCGCAGCGATGCGGGCGATGCGCCCGACGGGCTGGACCTGCTACCCGATGCCGGCTGGCCCGCCGGCCCGGGGCCGCAGGGCCCCGCGCCACCCTTGCACGGCGGTGGCGGCGACTTTGGCGGGGCGGGAGCGACTGGGCAGTGGGACGCGCCGGCCGCAGATGGCGCTGGCGGCACCGGATGGGGCGGTGATCTGGGCGACGCGGCCTCGGGCGCGCTGGAGGCCGCGGGAAGCGCCGACGAAGCCGCCGTGGTGGTCGTGCCGGTGGTGGCGATATTCGTGGTGGGCGTGGCGCTGCTGGGGGGTGCGGGTGCGCTGGCGTGGCTGTACTTTGGCAGCGAGGTGCTGCTGGCCGTGGCCGTCGAACTGGCGTTCTCCGTGGCCTCGGCACGGGCGCTGATGGGCGCGGAGCGCGCGGGCTGGTTGGGCGCGGCCTGGCGTATGACGGGCAAGCCCTTGCTTGGCGCCCTGCTGTGCGCGGTGGCCCTGGGCGCGGCGCTGGACCATTGGCTGCCGCAGGCGCGCTCGCTGCCACACGCGGTGCAACTGCTGCGGGGCCGTTGACCTTGCCTCTGGCGGGGCCCTGCGGCCCACGCGGCTTGCCTTGGTGATGGCGCTGGGTTGCTGAAAGACCATTTTGCTGAAAATGTTTTTGGCTTTGTTTTGCATCAAGCCATTGCCCAGGGTCTTCCCGAAGAATGACTCTCACAGCGAACACCTGCTGTGCGGCCCGCAGGGCGCCCCGGGTGCTCGGGCGTGCAGCGCTTTGAACGTTCGCTGAACAAGAAGTGGAGTCCCCTATGCAAAGCCAGTCCCCCTCCTCCCGTCCCGCCGCGCGGTTCTTCCTGGGCATCGTCTCGGCTGCGGCCCTGCTGTCCATGGGCAGCGCCGGCGCACAGGAGCCCGTGCAGCCCATCGTGCCCCACAAGGTGACCAACCCCGCCCAGGTCACGCTGGGCAAGAAGCTGTGGTTCGATCCGCGCCTGTCGCGCTCGGGCTTCATCTCGTGCAACTCGTGCCACAACCTGAGCATGGGCGGCTCGGACAACCTCAAGACCTCCATCGGCGACAAGTGGCAGAAAGGCCCGATCAACTCGCCCACGGTGTTGAACTCCAGTCTCAACCTGGCCCAGTTCTGGGACGGCCGCGCGAAGGACCTGAAAGAGCAGGCGGGCGGTCCCATCGCCAACCCGGGCGAGATGGCCTTCTCGCATGACCTCGCGGTAGACATGCTGCGCTCCATTCCCCAGTACGTGGCGGAGTTCAAGCGGGTCTTCGGGCATGACAAGCTCACCATCGATGAGGTGACGGCCGCCATTGCCGCGTTCGAGGAAACGCTGGTGACTCCCAACGCGCGCTTCGACCAATGGCTCAAAGGCGACAAGAAGGCCATCACGGCGCAGGAACTGCGCGGCTACCAGCTCTTCAAGACCAGCGGCTGCGTGGCCTGCCACAACGGCCCCAACCTGGGCGGCAACTCCTTCCAGAAGATGGGCCTGGTCGAGGCATACAAGACGGACAACCCGGCCGAGGGCCGCTCCGCCGTCACGGGCAACGACGCCGAGCGCTTCAACTTCAAGGTGCCCACGCTGCGCAACGTGGAACTGACCTACCCTTACTTCCACGACGGCGCTGCCGACACGCTGGCCGAAGCCGTGGACACCATGGGCCGCATCCAGTTGGGCAAGAAGTTCACCGCGCAGGAGAACGCCGACATCGTGGCCTTCCTCAAGACGCTCACGGGCGATCAGCCGCGGATCTCCCTGCCGATCCTGCCGCCCTCCAGCGATGCGACCAAGCGCCCTCAGCCCTTCGACTGATGCGCCGTCACGGATGAAAGCCGGCCCGCTTGCGGGCCTTTACAGGCCGGGGCCTCGCAAGGGGCGCCGGCCTTTTTTGGGGGGGCCTGGGCGTCAGGCCAGGGCGCGCTGCACCGCGGGGCGCTGCGCCATGCGCTGGGAGTGCGCGTGCACCTTGGGAAACTGCGCGATGTCCACGCCGTCGCTCTTGAGCCAGCTCGCAACGGTGAAGAGGTAGCCGTCGGCCACCGAGTACTGCTCGCCCAGCACCCACGGGCCGTCGCCCAGGTAGTGGCGCTCGATCAGCGTGAAGCACTCGGTCATGTTGGCGGGCACCTTGCGCTGCATGGCGGCCTGGGCCTCGGGCTCGTCGGCCCAGCGGCTGGCGCGCGGGCGGTGGGCGTGGGCGATGTGCACGGTGGAGGCCAGGTAGCTGTGGAATTCCTGCATGCGCGCGAAGCCGAAGGGGTCTGCGGGCGCCAGGCGCGCATCCGCGAAGCGCTGCGCCACGTAGGCCAGCAGGGCGGGGGTCTCGGTGAGCGTTCCGTGCTCGGTCACCAGTGCGGGCACGCGGCCCTTGGGATTGACCGCGAGGTACTCGGGCGAGCGCTGCTGTTGGCTGGCGAAGTCCACGCGGACCAGGGTATAGGGTGCTTGCGCTTCCTCCAGCGCAATACGCACGGCCTGTGCGCAGGTACCGGGGGTGAAGTAGAGGGTGAGAGAGGTCATGGACGGCGGGCGTGATGGAGGATGGATGATCGTATCTATAAAAAGAGGAGCGGCTTGCGCTCAATCCCAGGCCATTTCGATGCAATAAGTACCTGAGTGTGGCTTGTGGCAAGCGCTGACAGCTCCTTTATTTGATGCGCCAGGAAACTCAGGAGCCCACGCTGGCCGGCTGCGCGCCGGGCAGGGGCGCGGCGGGCGCCGAGGGCTTGGGCACGGCGGGTACCGAGGGCAGGTGCGGCGGATCGGCGGGCTTCTTGTCGCAAGCGGCCAGCGCCAGTGCGCAGGCGGTCAGCAGCGGCGCGGCCAGGGGGCGAAGTGTCGGCAGGGGCATGGCGGGTCCTTCCGGAGTCGGTGTTCGCCCGGCGGGGCGGCACTGCCCGTTAGGATAGGACAGATCCCCCGCGCCGGCCCACCGCCGGCCTACGTTGCGTCCTGCCACCATGGCCAAAGAAAAAACCATCTTCTCCTGCACCGAATGCGGTGGCACCAGTCCGCGCTGGCTGGGCAAATGCCCTTCCTGCGGTGCGTGGAACACCCTGATCGAATCCGTGCCCGACGCTGGACCGGGCAAGAACCGCCTGAGCGGGGCCGGCCAGTACGCGGGCCTGGCCCAGGCGCAGGCGGTGATGCCGCTGGCCGCCATCGAGGCGACCGAGGTGGCGCGCACTGCGAGCGGCATCGAGGAACTGGACCGCGTGCTGGGCGGTGGCGTGGTCGAGGGCGGAGTGGTGCTCATCGGCGGCGACCCGGGCATCGGCAAGTCCACGCTGCTCTTGCAGGCGATGGACGCGCTGCAGCGCGCGGGCCTGCCCACGCTGTACGTGACGGGCGAGGAGAGCGGCGCCCAGGTGGCGTTGCGTTCGCGCCGGCTGGGGCTGGATGCGAGCCAGGTGAACGTGTTGGCCGAGATCCAACTCGAAAAAATCCTCGCCACCGTGGAGGCCACGCAGCCCGCGGTGTGCGTGATCGACTCCATCCAGACCGTCTATTCCGACCAGCTCACCAGCGCACCGGGCTCGGTGGCCCAGGTGCGCGAGTGCGCAGCCCACCTCACGCGCATGGCCAAGGCCACGGGCATCGCCGTCATCCTGGTGGGCCACGTGACCAAGGAAGGTGCGCTGGCCGGCCCGCGCGTGCTGGAGCACATGGTGGACACGGTGCTGTACTTCGAGGGCGACACGCACAGCAGCTTCCGTCTGGTGCGCGCCATCAAGAACCGCTTTGGCGCCGTGAACGAGATCGGCGTGTTCGCCATGACCGAGAAGGGCCTCAAGGGCGTGGCGAACCCTAGTGCCATTTTCTTGAGCCAGCACAGCGAGCCGGTGCCCGGCAGCTGCGTGCTGGTCACGCTGGAGGGCACGCGGCCGATGCTGGTGGAGATCCAGGCGCTGGTGGACGGCGGGGGGCCCAGCCCGCGGCGCCTGTCGGTGGGGCTGGAGCGCGACCGCCTGGCCATGCTGCTGGCCGTGCTGCACCGCCACGCGGGCGTGGCCTGCGCCGACCAGGATGTGTTCGTCAATGCCGTCGGGGGTGTGCGCATCAGCGAACCCGCGGCCGACCTGGCCGTGATGCTGGCCATCACCAGCAGCCTGCGCGGCAAGGCGTTGCCCAAGGGCTTCATCGCGTTTGGCGAGGTGGGCCTGGCTGGCGAGGTGCGCCCTGCGCCGCGTGGCCAGGAGCGCCTGAAGGAAGCCGCCAAGCTGGGCTTCACGGTGGCCGTGGTGCCCAAAGCCAATGCGCCCAAGAAGCCGATCGCCGGGTTGGAGATCCACGCAGTGGAGCGCGTGGACGAGGCCATGACTGCCGTGCGCGGGCTGGACTGACGCGTCGTGTCGCAGGGGCTACGCAGCTTCCACAGCGGCGCTGGTGGTGCTGCGTAGGACAATGCGGCCATGAATCTGCGCAAGATATTGATCCCAGCGGGCATCGTCGTCCTGGTCATCGCCGCCTACCGCGCATATGGCCCGCAGGGCATCCTCACCGTGAGCGGAGGGCTGGTCATGTGGGGGCTGCTGCATTACACGCGGCTCATGAACGTGATGCAGAAGGCGCGTAACCACCCGATCGGCTACGTGGGCAGCGCGGTAATGCTCAATGCCAAGCTGAAAGCCGGTGTGAACCTGCTGCACGTGGTCGCCATGACGCGCGCCCTGGGCCAGCAGCTGTCGGCGGACGGCCAGCAGCCCGAGCTCTACCGCTGGACCGACGGTACGCAGTCGCACGTGACCTGCGAGTTCGTCAACGGTCGCCTGGTGCGCTGGGAGTTGGTGCGACCCGCCTCGCAGGAGGACGCCGGCCCGCCTGCCGCCGCCAACCCGGCGGACGAATCGTAGAATTGCCTGCTTTGCGACCCACGCAGTTCTCTCGAAAAGGATCTCCATGAGCCCCGTTGTTCCCTCCATGGCCGACCGTGACGGCAAGATCTGGATGGATGGCCAGATGGTGGATTGGCGCGACGCCAAGATCCACGTGCTGACCCATTCGCTGCACTACGGCTGCGGCGCCTTCGAAGGCGTGCGCGCCTACAAGACGGAGCAGGGCACGGCCATCTTCCGCCTGGAAGAGCACACCAACCGCCTGTTCAACAGCGCCAAGATCCTGCGCATGACGATCCCCTTCACCAAGGACGAGGTGAATGAGGCACAGAAGGCCGTGGTGCGCGAAAACCAGCTCGAATCCTGCTACCTGCGTCCGCTGACGTGGATCGGCTCGGAAAAACTGGGCGTCTCGCCCAAGGGCAACAAGATTCACCTGATCGTCGCCGCCTGGGCCTGGGGCGCGTACCTGGGCGAGGAAGGCATGCAGCGCGGCATCCGCGTCAAGACATCAAGCTTCACGCGCCACCACGTCAACATCACGATGACGCAGGCCAAGGCCTCGAGCAACTACACCAACTCCATCCTGGCCAACACGGAGGCCACCGACGACGGCTACGACGAGGCATTGTTGCTGGACAACGCCGGCTTCGTCTCCGAGGGCTCGGGCGAGAACGTGTTCATCATCAAGGACGGCGTGGTCTACACGCCCGACCTGTCGGCCGGCGCACTGAACGGCATCACGCGCAACACCGTGCTGCATATCTGCAAGGACCTGGGGCTGGAGGTGGTGCAAAAGCGCATCACGCGCGACGAGGTGTACATCGCCGACGAGGCCTTCTTCAGCGGCACGGCCGCCGAGATCACCCCGATCCGCGAACTGGACCGCGTGCAGATCGGCAGCGGCAGCCGCGGCCCGCTGACCGAGAAGATCCAATCGGCCTTCTTCGACATCGTGAACGGCCGCAATCCCAAGTACGCCCACTGGCTCACCAAGGTCTGATCGCCCATGTCGCAAGCAATCGTCGAACTGCTGGCCCAGGACCTCAATCCCCAGGGCGGCGTGTACTGCCCTTCGCCCAAGGCGGACATGAAGCTCTGGAACGGCCATCCCAAGGTGTACCTGGATGTGGCGCACACAGGGGAGGCCAAGTGCCCGTACTGCGGGACCGTCTACCGGCTCAAGGCGGGTGAGGTGTTTGCGGGCGGCCACTGAAAGGAAGTCCAAGGCCTCTTCTAGAGGGGCCTGGCGGCGAATAACTCAAGGCCGCTGAAAAGCGCGGTGCCAGATGCTTCCAGGCACCGCACCACCATGCGAGCCAAACATTTCCGTGAAGTGCCTGCGCTCCCCTCCTCGCAGCTTCACGATGGGCGCTGAAATCTTCGGCGCATCGACACGGCAGAGCTGCGGGTATAGCAAATACCACTTCCAGCGCAGCGACTGGTGATAGTAGTAGGCGGTATCCTCGGCCTTGTACAGGGCTAGGCGGGTGAATTCCTGGCTGCGCAGAACCTTCTGCGCCGTGATGTGGATCAGCAGATAGTGCGGATCCTCGATGCCCTGCCGCAGGGCTGACAGATCCTGCTGACGCTTCAGATAGTCCTGCGTTCCCTCCACCACCAGCGCCTGGTGGAATTCCCGCTGCCACGCTGTGATGAAGGCCGAGTCGCGACGTGCGCCGAACGCCCAGCTCTCTATTACCGGAAAACGCGCCTCGCGCGTGAATTTTTCAAGGTAGAAGCCTACGAACTCGGCCGCCGCATCAAATGGCGATTCCAGCCAGTCCAGCGAGCGCGTCAGCAGTGTGCTCGCGTCCAACCAGAAGCCACCATGATGTGCCACAAGGTACAGGCGCAACCAGTCCGCCTGTTTGGTGGGATGCATCTGTGCAAACTGTGCCGGCAGATCGCCAGCGGCAACGTACGTGTCCAGATTGCCCGGGTGGGTTAATCGCACTTCATAATCCGGGCATTGCAAACGCCAGCTCTGGATACACTCGCACACGAATTCGTCGGGTTGGGCTTGGTTCCAATAGGTCCACAGAATCCTGGGAATGCTTTGGGACTCTTCTGGTGCGTCCTCCTGGCCGGAGAGCATGACGGGAGCCGGCGTTTCATAGCCGGCAGAGCCTTTGAGATTGGAGGGCTGTACAAGCTGCAGGACACCCTTAAAAAGGCTGGCTGGAATCCGCGTCATGGTGACTGTTTGAAAAGGTGCAGGGTTGAATACGCAATTTTGTGGCAGGCGGATTGTCCGTGAGAACCCATGGAAAACAATTTGACGGCAGCGCATAAACCCGTCGCACAATGCCCTACACGAGTATTACATTTCGTGACTGGCGGTTTCTCAGGCGCAACCCAAGTCGCCATCGATCTGTGCCTTGCGGCCCAGAAATGCCCGGACATGGAGGTCATGCTGGTGCTGCGCCGCAAACGCAGCACTTCCGAGGCCAAGGTTCAGGCTTTGCGCGACCAGGGTTTGCAGGTGCATGTGGTCTCCAATTGGCTGCATGTATTAACCATATGGGAACTGCGCAAGCTCATTCGAGCTTGGAAGCCCGATGTGGTCTTCGCCCATGGGTTCAGCGACCACATATGGGGCCGCCGGGCTGCGGTCGCCGAAGGCGTTCCCCAGATCTTTCATGTAGAGCACAACTCGCGCGAACGTTACACGCGCCGCCGCCTGAAGCAGGCGCTGGCATTGGCGCCCTTCACGCAGGCCAGCATAGGCGTTTCGGAGGGCGTGCGCACCAGTCTGATCCAGCGCGGCTTTCCCTCGGACCGTTGCGTAGCCATTTGCAACGGCATCGATCTCGCACGCTTCCCACAAGACATGTTGCCGGCCCGCTGGGAAGACCGCGAAGCCGCCATACTTATGGCCTCACGCTTTGCCCGGCAAAAAGACCACGTTACCCTGATTCAGGCGCTGGGATTGCTGCGTCAGCAAGGCCTGGCTCCTCGGCTGTATCTGGCCGGGGCGGGCAGCAAACTCCAGCGCCAGCAAGCCGAGCGGCTTGTTCGGCAGCTCGGCCTGCAGGATCAGGTTCACTTTCTGGGCAATGTCTCCAACTTGCCCCAGCGGCTAGCCCATACGCAGATTTTTGTACTGTCAACGCATTGGGAAGGCATGCCCCTGGCCTTGGTGGAGGGAATGGCGGCCGCTTGCGCCTGCATAGGCTCGGATGTGCTGGGCGTACGCGAGGTTATCGCCCATGAAATCAACGGCCTGCTAGTGCCGCAATCCGATGCCTCTGCCATGGCGGCTGCACTACAGCGGCTGCTACAAAACCCCGCGCTGGCGCGGCAGTTGGGCGAGGCGGCTCGGAGGCAGGCATTGATCGCCCATGGTCGGGAACATATGTGGGAGCACTATCGTGCGCTGCTGGTGAAGCCGGGTTAATAGATCGCAAGGGCAGGATTACAAGGTTTCGGACACATGAGGGGCGTCGCTCTCATGTCTGGCATTGCCCCAGATCAACTCCATCTTCATCTTGAGCTTGCGCAATCGCTGCATGATCAAGGCGCGCGGTTCCCGGTCCGGCCAAATGCTGCTGACCTTGCTGGTATCGTCCAGGGCGACGACCGAGGGGTGAACGCCAAAAACGCGCATACCGTTCTCGAACCAGAAACGCATGTCCACGTCTACGGGGCGTCCAAAAGGCTGGCGGCTTTCCAGCATCTTGCGCGCTCCCGAGCGGCTGATGACATAGCCTGCCGCAAAGCTGGGCACGCGGCGGTAGGTAATCAGTTCCAAAGATCCCACCAAAGGCCGCCTGCTGGCAATCTTTTCGCGTTCGCGCCCGAACAGCTTGACCATATCCCAGCAGTCAGCCGGAAGGGTGGAGATCGCCCGTAGCGCCTCGGGCATTGCGGGCAGCAGGCGGACATCGTCCTCAAACACCGCCATGGCGGCGGCGGCGCTGTCTAGCAGCTGGCGCCATGCGGTTATGTGGCTGCAGTAGCAGCCTTTTTCGCCGCTGCCCATAGGTTTGAAATATTGGTGGGAATTGAGCTCTGCGCTGAAGTGATGCGCCTGGGCTTCAGCCGAAAGCTCGCTCCACCGCACGGCGGGAAGACGGAAGGTCTCCAGCCCCAGCCGGGAAAATTGCGCCTGCATGCGTTGCTGGCGCTCGGTATCCTTGGCAAGGTTGATGTAAACAATGGGAATGTTGGACATTCGTAGATCCAGCGGACATTTGGATAGGAAAATGGTATGAGCCCGTATAAGAATTTCGAGAACTGGGGGGGGAGTCTCTCGGCATTTTTGTTTTTTTCCCTGAGCCTGATCGTACCGTCGGGCTACTCCTATGGGGCTGCAGCGCTCGCGTTGCTGGCCCTCGCTGGCTGTTTGCAAAAGGGTTCGCATGGGGTGGCCTCCCTGGATACGAAAATCTTACTCGCAAGTCTGTGCCTCACAGGCATGCTATGGACGGCACCCTTTGATCGAGCCTGGTCCATTTCCGGGCTGGGCATTGGCGCCAAATATGCATTTGCCGCGCTCACACTCTGGGCCTTGAGCCAAAGAGTGCTGTCTCCCCATGCCGTGGTTTGGGGTGTGGCCGCGGGCGCGGTGGGCGCTCTGGGCATTGCAGCGTACCAGTACCTGGTTTTGCATTGGGTCAAGGCCCAGGGATTCACCAACGCCATCGAGTACGGCGGCATCGCCATGTATATGGGTATTGCGGCGTGGGCCATGGCCATGCTGGGGCGCTGGCGCTGGCACCAGATCGCGGCCCTGGGCATATGTGGTGCCTGCGGCGTCCTGGCCTCGCTGTTGTCGGAGTCGCGGGGCTCGTGGGTGACGGTTCCGCTGCTGCTGGCTGCCATTTGGCTCATGGCTTGGCGCAATGGCTACCGGCGCATCGCCTCTGCCGCCATTGCGGCGATGCTGATCGGCGGCGCGGCATTGGTGCTGCCCGCATACAAGAAGTTCGAGCAGCGCGCGGATCTTGCCGTCCAGGAAGCACGGCATTATCTGGCGGAGCCCCAGAAGTACGCAGAAACCTCCATCGGCCAGCGTCTGGAACAATGGCGGCTAGCCGTCGATCTGATCGAGGAACGTCCTGTGGCAGGCTGGGGGCTTGACGGCTACCCTAAAGCCAAGCAGGCCATGGTCGACAAGGGCGCTGCCCACCCTTCCGTCATGCAGTACGGCCATGCCCACAACGAAATTCTGGACATGTGGGTCAAGCGCGGCCTGATTGGACTCCTGATCCTGCTCTTCTTCTATGCAGCGCCGCTGTATGTGTTTTGGCCTACGCCACGGCGTCTGGCACGGGTTGATACCACGCTGCAGCCTCGGCTGTTGGCTCTCAGGGCCGCTGCTGCATTGCTGCCGCTGGCCTATTTCGGTTTTGGGTGGACCCAGGTTTTCTTCGCACACAACAGTGGCCAAATGTTTTACATCTTCTCGCTGGCGATCTTCTGGGGTGCCATTTGCTATCTGGAAAAAACGGAGGCCAACACCTGGGTCGTTTCAGGCCACGGAGAAGTTCAACACAAAGCTCGGCCTGTTTATCCAAACGGACTTCGCTGCCCGCTCAACTAACACGGCACCGGGCACATGTCGCCCAAACCTTCGCTGACGTCGGGCGGATGTGGAAGTTCTCAAAGCTGCTGTGCTCCCGTCTCCCGGTGGCGCAAATCTGAAGCCTGAAGCGCGACACCCACTGCTGAGTGATTGAAGCGTATTGCCATGACAGCAATCCAAACGTTACCGCTAGCCCAATCGTGGGGAGCGAGTGGCCATTGCCGTGGGCAGTCAGCAGGATTGGAGCATACGGGTAATTGCCCATGCCCTGGCGTTCACAAGCAACCATCGCCCTCGAGATGGCACGCAATATGCCCAATTAGGGCATTGCGGCGGAAACATGCTCGCGCAGCGCCCAAGCTGCAAAAAAGGGCTCGGGATTCTTGGCGGTTTCAAGCTCAAGTGTGTCAATGACGAGCGGCTGTGCTTTTTGAGACATCGCGCCATTCCTGTGCCAGCAGCGCAACCAGCTGCGCCGCGGGCAGCGGCCGCGCCGCGCCCACGCCCTGGCCGGCCCATAGCGACAGATAGTCGGCCCGGCCCTGCGCTGCGGCGGCACGGCGCAGGGCGCCGGTCAGTGCGTTCTGCACCGGGTAGGCGGGCACGGCGGCTTCATGCATGGCCAGCCGCTCCATCATGGCGTTGACGAGGCCGCGCGCCGGGCGGCCCGAGTAGATGCGGGTGACGCGTGTGTCCGTGGCCTGCGCGCCGGCCATGGCGGTGCGTTGCGCGGGGCCGATGGCGGACTCGGGGCAGGCGAGGAAGGCCGTACCTAACTGCACCCCCTGCGCGCCCAGCGCCTGGGCAGCCGCAATGCCGCGCCCGTCCATGATGCCGCCGGCGGCAATCACCGGGATGGAGAGCGCATCCACGCACTGCGGCACCAGGGCCAGGGTGCCGACCATGCTGGCCTCGAAGTCCTCCAGGAAGGTGCCGCGGTGGCCGCCGGCCTCCATGCCGCTGGCGACGACGGCATCAGCGCCCACTTCGGCCCATGCCTGCGCCTCGGCCAGCGTGGTGGCAGTGCCGATCACGTAGCTGTCGGCCTCGTCCTTGAGGCGCCGCACCTGGGCCGCGCTCAGGATGCCGAAGGTGAAGCTGGCCACGGCGGGGCGGGCGTCCAGCAGCGCCTCGAACTGGGCGTGGAAGTCTTCGCACCAGCGCGCCGGAGCCTCGGGTGGCGGCAGGCCCAGGTCGGCGTACAGCGGCGCCAGGCGGTCGATGGCCGCCTGCACCGTGGCTGCATCGGGCGTGGGCTGCTCCAGCACGAACAGGTTCATGCCGAAGGGCTTGGCGGTGGCCGCGCGCACGGCGGCCGCGGCCTCGCGCATGGCCTGGGGCGACCGCATGCCGCAGCCCAGAAAGCCCAGGCCGCCGGCCTGGGAGACGGCGGCGGCCAACTGGGGCGTGTCCGAGCCCGTCATGGGCCCCTGGAAGAGGGGCAGGTCGATCTGCAGGCGTTGCAGCAAGGCATTCATGGGGTCAGCTCCGCAAAGAAGAATCGGGGGGGGCCTGGGCGCCGTGCAGCGCTGCTTGCAGCGCGGCCCAGCGCGGGCGTGGCATAGCCCGTGCGGTGCACCAGCACCGTGTCGCAGGGGCCCAGCGGCACCCAGCGCAGCGCGGGCGGCGTGTGCAGCAGATCGACCACCGCCTCAGGCACCACGCCGGCGCAACGGCCCCCGGCCACGCAGGCCAGGATGGCCGGGTAGGACGCGAGCTCCAGCACCTGCGGCGCCTGGCCCGTGGCCTGGCGCATCCAGTCTTCGCCGATGCGGCGGTAGGTGCAGCCGTGCGCAAACGCGGCCAGGGTGTGCACGCGCAGGTCGGCAGGTGTTTCGACGGGCGGGTGGCTGGCCGGCAGGGCCAGCAGCAGCGATTCCGTCCAGACGGGCGTGCGCTGCACCGGGGCCTCCTCGTCCAGGCCCGGCGGCGGCCAGGCCACCAGGGCGCAGTCGAGTTCGTGGGCCAGCACCTGCTCCACGAGTTGGCGTGAGGGAGCGGTGCGCAGCTCCAGCACCAGCGCGGGCCAGCGCGCATGCAGTTGCGCCAGGGGCGCGGGCAGGCGCGCGGCGGCCGTGCTTTCCATGGCGCCGATGCGCAGGTGGCCGGCGGGGGTGCCCGGGTGCAGGGCCTGGCGGGCCTCCTCGGCCAGCGCCAGCAGGCGCTCGGCATAACCTTGCAGCGTGGCGCCTGCGGGCGTGAGCACCATGCGCCGCCCCTCGCGCAGGAACAGGGCGGCGCCCAGTTGCTCCTCCAGCTGCTGCACGCGCGTGGTCACGTTGGACTGGGCGCGGCCCAGCCGCTCGGCCGCCCGCGTCACGCTGCCCTCATGGGCCACCGTGCGAAAAATCTCCAGTGCGACCAGGTCCATGGATTCGTTTGTGAGATGATTTATAAAAAAATCATCTTAAAAAAAGATTGATGGCGATCATACCGCCGGAGACCGCGCCATGGAACCACAAGCCACCCCGTCGATTGATGTGCCCGCGCCCCGCGGGCCCGCCCTGCACTGGAGCGAGCGGCCCCATGCCGTGGCCCTGGCCGGCATGCTGGCGCTGGCGGTGGCCATGGGCGTGGGGCGGTTCGCGTTCACCCCGCTGCTGCCCATGATGCTGCACGACGGGGTGCTGACCCTCACCGAGGGCAGCTGGCTGGCCACGGCCAACTACGTGGGCTACCTGCTGGGCGCGCTGGCCTGCATGGCACTGCCCTGGGTGGCACCGGGCTTCTATGCGCGCTGGCATCCGGCGCGGCTGGCGCGTGCCGGGCTGGTGGCCACGGTGCTGCTCACGCTGGCGATGGCGCTGCCCGTGGCCGCCGCGTGGCCGGCGCTGCGCTTTGCGGCCGGGGCCGCCAGCGCCTTCGTGCTGCTGAACGTGGCGGCCTGGTGCATGGTGCGCTTGGCGGTGCTGGGCCGCCCGGCCATGGGCGGGCTGATCTTCTGCGGGCCGGGCGTGGGCATCGTGCTCACGGGGCTGGCCGCCAGCGCGATGGTGGCAGCGCAGTGGCGTGCGGCCTCGGGCTGGGTGGTCTTCGGGATGCTCTCGGTGCTGCTGTGCGTGGGCGTGTGGCCCGTGGTGCGTGGCCGCGCGGTCAAGGCCGACCCCGGTGCCCAGCCCCGCGCGGCCGCGCAGGGGGGAAACGCCGGCACCCTGGCGGCGCGCGGCGTGCACGCCGTGGCGTACGGCCTGGCGGGGCTGGGCTACATCGTGACCGCCACCTTCCTGCCCGTGATTGCGCGTGCCGCGCTGCCCTCCGGTTCACCCTGGCCCGACCTTTTCTGGCCGATGTTCGGCGCGGGCGTGGCCGTAGGCGCGGCGCTCAGCACGCGCGCGCCCAGCGCCTGGGACCGGCGCTGGCTGCTGCTGGCGGCGTATGCGCTGCAGGCGCTTGGCATCGTGCTGGGGCTGGTCTGGCCCACGCCGGCGGGCTTTGCACTCAGCAGCGCGCTGGTGGGCCTGCCGTTCACGGCCATCACCTTCTACGGCCTGCAGGAGGCGCGGCGCCTGTGGCCGCAGTCTGCCGACAGCTTTGCGAGCCTGGTCACGGCCGTCTACGGCCTGGGCCAGATCGCGGGTCCGCCGCTGGTGGCGTGGCTGCTCGCGCACGCCGATGCCGGCCAGGGCTTTGCCCGCGGGCTGGCGCTGGCGGCGGGGGCACTGGTGGCCGGCGCGGCGATGTACGGCTGGTCGGCCTGGCGCTGGCCGCAGCGCGCCTGACAGGCCGTCAGTGCTGCCCCTGCAGGCGCGCGTCCCAGGCCTCGCTCTGTCCGCTGTCCAGGCGCCGCTGGAACAGCCGCTGCCATGACGGCGGCAGCGGCAGAGCGAGGATTTCGCGCAGCGTGGCGGGCGTGCAATCGCGCCGGTCGATCACCTCCAGCAGCCGTGCGATGGGCCACGCAGGCTGCGGGCGCGCGAGCAGCCAGACGGTATCGCCCGCCTGCACCGTCCCGGGTTGCAGAACACGCAGATACCAACCCGCGCGCAGGCTGCGTTGCACGCGCAGCGCCATGTCGGGCACCTGGAAGCGGTCGTTCAGCTTCCAGCAGGGCTGGCGGCCCTGGCTGACCTCGAAAACGGCGCTGCCGATGCGCCACTGGTCCGCAATGCACACCTGGGCCTCCTGCACGCCGTCCAGGCTGAAGTTCTCGCCAAAGGCACCGGGCTGCGCGAGCAGCGCCTGCGCCGCGGCGTGGCCCGCCAGCTCCTCGCGCCAGGGCGTGTACTGCGGCCATGCATAGCAGTGCACGGCCTTGTCGGGGCCGCCGTGCACGCGCAGGTCGCCCTGCTCGTCGTCCTCCAGGCCCTGGGCGCCCACGGCCACCGGCCCGCTGCGCTGCTGCTTGGCAATGGCGCTGCGGCTGCCGGGGCGGGTGTAGGGTTGCGCGCGGCCGGTGAGCACGGCGCGCAGCGTGCCCAGGGCCGTGGGTTGGGAAGGCAAGGGGGTCATGTTCATGGGCGGGGCTGATCGGGCAGTGGGCAGCCGCCATCGTCGCAGCCCGTGGCGGGCACGGTCGCCGGGGCGGCTGGCGTGGGTTCCGCCAGCAGCCGGCCCAGCAGCGCGCCCAGCCGCAGATCGTCCAGATGGCCGAAGTGGTGCAGGCGCACGCGGCCCTGCGGGTCCAGCACCACCAGGCTGGGCGTTCCGCTGAGCGACAGGCTCTGCATGGTCCGTGGAATGCTGCGCGGCGTATCGGGCTGGTCCAGACCGATGGGAAAGCGCAGCCGGTATTCGTGGATGAAGGCCTGCAGCGCCTCTGGCGTGCCCTGCACGGCGTGGTGCTCGAACACCGTGTGCAGGCCGATCACGACGAGTTGATCCTGCGCAAACGCCTCATGCACGCGCCGCGCCTGCGGGATGCCGTGCTCCACGCAGCCAGGGCACAGCATCTGAAAAGCGTGCAGCACCACCACGCGCCCGCGCAGGCTGTCCAGCGTGAGCGGCTCGGGGGTGTTGAACCAGTGCGCCACCTGCAGCGGCGGCGCAGGTGCAAAGAAGGGCGCGGCGGCGGTCATGGGCAGGCCTTGCGGAACGGGAATAGCGCCACCCTACAACATGGGCGAATGTGCCTGCTGAGGCAAGGGCGTGTGCGCCGACGCTCAGCGCGTGACCGGCAGGCGCAGCGTGAAGCAGGCGCCTGCCGCGCCATCGGGCCGGTCCTCGCACACCACGCTGCCCCCATGGCGCGCCGCGATGGAGCGCACCAGCGCCAGGCCCAGGCCCACGCCGCCCGAGCGTTCGCTGGCGCCCGGCAGGCGGTAGAAGGGCTCGAAGATGCGTTCGCGCTGCGCGGGCGGCACGCCCGGACCGTGGTCGCACACGCGCAGCACGGCGTCGTGCCCTTCGCGCGTGAGGGTGAGGGTGATCTCGCCCTGGCTGTAGCGCCGCGCGTTCTCCAGCAGGTTGCGCACGGCGCGGCGCAGCAGCTTGGACACGCCCGGCACTTCGACGGGGGCGGCCATGGCGTCTGCGTCATCGCCGGACCCCACGTGCAGTTCGGCGTCCACGCGCACGCATTCCTCCACGGCCAGGCCCACCAGGTCCACGGGCTCGACCGTGCCCACATCGGCGGCGCCGGAATCCAGGCGGCTGGCCAGCAGGATCTCGTCCACCAACTGGTCCAGTTCGGCGATGTTGCGTTCAATCTCGGCGCGGAATGCGGGCGAGGGCGTGCCGCCCTGCATCAGCTCCAGCCCCATGCGGATGCGCGTGAGCGGCGAGCGCAACTCGTGCGAGGCATTCGCCAGCAGCGATTTGTGCGACTGCACCAGCGTCTCGATGCGCGCGGCGGCGGCGTTGAACTGGCGCGCCAGCGCCGCCACCTCGTCATGGCCCTGCTCGGCCACGCGCACCGACAGGTCGCCCTCGCCAAAGCGTTGCACGCTGCGCTGCAGCTGCTCCAGCCGCTGCAGCAGCCGCCGGATGATGGGGAACACGCCCACGGTGACGGCAATGCCCACCAGCGCGAGCATCCACAGAAAGCCGAAGGGCGGGCGGAACCACGCGGCGGGACCGCGCTCGTCGGGGCGCGGGCGGGGCGGGCGCGGGGACAGGTGCATCTCGAACACCTCGCCCGTGGCGCTCTCGATGCGGTAGAGCACGCCTTCGCTGGGGTCGCGCCGCTGGCGCAGGCCCACGCCATCCACCAGCGTGCGGCCCGCGGCGTCCGTGATGCGGATCTCGCGCGAGGGCGGCTGCTGCTGGTTCTGCTCGGCCGCCCAGCGCCAGGCCATGCCCACGGCAAACGCGAACACCAGCACGCCGCCGACCACGGCCAGCCAGATGCGCAGGTACAGGCGGCGGGAGAAGGGGCTGATGAGGGACATGCGTGCGGGCTTTTCAAAAGAGGCAGGTCAGTCCTGCTGCTTGGCGAAGACATAGCCCACGCCGCGCACGGTGAGGATGCGGCGCGGGTTCTTGGGGTCGGCCTCGATGGCCGCGCGGATGCGGCCCATGTGCACGTCGATGGAGCGGTCGAACGCCTCCAGCTCGCGCCCGCGCACGGCCTCCATGATCTGGTCGCGCGTGAGCACGCGGCCCGCGCGCTCGGCCATGGTCACCAGCAGGTCGAACTGGTAGGAGGTCAGCTCCGCCGGCTGGCCGTGCACGCTGACGGTGCGCGCGTCGCGGTCGATCTCCAGCGAGCCGAAGCGCAGCACTTGCGTGGCCGGCTGCGCGCCGCTCTCGCGCCGGCGCAGGATGGCGCGGATGCGCGCCAGCAGCTCGCGCGGCTCGAAGGGTTTGGGCAGGTAGTCGTCGGCGCCGATCTCCAGTCCGATCACGCGGTCCATGGGGTCGCCCTTGGCCGTGAGCATCAGCACCGGCACCTGGGCGGCGGCGCCCGGCAGCGCGCGGATGCGCCGGCACACCTCCAGGCCGTCGATGTCGGGCAGCATCAGGTCCAGGATCACCAGGGCGGGCAGCTGTCCGCCCTCGGGCGCCTGCAGCCGCGCCAGGCCGCTGGCGCCGTCGGCCATGTGCGTGACCTGCAGCCCGGACTGGCCGAGGTACTCGCCCACCATCTGCGCGAGGCGGTGGTCGTCTTCGATCATCAGCAGTTGCGAACTCATGGGTGGGTGGGCCTTTCTGGACTGCCATGTTCCCCGCGCGGCATCTCGCAGGGTTGTCGGCCGGGTAAAGTTAGGTAAACCGTTGTGGGTATCGTTTTGATAGCTGCCAGCGCTTGTCCATCAAGCGCTGGAGGCTGATTGGGCTCTGGACGCCAGCGCCACCAGCAGCAGCACCGGCAGGCCCAGCAGGGCCGTGCCTGTGAAGAACGCGCTGTAGCCCTGCGCGTCCACGAACTGGCCCGAGAAGCCCGCGAGCCATTTGGGCAGCAACAGCATCATGGAGCTGAACAGCGCGTACTGCGTGGCCGAATACTGCACGTTGGTCAGGCTGGAAAGATAGGCGATGAACGCGGCCGAGGCGATGCCGCCCGCGAGGTTGTCGGCCGAGACCACCAGCACCAGGCCCGTGAGGTCGTGCCCGCGCTGTCCCAGCCAGGCGAACAGCAGGTTGGACAGGGCCGATAGCACCGCGCCCAGCATCAGCACGCGCATTACCCCCAGGCGCATGGACAGCACGCCGCCCACGAAGGCGCCGGCCAGCGTCATCACCACGCCGAAAACCTTGGTCACGGCGGCCACCTCGTCCTTGGTGTAGCCCATGTCCACGTAGAACGGGTTGGCCATGATGCCCATGACCACGTCGCTGATGCGGTACACGGCGATCAGCGCGAGGATCAGCGCCGCCTGCCAGCGGTAACGCCGGATGAAGTCGGCAAACGGCGCCACCACCGCGCCATGCAGCCACTCGCCCAGGTTGCGCGCGGGCGGCAGTGGGCGCGGCGTGGGCTCGGGCGACAGCAGCACCGTCACCACCCCCACCAGCATGGATGCGGCCATGACGAGGTAGGCCGTGGTCCAGGCGCCGGCCTGGTAGCCGCTCAGGCTGGCGTCCTCCGCGCGGGCAGCCACCCACAGGACGCCCGCGCCGGCCCAGATCATGGCCAGGCGGTAGCCCGTCTGGTAAGTGGCGGCCAGCGCGGCCTGGTGGTCGGTGTCGGCGGACTCGATGCGGAACGCATCCAGCGCAATGTCCTGCGTGGCCGAGCCAATGGCCACCAGCAGTGCGCACCACACCATGGCGTCCAGCCCCTGGCGCGGGTCGGCCAGCGCCATACCGACGAGGCCCGCGGCCACCACACCTTGCGCCAGCAGCAGCCAACTGCGCCGCCGCCCCAGCCAGCGCGTGAGCAGCGGCAGCGGCAGGCGGTCCACCAGCGGCGACCAGACCCACTTGAACGCATAGGCCAGCCCCACCCACGAGAGGTAGCCGATGGTCGTGCGGTCGATGCCCGCCTCGCGCAGCCGAAAGCTCAGCGTGCCCAGTACCAGCAGCAGCGGCAGCCCGGCTGAAAAGCCCAGGGCCAGCATGCGCAGGCTCGCGGGCTCCAGGTAGACGAGCCAGGCCTGGCGCCAGGAGCGGCGGGCGGCGGCGGATGCGGGGGCGTCAGGCGGCATGGATGCGGAAAAGAGGCGCGGTCGTGAAAAAGCCAGAGCGGCATTGCCCTAGTATTTGAGCATGGCCCGTTCCGCATCCGCGTTGCTGCACCCCGTCGCTTCGGTGCGCCACTATGGTGGCGAGCACCAGGCCCATGCCCACGCACATGCGCAGGTGCTGTACGCGCTGCAGGGGCGCATGGAGCTGGAGGTGGCCGGCCGCGCCGCCTTCGTGGACACGGCCTGCGGCATGGTGGTGCCCGCGGGCACCGAGCATGGCTACCTGGCCCGCCCGGACACGCGCATCTTGGTGATCGACGTGCCGGCGCAGGCCGCCGTGGACCGCGTGCGCCGCTTCGCCGTGCCCGCGGCGGCGCGCACCGTGCCCGAGCCCGGTGGCGCGGCCGCGCGCCTGGCGCTGCTGCTGCAGGCCCCGCGCGTGCTGGCGCGCCGCGGGCTGGACCTGGCCGCCCTGTGTGCCGCCGTGGACGCGGCCCTGCACGAGGACTGGCCCACCGCCCGCATGGCGCGGCTGTTCCACCTGAGCGCGGCGCGCTTTCACGCGCGGCTGCTGGAGCTGACGGGCGACACGCCCCAGCAGTGGCTGCGCGCGCGGCGGCTGGACCTGGCCGAGCGCGCCCTGGCCCGCGGCCAGTCGCTGGAGGCCACGGCCCTGCGCTGCGGCTATGCCAGCGCCAGCGCCCTGGCCTATGCGCTGCGGCGCGAGCGGGGCCTGGGAGCGCGGGCGCTGAGAATACAAGCCAAAACAGCCTCCAGCGCTTGATGGATCAGCGCAAACAGCTATCAATAATGAAGTAGAGCGCGCGGCACCACGCGCGTTGCTCGATAGTTGCCCTGCGGCGTGCGGGCACCATCGCGGGCATGAACACCGCATCGATTCGCAGCATTGCCATGGTGCTGCTGGCCGCCATGCTCTGGGGCACCACCGGCACGGCGCAAAGCCTGGCGCCCGCGGGGCTGTCGCCCTACTGGGTGGGCGCTTTGCGCCTGGTGATCGCCAGCGCCTTCTTCGCCCTGCTGGCCTGGCCCGCCTGGCGCGCGCGCCGCGGCGGCGGCCTGCGCTGGGGGCCGGTGCTGCTGGCGGGCGCCTGCGTGGCCACGTACAACCTGAGCTTCTTCGCGGGCGTGAAGTCTGCCGGCGTGGCCCTGGGCACGGCCCTGGCCATCGGCAGCGGCCCGATCTGGGCGGGCCTGCTGCAGACCGTGGCGCAGCGGCGGCTGCCGGCCCCCGTATGGTGGCTGGGCACGCTGCTGGGCGTGGCGGGCGGCGCGGCCATGGCGCTGGACGGCGGCAGCACGGTGCGCGCCCCCTGGACCGGCATCGCCCTGTGCCTGCTGGCGGGGCTGGCGTACGCCATGTATGCGCTGACCAACAAACGCCTGGTGGCGCAGGCCGGCGCGGCCGTCGTGAACCTGGCCGTGTTCGGCACGGCGGGCCTGCTATCGCTGCCCGTGGCGTTGCTGCTGGGCGGCGCGCCCACGGTGGCGCCGGGCGCGCTGGGCATCGTGCTGTACCTGGGCCTGGTGGCCACGGGTGTGGCCTACCTGCTGTTCAGCACGGCGCTGCGCCACATCAGCGGCGCCACCGGCGTGACGCTGGCGCTGGCCGAGCCGGTGACCGCCTTTGCGCTGGCCGTGGCGGTGGTGGGCGAGTCACCTTCCGCCATGGCCTACGGCGGGCTGGCGGCGGTGTTGGCGGGCCTGTTGCTGGTGATCTGGGCGGAACTGCGCACAACCCGGCCTGCTGCGGGCGCCGCCGCTGCCTGAGCTTGCACTTGCTGGCGTTTGTTACAGCCGGCGGTCAACCTGGCCGGGCGGGCTGCCGTTGCTGAAAGGCCAGGGCCGGCGCATCCGCGCCGGCCAGTGCGCAAAGGACAACCCATGAACCATCGCCAGCGCGCGGTCGCGGCCCTCCTGGGCCTGGCGGCCGCCTGTGCCCAAGCCGAAGTGAACGTGAGCGTGGGCATCGGCCTTCCTGGCCCCATCTATGCCGAGCCGGCCCCGGTGTATGTGGCGCCGCCGCCCGCCTACGTCGTGCCCCGCCCCGTCTATGCGCCGCGCCCCGTGATGGTCGTGCCGCAGCCCGTGTACGCGCCCCACTGGCGCGACGACGACGATGACCACGACGAATGGAAGAAGTGGCGCAAGCGCCATCACAAGGAACAGAAGAAGGCATACAAGCGCTGGCGCCGCGAATGGGAAGACAACGACGATTGACCCGGGCATGTTCCGGCTGCCATCGTGGCGCTGTGCCTGCCCGCCTACATGCAGGCGGTGACGCGCGCCGCTAGACTGCTGCCCATGAACAGCCCCACCGTCTCTGTGCCCCCGTTGCCCGTGGATGCGGGCTGCCGTTGCTGCGCCGCGCGGGGCGGCACCTGGCAGGCGCGCCGCGCCTTCGTGCTGGCGGCGGCTGGTACGCTCGTGCTGCCGGCCGCGGCGCAGGTGGAGGTGGGGTCGGCCTCGGGCATGCGCCGGCTGGTGCCGGCCGAGACGCTGGAGGACTCCGCTGTCCAGCAGTACAGCCAGCTACTGGCGCAGGCCAAGGCCAAGCGCGCACTGGCGCCGGACAACCACCCCCAGTTGCTCAAGCTGCGCGCGATCGCGCGGCAGATCATTCCGTACGCCGCGCAGTGGAACAGCCGCGCCGCGCAGTGGCGCTGGGAGGTCAACCTGATCGGCAGCAAGCAGATCAACGCCTTCTGCATGCCCGGCGGCAAGATCGCGTTCTACACGGGCATCCTGGACCAGCTCAAGCTGACCGACGACGAGATCGCCATGGTCATGGGCCATGAGATGGCCCACGCGCTGCGCGAGCATGCGCGCTCGCGCGTGGCCAAGAGCCAGGCCACCAGCATCGGCCTGTCGCTGGGCGCGCAGCTGCTGGGCCTGGGCGATCTGGGCAATGCAGCCGCCAACCTGGGGACGCAGCTGCTCACGCTCAAGTTCAGCCGCTCCGACGAGACCGACGCGGACCTGGTCGGCCTGGAGCTGGCCGCCCGCGCGGGCTACAACCCCCAGGCCGCCGTGAGCCTGTGGCGCAAGATGGGCGAGGCCACGGGCAACGGCGGCATCGCGTTCCTGTCCACCCACCCGTCGGGGCCCGACCGCATCCGCGAGCTGGAGCAGAACGTGCCCAAGGTGCAGGGGCTGTACCAGGCATCGCGGCGCGGTTAATGCTATTAAAAATATAGCTGTTAGCGCTTATGGAATAAGCGCTGGAGCTTTTTTGATTCGGATTCTTTCCTGCGCCTGGGCGCGGACCAGACGCTGTCCCGTGGCCCGCTGCGCACGCGCCGCGCCGTGGCGCGCGCCATCCACGCCAGCGCCAGTGCCCCCGCGAGCGCAGTGAGGTCCACGCCCAGCAGCGCGCCATCCGCCCAGGCACCGGCGCCTGGTGCCAACCAGCCCAGCAGGCTGGAGGCGGGGATGGCCAGCGTGCAGGCCACTGCCAGCCACAGCAGCGGCGCGGCCGCGCGCGCCGCGCCACGAAAGAAGGCCCAGACCACGCTGGCGAAAAACACCGCGTAATAAATGCCCACGTGCCAGGCGGCCATGTCCTGCACGCGCCCCGGCAGCCACTTGGCCGCGGCCAGGGTCAGCGACAGGCCGGCCACGCAGCCGATGCACACGCCCACCGTGGCGGCGGCCATCAGGGCCGTGTCGCGCTGCACGGGCAGGGCGCCGCTGGTGCCCACGCCGCCGGCGAGCGTCGGTAGGTCCGGCGGGCCGCTCGACACCAAGGCGCAGGCTAGCTATGAGTCAAGAGTGCTTGTAACGCTTATGGGAAAAGCGCTATAAGCTACAAAATAAATAGCAAAATCACGTATTGCCCACATAAGGATTGCTGCGGCGCTCGCGCCCGAAGGTGCTCTCCGGCCCGTGCCCAGGGATGAACACCGTCTGGTCGCCCATGGGCCACAGGCGCTGGGTGATGCTGGCTATGAGCTGCTGGTGGTTGCCCTGCGGGAAGTCCGTGCGGCCGATGCTGCCGGCGAACAGCACGTCGCCCACGAAGGCGCGGCCGATCTGCGGCGCGTGGAACACCACGTGGCCCGGCGTGTGGCCCGGGCAATGGCGCACGTTCAAGGTCTCATGGCCGATGGTGACCGTGTCGCCGTCGTGCAGCCAGCGCGTGGGCGCGAACTGCCGCGCGGGCGGAAAGCCGAACATGGCGCTTTGCTGCGGCAACGCGTCGATCCAGTACTGGTCGCCCGTATGCGGTCCGATGATGGGCAGGGACAGCCGCTCGGCCAGCTCGCCCGTACCACCGGCGTGGTCGATGTGCGCGTGCGTGAGCCAGATGGCCTTCAGTTGCAGGCCCAGGCGCTGCACTTCTGCCACCAGGGCATCCAGGTCGCCTCCGGGGTCGATGACCGCGGCGTCCATCGTTTCATCGCACCAGACGATGGAGCTGTTTTGCTGGAACGCGGTGACGGGGAGGGTGCGGTAGTGAAGCATCCGTCCATTGTCGCGGCATGCCGCTGGGGTCAACAAAAAGTGCCCCGCACAAAGCGGGGCACACTTGCTTGTGGTTGGGACGGCGCGCGGTGCTTAACAGGCCGTTGAAAAAGTGCTTTTCGAACGCATCAGGGACGCTGAGTTCGAAGACATGAGCTGCCCAGACGCGTCTGCGCAGCGATTGCAACGGCCAATCTGGCCGGTTTGCAGGCCCTCCCGCCCATTTCGGGCGCACGTATCCCTGGGCTCACGCATGATGCGCGTTCCACCAGCCGCCGATGCTGCCCATTCGCACAAGGTTGTAGGTGGCAAAGCACAGCAGCGCCTGGCCCGTGAGCTTGGCCTGACCGATCAGCTTGGTCTTTGCCAGACCACCGACGGTCTTGATCCAGCCAAAGGCCTCTTCGATGCGCTTGCGCACCTTCAGGCTGGTCTTGTAGCCCTCGTGCCGTGTCACTCGCGCATCCACCGCCGAGTGTTTGTCCTTGGCCGCCACGTGGGGCGTGACTTTGAGCTTGCGACAGCCTTTGATGAAGGCCTTGCTGTCGTAGCCCTTGTCGGCACCGACCGTGGCCCGTTTGTTCCTGTTGCCCCGACGCTCCAACATGGCCAGTGCCGCCTCGCGCTCGGCCGTGCCGCTGGCATGGGTGATCTCGACATCCACGATCAGCCCGTTGCGGTTCTCCATGAGGATGTGTCCCATGTGGCACAGGCGGGATTTGTCGCCCCGGCTCTTCTTGAACAGCCGGGCATCGGCGTCCGTGGTGCTCTTGTGGGTGTCGTTGCAGCGCTCCTGCCCCTTGAAGTCCACCTCGGGGTTGCGCCCAGGCGGCGTGCCGCTGTCGTCATCTTTGCGCTTGAAGCTCTTGTGCGAGGCCCAGGCGTCAATGAGCGTGCCGTCCACGCTGAAGTGCTCGTCGCTGGCGAGCTTGCCCCACTGGGCACTGAGCTTGACGCGCTCGAAGAAGGTGCGGGCGAGGTCTTCGTTGAACAGACGTTCGCGGTTGGCGCTGAAAGTGGAGTGGTCCCAGACCTTGTCTTCGATGTTCAGGCCTACGAACCAGCGGTACAGCAGGTTGTAGTTGATCGCTTCGACCAACTGGCGCTCGCTGCGGATGGAGAACAGGATCTGCAGCAGCAAGGCCTTGAGCAGCATCTCCGGTGGCACCGATGGGCGGCCACGGCGGGCGTACACCGCTTCGAATTCGCGGTTCATGGTTGCCAGCAGCGCATCAACCACCGCGCGCAACTTGCGCAGCGGGTGTGCCTGCGGCACGCGCTCTTCAAGGCTGATGTAGCTGAACATCGCCCCCTGGAAGTCTTGGTTGCCTCTCATCGTCCTCGTCTGGGTCGTTCACCTATGGCTTCAGATCGTAGCGGCGAACGCGGGCGTCGGAGGGGGATTTTTCAACGGCCTGTTAAAGCACCGATGAACAAGTCCCGCGCGTGGCGCGCATCTCTGTTGGGGCGCGGGCTGCCGCTGCCTGCTACCGGCCCGCTTGATGGTGGGAGCGGGAGGTGGCCGCTTCAGTCGGCGGCCAGTCCCACCGCGCCCAGGCGGCGCGCAATGGCCTCGCGCACGTTGCGCACGTGCTGCATGCCGGCTGCGTCGGCCGCGGCGGCGTCGCCCGCCAGGACGGCGTCGCACATCGCCTGGTAGTCGCGCATGCGCACCTGCTGCAGCGTGGCGGGGCGGTGCTGTGCGTACACGATCGGCATGTGGATGGAGGGCAGCAGGCGGCGCAGTTCGCGGCTGCCGCTGGCGGCCAGCAGCGCGCGGTACATGCCGCGGCGCGCGCTGGCGAAGGCGTCGGCGTCCTGGCTGCGGTCGGCCTCATGCAGCTGCGCCAGGGCTGCCTGGATGGGCGCTGTGGGTGCACCGTGGGCGATGCCGCGCGCCGCGCTGCGCGCGAGCAGGCCGGTCATGCGCTCGGCGACGTCGAGCACCTCCAGCGTTTCCTGGGGCGAGAGGGTGCGTATGGCCGCCCCCTTGTTGCGAAACAGGTCCACCAGTCCCTGGGCCGCCAGGCGCTGGAGCGCCTCGCGCACCGAGTTGCGGCTCACGCCGAACTGCGCGGCCAGGTCCACCTCCACCAGCCGCTGGCCGGGCACGAAGCGCTGCTGCG
Source organism: [Acidovorax] ebreus TPSY (assembly GCF_000022305.1). Taxonomy (NCBI): domain Bacteria; kingdom Pseudomonadati; phylum Pseudomonadota; class Betaproteobacteria; order Burkholderiales; family Comamonadaceae; genus Diaphorobacter; species [Acidovorax] ebreus. The sequence goes on from NC_011992.1 coordinate 243,259, forward strand.
CCAGCCCCTGCACGATGCCGTGGAACACCGCGTCGGCGGCGCTCTGCGGGGCGTCGGCCCCGGTATCGGGCGAATCGGGTAAGGGCGGGGCGATGGAGGTCATGAGCGGGCGAGGAGATTGCGCGCAAACGTTAGCACAACGGCAGGGGTATTGTTTTCAAAATTGTTCAACAATATCATCCGCAATATGCCAGGTGTTCTGGTTGACCTTCTACGAGGCCCGCATGGACTTTTCTCTCTCCCCTGAACTGCGCGCATTGCGCGACAAGGTGCGGCAATTCATCGCCGAACAGGTGATCCCCCTGGAAAACGACGAGCGCCAGTCCCACCACGGCCCGAGCGAGGCGTTGCGTGACGAGCTGGTGGCGCGCGGCAAGGCGGCAGGGCTGCTCACGCCCCATGCTTCCCGCGCCATGGGCGGTATGGGCCTCACGCATGTGGAAAAGGCCGTGGTGTTCGAGGAGGCCGGCTACTCCTGGCTGGGCCCCACGGCACTCAACATTCACGCGCCGGACGAGGGCAACATCCACCTGATGGAAGAGGTGGCCACGCCCGCGCAGAAGGAGCGCTGGCTGCGCGGCCAGGTGGCCGGCGACTGGCGCTCGTGCTTCGCCATGACCGAGCCCGCGCCCGGCGCGGGGGCGGACCCGTCCATGCTGGACACCACGGCCGTGCGGGATGGCGACGATTACGTGATCAACGGCCGCAAGTGGTTCATCACCGGCGCAGAAGGCGCGCACTACGCCATCGTCATGGCGCGCATGGAGGACGGATCAGCCACCATGTTCCTGACCGACATGGGCCGGCCCGGCATCGTGCTGGAGCGCAACATGGACGCCATGGACAGTTGTTTCACCGGCGGCCACGGCGTGCTGCGCTTTGACAACCTGCGCGTGCCGGCCAGCGATGTGCTGGGCGAAATCGGCAAGGGCTTTCGCTACGCGCAGGTGCGCCTGGCGCCGGCGCGCCTGACGCACTGCATGCGCTGGCTGGGCCAGGCGCGCCGCGCGCACGATACGGCGCTGGAATACGCGCGCAAACGCCAGGCCTTCGGCAAGCCGCTGGCCGAGCATGAAGGCGTGGGCTACATGCTGGCCGACAACGACATGGACCTGCACACCGCGCGGCTGCACATCTGGCACACGGCGTGGCTGCTGGATCAGGGCGAGAAGTGCAACTTCGAATCGAGCCGCGCCAAGGTGGTGTGTTCCGAGGCCGAGTGGCGGGTGGTGGACCGCAGCGTGCAGATCCTGGGCGGGCAGGGCGTGACGGGCGAGACGCCGGTGATGCGCATCTTCACCGACATGCGGGCCTTTCGCATCTACGACGGCCCGAGCGAGGTGCACCGCTGGAGCATGGCGCGCAAGCTGGTGCACATGGCCGAGAACGCCGCCGCAGCCAAGGAGGTGGCATGAGCGATGCATTGACGCCCTTTCGCCTGGACGGCCGCGTGGTGCTGGTCACCGGCGCATCGAGTGGCCTGGGCCAGCATTTCGCGCGGCTGCTGGCTTCGGTGGGCGCTCGCATAGCCGTCGCCGCGCGCCGGGCCGACAAGCTGCAGGGCGTGGTGGATGACATCGCCGCCGCGGGCGGCGAGGCGCGGGCGTTCACGCTGGACGTGACGGACGCCGCCAGCGTGCGCGCGTGCCTGGACGCCGTGGGCGCCTGGGGCGTGCCCGATGTGGTCATCAACAACGCGGGCGTCACGGTGACGCGCCCGCTGCTGGAGCAGAGCGAAGAAGACTTCGACCAGGTGCTGGACACCAACCTCAAGGGCTGCTGGCTTGTCGCCACCGAGGCGGCGCGCCGCATGGTGGCCGCGGACAAGGGCGGCGCGATCGTCAATGTGGCTTCCATCCTGGGCGAGCGCGTGGCGGGCGGCGTGGCGCCGTATGCAATCTCCAAGGCCGGCGTGGTCCAGGCCACCAAGGCCATGGCGCTGGAGCTGGCGCGCCACCGCATCCGCGTGAACGCGCTGCTGCCCGGCTACGTGGTGACCGACCTGAACCGCGACTTCCTCACCAGCGAGGCGGGCGACAAGCTGCGCAGCCGCATCCCCAGCCGGCGCTTTGGCGAGCTGACGGACCTGGACGGGCCGCTGCTGTTGCTGGCGTCCGACGCCGGCGCCGCCATGTCGGGCGCCACGGTGGCGGTCGACGGCGCGCACCTGGTGAGTTCGCTATGAGCGGGGCATCCACTTCTTTGCCGCTGGACGCGCTGGGCGACTACCTGCGCGCGCAGGGCCTGGCGGGCACGGGGCCGCTCGCGGCCACGGTACTGGCGGGCGGGCAGTCCAACCCCACCTTTCGCATCACCACGGCGGAAGGCCGCAATTACGTGCTGCGCAAGAAGCCCCCGGGGGCGCTGATCGCATCGGCCCACGCCATCGACCGCGAGTACCGCGTGATGCGCGCGCTGCAGGACACGGCCGTGCCCGTGCCGCGCATGCTGGCCTATTGCGACGATGCGGCGCTGCTGGGCACGCCGTTCTACGTGATGGAGTTTCTGCAGGGCCGAGTGTTCATGGACCAGTCGCTGCCCGGCGTGGAACCGGCCGAGCGCACCGCCATCTACCGCGAGATGAACCGCGTGATCGCCGCGCTGCACGCCGTGGACTACGCCGCCGTGGGCCTGGCCGACTACGGCAAACCTGGCAACTACGTGGGCCGCCAGGTCGCGCGCTGGTCGCGCCAGTGCCGCGAGGCCACGGTGCCCGTCACGCCGGCGATGGAGCGGCTTATGGACTGGTTGCCCCAGCACCTGCCGCAGGACGACGAAACCACGCTGGTGCATGGCGACTACCGCCTGGACAACCTGGTGTTCCACCCCAATGAGCCGCGCGTGATCGGCGTGCTGGACTGGGAACTGTCCACGCTGGGCCACCCGCTGGCCGACCTGGCCTACCAGTGCATGGCCTGGCGCATCCCGCCCAGCCTGTGGCGCGGCATTGGCGGGCTCGATCTCGCGGCGCTGGGCATCCCCCCGGAAAGCGAGTACGTGGGCTGGTACGAGCAGGCCACCGGGCGCCAGGCGGCGGAGCACTGGGATTTCTACCTGGCCTACAACCTGTTCCGCATGGCGGCGATCCTGCACGGAATCGCCCAGCGTGCGCAGGACGGCAATGCCGCGGCCGCCGATGCGGTGGAGACAGGCGCCAAGGCCGGACCGCTGGCCGAACTGGGCTGGGAGGCGGCGCAGCGTTACATGGCCGGGCGCAAGTAAGCAAGCTGCTATGAAAATAGAAGCTGTTCGCGCTGGATACGTAAGCGTTACCATGCGAAAGTGCGCGGAAAACGCCGAACACCAAGCGCGAGCAGCTCCTGAATTCAGAGCGACAACTCGTACCCCACGGTGATGGGCGCGTGGTCGCTGAACTTTTGCGCCTTGTAGATTTCCTCGGTACGCGCAAGCGCCGCGATGGCGGGCGTCGCCAGGTGGTAGTCCAGGCGCCACCCCACGTTGTTGGCATAGGCTTGGCCGCGGTTGCTCCACCACGTGTAGCAAGCGTCCGTGGCCTCCGGTTGTAACTGACGGTAAACGTCCACCAGCCCGCCCGTCGGGTCAGAGATGTGCAACAACTTTGTCATCCAAGCACGCTCCTCGGGCAAAAAGCCGCTGTTCTTCTGGTTGCTGCGCCAGTTCTTCAGGTCGATCTGCTGGTGGGCAATGTTGATGTCGCCGCACAGGATGAATTCCCGCTCGGCCTTCAGCCGCATGAGGTGCGGATGGAATTCCTCCAGGAAGCGGAACTTGGCCAACTGGCGCTCCTCCCCCGAGGACCCGCTGGGGAAGTAGGCGCTGATGATGGACAGGCGCCGCGCGGGCGTGTCAAAGCGCAGTTCCACATAGCGCCCCTCGGTGTCGAACTCGCTGGAGCCGTAGCCGATGACCACGTCGCTGGGCTCGTGGCGCGCATAGATGCCCACGCCGGAGTAGCCCTTCTTCACCGCAAAATGGAAGTAGCCCTTCAGGCCGGCCAGTTCCTCGAAACGCCCCTGCATGTCCGCAGACTGGGCCTTGATTTCCTGTACGCAAATACAATCCGGCCGGCTTTGGGCAATCCATGCCTCGACCCCTTTGGACGTGGCCGAGCGGATGCCGTTGAGGTTGAGACTGGTTAATTTGAACAAGGATGCATCCATGGTGACAGACAGCGCGCAGACGGTGGAACAAGGGGCGAGCCAAGCCCGCCTGGCGCAGGATTTCGTGCGGTTTGCTGTGGATTCGGGGGTGCTGCGCTTTGGTGAATTCAAGACCAAGGCAGGCCGCATGAGCCCGTATTTCTTCAACGCCGGTCTGTTCGACGACGGCGCCAAGCTCGGGCGGCTGGCGCAATTCTATGCACAAGCCCTGCTGGCCAGCGGCGTGGAGTTCGACATGGTCTTCGGCCCCGCCTACAAAGGCATTCCGCTGGCCGCCACGGTGGCCGTGGAGCTGGCGCGCCTGGGCAAGAACGTGCCCTTTGCCTACAACCGCAAAGAGGCCAAGGACCACGGCGAGGGCGGCACGCTGGTGGGCGCGCCGCTCCAGGGCAAGGTGCTCATCATCGACGACGTGATGAGCGCCGGCACCGCCGCGCGCGAGTCCATCGCGCTGATCCGCGCCGCGGGTGCCACGCCGCACGCCATTGCGATCGCCCTCGACCGCCAGGAGAAGGCCACCGAGAACGGGCAGGACGTGGACCACAGCGCCGTGCAGTACGTGCGCCGTGAACTGGGCATGCAGGTTTGCGCTATCGCCAAGCTGGCAGACTTATTGCAATACCTATCGGCGGGTGGCGGCGATACGCAGATGCGCGAGCACCACGAGCGGGTGCTGGCCTATCGCCAGCGCTACGGCGTGAACGACTGAAAACAACGGCAGCAGCCAGGAGGGCAGGGGTTTTGAAAGCAGGCACACGACACGCGGGCTGGTTCATGGCAGGAGCAACCGCCGCAGCGCTGGGCCTGTTGTCCCCGGTCGCCTGGGCGCAGCCGAAGCCGCCGCAAGAGGTGTACACCTGTATCGACAAAACCGGCAGGCGCATCACCGCCGACCGCCCCATCGCCGACTGCGTGGACCGTGAGCAGCGCATCCTGGACCACACCGGTGCCGAGCGGCGCCGCATCGGCCCCACGCTGACCGAACACGAGCGTGCCGCGTTGGAAGTGCAGCGCCGCAAGGAGGCGCAGGAGCGCGCGCGCATTGCCGAAGAGCGCCGCCGCGAGCGCGTGCTGATGGCGCGCTACCCCGACGAGGCGGCCCACCAGGTTGAGCGCGAGGCCGCCCTCGTGCAGGTGGACGAGGTCATGGCGGTGGCGCGCAAGCGCATCCAGGAATTGCAGGTCGAGCGCAAGCGCATTGACGGCGAGATGGAGTTCTACCGCCGCGACCCGCTCAAGGCGCCGATGAAGCTGCAGCGCCAGATCGCCGAGAACGATGAGGCCGTGGCCGAGCAGCAGCGCTTCTTGACCGCGCAGGACCAGGAAAAGCGCCGCATCCACCAGCGCTTCGACGCCGAACTGGCCCAACTGCGCCAGTTATGGGCGGCCCAGCGCGCGGCGGCGTCGCAACTGGTGCCGCCGCAGTCCACGCTCGTATCGCCCGGCGCCTCGCGCTGAGACGGCACACAAAAAAGGCTCCAACGGGAGCCTTCTTTTTTATAGCTGCCAGCGCCTGACTGGCCAGCGTTTTAGACCAGTTTGGCCTTCAGCAAGTCGTTGACCTGCTGGGGGTTCGCCTTGCCCTTGCTGGCCTTCATCACCTGGCCTACGAGGGCGTTGAAGGCCTTGTCCTTGCCAGCCTTGTACTGTTCCACGTTGGCGGCGTTGGCGGCAATCACCTCGTCGATGATCTTCTCCAGTGCGCCCGTATCGTTCATCTGCTTGAGGCCCTTGGCCTCGATCACGGCGTCCACGTCATGGCCTTCGCCGCTCCACAAGGCTTCGAATACCTGGCGAGCAGCGTTGTTGCTGATGGTGCCGTCGTTGATGCGGCCGATGAGCGCCGCCAGTTGGGCGCTGTCCACCTTGGCCTGCTCCACACCGATCTCCTCGGCATTCAGGCGGCGCGAGATCTCGCCCATCACCCAGTTGGAGGCGAGCTTGGGCTGGCCGCAGCCCTTGGCGGCGTCCTCGAAATAGGCCGCCATGGCCTGGCTCTGCGTGAGCGTGGTGGCGTCGTACTCGGGCAGGCCGTACTGCTGCACGAAACGCGCGGCCATCGCGCGCGGCAGCTCGGGCATCTGGGCCTTGATGTCGTCGATCCAGGGCGCGGCGATGCGCAGCGGCGGCAGATCGGGGTCGGGAAAGTAGCGGTAGTCGGCCGCGTCTTCCTTGGTGCGCATGGCGCGCGTCTCGCCCGTGTCGGGGTCGAACAGCACGGTGGCCTGCTGGATCGCGCGGCCATCCTCGATCTCCTCGATCTGCCAGCGGATCTCGTAGTCGATCGCCTGCTGCATGCTCTTGAAGCTGTTGAGGTTCTTGATTTCACGGCGCGTGCCCAGGGGCTGGCCGGGCTTGCGCACCGAGACGTTGGCGTCGCAGCGGAAGCTGCCTTCCTGCATGTTGCCGTCGCAGATGCCGATCCAGGTCACGATCTTGTGCAGTTCCTTGGCGTAGGCCACGGCTTCTTCGCTGCTGCGGATGTCGGGCTCGGTCACGATCTCCAGCAGCGGCGTGCCGGCGCGGTTCAGGTCGATGCCCGACTGGCCCCCTCCACCCAATGAGGAGTCCTCGTGCAGCGACTTGCCCGCGTCTTCCTCCAGGTGGGCGCGCACCAGGCGCACGGTCTTCTTCTCATCGCCCAGATAGAAGGAGACTTCGCCGCCTTGCACCACCGGGATCTCGAACTGGCTGATCTGGTAGCCCTTGGGCAGATCCGGGTAGAAGTAATTTTTGCGCGCAAAAATGCTCTCTGGCGCAATGTGGGAGCCAAGGGCCAGTCCCAATTTAATAGCGCAGGCGACGGCCTCGCGGTTCATCACCGGCAGGGTGCCGGGCAGCGCCAGGTCCACGGCGCAGGCCTGGGTGTTGGGCTCGGCGCCAAAGGCGGTGCTGGCGCGGCTGAAGATCTTGCTGCGGGTGGCGAGCTGGGTGTGGGTCTCAAAGCCGATGACGACTTCGTAGCCCTGGATGAGTTTCGCGGTCATGGTCAGATGCCCTCCGGCGCACGGAGGTGGAAGTCGGTCGCCTGCTGCAGGCGGTGCGCGGCGTTCAGCAGGCGGCCCTCCTGGAAGTAGTTGCCGATGAGCTGCAGGCCCACGGGCATGCCGCCCGCGCCAAAGCCGGCGGGCACGCTCATGCCGGGCAGGCCGGCCAGCGATGCGGGCAGGGTGAAGATGTCGGCCAGGTAGTCGGCCAGCGGGTCGTTGCCGTGCTCGCCGAGCTTCCAGGCCACGCTGGGCGCCACGGGGCCGGCGATCAGGTCGCAATCCTTGAAGGCGTTCTGGAAGTCGTCCGCGATCATGCGGCGGATCTTCTGCGCCTGCAGGTAGTAGGCATCGTAGTAGCCGTGCGAGAGCACGTAGGTGCCGATCATGATGCGGCGCTTGACCTCGTCGCCGAAGCCTTCGGCGCGGGTCTTCTTGTACATGTCCACGAGGTCGGCGTAGTCCTTGGCGCGGTGGCCGAACTTCACGCCGTCAAAGCGCGAGAGGTTGGACGACGCCTCGGCCGGCGCAATGATGTAGTACACGGGGATCGACAGCTCCGTGCGCGGCAGGCTGATGGGCACCAGCTTTGCGCCCAGCTTCTCGTACTCCTTGAGTGCCGCATCGACAGCGGCGCGCACGTCGCCCGCCAGGCCGTCGCCGAAGAACTCGGCCGGGATACCGATGCGCAGGCCGTCGATGGAGTCATTCAGCTTGGCGCTGAAATCCTCGGCCGGCACGTCCAGGCTGGTGGAGTCGCGGTCGGGGTCGGGGCCGCACATGGCCGACAGCAGCAGCGCGCAGTCCTCGGCCGAGCGGGCCATCGGGCCGGCCTGGTCCAGGCTGGAGGCGAAGGCGATCATGCCGTAGCGGCTGGCGCGGCCGTAGGTGGGCTTGATGCCGGTGACGCCGCAAAACGATGCCGGCTGGCGGATGGAACCGCCGGTGTCCGTGCCGGTGACGGCCGGCGCTAGGCGCGCGGACACGGCCACGGCGCTGCCGCCCGAGGAGCCGCCGGGGATGCGGCTGGTGTCCCAGGGGTTGCGCACCGGTGCGGGGGCGTCGTAGCCCACGGGCGCCACGGCGGAGTTTTCGTTGGCCGAGCCCATGGCGAACTCGTCGCAGTTGAGCTTGCCCAGGGTCACGCAGCCGGCATCGGCCAGGCGAGTGACCACGGTGGCGTCGAACGGCGACTGGTAACCAGCCAGCATCTTCGAGCCGGCGGTGCTGGGGAAGTCGCGGGTGACGAAGATGTCCTTGTGCGCGATCGGCACGCCGGCCAGCGGGGCAGCCGTGCCGGCGGCGAGGGCCGCGTCCTGCGCGCGGGCCTGCGCCAGGGTGGCGTCCTCGTTCATGGCGACGTAGGCGCCCAGGTTCAGGTGCTGGCGTGCGCGGGCCAGGAAATGCTGCGCAGCCTCGACGGCCGAGACCTGTTTGCTGCGCAGTGCGCTGGTCAGCTGTGCGATGCCCAGGTCGTGGAGTTCGGAGGAGGGGGTGTTGCTCATGCTGTCGTCCTCACTCGATGACCTTGGGCACCAGGAACAGGCCGCGCTCGACGGCCGGCGCGCTGCGCTGGTTGGCCTCGCGCTGGTCGGGCTCGCTGGCCACGTCCTCGCGCAGGCGCAGCTGCACATCCCGCACCACCGCCACCGGGTGCGACAGGGGGGCGATGCCATGGGTATCCACAGCCTGCATCTTCTCGACGATGCCGAAAAAACCGTTGAGTTGCGTGAGCATGCGCTCACTTTCGCCGGGGCTCAGTTCGAGCCGGGCCAGATTGGCGATGCGGCCGATATCCTGGGGTGTCAGTGCCATAGGGAAGAGGGACGGGCGGAAACCAGATGTAAAGCGGCTTTCCGGGCTCCGCCAGGGGGAGTTATTCACAGGGGATGCGTTATTATCCCGGCTTTGCCGCTAGACCTCCATATTGCCGGTCATAGTGCGAAAAAAGCCAACAAACACCCCGTAATATCCGGCGACGGCAGGCCGACGTGCATGCCGTGCCTGAGAGGACCCCTGCATGTTCGGAGCTTTCCGTCGGTACTTCTCCACCGACCTGGCCATTGACCTTGGCACAGCCAACACCCTGATCTTCGCCCGCGACAAGGGCATCGTGCTCGACGAGCCCTCCGTCGTCGCCATCCGCCACGAGGGCGGCCCGCACGGCAAGAAAGTGATCCAGGCCGTGGGCCACGAGGCCAAGGCCATGCTGGGCAAAGTGCCTGGCAACATCGAGGCCATCCGCCCGATGAAGGACGGCGTGATTGCCGATTTCGTGATCACCGAGCAGATGATCAAGCAGTTCATCAAGATGGTGCATCCCCGCTCGGTGCTCACGCCCAGCCCGCGCATCATCATCTGCGTGCCCTGCGGCTCCACCCAGGTGGAGCGCCGCGCCATCAAGGACGCGGCCGAAGCGGCCGGCGCCACCGCCGTGTACCTGATCGAAGAGCCCATGGCCGCCGGTATCGGCGCGGGCCTGCCGGTGTCCGAGGCCTCTGGCTCCATGGTGGTGGACATCGGCGGCGGCACCACCGAGGTCGGCGTGATTTCGCTGGGCGGCATGGTCTACAAGGGCAGCGTGCGCGTGGGTGGCGACAAGTTCGACGAATCCATCATCAATTACATCCGCCGCAACTACGGCATGCTGATCGGCGAGCCGACGGCCGAGGCCATCAAGAAGAACATCGGCTCTGCCTTCCCTGGCTCCGAGGTCAAGGAGATGGAGGTCAAGGGCCGCAACCTCTCCGAGGGCGTGCCGCGCAGCTTCACCATCTCGTCCAACGAGGTGCTGGAGGCCCTGACCGAGCCGCTCAACCAGATCGTCTCCGCCGTCAAGAACGCGCTGGAGCAGACCCCGCCGGAGCTGGGCGCCGACATTGCCGAGCGCGGCATGATGCTCACCGGCGGCGGCGCGCTGCTGCGCGACCTGGACCGTTTGCTGGCCGAGGAAACCGGCCTGCCCGTATTGGTGGCCGAGGAGCCCCTGACCTGCGTGGTGCGCGGCTGCGGCATCGCGCTGGAGCGCATGGACCGCCAGGGCAGCATCTTCACCAGCGACTGAGTCCGAACCGCGCCTGACGAGCTGTCCGCATGCCACTGGGAACCCTGGACCGTTCGGCGCCGACGCTGTTCAAGCAGGGGCCATCGCCGCTCTCCCGCCTCACCCTCTACAGCGCCCTGGCGCTGTTTTTGATGGTGGCGGACGCACGCTTTCACCTGACAGAGCCGCTGCGCAAGGCCGTGTCCACGGCGCTGTACCCGCTGCAGTGGCTGATGCTGCAGCCGGTGGAGTTCGCGGACAAGGGGGCTGGATATTTCCAGTCGCTGCAGGCCGCACAGCAGGGCATGGACGACGCGCAGCGCACCATGGCGCAAATGTCGGTGCGCGCCGGCGAGGCCGAGCAGCTGCTGCGCGAGAACGCCGAGCTGCGCCAGTTGCTGGCACTGCGCGAGCGCCTGACCACCGAGGCCACGGCCGCGCAAGTGATTTATGACACGGCAGACCCCTATACGCGGCGTGTGATGGTGGACCGTGGGCAGCTGGCAGGCGTGGAGCCGGGCTCGCCGGTGATGGATGCCTCGGGGGTGCTGGGGCAGGTCACACGCGTGTTCCCCATGCTCAGCGAAGTCACACTGCTCATCGACCGCGACCAGGCCATTCCTGTGCTCAACCTGCGCACCGGTGCACGCAGCGTGGCCTACGGCGACCCGGTGGCCGGGCATGGCGGAGGCATGGAGCTGCGCTTCACGCCGGGCAATGCGGATGTGCAGGAAGGCGACCTGCTCACCACCAGCGGCGTGGACGGCCTGTACCCCGCGGGCCTGCCGGTTGCGCGCGTGCTGCGCGTGGAGCGGCGTGCCGACTCCGCCTTTGCGCGCATCTACTGCGCTCCCGTGGCGCAGATGTACGGAGCGCGCCATGTGATGGTGCTCAAGCCGGTGGTGGCCGACCTGCCACCGCGCCCCGAACCTGCGCCGGCGGCGCCCAAGCGCGGGGGCCGCAAATGATCATGCCCAAGGGCCAGCAGCTGCTGCTGCCCGTGAACCCGGTCTTCATCGCTGCCAGCCTGGTGGCCGCGCTGGCGCTGAACATGCTGCCACTGGGCCGCGTGGTCTGGACGCCCGACTGGGTCATGGTGCTGCTCGTGTTTTGGGGCATGCACCAGCCGCAGCGCGTGGGGCTGGGGGTGGCTTTCCTCATGGGGCTGTGCCTGGATGTGTACCAGTCTGCCCTGCTGGGCCAGCATGCGCTGGTGTACTGCCTGCTGATGTTCGGCGCGCAATACACGCACCGCCGGCTGCTGTGGTTCGGCCCGCTGCTGCAGGCGTTGCAACTGCTGCCGTTGTTCTTTGCGGCCCATGCGCTTGAACTGCTGCTGCGCGTAGCCATCGGCGGGGGCATCCTGCCGGGTTTCGAAGGCCTGGTGGCACCGCTGCTGGAGGCCACCCTCTGGCCGCTGGCCAGCTGGGTGCTGCTGGCGCCCCAGCGCCGCCCGCCCGACCGCGATGAAAACCGGCCGCTGTGAGCGCGCAGGGGTGAAGGGCCGCCGCGGATGACCGAACTGCGCAATGCCGAGGCCGATGTCTGGCACTTTCGCCTGCGCGTGTTCGTCGTGGGCGTGGTGGTGCTGCTGGCATTCCTGCTGATCGTTGCGCGCCTGGTGGTGCTGCAGGTGGTGCGTCACGAGGACCTCGCGGACCAGGCCGAGAGCAACCGCACGGCGGTCGTGCCCATCGTGCCCAACCGCGGCCTCATCCTGGACCGCAACGGCGTGGTGCTGGCCACCAACTACTCGGCATACACGCTGGAGATCACGCCCTCGCGGACCATGGACCTGGAGGCGACGATCGACGCGCTGGCCGAGGTCGTGGACATCCAGCCGCGCGACCGGCGCCGCTTCAAGCGTCTGCGCGAGGAGTCGCGCAGCTTCGACTCCCTGCCCATTCGCACACGGCTGTCGGACGAAGAGGTGGCGCGCTTTGCGGCGCAGCGCTACCGCTTCCCCGGCGTGGACATCAAGGCGCGGCTGTTTCGCAACTACCCGCTGGGCGAGGTGGCGAGCCACGCCATCGGCTACATCGGCCGCATCAACCAGCGCGAAAAGGAGCGCATCGAGGACTCGGACGATGCGGCCAACTACCGCGGCACGGACTACATCGGCAAGCTGGGGGTGGAGCAGAGCTTCGAATCCACGCTCCACGGCCAGACGGGGTTCGAGCGCATGGAGACCTCGGCCGGCGGGCATGCCGTGCGGCGCCTGAACAGCCATCCGGCGACGCCGGGCAACACGGTGATGCTGTCGCTGGACATCAAGCTGCAAAAGCTGATCGAGGACATGTTCGGCGAGCGCCGCGGCGCTCTGGTAGCGCTGGACCCGCGCAACGGCGAGGTGCTGGCGCTGGTGTCCAAACCCACGTTCGACCCCAACCTGTTCGTCGAGGGCATCGACCAGGAAAACTGGCAGGCGCTCAACGAGTCCATCAACAAGCCGCTGCTCAACCGCGCGCTGCGCGGCACCTACCCTCCCGGCTCCACCTACAAGCCCTTCATGGCGCTGGCCGCGCTGGAGCTGGGCAAGCGCACGGCGGGGCAGGTGTTCAACGACCCGGGCTATTACAACTATGGCGGGCGCACCTTCCGCAGCCATGAAGGCGGCCTGGGCGGCGTGGACATGCACCGCGCCATCCAGTATTCGAGCAACACCTATTTCTATTCGCTGGCCGTGGAGATGGGTGTGGACGCCATCCACGACTTCATGAAGCCGCTGGGCTTCGGGCAGATCACCGGCATCGACCTCGGGGGCGAAGTGCGCGGCGTGCTGCCCAGCACCGAGTGGAAGCGCAACACCTACAAGCGCCCGGAGGCCAAGCGCTGGTACTCGGGCGAGACAGTGTCGCTGGGCATCGGCCAGGGCTACAACAACTTCACCATGCTGCAGCTGGCCGTGGCCGAGGCCACGCTGGCCAACGGCGGCACCCGCCACCGTCCGCACCTGATCAAGGCCGTGAAAGACCAGGTGGGCGGGCAGGTGACCGAGGTGCAGCAGCCCCCCGGCGAGCGCCTGGGCTACAACCCCAAGCATGTGGCGATCGTGAACAACGCGCTGATGGCCGTGAACCAGGCGGGCACGGGGCGGCGTGTGTTCGCGGGCGCGCCCTACACCTCGGCGGGCAAAACCGGTACGGCGCAGGCGGTGAGCCTGGGGCAGAACGTGCGGTACAACGCCAAGCTGCTGGAGGAGCACCAGCGCGACCACTCCCTTTTTGCCGCGTTCGCACCCGTGGAGGAGCCCCGCATCGCCGTGGCCGTGATCGTGGAGAACGCGGGCTTTGGCGCGGCGGCGGCGGCGCCCATCGTGCGCCGCGTGTTCGACTACTGGCTGCTGGGCCAGTACCCGAGCGAGCAAGACCTGGCGGCCGTCTCCAAGGGGCAGGCCGGTGCTCCCATGGGCACGCCGCGCAACGTGGCGGACGTGCCGCTCGCGATGCCCTGAGGGCTCTTGCGCCCGATCAGGGCGCGGAAGGACGCGCCAGTGCGCGCGGCGGCGGCAACTGGCTCACCACCAGTGCACAGACAATCAGCGCCGCGCCCGCCAGGCCGGCCGCGCCCAGGCGCTCGCCAATCAGCAGCCAGGCCGTGGCGGCGGCAAACACCGGCTCCAGCCCGAAGACGATGGCGCTGCGCATGGCATCCACGCGCTGCTGGCCCCAGGCCTGCAGCGTCACCACCAGCACGCTGGCCACCACGCCCAGGTAGGCCAGCGCCGTCAGCGCGTGCGCCGGCAGGTCCGCCAGGGCCTGCAGCGTCGTGGCGACCTCGCCATGGCGCGCGAGCAGCAGCACGCTGGCCGCGGCGAACATCACCAGCGCCTGCACCGCCGCCATGCGTGTGGCGCGCAGCGGCCGGGCCGCCGTGCGGCGCGCGCATTCCTCCAGCGTAAGGATGTAGATGGCATAGAACAGCGTGCTGGCGAGCGTCAGCGTGTCGCCCAGGTTCCACGGCTCGTTCTCGTGGAACATCAGCACCATGCCGGCCAACGCCATGGCGCAGGCCGCCCACAGCGCGGCGCCATAGCGCCGGCCCAGCACGGCCATGGCCAACAGCGGCACCACCAGCACGTTCAGCCCGGTGACGAACGCATTGCGGTTGCTGCTGGTGCGCGCCAGCCCCTCGATTTGCAGCCAGAACGCGAGGAACAGCAGGGCGCCCAGCAGCAGACCCCAGCGCAGTTCCGTGCGCCGCAGACCGCGCCACAGCGGCGCCAGGACCAGCAGCGCAATCGCGAAGCGGGCCCAGATGATCTGCAGCGCATCCAGGTGCGCGGACATCATCTTCATCGCGGGAAAGGTGGTGCCCCAGACGGCGACCACCAGCAGGAGGGCCAGCAGGCCCTGGCGTTCGGAACGCATGGCTTCTTCAAAAATGAGAGCTGGTGGCGCTAGTCTCAAAAGGATTTCGATATGTTTTCATATCGAAACCCAAGTACATCAAGCGCTGGCAGCTATGGTTTTATAAGCGGCCGCACCGTGCCGCCCGGCGGGTCAGTGGCTCATGCGCCCGATGAAGGAGCGGATGCGGTCGTTGGCCGGGTTGGAGAAGAACTCGGCCGGCGGCGCATCGTGGGCAATGCAGCCCTGGTCGAAGAACATCACGCGGTCGGCCACCTCGCGCGCGAAGCCCATCTCGTGCGTGACCACGATCATCGTCATGCCGCCGCGCGCCAGCTCGCGCATCACGTCCAGCACCTCCTGCACCATCTCGGGATCGAGGGCGCTGGTGGGCTCGTCGAACAGCATCACCTTCGGTGCCATGGCCAGCGCGCGCGCAATCGCCACGCGCTGCTGCTGGCCGCCCGACAACTGCCAGGGGTACTTGTGCGCATGGTCCTGCATGCCCACGCGCTTGAGCAGGGCCATGGCCTTGTCGTTGGCCTCGCGGCGCGACGTGTGGCGGATGCGGCGCGGCGCCAGCGTCACGTTGTCCAGCACCGTCATGTGGCCGAACAGGTTGAACTGCTGGAACACCATGCCCACCTCGCTGCGCTGCAGCTGCAGCGTGCGCGGGTCGTCGGTGACCTCCACGCCGTCGATGGTGATGCTGCCGCTGTCGTGCGGCTCCAGGCGGTTGATGGCGCGCAGCAGCGTGGACTTGCCCGAGCCCGAGGCGCCGATGATCACGGTGACCTCGCCCGTGCGGAACACGGTGGACACGCCCTTGAGCACCTCGTGGCTGCCGAAGGCCTTGCGCACGTCCTTGCACACGATGTAGGGATTGGCGGAAGCGGCGTGGCTCATTTCACACGCCCTTCGACGTCAAAGCGGTACTCGATGGCATGCGTGACCTGCGTCACCAGCGTGGTCAGGATCAGGTAGGTGATGGCCACCGTGGTCAGCGTGGCCACGGGCTGGAAGGTGGCGGACTGGATGCGGTTGCCCACGTTGGTCAGCTCCACCACGCCGATGGCGTAGGCGAGCGACGAGTCCTTGAGCAGCGCTACGAAGTTGCTCACCAGCGGCGGCAGCGCGATCTTGAAGGCCTGGGGGAACACGACGTCAAAGAACACGTGCGTGCGCGACAGGCCCAATGCACGCGCCGCCTCCGTCTGACCGCGCGGCACGGCCAGCAGGCCGGCGCGGATCGCCTCGGCGTTGTAGGCGCCCACGTTCAGGCCCAGCGCCACCACGGCGGCGGCGAAGTCGGGCAGGTTCAGGCCCGGCACCAGCACGGGCAGCGCGAAGTACACGAACAGGATCTGCACCAGCAGCGGCGTGCCGCGGATGGCCCAGATGTAGAAGCTGGCCACCCAGCGCAGCCAGGCCAGGCGCGAGGTGCGCGCCAGCGCCGCGGCCGTGCCCAGCAGCAGGCCCACGGTGCCGCTGACCAGCGTCAGGTACAGCGTGGTGAGCGCGCCTTCGGAGAAGAGCTCCGCGTTGGAGCCGATGGGCTCAGGAAAGAAGGAGAGGAACTGGCCGAGCAGGGCGAGGACCAGCGCCATCAACACCAAAGCCGCCACCAGCGTTGCATTGCTGCGCTGGGTGCGGCTCCAGTGTGCGGGCCAGAGAGCGAGAAGCATGGGCAAAGCGGGCCGGACCCGCAGGCCCGGCGCAGTCGGTTACTTGCAGGTGACGTCTTCTTGGAAGTACTTCTGGGAGATCTTGCCCACAGTGCCGTCGGCGATCGCTTCCTTCAGCGCCTTGTTCCAGGCGTCGGCCAGGCCCTGGTTGCCCTTGGAGACGGCGGAGGCCACCTGCTCCACGAACAGCATGTCGCCCGTGCGGAAGCCCGCCTTGGGCGCCTTGGCCAGCATTTCCTTGGCCACGAAGCGGTCGGTCACCCAGGCGTCCACGCGCTTGGACGCCAGGGCGTTGCGCGCGGCTTCGTCGGTGGGGAAGTTCTTCACGTCCTTCACGCCGGGCACCTTCTTCACGGCGTCCAGATAGGTGGTGCCGGTCTGCACGGCCACCACCTTGCCATTCAGGTCGGCGGCCTTGGCCACCTCGGGCTTCATCGACACGATGATGCCGCCCGAGCAGTAGTGCGGCAGCGTGAAGGTCACGGCCTTGGAGCGCTCGTCGGTGATGGCGTGCGAGGCGATCACCAGGTCCCACCGGTCCTGGGCCAGGCCGGTCAGCAGCGCGTCGAAGCCGACGGTCTTCCACTCGTACTTCAGGCCCATCTTCTTGACCACGGCCTCGGCCACTTCGATCTCGTAGCCCGTGAGCTGCTTGCCCTTGAAGAAGTTGAACGGCGCGTACTGCCCCTCGGAGCCGAGGATGATGGTGCCGCTCTTCTGGATTTCTTCCAGGGGACGCGCCTGCACGACAACGGCGGCGCACAGCGCCACAGCAGTGGCCAGGGTCTTGAACATCTTCATAGGGAGTTCCTGCTTGCTTCAGGTACAAAAAATCCGGCATTGCGGATCACAAGCCGGAAACCAACGCCTGCGCAAGAAGCCCGGGTAAGGGCGGCGTCACGAGGCGGTCACATTATAGAGAGCGGCCCCTGGTGCGCCGCATTGACGCAAACCCGGGGGCCAGGGTCATTGCGGGCGCATCAGCGTGGACTTGCCGAACAGGCTCTCCAGCAGGTCCACGGCCAGCTCGGCCGTCTGGTTGCGCACGTCCAGCGCGGGGTTCAGCTCCACCAGGTCCGCCGAGCCGAGCGCGCCGCAGTCGGCCAGCATCTCCATGCACAGCTGGGTCTCGCGGTAGGTCGGGCCGCCGCGCACGCCGGTGCCCACGCCCGGGGCCACCGATGGGTCCAGGCAATCCATGTCGAAGCTCACGTGCAGGTGCGTGTCCTGGTCCACGTCGGCCAGCGCGGCCTGCATCACCGCGCGCATGCCCAGCTCGTCGATGGTGCGCATGTCGTACACCTCGATGCCGTGCTCGTTGACGAAGCGCTTCTCGGTGGCGTCCACGCTGCGCACGCCGATCAGCGTGATCTGGCCGGACTGCAGCGCCGGCGGCGCATCGGGGCCGGCCAGGCGCGTGAGCTGCGCCGGGCCGTGGCCCAGCAGGCACGCCACAGGCATGCCGTGCAGGTTGCCGCTGGGGGAGGACTCGGGGGTGTTGGCGTCCGCGTGCGCGTCGAACCACAGCACCTTCAGCCGCCGCCCGCGCGCGCGGCAGTGCTGCGCCACGGCGCTGATGGAGCCGATGGCCAGGCAGTGGTCGCCGCCCATGAGCAGCGGCAACTGGCCCGCCTGCAGCGCGGCGTGCGTGGCCTCGTACACCGCCCGGTTCCAGGCCGCGACCTCGGCCAGGTGGCGAAAGCCGCTGGCGGGCTCGGCCTGCGGGTTGCCGGGGCCGGCCAGGTTGCCCTGGTCGCGCACGTCGAAGCCGCGTGCCTGCATGGCCCGCGCGATGCCCGCGATGCGCAGCGCGTCGGGGCCCATGCTGGCGCCCAGCACGCTGGCGCCCACGTCGGTGGGGGCGCCGATCAGGGTCAGGGTCGTCATCGGGTCTCTCCTTGCCAGTGAATGCGGGTGGATCGGGTCAGCGCAGGAACGCGTCGTAGCCGGTCTTCAGGATCAGCATGCCCACCACCAGGATGAAGATGCCGCGCACGAAGCCCGCGCCGTGCTTCAGCGCCAGGTGGGCGCCGAGCAGGCTGCCCACCACGTTGGCCACGGCTAGCGGCAGCGCGAAGTGCCACCAGACATGGCCCTTGGCCGTGAACAGGATCAGCGCGGCCACGTTGGTGGCGAGGTTCAGCAGCTTGGCGGACACCGACGCGTTCAGGAAATCGTAGCCCAGCACGCGCACGAAGAGAAACACGAAGAAACTGCCCGTGCCGGGGCCGAAGAAGCCGTCGTAGAAACCGATGGTCACGCCGATGGCGCAGGCCGCCAGGGTTTCACGCCCTGCAGCCAGGCGCGGCGCGTGGTGGCGCCCCAGGTCCTTGCGCGCCAGGGTGTAAATCAGCAGCGCCACCAGCACCAGCGGCAGCAGCTTGCGCAGGAAATCGGCGGAGATCAGCGTCACCACCCAGGCGCCGGCGAACGCGCCGACGAATCCCGCGAGCGCCGCCGGCAGCATGGCACGCCAGCGCATCTGCACGCGGCGGCTGTACTGCCAGGTGGCGATGCCCGTGCCCCAGATGGCGGCACTCTTGTTGGTGCCCATCAGCGTGGCCGGCGGCGCGGTGGGAAACGTGGCGAACAGGGCGGGCAGCAGGATCAGGCCGCCCCCGCCGACGATTGCGTCCACGAAGCCGGCCAGCAGCGAGGCCAGCGAGACGATGATCCATTCCATGGGCGCGATTGTCGCACCGCTACCGCTACGGAATCAGTAGCTGCTTGCGCCCAACCTGCGGGCGCTGGGGCCACTTTTGCTGAAAGTCTCGACAAATAAAAAGGCACCCGGGTTGCGGGTGCCTTGTGAAGGGGCATCTCGTTGCGGATGCCTGATTGGATGGTTGATGTTCTTGTGTTAGGGCTGTTGTCTCCTCGGTCCCCTCGGTTGGCGTGCCGAGGCGCGCTTCGAGTGCATGGACTGTAATAAAACGCACCCCGTTGGTGCATTGGTGGTTTCCCGCACCTGCTGCCACTGGTTCAAACTGGGGCACGCGCCTCGCTGCGAATCCATTGGGCGGCCATCTCGGCCATCATCAGCGTGGGTGCATTGGTATTGCCGCTGGTGATGGTGGGCATGGCGCCCGCGTCCACCACGCGCAGGCCGGCCACCACGCCGCCGCGGCCGTCGCGCACGCGCAGGCGCGCATCCAGCACGGCCTGCGGATCGTCCAGCCGGCCCATGCGCGTAGTGCCCACGGGGTGGAAGATGGTGGTGGCGATATCGCCCGCCAGCCGGGCGAGGTCTTCGTCGCTCTGGTACTGCGGGCCGGGCTTGTATTCCTCGGGCTGGTAGGGAGCCAGTGCGGGCTGGGCCACGATGCGGCGCGTGACGCGCAGGCTGTCGGCGGCCACCTGGCGGTCCTCGGGCGTGGACAGGTAGTTGGGAGCGATGGCGGGCGCGGTGCGGAAGTCCGGGCTCTTGATCTGGATGGTTCCGCGGCTGGTGGGGTTCAGGTTGCACACGCTGGCCGTGAAGGCCGGGAAACGGTGCAGCGGCTCGCCGAAGGCCTCCAGCGACAGGGGCTGCACGTGGTACTCAAGGTTGGGGTGCGGCAGGTCCGGCTGGCTGCGTGTGAAGGCGCCCAGTTGCGACGGTGCCATGCTCATCGGACCGCTGCGCTTGAAGGCGTATTCCAGTCCGATCCTGGCCTTGCCCAGCAGGTTGCCCGCCAGCATGTTCAGTGTGGGCACGCCCTGCACCTTGTACACGGCGCGGATCTGCAGGTGGTCCTGCAGGTTGGCGCCCACGCCGGGCAGGTCGGCCTGTATGTCGATACCGTGCCGCTGCAGCAACGCGCCGGGGCCGATGCCCGACAGCTGCAGAATCTGTGGCGAGTTCACCGCGCCGGCGCTCAGGATCACCTCCTGCTGCGCGTGGGCCGTGACCATTTCCTCGCCGGTCCACACCTGCACGCCGGTGCAGCGCAGGCTGCCGTCCGGCTGACGGTCCAGTATCAGGCGCGTCACCTGGGCCGAGGTCCACATCTCGAAATTGGGCCGCCCGTAGCAGGTGGGGCGCAGGAAGGCCTTGGCCGTGTTCCAGCGCCAGCCGTTCTTCTGGTTGACCTCGAAATAGCCCACGCCCTCGTTGGTGCCGCGGTTGAAGTCGTCGGTGGCGGGAATGCCGGCCTGCTGCGCGGCCTGGGCGAAGGCGTCGAGGATGTCCCAGCGCAGGCGTTGCTTTTCCACGCGCCACTCGCCCGAGCTGCCCGTGGACTTGCTGCCGTGCAGGCGCTTGAAGTTCTCGTTCACGCCCTCGGGCTGGTCCAGGCGCCAGTGGTCCTCGTGGCGGCGAAAGGCCGGCAGCACACTGTCCCAGCGCCAGGCGTCGTCGCCCGTGATCTGCGCCCACTGGTCGTAGTCGCGCGCCTGGCCGCGCATGTAGATCATGCCGTTGATGCTGCTGCAGCCGCCCAGTACCTTGCCGCGCGGGTAGCGCAGGCTGCGGCCGTTCAGGCCGGTGTCGGCCTCGGTGTGATAGAGCCAGTCGGTGCGCGGGTTGCCGATGCAATACAGGTAGCCCACGGGAATGTGGATCCAGTGGTAGTCGTCCCTGCGGCCGGCCTCCACGAGCAGCACACGGTTCTTGGGGTCTGCGCTGAGCCGGTTGGCCAGCAGGGCGCCGGCGGTGCCGCCGCCGATGATGATGTAGTCGAAAGTGGTGTCGCTCATGGATGCCGATCGCACGTCAGGGAAGGAGCGCAACGCGCCAGCGCCGGGGCTGCCGCAGTGCAGCAATCGATTGTGCGATTCGGCATTCGGGTGTCGAGAGGGAAACCCCGCTGCGCTACGTTTTTTGATAGTGGCAGCGCGCGCTGCGGGTGCGTCACGGCCGGTTTTTGATGTTTTTTCAAGCGCCGGCGGGCCTCGCTTTTGCCACGCGCCAATCTGTGGAATGATGCGCCGCGTCAGCCCCGTGCGCGGCGCGGCCGCCGGAATATGCAAAACTGCGGGTGCCGCCAGTGGCGCCGGCGCCAGCCGGTCGCCCGGCCTCTTTCCCGACCACCATGCCCGTCACCCACCCTCCATCGGTCGTGCAGGACCACGCTGCCAGGCCCCTTGCCCAGCCGCAGGGCGAGTGGGTGGCCGCGGCTTTTGCTGACCGCCGGGCCTGGCGGCGGGTGGCGGCGCAGCTCAAGGACTGCGGTCCCGGCGTTGCCTGGAGCCTGCAAGGCGTGCAGCGTCTGGACCACGTGGGCGCGCAGATCCTGTGGAACCACTGGGGCCGCGCCTGGCCCGAGCAGCTGGAACTGACCGAGAACCAGCGTGAGATGCTGGAGCGCGTGGCGCAGTACACCACCCCCTGCGAGCCCCCCGCGCCTTGGCGCCTGGGCGACCAGGTGGACCGCCTGGGCGTGCTGGTGCTGCACGCGCTGGACCATGTGCGCCATCTGGTGATATTGGTGGGCCAGCTGGTGCTGGACGTACTGCGCCTGCTGCGCAACCCGCGGCGCGGGCCCTGGCGCGACATCTCGGGCCACCTGTACCGCATGGGCGCCACGGCGCTGCCCATCACGGCACTGGTGGGCTTCCTGATCGGCGTGGTGCTCGCCTATCTCATGTCGCTGCAGTTGCGGCAGTTCGGCGCCGAAGCGTTTATCGTGAACATCCTGGGCATCTCGCTGATCCGCGAGTTGGGGCCCATGCTGGGCGCCATCCTCGTGGCGGGGCGATCGGGCTCGGCCATCACCGCGCAGATCGGCGTGATGCGCGTCACCGAGGAGCTGGACGCCATGCGCGTCATGGGCATACCGCACGGTTTTCGCCTGGTGATGCCGCGTGCGCTGGCGCTGGCGCTGGCCATGCCCCTGGTGGCCCTGTGGACCACGCTGGCGGCGCTGGCGGGCGGCATGCTGGCTGCGGACCTGACCATGGGCATCTCGTCGGCCTACTTCGCGCAGGCCCTGCCTGCCGCCGTGAATGTGTCCAACCTGTGGCTGGCGATGTCCAAGTCGGTGGTGTTCGGCGTGTTCATCGCGCTCATCGGCTGCCACTGGGGGCTGCGCGTCAAGCCCAACACCCAGAGCCTGGGCGAGGGCACCACGGCCTCGGTGGTGAGCGCCATCACCATGGTGATCATCGTGGACGCGCTGTTCGCCGTCGCCTTCAAGAACGTGGGTTTCTAGCCATGGATGCCACCCGCCCCGCCGCAGACGCCGACACCCGGGCCGTGGTTGAGCCGCCGGTGGTGGACATCCGCGGCCTGGCCACGGTGTTCGGCCGGGGTGACGAAGCGTTCACGGTGCACGACGACCTGCAGCTCACCGTGCAGCGCGGCGAGATCCTCTCGCTCGTGGGAGGCTCGGGCACCGGCAAGACGGTGTTGCTGCGCCACATCCTGGGGCTCACGCGGCCCACACGCGGCAGTGTGGAGGTGCTGGGCCGCTCGGCGGCTGAGCTGGTCGGCGGCGAGCGCGCCAGCAGCCGCGTGGGCATGCTGTTCCAGCACGGGGCGCTGTTCTCGGCCTTCAACGTGCTGGACAACATTGCTTTCGCGCTGCGCGAGCTGGGCACGCTGCCACCCGCGCTGGTCAACGACGCGGCCATGGTCAAGCTGCGCCTGGCGGGGCTCAAGCCCGAGCACGCCACGCGCATGCCGGCGGACCTCTCGGGCGGCATGATCAAGCGCGTGGCCCTGGCGCGCGCGCTCATCATGGACCCGCCGCTGCTGCTGCTGGACGAGCCCACGGCGGGGCTGGACCCGAGCAGTTCCGACGAGTTCTGCGCGCTGCTGCGCGAGCTGCATGCGGCGCTGGGCCTCACGGTGATCATGGTCACGCACGACCTGGATACCCTGTACGCCCTGTCCACGCGCGTGGCCGTGCTGGCCGACCGGCGCGTCATCGTCACCGGCACGCCGCAGGAGGTCGCGCGCTTCGACCATCCCTTCATTCACCACTTTTTTCTCGGAGAACGCGGCCGCCGTGCCATGGCCCAGCCGCCCGCCGCTTCTTCGTCCAAGGAAGCCTGATGGAAAACAAGTCCCATGCCCTGGCCGCAGGCATTTTCGTGATCGCCGTGGCGGCGCTGCTGGCCGGCCTCGGCATGTGGCTCACGCGCGACCAGACCGATTACCAGCTCTACGAGCTGTCCAGCAAGGACAGCGTGAGCGGCCTGCAGCCCCAGGCAGCCGTGCGCTACAAGGGCGTGGCCGTAGGCAAGGTCACGCACATCGGTTTTGACCCGCAGGTCGCGGGCAACGTGCTGATCCGTATCGCCGTGAATGCGGACGCGCCCATCAGCCCCACCACCTTCGCCACGCTGGGCTACCAGGGCGTGACGGGCCTGGCTCATGTGCAGCTGGACGACGCGGAGGCGCCGCTGCCCGCGCCGCCGCCGGGCGCCAGCGGGCTGCCGCGCCTGCCGCTGCACAGCTCCTCGTTCAGCCAACTGGCCGAGCAGGGCCCGGCCATCCTGGGCCAGGTGCAGGAGGCCACGCAGCGCATCAACACCCTGCTGGGCGACGAGAACCAGCAGCGCTTTTCCACAGCACTGAAGCAGTTGGGCGACGCGGCGGGCAGCATCGACCAGCTCGCGCGCCGCCTGGACAACACCGTGACCACCCGGCTGGACCCCGCGCTGGCGGGCGTGCCGCCGCTGGTGCAGGACACGCAGCAGACCCTGCAGGCGCTGCGCCAGGCGGGCAGCAGCGCGGCCACGGCCGCCAACGACGTCAGCCAGGCCATCCGCACGCTGCAGGCCGAGGGCGGCGCGCTCGACGAGATCGCCGCGGGCGCCAAGTCGCTGGCCGGCGCGGCCGACCGCTTCGGCCGCGTCACGCTGCCGCGCATCAACCATGCGGCCGACGAGACCGCGCGCGCCGCGCGCCGCCTGGGCCGCACGGCCTCGGGCATCAACGACAACCCGCAGTCGCTCATCTATGGACCAGGCCGCTCGGCCGCGGGGCCCGGCGAGCCCGGTTTCACCGCTCCCGCAGCGCAGCCCTGACGCATTGCAAGGACCTTATGATGACTATCAAAATGATAGCTGTTGGCGCTCACCAGATAAGCGTTAAAGCCATTTTTGGCTTCACATTTATGGCGCTGATGGCGGGCTGCTCCATCCTCCCCGAGCCGCCGGTGCGCGCCGATGTGTACGACTTCGGCCCCGGTCCCTTGCAGGCGCCGGGCCCCGCGGCCAGCGCGCCGCTGCCGCCGATCGCGCTGGCCGAGGTGACCGCCACGGGCCTGCCCGAGGGCAGCACCGCGCTGCTGTACCGGCTGGCCTATACCAACGCCCAGCAACTGCGCCCCTACACCCAGGCGCGCTGGAGCCTGCCACCCGCCGTGCTGCTGCACCAGGCGGTGCGCGAGCGCCTGGGCCAGCGCCGCGCGGTGCTCTCAGGCGACGACGGCATGGCCGTGTTGCTGGAGCGCGGCCGCATGCCCAGCGTGCTGCGCCTGGAACTGGAGGAGTTCAGCCATGTGTTCGGCGCGCCCCAGGCGAGCGCCGGCCTGGTGCGTGTGCGCGCCGTGCTGGCCGACGCGAGCACCGCGGGTGAGACGCTGGTCACGCAGCGGGTGTTCGTGGCGCGGCGCGATGCCGCCACGCCCGATGCCGCCGGCGGCGCCAAGGCCCTGGCCGATGCGGCGGCCCAGGTGGCCGAGGAGCTGGCCGCATGGGTGGAGCAGTCCGGCCGCTGAGCGCCTGCGCCTTTCCCACCCCCAGAGACATGCTGCGCATGTCTCTTTTTTTTTGCCCACCGCGCACCGGCGACGGGGCGGAGGCCTACATGCCGCTGTCGCCCTGGGCTGACGCGGCTTGCGTGCGCGCACCGACGCGCTGCCGCCGGGCACCTGCCTAGAGTCCATTCATCGCCTCGCAATGCCCGGCGCTGTACAGGGGCCAGGCAGGCGATCCCTCAACAACCGCCACAGGAGAGTGACGTATGAACGAAGACCGCATTGAAGGCAACTGGAAGCAGTTCAAGGGCAAAGTGAAGGAGCAATGGGGCAAGCTGACCGACGACGACCTGGACGTCATCGCCGGCAAGCGCGACCAGCTGCTGGGCAAGCTGCAGGAGCGCCACGGGCTGGCCCGGGAGGCAGCCGAGGAACAGCTCAAGGGCTGGGAACAGCGCAACCCCGACTTCCGCTACGACTGACGCAACGCGCCGCAGGGGCACGACTCGCGCGCCCTGCGGGATCCAATTTCCATCACATTCATCTGGAGGACATTCCATGAAAAACGCACGCAATCTTCTGGCCCTGGCGGCCGCTGCCCTGATGGCCACTTCGGGCATGGCCATGACCAAGGAGGAATACAACGCCGGCAAGGACCGCATCGGCGCTGACTACAAGGCCGCCAAGGCGCAGTGCGACACCCTGCAGGGCAACGCCAAGGACGTCTGCATGAAGGAGGCCAAGGGCCGCGAGAAGGTGGCCAAGGCCGAGTTGGAAGCCCAGTACAAGCCCAGCGACAAGGCCACCTACAACGTGAACGAGGCCCGTGCCGACGCTGACTATGAAGTGGCCAAGGAAAAATGCGACGACCAGAAGGGCGACGCCAAGGACATTTGCGTGAAGGACGCCAAGGCCGCCCATGTGGCCGCCAAGGAAAATGCCAAGGTGCAGCGCGCGCAGGCCAAGCCCGCCGACTCCACCGCCGAGAAGCGCGCCGATGTCGCAGAGGCCAAGAAGGACGCCGCAGAGGCCCAGCGCGAAGCCAACTACAAGGCTGCGAAGGAGCGCTGCGACACCATGAGCGGTGACGCCAAGGACAAGTGCGTGGCCGATGCCAAGCGCACCCACGGCCAATAAACCGGCAAACACGTGCAGCCCCGCCTCTGGCGGGGCTTTTTTTGTCCCCACGAGCGGCACCGACATGACATGTGTCAATACCGCCGGTGGCGGTTTTTCTTAAGCTCGCGCCGCTTCACAACGCCGCACAGGAAGGAAAGACCGCCCATGGCCGCATTGCAATGGTCCGAGGAACTCGCACTGGATCTGCCGCAGATGGACCACACGCACCAGGAATTCGTGGCACTGCTGCAGGCCGTGGAGAGCGCCGATGACGCGGCGCTTATCGGTGCCTGGGAAGACCTGGTGGCGCACACCGACGCCCACTTCGCCCAGGAGGACCGCTGGATGCAGGCCACCCGCTTTGCCGCGGGCAACTGCCACAGCACGCAGCACCAAGTGGTGCTCAAGATCATGCGCGAGGGCACCGACCGCGCGCGCCAGGGCGAGCTGCATGTCCTGCGCGAGATGGCTGCAGAGCTGGCCGTATGGTTCCCCCAGCATACGGACGCCATGGACGCGTCCCTCGCCCAGCACCTGCGCCGCGTGGGCTTCGACCCCGCCACGGGCAGCGTGCAGAAGCCGGGCGCGCTGCCCGACGATCTGATCCACGGCTGCGGTGGGGCCTGCTCTTCGGGTGACGACACATCCGCCCAGCCCGCCGCCGTGGCCTGAACGATCGGCCGGCTCAGCAGAATTGCAAAACTAGGGCGGTGCGGCGCCGCGCCGGGTGCGGGTGGCGTTTGGCGACGGGTTGTGCAGGAGTGGTGCGGCGTGGTGTCCCCCCGTGCCCGCCACGGTTGCTGTCGCGTCGCCCTGCTAAGCTTGCTGCGTCTTCACGGCCAGCCGGAGCCCCCATGACGCCGCATGAACCACCCGAAAGCGCGCTCTATCGCACCCTGCTCGAATCCACGCGCGCCATTCCGTGGAAGATCGACTGGGCCACGGCGACCTTTGCCTACATCGGCCCGCAGATCGAGGACCTGCTGGGCTGGGCGCCCACCAGCTGGCGCACCGTGCAGGATTGGGCCGACCGCATGCACCCCGACGACCGGGACCGGGTGGTCAACTTCTGCATTTCGCAATCCCAGTCGGGCGTGGACCACGAGGCGGACTACCGCGCGCTCACCACAGGCGGGGATTACGTGTGGATCCGCGACGTGGTGCATGTGGTGCGCGACTTGCAGGGCAATGTGGTGTCGCTCGTGGGCTTCATGTTCGACATCACCGAGCGCAAGCAGAACGAACACCAGCTGCTGCAACTGCAGCAGGAGCTGCAGGAGTTGTCATTCCGCGACGGGCTCACGGGTGTGAACAACCGCCGCAAGTTCGACGCGGTGTACGAGCGCGAATGGCAGGAGGCGCAGCGCACCGGCGAGCCGCTGTCGCTGCTGATGTTCGACGTGGATTTCTTCAAGAGCTACAACGACCAGTACGGCCACGTGGAGGGCGACGAGTGCCTGCGGCGCGTGGCCCGCGCGCTGCAGCAGGCCGCCCACCGCCCGCGCGACTGCCTGGCGCGCTACGGGGGCGAGGAGTTCGTGCTGCTGCTGCCCGGCGCGGATGCATCTTCCGCGCGCGCGGTGGCGCAGCGCTGCATGCAGGAGGTGGCCCACGCCGGTATCGTCCATGCGGCTTCGCCCTTGGGCCAGCAGCTCACGGTGAGCGTGGGCATGGGCACGGCCCTGCCCGGCACGCAGGATGACTCCAAGCGGTTCCTGGAAACGGTGGACCGTTGCCTTTACCGCGCCAAGCATGCGGGGCGCAACCGCATCGAGGCCACGGCCTGACCGCTATGAACGCGCGGCCAGCACCGGGAACAGCTTGCTCAGCCCGTCGGCCATCACCTCCACGGCCAGCGCCGCGAGGATCAGCCCCATGAGCCGCGTCATCACGTTGATGCCCGTCTTGCCGAGCACGCGCTCGATGGGCTCGGCCAGTGCAAAGCACAGCGCCGTGGCCGCGCCCACCACCACGCCGTAGCCCACCAGCGCCAGGTGCTGCCAGATGCTCTGCGCGCGGTCGGCGTAGATCACCACGGTGGACATGGCCGCCGGCCCCGTGAGCAGCGGGATGGTCAGCGGCACCACGGCGATGCTGCTGCCCGCAGCCGCCTTTTCGGCGCCCTGCTCGAGCTCGTGGGTGTGCGGCTTGGCCTCGGCTGGCTGCGCATTGAGCATGTTCATGGCGCTGATCAGCAGCAGCATGCCCCCGCCCACCTGAAAGCTCTGCAGCGAGATGTTGAAGAAGTCCAGGATCTGCAGGCCGACGAGCGCGCAGGCCGCGATCACGCAAAACGCGCTAAACGCCGCCACCTGGACGGTGCGCCGGCGCTGCGCGGCGTTGAAACCGCTGGTGTAGTGGATGAAGAACGGCACGATGGCCAATGGATTCACGATGGCCAGCAGCGTGATGAGCGGCTTCAAGTCCATCAGCGGCCCCCGGCAATGTCCATGAGCGTGGCCGAGGTGTAGCTGGCCGCGTCCGACATCAGCCACACGATGGCTTCGGCCACTTCCTCGGGCGTGCCGCCGCGCCCCATGGGCACCTGGCCTGCCAGGTCGCGCACGCGGTGGGGCAGGCCGCCGCTGGCGTGGATATCGGTGTCGATCAGGCCGGGGCGCACGGCATTCACGCGGATGCCCTCGCCGCCCACCTCGTGCGCCAGGCCTATGGTGAGCGTGTCCAGCGCGCCCTTGGACGCCGCATAGTCCACGTACTGATGGGGTGCACCCAGCCGGGCCGCGATGCTGGACACGTTGACGATGCTGCCGCCGGCGCCGCCATGGCGCGTGCTCATGCGCAGCACCGCCTCGCGCACGCAGTAGAAGGCGCCCAGCACGTTGATGCTGAACATGCGCCGCAGGCGCTCGCCGTGCATTTCGTCCACGCGGGCAGGGCGGTCCACCACGCCCGCGTTGTTCACCAGTGCCGTGAGGCGCCCCAGGCGGTGGTCCACGGTCTCGAACAGAGTCACCACGTCGGCCTCCACCGCCACATCGGCCTGCACGGCGATGGCGCGCCCGCCCGCGGCCTCGATCTGGCGCACCACGCCGTTCGCGGCCTCGGCGTGGCGCAGGTAGTTGATGGCCACGGCCCAGCCGCGCTGCGCGGCCAATAAGGCGGCGGCAGCGCCGATGCCCCGGCTGCCGCCAGTGATCAGAACAATCTTGTCCATGTACGGGTGACTCCTGCAAGAATGGCGCATTGGAACAGGTTTGCGGCGCTGACGCGTATCGTCCCCGCGCCTGCATTCCCTTCGCTCAACGCCTCAGGAGACACGACATGGGACAGTGGGTGGACCTTACCGCCAGCGACGGATTCACGGCCCCCGCCTGGGTGGCGCGCACCGACGGCGCGCCGCGCGGCGCGGTGGTGGTGCTGCAGGAGATCTTCGGCGTCAACGCCCACATCCGCGCCGTGACCGACCGGCTGGCCATGCGCGGCTACCTGGCGGTGGCGCCGTCCACCTTCGCGCGGGTGCAAAAGGGCGTGGACCTGGGCTACAGCGATGCCGACATGAAGGCCGGCCGGGCACTCAAGGCCGCCGTGGAGGGGTTGCCCGCGCCGGGCGTGATGCCTGACATCCAGGCCGCCATCGACTATGCCGCGCGGCACAGCGACTGCAAGGTCGGCGTGGTGGGCTTTTGCTGGGGCGGGCTGCTCACCTGGCGCGCGGCTTGCATGCTGCAGGGGCTGTCCGCGGCCGTGCCCTACTACGGCGGCGGCATGACCACGCCCGCCGAGGTGGCGCGCCAGCCGCGCGTGCCGGTGCTGGCGCACTTTGGCGAGCGCGACCAGTGGATCCCGCTGGACAGCGTGCAGGCCTTTGCCCGCGCGCACCCCGAGGCGCAGGTGCATGTGTACGCGGCGGACCACGGCTTCAACTGTGACCAGCGCGCCAGCTACGACGAGGCCGCCGCCATGACCGCGCGCGACCGCACGCTCGCCTTCCTGGCACGGCACGTCGGCTGAAATTTATAGAGAAAATCACTGCTAGCGCCAACCTGGTAAGCGCTAGCAGCTAGATTATTGATAGCGTTTTCGCATCGACATCGCCGCTCAATGCGCACCCGCCGCGGCGTCGGCGCTGCCGCTGGCAGCGCGCGTGGGGTGGGCCAGCCACACCAGTGGGATCAGCAGCAGGAACAGCAGGGCCGAGGCATAGAAGATGTCGTTGGCCGCAAGCATGAAGGCCTGCTGGTTCACCAGCCGCTCCACCTGGGCCAGTGCCTGCTCGGGCGTGAGACCCCCGGCCTGCAGGCCCTGCAGCGCCTGCGTGAACGGCAGGTGGCCCTGGTGCAGGCCTTCGGTCAGCTGGGCATGGTGCAGGCTGGCGCGCCGCTCCCACAGCGTGGTGGTGACGGACGTACCCACCGCGCCGGCCGTGATGCGCATGAAGTTCGACAGCCCCGAGGCCGCCGGGATGCGGTCGGGCGCAATGCCCGACAGCGTGATCGTGACCAGCGGGATGAAGAAGAACGCCATCGCCACGCCCTGGATGATGGTGGGCACCATGATGGTGGCGAGGTCTGCCTGGGTGTTGAAATTGGAGCGCATCCACAGCACCAGCGCAAACACCAGGAAGGCCAGCGTGGCAAAGCGGCGCGGGTCCACCTTGGCGATGTTCTTGCCCACCAGGGGCGACAGCACCATGGCCAGCAGCCCCACGGGCGCCATCACCTCGCCGGCCTGCGTGGCGGTGTAGCCCATGTACTGCTGCAGCCACAGCGGCAGCAGCACCACGTTGCCGAAGAACAGCCCGTAGCCCACGGAGGTGGCCAGCGCACCGGCCCAGAAATTGCGGATGCGAAACAGCGCCAGGTCCACCACGGGGTGGTCCTCGCCACGCTCCCAGACCACGAAGGCCACCAGGCCCACCAGCGCGACCAGGCCGCAGGCCACCACCCAGGGCGACTCGAACCAGTCGTGCTCCTTGCCGATGTCCAGCATGACCTGCATGGCACCCACCCAGATCACGAGCAGCGCGAGGCCGATGGAGTCGATGGGCAGCGCGCGCTGCTCGGTCTCGCGCTGGTGGAAGATGCCCCAGGTGACCATCACGGCGGCGATGCCCACGGGCACGTTGATGTAGAAGATCCACGGCCAGGTCATGTTGTCGGTGATCCAACCGCCCAGCAGCGGCCCCATGACCGGCGCGATCAGCGTGGTCATGGACCACATGGCCATGGCCAGCCCCGCCAGCGCGCGCGGGTAGCTGGACAGCAGCAGCGACTGCGACAACGGGATCATCGGCCCGGCCACGAAGCCCTGCAGCGCGCGCGCGGCGATCAGCAGCGTCATGTTCGGCGCCAGGCCGCACAGCAGCGACGCGATCACGAACAGCGCCACGCTCGCCACGAACAGGCGCACCTGCCCGAAGCGCTGCGACAGCCAGCCCGTGAGCGGCACCGCGATGGCGTTGGCCACGGCAAAGCTGGTGATCACCCAGGTGCCCTGGGTGGGGCTCACGCCCAGGTCGCCCGCGATGGCGGGCAGGGACACGTTGGCGATCGACGTGTCCAGCACGTTCATGAAGGTGGCCGCCGACAGGGCCAGCGTGCCCCACAGCCGGGCGCTGCCCGTGAGGGGTGGTGGCGGCAGCGGCGGTGTGTGTGCGGGTGCGGTCATGCGCGTCGGCTCAGAGCGTGCCCAGGTTGGCGCGGATGATGCGCGCCACGTCGGCATCGGCGCCCTTGTCCAGCGCGTCGTACACGGCCGTGCTGGCCACCGCTTCCTTGCGCGGCGCATCGGCCAGCGCCGGGCCGCTGCGGTCCTGCGTGTCCACGCTCACGTTCATCGACAGGCCCACGCGCAGCGGGTGCTCGGCCAGCTGCCCGGCATCCAGCGCGATGCGCACGGGCACCCGCTGCACCACCTTGATCCAGTTGCCGGTGGCGTTCTGCGCCGGCAGCAGCGCGAAGGCAGCGCCCGTGCCCACGCCCAGCCCGGCCACGGTGCCGGTGTATTCCACTTTCTTGCCGTACAGGTCGGCGACGAGCGTGGCGCGCTGGCCCAGGCGCAGGTTGCGCAGCTGGTTCTCCTTGAAATTGGCGTCCACCCAGACCTCGCGCAGCGGCACGATGGTCATCAGCGGCGTGCCCGCGGCCACGCGCTGGCCCAGTTGCACCGTGCGCCGCGCCACGTAGCCGTCCACGGGCGCTGGCAGGGCGGTGCGGCGATCGGCCAGGTAGGCCTCGCGCACCTTGGCGGCTGCGGCCTGCACGCTGGGGTGCTGCGCCACGGCGACGCCCTGGGTGAGCGACTGGTTGCTGACGAGCTGCTCGCGCGCGGCGGCCACGCCCGCCTGCGCAGCGGCCAACTGCGTGCGCGCGGTCTGCAGCTGGCTCTGCGCGTGGCGCAGTTCCTCCTGCGAGACGGCGCCCTCGCCGGTCAGGGCCTGGCGGCGGCGCAGGTCGTCCTCGGCGCGCGCGATCTCGGCCTGGGCGCGTGCGGCCTCGGCCTCGCGCAGGCGCACCTGCGCGGCCAGGGCGCTGTTGTTGGCGTACAGCGTGCGTGTCTGCCGCACGGCCTGCGCCAGGTTGGCCTCGGCCTGCTGCAGCGCCACGCGCGCGTCAGCCGGGTCCAACTGCACCAGCGCAGCGCCAGCGCGCACGAAGTCGGTGTCGTCGGCCAGGATGGACATCACCGTGCCGCCGGTCTGCGGCGTGATCTGGATGACGTTGCCCTGCACGTAGGCGTTGTCGGTGTGCTCGTAGTGGCTGGCGACCAGCCAGTCGTACAGGCCCCAGGCGCAGCCGGCGAGCACGACGACGCCAGCCAGGGTGAACAGCGCCTTGCGGCGGGAAGCCTTCGACGCGGTGGAAGGGGTGGAGGGAGTTGCGGTCATGGTGGACAAGGGCGAAAAAGGGGGAATGGGGGGCGAATTCAGCGGGCGGCCGCCACCGTGGGGGCCGCTTGCGGGGCTTGCGCCGTGGGCGGCGGCGTGGCCGCATAGCCTCCGCCCAGGGCGCGCATCACGCCCACCTGGTTGTCCAGCCGCCGCGCGGCCAGGTCCACGGCCAGGCGGCGCTGGGCCAGCACCTGGCTTTCGGCCGACAGCACTTGCAGGTAGGTGCCCAGGCCTGCCTCATAGCGGCGCCGCGCAATGCCATAGGCGGCCTGCGCGGATTCGCCGGCCTGGTGCTGCTCCGCGATCTGCCGTGCGATCGAGCTGCTGCTGGCCAGCTGGTCGGCCGCGTCGCGCACCGCTTCCAGCAGGGCGGCGTTGTAGCTTTCGACGGCGGCGTCCCGGTCGGCCGCCTTGCCGCGCAGGTTGGCGCGCAGGCGGCCGGCATCGAAGATCGGCAGGCGCAGCGCAGGGCCCACGCCCCATTCACGGCTGCCGGCCTCGATGAAACGGTCCAGCCCCACGCTGGCCAGGCCCACGAAGGCGGTCAGGCTCACGTTGGGATAGAACTGCGCCCGCGCCACGCCCATGTCCTGGGTGGCGGCTTCCACGCGCCAGCGCGCGGCCGCCACGTCGGGGCGGCGGCCCAGCAGGTCGGCGGGCACGGCGGCGGGGGTTTCTGAAAAATGGATAGCTGCCAGCGCTTGTGGGGTCAGCGTCTGGGCCGTCTGGGGGTCTGCAATCAGCGCGCCCAGCGCGTTGCGTGCCAGGGCTTCCTGCTCGCGCAACGCCTCGATCTGCTGGCGCGCTTCGGGCAGGGCGCCTTCGCTTTGGCGCAGCTCCAGCTGGGTGTCCAGCCCGGCCTGCACGCGCCGCTGCACCAGTTGCAGCATTTCGGTGCGCTGCTGCAGCGTGCGCTCGGCCACGGCGCGCTGGGCCTGCAAGCGTGCCAGCTGAAAGTAGCCCTGCGCCACGCGGCTCGCGAGCAGCAGGCGCGCGGCCTCGGCGTCGGCGCGCGCGGCCTGGGCCTCGCCCAGTGCGGCGGCGAGGGCGGCACGGTGTTTGCCGAAGAAGTCCAGCTCCCAGCTGCCCGACAGGCGGGCGGTTTCCACGCTACGAACGGCGCCGGCCTGGCCGGGGGGGTAGGGTCCGTTGGCGCTGTAGCGCTGGCGCGTGGCGTCCAGGCTGCCGTTGACCTGCGGGCTCTGGGCCGCGCGGGCGGTGTCGGCAAAGGCCTCGGCGCGCGCGATGCGGGCGGCGGCCTGCTGCAGCCCGGGGTTGCCTTGCAGGGCCTGGGTGATGAGCGCATCCAGCTGCGCATCGCCAAAGCTGCGCCACCAGTCGGCGGAGACCGCAGTCTGCGGCTGCACAGCAGAATCTGCGCTGGATGAGGGCGCAGCGGCCAGGCCCAGGGAGGCAGGGTCGCGCATCCGGGCGTGGGAGTCGATACCCGCCATGTCGGCGCAGCCCGACAGCAGAGGCAGGGCCAGCAGCGCGACGGCCAGCGTGGCGCCATACAGCAGCGCACTGCCGCGGGGCGCGGTCGCAGGAATAAGCGCCGGGGCGCTGGAGGGTGAGAGGTGGTTTTTCATGTTGTGGTCTCTCGGCAAAGGGCAAACGGGGCGGGCTGCAAGGCCCAGGCGCTGGTGCCTATGGCCCGCCTTCTGGAGGGCGTACGTTGGCGTAGATGCGTTTCAGGAAGTCGCGCAACTGCGCCTCTTCCTCGG
Source organism: [Acidovorax] ebreus TPSY (assembly GCF_000022305.1). Classification (NCBI taxonomy): domain Bacteria; kingdom Pseudomonadati; phylum Pseudomonadota; class Betaproteobacteria; order Burkholderiales; family Comamonadaceae; genus Diaphorobacter; species [Acidovorax] ebreus. The sequence continues at coordinate 277,785 of NC_011992.1, forward strand.
CGGAGAAACCCTGCAGCAGTTGGTCCTGCACCTCGCCCAGGAGGGCAGGCAGCTGGGCGGCGACGGCCTGGCCCTCCGACGTGAGCGCGACATGCACCACGCGGCGGTCTTCCTGCGATCGCTCGCGCTGGCACAGGCCCTTGGCCTCCAGCCGGTCCAGCAGGCGCGTGAGGCCGCCCGCGTCCAGGTGGCACATGCGCGCCAGGGCCGCGGCGGTGCCGGGCGGGTCCAGCAGCAGGCGCAGCAGGGGTTTCCACTGCGCGTCGGTCAGGCCCAGGGGCTCCATGCGACGCTCCACCTCATACCCCAGCAGGGTGGTGATGCGCCGCATCTGAAAGCCGATGCTGCGCTCGATCTCGAACGGCACCGGCAACTCCGGGTCGGACAGCGGGCAGGCGGCATCCGCCGACAGGGGGGGCGGAACGGAAGGTAAATTCATGCCGTGACAATAGTTGACTGATCAATCATTGTCAAAGCAGTAAAACAAAACCCTGCTGGAAGCTGGGGCGGCGTGGCCGTGCAGCCGCGCGTGCGGCGAAGGGGTCAGCCCTGGCCGGTGCGCGCCAGGTAGCGCTTGCGCCAGAAGAACAGCGTGAGGCCGACGGCCGTGGCGGTCATGCTGCCCATGGCCCACCAGAAGCCGTCCTGCTTGTGCACCAAGGGGATGAACTCGAAGTTCATGCCGAAGATGCCGGCGATCAGGTTCAGCGGCAGGAACACGGCGGTGAGCGCCGTGAGCGTGCGCATGATGTCGTTGGTGCGGTTGCTCTGCGCCGAGAAGTGCATCTGCACCGTGGCCTCGGTGCTTTGCTCCAGCCGGCGCACGTGGTGCACCACGCGCTCGATGTGCTCCAGCACGTCGCGGCTGCGCACCTTGAGCAGGTCCAGCTCGCGCAGGGCCGCCGGCGTGTCCGACGAGGGGGCCCAGGTCTCCAGCACCGCGCACCAGGCCTGCACGGCGGCGCGCTGGTCTTCGCAGATCTCGTCGAGCTGGTGCAGGGTCAGGCGCGCGTCCATCAGGGCGCGCCAGTTGTTGAAGCGTGTGCGTGGCTGCAGCAGCTCGGCCTGCCAGTGGTCGAGCTGGCGCGACAGCTCGCGGCGCAGGTCCAGGTAGTTGTCCACGATCTGGTTGACCATGCGCAGCATCAGGTCGGCCGGGCTGGCGGGCAGGCGCGTGCCGGCCACAGGGCCGGTGCGCAGTTCGCGCACCACGGCTTCGGCGGGCGTGGTGGGCGGCGCGCTGTCTTTGGGCGCCTCGGGCGGGGGCGTCGTCGTCGGAGCCGGTGGGGTGATCAGGCGCGCCGCGTAGGCATCGCGCACGGAGCAGTCGGCCGGGTGCACCGACAGCAGCACCTGGTCGAACACCGCGAAGCCCACGGGGCTGGTGTCGATGCGCCGCAGTACGGGCGGGCCGCCGCGCGCCGCCGCCGGCATGAGCGGGGCGGCCGCGGGGGCGAGCGATGCGCTCAGGCGGCGCACCACCAGCATGTCGTACTGCGAGGTGTAGTCGTAATGCGAGGGCAGCTGGGCGTTGAGCAGGTCGGACACGTGCAGGTCCACCAGCTGCTGGCCCGTGAGCGCCTGCAGCACGCCCTGCAGGCGCGGCAGTTCGGTGCTGAACGCCGCACGTGTGCAGGCGATCCAGTAAAAGCCCCGCGCGGGCGGCTGGGTGGGCAGCTCGGGCAGTTCCCGCGCTTGGGCGCCGGGCTGCAGGTGGAAGATGCGGATCGCCTGCGGGGTTAGGGTCAAATCGGCCTCCAGCGCTTATGGGGCAAGCGCAAGCAGCTATTATTTTGCGAGCAAACGCGCGGCGTCCAGCGCGAAGTAGGTCAGCACGCCGTCGGCACCCGCGCGCTTGAAGGCCAGCAGCGACTCCATCATCACCTTGTCATGGTCCAGCCAGCCGTTGGCGGCGGCGGCCTTGAGCATGGCGTACTCGCCGCTGACCTGGTAGGCGAAGGTGGGCACCTTGAACTCGTCCTTCACGCGGCGCACCACGTCCAGGTAGGGCATGCCGGGTTTGACCATGACCATGTCGGCGCCCTCGGCCAGGTCCAGCGCCACCTCGCGCAGGGCCTCGTCGGTGTTGGCCGGGTCCATCTGGTAGACGTTCTTGTTGCTGCGCCCCAGGTTGGCGGCCGAGCCCACCGCGTCGCGGAACGGGCCGTAGAAGGCGCTGGCGTACTTGGCGCTGTAGGCCATGATGCGGGTGTAGATCTGGCCGTGGGCCTCCAGCGCCTCGCGGATGGCGCCGATGCGCCCGTCCATCATGTCGCTGGGCGCGACCATGTCCACGCCGGCCTGGGCATGGGTCAGGGCCTGGCCTACCAGCAGTTCCACGGTCTCGTCGTTCAGGATGTAGCCGGTGTCGTCCAGCAGGCCGTCCTGGCCGTGGCTGGTGTAGGGGTCCAGCGCCACGTCGGTCATCACGCCGAGGTCGGGGAATTCGGCCTTGAGCTTGCGCACCACGCGCGGGATCAGGCCGTCGGGGTTGAGCGCCTCCTTGCCATCGGGCGTCTTGAGCGCCGCATCGATCGACGGAAACAGCGCGAGCACCGGGATGCCAAGCTTCACGCACTCTTCAGCCACGGGCAACAGCAGGTCCAGGCTCAGGCGCTCCACGCCGGGCATGGAGGCCACGGGTACGCTCAGGTTGGAGCCTTCGTGCACGAACACCGGGTAGATGAAGTCGTGCGGCGTGAGCACGGTCTCACGCACCAGGTTGCGGGTGAATGCATCGCGGCGCAGGCGGCGCGGGCGATTGGCGGGAAAGGGGGTGGGGCTGGACAGATGCATGGCGTCGATTGTCCTTCACTCCCATGCCGGGCTCCACCCCTGCGCTCATCCTTGCGCGGGCCTGCCCGTGGCCGCTGGTGGTAGCCTGTGCCACTTGCCATCTCGCCAGGAGTGCGCCATCACCACCGCAGCACAGGAGCACCGCTGGAACCAGCGGTACATGCAAACCGCAGTGACGCGGCCCTATTGGCGCGTGTGGACCTACGAAACGCCCGCGGTGGTGCTGGGCTGCTCGCAGCGCGCCTATCTGGACGGGGCACGCGCGCGCCTGGCGCCCGGCATGGAGTTGTTGCAGCGCCCCTCGGGCGGCGGTGCGGTGCTGTGCGGCCCGTGGATGGTGAGTTGTTCGGTGGTGCTGCCGCCATCGCACCCCTGGGTGCAGGGCCGCCTGCCCGACAGCTACCAGGGGCTGGGCCAACTGCATGCGCAGGTACTGGCCCCGTGGGGCGTGGCGGCGCGGGCGTTGCCGCCCGATCAGGTTGCCGCTGCCAACGCCCGCGGTGGGCCGGTGGTGCCCTGGGCCTGCTACAGCAGCCTTGCACCGTGGGAAGTGGTGGACGCGGCCGGACGCAAGCTGGTCGGCCTGGCCCAGCGGCGCCAGCGCGCCGGCGTGCTGCTGGTGGCGGGCACCCTGGTCACGCCCCCGGACTGGGCGTTGCTGTGCCAGGCGCTGGACCAGCAGGGCGACGAAGCTGCACTGCGCGCGCGCACCGTTTCGTGCGCCGAACTCAGTGCCCGTGCGCCGGATGCGCAGCAGATGGCCAGCGCCTTGCGCGTGGCGCTGACACAGACGCTGGGTGAAGAAGCGGGCGACGGCGCGGGCGAGGCGGCGGACGACTCCGCGCGCCAGGCAACGGCGCCGAACCGTCCCTAGCGGACGCTCCATCTTGCGCACCCTGGCGGTGGGTGCTAGATTGGCCCTGGGCGGCCCCTCCGCCCCCCGCTTCACCTCCCTGAGCGGGCCCCGCTGCCTGCGACGCGGCGGGGTTTTCCGCCCGGATTTCCGGGCATTTTTTTGCCTCATGGCGGTTCCGTGTCCCGACCGGGTAATGCAGCGCCGGCACCGCCACGTACACTGCGCCGATGCTCTGGGTCAAAGCCTTTCACATCGTTTTCGTCGCCAGCTGGTTTGCTGGCCTGTTTTACCTGCCGCGCATCTTCGTCAACCTGGCCATGGTGGCGCCCGGGTCGGTGGCCGAGCGGGAGCGCCTGCTGCTCATGGCGCGCAAGCTGCTGCGCTTCACAACGCTGCTGTCGGTCCCCGCCATCGCGCTGGGCCTGTGGCTGTGGCTGGGCTACGGCATCGGCAAGGGGCCGGGCAACGGCTGGCTGCACGCCAAACTGGCCGTGGTGCTGCTGGTGGTGGGCTACCACCACGCCTGCGCCGTACTGCTGCGCAGGCTGGCTTCCAACGCGGACCAGCACAGCCACCGCTGGTTCCGCTGGTTCAACGAGGTGCCGGTGCTGCTGCTGCTGGTCGCCGTGGTGTTGGTGGTCGTCAAGCCGTTCTGAGATGCAGCGGCTGCAGCGTTGCCCGGCTTCGTTCCCTCGCAATGGGGGCGGCGCGCGGCGGGCGGCAGCGGCCACGGCACGAGGTGGTTGAGAGGGCATGCACAAGACGTCCGCCTGGCCTCTGGCGCTCATCTACGCGGCGCTGATCGTCTTCGCCAGCCTGTTCCCGTTCGACGGGTGGCGCGAGCAGGGAATCTCGCCCTGGGTGTTCTTCTCGGCGCGCATCCCGCCGCCGTACTGGACCTGGTTCGACGTCAACATGAACATCGCGGGCTATGCCCCGCTGGGGTTCCTGCTGGCCCTGGCGGGCCTGCGTTCTGGCTGGCCGCGCGCGGCCGTGCCGTTGGCGGCACTGGCGGGTGCGCTGCTGTCGCTGAGCATGGAATACCTGCAGATCTTCCTGCCGCGGCGGGTGCCGTCCAACATGGACTTCGCGCTCAACGCGACCGGTGCGCTGCTGGGAGCGTTGGCGGCCGCGCTGCTGGAGCGCTTCGGGGCCATTGCGCACTGGAGCCGCTTTCGCGAGCGCTGGTTCGTTCCGCATGCGCGCGGCGCGCTGGTGCTACTGGCGCTGTGGCCCTGGGCACTGCTGTTCCCGGCGGCGCTGCCCTTTGGCCTGGGGCAGATGTGGGAGCGGCTGGAGGCCGCGCTCATCGACGCGCTGCAGGACACGCCGTTTCTGCAGTGGCTGCCCGTGCGCGAGGCGCCGCTGGAGCCACTGTCGCCGGGCGCGGAGCTCATGGCCGTCGCGCTGGGGCTGCTGATCCCCTGCCTGCTGGGCTACTGCGTCATGCGCCATGCGGGGCGCCGCATGGCCTTCGCACTGGCGACGGCCGCCGTGGGCGTGGGCGTGACGGCGCTGTCGTCGCTGTTGAGCTACGGGCCCACGCACGCCTGGGAGTGGCTCACGCTGCCGGCCCGCATGGGCGTGCTTGTTGCCCTGGGGGCGGCCCTGGCGATGGCGGCCGTGCCGCGGCGCGGCTGCGCGGCGTTACTGCTGCTGGCGCTGATGCTGCACCTGAACCTGCTCAACCAGGCGCCCACCAGCGCCTACTTCGCACAGACGCTGCAGGCCTGGGAGCAGGGGCGCTTCATCCGCTTCTACGGCCTGGGGCAGTGGCTGGGCTGGCTCTGGCCCTATGGGGCACTCGTCTATGTGGTATTGCGGGTGTCGCGCCGCGATGGCGACTCCTAGAATCGTGCCATGAGCGACACCACCCCCCAGTACTACCAGCGCCACATCTTCTTTTGCCTGAACGAGCGCACGAACGGCGAGAACTGCTGCGCCCACCATGGCGCCCAGCAGGCGTTTGACCGTTGCAAGATGCTGGTCAAGCAGCAAGGCCTGATGGGCCCCGGCAAGGTGCGCGTGAACAAGGCGGGCTGCCTGGACCGCTGCGCCGGTGGCCCCATCGCCGTGGTCTATCCCGAAGGGACTTGGTACACCTACGTGGATGAGAGCGACATCGACGAGATCGTGGAGTCGCACCTCAAGAACGGCGTGGTGGTCGAGCGCTTGCTCACGCCGCCGGAACTTGGCCGCTGATTTGCGCTCACTACCCTCTTTGTAGTGTTTTTGGGCTCCAGCGCTTTCCCATCCAGCGCGGGCAGCTCTTGATTGGATAGCAACGTGAATGCCCAGACCGAACGCCTGACCCTCACGGGCGCCGCGGGTGCCATCGAGGCTGCGCGCGATGCCGCGGCCGACGGCGTACCGCCGCGCGGCGTGGCGGTGATCGCCCATCCCCACCCGCTCTTCGGCGGCACCATGGACAACAAGGTGGTGCAAACCCTGGCGCGCGCCTTTGTGGCCTGCGGCTGGACGGCCGTGCGCTTCAACTTCCGCGGCGTCGGCGGTACCGCAGGCGTGCATGACGAAGGGCGCGGTGAGCTGGAGGATCTGCTGGCCGTCGTCCGCCAGGTGGCGCCCGAGGGGCCTGGCGCCGTGCCGATTGCCCTCGCGGGTTTCTCCTTCGGCGCCTTCGTCACCAGCCACGCGCTGGCGCGCGTGTGGGGTGAGCGTGCGGTGGAGCGTGCCGTGCTCGTGGGCACGGCGGCCAGCCGGTTCAAGGTGGCCGACGTACCCGCCGAGGCCCATCTGCGCACCCTGGTCGTGCACGGCGAAGCCGATGACACCGTGCCCCTGTCCGCTGTGATGGATTGGGCGCGCCCGCAGACACTGCCGGTTACGGTTGTGCCTGGGGGCGGTCATTTCTTTCACGGACAATTGCCGCTGCTCAAGGGCCTGGTCATGCGCCACCTGCAATCCGCGCCCTGACGGCGCGGCACCTTTCTCTTGTGCCGGCCATGCGGTCGGCCCATTTCTTCTCCCGTTTCCCGAGTGCCTGTTCCCACCATGAAGTCTCTTTTGTCCTCCCTGCGAACCTTTGCCTGCGCCGCCCTGATGGCCCCCGCCATCCTCTGGGCGCAGGTGCCCCAACCGCCGGAGATCGCCGCCCGCAATTACATGCTGGTGGACGTGACGGCCGGCCAGGTGCTGGCGACCAAGGACATCGACGCGCCGGTTGAGCAGGCTTCGCTGACCAAGCTCATGACGGGCTATCTGGTCTTTGACGCACTGCGCGCCAAGAAGATCACGCTGGAGCAGCGCCTGCCGGTGAGCGAGCGCGCTTGGAAGATGCCGGGTTCGCGCATGTTCATCGATCCCAAGATGCAGGTTCCGGTGGACGACCTGCTCAAGGGCATGATCGTGCAGTCGGGTAACGACGCCACCGTGGCCCTGGCCGAAGGTGTGGGCGGTACGGTGGAAAACTTCGTGCGCCTGATGAACGAGCAGGCCAAGGCGCTGGGCATGACGAACACCGCCTACAAGAACCCCGAGGGGTTGACGGAGCCCGGCCACACCACCACCGCGCGCGACCTGGCCACGCTGGCCACCCGGCTGATGCAGGACTTCCCCGAGTACATGCACTACTACTCGACCAAGCAGTACCGCTACGAGGGCACACCCGCCTCCAACAGCAACAACCGCAACATGCTGCTGTTCCGCGATCCATCGGTGGACGGCCTGAAGACCGGCCACACCGCCGCCGCGGGCTATTGCCTGGTCGCCACGTCCAAGCGCGAGTTTCCCAATGTGGGGCAGCGCCGCCTGCTGTCTATCGTGCTGGGGGCCGCGAGCGAGAACGCCCGCGCCAACGAGAGCCAGAAGCTGCTGAACTGGGGCTACACGGCGTTCGATTCGGTGAAGCTGTTCGACGCTGGCCAGGCTGCCGCCACGCCCGCCGTGTGGAAGGGCACGCAGAGCACCCTCAAGATCGGCCGCCCTGAAGCCATCGTGATCACCGTGCCTTCGGGCAGCGCGGGCAAGGTCACGACCGAGATCGTGCGCAAGGACCCGCTGGTCGCGCCCTTCACCAAGGGACAGGCCATCGGCACGCTGAAGGTGAAGTTGGGTGAGCAGCAGGTGGCCGAGGTGCCCCTGGTGGCGCTGGAGGATGTGGCACAGGCCGGCATCTTCGGCCGTGCCTGGGACGCCATTCGCCTCTGGATCAAGTAATCGCCACGCTTTGGAGGCGGCTCAGCCGGGGGTTCATCGTCCCCGGATTGCCTGTCCGCTTCCAAACTGGTACATTAGAAGGCTTTTCGGAATTTCCGAAGGGTTTCACGTTTTCGCTTTTTATAGCAATTCACGTTTAGGGACGTATTAATGCCAACCATTAACCAACTCGTGCGTCAGGGCCGCACGGTCGAAGTTGTCAAATCCAAAAGCCCTGCTATGGAAAACTGCCCCCAGCGCCGTGGCGTGTGCACCCGTGTGTACACCACGACGCCGAAGAAGCCTAACTCCGCTCTGCGTAAGGTCGCCAAGGTGCGCCTGACCAACGGTTTCGAGGTGATCTCCTACATCGGCGGTGAAGGCCACAACCTGCAAGAGCACAGCGTGGTGCTGGTGCGCGGCGGTCGTGTGAAGGACTTGCCCGGTGTGCGTTACCACATCGTGCGCGGTTCGCTTGACCTGCAAGGCGTCAAGGATCGCAAGCAGGCCCGCTCCAAGTACGGCGCGAAGAAGCCCAAGGCCAAGTAAGCCCTGGACCTTTCGGTCTGAGATTTTTCGGTGCTGTTCCCGCGTGGCGCGGTGACACAGCGTAGTGACCCTAAACGCAGGTGTTCTGCGCGGGTCGAGTAAGTGGGAGTCCTGAATGGCTCTCGCGGTGCCGGGAACGGTGCCAACTGAAGCAAAGATAGAGGTAAAAAATGCCACGTCGTCGCGAAGTCCCCAAACGTGAAATCCTGCCGGATCCCAAGTTCGGCAATGTCGAGCTGTCCAAATTCATGAACGTGATCATGGAAGGCGGCAAGAAAGCAGTTGCAGAGCGCATCATTTATGGCGCCCTGGATCTGATCTCCCAGAAGCAGCCTGAAAAGGATGCTCTGGAAGTGTTCGTCACGGCCATCAACAACGTGAAGCCGATGGTCGAAGTGAAGTCCCGCCGTGTGGGCGGTGCGAACTACCAGGTGCCCGTGGAAGTGCGTCCCGTGCGCCGTCTGGCCCTGTCGATGCGCTGGATCAAGGAAGCCGCCCGCAAGCGCGGCGAGAAGTCCATGGCCCAACGCCTGGCCAACGAGCTGATGGAAGCCACCGAAGGCCGTGGTGGCGCCATGAAGCGTCGTGACGAAGTGCACCGCATGGCCGAAGCCAACAAGGCCTTCAGCCACTTCCGTTTCTAATCAAACGGAAGTCATCAAGGGTTCACCTCGGTACACGATAAAGGCCGCTGACGTGCTGAAGCACGCGGCGGCCTGTGTTGATTGAGGCCCTGTCATCAAAGGTCGCGCGTTATCGATGCGCGATCGGATCCCCAAAGCGATCAACCAAGGATTCATCATGGCTCGCAAAACCCCCATCGAGCGTTATCGCAATATCGGTATTTCCGCCCACATCGACGCGGGCAAGACCACCACGACCGAACGTATCCTGTTCTATACCGGTGTGACCCACAAGCTGGGCGAGGTGCACGATGGCGCCGCCACGACCGACTGGATGGAGCAGGAGCAAGAGCGCGGTATCACGATCACCTCGGCGGCCGTGACCTGCTTCTGGAAGGGCATGGACATGTCCTACCCCGAGCATCGCTTCAACATCATCGACACCCCCGGCCACGTGGACTTCACCATTGAGGTGGAGCGTTCCATGCGCGTGCTCGATGGTGCCTGCATGGTGTACTGCGCTGTGGGTGGCGTGCAGCCCCAGTCGGAAACCGTTTGGCGTCAGGCCAACAAATACAAGGTGCCCCGCCTGGCCTTCGTGAACAAGATGGACCGTACCGGCGCCAACTTCTTCAAGGTGGTGGACCAGATCAAGACCCGCCTGAAGGGCAACCCCGTGCCCGTGGTGGTGCCGATCGGTGCCGAAGACAACTTCAAGGGTGTGGTCGATCTGCTGAAGATGAAGGCCATCATCTGGGACGAGGCTTCCCAGGGTATGAAGTTCGAATACGCCGACATTCCCGCGGAAGTCAAGGAGACGGCCGAGAAGTGGCGCGAGAACATGGTGGAAGCTGCGGCGGAAGCCAGTGAAGAGCTGATGAACAAGTACCTGGACGAAGGTACATTGTCGGAAGAGGACATCAAGGCCGGTCTGCGTGCCCGTACCCTGGCCGTGGAAATCCAGCCTATGCTGTGCGGCACGGCGTTCAAGAACAAGGGCGTGCAGCGCATGCTGGACGCTGTGATCGACTACCTGCCCTCGCCCGTGGACATTCCTGACGTCGAAGGCACCGACCCCGACGACGAAGAGAAGAAACTGGCCCGCAAGGCCGACGACGGCGAGAAGTTCTCCGCGCTGGCGTTCAAGCTGATGACCGACCCGTTCGTGGGTCAGCTGACCTTCGTGCGTGTGTACTCGGGCGTCCTCTCCAAGGGCGACACCGTGTTCAACTCGGTCAAGGGCAAGAAGGAACGTATCGGCCGTATCGTGCAGATGATGGCCAACGAGCGTATCGAAGTGGACGAAATCCGCGCTGGCGACATCGCTGCCTGCGTGGGCCTGAAGGACGTGACCACGGGTGAGACGCTGTCCGACGTGGACAACCCCATCATCCTGGAGCGCATGGTGTTCCCCGAGCCCGTGATCGCACAGGCCGTGGAGCCCAAGTCCAAGGCCGACCAGGAAAAGATGGGCATCGCCCTGTCGCGCCTGGCCTCCGAAGACCCGTCGTTCCGCGTGCGCACCGACGAAGAATCGGGCCAGACCATCATCGCCGGCATGGGCGAGCTGCACCTGGAAATCATCGTGGACCGCATGAAGCGCGAGTTCAATGTGGAAGCCAACGTGGGCAAGCCCCAGGTGGCCTACCGCGAAACCGTGCGCAAGACCGTCACCGATGTGGATGGCAAGTTCGTGCGCCAATCCGGTGGTAAGGGTCAGTACGGCCACGTGGTGTTCACGCTGGAGCCGCAAGAAGCCGGCAAGGGCTTCGAGTTCGTCGACGAAATCAAGGGCGGTGTGGTTCCTCGCGAATACATCCCTGCGGTGGAGAAGGGCGTGATCGAAGCGCTGACCTCCGGCGTGCTGGCGGGTTACCCCGTGGTGGACGTCAAGGTGCGCCTGACCTTCGGTTCGTACCACGACGTGGACTCGTCCGAGCAGGCGTTCAAGATGGCCGCCATCTTCGGCTTCAAGGAAGCGGCTCGCAAGGCCAACCCCGTCATCCTCGAGCCCATGATGGCCGTGGAAGTCGAGACGCCCGAGGATTACGCCGGTACCGTGATGGGTGACCTGTCCAGCCGTCGTGGCATGGTGCAGGGCATGGACGACATGGTCGGCGGCGGCAAGGCCATCAAGGCCGAAGTCCCGCTGTCCGAGATGTTCGGCTACGCCACGCAGCTGCGCTCCATGACGCAAGGTCGCGCGACGTACACGATGGAGTTCAAGCACTACGCCGAAGCACCGCGCAACGTGTCCGAAGCCATCGTTGCGGCTCGCGCCAAGTAAGCCGGGCATATAAGCAAAAAGAGCTGCTAACGCTTGTCCATCAAGCGCAAGCAGCTCCTGTTTTTCTAGCAAGTTTCTTGCAATCTGCGATCCGGTGCCGTCCTGTTGCACTGTGCGGGCCGAACCAGCAACCGGATGCAGACGTTAAACCCTCACACAGGCATTGCTCTTTTGGAGTTCGAAAATGGCAAAAGGTAAGTTTGAACGTACCAAGCCCCACGTGAACGTGGGCACGATCGGTCACGTGGACCATGGCAAGACGACGCTGACGGCGGCCATCGCCACGGTGCTGTCCAAGAAGTTCGGCGGCGAAGCCAAGGGCTACGACCAGATCGACAACGCCCCTGAAGAAAAGGCGCGCGGCATCACGATCAACACCTCGCACGTGGAATACGAAACGGCCACCCGCCACTACGCCCACGTCGACTGCCCCGGCCACGCCGACTACGTCAAGAACATGATCACCGGCGCCGCTCAGATGGACGGCGCCATCCTGGTGTGCTCGGCCGCTGACGGCCCGATGCCCCAGACGCGCGAGCACATCCTGCTGGCCCGTCAGGTGGGCGTGCCCTACATCATCGTGTTCCTGAACAAGTGCGACATGGTCGACGACGAGGAACTGCTCGAGCTGGTCGAGATGGAAGTGCGTGAACTGCTGGACAAGTACGACTTCCCCGGCGACGACACCCCCATCATCCGCGGCTCCGCCAAGCTGGCCCTGGAAGGTGACCAGTCCGACAAGGGCGAACCCGCCATCATGCGCCTGGCCGAAGCCCTGGACACCTACATCCCCACGCCTGAGCGCGCCGTGGACGGCGCCTTCCTGATGCCTGTGGAAGACGTGTTCTCCATCTCCGGCCGCGGCACCGTGGTGACCGGCCGCGTCGAGCGCGGCATCATCAAGGTCGGCGAAGAAATCGAAATCGTCGGTATCCGCGACACGCAAAAGACCACCGTCACCGGCGTGGAAATGTTCCGCAAGCTGCTGGACCAGGGCCAGGCTGGCGACAACGTGGGCCTGCTGCTGCGCGGCACCAAGCGCGAAGACGTCGAGCGCGGCCAAGTGCTGTGCAAGCCCGGCTCCATCAAGCCCCACACCCACTTCACGGCTGAGGTGTACGTGCTGAGCAAGGACGAAGGCGGTCGTCACACGCCCTTCTTCAACAACTACCGTCCCCAGTTCTACTTCCGCACCACCGACGTGACCGGCTCCATCGAGCTGCCGGCCGACAAGGAAATGGTGATGCCCGGCGACAACGTGTCGATCACTGTGAAGCTGATCAACCCCATCGCCATGGAAGAAGGCCTGCGCTTCGCTATCCGCGAAGGCGGCCGTACCGTGGGCGCCGGCGTCGTTGCCAAGATCATTGCGTAATCCAGCAAAGCACTGAAGGAATACACAATGTCCAAGCAAAAGATCCGCATCCGCCTGAAGGCATTCGACTACAAGCTGATCGATCAGTCTGCAGCCGAGATCGTTGACACCGCCAAGCGTACCGGCGCCATCGTCAAGGGCCCCGTGCCCCTGCCGACGCGTATGAAGCGCTTCGACATCCTGCGTTCGCCGCACGTCAACAAGACCAGCCGCGACCAGTTCGAAATCCGCACGCACCAGCGCCTTATGGACATCGTCGATCCCACGGACAAGACGGTGGACGCCCTGATGAAGCTGGACTTGCCGGCTGGCGTGGACGTCGAAATCAAGCTCCAGTAATCCCTTCCTGTTGCTTGCTTCGTCCCGGTCCTCGCTGAGGACCGGGCACCCCCCAACGCGGACTTGCTTGTAAAAGCAGTCCGCGTTATACTTTGCGGCTTCGCGTTTTTGCGTCCAATTTTGGATGCGTGATGCGGAGTTTTATCAACCTTCTTTCGCGCACATAGGTGCAAGCCGTCGAGGCCAGCGCCCGTCGTGCAAACGTTCTGGCCAATTGAAGTCGGGGCGGCGGAAGTTTTGGAGAACAACCAATGAGTCTGAGCAACTCCCTCGGGTTGCTGGGCCGCAAGGTGGGCATGATGCGTCTGTTCACCGATGACGGGGACGCAGTGCCCGTCACGGTGGTGGATGTGTCCAACAACCGCGTGACCCAGGTGAAAACCCAAGAGAACGATGGCTACGTGTCCCTGCAGGTCACGTTCGGTTCGCGCAAGGCATCTCGCGTGACCAAGCCTGAAGCTGGCCACCTCGCCAAGGCGGGTGTCGAAGCCGGTGAAATCATCCGTGAATTCCGCGTGACCCCCGAAGTCGCAGGCAAGTACGCCGCTGGCGCTGCTGTGCCCGTGGCTGATGTGTTCGCCGTGGGCCAAAAGGTCGACGTGCAGGGCACCTCGATCGGTAAGGGCTTCGCCGGCACGATCAAGCGCCACAACTTCGGTTCGCAGCGCGCCTCGCACGGTAACAGCCGTTCGCACAACGTTCCTGGCTCCATCGGTATGGCGCAGGATCCGGGTCGCGTGTTCCCTGGCAAGAAGATGACGGGTCACCTCGGTGACGTCACCGTCACGACGCAAAACCTCGACGTGGTTCGCATCGACGAAGCACGCCAACTGCTCTTGATCAAGGGCGCTGTTCCGGGCTCCAAGGGTGGGTTCGTCACGGTGCGTCCGGCTGTCAAGGCGCAAGCTTCCAAAGGAGCGAACTAATGCAGCTCGAACTCCTGAATGAACAGGGCCAGGCAGCGTCCAAGGTGGACGTGCCCGAGACCGTGTTCGACCGTCAGTACAACGAAGACCTGATCCATCAGATCGTCGTCGCTTACCAGGCTAACGCCCGTCAAGGCACGCGCGCCCAGAAGGACCGCGAGCAGGTCAAGCACTCGACCAAGAAGCCTTTCAAGCAAAAGGGTACTGGCAATGCACGTGCCGGTATGACCTCCTCGCCTCTGTGGCGTGGGGGCGGTCGCATCTTCCCGAACCTGCCTGAAGAAAACTTCTCGCAGAAGATCAACAAGAAGATGTACCGCGCTGGCATGGCTTCCATCCTGTCGCAGCTGGCCCGTGAAGGCCGTCTGGCTGTGGTGGACTCCCTGAAGCTTGATACGCCCAAGACCAAGGTCCTGGCCGACAAGTTCAAGGCCATGAACCTGCAATCGGTGATGGTGATCGCCGATGAAGTGGACGAAAACCTGTACCTGGCATCCCGTAATCTGAAGAACGTGTTCGTGACCGAGCCGCGTTATGCAGATCCCGTGTCGCTGGTGCACTACAAGAAAGTGCTCGTCACCAAGGGCGCGATCGACAAACTCAAGGAGATGTTCGCATGAGCACGCTCAAGTTTGACGAAGGTCGTCTGATGCAAGTGTTGGTCGCTCCCATCGTGTCCGAAAAGGCCACCATGGTTGCCGAGAAGTCCAATGCTGTGACGTTCAAGGTGCTGCAGAACGCAACCAAGCCCGAGATCAAGGCCGCCGTGGAACTCATGTTCAAGGTGGAAGTGAAGGGCGTTTCTGTGGTGAACACCAAAGGCAAGACCAAGCGCTTTGGCAAGACCATGGGCCGTCGCGATAACGTGCGCAAGGCCTATGTGCTGCTGAAGGAAGGTCAAGAGCTGAACCTGTCCGGGGAGGCTGCGTAAACCATGGCCGTTATCAAGATCAAACCGACTTCCCCGGGCCAGCGCGGCACGGTGAAGATCTCGCGTGACCACCTGTACAAGGGTGAAGCGTTTGCAGGTCTGCTGGAACCCCAGTTCCAGAAGGCCGGCCGCAACAACAACGGTCACATCACCACCCGTCACAAGGGCGGTGGCCACAAGCACCACTACCGCGTGGTGGACTTCCGTCGCAACAAGGACGCCATCCCCGCCAAGGTGGAGCGCATCGAGTACGACCCGAACCGCACGGCCCACATCGCCCTGGTGTGCTACGCCGACGGCGAGCGCCGCTACATCATTGCTCCGCGCAACCTGGAAGTGGGCGCCACGATCGTCAGCGGCTCCGAGGCGCCGATCCGCGTCGGTAACACGCTGCCGATCCGCAACATTCCCGTGGGCTCGACCATCCACTGCATCGAGCTCAAGCCCGGTGCCGGTGCGCAGATCGCCCGCTCCGCTGGTACGTCGGCCACGCTGCTGGCCCGCGAAGGCGTGTACGCCCAGGTGCGTATGCGTTCCGGCGAAGTGCGCAAGATCCACATCGAGTGCCGCGCCACGATCGGCGAAGTCGCCAACGAAGAGCACAGCCTGCGCCAACTGGGCAAGGCCGGTGTGAAGCGTTGGATGGGTATCCGTCCCACGGTGCGTGGCGTTGCCATGAACCCGATCGACCACCCGCACGGTGGTGGTGAGGGCCGTACCGGCGAGGGCCGTCATGCTGTTGACCCATGGGGCAACCTGACGAAGGGCTACCGCACCCGCAACAACAAGCGCACACAAGTGATGATTGTGTCGCGTCGCAAGAAGTAAGGGGTAGCAAATGACTCGTTCTCTCAAAAAGGGTCCGTTTGTTGACCATCACCTGGTCGCCAAGGTCGAAAAGGCCATTGCTACCAAGGACAAGAAGCCAGTCAAGACCTGGTCGCGTCGCTCCATGGTTCTGCCCGAGTTCATCGGTCTGACCATTGCCGTGCACAACGGCAAGCAGCACGTGCCGGTTTATGTCACCGACCAGATGGTGGGCCACAAGCTGGGCGAATTCGCCCTGACGCGCACCTTCAAGGGTCACCCCGCGGACAAAAAAGTCCAGAAGAAGTAAGGAACGACCATGTCTGAAACACGTGCAGTCCTCCGGGGCGTCCGTCTGTCGGTGGACAAGGGTCGCCTGGTCGCTGACCTGATCCGCGGCAAGAAAGTGGACCAAGCCCTGAACATCCTGGCCTTCACGCAGAAAAAAGCTGCCGTGATCGTCAAGAAGGTGCTGGAGTCCGCCATCGCCAACGCCGAGCACAACGACGGCGCCGACATCGACGACCTGAAGGTCAAGACCATCTTCGTCGAGCAAGGCACCACGCTCAAGCGCTTCACCGCGCGCGCCAAGGGTCGCGGCAACCGCATCAGCAAGCCCACGTGCCACATCTACGTGACCGTGGGTAACTGAGGCCTAAAGGAAGAATATGGGACAGAAAATCCATCCTACCGGCTTCCGCCTTGCTGTAAGCCGCAACTGGGCCAGCCGCTGGTATGCCAGCAACCGTGACTTCGCCGGCATGCTGGCCGAAGACATCAAGGTGCGCGAGTACCTGAAGGCCAAGCTGAAGAACGCCGCCGTGTCGCGCATCCTGATCGAGCGTCCTGCCAAGAACGCCCGTATCACGATCTTCTCGGCACGTCCCGGCGTGGTGATCGGCAAGAAGGGCGAGGACATCGAGAACCTGAAGAAGGAACTCGCAACCCGCCTGGGCGTGCCTGTCGCCGTGAACATCGAAGAAGTGCGCAAGCCCGAAATCGATGCCAAGCTGATCGCCGACTCGATCACCCAGCAGCTGGAAAAGCGCATCATGTTCCGCCGCGCCATGAAGCGCGCCATGCAGAACGCGATGCGCCTGGGCGCCCAGGGCATCAAGATCATGTCCTCGGGCCGTCTGAACGGCATCGAAATCGCCCGTACCGAGTGGTACCGCGAAGGCCGTGTGCCGCTGCACACCCTGCGCGCCGACATCGACTACGGCACCTCCGAAGCCAAGACCACCTATGGTGTGATCGGCGTGAAGGTGTGGGTCTACAAGGGCGACACGCTGGGCCGCAACGACCTGCCCGCCGCCGAGACGCCGCGTCCTGAAGAAGAGCGCCGGCCCCGTGGCCCACGCCGCGATGGCCGCCCAGGCGACCGCGCCGGTGCTGGCCGTGGCGGCCGCCGCCCGATGGGCACCAATGCAGCCCCTGCCGACGGTAGCGACAAGCCTGCCGGCGCTGGTGGCGATTCCGTTAAGCGCGTCAAGAGCGCGCCCGCTGCCGCAGCGGCGGACGGTAAAGGAGAATAAACATGCTGCAACCTGCTCGCCGCAAGTTCCGTAAGGAGCAAAAAGGCCGCAACACCGGCGTTGCCACGCGTGGCAATTCGGTGGCTTTCGGTGACTTCGGTCTGAAGTGCACGGACCGTGGCCGTCTGACGGCCCGCCAGATCGAGGCCGCACGCCGTGCGATCTCCCGCCACGTCAAGCGTGGTGGCCGTATCTGGATCCGCGTGTTCCCCGACAAGCCGATCTCTACCAAGCCCGCTGAAGTGCGTATGGGTAACGGTAAGGGCAACCCCGAGTACTACGTGGCTGAGATTCAGCCCGGCAAGGTGGTGTTCGAGATCGTTGGCGTGCCTGAAGAACTGGCCCGTGAAGCGTTCCGCCTGGCTGCCGCCAAGCTGCCGCTGCGCACCACGTTCGTTGCCCGTCAGATTGGCGCCTAAGGAGAAATCAACATGACGAAATCTGCTGAACTCCGCCAAAAAGACGTGGCCGGCCTGGAAGCCGAAATCAAATCGCTGCAAAAGGCCCATTTCGGCCTGCGCATGCAAAAGGCCACGCAACAGCTGGGCAACACTGCCACGCTGAAGGCCACGCGCCGCGACATCGCCCGCGCCAAGACCATTCTTGCTGAAAAGCAAGCCGCCAAGTAAGGAGCCGACATGACGGAAGCTAAAAAATCCCTCAAGCGCACCTTGGTTGGCAAGGTGGTCAGCGACAAGCGCGCCAAGACCGTGACCGTGCTGGTCGAGCGCCGTGTAAAGCACCCCATCTATGACAAGATCATGATCAAGTCGAGCAAGTACCACGCCCATGATGAGAATGGCGAGTACAAGATGGGCGACACCATCGAGATCACGGAGAGCCGTCCGCTCTCTAAGACCAAGAACTGGGTGGCCACGCGCCTGGTGCAAAAGGCCGGGCTGCTCTAAGCCTTCGCAGACGCCGTCTGCGCGCCTCCGAGAAACGACCCACAATGTGGGTCGTTTTTCTTTTTGGGGCCCGCAGATCCTGCCGGGGCCCTCCAACCCAGCAAGGAGATTCTCATGATCCAAGTCGGCGACACGCTGCCCGCCATCACACTGATGGAGTACTCGGAAGTCGAGGGCAATGGCTGCAGCCTCGGCCCGAACCCGGTGGATGTGCAAAAGGCCGCCGCGGGCAAGACGATTGCGCTGTTCGCGGTGCCGGGCGCCTTCACGCCCACCTGCTCGGCCAAGCACGTGCCCGGCTACGTGGAGCAGGCGGGCGACCTGAAGGCTGCCGGCGTGGATGAGATCTGGTGCCTGTCGGTGAACGATGCCTTCGTGATGGGCGCGTGGGCGCGCGACCAGAAGACCGATGGCAAGGTGCGCATGCTGGCGGACGGCGACGCAGCCTTCGCCAAGGCCACCGGTCTGACGCTGGACTTGAACGGCAAGGGCCTGGGCCTGCGCAGCAACCGCTATTCCATGCTGGTCAAGGACGGCAAGGTGGTTGCCCTGAACGTCGAGGCGCCGGGCAAGTTCGAGGTGAGCGACGCCGCTACGCTGCTCGGCCAGGCCAAGGGCTGACGCCGCTGGCGCTGGTATCGGAGGGCTCCGGTGCTGGCACCACGCCGCAGGCGAAACGCCGCCCCGTCGCGAGATGTGGGCGGCTTTGCTATTATTTGGATAGCTGTTAACGCTTTCTAGATAAGCGCTAGAGGCCTAAAAGGCTAGTAAATTTCCGCTTTCAGGTAGTGCGAACCCGGCAGGGGGTTGTGGTAGTACGGCGGTATTTCCTCGAAGCCCAGTTCGGAATACAGCGCACGCGCCGATTCCATGCCGTCCAGCGTGTCCAGCAACACGCAGGCATAGCCGGCCTGCCGTGCCTGGTCCAGCATGGCCTCGGCCAACTGCCGCCCCAGGCCGAAGCCGCGGAACGCCTTGCGCACGTACAGGCGCTTCATCTCGCAGGCGTTGGGGTAGTCGGCGGTGTCCAGCGGCCGCAGGGCGCAGCACCCGGCAATGCTGCCCTCCACCTCGGCCAGCAGGATATGGCCGCGCGGCGGCGCGTATTCGCCCGGCAGGGTGGCGAGTTCCTGCGCAAAGTTCTGGAACGACAGGTCCACGTCCAGGCTGTCGGCATATTCCTGGAAGATGTCGCGCACCACGTGCATCTCGTGGGGCAGGGCGGGGCTCAGCAGCGTAACGTCAGGGGAATGGTCCACTGTGCAGAAAGAATCCGGCATGAAAAAGGCAGGGGCCAGTGTAGCCGCACCGCTGTGGGCACTCAAAAAGCCCCCAGGCTGGCGACCCACCAGGCCAGCAGCGCGCTCAGAGCCGCCACAAGGGCCGCCCCTGCGCGGCTGAGCGCATCGTCGCGCGACGCGGGTGTGGCCCCGGGCAGTTGACGATCGCCGTGCACCATGGCGCCCACCAGGGCCTGACGGCGCACCAGGGCGTAGAAAACAATCGCCGCCAGGTGCAGCGCGACGAGCCCCAACAGCAGGAATTGGCCCACGTCCTTGTGATACCAAGTGGCCTGCGATACCCACTCGCCAGAAACGAAGCGCGTGAGCGGACCAGCGAAGGCGATCTCGTCGTCGCTCAGCAGGCCGGTGCCTACCTGGGCCAGCAGCACCGCCAGCAGGGCAAAGACCGACAGTGCGCCCAGCGGCGAATGGCCGGGGCTGGTCACCTTGCCTTCCTGGTTGGCGAAGTGGCTGCGCAGGCGCGCGGGTGTGGGTAGGAAGCTCGCAAAACGCGACCAGCGTCCGCCCACCAGGCCCCAGGCCAGGCGAAAGGCCAGCAGCGCCAGCATCACGTAGCCCAGCCGCAGATGCCACTGCATGGCGTTGCCGCCCAGCTTGGCGGTGACGACCAGGGCGACGGTGGTCACGGCGAGCGACCAGTGGAACAGCCGGGTCGGCAAATCCCAGATGCGTACGGTGTGCGGCATGGTGAAGCGGGGGAGCGGAGGACGCGGCTATTGTGCCCAGCGTGCCCCCGGCGGGCTATATCCGACTGCCCTTCGGGCGCTTGCGGCCACGGTGTCACGCGGCCGCGCCATACTGCGCGCCGGCGCAGGGCGTCCAGCCGTCGCCGCAGCCATTCCCTTCCCCACGACAAGGTGCATTCCATGCCAATCAAAGCCCTCGCTCTTGCCGCCACCGCAGCAGCCGCCACGCTGGTGTCGCTGCCCGCCGCTGCCCAGTTCGCCAAGCCAGAAGATGCCATCAAGTACCGCCAGGGTGCGCTGTTCGTGATGGGACAGCATTTCGGCCGCATCGGCGCTATGGCCAATGGCCGCGTGCCGTTCGACGCGAAGGCTGCGCAAGAGAATGCCGATACCGTCGCCGCCCTGGCCGCTTTGCCGTGGGCCGGCTTCGGCCCCGGCACGGACAAGGGCGCGCCCACCAAGGCCAAGCCCGGCGTGTGGACCGAACAGGCCAAGTTCCAGGAGCATGCCGACAAATTCCAGGCCGAGGCCGCCAAGCTGGCCGCCGCCGCCAAGACGGGCAGCCTGGACAACCTGAAGGCCGCGTTCGGCCCGGCGGCCAATTCCTGCAAGGCGTGCCACGACGCCTACCGCGCACGTTGATGCGCTATTGAACTAGTAGCTGCTAGCGCTTGCTGTATAAGCGCGAAAGGCCGATTTCGTTCAGGAAATCGGCCTTTTTTCTGAAGAAAGGTGCCTCAGGCTTCGGCCAGCAGGCGTTCGATGAGCTTGTGCAGCTCCTCGAAATCGGGTGCGCCGATGTAGCTCTTCACGATCTCTCCGCGCTTGTTGACGATGTACGTGGTGGGGGTGAGCTTCACGTCGCCCCAGGCCTTGGCCACGGCGCCGGTGTTGTCGATGGCCACCTTGAACGGCAGCTTGCGCGTCTCGGTGAAGTTGACCACGTAGCTCGGCGGGTCGTAGCTCATGGCCACGGCCAGCGTCTCGAAGCCCTGGCCTTTGTACTTGTCGTAGGTCGCGACGATCTCGGGCATCTCCGCCACGCAAGTGGTGCAGCTGGTGGCCCAGAAGTTCACCAGCGCCACCTTGCCCTTGAGGTCGGCGGTGGTCTGCTGCGAACCGTCGAGCAGAACGAACGTGGACTGCGGTGCCTGGGACGTGCCAGAGCCCAGCACCACCACGGCGCCCACGGCAGCGCCCGCCACCAGGGCGCCCGCCGCCAGCCATTTCTTGATCTGCATAACCAGGTACTCCGTGTGGGCCACCGTTCGGGTGGCCGTTCGTGTGTTTGACGCGATAGGTACGGGATTGTGCCGCGCGGGGCGTTCCAGCACTCGCCACCATGGGATTGCCAGCAAGGCGGTAAGTTCACCGGACGGCCGGCCGCGAGCGCGCGGTTTGCGCCAGCGCAAAGCCCTGGGGTCCATACCGTGCGCCGTCTAGAGGGGCAACCGCCAGCAGCCAGCCAGGGCGGCGCTGGGAATAATCAGGCACATGACCCTTGCTCCTGCCGGCGCGCGCCGTCTCCTGACCCTGGCCTTCGCGGCCAGCATGCTGGCGCTGGCCGCCTGCAGCCCTGCGCTGAATTGGCGCAGCGTCACCTTGCCCGACGCCGGCCTGGCGCTGACGCTGCCCTGCAAGCCCGAGTATGCGAGCCGGCCCGTGGACCTGGGCACGGGCGCCGTGCCGCTCGCCATGGTCGGCTGCGAGGCCGACGGCGCCACCTTCGCCGTATCCCACATGCCGCTGGCCGAAGCGGCGCAGGCCGGGGCGATGCTGGCGCGCTGGCAGGCGGCCGTACAGGCCGGCATGCGCGCTTCGCAGCCGGCTGCGCCCGTCGCCTTCGTGCCCACGCGCGCGCTGGCTGTGCCGCAGTCGGTGCGGCTGCAGGCGCAGGGCCAGGCGCCCGGCGGCTCGGCCGTCACCGTCGATGCCGTGTGGTTCGCGCGCCTGGAGGGCGGCCAGGCACGTCTGTACCACGCGGCGGTCTATGCGCCGCGTCGCACGACGGCCACGGCGGCTGACACCTTCTTCGCCAGCCTGGCGCTGCAGCCATGAGCGTGCTCACGCGGCGCACGGCCGTGGTCGTCTTCCTGGCCTTTGCGTTCACCTACTTCATCTCGGCGCTGTTGCGCGCGATCACCGCCACTCTGGCGCCCACACTGGAGGCCGAGTTCCAGTTGCACGCGCGCGACCTGGGGCTGCTGGCGGGTGGCTACTTCCTGGGTTTCTCGCTCACGCAACTGCCGCTGGGCCGGTGGCTGGATCGTCACGGCCCGCGCGTGGTGCTGCTGGGCTTTCTGGGCGTGGCGGTGGCGGGGTGCCTGGTGTTCTCCTGGGCCACGGGCTTCTCGGGGCTGCTTGCGGGGCGCATGCTGTGCGGCGCGGGCGTCAGCGCCTGCCTGATGGCTCCGCTCACGGGATTCCGGCGCTGGCTGGAGCCTGGTGCGCAGCTGCGCGCCAACTCCTGGATGCTGATGACCGGTTCGCTGGGCATGGTGGCGTCCACTCTGCCGGTGCAGTGGCTGCTGCCACTGGCAGGGTGGCGCCCGTTGTTCTGGGGGCTGGCGGCGCTCATCGTGCTGGCCATGGCGCTGCTGGCGCTGGGCGTGCCGCGCTGGCCGCAGGCGCCGGCAGAGTCGGGAGCAGGCGTAGAAACGGGCTATGCACAGGTGTGGCGCCATCCGTACTTCCTGCGCACGGCGCCGCTGGGCTTCTTCTGCTATGGCGGCATGGTCGCGGTGCAGACGCTGTGGGCCGCGCCCTGGATGCAGCACGTGGCCGGCTATACGCCGTTGCAGGCCGCCACCGGGCTGTTCTGGATCAATGTGAGCATGCTGATCACCTTCTGGACCTGGGGCATGGCCAGCCCGTGGTTGCTGCGCCGCGTGGGCGGGGCCGACCCGGTAATGGCCGCGAGTTTGCCGCTGTCGCTGCTGGTGCTGGCGGGCATTGTGTTGGCGGGCGGACGTGCGGGCGCCGCGGCCTGGGCGCTGTATTGCGTGTCATGCACCAGCGTGGCTCTGTCGCAGCCCGCGGTGGCATTGGCGTTCCCGCAGGCGCTGGCGGGGCGCGCGCTGTCGGCGTACAACCTGGTGATCTTTGCGGGGGTGTTTGCCGTGCAATGGGGTATTGGCCTGGCGGTGGACGCGTTCGTGGCCGCCGGGCTGGACATGGCGCGCGCCTACCGGGCCGCCATGGCGCTGCACCTGGCCTGCACGGCGGGGGCCTATGCATGGTTCATGGCGCGGCGCGGGCACGGTGATAATGCACTGCACTGCAGTACCCCATGAATACGCGCCTTCTCATCATCGCCCACGCCCCTTTGGCCCATGCGCTGCGTGAGTGCGCGCTGCACGTGTTCCCCGACTGCTGGCAGGAGGTGCTGGCGCTGGACGTGCCGCCCCATGAGGCCCCCGAGGCCACGCTGTTGGCCGCCCGCGCGCTGATGGAGCAGCAGGGCGAGGCCTCGGTGCTGGTGCTGAGCGACCTGTTCGGCGCCACGCCCTGCAACGTGGCCCAGCGGCTGGTGGACGGCCTGCAGTCCCGCCTGGTGGCGGGCGTGAACCTGCCCATGCTGCTGCGCGCCGTGAGCTACCGTAGCGAGCCGCTGGATGCGCTGGTGGCACGCGCCCTCGTGGGTGGCACGCAGGGCGTGATGCAGGTGGGCGCGGCCGCGCCGCAGAATCAAAACCGACGTCCGTCTCATGATCAAGAAGAACATCACCATCAGCAATAAGCTGGGCCTGCATGCCCGCGCCTCCGCCAAGCTCACCAAGATGGCGGGCAGTTTTCCCTGCGACGTCTGGATGAGCAAGGGAGAGCGCCGCATCAATGCCAAGAGCATCATGGGGGTGATGATGCTGGCGGCGGGCATGGGGTCCGAGGTCGAGATCGAGACCGATGGCGCGCAGGAGCAGGAAGCCATGGATGCGCTTGTCGCGCTCATCGATGGCAAGTTCGGCGAGGGCGAATAAACCGCAGGCGAGGCACGCATGACCTTCTCCATCCACGGTCTGGCTGTCGCGCGCGGCATCGCCATCGGGCGGGCGGTGCTCGCGGTATCCAGCCGCATGGAGGTGGTGCACTACTTCATCGAGCCCGGCCAGGTCGAGGCAGAGATTCTGCGTGCGCGCCGCGGACGGGACGCGGTGGCCGAGGAGCTGCAGCGCCTGCAGGCCGACATGCCGCACGACGCGCCGCCCGAGCTGGCCGCGCTGCTGGACGTGCACCTGATGCTGCTGCAGGACGAGATGCTGGTCAACGGCGTCAAGCACTGGATCACCGACCGCCTCTACAACGCCGAGTGGGCGCTGACCACGCAGCTGGAGATCATCAGTCGCCAGTTCGACGAAATGGAGGACGACTACCTGCGCGAGCGCAAGGCCGACCTGGAGCAGGTGGTGGAGCGCATCCTGCGCCACATGCGCGGCGTGGCCAGCCCCGTCGCGCCGCCGCCCTCCGCCCCCCGTCGCCAGGCCGAGGCGGGTGCGGAGGCGGAGTTCCTGCTGGGCGGCGCGGCCGATGCGCCGCTGGTGCTGGTGGCGCACGATTTGTCGCCGGCCGACATGCTGCAGTTCAAGCAGAGCGTGTTCGCCGGCTTCGTGACCGACGTGGGGGGCAAGACCAGCCACACGGCCATCGTGGCGCGCAGCATGGACATCCCCGCCGTGGTGGGTGCGCGCAGCGCCAGCCAGTTGGTGCGACAGGACGACTGGGTCATCATCGACGGCGATGCCGGCGTGGTCATCGTCGACCCCACGCCGATCATCCTGGCGGAATACGGCTTTCGCCAGCGCCAGATCACGCTGGAGCGCGAGCGCCTCATGCGGCTGCGCCACACGCCGGCCGTCACGCTGGATGCACAGGCCATTGAGCTGCTGGCCAACATCGAGCAGCCCGGTGATGCGGGTGCCGCGCTGCGCGCGGGCGCGGCGGGCGTGGGGTTGTTTCGCAGCGAATTTTTGTTCATGGGCCGCAGCGGCCGCCTGCCGGACGAGGAGGAGCAGTACCGCGCCTACCGCGAGGCGGTGGAGGGCATGCAGGGCCTGCCCGTGACCATCCGCACCGTCGATGTGGGCGCCGACAAGCCGCTGGACAAGGGGTACAAGGACAGTTCGCTCAACCCGGCGCTGGGCCTGCGCGCCATCCGCTGGAGCCTGGCCGATCCGGCCATGTTCCGCACCCAGCTGCGCGCGGTGCTGCGCGCGGCGGCACACGGCCCGGTGCGGCTGCTGTTCCCCATGCTCGCGCATGTGAGCGAGATCCGGCAGACGCTGGCCCAGGTGGACCTGGCGCGCGCGGAGCTGGACGCACGCAGCGCTGCCTACGGTGCGGTGCAGCTGGGCGCCATGATCGAGGTGCCGGCCGCTGCGCTCATGGTGCGCCAGTTCCTGCGCTACTTCGACTTTCTCTCGATCGGCACCAACGACCTGATCCAGTACGCGCTGGCCATCGACCGCGCGGACGAGGCCGTGGCCCACCTGTACGACCCGTTGCACCCGGCCGTGCTGCGGCTGGTGGCCGACGTGATCGCGGAGGGCGCGCGCCAGGGCAAGAGCGTGAGCGTGTGCGGCGAGATGGCGGGCGATGTCGCCATGACCCGGCTGCTGCTGGGCCTGGGCCTGCGCAGCTTCTCCATGCAGCCGGCGCAGATCCTGGCCGTCAAGCAGGAGGTGCTGCGCGCCGACGCGCGCAAGCTGGGCGAGTGGGCGCAGCAACTGTTGGATGCGGACGATCCGGCTGCGTCGTTGCAGGCGCCTTGATCGCTATTTAAATAATAGCTGCTGGCGCTTGTCAGTATTGACCTAGAGGCCGATTTGACTTGTATTCCGAGTCAAACGCCAGCGGCGTGCGCCTGCTGGTCGGCGTGGTAGCTGGAGCGCACCATGGCACCCACGGCGGCGTGGCTGAAGCCCATCTTGTAGGCTTCTTCCTCGAACATCTTGAAGGTGTCGGGGTGCACGTAGCGGCGCACCGGCAGGTGGCTGTTGCTGGGGGCGAGGTACTGGCCGATGGTCAGCATCTCGATGCCATGGGCGCGCATGTCGCGCATGACTTCCAGGATCTCCTCGTCCGTCTCGCCCAGGCCTACCATCAGGCCGCTCTTGGTGGGCACGCCGGGGTGCAGTTGCTTGAACTTCTTGAGCAGGTTGAGGCTGAACTGGTAGTCGGAGCCGGGGCGTGCTTCCTTGTACAGGCGCGGCACGGTTTCCAGGTTGTGGTTCATCACGTCCGGGGGCGCGGCCTTGAGGATTTCGAGCGCACGGTCGTCGCGGCCGCGGAAGTCCGGCGTGAGGATCTCGATCTGCGTGCTGGGCGAGAGTTCGCGGGTACGCTGGATGCACTCCACGAAGTGGCCCGAGCCGCCGTCGCGCAGATCGTCGCGGTCCACGCTGGTGATGACCACGTACTTCAGGCGCAGCGCGGCAATCGTCTTGGCGAGGTTCAGCGGCTCGTCTTTGTCCAGCGGGTCGGGGCGGCCGTGGCCCACGTCGCAGAACGGGCAGCGGCGCGTGCACTTGTCGCCCATGATCATGAACGTGGCCGTGCCCCTGCCAAAGCATTCGCCGATGTTGGGGCAGCTGGCTTCCTCGCACACCGTGTGCAGCTTGTGCTCGCGCAGGATGTTCTTGATCTCGTAAAAGCGCGTGGTGGGACTGCCTGCCTTCACGCGGATCCACTCGGGCTTCTTGAGCACCTCGCCCTGCTCGACCTTGATCGGGATGCGCGACAGCTTGGCCGCGGCCTTCTGCTTGGCCAGCGGGTTGTAGGCTTCGGTGGACTGCGCTTCGCGCACGACGTCGGGAGTGCTCATGGCTGCTGAGGGAGAGGTCAGGGCGCGAGGCGGCGTGCGAGCTGTTGGCCCAGCATGGCCGCGGCATCGTCCCAGGGGATGTGGACGCCGATTGTAGAAAGGTCCACCGTTTGCAAACCTGCGTAACCGCAAGGGTTGATGCGGGAGAAGGGTTCCAGGTCCATGGCGACGTTCAGCGCCACACCGTGGTAGGTGCAGTGGCGCGCGACCTTGATGCCCAGCGCGGCGATCTTGCCCAAGCCGGTGAAGTCCGGCTGGGGTGGGCCGTCGGCGTGGGCACGTTTTTGCGGGCGCTGCGGCAGCATGCTGTGGCCGTGCGGATCGTCCAGGCGCACGTAGATGCCGGGCGCGCCGGCCACGCGGTGGCCCGTCACGCCGTAGTGGCCCAGCGTGCGGATCACGGCTTCCTCTATGCGGTACACGTATTCCTTGACGTAGTAGCCCGCACGGCGCAGATCGATGAGCGGATAGGCCACGACCTGGCCGGGGCCATGGTGCGTCACCTGCCCGCCGCGGTTGGTGGCAACGACGGGGATGCCGCCGGGCGAGAGGACGTGGTCGCTCTTGCCGGCCAGGCCCTGTGTGTACACCGCGGGGTGCTCACAAATCCACAGCTCGTCGGGCGTCTCGTCAGTGCGCTCCTCCGTGAAGCGCTGCATAGCGGCCACCGTGGCCGGGTAGTCCACCCGGCCCAGCATGCGCAACTCCATGGTGCGGACGTTCAGAGCACGACCTTGACCATCGGGTGCGAGGTCAGGGCCCGGTACAGATCATCGAGCTGCTCCCGGCTGGTGGCAGTCACGGTGATGGTCACGCCCAGGTAGTTGCCCGCGCGGCTGTCGCGCAACTCGATGGTGGAAGCGTCGAAGTCGGGGTCGAAGCGGCGCGCAACCTCGGTGACGGCATGCACGAACCCGTTCACGTTTGCTCCCATGACCTTGATGGGAAAGCGGGACGGATATTCGATCAACGAGTCCTTGCGAGGATCGGCGGAAGAGGGCTGGCTGGGCGTCGTCATTAGGCTCTTTCAAGGCCGGCGGGGCCGAAGGGAAGGGGGTGCCCCAAGCGGGTGGCGATGGTATACCCGCGGTTCGCTGTGGCTTTAGGCGGGCCCCGTGGCCGCGCTGCACCACAATGGGCGTTGGCGCGTTGCCACAATGGTGCGGCTATGTGCAGTGATCCACCCGCGCTCCGTTACCGATTGTGGATCGGCCGGGGTTTTTACTTATAATCAAGGGCTTTGTGAAAGTTTTGGTCTGTGGCGCAGGCGTCTTCCAACGATAAAAAAATCGCCTCCGAGACTGAATCTGAGGTTGAGGATTCCGACTTCAAGCCCCTGACTGCACAAGAGGCGCGGGAGTGGCGGTCACGCCATCCGGCACTGTCGGTCTGGCGCATTGTCTGGGGCCAGGCGGCGGTGGGGGCGGTAGTGGCCCTTCTGGCATGGTGGCTGACGGGCAGGCTGCCGGTGGCATGGTCCGCCGGGTACGGGGCTCTGTCCGTCGTGGTGCCGGCGGCGCTGTTTGCCCGTGGCATGGCGCGCAGGCGCTCCACGGCTGGTGCGGCGATGGTCGGGCTTCTGGGTTGGGAGTTGGTCAAGATTGCATTGACCGTCGCCATGTTGGCGGCGGCGCCCCGGGTAGTGCCGGGGCTCAGCTGGCTGGCGTTGCTGGTCGGCATGGTGGTAACGATGAAAACGTACTGGATCGCGCTGCTGGCGCGGCCTGGTGTCCGACGAACCGATTGATATTTGAGAGAAGAGTTGTCCGATGGCCGCAGATGCGCACGCCCCGACTGCAAGTGAATACATCGTTCACCACCTGCAGCATCTCCAGAACATCAAGCAGAAGTCCATCATCGACTTCTCGGTTGTCAACCTCGATTCCGTTGCCGTCAGCGTGATCTTGGGTGTTTTGGGTCTGTTCGTCATGTGGCTCGCTGCCCGCACGGCCACTTCCGGTGTGCCAGGCCGCTTCCAGGCGGCTGTCGAGATGCTGGTCGAGATGGTGGACAACCAGGCCAAGGCCAACATCCACAACGCGCAAAGCCGTAAGTTCATTGCACCTCTGGCGCTCACCGTGTTCGTCTGGATTTTCCTGATGAACGCTATGGACCTGCTGCCGGTGGACCTGCTGCCCGTGCTCTGGCAGGGCGCCACAGGTGACTCGCATGCCTACCTGCGCGTCGTGCCCACCGCCGACCTGTCCACCACCTTGGGTCTGTCCAGCGCTGTGCTGATCCTGTGCTTCGTGTACAGCATCAAGATCAAGGGAATGGGCGGCTGGGCGCATGAACTGGTGACCGCGCCCTTCGGTACCAGCAAGAACCCCGTTTTCGCCCTGATCCTGGGCGTGGTCAATCTGCTCATGCAGATCATTGAATAC
Organism: [Acidovorax] ebreus TPSY; assembly: GCF_000022305.1. Classification (NCBI taxonomy): domain Bacteria; kingdom Pseudomonadati; phylum Pseudomonadota; class Betaproteobacteria; order Burkholderiales; family Comamonadaceae; genus Diaphorobacter; species [Acidovorax] ebreus. Next base: position 307,063 of record NC_011992.1, read on the forward strand.
GTTGCCAAGACCGTGTCGCATGGCATGCGACTGTTCGGCAACATGTACGCTGGTGAGTTGGTGTTCATGCTGATTGCCCTGATGGGTGGCGCAGCGGCTATGTCGCTCTCTGGTGTGTTGCTCCCCGTGGGGCACATCATTGCGGGCTCTATCTGGGCGATCTTCCACATCCTGATCATCACCCTGCAGGCCTTCATTTTCATGATGCTGACGCTGATTTATCTCGGCCAGGCGCATGAAGCTCACTGATCCTTTCGTTTCCTTTCTCAACCTTCCTTTCTTTTCATCCTAGGAGTCATCATGGAAAACATTCTCGGTCTCGTCGCTCTGGCTTGTGGTCTGATCGTGGGCCTCGGCGCTATCGGCGCTTCGATCGGTATTGCCCTGATGGGTGGCAAGTTCCTGGAATCCTCCGCACGCCAGCCTGAGCTGATCAACGAACTGCAAACCAAGATGTTCATCTTGGCAGGTCTGATCGACGCCGCCTTCCTGATCGGCGTGGCCATCGCTCTGCTGTTCGCTTTCGCCAACCCCTTCGTTCTGGCCTAAGCCTCCGTCAACGCCCTAGAAAGAAAGGTGTTGCCGTGAGTATCAACGCGACCCTGTTCGTTCAGGCCATTGTTTTCCTGATCCTGGTGCTGTTCACGATGAAGTTCGTGTGGCCCCCGATCGCGAAGGCGCTGGATGAGCGAGCCCAGAAAATCGCCGATGGTCTCGCAGCTGCCGATCGTGCCAAGACCGAGCTTGCTGCTGCCGACCAGCGTGTGAAGCAGGAACTGGCTGCCGCCAGCAACGAAACCGCGACACGCTTGGCCGACGCTGAGCGCCGCGCACAGGCCATCATCGAAGAGGCCAAGGCGCGCGCCAACGACGAAGGCAACAAGATCGTCGCTGCTGCCCGTGCCGAGGCCGAGCAGCAAGCGATCCAGGCACGTGAAGCCCTGCGCGAGCAGGTGGCGGCCCTGGCCGTCAAGGGGGCTGAGCAGATTCTCCGCAAGGAAGTCAATGCCGGCGTTCATGCCGATCTGCTGAACCGTCTGAAGACCGAGCTGTAAGGGAGCATTCAATGGCTGAACTCGCCACCATTGCCCGCCCTTACGCCGAGGCGCTGTACAAGGCCTGCACCGACCAAGCGGGTGTGGACCTGAATGGCGCCACAGCCTGGGTGGACGAGCTGGCGGCGATTGCCGCCAATCCCCAATTGCGCCAACTGGCGGACAACCCCAAGGTGACGGGCGAGCAGGTGTTCGACGTCATCGTGGGCGTGGCCCGCTCGGCGTTGCCTGACCTGGCCAAGAACTTCCTGCGTACCGTGATCGACAACGGGCGCGTGCAGGCGCTGCCTGAAATCGCGGCCCAGTTCCGTACGCTGGTCAATCGCAGCCACGGCACTTCGGATGCCGTGGTGTACAGCGCCTTCCCGCTGGATGCGGGCGCTCTGACCGATGTGGGTGCCACGCTTGAAAAGCGCTTCGGTCGCAAGCTCAATCTCTCCGTGCAGTTGGATGAGACCCTGATCGGCGGCGTGCGCGTGGTGGTGGGCGACGAGGTGCTCGACACTTCCGTCAAAGCCCGTCTGGAACAAATGAAAGCTGCCCTCACCGCCTGATGGGCATGAGGTCTCGGCTATACCCCAAGAAAGAAGGAAAGAGTCATGCAACTCAATCCCGCAGAAATTTCTGAACTGATCAAGAGCCGCATCGAAGGTCTGGCAGCCAGCAGCGACATCCGCAACCAGGGCACCGTGGTGTCCGTGACCGACGGTATCGTGCGCGTCCACGGCCTGTCGGACGTGATGCAGGGCGAAATGCTCGAATTCCCTGCCGCGGCAGACGGTCAGCCCTCCTTCGGCCTGGCCCTGAACCTCGAGCGCGACTCCGTCGGCGCCGTGATTCTGGGCGAGTACGAACACATTTCTGAAGGCGACACCGTGAAGTGCACGGGCCGCATTCTGGAAGTGCCGGTGGGCCCGGAACTGATCGGCCGCGTGGTGAACGCTCTCGGCCAGCCGATCGACGGCAAGGGTCCGATCAACGCCAAGATGACGGACGTGATCGAGAAGGTCGCTCCCGGCGTGATCGCGCGCCAGTCCGTGGACCAGCCGCTGCAAACCGGCCTGAAGTCCATCGACTCCATGGTGCCAATCGGCCGTGGCCAGCGTGAGCTGATCATCGGCGACCGCCAGACTGGCAAGACGGCAGTGGCCATCGACGCCATCATCAACCAGAAGGGCCAGGGCGTGACGTGTATCTACGTCGCCATCGGCCAGAAGGCATCGTCGATCAAGAACGTGGTGCGCGCCCTGGAACAAGCCGGCGCAATGGAATACACCATCGTCGTGGCGGCTTCGGCTTCCGAGTCCGCCGCCATGCAGTACGTGTCGGCCTACTCCGGCTGCACGATGGGCGAGTACTTCCGCGACCGTGGCGAAGACGCGCTGATCGTGTACGACGACCTGTCCAAGCAAGCTGTGGCCTACCGCCAGGTTTCGCTGCTGTTGCGCCGCCCGCCAGGCCGCGAAGCCTTCCCCGGCGACGTGTTCTATCTCCACAGCCGCCTGCTGGAGCGTGCAGCCCGTGTGAATGCCGACTATGTGGAAGCCTTCACCAAGGGCGAGGTCAAGGGCAAGACGGGTTCGCTGACCGCACTGCCCGTGATCGAAACGCAGGCCGGCGACGTGTCTGCCTTCGTTCCAACCAACGTGATCTCGATCACCGACGGCCAGATCTTCCTGGAAACCAGCCTGTTCAACGCTGGTATCCGCCCCGCCATCAACGCCGGTATCTCGGTGTCGCGCGTGGGTGGTGCCGCCCAGACCAAGCTGATCAAGGGCCTGTCCGGCGGTATCCGTACCGACCTGGCCCAGTACCGTGAACTCGCGGCGTTCGCGCAGTTCGCCTCCGACCTGGACGAAGCCACGCGCAAGCAGCTGGATCGCGGCGCTCGCGTGACGGAACTGCTCAAGCAGCCCCAGTACAGCCCGCTGAGCACGGCCCTGATGGGCGCGACGCTCTTCACGGTGAACAAGGGCTTCCTGGACGACGTGGACGTGAAGAAGGTGCTGGCCTTCGAAGCCGGCCTGCACCAGTACCTGAAGACGAGCCACGGTGCGCTGCTGGACCGCCTGCAGCAGAACCGCGCGTTCGACAAGGAAGGCAAGGACGAGGCCGAACTGACGCAAGCCATCACGGCGTTCAAGAAGTCGTTCGTTTAAATCGGACGAGGAACCATCATGGCAGCAGGTAAGGAAATACGCGGCAAGATCAAATCGGTGGAAAACACCAAGAAGATCACCAAGGCCATGGAAATGGTGGCCGCGTCCAAGATGCGCAAGGCGCAAGACCGCATGCGTGCCGCCCGACCCTATGCCGAGAAGGTGCGCAACATTGCCGCCCACCTCGGCGAGGCCAACCCTGAGTACGTGCACCCTTTCATGAAGGCGAACGATGCGAAGGCGGCTGGCATTATTGTCGTGACGACCGACAAGGGCCTGTGCGGAGGTATGAACACCAACGTGCTGCGCGCCGTCACCACCAAGCTGCGCGAACTGCAGTCTACGGGTGTCGATGTGCAGTCGGTGGCTATTGGCAACAAGGGGTTGGGCTTCCTCAACCGCGTGGGTGCCAAGGTCGTGGCGCATGCCACCGGGCTGGGCGATACGCCGCACCTGGACAAGCTGATCGGACCGGTGAAGGTGCTGCTGGATGCTTACGCGGAAGGCAAGATCAACGCGGTGTACCTCAGCTACACCAAGTTCATCAACACCATGAAGCAGGAATCGGTGGTGGAGCAGTTGCTGCCCCTGTCGTCCGAGCAGATGCAGGCCCAGAAGACCGGCCATGGTTGGGATTACATCTACGAGCCTGACGCGCAGAGCGTGATCGACGAACTGCTGGTGCGCTATGTCGAGTCGCTGATCTACCAGGCAGTGGCAGAGAACATGGCCTCGGAGCAGTCCGCGCGCATGGTGGCCATGAAGGCCGCCACCGACAACGCCGGTAACGTCATCAACGAGCTCAAGCTGGTCTACAACAAGACGCGCCAAGCGGCGATCACGAAAGAACTTTCGGAGATCGTTGCAGGTGCCGCGGCAGTCTGACGCCGCCTTCGGGTCTCGGTTTAAATTTTTGGAGCAAATCAAATGGCTCAAGTGCAAGGCAAGATTGTTCAATGTATCGGCGCCGTGGTGGACGTGGAGTTCCCGCGCGACCAGATGCCCAAGGTGTATGACGCCCTGAAGCTCGAGGGCTCGCCCCTGACGCTGGAAGTGCAGCAGCAGCTGGGCGACGGCGTGGTGCGTACCATTGCGCTCGGTTCTTCGGACGGCCTCAAGCGTGGCCTGATGGTCACGAACACCGGCAACCCCATCACCGTGCCCGTGGGCAAGGCCACGCTGGGCCGCATCATGGACGTGCTGGGCAACCCCATCGACGAGCGCGGCCCCGTGGACCAGAGCCTGACGGCTTCCATCCACCGCAAGGCCCCCGCTTATGACGAGCTGAGCCCTTCGCAGGAACTGCTCGAGACCGGCATCAAGGTGATCGACCTGGTGTGCCCGTTCGCCAAGGGCGGCAAGGTGGGTCTGTTCGGTGGTGCCGGCGTGGGCAAGACCGTGAACATGATGGAGCTCATCAACAACATCGCCAAGGCGCACTCGGGTCTGTCCGTGTTCGCTGGCGTGGGTGAGCGTACCCGTGAGGGCAACGACTTCTACCACGAGATGGCCGACTCCGGCGTCGTGAATCTGGAGAACCTGGGCGAGTCCAAGGTGGCCATGGTCTACGGCCAGATGAACGAGCCCCCGGGCAACCGTCTGCGCGTGGCCCTGACCGGCCTGACCATCGCCGAGTCCTTCCGCGACGAAGGCCGCGACGTGCTGTTCTTCGTGGACAACATCTACCGTTACACGCTGGCCGGTACCGAAGTGTCCGCCCTGCTGGGCCGGATGCCTTCCGCCGTGGGCTACCAGCCGACGCTGGCCGAGGAAATGGGCCGTCTGCAAGAGCGTATTACCTCGACCAAGGTCGGGTCCATCACGTCCATTCAGGCCGTGTACGTGCCTGCTGACGACTTGACCGACCCGTCGCCTGCCACCACCTTCGCCCACCTGGACTCCACCGTGGTGCTGTCGCGTGACATCGCCGCTCTGGGTATCTACCCTGCCGTGGACCCGCTGGACTCCACCAGCCGCCAGCTGGACCCGCAGGTCGTGGGTGAAGAGCACTACCAAGTGGCCCGCCAAGTGCAGGGTACCCTGCAGCGCTACAAGGAACTGCGCGACATCATCGCCATTCTGGGTATGGACGAGCTGGCCCCCGAGGACAAGCTTGTCGTGGCCCGTGCCCGCAAGATCCAGCGTTTCCTGTCGCAGCCGTTCCACGTGGCCGAGGTGTTCACGGGCTCGCCTGGCAAGTACGTGCCGCTGTCCGAGACCATCCGCGGCTTCAAGATGATCGTGGCTGGCGAATGCGACCACCTGCCCGAGCAGGCCTTCTACATGGTTGGCACCATCGACGAAGCCTTCGAAAAGGCGAAGAAGGTGGCCTGATGGTCCGAAGGCCGGCCCCGCGTCCGGCCCTCGTGAGCCCCACAGGCTTGCCATTCCCTTTTTCTAGGAGCAAAGATGAACACCATCCATGTTGATGTGGTCAGTGCCGAAGAGTCCATCTTCTCCGGCGAGGCGCGCTTCGTCGCGCTGCCCGGCGAAGCGGGCGAATTGGGCATCTATCCGCGCCACACGCCACTCATCACCCGCATCAAGCCGGGTTCGGTGCGCATCGAATTGCCTGACGGCAATGAAGAGTTCGTTTTCGTGGCCGGTGGCATTCTGGAAGTGCAGCCCGACTGCGTGACCGTGCTGTCCGACACCGCCATCCGTGGCCGTGACCTGGACGACCAGAAGGCGCAGGAAGCCAAGGCTGCGGCCGAGGAAGCCCTGAAGAACGCCAAGAGCGAGATCGATCTGGCCCGCGCCCAGTCCGAGCTGGCCGTGATGGCAGCGCAGATTGCCGCGCTGCGCAAGTTCCGCCAGAAGCGCTGATCGACTGATCGCCTTCCATCGCAAAAGCCGCCTTCGGGCGGCTTTTGTCGTTATGGGTGGGCCCGCTATGGCGCTCGTCCATCGGCGCCGTCTGACGCCAGCCAGGCCCAACGCGACGCTAGCATGGGCCATGGTCAACCCTTTGGCAGAGTCCGCGGCAGACGCCCTGGTGGTAGCGCGCCCCGAAGGGCTGTATTGTCCACCGGGTGGCTTTTACATCGACCCCTGGCGGCCGGTGGACCGGGCCGTCATCACCCATGGCCATGGCGACCACGCGCGGCGCGGGCATGGACACTACCTGGCGCACGAGCACAGTGCGGGTGTCCTGCGCGGTCGGCTGGGGGCGGACATCGCTTTGCAGACGCTGGCTTACGGCGAACCCCTGCACCACAACGGCGTGCGCATCTCACTGCACCCTGCGGGCCATGTGCTGGGCTCGGCCCAGGTGCGGCTGGAGCACGGCGGTCGCGTGTGGGTGGCCTCGGGTGACTACAAGCTGGAGGCCGACGGCACCTGCGCGCCGTTCGAGCCCGTGCGCTGCGACACGTTCATCACCGAATCCACCTTCGGCCTGCCCATCTACCGTTGGCCCGCCCAGGCCGTCCTGCAAGCCCAGATCAACGACTGGTGGCGTTCCAACGCGGCCATGCGCCGCCCTTCGGTGCTGTTTTGCTACGCGTTCGGCAAGGCGCAGCGCATCCTGCATGGCGTAGATGCCAGCATTGGTCCGCTGCTCATGCATGGCGCGGTGGAGCCCCTCAATGCCGCTTACCGCGCCGCCGGCGTGCGCCTGCCGCCCACGCAGGGGGCCACCGACGCGTCACTGGATGCCGCGACGCGCGAGACCGCGCTGGTGCTGGCGCCGCCCTCAGCGCAAGGCACTCCATGGATGCGCCGCTTCCCACGCCACGCCGATGCCTTTGCCAGCGGCTGGATGCAGCTGCGCGGCACGCGTCGCCGCCGCGGGGTAGATCGTGGTTTCGTGCTCTCCGATCACGCAGACTGGCCGGGCCTGCAGCAGGCGATTGCCGCCACGGGGGCCGAGCGCGTGTTCGTCACCCACGGCAGCGTGGCCGTCATGGTGCGCTGGCTGCGCGAGCAAGGGCTGGATGCCCAGGCTTTCGCCACCGAATACGGCGACGAGGACGAGGCCGCGCCGACCGACGCGCCAACTGCAGCGCCCACTGCACCGGAAGGCGACGCAGGCGACGCGGCCGGAGGCACCTCCTGATGCAGGCCTTTGCCGCGCTCTACCAGGCGTTGGATGCCAGCACGTCCAGCCTCGCCAAGCAGGCCGCGCTGCGCGACTATCTGCGGGGTGCGCCACCCGAGGATGCCGCCTGGGCCGTCTACTTCCTCGCGGGTGGCAAACCACGCCAACTCGTGCCCACCAAGCTGCTGCGCGCGGTGGCGCGCGAGGCGGCGGGGTTGCCGGAATGGCTGTTCGACGAAAGCTACGAGGCTGTGGGCGATCTGGCCGAGACCATCGCACTGCTGTTGCCCCCGCCCACGCAGGCTCACGCCCTGGGGCTGGCCGCATGGATGCGCGAACACCTCTTGCCGCTGCGCGGCCTGGCGCCCGACACCCAGGCTGAACGACTGGGTGCGCAATGGGCGCGGCTGGCGCCCGAGGAGCGGCTGGTGTACTTCAAGCTCATCACGGGGGCCTTCCGCGTGGGCGTGTCGCGCTTGCAGGTCACGCAGGCGCTCGCGGCCGTGAGCGGCGTGGACGCCAAGCGCATCGCCCAGCGCCTCATGGGCTACACCCACGTGGGCGCGCAGCCCGGGGCGGCTGACTACCAGCGCCTCGTGGCGCCCGAGGGAGACAGTGCGGGCGCGCAGGCTGCGGAGGCCCAGGGCCATCCCTATCCCTTCTTTCTGGCGCACCCGCTGCAACTGCCGGTGGCGCAGTTTGACGCCGCGCTCGGCCCGCCGGCGGACTGGATCGTGGAATGGAAGTGGGACGGCATCCGCGCCCAGCTCGTGCGGCGCGCTGGCGCCACTTGGCTGTGGTCGCGCGGGGAGGAGTTGGTGACCGATCGCTTCCCCGAGCTGCAGGCGTTGGGCGACGAAGCCCTGCCCGACGGCACGGTGCTCGACGGCGAGATCGTCGTCTGGCAGCCCGCGCGAGCGGATGCGCCGGCGCAGCCGCGCCCGTTTGCCGACCTGCAAAAGCGCATCGGCCGCAAGTCGCTGGGCTCCAAGCTGCTGCGCGAGGTGCCCGTAGTGCTGTTGGCCTACGACCTGCTGGAGGAGCACGGCCAGGACCTGCGCGGCCTGCCGCTGCAGGCGCGGCGCGCGCGGCTGGACGCGCTGCTGGCGCGCACCGACCACCCGGCGCTGGTGCCCAGCCCGGTGCTGCAGGGACAGAGCTGGGCCGAACTGGCACGCCTGCGGGACAGTGCGCGTGCCCTGGGCGTGGAGGGCATGATGCTCAAAAGGCGCACGGCGCACTATGGTGTGGGCCGCACCCGGGACGTGGGCATCTGGTGGAAGTGGAAGATCGACCCGATGAGCGTGGACGCCGTGCTCATTTATGCGCAGCGCGGCCACGGGCGCCGCGCCAGCCTGTACAGCGACTACACGTTCGCCGTGTGGAGTGCGCCGCAGGGCACCGAGGGGCGCACGCTGGTGCCGTTTGCCAAGGCGTATTCGGGCCTGACCGATGCCGAGATGGCGAGGGTGGACGCCATCATCCGCAAGACCACGGTGGAGAGCTTCGGCCCGGTGCGCAGCGTGCGGCCCACGCTGGTGTTCGAGCTGGGCTTTGAGGGCATAGCGCGCAGCGCGCGGCACAAGAGCGGCATCGCCGTGCGCTTCCCGCGCATGCTGCGCTGGCGTGAGGACAAGCCGGTGGACGAAGCCGATTCGCTGGATACGCTGGCGGCGCTGTTGCCTGCTACGTCATGATCTGGCGCTATGAATACAAGAGCTGTTGGCGCTGGATGGATGGGCGCTGCAGGCGATTTTCCCTCGAAACGCCATGGCCCGTGCGGCGGCAATGCCTTGGCTGCGCGGTGCAACGGGGGGTGCCGTGACCGCCCCGCGCTTCCCCCTCGCAACCGGCTGGCTGGCCACGCGCGGCTGGGCGCCGTTTGCCTTCCAGCGCCAGGTGTGGCGCGCCATCGCGCAGGGACGCTCGGGCCTGCTGCACGCCACCACGGGCGCCGGCAAGACTTATGCGGTGTGGCTCGGGGCGCTGCAGGCCTTTGCGGACTGGGAGTCAAAACGGCCTGTAGCGCCCGTCCATCCGGCGGTACACGCTATAAATAACGAAGCAGCACCGCGGACCGCACCACTCACCGTGGTGTGGATCACGCCCATGCGCGCGCTGGCCGCCGACACGCTGCGTGCGCTGGCGGCGCCGCTGCAGGCCCTGGCCGCACAGCATGCCGGCCTGGCGCGCTGGAGCCTGGGCGCACGCACGGGCGATACCGGCAGCGCCGAACGCAGCGCCCAGGCGCGGCGTCTGCCGACGGTGCTCGTGACCACCCCCGAAAGCCTGTCGCTGCTGCTGGCGCGCGCGGACGCGCGCGAGCAACTGGCCCGCGTGCGTCTGGTGGTGGCGGATGAATGGCACGAGCTGCTGGGCAACAAACGCGGCGTGCAGGTGCAGTTGGCGCTGGCGCGGCTCGCGGGCTGGAACCCGCAGCTCATGGTCTGGGGCATGTCGGCCACGCTGGGCAACCTGCCCGAGGCCATGCAGACGCTGCTGGGCCGGGAAGGCGGCACGCTGGTGCGCGGCCGCGTGGAAAAGCGCCTGGTGGTGGACACCCTGCTGCCCGAGCGGCCCGAGCGCTTCACCTGGGCTGGCCACCTGGGCCTGGCCATGCTGCCGGCGGTGGTGCGCGCGCTGGAGGAGTCGCCCGGCACCACGCTGGTGTTCGTCAACGTGCGCTCGCAGGCCGAGCAGTGGTACCAGGCGCTGCTGGACGCGCGGCCGGACTGGGCGGGGCAGATCGCCATCCACCACGGCTCGCTGGACCGCGGTGTGCGCGAATGGGTGGAAGCGGGGCTCAAGAGCGGCAGCCTGCGCGCCGTGGTCTGCACCAGCAGCCTGGACCTGGGTGTGGACTTTCTGCCGGTGCAGCGCGTGCTGCAGATCGGCTCGGCCAAGGGCGTGGCGCGCCTGCTGCAGCGCGCCGGCCGCTCGGGCCACGCACCGGGGCGGCCCTCGCGCATCACGCTGGTGCCCACGCACAGCCTGGAGTTGGTGGAGGCCGCCGCCGCGCGCGCTGCGGTGCATGCCGAACGGGTGGAAAAGCGCGTCTCGCCACACCAGCCCGTCGACGTGCTGGTGCAGCACCTGGCCACGGTGGCGCTGGGCGGGGGCTTCGAGCCCGAGGCACTGTATGCCGAAGTGCGCCGCACGACCGCGTACCGCACGCTGCCGCGCGGCGTGTGGCAGTGGTGCCTGGACTTCGTTGCGCGTGGCGGCAGCGCCCTGGCGGCCTACCCGGACTACCGCCGTGTCGTGCCGGACGAGAACGGTGTGTGGCGCCTGCCCGACGCGCGCCTGGCGCGCCGCCACCGCGCCAACATCGGCACCATCGTGAGCGATGCCAGCATGCAGGTGCAGATCCTGCAGGGCGCTCGCCTGGGCGCGGTGGAAGAGGGCTTCATCGCGCGGCTGTCGCCGGGCGACTGCTTCGTGTTCGCAGGGCAGGTGCTGGAACTGGTGCGCACGCGCGAGATGACCGCCTTCGTGCGGCGCGCGCCGGGGCGGCAGCCCACGGTGCCGCGCTGGAACGGCTCGCGCATGCCGCTGTCCACCGTGCTGGCCGACTACGTGGTGCAACAGCTCGCGCAGGCGGGGCGGGGCCGCTACGCCAGCCCCGAGCTGCGCGCCGTGCGCCCGCTGCTGGAGGTGCAGCGCCGCTGGTCCGCCCTGCCCACGCCGGGCACGCTGCTGGCCGAGACGCTGCACACGCGCGAGGGCTGGCACCTGTTCCTCTACCCGTTTGCCGGCCGGCATGCGCACATCGGGCTGGCCAGCCTGTTCGCCTGGCGCGCGGCCCAGGGGGTACCGGGCACCTTCTCGATCGCGGTGAACGACTATGGATTGGAGCTGCTGTCCGCCACAGAACGCGACTGGCCGGCCTTGCTGCCCGACCTGCTGCGCACCGACGCCGCCGCGCCGCAGGCCGCCCGGCAGGCGCACGGCCTGGCGCCCGACGAGGCGCTGGCCATTCGCAACACTGCCAACGCCACGGCGCCCGAGGGGGTGCCGCAAGAGCGTGACGCGCGCGCAGCGTTGCTGCACGAGGTGCTGGCCAGCCTCAACGCCACCGAAATGGCGCGCCGGCGCTTTCGCGAGATTGCGCGCGTGGCGGGGCTCATCTTTCAAAGCCACCCAGGCGAGCAGCGCAGCGCGCGCCAGCTGCAGGCGTCTTCCCAGTTGTTCTTCGAGGTCTTTCGGCGTTATGACGCGGGCAACCTGCTGCTGCGCCAGGCCGATCAGGAAGTGCTGAGCCAGGAGCTGGACGTGGCACAGCTGCTGGCGGCGCTCACACGCATGCAGGCGCAGCAGCTCATGGTGCGGCCCCTCGTGCGACCCGGGCCGCTGGCCTTTCCGCTGATGGTGGAGCGCTTTCGCGAGCAGCTCAGCAACGAGGCGCTGGCCGACCGCATCGCGCGCATGCTGGGCGACATGGAAGCCGCCGCCAGCGCGCGCAAACCCGTACCGGCCCCGCCGGTGCAGGACGTCGTGCCTCCTGACCCGCCGCGCCGCCGGCGCGCCGCCCCCCCGGCCGCGCCACCGCGGCAGGAAGCATCGTCCGCCGTCACCGACGCACTGCGCTGCACGCTGGACTTTGCCGATGCCTCCGAGGGCACGGGCGCCGCGCCGGCCGCGGCGCGGGGCCGTTCTCCACGCCGCGCGCGCAAGCCTTCGCGCCCGTTGCCGCGCCTGTGACCCATGCACGCGCCTGATCTGCCCGCCGACCTGGCCGTGGACCTGGCCGGCACCACCGTGTGGCTGTTGCCCGAGCGCGCGCTGTGGTGGCCGGAGGGCGCCATGCTGTGCCTGGCCGACCTGCACCTGGGCAAGGCCGCCACCTTCCGCGCGCGCGGCCTGCCCGTGCCCGCGGGCACCACGCAGGGCAACCTGGATCGGCTGGCGCAGTTGCTGGCGCGCCACCCCGGCGTGCAGCGCCTGGTGGTGCTGGGCGACTTCCTGCATGCGGCCGAGGCCCACGCGCCCGCGCTGTTGCGCGCGTTGGCCGCTTGGCGCGAGGACCATGCGGCACTGGAACTGGTGCTGGTGCGCGGCAACCACGACCGCCACGCGGGCGACCCACCGGCGTGGCTGCGCGCGCGCATCGTGGAGGAGCCTTGGTCTCTGGGACCTTTCGCCTGCTGCCACCATCCACAGCACCGCGCGGGGCAGTGGGTGCTGGCCGGGCACCTGCACCCCACGGCCGTGCTGTACGGCGGCGGGCGCGATGCGCTGCGCATGCCCTGTTTCGTGGCGGAGCCGGGCCTGCTGGTGTTGCCGGCCTTTGGCGAGTTCACCGGCGGCCATGCCGTGCCCGCCGCGCCGGGGCGCCAGCGCTTCGCGGTGGGGGCGGGGCGCGTCTGGGCGCTGCCCTGAAGGAGTGATCGAAAAGGGAGTTCCGCCTCGCAAGGCGTGCTCTGGTACTCAGTCCACCGTGCCCGGGATGACGGGGGCGTCGGGCAGCTCGTTCGGCCGGTCCACGCCCTCGGTGGCCGGGAAGTGCTCCACGAGCAGCGCAGAGACCTCGCTCAGCGCCTGGGTCAGACCGTCCTCGTGCCGGCCTTGGCGGAAGGCCTCGGCCATGTGCGACACCATGCTGCGCCATGTCGCCGGGGGCACGCGGCGCGCCAGAGCGCGGTCGGCCACGATCTCGATGGCATGCTCGGCCAGCATCAGGTAGATGAGCACGCCGTTGTTGTGTTCGGTGTCCCACACACGCAGCTTGCCGAACTGCGTGACCGCGCGCTCGCGCGCCGTGGCGCCGCGCCACAGGTACGACAGCGGCAGGCCGCCTTCCACGCAGATGCGGATCTGGCCGGTGTGGCGGCGCTCGCTGGCGGCCACGCGCTGGCCCAGGCGCTCCAGCACCTCGGGTGGCAGGGCCTGGTGCAGGCCGCCGTCGGACCAACGGTGCCGCAGCAGCCGCGCCAGGCGCGCCAGCACGCCGGAAGGTGGGGATGAAGAGGGTGTGACCATGGTGTTTCGCTCTGTGCTTGCCGCCCTACCAGTCGCCCGATGCACCGCCGCCGCCGAAATCTCCGCCGCCGCCCGAGCCGAATCCACCACCGCCTCCACCGCCCCAGCCACCGCCGTGACCGCCTCCCCAGCCGCCACCGCCGCCGTGCCACACCACGGGGCCGCCGCGGCCCGCAAAGATCCAGGTGTAGAGCAGCGCCAGCAGCCCCGCGCCACCCGCCAGCAGCAGGCTGGAGGTGACGATGAAGGCCAGGAACCCAGCGCCGCCGCCCATCACCAGGCCGCCCAGGCGCTGGCCGAACAGCCGGCGCACCACGGGGCCCGCCACCATCACGCCGAAGAAGAGGAAGACGGCCAGGTCTGTCCAGTCAAAGCCCGCGGACGCGCCGCGGCCCTGCCCGTCGCCCTGCTGGCTGCTTTGCGGCGCGGGCAGGTTTTCGCCCGCGATGCGCGCGCCGATTTGCTGCACCGCGGCGTCCAGCCCGCCGGCAAAGTCGCCCTCGCGAAAGCGCGGCTTCATCGCGCCGTCGATGATGCGCGCGGCGGCGATGTCGGGTATGGCGCCTTCCAGCGCCTTGGCCACCTCGATGCGCATGCGCCGGTCGTCCTTGGCCACGACCACCAGCACGCCATCGCCCACGTCCTTGCGGCCGATCTTCCAGGCGTTGCCCACGCGGTTGGCGAAGGCGGCGATGTCCTCGGGCGCGGTGGTGGGCACCATCAGCACCACCACCTGCGAGCCGTGCTGCTGCTCGATGGCGGCCAGCCGCGCCTCCAGCCTCTGGCGCTGCGCGTCGTTCAGCGTGCCGGTCTGGTCGATCACGCGCGCCTGCAGCGCAGGCACCGCGCGCAGCGGCTGCGCGGTGGCGGGGAGGGCTCCGATAGCTACAAGAAATATAGCTATCAGCGCTTGAAGGGCAAGCGCTAGCGGCATATTTTGCTTACAACCCCGATGTCAGGGCTTGGAGGCGGGTGCGGGGCTGGAGAAATCAACCTGGGGCGGCGCAGAGATCTCGGCCTCGTTCGCCACCGTGAAGCTGGGCTTGGGTTCATAGCCGAACACCATGGCCGTGAGGTTGGTGGGGAAGCTGCGTGCGAGCACGTTGTACTCCTGCACGGTCTGGATGTAGCGGTTGCGTGCCACGGTGATGCGGTTCTCGGTGCCCTCCAGCGTCACGCGCAGGTCGCGGAAGGCCTGGTTGGCCTGCAGCTGCGGGTAACGCTCGGCCACCACCATCAGGCGCGACAGCGCGCTGGACAGCTCGCCCTGCGCCTGCTGGAACTTGTTGAACGCCTCGGGGTTGTTGAGGGTTTCGGGCGTCACCTGGATCGAGGTGGCCTTGGCGCGCGCCTCGATCACCTTGGTCAGCGTCTCCTGCTCGAACGCCGCCTCGCCCTTGACGGTGGCCACGATGTTGGGCACCAGGTCGGCGCGGCGCTGGTACTGGTTGAGCACTTCGCTCCACGCGGCCTTGGACTGCTCGTCCAGGCGCTGGAAGTCGTTGTAGCCGCAGCCCGAGAGGGCCAGCACGGCGGAAAGCATGGCGATGAGTCGTTTCATGGTGAAGAGGCCTTTTCAATGCAGAAGAAAGACGGGCGGCACGGCGCCGCGCATGCCGATCATTGTGCATGCATCGGCCAGGCGCATGACAGGGCCATCGAACGGCACAATACGCGGCTGGGTTGCAACCACCGACACTTCGCCATGCCCCGAACCCCGCTGCGCGCGGCCGCCCTGGCCGGTTCCCCCGACGATCTGGAAGCCGCGTTCTACGACGCCCTGCAAGCCGGCGACGTGGAGCGCGTGATGGCCTGCTGGGCCGACGAGGACGACATCGTCTGCGTGCACCCCGGCGCCGCGCGCCACGTGGGGCCCGCCGCCATCCGCGCGGCGTTCGCCACCTTGCTGCAGCAGGGCGGCCTCAACGTGCATCCCGCGCAGGTGATGCGCGTGCAGGCCCTGGCGAGTGCCGTGCACAGCGTGCTGGAACATGTGCGTGTGATGCTGCCCGACGGTCCGCGCGAGGCCGTGGTACAGGCCACCAACGTCTACCACAAGACCCCGCAAGGCTGGCGCCTGGTGGCGCACCATGCCAGCGCCGCCGGCATGCACGAGGCCGAGGGCGCTGCGCCCGCCGGGCACCTGCTGCATTGATGCCAAGCCTTTGATGGGCTGGTTTATGGGTCAAATGGGCCTCTAGCACAATACCAGCAAGCGCTGCCAGCTATGAAATATGAAGCGCCTTGGTGGCTGCCCGGCGGCCATGCACAGACCATCTGGCCCGCGCTGTGGGCGCGGCGCACGCTGGGGCCGCCGCCGGCCTATGTGCGCGAGCGCTGGCTGGCGCCCGACGGCGACTTCGTGGACGTGGACTTCCTGCGGCCGTGTGCCGCGGCGGGCGCGGCCCCCGCGCCGCTGCTGGTGCTGTTCCATGGACTGGAAGGCTCGTCGCGCAGCCACTATGCGCAGGCCTTCGCCGGCGTGGCCCGCGAGCGCGGCTGGGGTTTTGCCGTGCCGCATTTTCGCGGCTGCAGCGGCGAGATCAACCGCGCGCCGCGCGCCTACCATTCGGGCGACCATGAAGAGATCGACTGGATCCTCCGGCGCCTGGCCGGGTTGCAGCGGACCGGCGGTGGGGCGCGGGCGCCGCTGCTGGCCGTGGGGGTGTCGCTGGGCGGCAATGCGCTGATGCGCTGGGCCGGCGAGCAGGGCGGCAGCGCGCTCGCCAGCGCGGACGCCATCGCCAGCGTGTGCGCTCCGCTGGACCTGGCGGCCGGCGGCCACGCCATCGGGCGGGGCTTCAACCGGCAGGTGTACACGCGCATGTTCCTGCGCACCATGGTGCCCAAGGCGCTGGCCAAGCTGGCGCAGTACCCCGGCCTGTTCGACCGCGCGGCCCTGCTGGCCGCGCGCGATCTGCACGCTTTTGACGACATCTTCACCGCGCCGCTGCACGGCTTTCGCGATGCGGACGACTACTGGCGCCGCGCGTCGGCCAAGCCGCTGCTGCCTGCGGTGCGCGTGCCGGCGCTGCTGGTCAATGCGCGCAACGATCCCTTCGTGCCCGGCGCCAGCCTGCCGCGCGACGGTGAGGTGGCGCCCGTGGTCACGCTCTGGCAGCCGGCGCATGGCGGCCACGTCGGCTTTGCGCAGGGCGGCTGGCCCGGCCATGTGCGCGCCCTGCCCGAAGCCGTGGCTGCCTGGCTGGCCGACCACGCGGCGCTGGGGTGAATACCTGCGGGGGCGCGGACGAGGGCGCACAATCGCTGTCATGGATGACATCGTCAAGCAGGCCATCGCCAAATGGCCCAACGTGCCGGCCTGCTACGGCTGGCTGGGGCTGGATGCGCGCGGCCACTGGTACCTGCGCGATGACGCCGTGCAGTTACAGGGCGGCTTCGCCGTGGCGCGCGGAACGCGGCTGGAGCATGCCAAGCTGATCGAATTCATCCACCGCAACTATGAGGCGGATGGTGAAGGCCGCTGGTTCTTCCAGAACGGACCGCAGCGCGTCTATGTGGAACTGGAGGCCACACCGCTGATCTGGCGTCTGGGCGCCGACGGCGAGCCCGTGGCGCACACCGGCCGGCCGGCCGGTCGGGCGAATGAGTGCCTGGTGGACGAGGCCGGCCGCGTGTACCTGGCCTGCACCGCCGGCCTGGGCCTGGTGCACAGCCTGGATGTGGAGGCGTTGGCACGCCAGATCGATCAGGGCCGCTGGACGCCACGCGAGGTGCTGGCGGCCGACCTGCCCGGTGCCTACGGCTTTGTGCCGAGCCCGCAGGCGGTTGCGGGCCCACTGCCGGCGTAACGCGCACTGCAGAAAACCCCCGGCCAGAAACCAACAAGCCGGCACGCGGCCGGCTTGTGACGAGGCGAAAAGGGCCTTAGTTGGAGGCAGGTGCGCTCGCAGCGGCCGCGCCGCCTTCGGCGCCGGGACGGTTGGGCTCCTCGAACTTGGCGCCGGCGGCATTGGCCATGTAGGCCACGCCGCGCGCGATCTCGGTGTCGTCGAAGTCGCCGCCACCCTGCGGTGCCATGGCGCCCTTGCCCTTGAGGGCCGATTGCACCAGGGCTTCGAAGCCCGTGGCAATGCGCGGCGCCCAGGCGGCGGCGTCGCCCAGCTTGGGCGCGCCCGCGGCGCCGGTGGCGTGACAGGCGGCACACTGCCCCTGGAAGACGGCTTCGCCTGTGCGCAGCGGGCGGTTGGCGTCGCGCACCTCGACGTTGCCGATCTTCTGGATGCGCTGGGCCACGGCCAGTTCGGGGTTGGCGGAGCCGGCCGCCGGCTTCTTGTCGGCCGTGACGAACAGCACCAGGCCGATGATGGCGAACACCGGGAGCACAAACGCAAAAATGACGGTGACCAGGAGTTGCTTGGGGTTCTTGATCGGTCCGGTATGCGCTTCGTCGTGGGTGTCGCTCATGGGATCCTCTGGTGATTCTGTTGTACTGGGGGCTGAAGGGAAAAGACTTTTCGATTATAGGAGCGCGCTCCACGCCCGCCCGTTGGGGAAAAAACGGGCAGGCGCGCGTCGTGACCTATGTCAGGAGCGTGGGGTCTCTTCGGCGGGAGCGGTCCAGCCGCCGCCCAGCACCTTGTAGAGCGTCACCTGGTTCTGCAGTTGCTGCAGGCGTGTCACCACCAGTGACTGCTGGGTGGCGAACAGCGAGCGCTGCGCATCCAGCAGGTCCAGGTAGCTGGCCACGCCGTTGCGATAGCGCAGGTCCGACAGCTCGAAGCGTTTGGCATCCGCCTGCGCCTGGGCACGCTGGGCGTCGACCTGCTCCTGCAGCGTGGCCTGGCCGGCCAGGGCGTCGGACACCTCGCGGAACGCGGTCTGGATGGACTTCTCGTACTGGGCCACGGCGATTTCGCGGCCCGCGCGCGCGGACTCCAACCCCGCCTGGTTGCGGCCGGCATCGAAGATCGGCAGGGCCAGTTGCGGCGCCAGAGAGAACGCCCACGAGCCGCTCTTGAACAGCCCCGACAGCTCATCGCTCACGGTGCCGAACTGGGCGGTGAGCGAGATGCGCGGGAAAAACGCCGCGCGCGCCGCGCCGATGTTGGCGTTGGCGCCGATCAACTGCTGCTCGGCCATGCGCACGTCCGGGCGGCGCACCAGCAGGTCGGAAGGCAGGCCCGCGGGCAGCGCCTGCATGGGCGTGGCGTCGGCCAGGCGCGAGGAGGGCAGGCTGGCACGGATGTCGTCGGGCAGCGGCTGGCCCAGTAGCAGGACCAGCGCGTTTTCATCGAGCATGCGCTGGCGCTGCTGCTGCGCATAGGTGGCGCGTGCGGCCTGGGCCAGGCTCTCGGCCTGGCGGTTGTCGAGCTCGGAGCTCACGCCGTTCTCCAGGCGCAGGCGTGTGAGCTTGACCGACTCATCGCGCGTTTCCAGCGTGCGACGCGAGATGTCGAGCAGCTCCTCGTCGGCCATCAGTGTGAGCCAGCCCGAGGCCACGGCCGCCACCAGGCTGATCTGCGCCGACTTGCGCGCCTCGTCCGTGGCCAGGTACTGGGCCAGGGCCTGCTCCTTGAGGGCCGCCACGCGCCCGAAGAAGTCGATCTCCCAGGCCGAGATGCCCAAACCCACCTGGAACTGATTGGCGTAGCTGCCCGTGGTCGCGCTGGGTTGGCGCGTGCCGCTGGCGATGGCGTTGACCGTGGGGAACTGGTTGGCGCGCTGGATCTGGAATTGCGCGCGCGCCTGCTCGACATTGAGCATGGCCACGCGCAGGTCGCGGTTGTTGCCCAGGGCCATGCCGATCAGCCGCTGCAGGCGGGGGTCGGTGAAGTATTCCTTCCAGTCGATGTCCGCCGCGGCCCGCGCGGAGGTCGTGGATTCGGCCCCCGCCAGCGGATAGGCCTGCGGCACGGGGGCCGCAGGACGTTCGTAGGTCGGGATGAAGCTGCAGCCCGCCACCAGCGCCGCGGCTAGCAGGGGGGAGAGGGCGCGCGCAGGGCGCGCGCGGTTGAGGGTGTGCGATTGCATAGGTTGTTCTCCTGCCGGCGGGGCTCAGGCCTCGCCGCGGTGTTGGAGTGCCTGCTGGGCGTCATGCTCCTGCTGGCGGCGGCTGCCCTTGAAGAAGCTGCGCACCACCACGAAGAACACGGGCACGAAGACCACGGCCAGCAGCGTGCCGGTGATCATCCCGCCGACCACACCGGTGCCGATGGCGCGCTGGCTGGCCGAGCTCGCGCCGGAGGCCAGATACAGCGGCACGACGCCCAGCGTGAACGCCAGCGAGGTCATGACGATGGGGCGAAAGCGCAGGTGGGCGGCTTCCAGCGCGGCCTCGATGATGTTCTTGCCCTGGGCCTGCAGGTCCTTGGCAAATTCGACGATCAGGATGGCGTTCTTGGCCGACAGACCAATGATGGTCACCAGACCGATCTGGAAGTACACGTCGTTGGCCATGCCGCGCAGCAGCACGCCCAGCACCACGCCCAGCACGCCCAGCGGTACGACCAGCATCACCGAGAACGGAATGGACCAGCTCTCGTACAGCGCCGCCAGGCACAAAAACACCGCCAGCAGCGCGAACGCATACAGCACGAGGGCTTGCGAGCCGGCAAGTTTTTCCTCGCGGGACTGGCCGGTCCACTCAAAGCTAAAGCCTTCGGGTAGCTGGGAGGCAAGGCGCTCCATCTCTGCCATGGCGTCGCCCGTGCTGTAGCCCGGGGCGGCGTCACCGGCGATCTTCATCGACGGATAGCCGTTGTAGCGCACGGTCTGCATGGCGCCGGTGATCCAGCGCGTGGACGCAAACGTGGACAGGGGTAGCACCTGGCCCTTGTCGTTGAGGATAGGGATGTCGAGCACCGACTCGGGCTGCATGCGCGCAAACCCGTCGGCCTGCACCACTACCCGTTGCAGGCGGCCCTGGTTGGGGAAGTCGTTCACGTATGTGGAGCCCAGCGCCGTCGCCAGCGCGCTGGCGATGCGGTCGTAGGACACGCCCAGGGCGTTGGCCTTGTCGCGGTCGATGTCAATCTGCATCTGTGGCGCGTCCTCCATGCCGTCGGGGCGCACGGCGGCGAGCACCTTGCTTTGCGAGGCCATGCCCAGCAGCTGATTGCGTGCCGCCAGTAGCGCATCGTGACCCTTGCTGCCGCGGTCTTGCAGGCGGAAGGTGAAGCCGGACGCCGAGCCCAGTTCGGGGATGGGTGGCGGGCTGAGCGTGAAGATGAACGCATCGCGAAAGCCGCCCAGCGCGCCCATGGCGCGACCGGCCACGGCCTGCGCGGTCTGGTCGGGACCGGGGCGCTCGCTCCAGTCCTTGAGGGTGATGAAGGCCAGGCCGGCGTTTTGCCCCTGACCCGAGAACGAAAAGCCCGAAACGGTGACGATGTCGCGCACTTCAGGCTGTTTGAGCATGAACTCTTCCACCTTGGTCAATGCTGCACGGGTGCGCTCTTGCGAGGCGCCAGGGGGCAGTTGCACGTTGGAGATCAGAAAGCCCTGGTCTTCATTGGGCAGGAACGAGGTCGGCAGACGCATGTACACCACCGCCACCGCGCCCAGCAGCACGGCGTAGATGATCATCATGCGGCCGCTGCGGCGCACGAGCCTGGCCAGAAAGGACTCGTAGCTGTGCGTGGCGTGCTTGAAGGACCGGTTGAACCAGCCAAAGAAGCCTGTTTTGTCGTGGTGTCCCTCGGTCACGGGCTTGAGCAGGGTGGCGCACAGCGCGGGGGTGAGCGACAACGCCAGGAAGGCCGAAAATGCGATGGACGTGGCCATGGTGACCGCGAACTGGCGGTAAATGTTGCCCGTCGAGCCTGCAAAGAAGGCCAGCGGCACGAACACGGACACCAGCACCACGGTCATCCCGATCACGGCGCTGGAGATCTGGCCCATGGCCTTGCGCGTGGCTTGCAGCGGTGGCAGGCCTTCTTCAGCCATGATGCGCTCGACGTTTTCCACGACCACGATGGCGTCGTCCACCACGATGCCGATCACCAGCACCATGCCGAACATGGTCAGCACGTTGATCGAGAACCCCATGGCCAGCAGTGCGCCAAAGGTGCCCAGCAAGGCCACCGGCACCACGATGGTGGGGATGATGGTGTAACGGAAGTTCTGCAGGAACAGGAACATCACCAGAAACACCAGTCCGATCGCTTCAAGCAGGGTATAGACCACTTTTTCGATGGACACCGAGATGAAGGTGGAGGTGTCGTAAGGGATGGTGTAGGCCACGCCCTGCGGGAAGTACCTTTGCAGCTCGGCCAGCTTGGACTTCACGGCGTCGGCCGTGGCCAGCGCATTGGCGCTGGAGGTGAGCTGCACGCCCATGCCCACCGAAGGCGAGCCATTGAGCCGGCCGCTGAAGTTGTAGGTCTGCGCGCCCAGTTCGATGCGCGCCACGTCTTTCAGGCGCACGGTGGAGCCGTCGGTGTTGGCGCGCAGGATGACGTTGCCAAACTCTTCGGGTGTGGACAGCTGGCCCTTCACGACAATGGTGGCCGATATGGTCTGGCCCGCTGGGCTGGGCAGCTCGCCCAGGTTGCCGGCGGACACCTGCACGTTTTGCGCGCGGATGGAGGCATTGACCTGATCCAGCGACAGGTTGAAACCCTTGAGCTTGGCCGGGTCGATCCAGATGCGCATGGCGCGCTCGGAGCCGAACTGCGTCACGCCGCCCACGCCAGGCAGGCGCTGGAGTTCGGGCACCACGTTGCGGGCAGCGTAGTCGTTGAGCGCGTCGATGTTTATGTCCGGGTTGTCGGACGTGAGGATGGAAAACAGCAGAAAGTTGGATCGCGATTTCTCGACGCGCACGCCTTGCTGGGTGACGGCCGCCGGCAGGCGCGGCGTGGCCCGCGACAGGCGGTTTTGCACATCCACCTGGGCCAGGTCGTCGTTGGTGCCGGGCTCGAAGCTCAGCACGATGGTGCCGGTGCCGTTGGCCTGGCTGGTGGTCTCCATGTAGGCCAGGCCGGTGGCGCCGTTCATCTCGCGCTCGATGACGGACAGCACGTTGTCTTCCAGTGTCTGCGCCGTTGCGCCGGGGTAGGCCACGGTCACCTGGATGGTGGGGGGAGCCACGGTGGGGTACTGTGCCACGGGCAGCTGGGTGATCGAGACAGCGCCGATCACCATGATGAAAATTGCGATCACCCACGCGAAGATGGGGCGCTCGATGAAGAACTTGGCCATGTGCCGCGCTCCTGTCTTTTATTGCTTTGCCGCCGCAGGGGCCGGCTGACTGGAGGCCGCCGAAGCGGGGGTGGCGGGCGCTGCCGGCGCGGATGCGGGTGCCGCGGCGGGCTGTTGGGCGGCGCCAGCAGCTTGCCAGGCGACGGGCTTGACAACGATGGGGTCGCCAGGCTTGCCGCGTGGCAGCTTCTGGAATCCGTCCACCATCACCTGCTCACCCGACTTCAGGCCCTCAAGCACCACCCAATGGGCGCCCTGGGCGGGCCCCAGCTTGACCACCCGCGGCGTGACATGGTTGTCCGCGCCCACCACCAGCACTGTGTCGGCCTTGCCCGATCGGGTGACGGCCTGCTGGGGCAGCAAGATGCCGTTGTCCACCTGCGCCTGCTCCAGGCGCACCCGCACATACAGGCCGGGCAGCAGCGAGCGGTCGCTGTTGGGAACCTCGGCACGCAGGGTCACCTGGCCGCTGGTGGCATCCACCGTGAGGTCGGTGAACAGCAGCCGGCCCGCCTGCGGATACACGCTGCCGTCTTCCAGCACCACGCGCACGTTGGCCGCATTGGCACTGGACTGCTTGTACTTGCCGCTGGCCATGGCGGCCTTCAGCTTGATGGCCTCCGAGGCGGACTGCGTGAAGTTGATATACAGGGGGTCGATCTGCTGGATCACCGCCAGCTCGGTGGGTGTGCCCTGGCCCACCAGCGCGCCTTCCGTGACGAGGGCGCGGCCAATGCGGCCGGAAATCGGAGCGGTGACCGTCGCATAGCCCAGGTTGATGCGCGACGTGGTCAGCGCGGCCTTGGCGGCGGCAACATTGGCTTCGGCGGTCTTCTGCGCGGCGACCGCATTGTCGTATTCCTGCTTGCTGATGGCGTTGACGGCCACCAGCGGGCGATAGCGCTCGGCCAGCGCACGGCTTTGCGCCAGGCTCGCCTCGGCCTGGGCCACGCTGGCCTCGGCCTGGGCCACACTGGCCTGGTAGGGCGCGCTGTCGATCAGGAACAGTTGCTGGCCGGCCTTCACATCGCTGCCTTCCCTGAAGAGGCGCTTTTGCAGAATGCCCGCGGCCCGAGCGCGCACTTCGGCAACGCGCGAGGCTTCCAGCCGGCCGGGCAATTCGGTGACCAGCCCGATGTCCCCCGGCTGCACGGTGACCACGCCCACCTCCGGTGCGCGGGGTGATGCGCCCGCGGCGGGGGCGTCGCTTTTCTGACCGCAGGCGCCGAGCGCGAGGGCCGCTGCCAGCGCAACCGCGAGGGCTGCGGGGACAGGGGTACGCTGGAAGGGGCGGATAGCACGGGCTGTTGCGTTGTTCAGGCGAGGCATGGAAATCCTTTGACGGCGGTATGCGTTAGATGTTGTTTGAGACCGGCGGGTGATGCTGACACGGGTAAATGACAGACGCGCAAAGGGGAATGATTATACATACATCCATGAATGTATAATTACTTGGAAAGCGCGGCCGTTGCTGTATCCACGTTTTGGAGGTTCCCATCCATGGCACGACGTACCAAGGAAGATGCAGATGCTACGCGCAACAGCCTTTTGGATGCTGCCGAGCGTGTGTTCTACGAAAAAGGCGTGTCGCGCGCCTCGCTGAGCGACATTGCCCAGGCTGCGGGCGCCACGCGCGGCGCGATCTACTGGCATTTCAAGGACAAAGTGGCCTTGTTCAATGCCATGATGGACCGGGTGACCCACCCGCTGGAGCAGGTGGGCAGCAAGAGCGCCAGCATGGCCACTCTGCCCCCGTTGGAGCGGCTGCGCTCCATGGTGGACTTCGTCCAGCGCACCATCGTCCAGGACGAGCGCACGCGCCGGGTGTTCGAGATCGCGTTGTACCGGGTCGAATACGTCAACGACCTCGCGGCGGTGCGCGACAACCATATCGAAGGCTGTGCAGATTTTTGCGCGCTGATCGAGGGTGAATTGCGTTCGGCGGCAGAAGACCAGAACCTGCAATTGCCGATGGAGCCACACACCGCCGCGATGGGTGTACAGGCGCTGTTCGATGGCCTGCTGCAGTCCTGGTTGCTGACCCATGGACGCTTCGATCTGGTGACCGTCAGCCGAGGCGCCATTGACGCTTATCTGCGGGGGTTGGGTTTTCGTCTGTAGCCACAGCCACGTGCGATAATCCGCCGCTTGTTCGCCATCGGGCGGACTTTCCCAGCGGCTGTAGCTCAGTGGATAGAGTATTGGCCTCCGAAGCCAAGGGTCGTGGGTTCGATCCCCGCCAGCCGCGCCACATTCCCCAACCCTTGTTCCCAAGGGCTTTTTTGTTCCCACCGTCCATTCGTCAAGCCGCGCCTACGGACGGGTAGTCCCTAGCCTACGGTTGGCCCTTTGCAGTCCCCCGACAGTGAACTTCACACGGCAGTTTCCGTGTGACTTGTTCAACTTACCGGAGATGGAAATGGCAAACACCAATCAGGGCAACCAGAACCAAGGCAACCGCAATCAGAGCCAGGGGAGCCGGGACAACAACCAAGGGCAGTCGGGCTCGGGGCGCGGATTTGCCTCGATGGACCCCGACCGCCAGCGCGAGATCGCCGCAGAGGGGGGGCGTGCAGCGCACGCTTCGGGCAACGCCCACGAGTTCACATCGCAGGAAGCCCGCGCTGCGGGAGCCAAGAGCCATGGCGGTGGGGGCAACAACGCCTCTTCCGGCTCGGGTAATACCCGGGGCAGCAGCAGCGAGCAGCAGGCGCGCGCCGGCAGCCAGAGCCACAAGAACGACCGTTGACGTCTGGCACGGGATCGGAGGCCCGCAGTAGGCAGGGCCTTCGATCCAGCCGGTGTCCCGCGCGGGTCGGCACGCGCGCTTGAGCCCCAAGCTGTCAGCCATATAAGCGTGCTCCTACATCCCGTGCGAGGGCATGTCCGCAGGATGAGACGTTTCAAACGTGATCGAACTCTGGTGGATACCGCATCTGGTCCGCACCCATAGGACTACCCATGACCACATCAACTCCCCATCCCTGGGGAACGAATCTGCAAAAAGCCCAGACCTTTCAACCGGATTGGGACAGTTACGTCGTCACGAAGGTCAAGCATGTGCGGGCGGCCTTGCTTTCCGGCATCGACACCTTTAGCGCGGAGGGCTTCACCGTGCCCATGGCCACCGGCTTCATCGAGCTGACGGGGATGCGCGCCGGATCCTTCCGCACGTTTCTGAAGATCGGGTTTTCCGAGTCCAACCGCGTCATGCTGCCGACGTTCCAACTGGTCGACAACGCGGCGGTGGGAACGCTGATCCTGCCTTCCCCCTGCTTTGGCTCCGCGCTCCAGTTCGTCAACAGTCCCATGGCCCATTTCCGCATCGGCGGCGATGGTCGCCGCAACGCGTTGGCAACGGACGTCACGCTGTTGAACAGCGCATTGATCGAAGCCGGCGAACCCGAAGGCATGGAAATCTGAACCCCGGCGCACAGCCCGGCGCGCCGTGCGCCCGGTGTCCCCGGCCATTGACGGAGTGATCGCATGAAAGCTCTCACCTACCAAGGCGCCAAGGACGTGCGCGTGGAAAACGTGCCCGACCCCGTGCTGCTCGCACAGGACGATGTGCTGCTGCGCGTCACCGCCACGGCCATCTGCGGCTCGGATCTGCATATCTACCGCGGAAAGATCCCTGGCATGAAGGACGGCGACATCCTCGGCCATGAATTCATGGGTATCGTGGAAGAGGTGGGCCCTGCAGTGACGGCGCTGCGCCCTGGTGATCGCGTGGTGGTGCCGTTCGTCATCGCCTGCGGATCCTGCTTCTATTGCGACAAGACCCTGTTCGCGGCCTGCGAGAACACCAATCCGGGACGCGGCGCCATCCTCAACAAAAAGAACGCCACCGCGGGTGCAGGGCTGTTCGGCTACAGCCACCTCTACGGCGGTTACCCCGGCGGGCAGGCAGAATACGTGCGGGTGCCGCACGGCAACGTCGGGCCGCTGAAGGTGCCCCAGGTGCTGAGCGACGAGCAGGTGCTTTTCCTGTCCGACATCCTGCCCACCGGCTACCAGGCGGCGGTCAATGCACAGATCGGGGCAGGCTCTTCTGTGGCGATCTTCGGCGCGGGACCGGTGGGGCTGATGAGCGCCCTGGCGGCGCGCTTCCTGGGCGCGGAGCAGGTCTTCATGGTGGACCACAACGAGTACCGGCTGCAGTTTGCCCAGGCCACGTACGGCGTGGTGCCCATCAACTTCGACAAGGACGAGGACCCGGCCGAAACCATTCTCTCGGCCACGGGTGGGCACGGCGTGGACGCCACGATCGACGCCGTAGGATTCGAGGCCAAGGGCAGCGCGCTGGAGACGGCGCTCACCGCCGTGCGGCTGGAGGGTTCCAGCGGCAAGGCGCTGCGCCAGTGCATCGCCGCGACGCGCCGCGGCGGAGTCCTCAGCGTGCCCGGGGTCTATGCCGGCTTCATCCACGGCTTCCTCTTCGGCGATGCCTTCGAGAAGGGGTTGACCTTCCGCATGGGGCAGACGCACGCGCAAAAGTACATGCCCCAGTTGCTGGAACACATCGCCAACGGCCGCATGCGGCCGGAGGTCATCATTTCCCACCGCATGAAGCTTGCCGATGCCGCGCGCGGCTATGAAATCTTCGAGAAGAAGGAAGAGGAGTGCCGCAAGGTGGTGTTGACGCCCTAGCGCGCTGCTACCCGCGCGTGCTGCTGCCCGCGTACGGTGAGGTCGGGCCAGGTTGGGCAGGCCACCGGCCGTCGGAGTCAGTCATCGCCTCCCTCACGCGGGTGGCGATGCGGCCACCCATGGGCCGGGCCTTCATCGCTTGATGGAAACCGCCAGGTCTTCGGCGTGGTCCTTGTGTGCCTTGAGTTTCGGCAGCGCCTTGAGGGCGAAGGTCTGGATCTCCGGATCGTCTGCGTCTTTGCCGGCCGCCTCGAACAGCGCGATATCGCGGCGGTGGTCGTTAAGGCCCACCTGCGAGAGGAATTCCTGGTCGAATTTCTGGGCCTTGGCGAGCTGGTCCAGTTGCTTTTGCTTGTCGCCAGGGAGGGTGGTTGGCAGCGCGACGCCCTTGCGCGCTGCCAAGGCCCGGAGTTCATCGTTGGCGGCGGTGTGGTCCTTCACCAGCATGGCGCCAAACGATTTCACTTCGTTGGCCGTAGCGCGGTTCTGTGCAAGCTTGCCGGCTTGGACCTCGTAGAGCCCGCCGGTAGCGGCCTGCGTCAGGAATTCGCGGTCTTTCGTGCTGGCGTCGGCATGGGCCGCTGCGGCGAGCACCAGCCCGCAGGCTGCGGTCACCAGCCTGGCGGTGCAGATCTTTGGCATGGCTGTCCCCCTAGAAAAAAGGGCCAGTATCGAAACGGCCCTGCGAAGGGGCTGTCGGCCCGTGCAGGAGGGGTGGGTCAGCCGTCTCCTACCGCCACTGCGGGGCGGCGCCGCCGGCCGGGGCGCTCAGGCGGCCTGGCACTGGCCGTCCACGAACACCCGCATCTCCCCCGACTGGAAGGCAGTCCATTGCTCGTTGGAGGTCAGCGGCGCCGTGACGACCACGGCCACCTTGTCGTGGGGCGTGGTGTGCGCGGAGAAGTCTACGCGCAGGTCTTCATCGCACAGCTGGGCTTGCGAGAACGGGTGGCGGCGTTCGATGTAGTACAGGTGGGTGGACGCGTGCGCCCACAGCGCCTGCCCGTTGGACAGCAGGAAGTTGAAGGTGCCGTGGGGCGCAATGCGCGCCGCCAGCTCGCGCAGCGTCAGCGTCAGCTCCTCGATGCTCGGCATGCCGGCGTGGGACTTGCTCAGCTCTTGCATCAGCCAGCAGAACACATGCTCGCTGTCGGTGGTGCCGACCGGGTGAAAATGCGCGTGCAGGCGCGGACGGAAGTCCTTGAGGTCGCCGTTGTGCGCAAACACCCAGTAGCGCCCCCACAGCTCGCGCACGAAGGGGTGGCAGTTTTCCAGGCTCACCACGCCCTGGGTCGCCTTGCGGATGTGGGCGATGACGTTGCGGCTCTTGATGGGGTAGCGGCGGATCAGCTCCGCCACGGGTGAATCGGTGGCACGCTCATGGTCCACGAAGTGGCGCAGCCCGCGCCCCTCGAAGAAGGCGATGCCCCAGCCGTCCGTGTGGTCGGCCGTGTTGCCGGCGCGTTGCGCAAACCCCGTGAAGCTGAAGGTCACGTCGGTGGGCGTGTTGGCATTCATGCCAAGGAGCTGGCACATGGGCGATCGGCCTGTGGTGCGTTGGAGGGCGGCTTACTGCCGGTCCAGCCAGAGCTTGCCGCCCGTGGCCCAGTTCTCGCGCTTCACGTCCGTGATCAGGATGTCCACCGATTCGGGGGAGCCCCCCAGGATTTCGACGGACACGCGCGTGATCTCCTCGACCAGCTTGCGCTTTTGCTCGA
The DNA here is from genome assembly GCF_000022305.1 of [Acidovorax] ebreus TPSY. Lineage (NCBI taxonomy): Bacteria > Pseudomonadati > Pseudomonadota > Betaproteobacteria > Burkholderiales > Comamonadaceae > Diaphorobacter > [Acidovorax] ebreus. The sequence continues at coordinate 335,828 of NC_011992.1, forward strand.
CGGTGCGGCCTTCCATCATCTCGATGTGGTACGTGGGCATGGTGTTGGGATTCCGGTTGGGGTTCAGGGGTTGGGAACGACGGGTGCCGGGGCCTGCGGCGCAGCGGGCTCTTCGCGGGCACACAGCGGGCAGATGCACGCGCGGCCGCGCGCCTCGGCGGGCAGGCGCGCCAGTGCGTCGCGCGAAACGCTCTCGTGCATGCACCAGCATTGCTGCGCCGGCAGCCCGGCGGCCACGGCGCAACCGTTGGATTGGCCGCACAGCGGGCAGTGCGTGGTGGTAGGAGCGGCGGTGGGCATGGGGAGAGAGTGTACGAAAGCACAACGGCACCCGCGGGTGCCGTTGTGGTCAAAATGGCCCCTGGCGCCCGTCCATCAAGCGCTAGCAGCTATTGTTTGAATAGCAATCAAGCCTTCTTCTGCGCGGCCTTCACCTTCTGGCGCCAGGCGTGCAGCAGCGGCTCGGTGTAGCCGCTGGGCTGCTCTACGCCCTTGAACACCAGGTCGCAGGCGGCCTGGTAGGCCATGGACTCGGCAAAGCGGCCGTGCATGCGCTGGTACAGCGGGTCGCCGCCGTTTTGCTGGTCCACCTTGGCGGCCATGCGCTCGAACGTGGCGCGCACCTGGCCTTCGGTCACCACGCCGTGCAGCAGCCAGTTGGCCACGTGCTGGCTGGAGATGCGCAGCGTGGCGCGGTCTTCCATCAAGCCGATGTCGTTGATGTCCGGCACCTTGGAGCAGCCCACGCCCTGGTCGATCCAGCGCACCACGTAGCCCAGGATGCCCTGGATGTTGTTGTCCAGCTCCTGCTGCTTTTCGGTCTCGCTCCAGTGCGGGTTGCTGCTCACGGGCACGGTGAGCAGGCCGGTCAGCAGGTTGTCGCGCTCGGCGTCGGCGTCCACCTTCAGCAGCTCGGCCTGCACGGCGGCCACGTTGACCTGGTGGTAGTGCAGCGTGTGCAGCGTGGCGCCCGTGGGGTTGGGCACCCAGGCGGTGTTGGCGCCGGCCTTGGGATGGGCGATCTTCTGCTCCAGCATGGCCTTCATCAGGTCGGGTGCGGCCCACATGCCCTTGCCGATCTGCGCGCGGCCGGACAGGCCCATGGACAGGCCCACCAGCACGTTGTTGCGCTCGTAGGCCTGGATCCAGGCGCTGCTCTTCATGTCGCCCTTGCGGATCATGGGGCCGGCCTGCATGGCGGTGTGCATCTCGTCGCCCGTGCGGTCCAGGAAGCCGGTGTTGATGAAGGCCACGCGCGCCGGAGCGGCGGCAATGCAGGCCTTCAGGTTCACGCTGGTGCGGCGCTCTTCGTCCATGATGCCCAGCTTCACGGTGTTGGCGGGCAGGCCCAGCACCTGCTCCACGCGGCCGAACAGCTCGTTGGCAAACGCCACTTCGGCAGGGCCGTGCATCTTGGGCTTGACGATGTAGACGCTGCCCGTGCGGCTGTTGCGGATGCCGCCCGCGCCGCCCTTGAGGTCGTGGATGGCGATGGCCGTGGTGACCATGGCGTCCAGGATGCCCTCGGGGATCTCCTTGCCCTCGGCACCCCACAGGATGGCGGGGTTGGTCATCAGATGGCCCACGTTGCGCACGAACATCAGCGAGCGGCCGTGCAGCTTCACGGGCTTGCCGTCGGCGCCGTTGTATTCGCGGTCGGGGTTCAGGCCGCGCGTGACCTGCTTGCCGCCCTTGTCGAAGGTGTCGGTCAGCGTGCCCTTGAGGATGCCCAGCCAGTTGCTGTAGCCCAGCACCTTGTCCTCGGCGTCCACGGCGGCCACGGAGTCTTCCAGGTCCAGGATGGTGGACAGCGCAGCTTCCACCACCACGTCGGCCACGCCGGCGGCGTCGCCCTTGCCGATGGGGGTGTTGCGGTCCACGCGGATGTCGATGTGCAGGCCGTTGTTCACCAGCAGTACGGACGATGGCTCGGCCGCATTGCCCTGGTAGCCCACGAACTGGGCCGCGTTCTTCAGGCCGGTGGTGGCACCGCCCTGGAGCGTGACGGCCAGCGTGCCGCCCTCTACCCTGTAGGCCGTGGCGTCCTTGTGCGAGCCGCTGGCCAGCGGGGCCGCCTGGTCCAGAAAGTCGCGTGCGAATGCGATGACCTTGGCGCCGCGCACGGGGTTGTAGCCCTTGCCCTTCTCGGCGCCGCCTTCTTCGCCGATCACGTCGGTGCCGTACAGCGCGTCATACAGCGAGCCCCAGCGCGCGTTGGCGGCGTTCAGGGCGTAGCGTGCGTTCAGGATGGGCACCACCAGCTGTGGGCCGGCCTGGATGGCCAGCTCGGCATCCACGTTAGTGGTGGTGGCCTGCGCGCCCTTGGGGGGCTCGACCAGGTAGCCGATCTGGCTCAGGAAGGCGCGGTAGCCTGCCATGTCCTGGATGGGGCCCGGGTTGGCCTTGTGCCAGGTGTCCAGTTCTTTTTGCAGGCGGTCGCGTTCGGCCAGCAGGGCCGCGTTCTTGGGCGCCAGGTCGGCCACGAGGGCATCGAAGCCCTTCCAGAAGGCGGCCGGCTCGACGCCGGTGCCCGGCAGCACCTGCTCGTTGATGAAGGCGTGCAGTTCGTTGGCCACCTGCAGGCCGTGGACGTGGGTACGTGCGGTCATGAGAAACCCCCTAGCGGTAATTGAAAAGCCGTGGCCCATGGCGGAGCCTTGCATGCCACTGTATTGGAAATATTTCCATTAATAAATCGCGCACATATCTCTTAACCAATGACTTTTTTGCAAAGATTGGCACACTCTGCATGGGGAATGCGGTGCATGCTTTCATGAAATTGATAGCTGCTTGCGCTTGCTGTATAAGGCTTGGAGCCTGATTTGGCTTGTATTCATGGACAAACTCAAAGCGTTCGAGTCATTCGTGTCGGTGGCCACGCGGGGCAGTCTCACCGCCGCCGCCAAGGCCGAGGGCGTGGCCCCGGCCATCATGGGGCGGCGCCTGGACGCGCTGGAGGAGCACCTGGGCGTGAAGCTGCTGGTGCGCACCACGCGGCGCATCACCCTCACGCACGAGGGCAGCGCCTTCCTGGAGGACTGCCAGCGCCTGCTGTCCGACGTGGCCAACGCCGAGGCCAGCGTATCCGCTGGCGGCGTGAAGGCCACGGGGCATCTGCGCGTCACCGCACCCGCGGGCTTTGGCCGGCGCCATGTGGCACCCCTGGTGCCGCGCTTTCATGACCTGCACCCCGAGGTGACCCTCTCGCTGAACCTGAGCGACCGCGTGGTGGATCTGGCGGGCGAGGGCTACGACTGCGCCGTGCGCGTGGGCGACCTGCCCGACTCGTCCCTGGTCAGCGTGCGCATGGCGGACAACCGTCGCCTGTGCGTGGCCACGCCCCAGTACCTGCAGCGGCGCGGCACCCCCACCCACCCGGGCGAGTTGGCGCAGCACGACTGCCTGACCCTCTCCAGCGATGCCTCGCAAACGCGCGGCTGGGCGTTTCGCGTGCCGGTTGCCGGCGGTGGTGGTGCCACCGAGGTCGTGCACTTCAAGCCGGGCGGGCCCCTCGATTGCTCTGACGGCCAGGTACTGCACGACTGGTGCCTGGGCGGCTGGGGCATCGCCTGGCGCAGCACCTGGGAGGTGGAGTCCGAGATCGCGGCCGGCCGCCTGGTGGCGGTGCTGGAGGAGTTCGCCGCGCCGCCCAACGGCATCTATGTCGTCTTTCCCCAGCGCAAGCACCTGCCGCTGCGCGTGCGGCTGTGGATCGAGTACCTGAAGCACCATTACGCGCAGCCCGAATTCTGGGCACGGCCCGCCTCTGTCTGACATGAACGCGGGGCACAATGCCGCGGCATTCCTCCCACCGGGCCGCCATCATGCCGGGGCCGTACGCACGGCCCACCGTACAGGAGCTTTCATGCGCATTCCCATTCTTTCTGTTCTCCCCGCGTTGCCCGCCGCTCGCTGGATGCTGGCCGTTATGGCGCTGGCCCTGGTCGCCGGCTGCGCCTTGCCCGCCCGGCACGCAGAAACCACGCCGCGCGCCCACGGGGTGCCGGCCGGCATGGTCAGTGTCACCTACGCGGATCCGGCCGGCTTTGCCGAGGCGCGCGAGCAAACCCCGCACGAGCCCGCCGCGGCCCGGCGTGCCTGGATGGATGCGCTGTGCGAGCACCTGGCCGAGCGCGTGGCCGCAGCCTTGCCGGAGGGCGAGCGCGCGGAGGTGCACATCACCGACGTGCGCCGCGCCGGTGCATTCGAGCCCGTGGCGCGGGCCACCGCCCAGGCGGTGCGCGTGGTGCGCGACGTGCATCCGCCGCGCATCGCGCTGGAGTTCAAGCGCCTCTCGCCTGACGGCCGTACCTTGGCCGAAGGCAGTCGCACGCTGCCGGGCCTGGCATTCCAGATGCGCGGGGACCGCTATCCTGGCGACAAGCTGCGCCACGAAAAGACGCTGATCGACGATTGGGTGGCGCAGGAGTTCTCCGCGCGCCGCCCATGACCTGTGCGCGCCGCGCGTACCTTCGCCGAAAGGAAACCTGTGACCACCGAAGCCCTGCTCGCCTATGCCCACATCATGGCCTTCCTCATGGCCGCCACCTTCCTTGCCAGCGAGACCGCGCTGTGCCGCAAGGAGTGGATGAACGCGGCCGCAGTCGAGCGGCTGGCGCGGGTGGACATGCTGTACGGTATCTCGGCGCTGCTGGTGCTGGCCACCGGGCTGGCGCGCACCTGGTGGGGCATAAAGGGCGGGGCGTGGTACTGGTCGCAGCCGCTGCTGCATGCCAAGGTCACGTTGTTCGTGGTGATCGGGCTGATGTCCATCGTCCCGACCATGCGCTTCCTGCGCTGGCGCCGCGCGGTGCGCGCCGGCGGCGCGCTGCCCTCGGATGACCAGGTGCGCAGCACGCGCCGTCTGGTGATGATCGAGGCCCATCTGCTGGCGCTGATTCCGCTGTTGGCCGTCTTCCTGGCACGCGGCGTGGGCACGCGCTGAGCGCCGAGGGAAGAGCAAAAAAAGAAACCCCGCGGGCGGCAGGCGCGCGGGGTTTGCTCGTGCAGGCCCGATGGGCGGGCCCGTGCGGTGCGTCGGTCCTTTAGCTGGCCGCGCCGCTCAGGCACTCTTTCATGAAGGCCTTGCGGGCGTCGCCCTTGAGGTTCTTCGCACCGGCGTCCGCGTTACAGCTCTTCATCTTGTCCTGCTGGGTGGACGCCTTGTTGCCGCTCAGGCACTCCTTCATGAAAGCTTTGCGTTCGTCGCCCTTGAGGTTCTTGGCGCCGGCGTCGGCATTGCAGGTCTTCATGCGCGTCTGCTGCGCCGTGGGCGCCTTGGCGGGGGCGGAGGCGCCGGCCGCGGGGGCGTCCGCAGCGTGTGCGGCGAACGAAAGGGCAAAGCCGGCAGCGGCCAACAGGGGAAGCAGTTTCTTCATGTAATGCTCCTGCAAAAAAGGAAAAGGTGAATGCGCCCGTCGGCAACGCAGTGCCCCACGGGCCACCCAGCATAACGCCGGGCGGTCACGAATGGATGACGGGTCGGCCCGTAGAATCCGCCCCCATGCTCTCCGTCAAACAGGAATTGCTCGCGGCGCTGGCCGACGAGCTGGAAAAGGTGTCGCCCGGCGCAGGCAGCCGCGCGGCCTTCGAATCTCCCAAGGTCGCTGCCCATGGCGACCTCGCGTGCACGGCCGCCATGCAGCTGGCCAAGCCCCTCAAGCAGAATCCCCGCGCACTGGGCGAACAGCTACAGGCCGCGCTGGAGGCCACGCCCGCGTTCCAAAAATGGGTGCAAGCCATCGAGATCGCCGGCCCCGGTTTTCTGAACATCCGCCTCAAGCCCGCCGCCAAGCAGCAGGTGGTGCGCGAGGTGCTGGCGCAAGGCGCGCAATATGGCTACCAGCCGGCGCGCGGCGAGAAAGTCCTGGTGGAGTTCGTCTCCGCCAACCCCACCGGCCCGCTGCACGTCGGTCACGGCCGCCAGGCCGCCATCGGCGACGCCATCAGCCATCTGTACGCCACCCAGGGCTGGAGCGTGCACCGCGAGTTCTATTACAACGACGCGGGCGTGCAGATCGACACGCTCACCAAGAGCACGCAACTGCGCGCCAAGGGCTTCAAGCCCGGCGACGACTGCTGGCCCACGGACAGCGAGAACCCGCTGGCCAAGAATTTCTACAACGGCGATTACATCCAGGACATCGCCGACGCCTTCCTCGCCAAGGCCACCGTCCAGGCCGATGACCGCGCGTTCACGGCCAATGGCGATGTCGAGGATTACGAGAACATCCGCCAGTTCGCCGTGGCCTACCTGCGCAACGAGCAGGACAAGGATCTGCAGGCCTTCAACCTCCAGTTCGACCAGTACTACCTGGAGTCCAGCCTCTACGCCAACGGCCATGTGGACGCTACCGTGCAGCGCCTCGTCGCCAACGGCAAAACCTACGAGCAGGACGGCGCGCTGTGGCTCAAATCCACCGACTACGGGGACGACAAGGACCGCGTCATGCGCAAGCAGGACGGCACGTACACCTACTTCGTGCCTGATGTGGCCTACCACATCCAGAAGTTCCAGCGCGGCTTCACCAAGGTGGTGAACATCCAGGGCACGGACCACCACGGCACCATCGCGCGCGTGCGCGCCGGCCTGCAGGCGGCGGACGTGGGCATCCCCCAGGGCTACCCCGACTACGTGCTGCACACCATGGTGCGCGTGGTGCGCAATGGCGAGGAGGTCAAGATCAGCAAGCGCGCCGGCAGCTACGTGACGCTGCGCGACCTGATCGAGTGGACCAGCAAGGACGCGGTGCGTTTCTTCCTGCTGTCGCGCAAGCCCGACACCGAATACACCTTCGACGTCGACCTGGCCGTGGCGCAGAACAACGACAACCCCGTGTATTACGTGCAGTACGCCCATGCGCGCATCTGCTCGGTGCTGCGCGGCTGGCGCGAGGACTACGACGTGGCCGCGCTGCGCGATGTGGACCTGTCGCCGCTGGAAGGCCCGCAGGCCCAGGCGCTGATGCTGCTGCTCGCCAAGTATCCCGAGATGCTCACCGCAGCCGCGGCCGGCAATGCGCCGCACGACGTGACCTTCTACCTGCGCGACCTGGCCGCCGCCTACCACAGCTATTACGACGCCGAACGCATTCTGGTGGACGACGAGGCCGTCAAGCAGGCGCGGCTGGCGCTCGTCGCGGCCACAGCGCAGGTATTGCACAATGGATTGGCGGTGCTGGGCGTGTCTGCGCCAGCCAGAATGTAAGTGACCACTGATATGAAGAAACAGCAACGCGGCGGCACCATCGTGGGCTTCATCCTCGGGGTGATCGTGGGCCTGGGAGCCGCGCTGGCCGTGGCCGTGTACGTGACCAAGGTGCCCGTGCCCTTCCTGAACAAGAGCACGCCGCGTGCGTCCGAGCAGGACGAGGCCACGAAGAACAAGAACTGGGACCCCAACGCGCCGTTGTACGGCAAGAACCCTGTGCGCCCCGCTGCGCCGGCTGCCGCTCCCGCGTCCGACACCGCGACCGCCGCAGCCCAGCCTGCGTCGGGTCCGCGGGCGGCGGCCAGCCGGCCCGGCGCGGCACCGACGTCGGCCGACCCGCTGGGCGACTTGGCCCGCGCCAAGGCCAACGCGGCGCCCGCTCCCACGACCAGTGCCGATCCTTTCGAATACTTCGTGCAGGCGGGCGCGTTCCGCACCCAGCAGGATGCCGATGCGCAGCGCGCCAAGCTGGCCATGCTGGGCTGGGAGGCGCGCGTCAGCGAGCGTGAGCAGAACGGCCGCACGGTGTTCCGCGTGCGCGTGGGCCCGTTCGGCAAGCGTGACGACGCCGAGTCGCTGAAGGAAAAACTCGATGGCGCGGGGGTGGAGTCCGCGCTGGTCCGGGTGCAGCGCTGAACTTTTGCCCGCGCTGGTGCTCACAACCCTCCATACTGTCCAGGAGTGATCCCAACCTATGAAACGCCGTGAGTTTTCTCTGACCGTCGCCTCCGCGGCCACCGCCCTGAGCCTGCCGCTGGCGGCGCCCGCACTGGCGCAAGGCCGCCAGTTCAAGGAAGGCAAGGACTACGTCAAGCTGGGCAAGCCTGTCGCAACCGAGGCACCTGCCGGGAAGATCGAAGTTATCGAGTTCTTCTGGTACAGCTGCCCGCACTGCAATACGTTCGAGCCTTCGCTGGAGGCCTGGATCAAGTCGGCGCCCAAGGACCTGCATATCCGCCGCGTGCCCGTGGCGTTCAATGCGAGCTTCGTGCCGCAGCAAAAGCTCTACTACGCGCTGGAAGGCATGGGCAAGCTGCCCGAGCTGCATGCGAAGGTGTTCCGTGCGGTGCACGTGGAACGCCTGCCGCTGAACAAGGACGAGCTGATCTTCGACTGGATCGGCAAGCAGGGCGTGGACGTGGCGAAGTTCAAGGAGGTCTACAACTCCTTCACCGTATCCAACCAGGTGCGCAAGGCGTCGCAGCTGCAGGACGGCTACCAGGTCGAGGGCGTGCCCTCCATGGGAGTGGCCGGCCGCTACTACACCGACGGCACCATGGCGGGCAACATGCAAAGCGTGCTGCAGGTGGTGGAGCACTTGGTTGGCGTAGCGCGCAAGGGCTGAAGCGCCCCGCCGCCACCAGCGACAAGCGCGCCTATGGGCGCGCTTTTTTCATGCCTGCGCACCGGTTGGCGCGGCGGCATGGCGGCCGGTGGCAGGCCTGTACGGGTTGATGCGATCCACTGCGGCGGCGGCGCGCTTGCGTCAGTACAATGATCGCAAGATTCGTGCCCTCTATGAGAACCCGATTGCCCTTCCTCCTCCTGTCCCGCGCCGCAGCGCTGGCCCTGGCGCTGGCCGCATCGCCGCTGGTGCACGCCGAAAAAGCCGACCGCAACAAGCCCATGAACATCGAGGCCGATGCCCTGCGCCACGATGAGCTCAAGCAGACCAGCGTTTTCACCGGCCGTGTCGTCATGACCAAGGGCACCATCGTGCTGCGCGGCGCGCAGCTGGAGGTGCGCCAGGATGCCGACGGCTTCCAGTACGGTGTGGTGACGGCCGAGCCGGGCAAGCGCGCTTTTTTCCGGCAAAAACGTGACACCGCGCCGGGCGCGCCCGACGAGTTCGTCGAGGGCGAGGGCGAGGTCATCGAATACGATGGCCGCGCCGACGTGGTGAAGCTCATCCGCCGCGCCGAGCTGCGCCGCTACCGCGAGGCCACACTGACCGACGAGCTGGCCGGCGCCCTCATCGTCTACAACAACCTCACGGACGTGTTCACCGTGGACGGGCAGAAGACCGCGCCCGCCGGCGCCACTGCCGGCACGCCGGGCGGCCGGGTGCGGGCGGTGCTCGCGCCCAAGGAGCCTGCCTCGGGCACCAGCGCCACGCCGCCCGTGCGCACCGAGCCGCCCGCGCTGCGTACCAGCCCCAGCCTGGACGGCGCGAAGTGAGCGCGGCCTTGGACGATGCGCGCATGAGCGAAGGCGTCAGCCGCCTGGAGGCGCTGCACCTGGAGAAGTCCTACGGCAGCCGCAAGGTGGTCAAGGACGTGTCCGTGGTCGTGCAAAAGGGCGAGGTGGTGGGCCTATTGGGCCCCAACGGCGCCGGCAAGACCACGTCGTTCTACATGATCGTCGGCCTGGTGCGCAGCGACGGCGGCCGCATCAGCATCGACGGGCAGGACGTGACGGACATGCCCATCCACCGGCGCTCGCGGCTGGGCCTGTCGTACCTGCCGCAGGAAGCCTCGATCTTTCGCAAGCTCAATGTCGAAGACAACGTGCGCGCGGTGCTGGAGCTGCAGACCGACGAGGCCGGCCGCTCCCTGCCGCGCGCCGAGGTGGAGCGGCGCCTGACCGCGCTGCTGCAGGAGCTGCGCGTGGACCACCTGCGCAAGTCGCCTGCACTGGCGCTGTCGGGCGGCGAGCGCCGGCGCGTGGAGATCGCGCGCGCGCTGGCCACGCAGCCGCGCTTCATCCTGCTGGATGAGCCCTTTGCCGGCATCGACCCGATCGCCGTGATCGAGATCCAGCGCATCATTGGCTTTCTCAAGGCGCGCGGCATTGGCGTGCTGATCACCGACCACAACGTGCGTGAGACGCTGGGCATCTGCGACCACGCCTTCATCATCAGCGACGGCCAGGTGCTGGCTCAGGGTACGCCGTCGGACATCGTCGACAACGCGGAAGTGCGCCGGGTGTACCTGGGCGAGCACTTCCGCATGTGAGAGTGATGGGCGACCACGGCGCGATGCAGGACCAGACAGTGGGTTGCAGGCCATGAAGCCCGGCCTGTCGCTGCGCGTCTCGCAGCACCTGGCGCTCACACCGCAGTTGCAGCAGTCGATCCGCCTGCTGCAGCTGTCCACGCTGGAGCTGGCCCAGGAGGTCGAGCAAATGCTCGACGAGAACCCCTTCCTGGAGCGCACGCTGGAAGAGGCCCCGCGCGAGGAGTTCGGCCTGGCCCAGGCCGATGCACCGGTGAGCGAGCAAGACCGCGAAGCCGAAGATGCTATTTATTCAGGAGCTGTCAGCGCAGGACAGGAAAGCGCTACAAGCCAAAATGATGCAGAAACCTCCTCCGCCGAATCCACGGCCGAACCCGCGGACTGGGAAGGCGACGGCTCGGTAGACCTGGCGCCCGACGACAGCGAGTGGGGCGGCGACGCCCCGGCACGCAACGGTGCCGGCGCGGGGAGCGACGACGAGGTGGACGCCACCGAGCTGGCCCGCAGCCAGGAGTCGCTCACGGCCTTCCTGCACCGCCAGGCGCTGGCGCTGCGCCTGTCCGAGCTGGACATGGCCGCGCTGCGCTTCCTCATCGAATCGCTGAACGACGACGGCTACCTGGACGAGTCGCTGCAGGACCTGGCCGCCAGCCTGGCGGGCACCGAAGACCCCGAGCAACTCGATGAACTGGTGCACCGTTTCACCGTGGCGCTGCGCCTGCTGCAAAGCCTGGAACCCGCGGGCGTGGGCGCGCGCGGCCTGGCCGAATGCCTCACGCTGCAGCTGCGCGCGATGGACCAGGACGAAGAGGGCGACCCCGACGTGATCCAGGCCGCGCTGGCCATCTGCGGCCAGCCACTGGACCTGCTGGCCAAGCGCGACGTGCGCCGCCTGGCGCAGGCCTGCGGCACCAGCGAAGAGCGCACGCGCGCCGCGATGGCCTTGATCGCGCGGCTGGAGCCACGCCCGGGCAGGCGCTTTGCCGACGTGGACCGCAACATCATCGTGCCCGACGTGATCGTCAAGAAAACCGGCCGCGGCGGACAGCAGAACTTCAGCGTGCAGCTCAACCCGGACGTGATGCCGCGTCTGCGTGTGCACGACATCTACGCCGGCGCGTTGCGCGGCGGCCGTGGCGAAGGCCACCAGGCGCTGCAGGCACGGCTGCAGGAGGCGCGCTGGTTCATCAAGAACATCCAGCAGCGTTTTGACACCATCCTGCGCGTGTCGCGCGCCATCGTGGAGCGGCAGAAGAACTTCTTCGTGCATGGCGAACTGGCCATGCGCCCGCTGGTGCTGCGCGACATTGCCGATGAACTGGGCCTGCACGAGTCCACCATCAGCCGCGTGACCACCGCCAAGTACATGGCCACGCCGCAAGGCACCTACGAACTCAAGTATTTCTTCGGCTCGGGGCTGGGCACCGAAACCGGCGGCAACGCCTCCAGCACGGCCGTGCGCGCGCTCATCAAGCAGTTCATCGCGGCCGAGAACCCGCACAAGCCGCTGTCGGACAGCCAGATCGCCGAGATGCTCAAGGAGCAGGGCATTGAATGTGCGCGCCGCACCGTGGCCAAATACCGTGAGGCGCTCAAGATCGCCCCGGCCAACCTCCGCAAGGCACTTTGAACCATGGCACGCGTCGTCTTCGACCTTCCCCCGCACTTCGGCTTCAGTACCGAGCTGCAGATCTACATCAGCCATGTCAACCAGGGCGGACACCTGGACAACGCGCAGTTGCTCAGCCTCGTGTCCGAGGCGCGCGTGCGTTTCTTCAAGTCGCTGGGCTACCCCGAGGCCGACGTGGCGGGCCTGTCCACCGTGGTGGGCGACATCGTGGCGCAGTACAAGTCCGAGGCGTTCCACGGCGAGACGCTGCGCGTGGAGATGACGCCGCAGGACTTCAACCGCTACGGCTTCGACCTCGTCTTCCGGTTGACCGAGAAGAGCCAGGGGCGCGAGATCGCGCGCGGCAAGACCGGCATCGTCTTCATCGACCGGGCGGCCCGCAAGCCCGCACCCATTCCTGAATCCGTGCTCCAGCCATTGCTGCAGCGCGCAGCACAGCCGCAATGAACCAGCTTCAACTCTTTTTGCCCTGCGCCGCTGGCGTGGAGGGCTATCTGGCCGACGAGGTGCACAGCCTCACGGGGCTGGCCGGGCAGGACCTGCTCGTGGGCCGCGCGGGCGTGCTGCTGCGCGCCTCGTGGCGCGATGCGCTGCGCCTGAACCTGCACAGCCGCCTGGCGCAGCGCGTGCTGGTGCAACTGGCCGAGCGGCCCTACCGCAACGAGGACGACATCTATGCCGCCGCGGCCGACGTGGCCTGGGAGATCTGGTTCACCCCGCGCCAGAGCTTCAAGGTGGAAGTGACGGCCCAGCACAGCCCGCTCAAGAGCCTGAACTTCGCCGCGCTGCGCGTGAAGGATGCCGTGGCCGACCGCTTCCGCGCCAAGGCCGGCGTGCGTCCCGACGTGCAGACGCAGTGGCCCGACGTGCGCGTGCACCTGCACCTGACCAGCGACCGCGCCCAGATCTACATCGACACCTCGGGAGAGCCGCTGTTCAAACGCGGCTGGCGCGAGGACAAGGGCGACGCGCCGCTCAAGGAAACGCTGGCCGCCGCCATGATCGCCGCCACCGGCTGGGACCCGCATGGCGAGCAGCCGCTGCCGCTGTACGACCCCTGCTGCGGTAGCGGCACCGTGGTCATCGAGGCCGCGCAGATCGCCTGCCGCATCGCGCCGGGCCTGCAGCGGCGCTTTGCCTTCGAGAAGCTATTGCCGCACCAGGCGCATGTCTGGTCTGCTATCAAGGATGAAGCGGCCAGCGCCGTTACCGCGGCTTCGGTGCCGATTTTTGGCAGCGACGTGTCGCACCGCATGGTGGACTTTGCCCAGCGCAATGCCGTGCGCGCCGGCGTGGCCGACGCGGTGCAGCTGCGCGGTGGCGACGCGTTGCAGCGCATGCCGCCCAGTGAACAACCCGGGGTGATGCTGCTGAATCCGCCGTATGGCGAGCGCATCGCCGCGGCCGGCACGGCGGGGCGCAATGCGCGTGAGCGCATGTCCACGGTCGAGCGCATGGGCCGCGAGACGGCGCAGACTGAGGACGGCGTGGACTTCTTCGCGCAGTTGGCCGCGCACTGGAAGAAGCACTACGCCGGCTGGCAGGCCTGGATGCTCACGCCCGACCTCAAGCTGCCCAGCAAGATGCGCCTGAAGGAGTCGCGCCGCGTGCCGCTGTGGAACGGCCCCATCGAATGCCGCCTGTTCCGCTTCGACCTCGTGGCGGGCGCCGTGCGGGATCGGCCGCGCGCGAGCCACACGGGGGAGGGCGGCGCGGCCAGCGGTGCGCCGGCCGGCGGAGCCTCGGATGCGTCCTGAGCTGCGCCTGCCTGCCGTGGCGCCGGCGGGCGAGAGCGCGCGTGTCGTGGTGCTGGACACCAACATCGTGCTCGACCTGTTCATCTTCGCCGACGCGGCCGTGGCCGCCGTGCGTGCGCTGCTGCAGGCCCAGCGCCTGGACTGGATTGCCACGCAGCACATGCGGGACGAGCTGGAGCGCGTGCTGCAGTACACCCACCTGCAGCCGCGCATGGCGTATTACGGCGTGGGTGCGGATGACGTACTGACGGCGTTCGACGCGGGCGTGCGCCTGGTCGAGGTGGCGCCGCGCGCGCCCTGGGCCTGCAAGGACGCGGACGACCAGAAGTTCATCGACCTGGCGGTCGCGCACCGCGCCATCATTGTGTCCAAGGACAAGGCTGTGCTTTGCATGCGAAAACGGCTGTTGACGCAGGACACGCATGCGGTGGCAGCTATTGTTTTTGAAGAGGTTTGCGAACCATGTCCAACCTGATCGTGCATGGCGGCACGCCGCTGCGTGGCCGCGTCACCCCCTCTGCCAACAAGAACGCGGTATTGCCCGTGCTGTGCGCCACGCTGCTCACGCGCGCGCCGCTGCGCCTGGTGGGCGTGCCCGACATCACCGACGTGCGCAAGATCCTGGAGATCTTCCGCACCCTGGGCAGCGAGGTGCGCTGGGACCATGCCAGCGCCACGCTGGAACTGCACCACCAGGCCACGCACTTCGACGCCGCCACGCACCGCCTGCCCGAGGAGATGCGCTCGTCCATCATGCTGGTGCCGCCGCTGCTGGCGCGCTTCGGCGTGGCGCGGCTGGAGGACAACGTGAAGGGCTGCACCCTGGGCGTGCGCGAGATCGACCCGCATGTGGAGGTCTTTCGCAGCTTCGGCGGCCAGGTGGAGCGGGCCGAGGGCTCGCTGCTGGTGCGCCGCGTGGGCATGCTCACGCCGGTGCACCACTGGCTGGACTATGCCTCGGTGACCACCACCGAGAACTTCGTGCTGTGCGCCGTGGCCGCGCAGGGCACCTCCACGCTGACCAACGCAGCGTCCGAGCCGCACGTGCAGGAGTTCTGCCGCTTCATGCAAATGCTGGGCGCGCAGATCGAGGGCGTGGGCACCTCGCGGCTTACGGTGCACGGCGGCGGCGACCTGGGGGGCGGTGAATTCCGCTTTGCCGAGGACTTTCACGAGATCACTACCTTCCTGGCGCTGGGGGCCATCACCGGCGGCGACGTGGTGGTGAAGAACAGCGCACCGGAGAACTTCCCGCTGATCGACCGTACGTTTGCCAAGTTTGGCGTGCGCGTGGAGCACCGGGACGGCTGGTCGCGCGCCTTCGTGGACGGGCCGCTCACGGTGCAGACGCCCTTCACCCCCAACGTGCTGACCAAGGTGGAGGCCGCGCCCTGGCCCTATTTCCCGGTGGATCTGCTGCCGATCTTCATCGCGCTGGGCGTGCGCGCGCAGGGCAACGCCATGTTCTGGAACAAGGTGTACGACGGCGCTTTAGGCTGGACGGGCGAGCTGTCCAAGTTTGGCGCGCATGTGTACCAGTCCGACCCGCACCGCATCGTCACCTTCGGTGGCGGGCCGCTCGCGCCGGCGGTGGTGGAGAGCCCCTACATCATCCGCGTGGCGATCGCGCTGTTCATGGTGGCGGCCAGTATCCCGGGGCGCTCGGAGATCCGCAACGCCACGCCTATCCGCCGCGCGCACCCGCACTTTGTGGAGAACCTGCGCAGCCTGGGGGCCCGGGTGGAGTGGACGGCAGAGGAGTAGCCGCGCCCTGATCGCCCCAGCCTTCGCTGCGCTGCAGCACAAAAGGGGATTGTGGTTTATACTTACGCCTAAGGGTTAACACTTAGTGGTTAACCCGGTGTTGGTCGGCGTATGAGATGCGCGCCGTTCCGCACCGGATGAGCATCTCAGTCAGGAAACCACACCATGCGCGAAGCCGTCCGTCTGATCCTCGAGTTCATCCAAGAAGCCCGCGAGGCCCATCTGGAAATCGCCAGCCAATAAGGCTGGGTGGGCCGCCCAGGTGGCCCTTTGTTACCGACCGCTGCGCCCCATTGCCTTGGCATGGGGCGTTTCTGTTTTTAAGGCCAAATCACGCTCTAGCGCTTGTGTGATAAGCGCGAGTAGCTATGAATACAATAGCTGATGCGCGGCCTGCGGCGTTACACTGCGCGCCTCAGGCCTCCTGGGGCCCGTTTCTCCTCCTCCTTAGCCCGCGGGTCCAAGCCCCGCCCGATTCCGCATGAACGCCACCTCCGACACCCCCGCATCCGCCGCCGCCCCCGCCCTGGGGCCGGACGAACTGGACGAACTCGACAGTCTGCTGGACGACCTGCGCACGCGTGAGGAAGATGTGCCGCAGTGGGAGTTCTGCGACGGCTTCCTGACGGCGCTGGTCTGCACGCGCCGCCCCGTGCCCGCGGCGGAATGGCTGCCCATGCTGCTGGGCGACGGCCTGGAGCTGGACGTGGCCGAAGGCGAGCCCCTGCCGCTGGTGCCCACGTTCAAGGACCTGGCGCAGCAGGAGCGCTTCCTTGCCTTGTGGGAGCTGCGCCGCGCCGAGGTGCAGGCGCAACTGGACGAGCAGGCCGAATCGCTGGACGCCGACAACGCCTTCCAGCCCGAGGTGATCGACATGCGCGGCGCCATCGCCAGCCTGCCCGAGGAGGAGCGCGCCGAGATGGCGGGGCAGGAGATTCCTTCCTTCGGCCAGGTCTGGGCGCTGGGCTTCATGTTCGCCGTGGAGAACTGGCCCGAGGACTGGGCCACCCCGCGCGACAAGGAAGCCGCCCAGTGGCTGGACGGCGCGCTCGAATCCATCGTCGCCCTCACCGAGGACGACACCGGCAAGCCCGAGATCTGCATGTACGCCGAAGACGGCCCGCCCAGTACCAGCCAGGAGCGCCTGGAGGTCTTTGGCGAGGCCATCTGGGGCGTGTACGACCTGCGCCAGCTCTGGCGCAGCCTGGGTCCGCGCCAGGAAACCATCGTCAAGGGCGAGCAGCCCGGCCGCAACGACCCCTGCCCTTGCGGCAGCGGCAAGAAGTACAAGAAGTGCTGCGGCGCGGCTTGACGCGGCTGTGGCCAGGTATGGCTGGCCTGGCACGGCCTTGCCTGGTGTAGCTGGCCTGGCGCGGCCCGGCCTGGCGCGGCCCGGCCTGACGCGGCCCGGCCTGACGCGGCCCGGTTCGACTCGCCGGCATTGAGTGGGCGGCACGCAGCCGGTGGCCCGGTATTGCGCTCTGGGCCTGCCCAGGTGCTACGGCGCCGCCAGGCCCAGTGGGACCGTCAGGAGCGCGAAGGGGCGGGCACCTGGGCCAGCAACTGCGCCAGCCGTCCCAGCGCGTGGCGCACCGTGGCGGCGCGCACGGCGGCGCGGTCTCCGGCAAAGCGCCGCAGCTCCGAATGGGTGGCGCCCGCCACGCACCAGCCGAACCACACCGTGCCCACCGGCTTGTCCGGGCTGCCGCCCGTGGGGGCCGGCCACGCCCGTCACGGCCACGCTGACCTGCGCGGCGCTGTGGCGCACGGCGCCCTCGGCCATGGCGCGGGCCACGGGCTCGCTCACGGCGCCGTGGGCCGTGATGAGATCGGCGGGCACGCCCAGCAGCGCGGTCTTGGCGGCGTTGGAATAGCTGACGAAGCCGCGCTCGAACCATTGGCTCGACCCCGACAGGTCGGTGCAGGCGGCGGCGATCAGGCCGCCGGTGCAGCTCTCGGCCGTGGCCAGCATCCAGCCGCGTGCGAGCAGGGCCGTGGAGATATGAATCAAATCGGCCTCCAGCGCTTGTCCATCAAGCGCTGGCAGCTCTATTTTTGATAGTTCCATGGCATTCACCCGAACCAGTGGCGCCACAGCGCGATCACCAGCAGCGTGCAGAACGCGGCCACCAGGTCGTCCAGCATGATCCCCAGGCCGCCGCGCCAGCCGAAGCCCTTGAACAACCGGTCGGCCCAGGCCACAGGGCCGGGTTTGGCGGCATCGAAATAACGGAACAGCGCAAAGGCGGCGAGCTGGCCCCAGAAGCCCATGGGCATGGCCAGCCACAGCACGATCCAGATCGCGACGATCTCATCCCACACGATGTGGCCGGGGTCTGCCACGCGCATGTGGCGTGCGGTGACGGTGCAGGCCCACCAGCCCAGCAGCAGCGACAGCGCGATCAGCAGCCCCATGCCGCGCGGCGTGAGCCACAGTTGCAGCACCAGGAACGCCAGCCACCCCCACAGCGTGCCCACCGTGCCCGGTGCCACACGCGACAGTCCGCTGCCAAAGCCCAGCGCGATGCAGTGCGCGGGGTGCACGAACAGAAAGCGGCGCAGGGCGTGGGGCGGCAGCGGGGTGGGGGGGGGCGTATCGGGCATGGGCGGCAAGGATGCAAGGGCCGGCCGATGCTACCAGCGGCGCCGGCCCGGTAGCGGGAGCGGTCAGGCGAAGTGGTCGAACGAGGCGAAGTGCTGCGCCACGGGCTGCCCCTGGCCGTCCACCACACGCAGGCCGGGCGCGGGCTCGACGCGGCCGATGCGCGTGGCGCGCGTACCGCTGGCCTGCGCGGCGGCCTGCACGGCGGCCTGCTGTGCGGGAGGGGCGGTGAAGACCAGTTCGTAGTCGTCGCCGCCGGCCAGCGCGCATTGCATCAGCGTTTGTGCGCCAAAATCGGCTGTAGCGACCGCCTGCTGGGCGCTGGCAGCTAGTAAATTGGTAGCGACGGTGGCGTCCACGCAGGCGCCCACGCCCGAGGCCTTCAGGATGTGACCCAGGTCGCCCAGCAGGCCATCGCTCACGTCGATGGCGCTGCTGGCCACGCCGCGCAGCGCCAGACCCAGCGCCACGCGCGGTGTGGGCTGCTCCAGCCGTGGGCGCAACTGCTGCAGGGCGGCGGGCGGCAGCGCCAGGCGGCCGCGCAGCGCATCCAGCGCCAGGCGCGCCTCGCCGGGCGTGCCGCTCACGTAGATGTCGTCGCCCACCCGCGCACCGCTGCGCAGCAGGGCCTGGCCCGTGGGCACTTCGCCGAACACGGTGACGCAGAGGTTCAGCGGCCCCTGCGTGGTGTCGCCACCGACCAGCTCGCACTGGTGCGCGTCGGCCAGCCGCAGCAGGCCGTCCGCAAACGCCTGCAGCCAGGGCGCATCCACGCGCGGCAACGCCAGCGCCAGCGTGAAGGCCAGCGGCCTGGCGCCGCAGGCGGCCAGGTCCGACAGGTTCACCGCCAGCGCCTTGTGGCCCAGGTGCGCGGGGTCCACGTCGGCAAAGAAATGGCGGCCCTCGACCAGCATGTCGCTGGACACGGCCAGTTGCATGCCGGGCGTGACCGACAGCAGCGCGCAGTCGTCGCCCACGCCCAGCGCCGCACGGCGCACCGGGCGCGTGAAGTAGCGCGCAATCAGGTCGAACTCACCCATGGGCGGCTGCCGCGTTCAGATGTCGTGCCCGCGAAAGCGCAGCGCGGCCTGGCGGCTGACCTCGGCCAGCAACTGCTCTTCGCGCTGGCGCTCGCGCAGCCAGCGGGCGTCGTTCTGGCCCAGCGCGGTCTCACCGCGCAGCATGTGCAGCGCGCCCGATGCGCCATGCGTGCCGGCGTAGCGCGCCACGTGGTCCAGCGTCTGCAGGATGTGGTCGCGCAGCGGCATGTGGTCGCCGCTGGCAGGGTCCACGTACACCGCGTCCAGCCCGAAGCGGCAGGCCTGGAAGCGGTTGTAGGTGTAGACGAGGTAGTCGTCCTCGGTGGGGGTGAAGGGCTGCTCGGCCAGGAACCACGCGGCCAGCGACTGCACGTAGCCGGCCAGCGCCGCGGCGCGCTCGATGGTGAGCGGCGTGTCGAACACGCGGATCTCGATGGTGCCGTACTCGGGCTTGGGGCGGATGTCCCAGTAAAAGTCCTTCATGCTCTTGACCACGCCGGTGCGCGTCATTTTGTTGAAGTACTGCTCGAACTCGCTCCAGGTGAGTACGCAGGGCGCGCGGCCCGACAGCGGGAACGCGAACACCGAGTTGAGGCGCGCGGAGTCGAACTGCGTGTCCTGCGCCTGCACATACGGGCTGGAGGCCGACAGCGCGATGAAGTGCGGGATGTAGCGGCTCATGCGGTGCAGCATGAGCAGGGCGGAGTCGGCGTCGGGGCAGCCGATGTGCACGTGCTGCCCGAAGATGGTGAACTGCTTGGACAGGTAGCCGTACAGCTGCGACAGCTCCTGAAAGCGCGGCTTGTCGTAGATGCGCCGCTCGTGCCATTGCTGGAAGGGGTGCGTGCCGCCGCCGACCACGGCGATGTTGAGCTTGTCCGCGCTCTTGACCAGCGCGTCGCGGATCTGCGTGAGCTGGCCCAGCACCTCAGAGCTGCTGTGGCACACGCCGGTGGAGATCTCGATCATGCTGTTGGTCATCTCGGGCACCACGCTGCCGGGCAGCGGCACCTTCTTCATGAGGCGCAGCATGTCCTCGGCGTAGGGCGCGAGGTCGTAGTCGTTGGTGCTCACGAGCTGCAGTTCCAGCTCGACGCCCAGCGTCAGGGGCTCGGAATGGTGAAAGGCTTCAAGACTCACGTTGGGTGTCTCCGGTGTTGCTGCCGCGGCTGCTCAGGGGCGCCCAGGGTTTGGAGCTTTCGCCCGCGCGGTAGATGGCCACGGTGGCGATCACTGCGCCCAGCACTTCCATCACCAGGATGGCCGGCAGGGCGATGCGAGCGATCAGGTGGCCCGTGGAGGCCGAGGCCACCACGAACTGCGAGGCCACCAGCAATGCGATGGCCGACATCGGCGCCATGGCGCAGCTCAGCCACATGGCCTGGCGCCAACTGGCGCCACTGCCCACGTTGCCCACGCCCACGCCCAGCGCCTTGGCCAGCAGGCGCACGAAGATCAGCGCCAGCACGGCGCCGACCACCGGGCCGCTCCAGTCGGCCTGCGCGGCGACGGTGGAGACGAGCACGAACATCAGCATCGTCAGCAGCGAAGAGGCGGTGCCCATCTGCCGCGGCCAGGCCCAGGGGCGCGGGTGCAGCTGCTTGAGCAGCATGCCGCCCAGCAGCGCGGCCAGCGGGGCCGAGCCGCCCATGTGCGCGGTGACGGCGGTGCTGGCGGCGATCAGGGCCATCAGCAGCATGGAGGTGTTCTCGCTCGTCGGGCTCATCACGCGCAACGCCAGGCGCAGGATGAGTGACAGCAGCGCACCCACGGCCACAGAAACGCCCAGCACCACCAGCGCGGGATACAGCGTGCCCACCAGGCCCACGCCGGGGCGGTTGATGAGCTCGGCCTGCGCGCTGCCCAGCGCCAGCGCATACAGGGACGACAGCGTTGCGAGCACCACGGCACGGTCGGTCACGGGGCCGGCGGCGCGCGTGTCGGACACCACGCGCGTCAGAACCGCCGGTGATGCCGCCATCGCGACCAGGGCCAGCGGGCCGGCGGCGCGCTCGGGTACGTCGAACCACAGCATCGTCCAGTACACCGCGAAATAGGTGAAGGCGGACTCCGCGATGCTCTGCACCAGCACCATGGGGTTATGGCGAAACCAGCGCAGCGGAATGCGACCGCCCGCCTCGAACAGCACCACGGCTACGCCCAGCTCCACCAGGAACAGGCCAATGCCCTGCAGCGGCCACACGGCGCCGCCAAAGCCCAGCAGGCCCACGATGGTTCCCACGAGCGTGTAACCCACGACCTTGGGCAGGCCGCTGTAGCGTTGCACCAGATAGCCCGTGATGGAGGCCACGGCCAGCAGCAGCGACCACTGCACCGTGGGCAACCCCGCCGATGGGCGCAGCCACTGCGCCCAAAAGCTCATCAGCTCATTCATTGTTGTAGATCCTCTGTCTCGTGCGGGCAGGCCCGCTGGATGCCCGGGCGCAGCCTGCCCCAAGGGCGCGCGCTGCGGCTGCGTGGAACGTGACTACGTTCCCAGGCTGTTAACTGAATGTATCTGCAGCGGTCGCGTTGCTTCTGTAGGACGGCGCGCAGCCTGCGGTGCGCGCACCTTATCAGACGGTGCGGCGCCGGGGCAGGAAAAAGCCCAGCGGCGCGCTGCGCCAGCGCGCCAGCAGCGCGCGGTAGATGCGCGCGCGGTCCACGCTGCCAACGTTGTGCGCACGCAATGCCAGGCGGAACGCCAGGTAGAAGCTGACGAGGACGTTGAGCGCACCGTTGAAGGGCACCATGGCCACGGCCCACCAGAAAGCCGGCTGGTGCAGCACGTCCATGCCCAATGTGGCGCTGGCCACGCCGATCTGCCCGGTGGACAGCGTAACGTGGCGCACATCCAGGCCCAGCCCGAAGAACGCGGCAAAGGCCGGCGTCAGCCCCAGCATGAAGCCGAGCGAAATGTTGGCCGCAAAGCCTGAAATGTTGCCCCGCAGAAAGCGCGCCCAGCGGGCGGCGCGTGCAGCACCCAGCATGTCCGTGATGCGCGGGTTGTACTGGATGGCAGAGTCCAGCCGGCGCAATACGAACCAGTTCTCCACCCAGCCCGCGAAAATGCTGGACGCGAACAGCAGCACGCCGGTGAAGGCCGCGAACAGCAGCGAGGGGCCCAGCAGGTGCAGCGACTGCAGCACGTGTTCCGCCTGGGCCGTGCCGATGGCCGGTTGCCCGAGCATCTGCGCGATAAGCAGCGCCAGGGCCAGCGCCCCGGGGAACACCAGCAGCACGTTGCCCAGCACGGCGGCCACCTGCGAGCGCACGAGATGCGCGACCTCGTCCACGAAGGACTCCAGCCCCTGCGCCTCGTCCAGGTCCTTGAGCTTGGCGGCCATGGCGGGTGCCGTCATGGCGGGCTGCTTGGTGGCCACGGTGAAGTGCAGCAGCTGGATCAGCACGAAGCTGACGGCGTAGTTCACGCCCGCCATGAAGCCGCCCCAGAACGCGGACAGCGCCAGCGCGTACAGCCCGAACTTGGCCAGCGTGGTGAAGGCCATCACCAGCCCGCCGCCCGCCGCCTTGCGCACCATAGCCAGGTATTCGCCCGCCGTGCGGGTGATGTAGTGCGCGCCTGTCTCGGCGCTGCGCTCGGCGACCTTGGCCGCCAGCATGGACGAGTTGGACGCCACCAGCGCACGCAGGCTGCGCCGCTCGCGCCCCACGGTCACCAGGCGCGCAAGGAACTTGGCCGCCGCTACGGCGGGGCGGGGCGACAGCAGGCATTCCAGCAGCTCGCGCACGCGCAGGATGCGCTCGCGCAGCTGGCGCAGGCGAAATACCAGGCCCACGGAGATGCCGTTGTCCTCGAAGTGTGCATACACCGTGTTGGTGGCGGCGCGGCAGGCGTCCAGGCGCTCGCGCAGGCGCTGCACGGCTTCCTGCAGGCGATCGCCGGTGCGCAGCGGGTGCTCCACCTCCACGCGCAGGCTCTCCACATCGCGGATCAGCGCATGAAAGGGCTGGGCCTCGCGCGCCTCTTCGCTCATGCGCAGACGCAGCTCGGGCGCAAAGCCGGTGGACAGGATCTGCCCGGCGCAGTAGGTGATGGCGTCCAGCAGCGCGCGCTGCCAATGGCTGGCGCCGCCCTGCTCGCAGGCCGGCACCAGCACGGCCAGCAGGCGGCCCAGCAGGGTTTCGTCCAGCGACGCCAGCCAGCGCGCGTCGAAATCGCCAGGCAGCGCCAGCATGAACAACTCCGACGCATCCAGCGTTTCGGGGCTGGAGGGCAGCAGTTTGTAGCGCACGCGCTCGGCCAGCTCGCTGGCCATGGAGGTGCGCTGGGCAAAACCGAAGTCCGCCAGCAGCGTGGTGATGTCCACCTGCTGCGTAAGCGCTGCCCACCAGGCCTGCAGCCGCACCTGGATGTCGGGCGAGCGTTCCGCCGCGTCGACCAGCAGGGCCACGCGGCCTGCGGCGCCCTCTGTGGACTGGCCGTCGCCGCGCACCCAATCCAGCACGGCGATGAGTTGCAGGTGCCGCTGTGCCAGCGGTGCGGTCGGGTCGATACCGGCGAGCAGCTGCGCCAGATCAGGGCCGCTGCGGCTCAATGCAGCACCCTTGCCGCCATGGGCTGGCCCGGTTGGCCGGGCGAGAAGGCCTCCAGCACGAACAGCTCGATCGGACAGGTGAACGGCTCACCATCCTCAGCCACGCAGAAATAGCTGCCGTGCATGCTGCCGCTGGCGGTGCGCAGGCGGCAGCCGCTGGTGTACTGAAATGCCTCACCGGGCTTGAGCAGCGGTTGCTGGCCCACCACGCCCAGGCCCTTGACCTGCTCGGTGTGGCCATTGGCGTCGGAGATGATCCAGTGGCGTGAAATCAGCTGCGCGGTCACGTCGCCCGTGTTGGTGATCGTGATGGTGTAGGCAAAGCTGTATACGCCTTCGTCGGGCGCGGACTCGTCGGGAAGGTACTGCGGCTGCACCTCCACCTGGAACTGGTATTTCGGCATCGTGTAATGGTAGCGGCGATGGTGCGGCCCGCGTCGCACAAGGCCTGCTAAGGCCCCGCTCCGGCTGTGCCCGGCATGCGAACGTCGCGCCGCGGCGGCGTCAACTGCGACAATCGCGGCCATGAGCCGCACCTACCGCATCGCCCCCTCCATCCTGTCTGCCGACTTTGCCCGCCTGGGTGAGGAAGTGCGCAACGTCATCGCCGCCGGCGCCGACTGGATCCACTTTGACGTGATGGACAACCACTATGTGCCCAACCTCACCTTCGGCCCGATGGTGTGCCAGGCCCTCAAGCCCCATGCCGTGACGCCCGCAGGGCACGCCGTACCGATCGACGTGCACTTGATGGTGCAGCCCGTGGACGAACTGGCCACGGCGTTTGCCAAGGCGGGGGCGGACCTCATCAGCTTCCACCCCGATGCCTCGGCGCACGTGCACCGCAGCATTCAGAACATCCGCGCGCAGGGCTGCAAGGCAGGCCTGACCTTCAACCCCGCCATGCCGCTTGACGTGCTGGACTGGGTGATCGAGGACATCGACCTGATCCTGTTGATGAGCGTGAACCCCGGCTTTGGCGGACAGAGCTTCATCGACAGCACGCTGCGCAAGATCGAAGCGGCCCGCAGGCGCATCGAGGCCTCGGGCAAGGACATCCGCCTGGAGGTGGACGGTGGCATCAAGGCCGACAACATCCGCCGGGTGGCGGATGCGGGCGCGGACACGTTCGTTGCAGGCAGCGCCATCTTCGGCAAGAGCGACTACAAGGCGGTGATCGACGCCATGCGCGCCGAACTGGCGTGAGGCGCCGCCGCGCGGCTTGATCGCAATCCGCTGAAAAGCCTATTGCACCGGCGTGGTGGCTTCGCGCAGCACGCCACCGCCTTCCACCGAGCCTGACACCGTGGCGCTGCTGCGCACGCGCGCCTCGCAATCGGACCGGTCGTGTGGAGTCTTGAAGGCCTCGCAGCGGGCCAGCGCGTTGCGCTCATAGATACTGGTATCGCTGCTGGACAGCTGGCCGGCGCGCGCGGCCTGGGCGGCCGCCCCTGCCTCGCGTACGCAGGCGGCGCGGCTTTCCGCGGGCACGGACGCGCAGGCGGCACGGTCGCTGCTGTACTGGCTGCGCACTTCGTTGGCAGCCTGCGCCGCGCCGGCGCACAGCAGCAATGCGGCGGGAAGCAGGGCGGTGAATCGATGCAATGCCATGGGATGACCTCCTGACGGGCGATGGTTTTGACGGTTCCAACAATGGCTGTCCAGCGTAGGACGCCACCCGGAAGGCGTCTGTCCGCATGCGGCGCCGTGGTGTGTCGGACGGGTCGGACAGCGCATACACTGCCCGCGCTCAATGCATGACTGACAAGGACAAGGGATGGAACGGGTGCAACAAGACCTCGCCGCGCTGCTCGCGCGCACCGACGCCGCGATCGTGGACCTCGACGGCACCATGGTGGATACGTTGGGCGATTTTGCCGAGGCGCTCAATCGCATGCTGCGCGACCTGCAGCTCCCCGCCATCGCGCCCGCGGCGATCGAACGCATGGTCGGCAAGGGGTCGGAGCATCTCCTGCGTTCAGTACTAAAACACGTTCTAGCGCCCGACCAGCAAGCGCTGACAGCTATGCAATTGGAAGCAAAGGCCGAGGCCTTGTATCCCCAGGCGTGGGAGCGCTACCAGCACCATTACCTGGCCATCAACGGCCAGTATGCGGCGCTGTACGCCGGCGTGGCCGAAGGGCTTGCGGCGCTGCACCGCACCGGTCGGCCGCTGGTGTGCCTGACCAACAAGCCCACCGACTTCGCCCGGCCTCTGCTGCGCGCCAAAGGGCTGGACGGCTTCTTCACCCACGTGTTCGGCGGCGATGCGTTCGCGCGCAAGAAGCCCGACCCGCTGCCACTGCTCAAGGCCTGCGAGGCGGTGGGAACCTCGCCGGCGCGCACGCTGATGATCGGCGACTCCAGCAACGATGCCCAGGCCGCGCGTGCGGCGGGCTGCCCCGTGGTGCTGGTGACGTACGGCTACAACCACGGCCAGCCCGTGCGCGGCGTGGACGCGGACGGCTACGTGGATGCGCTCACCGAGCTGATCGCTAGCTGAATTCCTCCGGCCGCATGCGCGCCATGGGCGCCGCGCGGGGCGCCCGGGTCCTCAGAAGCTCTCCCACTCGTCGTTATCGGCAGCCGTGCGGGCCGCTTGCGCGGGTTGAGGGCGCGCTGCTGCCGGACGTGCCAAGGCAGCGGCCGGCGCCCGGGTGGACGCCGGCGGCGTGGCGGGCCGGGCAGGGGCGGCGGGTGTCGCGGAGGTGGCGGGTACGGGAGCCGGCACGGCCGGGGCATGCACGGGCGCCATGCGTGGCAGGGCGGAGACCTTCTGCGCCAGCTTGAACACGGCGACGGCCTCGACGAGCTCGCGGGCCTGGCCGCTGAGGCTGCTGGCGGCGGCGGCCATCTCCTCGACCAGCGCGGCGTTCTGCTGCGTGGCCTGGTCCATCTGGGTGATGGCCTCGCCCACCTGGGCCACGCCCGAGCTTTGTTCGCTGCTGGCGGCGCTGATCTCCCCCATGATGTCGGTCACGCGGCGAATGGCGGTGACCACCTCGGTCATGGTGGCACCGGCCTTGTCCACCAGCTGCGAGCCCTGCTCCACGCGCTCCACGCTGGCGGTGATGAGCTGCTTGATCTCCTTGGCGGCCTCCACGGCGGCATTCAGCGCCAGGATGTTGGTCTGGAAGGCAATGCCATCGATCACCCCGATGATGTCGGCGATCTTGCGGCTGGACTCATTGATGCCGCGCATGGTGTCCACCACCTCGGAGACCACCTCGCCGCCCTGCACGGCGACGGTGCTGGCATTCATGGCGAGTTGGTTGGCCTGGCGGGCGTTGTCGGCGTTCTGGCGCACGGTGGCGCCCAACTGCTCCATGGAGGCGGCCGTTTCTTCCAGGGCGCTGGCCTGGCTCTCGGTGCGGCCGGACAGGTCGTGGTTGCCCTGCGAGATCTCCGCGCTGGCCGTGGCCACGTGCTCGGAGCTTCGGCGCACGCCCTGCACGATCTCGGCCACGTTGTCGCGCATGGTCTGGATGCCGTGGATGACGCTGTCGCTGTCGCGGGCGGGCGGTATTTCGACGGCCAGGTTGCCTTGCGCCATCTCATGGGTGATGGCGTTGAGCTGGCTGGGCTCGGCGCCCAGCTGGCGCAGGATGCTGCGCGCCACCAGCCAGCCAATGGCCAGCAGCAGCAGCGCGAGCACGGCAGTCACCGCGCCCGAGCGGGCCAGCCGGCTCACGAACGTGGCCTGCACGTTGTCGACGTACACGCCGGAGCCGATCACCCAGCCCCAGGGCTCGAAACCCATCACGTACGAGGCTTTCTCCACGGGCTGGTCGCTGCCCGGCTTGGGCCACAGGTAGCTCACGAAGCCTGCGCCGCTCCTTTTCACGGTGTTGACGAACTCCACGAACAGATGCTTGCCCGTGGGGTCCTTGTTGCTGCTGAGGTCCTGCCCCTGCAGCTCGGGGCGGATGGGATGCATGACCATGCGCGGGTGCATGTCGTTGATCCAGAAATACTCCGAGCCGCTGTAGCGCAGCGGCCGCAGCGCATCCATTGCGCGCTGCTTGGCCTCTTCCTCGGTGATCGTGCCCTTGCTGGCCTGCGCGTGGAAGTGCACGACGATTCCATGTGCCGCCTCCACGGTCTGGCGCACGCTGGCCTGGCGCTCACCCATGATCAGGGAGCGTTCGGTCCACATGATGCTGGCAACCAGCGCCAGCATGGCCAGGATGGCCAGGGCCACCAAGCCGCCGAGGCGGCGGGAAACGGGCAATCGGTAGAACATTTGCATGGTGGTATTCCCCGCCGCTGGCGGCTGCAGGTGGTTTAGAAACTTTCCCAGGCGCCGTCGTCGGCGGAAGGTGCCGGCGCAGCCTTTGGCGAGGCGGAGACGGGGCGGGCCTGGCGTGCCGCCGGTTGTACAGGCGCGGACGCCGGGCGTGCGGGGGGCGCGGCCCGCGTCACGGCGGGTGCGGATGGCTGGGGCGTCCTGATGGCGGCGGGCGTTGCGAGTGCGTGGCCATGGCTCGCCAGCTTGAACACGGCGACGGCCTCGACGAGCTCGCGGGCCTGGCCGCTGAGGCTGCTGGCGGCGGCGGCCATCTCCTCGACCAGCGCGGCGTTCTGCTGCGTGGCCTGGTCCATCTGGGTGATGGCCTCGCCCACCTGGGCCACGCCCGCGCTTTGCTCGCTGCTGGCGGCGCTGATCTCTCCCATGATGTCGGTCACGCGGCGAATGGCGGTGACCACCTCGGTCATGGTGGCACCGGCCTTGTCCACCAGCTGCGAGCCCTGCTCCACGCGCTCCACGCTGGCGGTGATGAGCTGCTTGATCTCCTTGGCGGCCTCGGCCGAGCGCTGCGCCAGCGCGCGCACCTCGCCGGCCACCACGGCAAACCCGCGGCCTTGCTCACCGGCACGCGCGGCCTCCACGGCGGCATTCAGCGCCAGGATGTTGGTCTGGAAGGCAATGCCATCGATCACCCCGATGATGTCGGCGATCTTGCGGCTGGACTCATTGATGCCGCGCATGGTGTCCACCACCTCGGAGACCACCTCGCCGCCCTGCACGGCGACGGTGCTGGCATTCATGGCGAGTTGGTTGGCCTGGCGGGCGTTGTCGGCGTTCTGGCGCACGGTGGCGCCCAACTGCTCCATGGAGGCGGCCGTTTCTTCCAGGGCGCTGGCCTGGCTCTCGGTGCGGCCGGACAGGTCGTGGTTGCCCTGCGAGATCTCCGCGCTGGCCGACGCGACGCTCTCCGCATTGGCGCGCACGCCGGCCACTACGCGAGCGAGGTTGCCCTGCATGTGGCCCAGTGCCTTCAGCAGCGCCGCGGCTTCGTCGCGGCCGTGGGCTTGGATGGACTGGGTGAGGTCGCCTTCGGCGATCAAGCCTGCGCCGCGCACGGCCAACTGCAGGGGCCCGGTCACGGAGCGGCTCAACAAGATCGCGGCGCCCGCGCCCACCAGCAGCGCCACTGCGGTCACGACCATCAGGATGGCGCGACTGAGCGTGGCCTGCTTGGCAGCGTTGTCGCGGGTGCTTTCGTACAGCGCGCGCTGGCGCTGTTCCATGGCGACGATGGACTGTAGGTAAGCGTCGGCCAACGGCTTAAGTTGGCTGTCGAGCAACTCACCCACACTCTCGCCGGCAGCCTTGCGCTTGAGCAATTCAGCCCGCGGGCCGCGATAGGCTTCGCGCGTCTTCGCGATGTCGGCGAGCAAGCGGCGTCCTTCGTCGGTGGTCACCAGCCGCTCCACCACCTCCTGCGCCTTGGATGCTTCTTCGGAGGTCTTGGCAATCTCGCTTTGCCAGCTCGAGAGATGGGAGGTGTCCGCATCCAGGATGGCGGCGCGCGTGCGCACCCAGTTCAGGTCAATCGCCTGCCGCCATGTGCTGGCGGCGCGCAGCCGTTCGTTGTCCGTGCTGGTGAGCTGATGGGTGACGCTTGCCAACTCCTGCAAACGCCATATGCCTACCGCCGCGATGACCACGGTGATGAGCAGAACCAAGCCGAAAGACAAGGCCAGGCGCGTGCCGACCTTGAGGTTGCTGAGATGCATAGAGGCCCCCTTGCTGCGCAATTGCAATAAAGTGTATCGCCAAGGGGGGATGGCTGAAAACGCCATCAAGGGGGCAATGGCATGCTTTCTCTGCGCATCGTCACTGCGTGGGTCGATGGGCTTATTCCTTGCCCAGCAGGGCGTCCTTGAGCTTCCAGTCGGCGGGCTGGCTGCCGAGCCA
Source organism: [Acidovorax] ebreus TPSY (assembly GCF_000022305.1). Taxonomy (NCBI): domain Bacteria; kingdom Pseudomonadati; phylum Pseudomonadota; class Betaproteobacteria; order Burkholderiales; family Comamonadaceae; genus Diaphorobacter; species [Acidovorax] ebreus. Next base: position 365,546 of record NC_011992.1, read on the forward strand.
GATGCCCAGCAATGCGTTGAAGAATTCGGGCTCCTTGAACGGTTCGCCCTGCGGGACGCCCTTCACCGTCACCTGCGTGCCCGTGCCGGGCAGCCAGTCCACGACGAACTGTTCGCCCGCCATGAGCTTCTTGTGCTCTGAAAAGATCTGGCTCATGCGCAGCACGCCCGGAATCAGCTTGGAAAAGGCGGCCTTGTCCATGTTGTCTTCCATACCGCGCGAGAACAGCTTGCCGAGTTCCGTGGAGTCGATGTCGCGCAGCATGGTCACGCTGATGCGCTTGGGGCCGCGCAGCGCGTAGACCTCGGCAGGCGTGGATGCCTTCTTCTCCAGGTACAGGCCTGCGGCATACACCTTGAACACGGCCTTGTAGCGCACTCCGGCGCCATTGAGTTGCAGCTTGCTGCCGCCCAGGTCGAGGGTGGGCTCGAACTTGACGCCGGCTGCGGTCGTCGGCTCCGTCGATGCGGGAGCCGGAAGCGCCAGGCACAGGGGAAGGGCCAGAGCACCCCACTGCAGGGTGCGACGACGGGTGAAGGGCATTGCGCAACTCCAAAAAAGAACGATCGTTCGTTTCTAAATGTTGCGCCATCGAGGGGCGGTCGGCAATAGGGTTTTCGCGTGGATGCGCTGCAGCATCCACCGCGCAGGTGACAAAGTGCTTTGCTACACTGCGGGTCCATGTTCATTCACCACACGTTCATCACAGGTTGCAGCGACCGGGGAGCCTGGCCCTGGCGCAAGCCTGCGTCGTTGAACCCCTGACTGCACCTGGGCGCCTCCCCAGCGTGCGCCCGTGGCCCCACACGTGCTGTCCTGCACGGGGCCGACTCCTCTGAATGATCCTGCGGCGCACTGGCGCAGCCAGCGACCGCGCCGCACGAGCTGGGAATCTTCTTGTGATCACTGAACTGGAATTCAAAAGCCTGGCCAGCGAAGGCTACAACCGCATCCCGCTGATGGCGGAAGCCTTTGCGGACCTGGAAACCCCTCTCTCCCTGTACCTCAAGCTGGCCCATGGCAAGGGCGACGGCAAGCACAGCTTTTTGCTGGAGTCGGTCGTCGGCGGCGAGCGCTTCGGGCGCTACAGCTTCATCGGCCTGCCTGCGCGCACCTTGCTGCGGTCCAGCGGCTTCGGCGATGCGGCGCGCACCGAGGTGGTGACCGACGGCCAAGTGGTGGAGACGCACCCGGGCAACCCGCTGGACTTCATTGCCGCCTACCAAAAGCGCTTCAAGGTGGCGCTGCGCCCGGGGCTGCCGCGCTTTTGTGGCGGGCTGGCGGGCTACTTCGGCTACGACGCGGTGCGCTATATCGAGAAGAAGCTAGAGGCCACCTGCCCGCCCGACACCCTGGGCTGCCCCGACATCCTGCTGCTGCAGTGCGAGGAGCTGGCGGTCATCGACAACCTCTCGGGCAAGCTGTATCTCATCGTCTACGCCGACCCGGCCCAGCCCGAGGCCTATGCCAAGGGCAAGAAGCGCCTGCGGGAGCTGAAGGACCAGCTCAAGTATTCCGTGAGCGCGCCCGTGGTGCGGCCCACCGAGAGCCACACCGCACAGCGCAGCTTTGCCAAGGCCGACTACTTGGCGGCCGTGGAGCGCGCCAAGGAGCTCATCGCCGCGGGCGACTTCATGCAGGTGCAGGTGGGCCAGCGCATCCACAAGCGCTACACCGAATCGCCGCTGTCGCTGTACCGCGCGCTGCGCTCGCTGAACCCGTCGCCGTACATGTATTACTACAACTTCGGCGATTTCCAGGTGGTGGGCTCCAGCCCAGAGATCCTGGTGCGCCAGGAGAGCACGCCTGAGGGGCAGAAGGTCACCATCCGCCCGCTGGCCGGCACGCGCCCGCGCGGCGCCACGCCCGAGGCCGACAAGGCCACCGAAGTGGAGCTGGTGAACGACCCCAAGGAACGCGCCGAGCACGTGATGCTGATCGACCTGGCGCGCAACGACATCGGCCGCATCGCCAAGACCGGCACCGTGAAGGTGACCGAGGCCTTCGCGGTCGAGCGCTACAGCCACGTGATGCACATCGTGAGCAACGTGGAGGGCATCCTCAACGACGGCATGACCAGCATGGACGTGCTCAAGGCCACCTTCCCGGCCGGCACGCTCACCGGCGCGCCCAAGGTGCACGCCATGGAACTGATCGACCAGTTGGAGCCCAGCAAGCGGGGCCTTTACGGAGGCGCCTGCGGCTACCTGAGCTATGCGGGCGACATGGATGTGGCCATCGCCATCCGCACCGGCATCGTCAAGGACGGCACGCTCTACGTGCAGGCGGCGGCCGGCGTGGTGGCCGACTCGGTGCCCGAGCTCGAATGGAAGGAAACGGAACACAAGGCGCGCGCCCTGCTGCGTGCGGCCGAATTGGTGGAGGAGGGGCTGGAATGACCACCCGTGCAATCGACAAGACCCAGCCCTGCGCCAGCATGGCCGAGGTGCGCGCGCGCATCGACGCGCTGGACGACATCCTGGTGCCGCTGCTCGTGGAGCGCGGCGGCTACATGACCCAGGCTGCCCTCAACAAGCCGCGCGAAGACCAGGTGCGCGACGAAGCGCGCATCGAGGCCATCGTGCAGCGCGTGCGTGCGCGTGCGGCGGCCGAGGGCGGCGAGCCCGACGTGATCGAGGCCATCTACCGCAGCATGATGGAGGCCTACATCGCCTACGAACACCGTGAATTCGCGCGCCTGTGCGCAGAGGGCCGCAAGGGCCAGGAGGTGACGCCATGACGCGCGTGCTGATGGTCGACAACTACGACAGCTTCACCTACAACATCGTGCAGTACTTCGGCGAACTGGGCGCCGAAGTCGAGGTGTTTCGCAACGACGAGATCACGCTGGAGGGCATTGCCGCGCGTGCGCCCGACCGGCTGGTGATCTCGCCCGGGCCATGCTCGCCGGCCGAGGCGGGTATCTCGGTGGCGGCGATCCAGCACTTCGCCGGCAAGCTCCCCATCTTGGGCGTGTGCCTGGGCCACCAGAGCATTGGCGCGGCCTTCGGCGGCAAGATCATCCGGGCGCAGCAACTCATGCATGGCAAGACCAGCGTCATCACCACCACGCAGACGGGCGTGTTCGCCGGCCTGCCCAAGCAGTTCACGGTGAACCGCTACCACTCGCTGTCCATCGAGCGCGCGAGCTGCCCCGAAGTGCTGGAGGTGACGGCCTGGACGGACGACGGCGAGATCATGGGAATCCGCCACCGCGAGCTGGCCATCGAGGGCGTGCAGTTCCACCCCGAGAGCATCCTCACCGAGCACGGCCACGCGATGCTCAAGAACTTCCTGGATCAAAAATAAGAGCTGCCAGCGCTTGCCTATAAACGATTTCAGTGTGAAAAATGCTTGAAATGCATATACAGCAAGCGCACGCAGCTATCAAAATAGAGGTACTTCCATGACCCCCATCACCCCCCAGGAAGCGCTGCAGCGCACCATCGAGCACCGCGAGATCTTCCACGACGAGATGCTGCACCTCATGCGCATGATCATGAGCGGCGAACTCTCGCCCGTCATGACCGCGGCCATCACCACCGGCCTGCGCGTGAAGAAGGAAACCATCGGCGAGATCACCGCCGCCGCGCAGGTGATGCGCGAGTTCTCCCACAAGGTGCAGGTGCACGACACCAAGCACCTCGTGGACATCGTGGGCACGGGCGGCGACGGCGCCAACACCTTCAACATCTCCACCTGCGCCACCTTCGTGATCGCCGCCGCGGGCGCCAAGGTCAGCAAGCATGGCGGGCGCAGCGTCAGCAGCAAAAGCGGCAGCGCCGACGCCATGGAGGCGCTGGGCGTGCACATCAACCTGCAGCCTGCGCAGATCGCGCAGTGCATTGGCGACGTGGGCATCGGCTTCATGTTCGCGCCCAACCACCACCCCGCCATGAAGAACGTGGCGCCGGTGCGCAAGGAGCTGGGCGTGCGGACCATTTTCAACATCCTGGGGCCGCTGACCAACCCGGCAGGTGCGCCCAACATCCTCATGGGCGTGTTCCACGAAGACCTGGTGGGCATCCAGGTGCGTGCGCTGCAACGCCTGGGCGCCGAGCACGCGCTGGTGGTCTACGGCCGTGACGGGCTGGACGAAATCAGCCTGGGCGCGGGCACGCTGGTGGGCGAATTGAAAGACGGCGCGGTGCGCGAGTACGAGATCCACCCCGAGGACTTCGGCCTGCGCATGGCAGGCACGCGGGCGCTGCGCGTGGAGAACCCGACCGAATCCAAGGCCATGCTGATGGGCGTGCTGCAGGGCGACGAAGGCCCGGCGCGCGACATCGTCTGCCTGAATGCCGGTGCCGCCTTGTATGCTGCCAACGTGGCCGACTCGCTGGAAGACGGCCTGCGCCGCGCCCAGCAGGCCCTGGCCAGCGGCGCGGCCCTGGCCAAGCTGCAGCAGCTGGTCGCCTACACCCAGAAGCTCGCGGCCTGAGCGCACGGCGATGAGCTTGCTGGACGCTCCCATCTGGAACGACCCCGCGACGTGGATCGTGCTGGGCGTGTCGCTGCTGTTCATCGTCGTGGGCATCGTGATGCACCGCATCATCATGAAGGTAGTGCGCGGCCCGGCACCGCCCACGCAAGGCCACAAGGGCCCGGTACCTCCGCACGAATGAGCGGGACGGGCGCTGGCGCCAGTGCGCGCCGTCACCATTGACGCTCCCTGCGGGGAGCAAGGAAGCAAGCATGTCCGACATCCTGAAGAAAATCTGCGACGTGAAGGTCGAGGAAGTGGCCGCCGCGCAAAAGCGCGTGTCCTTCACCGACATGCGCCGCGACGCCGAGAGCCGCGTGCTCACGCGCGACTTCGTGGGCGCGCTGCGCGCCAAGATCGACCAGGGCCAGGCCGGCGTGATCGCCGAAATCAAGAAGGCCAGCCCCAGCAAGGGCGTGATCCGCGAGGATTTCATCCCGGCCGACATTGCGCAAAGCTACGCCGAGGGCGACGGCAAGGTCAGCGCGGCCTGCCTGTCGGTGCTGACCGACCGCCAGTTCTTTCAAGGCCAGCCCGATTACCTGAAGCAGGCACGCGCCAGTTGCCCGCTGCCGGTGCTGCGCAAGGACTTCATGATCGATCCGTACCAGATCTACGAGTCGCGCGCCATGGGCGCCGACTGTGTGCTGCTGATCGCCGCCTGCCTCGAGGATGGCCTGATGGCCGAGATGGAGCAGTTCGCCCGCAGCCTGGACATGGCCGTGCTGGTGGAGGTGCACGACGGCGCCGAGCTGGAGCGCGCGCTGCGCCTGCAGACGCCGCTCGTGGGCATCAACAACCGCAACCTGCGCACCTTCGAGGTCAGCCTGCAGACCACGCTGGACCTGAAGAAGGAAGTGCCTGCCGACCGCCTGCTGGTGGCCGAGTCCGGCATCCTTGCGCCGGTGGATGTGCACACGCTGCGCGATGCCGGCGTGAATGCGTTCCTGGTGGGCGAGGCCTTCATGCGCGCGCCCGACCCGGGGCGGGCGCTGGCCCAGCTGTTCGCCTGACGGCCGTAGGCCGGGCGTCCCCCAGGGTTGGGGCGGTGGCGGCATACTGGGCCCATGAAAGTCATCGGGCCGCGTCGATGAGCCTTGCCTGAGGCGGTTACCCGGCCATTCTTATCGTGCCCGCATGGAGGAGTTGCCTTGCGCGAGAGACCGGATACGCAGGCCGAGCGTTTTCGCAGGGAGTGGTGGTTGCTGGCGGGCCTGTGGCTGGCGCTGGGGGCGCTGATCGCGGTCGTGCTGAGCCTGGAGCGGCGCGACACCGAGGAACGCGAGCGCCAGCAGGTCGCGCACCAGGTGCATATCGTCCATGAGAACCTGGAGCGCCAACTGCATGCCGTGAACCAGGCGCTGGGGGATATTGTTGCGAACCTGGCGCAGTGGCGCGCGCGCCCTGAAGGCGCCTTGCCATTCAACGAGCGGCTGCGGGCCTTCAGCGACGCCATGACCGGCGTGCGCACGCTGACCGTGCTGGATGCCGAGGGTACGGTGGTCGCCTCCAGCCGCGCCGAACTGCTCGGGGAGAACTTTGCCTACCGCGATTACTTTCAGTCGGCGCGCCGGCTGGCAAGCCGCGAGCAGCCCTCGCTGATCGTCAGCGCGCCCATGCGCACGGTGTTGGGTATCTGGGCCATCACGTTGTCGCGCCCCGTGCCAGCGGAGGATGGGCTGCCCGGCGGCGTGGTCACGGCGACGCTGGACCCCGACGAGTTCAAGACCTTGCTGGATTCCGTGCGCTACGCCCCCGACGTGGAGAGCACCCTGGTGCACGGCGACGGCGTGCGCTTCCTGCGCGTGCCCGAACGGGCGGGGCTGCTGGGCGCCACGCTGGCGCAGCCCGGCACGCTCTTTCAGGCGCACCTGGATAGCGGGCGGATGGAAAGCCTCTTCGTCGGCGCGATGGAGCCGGACCCGGCCGAGCGGCTGGTGGCGCTGCGCACCATCTTTCCGGCGCACCTGCACATGGACAAGCCGTTGGTTGCGGCCGTCGCGCGGGACTGGAGCCAGGTGTTCGCCGCCTGGCGCGCGCGCGCCTGGACGCTGGGTGTGGCATGGCTGCTGACGGGGGTTGCCATTGGGCTGGGCCTGGGCTTCATGCAGCGCCGGCGCCGCCAGCTGTGGCGCCGCGAGCAGGCGCTGGCCGCCCAGGAGGCCGCGCTGCAGGCCCGCTGGCAGGCGGTGCTGCACGCCACCCAGCAGGGCGTGTGGGACTGGGACATGGCCGCGGGCACGGTGTATTTCTCGCCGGTATGGAAGACCATGCTCGGCTACGCAGAAGGCGACATCGGCGACAGCCTGCAGGAATGGGAAAGCCGCGTGCATCCCGACGATCTGGCGCGCGTGCACGCCGACGTGGCGCGCCACCTGGCGGGTGAAACGGTGGTCTATGAAAACGTGCACCGCATGCGCTGCAAGGACGGCAGCTACAAATGGGTGCAGGACCGCGGCCAGGTGACCTCGCGCGACGCCAGCGGCCGACCCACCCGCCTCATCGGCACCCACACGGACGTGACCGCGCAGCGCCAGCACCAAGAGACGCTGGACCGCCTGGCCGAGAACGTGCCCGGCGCGCTGTACCAGTACCAGCGCGAACCCGACGGGCGCAGCCACTTCCCGTACGCCAGCCCCGGGGTGCAGGACATCTACGGGCTTCCCCCGCAGGCCCTGTGCGTGGACGCGGAGCAGGTCTTCGCGCGCATCCACCCCGACGACCTGCAGGCGCTGCGCGAGAGCGTGCTGGCATCCGCGCAGACCCTGGAGCTGTGGCGCACCGAATACCGTGTGCTCGTGCCGGGCGAGCGCGAGCGCTGGGTCAGCGACCAGGCGCGGCCCGCGCGCACGGCCTCGGGTGCCGTGCTGTGGCATGGCTATATCCATGACGTGACGCTGGCCAAGCAGCAGGCGCTGCAGCTGCAGGAGACCGAGCGCCTGCTCAGGCATCTGATGCAGGAAATGCCCATCGGGCTGTGCATGATCGATGCCGCGGGCGTGATCTACTTTCGCAACCGGCGCTTCATGGACCTGTTCGGCTACACCGAGGCCGAGGTGCCCACGCTGGGGCAGTGGTGGCCGCGGGCCTATCCCGATCCGCACTACCGCGAACAGGTCATCGCCGCGTGGAACGCAGACCTGGCGCAGGCAGGCGCGCAGGGGGGCGAGATCGCGGACAGGGAATACCGCGTCACCGACCGCGACGGCAGGCTGCATACGATGACCATCGGCGGGCTGGCTTTTGGCGACCATTGCATGGCCACCTTCGTGGACGTGACCGAGCAGCGCGCGCAACATGAACTGCTGCGCAAGCTCGCCTTCATGGACGGGCTGACGGGCCTGGCGAATCGCCGCCAGTTGGACCGCACCCTCAAGGCCGAATGGCGGCGCTGCCGGCGCAGCGGCCAGCCCCTGTCCGTGGTGATGGTGGACATCGACCATTTCAAGCAGTTCAACGACCTGTATGGCCACCAGCAGGGCGACGATTGCCTGCGCGCCGTGGCCGCCGCGCTGCGCGGCGGCCTGGGGCGGTCGCACGACCTCGTGGCCCGCTACGGCGGTGAAGAGTTCGTCTGCCTGCTGCCCGAGTGCGACCTGGACGGCGCGCGCGCCAAGGCGCAGGCGCTGTGCCGGGCCGTGCATGCGCGGCAGATGGAACACCGCGGCTCGCCGATTGCGCCCGTGGTCACGGTGAGTGCCGGGGTGGCCTGTGTGGTGCCCGGCGCCGAAGACACCCCCGAACAGTTGCTGGCGCGCGCGGATGCGAACCTGTACCGCGCCAAGGCGGCAGGCCGCAACCGGGTGCATGATGGAATGGATTAGCTATCGTAAATATAGCTTGTAGCGCAGAATGGATAAGCCTTGGAGCATGATTTGATGCTAAATACTCCCGCCGCCACGCAACTGCAAAGCGCCGACCCCGCCGACTGGCCTGTCGCGCCGGGCTGGCAGCCGCTGGTCGACACGTTCTTTGCCAGCGCGCGCGGCCGGCAGTTGCTGGCCTTCCTGCAGGCGCGGCTGGAGGCCGGCGCCGCCATCTTCCCGCCGCAGCCGCTGCGGGCGCTGCAGCTCACGGCCCCCGAGGACACGCGCGTGGTCATCCTGGGGCAGGACCCGTACCACGGCCGTGGCCAGGCCGAGGGGCTCGCGTTCTCGGTGGCGCCGGGCGTGCGCCTGCCGCCCTCGCTGCAGAACATCTTCAAGGAAATGCAGCGCGACATGGGCGTACCCTTCCCACCGTTTCCCAACCCGGGCGGCAGCCTGGTGAAGTGGGCACAGAACGGTGTGCTGCTGCTCAACACCTGCCTCACGGTGGAAGAGGGCCAGGCCGCGAGCCACGCGGGCAAGGGCTGGGAGCAGCTGACCGATGCCGTCATCCGCGAGGTGGCCGAAGGGCCGCGCCCCGTGGTGTTCATGCTCTGGGGCAGCCATGCGCAGTCCAAGCGCGCCTTCATCCCGCGGGACCGGGGGCACCTGGTGCTTACCTCCAACCATCCCTCGCCGTTGTCGGCGCTGCGCCCGCCCGTGCCGTTCATCGGCAACGGCCACTTCGGCCAGGCGCGGGCGTTCCGCCAGCAGCACGGGTACTGATCAGCGCCGCTCGCGCACCGTCAGCCAGGCGCTCGCAGCGCCACTGGCGGCGATCAGGCAGATGCCCAGCAGCGACCAGCGGTCCGGCATGTGGCCGTACACCGCCCAGCCGGCCAGCATGGCAAACGCGATCTGGGTGTAGAGGAACGGCGCGATCGTGGCGGGCGCTGCGCAGGCGTAGGCCCGCAGCAGCAACAGATGGCCCAGCGCGCTCGACAGTCCCATGACCACCAGCCCCAGCCATACCCAGGCGCTGGTGATGGCGGTCCACACGAAGGGCGCCGCCAGCGTCATCAGCCCGGCGGCAATCCAGCTGGTATAGAACTGCGTGGTCGTGGGGGCCTCCTGCCCGGCCATGCGGCTGCTCAAGATCTGGTACCCCGTGCCGCAGGCCAGCATGCCCAGCGGCAGCACCAATACCCCGCTGAAGGACTGGCCGCCCGGGCGCAGGATCAGCAGCACGCTGGCCAGCCCCGTGGCCACCAGCAGCCAGCGCAGTGCGCTGACCGGCTGGCGCAGCCACAACGCGGCCACGAGCGTCACGCACAGCGGCGTGGCGGCCACGATGGCGGTGAACTCCGCCAGCGGCATGGCGCGGATGCTGAAGATGCCGAACAGGCTGGTGGCCGCGAACAACACCGCGCGCAACAGTTGATAGCGCGGGTGGTCCGTGCGGGGCGGGCGCCAGTCGCTGCGTGGCAGCACATAGGCGCTGGTGACCAGCGACTGGAACACATAGCGCAGCCACAGCGCCAGCAGCAGCGGCGTGGTGGCGCTCACCAGCTTGGTGGCGGTGTCCAGCAGCGCGAACGAGGCGCAGGCGCCCACCGTGAGCGCGATGCCGGCCAGGGCGGTGCGGGGGCTGTGCCCGGCCGGTCCGGCGCTCATGCGCGGGGGCGCTCCAGCAGCATGCAGTCGCCGTAGCTGAAGAAGCGGTAGCGCTGCGCGACCGCGTGGCGGTACAGCTGCATGATGTGCTCGTAGCCCGCAAAGGCGCTCACCAGCATCATCAGCGTGCTCTTGGGCAGGTGGAAGTTGGTGAGCAGCAGGTCGACCACCTGGAACTGGAAGCCCGGCGTAATGAAGATGCTGGTGTCGCCCGCGGCCTGGCCGCTCGCGGCCCAGGATTCCAGCGTGCGCACCGTGGTCGTGCCCACGGCCACCACGCGGCCGCCCCGCTGGCGGCAGCGCTCCAGCGCCGCCAGCGTGGCCAGCGGCACCTCGTACCACTCGCTGTGCATGCGGTGTTCGGCCAGGTTCTCTGTCTTCACGGGCTGGAAGGTGCCCGCACCCACGTGCAGCGTGACGCTCGCGCGCTCGATGCCGCGCTCGGCCAGGCGGGCCAGTACGGCATCGTCGAAGTGCAGCGCGGCCGTGGGCGCGGCCACCGCGCCGGGCGCACGCGCGAATACGGTCTGGTAGCGCTCGCTGTCCTCGCCGGCATGGGGGTCGTTGCCGCCGGCCTGCTGGCGCTCGATGTAGGGCGGCAGCGGCAGGTGGCCGTGGCGCTCCATGAGCTCCCAGGGGCTCTCGCCCGCGGGCCCGCGCAGGGCCAGGCGAAACAGCGGGCCGTCCGCATCCGGGTAGCGGCCGAGCAGCGTGGCGTCGAACCCGCCCGCGGCCGCGCCGCCGGCCAAGTGGAGCGTGGCGCCGGGCAGCGGCTTCTTGCTGACCTTCATGTGCGCCACGACCTCGTTGCCGGTGAGCACGCGCTCGATCAGCAGTTCCAGCTTGCCGCCGCTGGCCTTCTCGCCGAACACGCGGGCCTTGACCACGCGCGTGTCGTTGAACACCAGCAGGTCGCCCGGCTGCAGCAGGTCGGGCAGTTCGCGGAAGATGCGGTCGGTGGGCGGGGCGGTGCGCCCGTCCAGCAGGCGCGAGCCGCTGCGCTGGGGGGCCGGGTGCTGGGCGATGAGCAGCTCGGGCAGCTCGAAGTCGAAGTCGCTCAGGGTGAAGGTGCGGGGTGCGGTGGAGGCAGAGGACATGCGGGGCTTGAGGGCCGGACGGGCCCGTTCCAAGGCAGAAAGACAAGCCCGCGATTCTCGCAAAGATGCCGCCGCCGTGCAGCGCGTTGGTGCACCTCGGGCGCTACCAGCGAGGGTTGGGCAGGTCGGACCAGAGTTGCGCGAGGTCGGGGAACTGCCAGCGCGCCGGGTCCTCGCGCGCGATGATCTTGTCGCGGCAGTCGGGCTCGGACAGGTCCACCACCTCGGGGGGGATGCGCAGATCGGATCGGGTGGAGTAGAAGACCCTCACGCGCGGCGCAATCAGCTTGCCCGGCGACTGCTCGGTCACCACACCCAGGCGGCCCGAGGCGAGGCGCACCAGCGACCCCACGGGGTAGATGCCGATGGTCTTGACGAAGGCCTGGAACAGCCGGCTGTCAAAGTGGTCGCGGGTCCATTCCGCCATGCGGCGCAGCGACTCTGAGGGGTCCCAGCCGCGCTTGTAGGGCCGGTCCGACGTGATGGCGTCGTACACGTCGCAGATGGCAGTCATGCGCGCCAGCGTGCTGATCTGCTCGCCCGTGAGGCGGTGGGGGTAGCCCGTGCCGTCCATCTTCTCGTGGTGGTGCAGGCACGCGTCCAGCACGGGCTCGGGCAGGTCGGTGCCCTGCAGCAGGTCGTAGCCGGCCACGGGGTGGCTGCGCACCACGGTGAACTCGTCGTCGGTCAGCTTGCCGGGCTTGTTGAGCACTTCCAGCGGCACGGCCGCCTTGCCGATGTCGTGCAGCAGCCCGGCCAGCCCGGCCATGCGCGTGGCGCCATCGTCCATGCCGATCTGCCGGGCCAGCGCCACCATCAGCGCGGACACGGCGACCGAGTGCATGTAGGTGTACTCGTCGGCCGTCTTGAGCCGTGCCAGGCTGATGAGCGCGTCCGGGTTGCGCGTGACCGAGTCGGTGATCTCGTCGACCATCTCCTGCGCCACGGCGGTATCGATGGCGCGGCCCAGGCGTGCCTGGCCGAACATCGTGACCACGGCCTGCTTGGCCTGCGAGCAGATGGCCGCCGCCCGGCGCAGCTCCTGGTCCATGCCTGCCGGCTGGGGCGTCACGGCCGGGGCCGGCGCGGGCTGGGCAGGCAGGTCCTCCAGGTGCTGGAAGTCGCTGTCCAGCTGCGCGTCGGCTTCGGCGCGGGACACGCTGGCCGTGCCGGGCGCGATGTCCAGGCCCTTGGATGTGTCGATCCAGACCTCGTGGATGTCCGTGGCGCGGATGCGCGCCAGGTCTTGCGGGTCCTGCAGCAGAAAGCGCGAGCGCCAGAAGGGGTGCTCCATCCAGGAGCCGCAGAACTCATGCAGGTACATGCCCAGGGTGAGATGCTTGACTTCGATGCGCTTGAGCATGACGGGAGACGACGAGACGGTAACGTGCGGTAACTGCGGGCATGGTAGCCTTTTTGCCGTGCCCAGACCCACACGTTCCTCCACCTCCGCCTCGTCCTCCGCGAAGCCCGCCCCCAGCCCCGCACAGCAGGCCCTCGTCAAGCTGGGGCTGGTGCGCGACATCGACCTGGCCCTGCACCTGCCCCTGCGCTACGAGGACGAGACGCGCATCACGCCGATCCGCAGCGCACGCGATGGCGACACGGTGCAGATCGAGGCCACGGTGACCGCCAGCGAGGTGCAGATGCGCCCGCGCCGGCAACTGGTGGTGACCGTGGAGGACGGCACCGGCAGCTGCGAGCTGCGCTTCTTCAGCTTCTACCCTTCGCACCAGAAGACCATGGCCGTGGGCGCGCGCCTGCGCGTGCGCGGCGAAATCAAGGGAGGCTTCTGGGGCCGCCAGATGCTGCACCCGGCGTTCCGCAAGGCCGAAGGGGACTTGCCCGCGGCTCTGACCCCCGTCTATCCCACGGTGGCGCAGCTGCCTCAGGCGTACCTGCGCCGCGCCGTGGCGAGCGCCCTCACGCGCGTGGAATTGCCCGAGACGCTGCCGCCGGGGCTCGAGCCCCCCGCGGTTCCCTCATGGGTGCGGGGGAATGGCCAAAATGGCCTACTGCGCCCATGGAGCCTGCGCGAGGCGCTCCTTTTTTTGCATCACCCCGCGCCCGATGTGGCGCTGGCCACGCTGCAGGACCACAGTCACCCGGCGTGGCAGCGCCTGAAGGCCGAGGAACTGCTGGCGCAGCAGCTGTCGCAACTCACCGCCAAGCGCGAGCGCGCCCGCCTGCGTGCCCCGGCCCTGCGCCCGCAGGCGCAGGCGGGAAGCACGCCGCTGCACGAGCAATTGCTGGGCGTGTTGCCCTTCAGCCTGACGGCCGCGCAGCGCCGCGTGGGTGAGGAGATCGCGCGCGATCTGGCCCGGCCGGTGCCCATGCACCGTTTGCTGCAGGGCGACGTGGGCTCGGGCAAGACCGTGGTGGCCGCGCTGGCCGCCACGGTGTGCATGGACGCGGGCTGGCAGTGCGCGCTGATGGCGCCCACCGAGATCCTGGCCGAGCAGCACTTCGCCAAGCTCATCGGCTGGCTGCAGCCGCTGCTGGCCGCGCGCGGGCGCCAGGTGGCGTGGCTGGTGGGCGGACAGAAGAAGAAAGAGCGCGCCGAGATGCTCGCGCGCATCGAAAGCGGCGAGGCCGCGCTGGTCGTGGGCACGCACGCCGTCATCCAGGAGCAGGTGCGTTTCAAGAACCTGGCGCTGGCGGTGATCGATGAGCAGCACCGCTTCGGCGTGGCACAACGCCTGGCGCTGCGCAAAAAGCTGCAGCACGCCGGCATGGAGCCGCACCTGCTGATGATGAGTGCCACGCCCATCCCGCGCACGCTGGCCATGAGTTACTACGCCGATCTGGACGTGTCCACCATCGACGAGCTGCCGCCCGGGCGCACGCCCATCGTCACCAAGCTGATCGCGGACAGCCGCAAGGATGAGGTGGTCGAGCGCATCGGTGCGCAGGTGGCGGCGGGCCGGCAGGTGTACTGGGTGTGCCCGCTGATCGAGGAGAGCGAGGCGCTGGACCTGTCCAACGCCACCGCCACGCACGCCGAGTTGAGCGAGGCGTTGCAGGGCGACGCGGCGCACGGGCGCGCGCCCGTGATGGTGGGCCTGCTGCACTCGCGCATGCCCGCCGCCGAGAAGAAAGCCGTGATGGACCTGTTCAAGGGCGGGCAGATGGGCGTGCTGGTGTCCACCACCGTGATCGAAGTGGGCGTGGACGTGCCCAACGCCTCGCTCATGGTCATCGAGCATGCAGAGCGCTTCGGCCTGTCGCAGCTGCACCAGTTGCGCGGGCGCGTGGGGCGCGGCGCGGCGGCTTCGGCCTGCGTGCTGCTGTACTCCACGGGCGATTCGGGCCGCCTGGGCGAGACCGCGCGCGACCGCCTGAAGGCCATGGCCGAGACCACCGACGGTTTCGAGATCGCGCGGCGCGACCTGGAGATCCGCGGGCCCGGCGAGTTCCTGGGCGCTCGCCAGTCGGGCGACGCACTGCTGCGCTTTGCCGACCTGGCCACCGATACGCTGCTGCTGGAATGGGCGCGCGAGACGGCGCCGCAGATGCTGGATCGCCACCCGCTGCTGGCCGAGCGCCACATCCAGCGCTGGCTTGGCGGAAAATCGGACTATCTCAAAGCCTGATGGGCCGCCCGTGGCCGCATAGCGCGGCGGGCGTTGCACAATGGCCGATTCTGCCGGCCGGATTCGCCATGACTCTTACCGAACTCAAATACATCGTCGCCGTTGCGCGTGAAAAACACTTCGGCCGCGCCGCCGAAGCCTGCTATGTCTCGCAGCCCACGCTGTCGGTAGCGGTGAAGAAGCTCGAGGACGAGCTGGAGGTCAAGCTCTTCGAGCGCAGCGCGGGCGATGTCTCCGTCACGCCGCTGGGCGAGGAAATCGTGCGACAGGCGCAGAGCGTGCTGGAGCAGGCTGCCGCCATCAAGGAGATCGCCAAGCGCGGCAAGGACCCGCTGGCCGGCGCCCTCACGCTGGGCGTGATCTACACCATCGGCCCCTACCTGCTGCCCGAGCTGGTGCGCCATGCCATCGCGCGCACGCCGCAGATGCCGCTGATGCTGCAGGAGAACTTCACCGTGAAGCTGCTGGAGATGCTGCGCACCGGGGAGATCGACTGCGCCATCATGGCCGAGCCCTTCCCCGACACCGGCCTGGCCATCGCGCCGCTGTATGACGAACCCTTCCTGGCGGCCGTGCCCAGCAGCCACCCGCTGGCCGAGCGCGATGCTGTCTCGGCGTCGGAACTCAAGAACGAAACCATGCTGCTGCTGGGTGCGGGCCACTGCTTTCGCGACCACGTGCTGGAGGTGTGCCCTGAGTTCGCGCGCTACGCGAGCAATGCCGAAGGCATTCGCCGCACGTTCGAAGGCTCGTCGCTGGAGACCATCAAGCACATGGTCTCCGCCGGCATGGGCGTGACGCTGGTGCCGCGCCTGTCGGTGCCGCGGGATGCGCTGCACACGGGTGCACGCCGGCGCAAGAGCGACGACACGCACATCCGCTACCTGCCCATCAAGGAGAGCGACGGCAGCCCGCCGCCCATGCGCCGCGTGGTGCTGGCCTGGAGGCGCAGCTTCACGCGCTACGAGGCCATCGCCGCGCTGCGCAACGCTGTCTACGCCTGCGAGTTGCCCGGCGTCACGCGCTTGTCTTGACGCAGGGCGATGCTGCGCGGCGCGGCAGTTGGTACAGTCATGGCAGAGTCATCCCAACCACCCAGAAAGGACGCACCATGGCCAAGCCCAGCAGCAAATCCGTCAGCACCAAGAGCGGCGCACCGCGCATCAACATCGGCATCAGCGACAAGGACCGGGCCGCCATCGCGCAGGGCCTGTCGCGCCTGCTGGCCGACACCTACACGCTGTACCTCACGACCCACAACTTCCACTGGAACGTGACGGGCCCGATGTTCAACACGCTGCACACCATGTTCATGGCGCAGTACACCGAGCTGTGGAACGCCGTGGACCCGGTGGCCGAGCGCATCCGCTCGCTGGGCCATGTGGCGCCGGGCTCCTACGCGCAGTTCGGCCAGCTCACCAGCCTGCCCGACGTGCCGGCCCAGCCGCCCAAGGCCACCGAGATGATCCGCATCCTGGTGGAAGGCCATGAGGCCGTGGCCCGCACTGCGCGCGAGCTGTTTCCCCTGGCCGACAAGGCCAGCGACGAGCCCACGGCCGACCTGCTGACCCAGCGCCTCACGGTGCACGAGCAAACGGCCTGGATGCTGCGCTCGCTGCTGGAGGACTGAGCGCAGCTGCGCACGCGGGCCGGGCCATGTCCGCCACCGAGACAGAGCTCAAGCTGGCGCTGCCCCCGCGCGATGCGGCGGCGCTGGCGGCGCGCCTCATGCGCGTGCCGGCGCTGGCACGCGCCACGCCGGTGCGTGAGCACCTGGTCAGCCTCTACCACGACACGCCTGCGCAGGACCTGCTGCGCCAGCGCGTCGCCCTGCGCCTGCGCCGCGAGGGGCCTGAGGGTGCGGGTGCCCGCTGGCTGCAGACCCTCAAGACCGCGGGCGACACCACGTCCGCGCTGAGCCAGCGCGGCGAGTGGGAAATGCCCGTGGCCGGCCCGGCGCTGGAGCTGCACCGGTTGGAGGGCACGCCCTGGCCCGCCATGGACCCCGATGGCGTGCTGGCCGGCGCGCTGCAGCCGTGCTTTACCACCGACTTCGTGCGCACCCGCTGGCGTGTGCGGGTGCGCGGCGGCGCCGTGGTGGAGGTGGCGCTGGACGTGGGCGCCGTGACCGCCACGGTGGACGGCGCGGCGCATGCCACGCCGCTGTGCGAACTGGAGCTGGAGTTGCTGCAGGGGCCCCCAGAGGCACTGCTGGCGCTGGCGCGGCGCATCGCGCGGCACGTGCCGGTGCTGCCGCTGGCCGCGAGCAAGGCCGCACGCGGCTACGCGCTGCTGCACCCGCCGGCCAGCCCGGCCGTGGAGGCCCAGCCGCCCGCGCTGAAGCGCGGCATGACGGTTGCGCAGGTCGCCGAACGCGTGCTGCAGGAGCCTTTCCACCAGTTCTGCGCCAACCTGTTTGCGCTGCAGCAGGGCAGCGATGCGCCCGAGGTGGTGCACCAGGCCCGCGTGGGCTGGCGCCGGCTGCGCAGCCTGGCGCGCCTCTTCGCCCCGGCCTGCGCCGCGCGGCCGGCCCCCGCCGCCGCGGCGCTGGCGCCGCTGCTGCAGTCCCTGGGACATTTACGCGACCTGGATGTGGCGCGCACCCAGACGCTGCCTGCGTTGGCCGCGCACTACGCGCAGGGCGGCGCGCGGCAGGCCGCCGCCTGGGCGGCAGCGCAGGCCGCGCTGGATGCCGCCGCGGACCAGGCCCGCGCGCAAACGCGCGCCGCACTCCATCGGCCCGCCGTGGGCGCCGCGCTGCTGGCCTGGCAGGACTGGTTGCATGGCTGGGCGCTGGCCGCGCAGGGGGAGTGTGGCGTGGAAGCCTGTGCCAGCGATGCCCTGGCCGGTGCGCCGGCGCGGCACTGGGTGCGCAAGCGCGTCCAGCGGCTGGTACGGCGCCTGGGCGCGGCGCTCAAAACGGCGGGCGATGACGAAGGCCTGCACCATGCCCGCATTCTCGCCAAGCGGTTGCGCTACGGCAGCACGTCGCTGGCGCCGCTGCTGCCCGGTCGCATGGGCCGCCACCGGGGCGCGGCCGAGCAGTGGCAGGAGCGCCTGGGCGCGCAGCGCGACTGGGCGCAGGCCGCCGCTCTGGTGGCTGGCTGCGGGGGCGATGCCGCCGTGGTTGCCTTCCTGCGCGGGGCCGCGCTGGGGCGCGGCTGGGATCCCCTGCGGGACGCCGCGCGCCGTTGAACGGCAGTCTTCCGGTCACGGACAGTGCCGTGCGACCATGTGGGCGCGCCGGCCGCCATGGCGTATAAAAGCGGGCTTTGGCGCACGCTGGCGGGCACCCGCCCCCGTGTGCTGCGTCGTCCGCGGGCCTTGTGTCCTTTGTGCCCTCGGTGTCCGTGTCCGCCCCGTGGCGCCCCGCGCAACCTGTCTTTTCCCTTGCCTCCATGTCCGCTGTCGCCCCGCGCTCCCGCCTGTCCCTGTACCTCGACCTGATCCGCTGGAACCGCCCCGCGGGCTGGCTGGTGCTGGTGTGGCCCACGCTGGCGGCGCTGTGGGTGGCGGCGGACGGCTTTCCAGGCTGGCACCTGCTGGCGGTGTTCGTGGCCGGCACGGTGCTCATGCGCAGCGCCGGTTGCACCATCAACGACATTGCCGACCGCGACTTCGACCGCCATGTGAAGCGCACCACGCAGCGCCCCATCACCAGCGGCCAGCTGGGCGTGAGGGAGGCCGCGCTGGTGGGCGTGGTGCTCACGCTGGTGGCTTTCGTGCTGGTGCTCACCACGCGCTGGGAGGCGGTGGCCTGGTCGGTGCCCGCGGTGCTGTTCACCATCCTGTACCCGTTCACCAAGCGGTTCTTCGCCATGCCGCAGGCGTTCCTGGGCATTGCGTTCAACTTCGGCATCGTGATCGCCTTTGCGGCCGTGCAGGGCCGGGTGCCTGCCACGGCCTGGGTGCTGTGGCTGGCCAACCTGTTCCTGGTGCTGGCCTACGACACCGAGTACGCCATGGTGGACCGCGACGACGATCTGAAGATCGGCATGAAGACCTCGGCCATCACGCTGGGGCGCTTCGACGTGGCGGCCATCATGGGCTTCTTCGTGCTGTGCCTGGGGCTCACGGCGTGGGTGCTCGCGCCCTACGGCCTGGGCTGGCCGCTGTGGCTGGGGCTGGGCGTGGCGGCGGCGCAGGTGGCATGGCACTTCACGCTGATCAAGGACCGCACGCGCGAGGGGTGCTTTACCGCCTTCAGCAAGAGCCACTGGATCGGCGCGGCGATCTTTGCCGGCGTGGCGCTAGGGTATTTGCTGCGCTAGTGATAGCTGCCAGCGCTTGACTGTCAAGCGCTGGCAGCTATTTTTGACGCATGAATCAGGCGCCGAACTCGGCCGCCAGTTCCTTGGCACGGGCCTCTGCCGCGCGCATGGCGGCGATGAAGTGCGCGGGCACCTGTGCAGCCTGCAAGTGTGTGATGGCGGCGTGCGTGGTGCCGCCCTTGCTGGTCACGCGCTGGCGCAGTACCTCGGCGCTCTCGGGCGAGCGCGCGGCCAGCTCCGATGCGCCCTGGAACGTGGCCACGGCCAGCTGGTAGGCCTGCGCGGGCGGCAGGCCCATGTCCACGCCGGCCTGGGTCATGGCTTCGAGGAACAGAAACACATAGGCCGGGCCGGAGCCCGACAGCGCGGTGACCGCGTCGAGCTGCTCCTCGGCCTCCACCCAGACAAACTGGCCGGTGGTGGCGATCACGCGTTCCACCAGCGCCTTGCCCTGCGGGTCCACTTGCGGGCGGGCGAACAGGCCGGTGATGCCCTTGCCCACCAGCGCGGGGGTGTTGGGCATGGCGCGCACGATGTGCTGCGTGTCCAGCCAGCGCGCGATGCTGTCCGTGGGAATGCCGGCGGCCACGCTCAGGTGCAGGGCGGTGGCGGTGTGGGCGCGGGTGGCGGCGGCGGCTTCCTTGAAGGTCTGGGGCTTGACGGCCCAGACGACCAGCGCGGCGCGCGCGAGCGCATCGCCAGCCGCGGGCTGCGCGGTGATGCCGAATTTGTCCTGCAGCGCGGCGCGCGCGGGCTCGAAGGGTTCGACCACCTCGATCTGGCCGGCCGGCAGGCCGCGCTGCAGCAGGCCGCCGATGATGGCGCTGGCCATGTTGCCGCCGCCGATGAAGGCAATGGGGGGAAGGGGGGATGCGCTGGCTGTCATGGGATTGGGCGGGGAAGCGATGGGGTCAGGCGGCATTGTGCGCCGTCCAGCATCATTCAGAGTGATTCAAAAACAGGAGCTGCTCGCGCTTGCTACGCAGTGGATTCAGAGGGTTTTGTGTCTGAAAATGGGTTGCAGCAAGCGCCAGCAGCTATGGTTTTTACGTCAACCGGGTAGCACGGCCTGCGCGACGGCGTGTTCCCAACGCGCCATCAACGCCTCGGCCTGGCTGCGCGGCAGGGTGGGGGTGAAGCGCCGCTCGGCCTGCCACAGGGCAGACAGCTCGTCGGTGCTGGCATACACGCCGCTCGCCAGGCCCGCCAGGTAGGCGGCGCCCAGGGCGGTGGTCTCCACCACGGCGGGGCGCACCACGGGAATGCCCAGCAGGTCGGCCTGGAACTGCATCAGCAGGTCGTTCACGCAGGCGCCGCCGTCCACGCGCAGCTCGCTCACCGGGGCGCCGCCTGCGGCCACGGCGTCGCGGCTCATGGCGGCCAGCAGCGCGGCGCTCTGGTAGGCAATGGATTCGAGCGCGGCGCGCGCGATGTGCGCGATGGTGGTGCCGCGCGTGAGGCCGGTGATGGTGCCGCGCGCGTCGGGCTTCCAGTAGGGCGCGCCCAGGCCGGTGAAGGCAGGCACCATCATCACGCCGCCCGAGTCGGGCACGCTTTCGGCCAGCGCCTGCACCTCGGAGCTGGCCGAGATGGCGCGCAGCCCGTCGCGCAGCCACTGCACCACGGCGCCGCCCACGAACACGCTGCCTTCCATGGCGTACTCGGGCGATCGGCTGGCTTGCGCCGCGCTGGTGGTAAGCAGGCCGTTCTCGCTTTTCTGAAAGCGGCTGCCGGTGTGCATGAGCATGAAACAGCCCGTGCCGTAGGTGTTCTTGGCCATGCCGGCGGTGAAGCACGCCTGGCCGAAGAGCGCGCTTTGCTGGTCGCCTGCCACGCCGCCGATGGCGATCGGGCCGCCCAGCAGCGCCGCGTCGGTGGCGCCGAAGTCGCTGGCCGATGGCAGCACTTCGGGCATCAGCGCGCGCGGGATGCGCAAAAGCTGCAGCAGCTCATCGTCCCACTGGTTGGTGTGCACGTTGAACAGCATGGTGCGGCTGGCGTTGCTCACGTCGGTGACATGGCGCGTGCCGCCGGTGAGCTGCCAGATGAGCCAGCTGTCCACGGTGCCGAAGGCCAGCTCGCCGGCCTCGGCCGCGTCGCGCGCGCCGGGCACATGGTCCAGCAGCCATTGCAGCTTGGTGCCGGAGAAATAGGCGTCGATCAGCAGGCCCGTCTTGGCCTGGATGGCGGCGGCATGGCCCTGTTCGCGCAGTTGCGCGCAGGCGGGCTCGGCGCGCCGGTCCTGCCAGACGATGGCGTGGTGCACGGGCTGGCCGGTGCGGCGGTTCCACAGCACGGTGGTCTCGCGCTGGTTGGTGATGCCCAGGGCGCGCACGTCCTGCGCGGTGATGCGCGCCTCGCGCAGCGCGTCCTGCGCGGTGGCGAGCTGCGTGCGCCAGATCTCGCGCGGGTCATGTTCCACCCAGCCGGGGCGGGGATAGATCTGCGGCAGCTCGCGCTGCGCCTGGGCCACGATGCGGCCACGTTCGTCGAACACGATGCTGCGGGAGCTGGAGGTGCCTTGGTCGAGTGCGAGCAGGTAGGTCATGGGCGGAGCGTAACGTGTTGGGGCGCTGTTCAGTCGCCGGGAGGGCCTCTCATGCGGCAGCCACGGTGCATTGCACGCCGGCCTCGTGCAGCAGGGCCGGGAAGGGCTCGGGCGGCGGCGCGTCGGTGAACAGCCGGTCGATCTGCGCGAGCTGCGCCAGCTGCACCATGGCCGGACGGTTGAACTTGGTGTGGTCGGCGGCCAGCCAGACCTCGCGCGCGTGTTCGATGATGGTCTGCGCGACCTTCACCTCGCGCATGTCGTAGTCGCGCAGCGAGCCGTCGGGCTCGATGCCGGAGATGCCGATGAGCGCGATGTCCACGCGGAACTGGCGGATGAAGTCCACCGCCGCCTCGCCCACGATGGCGCGGTCGCGCTTGCGCACCACGCCCCCGGCCACGATCACTTCGCAGTCGGGGTTGGCGCACAGGATGGCGGCCACGTTCAGGTTGTTGGTCAGCACGCGCAGGCCCTTGTGGTGCAGCAGCGCCTTGGCAATGGCTTCGGTGGTGGTGCCGATGTTCAGGATCAGCGAGCAGTTGTCGGGCACCTGCGCGGCCACGGCGCGCGCGATGCGCGCCTTGCCCGTGGAGTTCAGCGCCTCGCGCTGGGTGTAGGCCAGGTTCTCCACGGTGGAGCTGGGCATGCGCACCCCGCCATGAAAGCGGCTGACCAGGCCCAGTTCGGCCAGGCGCTGTACGTCGCGGCGCACGGTCTGCAGCGTCACGCCCAGGATGTCGGCCAACTGCTCCACGCTCAGCGACTTGCGCAGGCGTACTTCATCGAGCAACTGGAGTTGGCGGGGGTTGGTGTTCACGGGCGGCGCTGGGGCGGGCATGTCAGTGGGGCGGGATGCACTTTAAAACGAACAAAAAGGAATCGAACAAGGGTAAACCTTGATTCGTTTCGATCACAAAAGAACAAAAATGAATGAATACGAAGATTTTGTCGGGAGTGGCAGGCGTGCGGACGCCTGGCACCCCCGCTGCCACAGGGGAGGCGAGGAGCGCGCATGGAGCTGATTTTGGACGGCATCACCAAGCGGGTCGGCCCGCAGGTGTGGCTGCATGGCATGGGCCTGCGGCTGCACAGCGACGCCGTGACCGTGCTGCTGGGGGCCACGCAGGCGGGCAAGACCAGCCTGATGCGCATCATGGCCGGGCTGGACCGGCCCACCGAGGGCCGCGTGCGTGTGGACGGCGTGGACGTCACCGGCGTGCCCGTGCGTGAGCGCAACGTGGCCATGGTGTACCAGCAGTTCATCAACTACCCGTCGCTCACGGTGGCGGACAACATCGCCTCGCCGCTCAAGCTGCGCGGCGACAAGAACGTGGCCGCGCGCGTGCGCGAACTGGCCGAGCGGCTGCACATCACGCCTTTCCTCGATCGGCTGCCGTCCGAGCTGTCGGGCGGGCAGCAGCAGCGCGTGGCGCTGGCGCGCGCACTGGCCAAGGGCGCCCCGCTGATGCTGCTGGACGAGCCCCTGGTCAACCTGGACTACAAGCTGCGCGAGGAGTTGCGCGAGGAACTGTCGCAACTGTTCGCCGCCGGAGGCTCCACCGTGGTCTACGCCACCACCGAACCGGGCGAGGCGCTGCTGCTGGGCGGCTACACCGCTGTGCTGCACGAGGGCGAGCTGCTGCAGTACGGCCCCACGGCCGAGGTGTTCCACGCGCCGCGCTCGCTGCGCGTGGCACGCGCCTTCAGCGATCCGCCCATGAACCTGCTGCCCGCGCAGCCCGTGCCCGGCGGCGTGCAGCTGGCGGGCGGCAGCGTGCTGGCCCTGCGCCATCCGCTGCAGGCCCCTGCGGGCGGCACGCTCACGGTGGGCCTGCGCGCCAGTGCCCTGCGGCTGGCCCAGCGCGCGGGCGACGTGGCGGTGCAGGGCGTGGTGGAGCTGGCGGAGATCTCTGGCTCCGACACCTTCGTGCACGCCGCCACGCCCTGGGGCGCGCTGGTGGCGCAGGTCACGGGCGTGCACTATCTGGAACTGGGCAGCGCCGTCACGCTGTACCTTGATCCGGCGCAGGCCTATGTGTTCGGCGCCGATGGCGCGCTGGCCCTGGCGCCCGTGCGCGCCTCGGAACGCGCGCAGGGAGGGCACTGACATGGCGCGCATCGAGCTCAACCTGGCGCATTCCTACAAACCCCGCCCGCAGCAGGACAGCGACTACGCGCTGCTGCCGCTGGACATGGTCTTCGATGACGGCGGCGCCTACGCGCTGCTGGGCCCCTCGGGCTGCGGCAAGACCACCATGCTGAACATCATGTCCGGCCTGCTCGTGCCCTCGCAGGGGCAGGTGCGGTTTGACGGCCGCGACGTCACGCGCGCGAGCCCGCAGGAGCGCAACATCGCCCAGGTGTTCCAGTTCCCGGTGATCTACGACACCATGACGGTGGCCGAGAACCTGGCCTTCCCGCTGAAGAACCGCAAGGTGCCTGAGGCGCACATCCGCCAGCGCGTGGGGAAAATCGCCGAGATGCTGGAGATGAGCGGCCAGCTCGACCAGCGCGCGGCCGGCCTGTCGGCCGACGCCAAGCAGAAGATCTCGCTGGGCCGCGGCCTGGTGCGCGAGGACGTCGCGGCCGTGCTGTTCGACGAGCCGCTCACGGTGATCGACCCGCACCTCAAGTGGCAACTGCGCCGCAAGCTCAAGCAGATCCACCATGAGCTCAAGCTCACGCTGATCTACGTGACGCACGACCAGGTGGAGGCACTCACCTTCGCCGACCAGGTGGTGGTGATGACGCGCGGGCGCGTGGTGCAGATGGGCACGCCGGGCGATCTGTTCGAGCGCCCGCAGCACGCCTTCGTGGGCCACTTCATCGGCTCGCCGGGCATGAACTTCCTGCCCGCGCAGGTGCAGGGCGGCGAGATCACCGTGGCCGCGCAGCGCTGGGCCCTGCCGCGTGCGCTGCCGGAGGGCGCCGTGCAACTGGGCGTGCGCCCCGAATACCTGGCCCTGGCCGACGCGCACGCGCCCGGCGCGTTGCGCTGCACCGTGGCGCGCGTGCAGGACGTGGGCACGCACCAGATGCTCACGGCCACCGTGGAGGGTCAGTCCCTCAAGGCCCGCTTCGCGCCCGAGCAGGCGCTGCCCGCGCCGGGCGAGGCGGTCTGGCTCCAGGTGCTGGGCGAGCACACCTGCTTCTACAAGAACGAGGAGCTGCTGCCATGAATGGCTACCCCCTGAGCCGCTGCGCGGCTTCCCCCTGGAAGGGGGACGGTGCCCTTTGCTGCGGAGCGGCCCTTGCTGGGCGCCCCGCCGTCTGCGCCGCACCAGTGGTGCGCGTCGCAGGCTATCCCTTGGAGCACTGCCATGAGTAGTACGACCAAACCCGTGAACCAGAAGGCCTGGTTCCTGGTGCTGCCGGTGATTCTGTGCGTGGCCTTCTCGGCCATCCTGCCCTTGATGACGGTGGTGAACTACTCGGTGCAGGACATCATCAGCCCCGAGCGCCGCGTGTTCGTGGGCACGGAATGGTTCGCCGCCGTGCTGCGCGACGAGGAACTGCACGGTGCGCTCGTGCGCCAGCTCACGTTCTCGCTGGCGGTGCTGCTGGTGGAAATTCCGCTGGGCATCCTGCTGGCGCTCAGCATGCCCGCGCAGGGCTGGAAGTCGTCGGCGGTGCTGGTCATCGTGGCGCTGTCGCTCTTGATCCCGTGGAACGTGGTGGGCACCATCTGGCAGATCTTTGGCCGCTCGGACATCGGCCTGCTGGGCGCGGCGTTCGAGGCCATCGGCTTCGACTACAGCTACACCGGCAACGCCACCCACGCCTGGCTCACCGTGCTGGCCATGGACGTGTGGCACTGGACTCCGCTGGTGGCGCTCCTGTGCTTCGCGGGGCTGCGCAGCATTCCCGACGCGTACTACCAGGCGGCGCGCATCGACGGTGCGAGCAAGTTCGCCGTGTTCCGCTACATCCAACTGCCCAAGATGCGCGGCGTGCTGATGATCGCCGTGCTGCTGCGCTTCATGGACAGCTTCATGATCTACACCGAGCCCTTCGTGCTCACCGGCGGCGGGCCGGGCAACGCGACCACCTTCCTCAGCCAGTACCTCACGCAAAAGGCCGTGGGCCAGTTCGACCTGGGGCCGGCGGCGGCGTTCTCGCTGATCTACTTCCTCATCATCCTGCTGCTGTGCTTCATCCTCTACAACTGGATGCAGCGCGTGGGCACCACGCCGAAGGAGGGTGCCGGCCATGAATGAGCCCCGCTTCCAGAAACGCACGCTGTTCCTGATTGCCTACCTGGTGTTCGCCGTGCTGCCCATCTACTGGATGGTCAACATGAGCTTCAAGACCAACGAGGAGATCCTGTCCAGCTTCTCGCTGTGGCCCCAGCACTTCACCTGGGCCAACTACCAGACCATCTTCACCGACGAGAGCTGGTACTCGGGCTACATCAACAGCCTGATCTACGTGGCCATCAACACGGTGATCTCGCTCACCGTGGCGCTGCCCGCGGCCTATGCGTTCAGCCGCTACCAGTTCCTGGGCGACAAGCACGTGTTCTTCTGGCTGTTGACCAACCGCATGACGCCGCCGGCCGTGTTCCTGCTGCCATTCTTCCAGCTCTACACCACCGTGGGGCTGATGGACACGCACATCGCCGTGGCGCTGGCGCACCTGCTGTTCAACGTGCCGCTGGCGGTGTGGATTCTCGAAGGCTTCATGAGCGGCATCCCGCGCGAGATCGACGAGACGGCGTACATCGATGGCTACAGCTTTCCGCGCTTTTTCCTCACCATCTTCCTGCCGCTGATCAAGGCGGGCGTGGGCGTGGCAGCGTTCTTCTGCTTCATGTTTTCGTGGGTGGAATTGCTCTTGGCACGCACGCTCACCAGCGTGAATGCCAAGCCCATCGTGGCCACCATGACGCGCACCGTGAGTGCCAGCGGCATGGACTGGGCGACGCTGGCCGCCGCCGGCGTGCTGACCATCGTGCCCGGTGCCATCGTGATCTGGTTCGTGCGCCACTACATCGCGAAGGGGTTCGCGATGGGCCGTGTTTGAGGAGGGCGGGCAATGTTCGACTGGATGGCTTGGACCACCCCGGTGGCGGTGTTCTTCACCTGCATCGTGCTCATGCTGATCGGCATGACGGTGTGGGAAATCCAATCCCCCACGGTGGAGCGCAAGGGCTTCCTGCCCATGACCACCACGCGCGGCGACCGGCTGTTCATCGGCCTGCTCACCGCCGCGTACATCAACCTGGCCTGGGTGGGCCTGGGCGAGAAGATGGCGCAGTGGTTCTCGCTGGAGGCCGAGCCCTCGGTGTGGATCAGCTTCGTGCTGTCCATGCTGGTGCTGGCGCTGGTGCTGCGCAAAGGGTAGTCAAAAAAGATAGCTGCTTGCGCTTGATTTACGGGGATTTGAGATAGAAAACTATCTAAAACCCAATAACAACAAGCGCCAGTAGCTCACATTTTTATAAAAGGGGCCAGCCGACTCTCCCCCGGCACCGGCGCCCATCCAACCCCGGGGAGCGTTCTTGTGAGGAGACAGCAATGAAGATGCAGTTCAAGGCGATCGCGTTCGCCGCCGCGGCGCTGGCGCTGGGGCAGGCAGCCTGGGCCGGCGAGGCCGAGGCCAAGAAGTGGATCGACAGCGAGTTCCAGCCCTCCACGCTGAGCAAAGACCAGCAGATGGCCGAGATGAAGTGGTTCATCGACGCGGCCAAGAAGCTGCAGGCCAAGGGCGTGAAGGAGATCGCGGTGGTCTCCGAGACCATCACCACGCACGAGTACGAATCCAAGACCCTGGCCAAGGCGTTCAGCGAGATCACGGGCATCCAGGTCAAGCACGACCTGATCCAAGAGGGCGACGTGGTCGAGAAGCTGCAGACCTCCATGCAGTCGGGCAAGTCCATCTATGACGGCTGGATCAGCGACTCCGACCTCATCGGCACCCACTACCGCTACGGCAAGATCCTGAACCTGTCCGACTACATGGCCGGCCCGGGCAAGGACTACACCAACCCCGGCCTGGATCTGCAGGACTTCATCGGCACCAAGTTCACCACCGCCCCGGACGGCAAGCTGTACCAGCTGCCCGACCAGCAGTTCGCCAACCTGTACTGGTTCCGCGCCGACCTGTTCGACCGCAAAGACTTGAAGGACAAGTTCAAGGCCAAGTACGGCTACGACCTGGGCGTGCCGCTGAACTGGTCTGCCTATGAAGACATCGCCGAGTTCTTCACCAATGACGTGAAGCAGATCGACGGCAAGCCCATCTACGGCCACATGGACTACGGCAAGAAGGACCCGTCGCTGGGCTGGCGCTTCACCGACGCCTGGCTGTCCATGGCCGGCAGCGCCGACATCGGCACGCCCAACGGCCTGCCCATCGACGAATGGGGCATCCGCGTGGCCGACGACAAGTGCACCCCGGTGGGCGCCAGCGTGGCCCGTGGCGGCGCGACCAACTCGCCGGCCGCCGTCTACGCGCTCACCAAGTACGTGGACTGGATGAAGAAGTACGCGCCCAAGGAAGCCATGGGCATGACCTTCGGCGAGGCCGGCCCCGTGCCCGCCCAGGGCCAGATCGCGCAGCAGATCTTCTGGTACACCGCCTTCACCGCCGACATGACCAAACCCGGCCTGCCCGTGGTGAATGCCGACGGCACGCCCAAGTGGCGCATGGCCCCCGGCCCCAACGGCCCGTACTGGAAGCAGGGCATGCAAAACGGCTACCAGGACGTGGGCAGCTGGACCTTCTTCAAGGACCACAACCCCGACCGTCTGGCCGCCGCGTGGCTCTACGCCCAGTTCGTGACGGCCAAGAGCACGTCGCTGAAGAAGACCGTCGTCGGCCTGACGCCGATCCGCGAGTCCGACATCCGATCCAAGGCCATGACCGACATGGCGCCCAAGCTGGGCGGCCTGGTCGAGTTCTACCGCAGCCCTGCGCGCGTGGCCTGGTCTCCCACCGGCACCAACGTGCCCGACTACCCCAAGCTGGCGCAGCTGTGGTGGAAGAACGTGGCCCAGGCCGTCACGGGCGAGAAGACCCCGCAGGCCGCCATGGACACACTGGCTGACGAGATGGACCAGGTGATGGCCCGCCTGCAGCGCGCCGGCATGGAGCGCTGCGCGCCCAAGCTGAACGCCAAGGGTGACCCGGCCAAGTGGCTGAGCGACCAGCACGCGCCATGGAAGAAGCTCGCCAATGAGAAGCCCAAGGGCGAAACCATCAACTACAACACCCTGCTGCAGGCCTGGAAAGACGGCAAGGTGCGTTGATGCCGCAGCGGATGGGCCCTTTGCCGGGCCCATCCCGCGGATCCGGTCACAATTCAGGGTAAACCCTGATTTTTCTGCCAGGGTTACGGACCATTCCCCTTATGACTAGCGACACCTCCACCCCTTTGGCAACCGTACGGGCCGACCTGTTGGCCCGCCTGGCTCAACCCGTGACCTACGACCTGGCGGTCGTCGGAGGTGGGGCGACGGGCCTGGGGGTGGCGCTGGATGCGGCGGCGCGCGGCTTTTCCGTCGTGCTGCTGGAATCGCACGACTTCGCCAAGGGCACCTCCTCGCGTGCCACCAAGCTGGTGCACGGCGGCGTGCGCTACCTCGCGCAGGGCAACATCGCCCTGGTGCGCGAGGCGCTGCACGAGCGCACCACGCTGTTGCGCAACGCCCCCCATCTGGCGCAGCCGTTGGCATTCGTCATGCCTTCTTACAAGGTGTGGGAAACGCCGTTCTACGGTGTGGGCCTGAAGATGTACGACGCCCTGGCCGGCAAGGCGGGCCTGGGGCCTACCGAATTCCTTGGGCGCATGGAAACCCTGCGCTGCCTGCCCACGGCCATGGCCGACGGGCTCAAGGGCGGCGTGAAGTATTGGGACGGGCAGTTCGACGACGCCCGACTGGCCCTGGCCCTGGCGCGTACCGCCGCGCAGCGGGGGGCTCTGCTGCTCAACTACTGCCCCGTGGATGACCTGTTGTACGACGGGGGGAAGGTGGCGGGCGTGGTTTGCCAGGATGCCGAGACCGGGCAGCGCTACGAGGTGCGCGCGCGCTGCGTGGTCAACGCCACCGGCGTGTGGGTGGACGCCCTGCGCCAGCGCGATGGCGATGTGAGCGGCCAGCCCGCCAAGCCCATGGTGGCGCCCAGCCAGGGGGTGCATATCGTGGTGGACCGCGAGTTCTTGCCCTCCGACCATGCGCTGATGGTGCCCAAGACGGCCGACGGGCGGGTGCTGTTTGCGGTGCCCTGGCTGGGCAAGGTGATTTTGGGCACGACCGACAGCCCACGCCAGGATCTGGCGCGCGAGCCCCAGGCCATGCGGGAGGAAGTGGCCTTCATCCTGGGGGAATCGGCGCGCTACCTGCGGCGCGCCCCCCAGGCTAGCGATGTGCGCAGCATCTGGGTGGGCCTGCGTCCCTTGGTCAAGCCCTCGGACGAAGACGCCGCCGCCACCAAGAGCATCAGCCGGGAACACACCGTGCTGGCCAGCCGCAGCGGGCTGGTCACCGTGACTGGCGGCAAGTGGACCACCTACCGCGCCATGGCCGAGGATGTACTGCTCAAGTGCATGGACGAACACCTGCTGCCGCGCCGCCCGGGCGGGATCACCGTTGCGCTGCCCCTGGTAGGAGCCGGTGCCACCCGGGAGCGCCAGGGAATGAACGCGCCCCAGGGGCTGCATTCCTACGGTGACGAGGCCGCGCGGGTGCAAGCCCTTCCGGGTTCGCAGGTGCAACTGGCCGAAGGGCTCAGCGAGGCCATGGTGCGCTTTGCCGCGCGCCATGAGTACGCACGCACCGTGGAGGACGTGCTCGCACGGCGCTCGCGCGTGCTGTTTCTCGATGCGCGCCTGGCGGCCGCGCTGGCGCCGCGCGTGGCGGACATCCTGCGCGAGGAAATCCCCGGCCAGGACCCGCAGCTGCCCGCGTTCCTGGAGTTGGCCGCACACTACGCCACGGTGCCGGTATAAAAAGCGCTTGACGCCCGGTTTTAAGTTTGCGATACTACCGGGCTTCGCGTTAAGTGCGCGAGGTTTCTGCCCAGCGGGAAGCGCCGCAAATGGTTTGCGGCGTGGACGACGGGCCCAAGACTGACTGGCAGGTCGGCCGCCTTGAAAGGCTTCGGGGCATTCGACCGCTGGTGCAAGTTGGGAATATTGAAATGATCCAAACAGAATCTCGGTTAGACGTTGCCGACAATACCGGCGCGAAGTCCGTCCTGTGCATCAAGGTGCTGGGCGGTTCCAAGCGTCGCTATGCCAGCGTTGGCGACATCATCAAGGTGAGCGTGAAGGAAGCTGCTCCGCGTGGCCGCGTCAAGAAGGGCGAGGTCTACAGCGCAGTGGTTGTGCGTACGGCGAAGGGTATCCGCCGCGGCGACGGTTCGCTCGTGAAGTTCGACGGCAATGCAGCAGTGTTGCTCAATTCCAAGCTGGAGCCCATCGGCACCCGCATCTTCGGCCCCGTGACGCGTGAACTGCGTACCGAGCGCTTCATGAAGATCGTGTCCCTGGCTCCCGAAGTTCTCTAAAGGACGCGCCATGAACAAGATCCGCAAGGGCGACGAAGTCATCGTGCTCACCGGGCGCGACAAGGGTAAGCGCGGCACGGTGTCGCTGCGCAAGGATGACTCTCATCTGGTCATCGAAGGCATTAACCTGGTCAAGAAGCATGTCAAGCCGAACCCCATGAAGGGTACGACTGGCGGCATCGTGGAAAAGGCCATGCCCATCCACCAATCCAACGTGGCCATTTTCAATGCCGCTACCGGCAAGGCTGACCGCGTGGGCATCAAGGTGCAGGCCGACGGCACGCGTGTTCGCGTGTTCAAGTCCAGCGGCGCCGAAATCAAGGCTGCCTAAGGAGTCCACATGGCACGACTGCAAGAAATCTACCGCGACAAGATCGCCCCCGAACTGGTCAAGCAGTTCGGTTACACCTCGCCCATGCAGGTTCCCCGTCTGACCAAGATCACGCTCAACATGGGCGTGAGCGAGGCCGTGGCGGACAAGAAGATCATGGACAACGCCGTGGCGGACCTGACCAAGATCGCTGGTCAGAAGCCCGTGGTGACCAAGGCCAAGAAGGCTATCGCCGGTTTCAAGATCCGCGAAGGCCAGGCCATTGGCTGCATGGTGACGCTGCGCGGTGCGCAGATGTACGAATTCCTGGATCGCTTCGTGACGATCGCGCTGCCCCGCGTGCGCGACTTCCGTGGTATCTCCGGTCGCGCATTCGACGGCCGTGGCAACTACAACATCGGCGTCAAAGAGCAGATCATTTTCCCTGAGATCGAGTACGACAAGGTGGATGCCTTGCGCGGCCTCAACATCAGCATCACCACGACGGCCAAGACCGACGAAGAAGCCAAGGCGCTTCTCACGGCTTTCCGTTTCCCGTTCAAGAACTAAAGGCAGCGTATGGCTAAAGTAGCTTTGATCCAGCGCGAACTGAAGCGCGAAAAACTGGCCGCCAAGTACGCCGCCAAGTACGCGGAACTGAAGGCGATTGCCGGCGATGCCAAGCGCAGCGACGAAGAGCGCGAAGCGGCCCGTCTGGGCCTGCAGAAACTGCCTCGCAACGCCAACCCCACGCGCCAGCGTAACCGCTGCGAAATCACCGGTCGTCCCCGTGGCACTTTCCGTCAATTCGGTCTGGGTCGCGCAAAGATCCGTGAACTGGCATTTGCCGGTGACATCCCCGGTGTCACCAAGGCCAGCTGGTAAGCAGGCAGGAGAGATACAACATGAGCATGAGTGATCCCATCGCTGACTTGCTGACCCGCATCCGCAACGCACAAATGGTGTCCAAGGCCACCGTGTCGGTGCCTTCTTCCAAAGTGAAGGTTGCCATCGCCCAGGTGCTGAAGGACGAGGGTTATATCGACGGCTTCGAAGTGAAGTCCGAGAGCGGCAAGACTGAACTCGAAATCACCCTGAAGTACTACGCCGGTCGCCCGGTGATCGAGCGCATCGAGCGCGTGAGCCGTCCCGGCCTGCGCGTGTACAAGGGCTGTGGTTCCATTCCGCAAGTCATGAACGGCCTGGGTGTGGCAATTGTCACGACGCCCAAGGGTGTGATGACCGACCGCAAGGCGCGCGCTACCGGTGTCGGTGGCGAGGTGCTTTGCTACGTCGCTTAACGTGGCATTGAGGAGAAGACTGAAATGTCCCGTGTAGGTAAATCCCCGGTAAGCATCCCCGCAGGCGTGGATGTGTCCATCAAGGACGACCAGATCAGTGTCAAGGGTGCTGGCGGCGTGCTGTCGCTGGCGCAGAACGCGCTGGTGAAGGTGTCTAACAACGAAGGCAAGCTGAGCTTTGAGCCGGTCAACGACTCGCGTGAAGCCAATGCCATGAGCGGCACCGTGCGCCAGTTGGTGAACAACATGGTGGTCGGTGTGAGCAAGGGCTTTGAGAAGAAGTTGACGCTGATCGGCGTGGGCTTCAAGGCAGCAGCCTCCGGCAACAAGCTGAATCTGGCCATCGGTTTTTCGCATCCCGTGAACTTCGAGATGCCCACCGGCATCACCGTTGCCACGCCGACGCCCACCGAAATCGTGATCAAGGGTGCTGACCGCCAAGTGGTGGGCCAGCTGGCCGCCGAGATCCGTGCCGTTCGTCCGCCCGAGCCCTATAAGGGCAAGGGTATCCGCTACGCGGACGAAAAAGTCACGATCAAAGAGACCAAGAAGAAGTAAGGAGCTGCAGCATGTTGACCAAAAAAGAGCAGCGTCTTCGTCGTGCCCGCCAGACCCGCATCCGCATTGCCCAGCAAGGTGTCGCGCGTCTGACGGTCAATCGTACGAATCTCCATATCTACGCCAGTGTGATCTCCGGCGATGGCAGCAAGGTGCTGGCCAGCGCATCCACGGCCGAAGCCGATGTGCGCAAGTCGCTCGGTGGCTCGGGCAAGGGTGGCAACGCCGCTGCAGCCCAGATCATCGGCAAGCGCATCGCCGAGAAGGCGAAGGCGGCCGGTGTCGAGAAGGTTGCATTTGATCGTGCAGGTTTTGCATACCACGGCCGCGTGAAGGCCCTGGCCGATGCAGCCCGTGAAGCCGGCCTGCAGTTCTAAGCGGAGCGGAATACAAAATGGCTAAATTTCAACCCAAGGTACAGAGCGAAGGTCAGGACGACGGTCTGCGCGAAAAAATGATCGCGGTCAACCGCGTGACCAAAGTCGTGAAGGGTGGCCGCATTCTGGGCTTCGCTGCGCTGACGGTGGTTGGCGATGGTGACGGCCGCGTGGGCATGGGCAAGGGTAAGTCCAAGGAAGTGCCCGCCGCCGTGCAAAAGGCCATGGAAGAGGCACGTCGCAACATGGTGAAGGTGTCGCTGAAGAACGGCACCATTCACCACAACGTGACGGGCCACCACGGCGCAGCCGTGGTGATGATGGCCCCGGCCCCCAAGGGTACCGGCATCATCGCTGGCGGCCCGATGCGCGCCGTGTTCGAGGTGATGGGCATTACCGATATCGTGGCCAAGAGCCACGGTTCGTCCAACCCTTACAACATGGTTCGCGCCACGTTTGACGCCCTGACCAATTCCACTACGCCGGCCGAAGTGGCCGCTAAGCGCGGTAAGACGGTCGAAGACCTCTTCGCTGCCTGATAGGGAGGCGTGCAATGACAACGCAACAAACCATCAAGATTCAACTGGTGCGCAGCCCGATTGGCACCAAAGAATCGCACCGCGCTACCGTTCGTGGCCTGGGTCTTCGCAAGCTCAACAGCATCAGCGAACTCAAGGACACGCCTGAAGTGCGCGGCATGATTAACAAGATCAGCTATCTGGTCAAAGTCCTCTGAGAGGTTGATGATGGAACTCAATAGCATCAAGCCCGCAGATGGTGCCAAGCACGCCGCGCGCCGCGTTGGTCGCGGCATTGGTTCCGGCCTGGGCAAGACCGCTGGCCGTGGCCACAAGGGACAAAAGTCCCGCTCCGGGGGGTACCACAAGGTGGGCTTCGAAGGCGGTCAAATGCCTTTGCAGCGCCGTCTGCCCAAGCGCGGCTTCAAGTCGCACCTGCTGAAGTTCAATGCGGAAATCTCCTTGACCGCCCTGGAAAACCTGGGGTTGGCTGAGGTGGATGTGCTGGCGTTGAAGAACGCAGGATTGGTTGGCGAGCTGGCCAAGGTGGTCAAGGTGATCAAGAGTGGCGAGATTTCCAAGGCTGTGAAGCTGTCGGGAATCACCGCAACTGCTGGCGCCAAGGCTGCCATCGAAGCGGCCGGCGGTAGCCTGGCCTGATCTGGTTCTGACGAAAGGCATCTGTGGCTACTAACGCAGCTCAACTGGCAAAAACCGGTAAGTTTGGCGATCTCCGCCGGCGTCTGGTCTTTCTGCTGCTCGCGTTGGTTGTGTACCGCATCGGCGCGCACATTCCCGTTCCTGGGATTGATCCGGCGCAGCTGCAGCAGTTGTTCAGTGGCCAGCAGGGCGGCATTCTCAACCTCTTCAATATGTTCTCGGGTGGAGCGCTCTCGCGCTTCACGGTCTTCGCGCTGGGGATCATGCCGTACATCTCGGCATCGATCATCATGCAGCTGATGACCTATGTGGTGCCCACATTCGAGCAGTTGAAGAAGGAAGGGGAGGCCGGGCGCCGCAAGATCACGCAGTACACCCGTTATGGAACGTTGGGCTTGGCGATTTTCCAATCGCTGGGTATCGCGGTGGCTCTGGAGAGCTCCGCAGGTCTCGTGTTGAGTCCGGGCTTCGGCTTCCGGCTCACGGCAGTGGTCAGCCTGACCGCCGGCACGATGTTCCTGATGTGGCTGGGTGAACAGATCACTGAGCGCGGCCTGGGCAACGGTATTTCGATCCTGATTTTTGCCGGTATCGCCGCGGGTCTGCCCAGTTCTATCGGTGGTCTGTTGGAGTTGGTGCGCACGGGGGCGATGAGCATCCTGGCAGCCATCTTCATCGTGATCGTCGTGGGACTGGTGACGTACTTCGTCGTCTTCGTCGAACGTGGTCAGCGCAAGATACTGGTGAACTATGCGCGGCGCCAGGTGGGCAACAAGGTCTATGGTGGGCAATCCTCCCATCTGCCTTTGAAGCTCAACATGGCCGGTGTGATTCCTCCAATCTTTGCATCGTCCATCATCCTGCTGCCTGCAACCATTGTGAATTGGTTCAGCGCGGGAGAGTCGATGCGGTGGTTGCGTGATATTTCTGCGGCACTGACGCCCGGCCAGCCGGTCTATGTGATGTTCTACGCCGCGGCGATCATCTTCTTCTGTTTCTTCTACACGGCTCTGGTTTTCAACAGCCGCGAAACGGCAGACAACCTGAAGAAGAGCGGAGCATTCATTCCAGGCATCCGCCCGGGTGAACATACCGCGCGCTACATCGACAAGATCCTGGTGCGGCTGACGCTGGCCGGGGCTGTTTACATCACCTTCGTGTGTTTGCTGCCCGAGTTCCTGATCCTGAAGTACAACGTGCCGTTCTATTTTGGTGGTACGTCGTTGCTGATCATCGTTGTCGTGACGATGGACTTCATGGCTCAGGTACAGAACTACATGATGTCGCAGCAGTACGAGTCGCTGCTGAAGAAGGCTAACTTCAAGACGACATTAGGTACCTGATGTCCGTGTGCCTTTGGCGAATGCGCTATAGTCGCGGGTTCGCCAAGAAGCAACGGCTTATTGATGCCCTTCGATCCATCGCGGGCACTTACTTTGTGTTCCGCGCACTGGGCCGGAACGATTGGACAAGTTTAGGAGAATGCAATGAGGGTTTCGGCTTCGGTCAAGAAAATTTGCCGTAACTGCAAAATCATCCGCCGCAAGGGCGTTGTGCGCGTGATCTGCACGGATCAGCGCCACAAGCAGCGCCAAGGTTGATTGGGAAGTATTAGAGGACGAACATGGCACGTATTGCTGGTATCAATATCCCGCCCCATCAGCACACCGAGATTGGCCTGACGGCCATCTACGGGATCGGGCGTACCCGTGCTCGCAAGATTTGCGAGGCATGCGGAATTGCTTATTCCAAGAAGGTCAAGGAATTGACCGATGCCGATCTGGAGAAGATTCGCGACCAGATCGCTCAGTTCACCATCGAAGGTGACCTGCGCCGTGAGACCACGATGAACATCAAGCGACTGATGGACATTGGTTGCTATCGCGGTTTCCGTCATCGTCGCGGTCTGCCGATGCGTGGTCAGCGCACGCGCACCAACGCACGCACCCGCAAGGGCCCGCGCAAGGGTGCAGCGGCACTGAAGAAGTAAGATTCTGAAAGATCACTATGGCTAAATCTCCTGCCAATAATGCCGCGCAACGTGTGCGCAAGAAGGTTCGCAAGAACATTTCGGACGGCATCGCCCACGTGCACGCCTCCTTCAACAACACGATCATTACGATCACCGATCGCCAAGGCAATGCTCTGTCCTGGGCGTCTTCTGGTGGCCAGGGTTTCAAGGGTTCGCGCAAGTCGACTCCTTTTGCTGCTCAGGTGGCATCGGAAGTGGCCGGTCGCGCAGCCATTGAACAAGGCATCAAGAACCTCGATGTCGAAATCAAGGGTCCCGGTCCTGGCCGCGAATCCTCGGTGCGCGCGCTGGGCGCTCTCGGCATCCGCATCACCTCCATCTCGGATGTGACGCCTGTGCCCCACAACGGTTGCCGTCCCCAGAAACGCCGCCGTATTTAATTGGTTTCATAAGCCCACCGCCACCGATCGCCTGGCGCGATGGTGGCTCCCGCAGTCCGCTGCGGCAGTCGATTCAAGGATATAAAAAGTGGCACGTTATCTCGGCCCTAAGGCCAAACTCTCCCGCCGCGAAGGCACCGACCTGTTCCTGAAGAGCGCACGCCGCTCTATCGCGGACAAGGCCAAGTTTGATTCGAAGCCAGGCCAGCATGGCCGTACTTCTGGCGCACGCACGTCAGACTATGGTCTGCAACTGCGCGAAAAGCAGAAAGTCAAGCGCATGTATGGCGTGCTGGAAAAGCAATTCCGCCGCTATTTCGAGGCCGCTGAACGCCTCAAGGGCAATACGGGCGCTAATTTGCTCGGCCTGCTCGAGTGCCGCCTGGATAACGTGGTGTACCGCATGGGCTTCGGCTCGACCCGTGCCGAAGCGCGTCAGCTCGTGTCCCACAAGGCCATCACTGTGAATGGTCAAAGCGTCAACATCGCATCCTATCTGGTCAAGGCCGGCGACGTGGTTGCGGTACGCGAAAAATCCAAGAAGCAGGCACGTATTGTTGAAGCCTTGCAATTGGCGCAGCAGGTGGGCATGCCCGTTTGGGTCGAAGTGAATGCCGACAAGGTAGAAGGTACCTTCAAGAAGGTCCCGGATCGCGATGAGTTCGGTGCAGACATCAACGAATCCTTGATCGTTGAGTTGTACTCGCGTTAAACCATAGCTTTAATTTAGCCGAAATCGTCCCTGAACCGCGAGGCATCGCGGTTTAGGCGCTTCACCAGCCTTACCGGTGTAACGAGCTGGGGGTATTGAGAGGAAGTCTGCATGCAAACCAATTTGCTGAAACCCAAGGCAATCAATGTCGAGCAACTTGGCCCCAACCGTGCCAAGGTGGCGTTGGAGCCTTTTGAGCGCGGTTACGGGCACACGCTGGGCAATGCCATTCGCCGTGTACTGCTCTCTTCCATGGTGGGTTACGCAGCAACGGAGGTGACGATTGCCGGTGTCTTGCACGAATACTCGTCCATTGATGGCGTTCAGGAGGATGTGGTCAACATCCTGCTCAACCTCAAGGGGGTGGTGTTCAAGCTGCACAACCGTGACGAAGTCACGCTGAGCCTGCGCAAGGATGGCGAAGGCGTCGTCACGGCGCGCGACATCCAGACGCCGCACGACGTTGAAATCGTGAACCCCGAGCACGTCATTGCCACTCTGTCTGCGGGCGGCAAGCTGGACATGCAGATCAAGGTGGAGAAGGGCCGCGGCTACGTGCCCGGCAACCTGCGCCGCTACGCGGACGAGGCGACGAAGTCCATTGGCCGTATCGTGCTGGATGCTTCCTTCTCGCCGGTCAAACGCGTGAGCTATACCGTCGAGAGCGCGCGTGTGGAACAGCGCACGGACCTGGACAAGCTCGTCGTCGAGATCGAAACCAACGGCGCTATTACTGCCGAGGACGCGGTCCGCGCTTCCGCCAAGATTCTGGTGGAACAACTGGCAGTGTTCGCGCAGTTGGAAGGCGGTGAGTTGGCAGCTTTCGATGCGCCGGCAAGCTCTCGCGGCGCTGCGACCTTCGATCCGATCCTGCTGCGTCCTGTGGACGAACTGGAACTCACCGTTCGCTCCGCCAACTGCCTCAAGGCGGAGAACATCTATTACATCGGTGATCTGATTCAGCGAACCGAGAATGAACTGCTGAAGACGCCGAACCTGGGTCGCAAGTCGCTCAACGAGATCAAGGAAGTGCTCGCTTCGCGCGGCCTGACCCTGGGTATGAAGCTCGAGAACTGGCCTCCGGCAGGGCTCGACAAGCGTTAAGTTATAATTTTGAGCTCTTTGAAAAGAGCCAGTGCCTCGGGCAGTACCTGATACGGCTGCCCGATTTAATTACATCTAAGGAAAGCACCATGCGCCACGGACACGGTCTCCGTAAACTCAATCGCACCAGCTCGCACCGCCTCGCGATGCTGCAGAACATGATGAACTCGCTCATCGAGCACGAGGCCATCAAGACCACATTGCCCAAGGCCAAGGAACTGCGCCGCGTGATCGAACCCATGATCACCCTGGCCAAGGAAGATTCCGTTGCGAATCGCCGCCTGGCTTTCAATCGCCTGCGTGATCGTGACAGCGTGACGAAGCTGTTCAACGACCTGGGTCCGCGTTTCAAGACGCGCCCCGGCGGCTACACCCGTATTCTGAAGATGGGTTTCCGGGTGGGCGACAACGCGCCCATGGCGTACGTCGAACTGGTGGATCGTGCTGAGACGCCTGAAGTTTCTTCCACGGAAGCTTAAATATAGGTTATAATTTCTGTCTACCGCGCGATGGAGCAGTCTGGTAGCTCGTTGGGCTCATAACCCAAAGGTCGGAGGTTCAAATCCTTCTCGCGCAACCAAATTTTGGCAGTCAAAAAAAAAGGCCCACTTCGGTGGGCCTTTTTGTTTTTGTTCAGGCTGCTCCGCTTCTTGAATCTGCGGCGCGCGGGCCCCGAGGGCGGACGGAAACGGCCCTCTGTTGTCTTAGGTCCCCCCACGTGGTTGTGTTTCAGGACATGCCGACGACTGGCGCGCGTCCTATCGATACGTACCCCAGGCCGAAGCGCGTAATGGTCTCGGGGTCATAGAGGTTGCGTCCGTCAAAGACCATACGGTCGTGGAGCGCATGGGCCATCTGCGCAAAGTCGGGCACGCGGAAGATTTTCCATTCCGTCACGATGGCCAACGCGTCCGCTCCTTCCAATGCCTCGGTGGGACTGCCGCACAGCACCAGGTCGTCACGTTCTCCAAAAATGCGCCGGGCCTCGTCCATGGCGGCCGGGTCGTGGGCGCGCACCTGGGCGCCTGCTGCCCACAGGCTCTGTAGGAGGTAACGGCTGGGCGCTTCGCGCATGTCATCGGTTTCCGGCTTGAAGGCCAGCCCCCAGACCGCGATGGTCTTGCCGCGCAGGTTGCCGCCGTAGTGCGCAATGATGCGCCGCGCCAGCAACTGCCGCTGCGCGTCATTGCGGCTTTCGACCGCCAGCAGCAGATCGGGGGTGAAGCCAATGGACTGGGCCGTGTGGATGAGGGCCTTGACGTCCTTAGGAAAGCAACTCCCGCCATAACCCACGCCGGGATAGATGAAGTGGTAGCCAATGCGCGGGTCACTTCCGAGCCCGCGGCGCACGTCTTCGATGTCCGCACCCAGTTGCTCGGCCAGGTTGGCCATTTCATTGATGAAGCTGATCTTGGTGGCCAGCATGGCGTTGGCGGCGTACTTCGTCAGTTCGGCGCTGCGCACATCCATCATCACGATGCGATCGTGGTTCCGATTGAAAGGCGCATACAGCTCGCGCAACTGGCGCTCGGCCTGGGGTGCGCGTGTACCGATGACGATGCGGTCGGGCCGCTTGCAATCGGCGACGGCAGCGCCTTCCTTGAGGAATTCGGGGTTGGACACCACCTCGAATGCCAAGGCCACGCCCCGCGTCTCCAGCACCTTGCGTACGGTATCGGCGACCTTGTCGGCCGTGCCCACGGGGACGGTGGATTTATTGACGATGGTCTTCGGCGCGGTCATGTGCGTAGCGATGGTGCGCGCGACGGCCAACACATGCTGCAGATCAGCGCTGCCGTCCTCATCGGGCGGGGTGCCGACGGCGAGAAAGATCAGCTCCCCATGGGCCACGCCCTGAGCGGCGTCAGTAGTGAAGCGCAGGCGGCCTGCCGCCTGGTTGGCCTGCACCAGTGGCTCCAGCCCCGGCTCGTGGATGGGAATACGGCCCGCTTGCAGCGCGGCCACCTTGGCGGCATCGACGTCCACGCAGATCACGTCGTGGCCGACGTCGGCCAGCACTGCACCCTGCACCAGGCCGACGTAGCCGGTGCCAAAAACCGTAACTTTCATGATGGGTAGAAATCCTTGTACCAGTGGACGAAGCGCGCCACGCCGTCCCGCACGGGCGTATGGGGGGCAAAGCCGACCCAGGAAGCCAGTGCCGCCATGTCGGCTGCCGTGCTGTGCATGTCGCCGGGCTGTAGTGGAAGCATGCGCTTGAGGGCGACCATCCCCAGTGCCTCCTCCAGCGCATGGATGTAGTCCATGAGCAGCGTAGGAGCGCTGTTGCCGATATTGAAGATACGGTAGGGCGCGAGGCCCGTGCCGGGCGACGGCGACAGTGGATCGAATGCGGCGTCGGGCGTGGCGGGCTTGTCGAGTACGCGCAATACGCCCTCGACGATGTCGTCGATGTAGGTGAAGTCACGCACCAACTGACCTTCGCCGTAGACGTCGATCGTCTCGCCCGCAAGCATGGCGCGGGTGAACTTGAAGAGCGCCATGTCGGGCCGCCCCCATGGCCCATACACCGTGAAAAACCGCAGGCCCGTGGTCGGAATGCCGTACAGGTGTGCGTAGGCATGCGCCATCACCTCATTGGCCTTCTTGGTCGCCGCGTAGTAGCTGACGGGATGGTCCACCGCGTCGCGCTCGGAGAACGGCAACTTCGCGTTGCCTCCGTACACGCTGGAGCTGCTGGCAAACACCAGGTGCTCCACCTGCTGTGCGCGGCAGCCCTGCAGGATGTTGCCGAAGCCCAGGAGATTGGAGTCGGTGTAATCGTCGGGTTGGTCGATGGAGTAGCGCACGCCGGCCTGTGCCGCCAGATGCAACACCCGATGGGGACGCACCCGCGCAAACAGCGCATGCATGGCGTCGCGGTCGGCGACATCGATCTGCTCGAAAGTGAAGTCGCCCTGACCGTGTAAGCGGCCCAGGCGCGCGTGCTTCAGGCCGACGTCATAGTAGGCATTGAGGTTATCGATGCCCACCACCCGTTCGCCGCGCTCCAGCAGCCGCTGCGCGCAATGCATGCCGATGAAGCCGGCGCAGCCGGTGACCAGGGTGACGCTCATGGTTGTGTGCCGCGTGGGCTCCAGATGTATTCGTAATGGGCCTGGGGTGTGCCCGCGCGCACCATATGGAATGGCAGGTGGATGGACTGCAGCGCACGCGGCGCGATGCGGGCCTGGGCCTGATCCCACCAGCTCGACGGAACGTAGTCGGTGCGTGAAATCAACAGCAGGCCTTGCCCCCGCTGCTCGCTGCGGCGCAAATGGTCGGCGACACAGGTCGGGATCTCGTCTTCGCCCGGCGCACAGGCGTCCACCAACGCGTCGGGAAAGCGCACCCGCAGCATGCCGGCCAGCATATGGTCGGACGCGACGATGGGGCTGGTGCCGTCATAGCCCGCGGCGCGCAGGGCGTCCGCCAGTTCGATGGACGGGTGGTTCAGCTCATCCACCTCGCCGCGCAGCCCGCTGAACCAGGGGCGTATGCCGGCAGCGACCAGCAGGATGACGGCCATCGTGGCCACGGCGATCGTGTAGCGCCGTGCACGCGGGTGGTGTTGCAATTCGGGCCGCGCAGAGAAGGCGGCCAGGGGTGCCATACACAGCAGTGGAAGTATCCAGCGGCCCTTGAAGTTGCTCACGCCTGCAAACACCACCATGCCGGCCAGCGCCAGCAACACCAGGCCCAGGTAGCGCACGAACACGCGGTGCATCGGCGGAGACACCGGCGCCAGCGGCCGCTGCCACCAGGCCGAACGGAAAGCCCACAACGCGAACAGCGCCCACAGCAGCAGCGTGCTGGGGACCACACCCTCCAGCAGCCTCAGCAGGCCCTTGACCAGCCCGTTTTCAGGCTGGATGTTCATCTTGCTGATGGTGCCGGACGTCGCCTCGGTGAGGTGTGACAGCAGCCATGCCGCATGCGGCAGCACGACCAGCAGGCCCACCAGGGGCGCCCACCACCAGCCGCGCGACAGCAGCGCGCGGCGCGCCTCGGGTACCGACAGCGCCGCCAGCAGCATGGCGCCCGCCACCAGCGCGAAGCTGTACTTGCCCAGCATGCCGAAGCCGCACACCAGCCCCAGCAAGGCAAAGTCCAGCGGCCGGGGGCGCCGCACGATGCGCAGCAGCAGCCACCACGCGCCACAGGCCATCGCCGTGACGAGGATGGTATGGGTCTGGTCGCGGACCGAATACCAGCCCAGCGCGGGCATCAGCACCATGCTGGCCGACGCCCAGAAGGCCCCCCGCTCGTCCAGCAGTTCCCGCCCGGCCAGGTACATGAGCGAATACGTCAGTGCCAGCAGCCCATGCTTGAGCAGCGACAGTGCCAGCACGCTGGGGCCGAACACCTGGTTCATCGCCCATTGCAGCCAGGTGTACAGCGGCGGCTGCGGGCCGTAGCCCAGTGCCAGCTCCTGGGTCCACAGAATCTGCTCGGCCTCATCCCACTTCAGCGCGGGCGAAGCGAGCAGGCGCATGGCCACGTGCGCCAGCGAGATGGCCGCGAACCAGAACAGCGGGTGGGTCCAGGGAAGGCGGGACGAAAGCGCGCGGGGCGCGGTGGAGGCGGTCATGGGGCAAGGGGAAAGTAGCGCACTGTGTGCGTCCGGCGGGCGCGAACGCGCGGGGCGCGCGAGGCACGCGAGGCACAATCGCAGCCATTATCCCGCTACAACTGTTTCCTTGATGAACACCGCCCCTACTCCAGCGCCCGACGTCTCCATCGTGGTGCCGATCTACAACGAGGTCGAGAACTTGCCCGACCTCGTGGAGCGCATCGCGCAGGCGATGTCCGCGCAGCCGCTCAGCTTCGAACTGCTGGCGGTGGACGACGGCTCGCGCGACGGCAGCGCCGACACGCTGCGTGAACTGGCGGCCACGCGCCCCTGGTTGCGCCCGGTGTTCCTGGCACGCAACTACGGCCAGTCGAGCGCCCTGCAGGCGGGTTTCGATCGCGTGCGCGGCCGCTATGTGGTGACGCTGGATGCCGATCTGCAGAACGAACCCGCCGACATTCCGCTGCTGCTGGAGCGCCTGGAGAACGACTCCAGCGTGGACATGGTCAGCGGCTGGCGCAAGGACCGGCAGGACGCGGAGCTGTCGCGCAAGCTGCCCTCGCGCATCGCCAACCGGCTGATCTCCAGCGCCACGGGCGTGCACCTGCACGACTACGGCTGCGCGCTCAAGGCCTATCGACGGCCCATCATCGACCGGATCCGCCTCTACGGCGAGCTGCACCGGTTCATCCCGTCGCTGGCCAAGGAGGCGGGCGCGCGCATCACGG
This sequence comes from [Acidovorax] ebreus TPSY, assembly GCF_000022305.1. Lineage (NCBI taxonomy): Bacteria > Pseudomonadati > Pseudomonadota > Betaproteobacteria > Burkholderiales > Comamonadaceae > Diaphorobacter > [Acidovorax] ebreus. The sequence goes on from NC_011992.1 coordinate 409,781, forward strand.
AAGTGCCGGTGCGCCACCATGCGCGCACCCGCGGCGTGTCCAAGTACGGCATCGACCGCACCTTCCGCGTCATCCTGGACCTGATCCTCATCGTCTTCTTCATGCGCTACCGCCAGCGCCCGCTGCATGCCTTTGGCGGGCTGGGGCTGTGGCTGGCTGCGCCGGGCGTGCTGATCCTGGCCTGGCTGCTGCTGCAGAAAGTGCTGGGCGAGGACATCGGCGGCCGGCCGCTGCTGCTTGCCGGCGTCATGCTGGTGCTGATGGGCGTGCAGATGGTGGTGGCGGGCCTGATCGGCGAGCTGCTGATGCGCATCTACCACGAGGCCGGCGGGGCACCGCAGTTCCATGCGCAGGAATATGTGCCGGATTCAAGAGTAAATATGCCTGCGGCGCGCGACCAGAAAGCGCAAGCAGCTACTAATAACATAGCGTGAAGCGTCCGTTCAAGGCCATGCTGCGCGGCCTGGTGGGCCTGGCCCTGCTGGGCGCGGTGGTGGCGCTGGCCGATCCGGCCCGCGTGTGGAGCCAACTGCGCCAGGCCCAGCCAGGGTGGCTGCTGGCGGGGCTGCTGGCGGGCATCGCTTCCAACCTCGTCTCGGCGCTGCGCTGGCGGGCATTGGCGCGGTGGCTGGGCGCCGACGCGAGCGCGCGCGATGCCTGCCGCTGGTACTTCCAGGCCATCGGCCTGAATGCGTTGCTGCCGGGGGCCGTGGTGGGGGGCGACGTGTACCGCGCCGTGGTACTGCGTGGTACCGGTCAGGACACGGCGGCCTCCAGTTGGTCGGTGGTGCTGGACCGGCTGAGCGGCCTGTGGATGCTGTGCGCCATCGGCGGCCTGGGCGCTGCCGCCTGTGCCGACGTGCTGGCGCCCTGGCTGCGGTTGCCAAGGGGACTTTTCATCGCGCTGATGCTTGTGGGCACGCTGCTGTGGCTGGCGCTGCCGTGGTGCCTGCCTGCGCTGCTGCGCAGCCGCCGGTTTGCGGGCGGCTGGCTCGCACCGCTGCGTGAAGCCGCAACGCGCCCCGACTTCCCGCGTCAACTGGTCTGGCAGGCCGGGGCATCGGCGGCGGTGCAGCTGCTGTCGGCCGCGGCGCTGGCGGGGGGCGGGCTGGCACTGGGTGTGGCGCTGCCGGCCAGCGTGTGGGCCTGGGCGATCGCGCCCGTGTTCCTGATGGCGGCGCTGCCGGTGAGCGTGGGCGGCTGGGGCACGCGCGAGGCGGCCGCCGTGGCCGCGCTGGCCCCCTTCGGCGTGGCCGCGTCCGCCGCCGTGGGCGTGGGCGTGGTCTATGGCGTCTACGGGCTGGCGCAGGGCGCGCTGGGGGCGCTGGCGTTCGGCCTGCCGCGCAGCGCGGGGCGGTAGGCCCGGGCGCTGGCCCGCGATGGCCTGGCCATCATTGGTGTATTTTTATCAAATTGATAGCACCTTGCGCTTGATGGATGAGCGCTGGATGTCAATTCGGCTTGAAATGAGGGGCGTGCCCGCGCCGACCATGCAGCGGCGCCGTGCCCGTGGCGCATGCCGGTCGGATGGGGCGCTGGCGCTGCCGGCACCGGGGCGCCGGCGCGATTCAGCCGTGTTCGCCCGCGGCCTCTGCGTCCCGCTTGATCTGCAGCGCGCGCTCGTACAGCGTGTTGCGCGAGGCGTGCGCGATGTCGGCCGCCAGTTTCACCGCGGTCTTGGTCGGCAGCTCGTCCAGCAGCAGGCGCAGCACGCGCTCGGCCTCCGCGCCGTCGCCCTGCGTGGCCGCCAACGGGTGCAGCAGCACCACGAACTCGCCCTTGACCCGCTGGGGAGCGCCGGCCAGCCAGGCGGCCAGCTCCCGCGCGGGATGCGTGGAGACTTCCTCGAACTGCTTGGTGAGTTCGCGTGCGAGCGTCACCGGCCGCTCGCCCAGGTCCGCCAGTGTGTCGGCCAGCGCAGCGATGCGGTGCGGCGCCTCCAGCAGTACCACGCAGCGCGGCTCGGCCGCCAGGCGCTGCACCGCGGCCGCGCGTTCGGCGCCCTTGGGCGGCAGAAAGCCCGCGAACAGAAAGCCGCCGCTGTCGGCGGTGGGGGCCACCGCGCCCGCGACGCTCAGCGCGCTCGTCACGCTGCTGGCCCCCGGCAAGGGAATGCAGCGCAGCCCCGCGGCCTGCACGGCCGCCACCAGGCGCGCGCCGGGATCACTCACCCCGGGCGTGCCGGCGTCGCTCACGTATGCCACGCGCTGGCCGGCCTGCAGTTGCTGCACCACCATCTGCGCGGCCTGCGCTTCGTTGTGCTGGTGCAGCGCGAGCAGGCGGTCGGAGGGCTTGTCGATGCCGTAGGCGCGCAGCAGCGACTGGGTGTGGCGCGTGTCCTCGCACGCCAGCGTGTCGGCCAGCTGCAGCACGTGCAGCGCACGCAGTGTGATGTCGGCCAGGTTGCCGATGGGCGTGGCGACCACGTACAGGGCGCCCTGCGGATAATGCTGCGCGGCCGCCGCATCGCGCGCGGCGCTCAAGGCAGAGGCAAAAGAGGCGCTCAATGGGATTCCTCGGCAAGAAGGTGAATGGCAGTGCGCCCGCGCGCACCACGCGCGCCGCGGGGCAGGCGGCGGAAGACCGCGCGCTGGCCCATCTCACGGCGGCGGGCCTGGCGCTGGTGGAGCGCAATTATCGGACGCCGGGGCGCGGCGGCGGAGAGATCGACCTGATCTTGCGCGAGCGCGACGGCACGCTGGTGTTCGTGGAGGTGCGCAGCCGCGGCGCCAGCGCCTACGGCGGCGCGGGCGGCAGCATCGGCGTGGCCAAGCAGCGGCGCATCGTCTTTGCTGCGCAGCACTACCTGCTGCGCTGGCCCGCACCGCCGCCGTGCCGCTTCGATGCGGTGCTCATCGAGGGCGACCGGCTGCAGTGGCTGCGCGGCGCATTCGACGCCGCGTAGCGCGCGGCCTACCGTTTGCTACAGGCGCCGCGATACCCGCAGGTATCATTCACGGCCCATGCTTGAGCAACGCATCCAACAGCATTTCATCGACAGCGCCGACCTGAAATACCAGTCGGCCCAGGCGCTCAGCCATCCCATCAGCGCAGCCGTGCAGGCCATCTGGGCCTGTGTGACCAACGGCGCCAAGGTGCTGGCCTGCGGTAGCGGCCCTTCGTCCGCGCAGGCCCTGCAGTTCGCGGCCTTTTGCGTGGCCGGTTTCGAGCGCGATAGGCCCGAACTGGCGGCGCTGGCCCTGGTGCCCGATGCCCTGGCCACCGGCACCAGCGCCGTAGCGGACAGCGCCGTGCTGGCGCGCCAGGTGCGCGCCCTGGGGCAGGCAGGAGATCTGCTGCTGGTCATCACCATCGGCGGCAACGAGCCAGCCCTGCTGCAGGCCGTGCAGGCCGCCCATGAGCGGGACATGACCGTGGTCGCCCTGTGTGGCCGCGACGGCGGGGCGTTGGGCGCGCTGCTGCACGAGACCGATGTCCAGATCTGCGTGCCGCACGACCGAGCCGCCCGTGTGCGCGAGGTGCATGCGCTGGTGCTGCACTGCCTGTGCGACGGCGTGGACGCCCAGTTACTTGGAGAACAGGAGATTCCTCTATGACATTTCCCCTGCTGCGAATTTCTAGCGCCGCGCTCGCGGCCGCGGCCCTGGCCGGCAGCCTCGCCGGCTGCGCGCCGCTGGTCATCGGCGGCGGTGCCGTGGTCGGCACCCTGATGGCGACCGACCGGCGCACCACCGGCACCCAGGTGGAGGACGAAGGCATCGAGATGCGCACCGCCAGCCGCATCCGTGAGACCCTGGGCGACCGCGTGCACGTGAACGTGACCAGCTACAACCGCCAGGTGCTGCTGACGGGCGAAGTGCCCACGGCCGCCGACGGCCAGAAGGTGGAGCAGATCGCGCAAGGCGTGGACAACGTGCGCTCGGTGGTCAACGACCTGGGCGTGATGCCCGCGTCCTCGCTGACGCAGCGCTCGCGCGACGCCTTCATCTCGACCAAGGTGCGCGCGAGCCTCGTGGACGCCAAGGACCTGTCTGCCAATGCGTTCAAGGTCGTCACCGAGCGCGACGTGGTGTACCTGATGGGCCGTGTCACGCAGCGCGAAGCCAAGCGCTCCGCGGAGATCGCGCGCGGCGTGGATGGCGTACGCAAGGTCGTGCGCGTGTTCGAGGTGATCTCCGAAGAGGAACTGATCCGCGGTGGCGCGGCGCAGCAGCCCGCGCCCGTCTCGCAGGACCCCGCCGCGGCGGCGCAGCCAGTCAAGCCCTGAGCACGGGCTGCTCGCGCCGAACAGGTCGGCACCATCCGCGCCTTGTGACAGGTGATTGAACCACTGCCCGCCCTGCGCGGGCAGTGCGTCTGGGGCCTCAGTCTTTTTTGGGCGCCAGGCGGGTGATCAGGCTGGACGTGTCCCAGCGGTTGCCGCCGGCGCGCTGCACGTCGGCATAGAACTGGTCCACCAGCGCCGTGACCGGCAGACGCGCACCGTTGCGCTTGGCTTCGTCGAGCACCAGCCCCAGGTCCTTGCGCATCCAGTCCACGGCAAAGCCGAAGTCAAAACGGCCCTCCACCATGGTCTTGCCGCGGTTGTCCATCTGCCAGCTCTGGGCAGCGCCCTTGCCGATCACGTCGAGCACCAGCGGCATGTCCAGGCCCGCGTGCTGGCCGAAGGCGATCGCCTCGGACAGACCCTGCACCAGGCCGGCAATGCAGATCTGGTTGACCATCTTGGCCAGTTGGCCGGCGCCGCTGTCGCCAATGCGGGTGAACGCGCGCGAGAAGGCCATCGCCGTGGGGCGTACGGCATCGAAGGCTGCAGCGTCGCCGCCGCACATCACGGTCAGTTGCCCGTTTTGCGCGCCGGCCTGCCCGCCGGAGACCGGCGCGTCGATGAACTGCAGGCCCAGCGTGCGGGCGGCGCCATAGAGTTCGCGCGCCACCGCCGCGGATGCCGTGGTGTGGTCCACGAAGACCGCACCCTGCTGCATGCCGGCGAACGCGCCGTCGGCCCCGAGCACCACGGAGCGCAGGTCGTCGTCATTGCCCACGCAGCAAAACACGATGTCCGCGCCTTGTGCGGCCTCGCGCGGCGTCTTGGCATGTTTTACGGTTGCAACGCCCTTGAATTCAGCGCACCATGCTTCTGATTTCGTAGCGGTACGGTTGTACACCGTCACGGTATGGCCCGCCGATGCCAAATGCCCCGCCATCGGGTAGCCCATGACGCCCAAGCCCAGGAAGGCCACGCGGCGTGCGGGGACCGGATCGTAGGTGCGGGGATTGATGCTGCTGCTCATGGGTTGGGCTCCGTCAAAAAGAGAGGCCCGCAGGGGCGGGCCGGGGGGGCGAGTGTGTGGGTATCAGACGATGGCGAAATGCTCGGTGCCCGAGGCCAGGTCCGTCGTCTTGGCACGCTGGCTGCTGAGCTTGATCTGCAGGCGCAGGTCGTTCACCGAGTCGGCGTTGCGCAGGGCATCCTCATAGCTGATCACGTTGGCCTCGAACAGGTCGAACAGTGCCTGGTCGAAGGTCTGCATGCCCAGGTTGCGGCTCTTCTTCATGATTTCCTTGATCTCGGCCACCTCGCCCTTGAAGATGAGGTCGGCGATCAGCGGCGTGTTCAGCATCACCTCGACGGCGGCCGCGCGCCCCTTGCCGTCCTGCTTGGGAATCAGGCGCTGCGAGATCAGTGCCTTGAGGTTCAGCGACAGGTCCATCAGCAACTGGGCGCGCCGCTCCTCGGGGAAGAAGTTGATGATCCGGTCCAGCGCCTGGTTGGCGCTGTTGGCGTGCAGCGTGGCCAGGCACAGGTGGCCGGTTTCGGCAAACGCCACGGCGTGCTCCATGGTCTCGCGGTCGCGGATTTCGCCCATCAGGATCACGTCCGGCGCCTGACGCAGGGTGTTTTTGAGGGCCGCCTCCCAGCTGTCGGTGTCCAGGCCCACCTCGCGCTGCGTGATCACGCAGTTCTTGTGCGGATGCACGAATTCCACCGGGTCTTCCACCGTGATGATGTGGCCGAAGGAGTTCTCGTTGCGCCAGTCCAGCATGGCGGCCAGCGTGGTGGACTTGCCCGAGCCCGTCGCGCCGACCAGGATGCACAGTCCGCGCTTGGTCATGGTGACTTCCTTGAGCACCTGCGGAACGCCCAGGCCGTCGATGGTGGGCAGCGTGAGCGGAATCGTCCGCAGCACCATGCCCACGCGGCCCTGCTGCACGAAGGCGTTCACGCGGAACCGGCCCACGCCCGCGGGCGAGATGGCAAAGTTGCACTCCTTGGTGCGCTCGAAGTCGGCCACCTGCTTGTCGCTCATGATGGCGCGCGCCAGCGTGAGCGTATGGTTGGGCGTCAGAGGCTGGGGAGAGACCTTGGTGACCTTGCCGTCGACCTTGATCGCCGGCGGAAACTCCGCCGTGATGAAAAGGTCGCTCCCCCCGCGGCTGACCATCAGCTTGAGCAGATCGTTGATGAATTTACTCGCCTGATCCCGTTCCATCCCATACCCCCTTGGTCGTCAGCCTTGTGTTGTTGTGCCGGGCTGTTCAGCGTTGATTTTCACTCAGACGCGCGCTCACCACGCGCAGGCGCTGCGACAGCTTGCGCGCCAGCAGGGCCACCAGGCTGGCGGCCAGTTGCGGGTCGTGGGCCATCATCTCATCCAGCGCCTCGGCGCTGAGCACCGCGATCTCGCATTCCGTGAGCGTGGTGCACGCCGAAAAACGGATGCCGCTGTCCAGCAGCGACATCTCGCCCAGGATATCGCCGGGCCGCGTCTCGGCCAGGCGCAGTTGCTCTCCCCAGGGCTGGACACGGTCCACGGCGATGGTGCCCGTGAGCAGCACGACCATGAAGTTGCCGTATTCGTCCTGGCGGATCAGGTCGCGGTTGGGCGCAACGGAGGCGAACTCGAAGAAGCGCTCCATGCGTTCCACGGCGTCGTGGTCCAGGTGCGCCATGTACTTGTCCTTGCTCCACAGCGATTGCAGCAGCCTGCCGCCACGGCTTTGGGGCAGGCGCTTGACATCGACTTCGACGGCGCGCGCCTCCCAGGGGACCAGTTGTGATTGCTCCACGCCCTGGCCGGCAAATGCGGTGGTGAAGAACACCGAGTCGGTGCTCTCCTCGCCGGACTTGCGGTTTTTGGACTTGAGCAGGCCGAGAATGCCTTTCATGATGGGGCTCCGATGCGGGCTCGTGTACCAACGAGCCTGGTAGTGAAAAAGTGTGCGGGCCCGCCTTGGAGGGGGGTCAGCCGGGGAAGTTCTCGGGAATCTTGGCCTTGCTGCGCGCCTCGGCCGGGCTGATGATGTTGCGGCGCACCAGGTCGGAGAGGTTCTGGTCCAGCGTCTGCATGCCCACGCTGTTGCTGGTCTGGATGGTGGAGTACATCTGCGCCACCTTGGCCTCGCGGATCAGGTTGCGGATGGCGCTCGTGCCCAGCATGATCTCGTGCGCCGCCACGCGGCCAGAACCGTCCTTGGTCTTGCACAGCGTCTGCGAGATCACCGCCTGCAGCGACTCCGACAACATCGCGCGCACCATTTCCTTTTCTTCGGCGGGGAAGACGTCGATGATCCGGTCGATGGTCTTGGCGGCGCTGGACGTGTGCAGCGTGCCGAACACCAAGTGGCCCGTTTCCGCGGCGGTCATGGCCAGGCGGATGGTTTCCAAGTCGCGCATTTCGCCCACCAGGATGGCGTCCGGGTCTTCGCGCAGGGCGGACTTCAGCGCGGCCGCGAACGACAGCGTCATCGGGCCGACTTCACGCTGGTTGATCAGGCACTTCTTGGACTCGTGCACGAACTCGATCGGGTCTTCCACCGTGAGGATGTGGCCGTACTCGCTTTCGTTGAGGTAGTTGACCATGGCCGCCAGGGTGGTGGACTTGCCCGAGCCTGTGGGGCCCGTCACCAGCACCAGGCCGCGCGGCTTGAGCGCCAGGTCGGCAAAAATCTTGGGCGCGTTGAGCTGCTCCAGCGTCAGGATCTTGCTCGGAATGGTACGGAACACCGCGGCCGCGCCGCGGTTCTGGTTGAACGCGTTGACGCGAAAGCGCGCCAGGCCGTCGATCTCGAAGGAAAAGTCCACTTCCAGGAACTCTTCGTAGGTCTTGCGCTGGGCGTCGCTCATGATGTCGTACACCATGGCGTGGACGGTCTTGTGGTCCAGTGCATCGACGTTGATGCGGCGTACGTCCCCGTGGACCCGGATCATGGGCGGCAGGCCGGCGGAAAGGTGCAGGTCGGACGCCTTGTTCTTCACGCTGAAGGCGAGCAATTGGGTGATGTCCACGGATTCCCTCTTATCGTTTGATACGCTTGGGCGAACATTATGACGACGATTGCCAGCAACCTCCAGAATGTGCGGGAGCGCATCGCGCGCGCCTGCGCGGCTGCCGGCAGGCCACCCGATGCCGTGGCGCTGCTGGCGGTTTCCAAGACCTTCGGCCCCGAGGCCGTGCGTGACGCGGCATTGGCGGGCCAGCGGCGGTTTGGCGAAAACTACATTCAGGAAGCCGTGGAAAAGATGGCTCTGGTGGCGGCGCTCGGGCTGCCGCAGGCGCTGGAGTGGCACTGCATCGGCCCGGTGCAAAGCAACAAGACCCGCCTGGTGGCCCAGCACTTCGACTGGGTGCACACGGTGGACCGCCCCAAGACGGCGCAGCGTCTGTCCGACCAACGTCCCGACAACCTGCCCGCGCTGCAGGTCTGTATCCAGGTGAACGTGGATGGTGGCGCCACCAAGGCCGGTGTGCCGGCCGAGGAGGCATTGGCTCTGGCCCAGGCGGTGGCAGCGCTGCCGCGGCTCACGCTGCGCGGCGTCATGAGCATCCCCGACCCGGCGCCCGACGAGGCCGCGCAACTGGCCGTGCTGCTGCGCGTGCGCCAGGTGTTCGACACCCTGCGCGCGCAGGGCGGCCCGGGGTTCGAGGCGGTCGATACCCTGTCGCTGGGCATGACCGGCGACCTGGAGGCCGCGGTGCGCGCCGGTAGCACCATGGTGCGCGTGGGCAGCGGCATCTTCGGTGCGCGCCACTACCCGGCCTGATAAGCTGGCCGTCATCTAGTTTTGACGGAGATTCCCTCATGCCCGGTTTGCTGCCCGACGTCGATCCCGATGGCCTGCTCGAATTCTCGGTGGTCTATACCGACCGTGCGCTCAACCACATGTCGCGCCGCTTCGTGGGCGTGATGCAGGACATCCTGGCGACGCTCAAGGAGGTCTACCGCGCGCACACGGCGGTGCTCGTGCCCGGCAGCGGCACCTTCGGCATGGAGGCCGTGGCACGCCAGTTCGCCAACCGCGAGAAGGTGCTCATCGTGCGCAACGGCTGGTTCAGCTACCGCTGGAGCCAGATCTTCGACGCCGGCGGGCTGGGCGGTGGTGCCGTGGTCTGCCAGGCGCGCCGCCAGGGCGACGGTCCACAGGCGCCCTGGGTGCCCTGCCCGGCGAGTGAGGTGGCCGCCGCCATCCGCGCCGAGCGGCCGAAGGTGGTGTTCGCCCCGCATGTGGAGACGGCCAGTGGCATCCTGCTGCCCGACGATTACCTGCGCACCGTGAGCGACGCCGCGCACGAGGTGGGCGCGCTGTTCGTGCTGGACTGTGTGGCCTCCGGTGCCATGTGGGTGGACATGGAAAAGACCGGTGTGGACGTGCTGATCTCCGCGCCGCAAAAGGGCTGGAGCGGCTCGCCCTGCTGCGCCATGGTGATGCTGTCGGCCCGCGCGCGCGAGGCGATCGAGCAGACGCAGAGCTCCAGCTTCTCGTGCGACCTCAAGAAGTGGATGCAGATCGCTGAGGGCTACGAAAAGGGCCAGCACGCCTACCACACCACCATGCCCACCGATGCGCTGGTGCGCCTGCGCGACGTGATGCTGGAAACGCGCGACTACGGCTTTGCCAAGGTGCGCGACGAGCAGATCGCACTCGGCGCCAAGGTGCGCGCGCTGCTGCAGGCGCGGGGCTTTCCCAGCGTGGCGGCTGCGGGCTACGAGGCACCGGGCGTGGTGGTGAGCTACACCACCGACCCCGGCATCCAGAGCGGCAAGAAGTTCGCCGAGGCGGGGCTGCAGACCGCCTCGGGCGTGCCGCTGCAATGCGGCGAGGGTGCGGACTTCCAGACCTTCCGCCTGGGCCTGTTCGGCCTGGAGAAGTGGCACAACGTGGACCGCACGGTGGGCCACCTGGCCGCGGCGCTGGACCAGGTCGCGCCGGCGCGCTGACTGGCCGGCGGCGCAAAAGCGTCCATCTCCTACAACCGCGGGGTGGCGTGGGCCGCGGTGCGCGGCTATGCTTTCCCGCATGCATGCGTCCCCCCTGGAGCCTGGTGCGCAGGCCGCGGCTTCGGCCGAGCCGGCCGCGCTTGCGGGCCGCGCCTCCCAGCTGTCCCGGGCCAAGCGCCAGGCCACCGGCCTGCTGCTGGCAGTGGTCGTCGTCTTTGCGCTGACCTATTTCTTTCCACCCAGTCTGGGCGTGGCCTGCGTGCGCGCCGTGGCGGAGGCTGCCATGGTGGGCGCCCTGGCCGACTGGTTTGCGGTGTCGGCGCTGTTTCGGCGCATCCCGCTGCCGCTGGTGCAGCGCCACACCGACATCATTGCGCGCAACAAGGACCGCATCGGCGGCAACCTGGCGGTGTTCGTGCGCGACAAATTCCTGGACGCGCCTTCGCTCGTGACCATGATCCGCCGCCACGATCCGGCCAACATGCTGGCGCAGTGGCTCACGGCACCGGCCAACGCGCGCCTGCTGGGCAGGCAGGTGGCCAGGCTGGCGCTGACCGCGCTGGACACGGTGGAGGACGCGAAGATCCAGGCCTTCCTGAGCCAGGCCGCGCGCACGCTGGTGGGCAAGATCGACCTGTCGCGCTCCATGGCGTCGGCGCTGGGCGCGCTCACCTACCAGGGCCGGCACCAGGCGCTGCTGGACGACCTGCTGGAGCGCCTGGGCGGCATGGTGCGATCCGAGGACACGCGCGCCTTCGTGGCCGACACGCTGCTGCAGTGGATCAAGCGTGAGCATCCGCTCAAGCAGAAGGTGCTGCCCACCGACTGGCTCTCGGGCAAGGGCGCCTCGGCCATCACGCACGCCGTGGACACCCTGCTCAAGGCGGTGGCCGAGGACCCGCAGCACGAGCTGCGCGAGGCGTTGGACGGCGCCGTGCAGCGCCTCATCGCCCGCCTGCAGACCGACCCCGATTGGGCGCGCCGCGGCGACGAGGTGCGCGGCTACCTGCAGAACGACGAGGTGCTGGGCCGCTATGTGCGCGATCTGTGGAGCGACCTGCGCCAGAAGCTGCGCGACGATCTGATGAACGAAGACTCGGCATTGTCCGCGCGCGTGGCCGACATGGGGCAGTGGCTGGGGCTGTCGCTCGCGGGTGATGCGGCGCTGCGGGTGCGCCTGAACGTGCGCCTGGAACTGTGGGCCGCCACCTTTGCGCCCGATGTGGCGCAGTCGGTGGCCGAACACATCCGCGCTACGGTGCAGCGCTGGGACGCGCAGGAGATGGCGCGGCTGGTGGAACTGCACATCGGCAGCGACCTGCAGTACATCCGCATCAACGGCACCGTGGTGGGCGGCTGCATCGGGCTGCTGCTGTTCGCCGTCTCGCACGCGGGCGCGTTGTGGGCGGCGGTGGTCGGGTCGTGAGTGCTATCTAATTAGTAGCTGCTAGCGCTTACTGGATAAGCGCTAAGACCCGATTTTGCTTAGAACCGAAAATCCAGCGTTTGCGGCGCCCGGCCCACTTGCACGGTGCGGCTGTGGTTCTGGCCGGCGCCCTGTACCTCCACACGGTAGCTGCCCGCAGGCAGTTGCAGCAGGCACACGGGGCCGCCGGCGCGCAGTTGCATCGCGTCGCCCCCGCCTTGCGGGGTGATGCGCACGTCGACGTTGGCCTCGTAGGCGCCATCGGCACGCGCGAACAGCAGCGACAGGGGGTAGTCCTTCATGGCTGCGCGCATGGCGGTGGATTCGTCCGTGCCGATGCCGCCGCACTGGTAGTGCAGCGCGCCGGCCGTCTGCACGGGCGGCAGCACGGCCGGGCGGGGCGCGCTGTCGGCCTGCGCCTGCACGGCGCTGGCGCCGCTGGCCAGCAGGGCACACAGACCCAGTGGCGCGAGACGGCGCGGAAGTCGAAACGGGAACGGGGACAACACGGGCATGGCGCACCTCCTTGTCAGGGGTAAAAGCGCCATGCTGGCACCTGGTTGCGCGCCGCGCTGTCAGCCCAGGGCGCGAGCGCGCGTGGTGGCCGTCAGAAGCGCGGCAGGTTGGCGTGGCTCATCTTGCCGTTGCGCACCAGCATCTTGCCGTACTCGGCGCAGCGGTTCAGCGTCGGGATCACCTTGCCGGGGTTGAGCAGGCCCTGCGGGTCGAACGCCTCCTTGAGCGCGAACATCTGCGCGTTCTCCTCCACGGTGAACTGCGCGCACATGGAGTTGAGCTTTTCCACCCCCACGCCGTGCTCACCCGTCACGGTGCCGCCCATGGCCACGCTGGTTTCCAGAATGTCGGCGCCGAACAGCTCGCAGCGGTGCAGCTGGTCGGGGTCGTTGGCATCGAACAGGATCAGCGGGTGCAGGTTGCCGTCACCCGCGTGGAATACGTTGCAGCAGCGCAGCTGGTATTTCTTCTCCATCTCCTGGATGGCGAGCAGGATGTCCGCCAGGCGCTTCCTCGGGATGGTGGAGTCCATGCACATGTAGTCGGGACTGATGCGGCCGCTGGCGGGGAAGGCGTTCTTGCGCCCGCTCCAAAAGCGCATGCGCTCTTCCTCGCTGGTGCTGACCGAGATGGCCGTGGCGCCCGAGCCGCGCAGCACCTCGCTCATGCGCGCGATCTCTTCCTCCACCTCCTCGGGCGTGCCGTCGGACTCGCACAGCAGGATGGCCTCGGCCGTCAGGTCGTAGCCAGCCTTGACGAAGTCCTCCACGGCGGCGGTCATGGGCTTGTCCATCATCTCCAGGCCGGCCGGGATGATGCCGGCGGCGATCACCGCGGCCACGGCGTCGCCGGCTTTGCGCACGTCGTCAAAGCTGGCCATGATGCAGCGCGCCAACTGCGGCTTGGGCACCAGCTTGACGGTGACCTCCAGCGCCACGGCCAGCATGCCCTCGCTGCCGATCACGGCGGCCAGCAGGTCGTAGCCGGGCGCGTCCAGCGCCTCGCTGCCGAAGGTGATGGGCTCGCCCTCCATGGTGTAGCCGCGCACGCGCAGCACGTTGTGCACCGTCAGGCCGTACTTCAGGCAGTGCACGCCGCCGGAGTTCTCGGCCACGTTGCCGCCGATGGTGCAGGCGATCTGGCTGCTGGGGTCAGGGGCGTAATACAGGTTGTAGGGCGCGGCGGCCTCGCTGATGGCCAGGTTGCGCACGCCGCACTGCACGCGCGCCGTGCGGGCGACCGGGTCCAGGTCCAGGATGCGGTTGAACTTGGCCAGCGACAGCGTCACGCCCATGGCATGCGGCATGGCGCCGCCCGACAGGCCCGTGCCCGCGCCGCGCGCCACCACGGGCACGCCCAGGCGGTGGCAGGTCTTCAGCACGGCCTGCACTTCGCCTTCCGTTTCGGGCAGGCACACGACCAGCGGGCGCTGGCGGTAGGCCGTGAGGCCGTCGCATTCGTAAGGCGTGGTGTCCTCGGGCTGCCAGAGCAGCGCATGCTGTGGCACGCAGGCCGACAGGGCCTGCACGACCTCGGCCTGTCGCTGGGCGCGTTCGGTGGATGTGGGGCTGGGCATGGCGTGACTGTAGGCCATGGCGTGCGCGCGCGGCGTGAGTTTTCTTGCAGGCGGGCGTGAGCCGTGTTGCGCCAATTGCTGCGTTATTAATAGCTACTGGCGCTTGATGGATAAGCGCTAGAGCCTGATTTGGCTTATAGAAATTGGCTTGCGCACGGCCGCGCCGCTTGCGGGGTTACCCCAGCGTGCGGCGCAGCCAGTCCGCGAAGGCCGCGCATTCCCAGCGGTCCATGGTGCCGGTGCGCCAGCACAGGTAGTGCGCGTAGGGGCTGGGGGCGTCGGTGTCGAACAGGCGTACCAGTGTGCCCTGGTCCAGCCAGGGCGCGGCGAGCTTGAGCCGTACCGGGGCCACGCCCATGCCCGCCGCGGCGGCGTCGCACATCAGGCCCACGTCGTTGAATTGCGAGCCTTCGTTGGGCTCGGCCCAGGCCAGGCCCACGGCCGCGAACCAGCTGCGCCAGGGCTCCAGCGGGCTGCGCAGCAGGGGCAGGCCTTCCAGGTCCTCGGGGCGCTCGAAGGGGCCGTGCTCGCGCACGAAGCCGGGCGAGGCCAGGGGCGTGAGCACGTCGCGTGCGATCTCCACATGCTCCATGTCGGCGTAGTGGCCGGGGCCGTAGCGCACGACGAGGTCCGCGTCCTCCGCCACCACGTCCAGCAGCGGGATGGAGACCTGCAGGGCCAGGTCGATCTCGGGGTAGGTTTCGGTGAACTGGCGCAGCCGCGGGATGAGCAAGGCGCGCGCGAAGGTGGGGGTGACCGCGATCTTCAGCCGGCGCTTGCCCGGCGCCACTGCCGTGCCTGGGAAGCGCTGCAGCGCGGTGAGCCCCTCGCGCACATGGGCCAGATAGGCGCTGCCGTCGGTGGTTAGGGAAAAATCGGCCCGCCCGAACAGCCGCGTGCCCAGGATCTGCTCCAGCTGCTTGACGCGGTGGCTTACGGCGCTGGGGGTGACGCACAGCTCATCGGCCGTCTGCGTCACGCTGCGCAGGCGCGCCAGCGCCTCGAAGGTCAGCAGGCACTGAATGGGCGGGATGCGCCGCAGGCTGGCGGCGTCCAGGGCCGCCTTGGCCGCGATGGAAAGGGATTGCGTGGCCATGGCGGCGTGTGGGGCAGGGCGGGTTCAGCGGAAGACGACGGTCTTGTGGCCGTTGAGCAGCACGCGGTGCTCGCTGTGCCACTTCACGGCGCGCGCCAACACCTGGCTTTCGGTGTCCCGACCGCGGGCGGTGAGATCTTCCACGGTATCCGTGTGATCTGCTCTTGTAACATCTTGTTCGATAATCGGCCCCTCGTCGAGGTCGGCCGTCACGTAGTGGGCGGTAGCGCCAATCAGCTTCACCCCGCGGTCATGCGCCTGGTAATAGGGCTTGGCGCCCTTGAAGCTGGGCAGGAAGCTGTGGTGGATGTTGATCGCGCGGCCCGACAGCTTGGCGCACAGGTCGTTGGACAGCACTTGCATGTAGCGCGCCAGCACCACCAGTTCGGCCCCCTCGGCCTGGATGATCTCGTACTGCTTGGCCTCGGCTTGCGCCTTGGTGGCGGCGGTGACGGGGATGTGGTGGAAAGGGATGTTGTAGCTGGCCGCGAGTTGGTAGAAGTCGCGGTGGTTGCTGATGATGGCGCGGATGTCGATGGGCAGCAGACCGCTCTTGTAGCGAAACAGCAGGTCGTTGAGGCAGTGGCCTTCCTTGCTGACCATCAGCACGGTCTTCATGGCCGCGCTGGTGGCATGCAGGCTCCAGCGCATGCTGTGCTCTTCGGCAAAGGTGGCCAGTTCGGCCTTGAGCGTGGCTTCGTCGGTGGACTCGCATGCGAATTGCACGCGCATGAAGAAAAGGCCGGTGCCCTGGTCGTTGTACTGAGCGGCTTCCTCGATGTTGCCGCCGTGGTCCAGCAGGAAGCCGGAGACGGCGTGCACCAGCCCGAGCCGGTCGGGGCAGGACAGTGTCAGGATGTAGGAATGGGTCATATGCTGCGATTGTCGCAGCACGCGAGGCCCCTTCAGGAGTGTGGATTGCTGAGTAAAGGCGCGGGCCGCAGGCCCTCGTGGAGGCCCCTGCAGGGCCGCTGGATGTTGGCGCTGGCCGTTGGTGCCATGGGTGCGGCCTGGGCCTGGGCGGGTGCGGCCGCCTTGCAGTATCTGCCCCTGGAGCCGCAGGCGCTGCAGACCCTGCTGCAGTACAAGAGCGGGCTGGACGCCGTGCTGGCGGGCGCACTGCTGGGCTGGCTCCTGCTGCGCTGGCGCCGGGGCGGGAGCCGGCGCACCCTGGCGCGCCGGGTGGAGCAGGTGCTGCGCCACGCGCCCGCCGGCATGGCGCGGCTGAGCATGGACGGCCGCCTGGTATGGGCCAACGAACGCCTGCGTGAATGGCTGGGCGTGGCGCCGCACGAGCCGCTACCCCAGGTCGACTTTCGCACGCTGGTGCGCCCGCACGACAGCGATTGGGCGCAGCGGCAACTGCAGCGGCTGCGCGCCGGCGAGATCGACCATTACCAGGGCGAGCGCTGGTGCCGCAACCAGCGCGATGGATCGCAGCTGCCCGTGCTGTGCACCGTGAGCCATGTGCTGGCCCTGGAGAGTGAGCCCGACCACCTGGTGTGCGTACTGCAGTCCCTGCGCGAAGTGCATGCCGCGCGCGACGCGCAGGCGCTCAGCGAGCAGCGCTGGCGCCTGGCGGCCACGGTGGTGGACAACACCATCGAAGGCGTGGTGGTCACCGATGCCGACGGCCGCATCCTCTCGGTCAACCCGGCCGTCACGCGGCTCATGGGCTATACCGAGGAAGAGTTGCTGGGCCAGAACCCGCGTGTGTTCAAGTCGGGGCGGCACGGACCGGCGTTCTACGAGGCCATGTGGGACACCATGCGCCAGACGGGCCACTGGCAGGGGGAGATCTGGAACCGGCGCAAGAACGGCGAGGTGTTCCCGGAGCGCATGTCGCTCTCGGCCGTGCGCGGCGCGGACGGCGCGGTGACGCACTACGTGTGCATGTTCACCGACATCTCCGAGGAAAAGGCCCAGCACCAGCGCCTGGAGTTTCTGGCGCACTGCGACCCGCTGACCGGCCTGCCCAATCGCGCCTGGTTCGGCGAGCAGCTCGACAGCGCCGTGCGCCAGGCCCAGGACAGCGGCGAGCAGATGGCCCTGCTGCTCCTGAACCTGGACCGCTTCAAGGACGTGAACGACAGCTACGGCCACGCCGTGGGCGACGAGGTGCTCAGGCACATCACCCGCCAGGTGGAGCAGAGTCTGCGCCCGGGCGATCTGCTGGGGCGGCTGGCCGGCGACGAGATCGCCGTGCTGGCCCGCCACCTGCGCCATGCGGACGGCGCGGCAGCCGTGGCGCGGCACCTGATCGCCGCGGCCAGCACGCCCTGGTGCACGCCCGATGGCATCCAGGTGGTGGTGGGCGTGAGCGTGGGCATCTGCATGTTCCCCGCGCATGCGCGGACCACCGAGGCGCTGCTGCAGGGCGCGCATTCCTCGGTGTACGGCGCCAAGGCCCGCGGGCGCGGCGCGTATTGCTTCTTTGACGAATCGCTCATTCAGGCCGCGCGCGAGCGCCTGGAGATCGAGGCGCGGCTGCGCGTGGCCCTGGCGCAGGGGCACCTGCGGCTGTACTACCAACCGCAGGTATGCATCGTCACCGGCCGGATCATGGGGGCCGAGGCGCTGGTGCGCTGGCTGGACCCGCAGGAGGGCATGATCTCGCCCGCCCGCTTCATCCCCGTGGCCGAGACCTCGGGCGTGATCGGCCCGCTGGGCCAGTGGGTGATGCGCGCCGCCTGCGAGCAGGGCCAGCGCTGGCGCGCCGACGGCCTGCCGGAGATCCGCCTGGCCATCAATCTCTCGCCGCGCCAGTTCCAGTTGACCGACGTGGCCGCCTGCGCCGCCGAGGCGCTCAAGGCCAGCGGCTTCCCGGCCCGCTGCCTGGAGCTGGAACTGACCGAGTCGGTGCTGGCCGAGCGGCCCGACGAGATCCGCGCCGTGCTGCAACGCCTGCAGCAGCTGGGCGTGCGCATGGCGGTGGACGACTTCGGCACCGGCTATTCGTCCCTGGCGCACCTCAAGCGCTTTCCCATCGACGTGCTCAAGATCGACCAAGGCTTCATCCGCGATATTCCCCGCAGCGCCGACGACATGGCCATCAGCGCCGCCATCGTTGCCATGGGGCACAGCCTGGGGCTGTCGGTGCTGGCCGAGGGGGTGGAGACGCCGCAGCAGCTGGCGTTCCTGCGCGAGCGCGGCTGCGACGCCTACCAGGGCTACCTGTGCAGCCGCCCCCTGCCGGCGGAGGAGTTCGCCCGGCTGCTGCAGGCGCACAACGGCATGGCGGGCTGAGCGAGCGCGGGCTGGGGCCAGCGTCCGCTACGGCGCGGGCGGCGGGCCGGGCCAGCGCTCGCGCAGCTCCGCGCACGGGTCGTGGGGCGTCAGCGCCGGCGTGCGGTGGATGTAATCCGCTTCATTTTCAATAGCTGCTCGCGCTTGTCCCGCTTGGGCTATTGCCACTTTTGACATGAAATCACTCGGCAGCCACGTGGGCACGCCCAGGCTGCGCTGCACGTGGCCGAAGCCCGCCACCAGCAATACCGTGCGGCCGGGGCGGTGGGCGGCCTGCACGGCGCGCGCCATGCGGGCGTCCCGCGCCAACTGGATGCGCACCATGGGCATCAGCCGCTGCGCCGGCACCAGGCCGCAGTGGCCCTCCTCGATCGCGGTGCGCTGGCGCGCCAGCGCTGCGGGAGGCAAGTGCGTGTCCAGCGCGGTGTCGCGCATGGCTTGCGGCATCTGGCTGCGCGGCAGGTTACCGCCGCGCACCGGCACGCCCGCGGCCACGGCAGCCATCACCACCGGCGCATAGCGGTCCCAGGGCCAGGCCTGTTCATCCCATTGCAGCGCGGCGCGCACCTGGGCAGCGCCCGCGTCCGGCGGCAGGCCATCGGTGCCCGCGCCTTCGGGCGCCATCTCCAACACCAGGGCCGCAAGGCGCTGGCGCACGGCGAGCCACTGGACCGTGTGCCGCTGCCACTGTTGGTGGGCGGCGGCGTCATGCTGCTCGCCCAGCAGTAGGGCGTCCACGGGCGGCCAGCGCTCCAGTTGGGAATCCCAGGCCGTTTCGGCCCCAGAGGTGGGCTGTGGCTGCTCGGGGGGTGTCGTACAGCCTGCGATCCAGACCAGTGCCAAAGCGGTGAGCAAGAGACGAACCAGCGGCGAGAAAATCATGGGCCAATGGTAGGGCGTGGTTGCCTTGCAACCGGGCGTAAATGCGACTTGCATGCCGATCATGCGGGTGCGTAATTGCGCGGGGCCGCTTCCCAGGCGGCTGGCGTGCTACAGGAAACGGAGAGCGCGGCGGACTACAGGGGCGCCTTTGTGTGGTGCCCCCCGCAGGGTCTTGACGCAGGTTCGCGGCGCGGGCTCCCGAGCAGTGTAAAAATCTAGGATCGCCGCCGCGGCTGCCCGCGGCGTGCCCGTCAGAATCCCTTTCGGAGCCCCTCCATGCAGCGTGAAATCACCGACCTTGCCCCCGCCCTGTCTACACAACCCATCAGCATGGATGTGCTGAAGGAGAAATACTTCAAAGACGGCGAGAGCGATGTCGAGGATCTGTTCCGCCGCGTGGCGCGGGCGTTGGCCTCGGTCGAGCGCGAGGACATGCGCCAGGCCCTGGAGGCGCGCTTCCTGGACAACCTGCGTGCCGGCGCCATCGGGGCGGGGCGCATCATGAGCGCCGCCGGCACCGACATCCAGGCCACCCTCATCAACTGCTTCGTGCAGCCCGTAGGCGACTGCATCCAGGGCGTGGACGACGCGGGCTACCCCGGCATCTACGAGGCCCTGCGCGAGGCCGCCGAGACCATGCGCCGCGGCGGCGGCGTGGGCTACGACTTCTCGCGCATCCGCCCGCGCGGCGCGCTGGTGAAGGGCACGGCCTCCATGGCCTCGGGCCCCTGCAGTTACATCAACGTCTTCGACCAGTCCTGCTCCACGGTGGAGAGTGCGGGCGCGCGCCGCGGCGCGCAGATGGGCGTGCTGCGCATCGACCACCCGGACGTGCTGGACTTCATCACCGCCAAGCGTACGCCGGGCCGCTGGAACAATTTCAATGTGTCCGTGGGCGTGCCCGATGCCTTCATGGAGGCGGTGGAGCAGGACCGTGATTGGGAGCTGGTGCATGGCGCCGCGCCCGGTGCGGAGCTGCAGGCCCAGGGCGCACACCAGCGTGCCGACGGCCAGTGGGTGTACCGCACGGTGCGCGCGCGCGAATTGTGGGACACGATCATGAAGTCGGCTTACGACTTCGCTGAGCCCGGCATCCTGTTCCTGGACCAGATCAACACCGACAACAACCTGCACTACACCGAGACCATCCAGGCGACCAACCCGTGTGGCGAGCAGCCGCTGCCGCCCTACGGCTGCTGCGACCTGGGCCCGATCATCCTCACACGCTTCGTGCGCAACCCGTTCGGGCTGCATGGCGAGGCGTCGTTCGACTTCGATGCCTTCGAGCAGGCCGTGGCCACCCAGGTACGCGCGCTGGACAACGTGCTGGACGTGACCTTCTGGCCCCTGCCGCAGCAGCAGGCCGAGTCGGCGGCCAAGCGCCGCATCGGCGTGGGCTTCACGGGCATGGGTAACACGCTGGCCATGCTGTGCAAGCGCTACGACCGCCGGGAAGGGCGCGACATGGCGGTACAGATCGCCGAGCGCATGCGCAACGCGGCCTACCGCGCGTCGGTGGAACTGGCCAAGGAAAAGGGCGCATTCCCCAAGTTCGACGCCGATGGCTACCTGGCCAAGGGCACCTTCGCCAGCCGCCTGCCCGCGGACATCCAGAAGGCCATCCGCAAGCACGGCATCCGCAACAGCCATCTGCT
This sequence comes from [Acidovorax] ebreus TPSY, assembly GCF_000022305.1. NCBI lineage: Bacteria > Pseudomonadati > Pseudomonadota > Betaproteobacteria > Burkholderiales > Comamonadaceae > Diaphorobacter > [Acidovorax] ebreus. Next base: position 430,360 of record NC_011992.1, read on the forward strand.
GTCCATCGCGCCCACGGGCACGGTGAGTCTGGCTTTCGCCGACAACGCCTCCAACGGCATCGAGCCGCCGTTCTCCTGGAGCTACACGCGCCGCAAGCGCGAGGCCGACGGCAGCAAGAGCGAGTACGTGGTGGAGGACTACGCCTGGCGTCTGTACAAGACGCTGGGCGGCGACGTGAACCATCTGCCTGCGTATTTCGTGAGCGCCATGGACATGGCGGCCGCCGACCACGTGGCCATGATGGAGGCCGTGCAGCCCTTCGTGGACACGGCGATCTCCAAGACCGTGAACGTGCCCGAGGACTACCCCTACGCCGATTTCAAGGGCCTGTACATGCAGGCCTGGCACTCGGGCCTGAAGGGCCTGGCCACCTACCGGCCCAACAGCATCCTGGGCGCTGTGCTGGAAGTCACGCCCGCCGCAGCGCCAGCCCCCGCCGCCGCACCCGAGGCTGTGCCCGCCCCGGTGGTGGTGGACCCCATGCGCACCATGATCGAGAGCCGTCCCACGGGCGGCCTGTCGGCCGTGGCGGAGAAGCTGGAGTACTGGACGCAGGAAGGCCACAAGACGCTGTACCTGATCGTCTCCTTCCTGCCCGTGCCTGACGGGCGCGGCGGCACGGTGGACCGCGCCATCGAGTTCTTCATGCCCGTGGGGCAGAGCGGCGAATCGCAGCAGTGGATCACCTCCAGCATGCGCCTGCTGTCGCTGGCCGCGCGCGGCGGCTTCCTGGAGCGCGCGTTGTCCGACATGCGCAAGGTCGCCTGGGACCGTGGCCCCGTGCGCCTGGGCACGCACCAGAAGGCCGACGGCACCCACGTGCCGCTGTGGCACGACTCCGAGGTGGCCGCCATCGCGTATGCCGTGCAGAACATCCTGGCCCAGCGTGCCATGCCGCAGCAGCAGGTGCTGCCGCTGGACGAGCCCGCCGCAGCGCCCGCGACCGGCATGCCTCCGGCCATGGCCGGCAAGAAGTGCAATGAGTGCGGTGCCCACGCCGTGATCCGCAAGGACGGCTGCGACTACTGCACCCAGTGCGGCGCCCTGGGCAGCTGCGGCTGAGCAGACCGGAATGCCCTGGCAACGCCAGGGCGTTTACTATCAGTATGATAGCTATCCGCGCTTGATGGGAGCGCGCGAAATCATGTTTTCGCTTGTATGCCGCGGCCGTAGGCTTGAGCAAACTTGACTTCCATCAAGACATTTCAAAGGCGTGTGCCTACACTGCCGCCATGCGCAACAAGTCCACGCTGTCCACCAAGCTGCTGGCCATGGGCACGGTGTTCCTGCTGGTGGCGCTGGCATCCATCGGCTTCACGCTGTGGGTGACCTGGAAGTTGGAGGGGGGCGCCGCTGCGGTGAACGAGGCGGGCCGCCTGCGCATGAACATGCTGCGCATGGTGCTGGCCCAGCAGAACGAGTCGCCCCAGGAATTCGCGCGGCTGGAAACGCGCTTCAACGAAGGGCTGGAGTTGCTGCGCACGGGTGACCCCGCCCGGCCGCTGTTCGTGCCCTGGAGCGATGACACGCGCGAGCGCTACGAACACATCCGGCGGCAGTGGCTGCTCATCGAAAACGACTGGAAAGCCGCCGCGCACTATGAAAGCACCGCCGCGGCCGTGGCGCGCGCCGATGCCTTCGTGCTGGACCTGGACAGCTTTGTCGAGGCCATCGAGATCCAGATCGTGCGCCTCACGGCGGTGCTGCATCTGTTCCACCTGTTCATGGTGGCGTTGGCCATCGGCTCGGCTGTGGCCTTCATGGCGCTGAGCTACCTGCTCGTACTCAACCCCGTCACGCGGCTGCAACAGGCCCTGGCGCGGTTGCGCAAGGGCGACCTGGGCACGCGCCTGGAGGTGGAAGCCGACGACGAGTTCGGCCAGCTGACGGCGGGTTTCAACCTCATGGCCCATGCGCTGCAGACCTCGCATGAGGACCTGGAGCGCAAGGTACGCGAAAAGACCGCCACCATCGAAGTGCGCAACCAGCGCCTGGCGGCGTTGTATGCGGTGAGCGCCCTTGCGGCGGAGGCGGGAAGCCTGGAAGAGTTGACCCAGGGTTTCGTGCAGCAGATCCGCCGCGTGGCGGGGTGCGACGCGGCGGCTGTGCGCTGGTCGGACGAAGCCAACGAGCGCTACGTGCTGCTGGCCTCCGACGGGCTGCCCCAGTCGCTGGTGGAACATGAGCACTGTGTGGTCACCGGCGCCTGCGAATGCGGACAGGCGCAGGGCCAGGCGCGCATGCGTGTGATTCCGATCATGCCTGCCGGGGGCCTGCAGTTGCCGCATTGCCGCGAGGCCGGCTTCGAGACGGTGGTGAGTATCCCGGTGCAGATGCACCAGCGCCTGTTGGGTGAGGTCACGCTGCTGTATCGCAGTCCGCTGGAGCTGTCGGCGGAGATGCGCGAGCTACTGTCCACCATGGCGCACCACTTGGCCACTTCCATGGAAAGCCTGCGCGCCTCGGCGCTGGAGCGCGAGGCAGCGGTGGCGCAGGAGCGTAGCCTCATTGCGCGCGAATTGCACGACTCCATCGCGCAGTCGCTGGCCTTTCTCAAGATCCAAACCCAGCTGCTGCGCGACGCGGTGGCGAAGGGCAACACCGAGGCGCGTGACCGCAGCATGGCGGAGCTGGATACCGGTGTGCGCGAATGCTATGCCGACGTGCGTGAGCTGCTGGTGCACTTTCGCACGCGCACGCAGGACGAGGACATCGAAGCGGCGCTGCGCGCCACGCTCTCGAAGTTCGAACACCAGACCGGCGCGGCCACGGCGCTGAGCATGGCGGGGCACGGCCTGCCGCTGGCGCAGGACGTGCAGATCCAGGTGCTGCACATCCTGCAGGAGGCCTTGTCCAACGTGCGCAAGCACGCCGATGCACGCCGCGTGGAGCTGCGGGTGCAGCGTCACCCCCGCTGGCGCTTCGAGGTGCAGGACGATGGCCGCGGGTTCGACCCGGACAGCGTGCCACCCGATTCGCTGCATGTGGGCCTGGGCATCATGCGTGAACGCGCGCAGCGCATTGGTGCGCATCTGGAGCTGGTTTCGCGCCCCGGCGGCGGTGGCACCTGCGTAATCCTGGAGCTGCCACCAACCACCCGCGAGGAGCCTGCGTTGCCCCTCTCCCTTGTTTCTTCCGCCGCCGCATGAATGCTCCCACCACGCTTTTCCTGATCGATGACCACACCTTGCTGCGCCGCGGACTGGTGGCGCTGCTGTCCCAGCAGCCGGACCTGCGCGTGGTGGGCGAGGCCGGGGACGCCGCGGAGGCATTGCGTCTGCTGCCTGCGCTGCGCCCCGACGTGATCCTGCTGGACAACCACCTGCCCGGTGTGCGCGGCGTGGACGCCATCGCCGGCCTGCGCGAGGCGTCGCAGGGCAGCCGCGTGTTGATGCTCACGGTGAGCGAAGATGGGCAGGATCTGGCGGCCGCCTTGCGCAACGGCGCGCAGGGGTATTTGCTCAAGACCATTGACGGTGACCTGCTTGCGCAGGCGATACGGCGGGCTGCACGCGGCGAGCCGGTGGTCAGCCCCGAAATGATGGGCAAGCTGGTGGCGGCGTTCCAGTCCCAGGGGGCGCCCACGCCCGAGCCCTTGCCCGAAGAGGAAGAGCCCGCGTCGGTGCTGTCGCCGCGCGAAGAAGACGTGTTGCGCGAGATTGCGCGCGGTCTCAGCAACAAGGAGATCGCACGTGCGCTCGACATTGCCGAGACCACCGTGAAGATCCATGTGCAGCACATTCTGCGCAAGCTGGGACTGTCCTCGCGCGTGCAGGCGGCGGTCTACGCCTCGGACCGCCACCGCCTCACGGAATAACCCCAGAGCCCGGCATAGTTCTTAGGGAGTAGGGCGGCATAGGCCGCCCTCGTCCTTTTGCACCGCCCGCGGTGTCCCAGCGAAGGATGTGCAGGCACGGCCAGTTGCGGGACCATTGCACCGTACCCAAGAGAGGACATCTGCAATGGCTCAACTGCCCCAGCGCGCCGCGCCGAGCGCCTCAACCATCGGCGAAGATCCACGCCATACCCGCAAAGCCTGGTCAGTGCTCATCGTCAGCACGCTCGCCTTCACCGTCTGCTTCATGGTCTGGATGATGTTCGGCGTCATCGGGATCCCGATCAAGAAGATGCTGAACCTCAGCTCCACCCAGTTCGGTCTGCTCACGGCCATGCCCGTGCTCACGGGCTCGCTGGTGCGCGTGCCGCTGGGTATCTGGACCGACCGCTACGGCGGCCGCATCGTGATGGCGTTGCTCATGGCCGCCACCGTTCCCGCCATCTGGATGATGGGTTACGCCACCGAATACTGGCATTTCCTCGTGATCGGCCTGTTCGTCGGTTTGGCCGGCGGCTCGTTCTCGGTCGGTACGCCCTACGTGGCCCGGTGGTTCCCCAAGCACCGCCAGGGCACGGCCATGGGCGTGTATGGCGCGGGCAACTCGGGCGCGGCCGTGAACAAGTTCGTGGCGCCCGTGATCCTGGTGGCTTTCGGGTGGGCTGCCGTGCCGCATGTGTATGCCGCCATCATGCTCGGTACGCTGGTGCTGTTCTGGCTGTTCAGCCACAGCGACCCGGCACACCTGGTGCCCAGCAACGTGTCCTTTGGCGAACAGCTCAAGGCACTGAAGGACCCCAAGGTGCTCAAGTACTGCCAGTACTACAGCATCGTGTTCGGTGGTTATGTGGCGCTTTCCCTGTGGATGGTGCAGTACTACGTCGGTGAGTACGGCCTCGACATCCGTGTGGCGGCGCTGCTGGCAGCCTGCTTCTCGCTGCCGGGTGGCGTGCTGCGCGCCATCGGCGGCGTGCTGTCCGACAAGTTCGGGGCGCACTCCGTGACCTGGTGGGTGATGTGGGTGAGCTGGATCTGCCTGTTCCTGCTGTCCTACCCGCAGACCGACTTCACCATCCAGACCGTCAACGGACCCACCACCTTGCACGTCGGCTTGAACGTATACATGTTCACCGCGCTGATGTTCGTCCTGGGCATCGCCTGGGCTTTCGGCAAGGCCAGCGTGTTCAAGTACATCAGCGACGACTACCCCAAGAACATCGGCGCCATCAGCGGCATCGTGGGCCTGGCGGGCGGCATGGGCGGCTTCATCCTGCCCATCCTGTTCGGCATGCTCATGGACTGGACGGGCATCCGCTCCAGTGCCTTCATGCTGATGTACGGCGTGGTATGGGTTTCGTTGATCTGGATGTATTTCACCGAGGTGCGCCGCACCGACGTGATGAAGTCTCACAACGCCGCCCCGGCTGCCCACTGATCCCCACCGGAGATCCCACATGTCCACCAACACCGTTTCGCAAGGCAGCGGCCGCAAAGGCCGGGTGCTCACGCTCTGGACCCCCGAGGACAAGTCCTTCTGGGCGCGAGAGGGCGAGGCTGTCGCCAAGATCAATCTCTGGATCTCGGTGCCCGCACTGTTCCTGGCCTTCGCCATCTGGCAGGTCTGGAGTGTGGTCGCCGTGAACTTGCCGGCACTGGGTTTCAAGTATTCGACCAACCAGCTGTTCTGGCTGGCTGCCGCCCCGGCGTTGTCCGGCGCCACGCTGCGTATCTTCTATTCCTTCATGGTGCCCATCTTCGGCGGCCGCCGCTGGACTGCGCTGTCCACCGCGTCGCTGCTGGTCCCCGCCATCGGCATCGGCTATGCGGTGCAGGACAACACCACCAGCTACCCCACCATGCTTTTGTTGGCGCTGCTGTGCGGCCTGGGCGGCGGTAACTTCAGCTCCAGCATGGCCAATATCAGCTTCTTCTTTCCGAAGGAGCGCAAGGGTTCCGCGCTGGGTGTGAATGCCGGCCTGGGCAACCTGGGGGTGTCGGTGGTGCAGTTCCTGAGCCCGCTGGTCATTACGGCAGGCATCTTCGGTATCTTTGGCGGGGAGCCCCAGACCATCGTGAAGAATGGCCAGGAGCAGATGGTGTGGGCGCAGAACGCCGCCTTCATCTGGGTGCCCTGGATCGCACTGGCCGCGGTGGCGGCGTGGTTCGGCATGAACGACATTGCCGATGCGCGTGCCAGCTTCGCCGCGCAGGCGGCCATCTTCAAGCGCAAGCACAACTGGATCATGTGCGTGCTGTACCTGGGCACCTTCGGTTCGTTCATCGGTTTTGCCGCAGGCTTTCCGCTGCTGATCAAGGCGCTCTTCCCTGAAGTCAACCCCCTGGCCTACGCCTGGCTGGGTCCGCTAGTGGGCGCCGTGGTGCGTCCGTTCGGCGGCTGGCTGGCCGACAAGGTGGGCGGTGCCCGGGTCACGGTCTGGAACTTCCTCGTCATGGCGCTGGCCGTGGTGGGTGTTCTGTTTTTCCTACCCAAGGGCTCGGGCGGTTTTGCGCTGCCCTTTGGCCCGGCTGAAGGCAGCTTCACGGGCTTCTTCCTGATGTTCCTGGTACTCTTCTTCACCACCGGCATCGGCAACGGCTCCACCTTCCGCATGATCCCCGTGATATTTCTGGCCCAGAAGCTGCGCGAGTTGCGCACCGATGACGAAGCATCGCGCGCCCAAGCCATCAAGGATGGCAACACCGAAGGCGCGGCCGCGGTGGGCTTCGCCGGAGCGCTGGGCGCCTACGGGGGCTTTTTCATTCCCAAGAGCTATGGCAGCTCCATCGCCGCGACGGGCGGTCCCGAATTCGCGCTGTGGATGTTTGCCGTTTTCTATGTTCTCTGCATCATCATCACTTGGTGGTACTACTCTCGCAAGCATGCAGAGATGCCCTGCTGAGCCACGCCACTACAACGATTTCCAAGGAGTCCCACGATGAGCCATTTCCTAGACCGTCTCTCGTACTTTGCGCAGCCGCGCGAAACCTTCTCGCAGGGCCACGGCCAGACCAACGGCGAAGACCGTACATGGGAAGACGCCTATCGCGACCGCTGGGCGCACGACAAGATCGTGCGCTCCACCCACGGTGTGAACTGCACGGGCAGTTGCTCGTGGAAGATCTACGTCAAGGGCGGCATCGTCACGTGGGAAACGCAGCAGACCGACTACCCGCGCACGCGCCCCGATCTGCCCAACCATGAGCCGCGCGGCTGCGCACGCGGCGCCAGCTACAGCTGGTACCTGTACAGCGCCAATCGCGTGAAATACCCCATGGTGCGTGGCCGCCTGCTCAAGCACTGGCGTGCCGCACTGGCCATCGCCAAGAGCCCCGTGGACGCCTGGGCCGCCATCGTCGAGAACGACAGCGCGCGCCGCGAATGGCAGAAGCAGCGCGGCCTGGGCGGCTTCGTGCGCAGCACCTGGGACGAGGTCAACCAGATGATCGCTGCGGCGAACGTCTACACCATCAAGAAGCACGGGCCGGACCGCATCATCGGCTTCTCGCCGATCCCGGCCATGTCGATGATCTCGTACGCTGCCGGCAGCCGCTACCTGAACCTGATCGGCGGCGTGCCGATGAGCTTCTATGACTGGTACTGTGATCTGCCGCCGTCCAGCCCGCAGGTGTGGGGCGAGCAGACCGACGTGCCCGAGTCGGCCGACTGGTACAACTCCAACTTCATCATCGCCTGGGGCTCCAACGTGCCCCAGACGCGCACACCCGATGCGCACTTCTTCACCGAAGTGCGTTACAAGGGCGCCAAGGTCGTGGCCGTGACGCCCGATTACTCCGAGGTGGCCAAGCTGGCGGACTTGTGGCTGCACCCCAAGCAAGGCACCGACGCCGCCGTGGCCATGGCCATGGGCCACGTGATCCTCAAGGAGTTCTACTTCGACAAGCGCTCGGCGTATTTCGACGACTACGCGCGCCGCTACACCGACCTGCCGCTGCTGGTGGTGCTCAAGGAGAAGACGCTGCCGGATGGCCGCACGGTGATGGTCCCCGACCGCTATGTGCGCGCCAGCGACTTCGGCGACAAGCTGGGCCAGACCAACCACCCCGACTGGAAGACCGTGGCCTACGGTACCGACGGCAAGGTGGCGCTGCCCAATGGCTCCATCGGCTTCCGTTGGGGCAAGGACGGCCGTGACGACCAGGGCCTGTGGAATCTGGAGTCCAAGGAGGCGCGCACGGGCAACGACGTGCAGCTCAAGCTGTCGGTGCTGGAAGACGGGGCGCAAGAGCACCAGGTGACCGATGTCGCCTTCCCGTACTTCGGCGGCATCGAGACCCCCAACTTTGAGGCCAACGACCAGGGCGGCGACGTGATCGTGCGCCGCGTGCCCATCACCCACCTCGACCTGCAGGGCGAGGGCGTGCAGGGCCGCGTGGCCGTGGCCACGGTGTTCGACCTGCAGGTGGCCAACTACGGCATCCTGCGCGGCCTGCAGGGCGAGGAGAAGGACGGAGGCTACGACGCCAACGCCCCCTATACCCCGGCGTGGCAGGAAAGCATTACCGGCGTGCCGCGCGACCAGGTGATCGCCATTGCGCGCCAGTTTGCCGACAACGCCGACAAGACCCACGGCAAGTCCATGGTGATCATCGGCGCGGCCATGAACCACTGGTACCACTGCGACATGAACTACCGCGGCATCATCAACATGCTGATGATGTGCGGCTGTATCGGCCAGAGCGGCGGCGGCTGGTCGCACTACGTGGGCCAGGAAAAGCTGCGCCCGCAGACGGGCTGGACCGCGCTGGCCTTCGCGCTGGACTGGATCCGTCCGCCGCGCCAGCAGAACTCCACCAGCTTCTTCTACGCCCACACCGACCAGTGGCGCTACGAGAAACTGGGCGTCGAGGAAGTGCTCTCGCCCCTGGCGGATGCCAAGGCCTACCAGGGTTCGATGATCGATTTCAACGTGCGCTCCGAGCGCATGGGCTGGCTGCCCAGCGCGCCGCAGCTGCAGACCAACCCGCTGCAAGTGGTGCGGGATGCTGCCGCCAAGGGGATGGACGCCAAGGACTACGTGGTGCAGTCGCTCAAGAACGGCTCGCTCACGCTGAGCTGTGAGGATCCCGACAACCCGATGAACTGGCCGCGCAACATGTTCGTGTGGCGTTCCAACATCCTGGGCTCGTCGGGCAAGGGGCATGAGTACTTCCTCAAGCACCTGCTGGGCACCACCAACGGCGTGCAGGGCAAGGACCTGGGCAAGGACGAGGCCAAGCCCACCGAGGTGAAGTGGCATGCCCAGGCGCCCGAAGGCAAGCTGGACCTGCTGGTGACGTTGGACTTTCGCATGAGCACGACTTGCCTGTATTCGGACATCGTGCTGCCCACGGCGACGTGGTACGAGAAGAACGACCTCAACACCAGCGACATGCACCCCTTCATCCACCCGCTGTCGGCAGCCGTCGACCCTGCGTGGCAGTCGCGCAGCGACTGGGAGATCTACAAGGGCTTCGCCAAGGCCTTCAGCGAAGTCTGCGTGGGCCACCTGGGCGTGGAAAAGGAAGTCGTACTCACGCCGATCATGCACGACACCCCGGCCGAGCTGGCACAGCCCTACGGCGTGAAGGACTGGAAGCGCGGCGAGTGCGACCTGATCCCCGGCGTGACCGCTCCGCAGGTGACGGTGGTCGAGCGCGACTACCCCAACACCTACAAGCGCTTCACGGCCCTGGGCCCGCTGATGGACAAGGTCGGCAACGGCGGTAAAGGCATTGCCTGGAACACCGAGACCGAAGTGGCGCAGCTGGGCGACCTCAACGGCCGCGTGCGCGAGGAAGGCGTCACGCAGGGCCGTCCGCGCATCGTGAGCGATATTGACGCCACCGAAGTGGTGATGATGCTCGCCCCCGAGACCAACGGCCACGTGGCCTGCAAGGCCTGGGAGGCCCTGGGCAAGCAGACCGGGCGCGAACACGTGCACCTGGCGCTGCACCGCGAGGACGAGAAGATCCGTTTCCGCGACATCCAGGCGCAGCCGCGCAAGATCATCAGCTCGCCCACCTGGAGCGGGCTGGAGAGCGAGAAGGTCAGCTACAACGCCGGCTACACCAACGTGCATGAGCTGATCCCATGGCGCACCCTCACGGGTCGCCAGCAGTTCTACCAGGACCATCCCTGGATGCGCGACTTTGGCGAGGGCTTCGTGAGCTACCGTCCGCCGGTGCACCTGAAGGCACTGCACGAGGTCGAGGGCAAGATGCCCAACGGCAATCCCGAGATCGCGCTGAACTTCATCACGCCGCACCAGAAGTGGGGCATCCACAGCACGTACAGCGACAACCTGCACATGCTCACGCTCAACCGCGGCGGCCCGGTGATCTGGCTCAGCGAGGACGACGCCAAGCGCGGCGGCATCGTGGACAACGACTGGGTGGAGCTGTTCAACGCCAACGGCGCCATTGCGGCCCGTGCGGTGGTCAGCCAGCGCGTGAACCCGGGCATGGTGCTCATGTACCACGCGCAGGAAAAGATCATCAACACCCCGGGCTCGGAGATCACGGGCACGCGCGGCGGCATCCACAACTCCGTCACGCGCGTGGTGCTGAAGCCCACGCACATGATCGGCGGGTACGCGCAGTACAGCTACGGCTTCAACTATTACGGGACCATCGGCACCAACCGCGACGAGTTCGTGCTGGTGCGCAAGATGCGCCGCGTCGACTGGATGGACGACGAGGCATCCACCAGCGCCGCCCACGCCTGAGCGACAAGGAGAGACACGATGAAAATTCGCGCACAAATCGGCATGGTGCTGAACCTGGACAAGTGCATTGGTTGCCACACCTGTTCCGTCACCTGCAAGAACGTCTGGACCAGCCGTCCCGGCGTGGAATACGCCTGGTTCAATAACGTCGAGACCAAGCCCGGCATCGGCTATCCCAAGGAATGGGAAAACCAGGACAAGTGGAACGGCGGCTGGGTGCGCAACCCGGACGGCTCCATCGCCCCCCGCCAGGGCGGCAAGTGGAAGCTGCTCATGCGCATCTTCGCCAACCCTAACCTGCCGCAGATCGACGACTACTACGAGCCCTTCACCTTCGACTACGACCACCTGCAGTCGGCGCCCGAGATGAAGGCCGCGCCCACGGCGCGCCCGCGCAGCCTGATCACGGGCCAGCGCATGGAAAAGATCGAATGGGGCCCGAACTGGGAGGAAATCCTGGGCGGCGAGTTCTCCAAGCGCAGCGCCGACGTGAACTTCGAGCAGGTCCAGAAGGACATGTACGGCCAGTTCGAGAACACCTTCATGATGTACCTGCCGCGCCTGTGCGAGCACTGCCTGAACCCGGCGTGCGTGGCATCGTGCCCCTCGGGCTCGATCTACAAGCGCGAGGAAGACGGCATCGTGCTGATCGACCAGGACAAGTGCCGCGGCTGGCGCATGTGCGTCTCGGGCTGCCCCTACAAGAAGATCTATTACAACTGGCAGACCGGCAAGGCCGAGAAGTGCATCTTCTGCTACCCGCGCATCGAGGCGGGGCAGCCCACGGTGTGCTCCGAGACCTGCGTGGGCCGCATCCGCTACCTGGGCGTGCTGCTGTATGACGCCGACCGCATCCAGGAAGCCGCCAGCGTGGAGCGCGACCGCGACCTGTACGAGGCGCAGCTGGACATCTTCCTGGACCCCAACGACCCGGACGTGATCCGCCAGGCCAAAGCCGACGGCATCTCCGACGCCTGGCTGGAAGCCGCCAAGAACAGCCCCGTCTACAAGATGGCCGTGGACTGGAAGATCGCACTGCCGCTGCACCCCGAGTACCGCACACTGCCCATGGTGTGGTACGTGCCGCCGCTGTCGCCCATCACCTCGGCGGCCAACGCCGGCCACCTGGGCGTGAATGGCGAGATTCCCGACGTGTCGCAGCTGCGCATCCCCGTGCAGTACCTGGCCAACCTGCTCACCGCCGGCGACACCGGCCCCGTGGTGCGGGCGCTGGAGCGCATGCTGGCCATGCGCGCCTACCAGCGCGGTATGCATGTGGACCGCCAGCAGAACCTGGCCGTGCTGCAACAGGTGGGGCTCACGGTGCATGAAGTGGAAGACATGTACCAGGTCATGGCGATCGCCAACTACGAAGACCGCTTCGTCATCCCCTCGGCGCACCGCGAGTACGCCGAGAACGCATTCGACCTGCGCGGCGGCTGCGGCTTCTCGTTCGGCAATGGCTGCTCCGACGGCTCCACGGACGTGAGCATGTTCGGTGGCAAGAAGCGACGCACCATCCCCATCAAGGCCACGGTCTGAGGCGAAAGGAAGAATTGCCATGTTCCAGAAAACGCCTGAATCCCTGCGCCTGACGCTGCGTGCGCTGGCGCACCTGCTGGGCTATCCCGATGCCGCGCTGCGTGCGAACGCGCCGGCGCTGCTGGACGCGTTGCGGCTGGAGCGCGCCCTGCCCGAGGCGCGCATGCAGGAGATCGAAGCCCTGTGCCGCCAACTGTGTGCCATGGAGCCCTACGAGGCCGAGGCGCGCTACGTCGACACCTTCGACCGCGGCCGGCAGACTTCGCTGCACCTGTTCGAGCACGTGCACGGCGACTCGCGCGAGCGCGGCCCCGCGCTCATCGACCTGATGCAGACCTACGAGAAGGCCGGCCTGCAGTTCGACGCGCAGGAACTGCCCGACCATCTGGCGGTGGTGCTGGAGTTCGCCTCCACCCAGCCGCCGGCCGTGGCGCGCGAATTCCTCGGCGAGATGGCGCACATCCTCAATGCGCTGTTCACCGCGCTGACCAGCAAGGGCAACCCCTACGCCTGCGTGATCGCGGCGGTGCTCGAAGTCGCCGGCCAGCGCGTGCAGGCCGTCGCCATCGCGCCCGAGCCGGGCCTGGACGACGCCTGGGCCGAGCCCGAGGCATTCGACGGCTGCGCCACCCGCGGCCAGAACCGCCCGGACCAGCCCCAACCCCTGCATTTCGTGCGCAACGCACGCACCAACTCGTCCCAAGGAGCCTCGGTATGACCGCCTGGATCGACAACCTCTTGTTCGGCCTGTACCCCTACATCTGTCTGGCCGTTTTCTTCATCGGCAGCTGGGCGCGCTTCGACCGCGACCAGTACACATGGAAGAGCGACTCCTCGCAGCTGCTGCGCCGCGGCAGCCTGCGCTGGGGCAGCAACCTGTTCCACGTGGGCGTGCTGGTCCTGTTCTTCGGCCACTTCGTGGGCATGCTCACGCCGCACGCGCTGTACGAGCCCTTCATGAGCGCAGGCGCCAAGCAGATCATGGCCATGGTTGTTGGCGGCGTCGCCGGCACCCTGGGCTTCATCGGCGTGACGCTGCTGCTGCACCGCCGCCTGACGGATGCGCGTATCCGCGCCACCTCCAAGACCAGCGATATCCTGCTGCTGTGGGTGCTGTGGGTGCAGTTGGCCCTGGGCCTGGCGACCATTCCGCTGTCGGCGCAGCACCTGGACGGCTCCATGATGATGCTGCTGGCCGAATGGGCGCAACGCATCGTCACCTTCCGCGGCGGCGCCGTGGAACTGTTGGCCAATGCCGGCTGGGTGTTCAAGGCGCACATGTTCCTGGGCATGACCGTGTTCCTGATCTTCCCGTTCACCCGCTTGGTGCACGTGTGGAGCGGGTTTGGCACACTGGCCTACATCACGCGCCCGTACCAACTGGTGCGCGCCCGCCGCATGAACCTGCCCGCAGGCCACAACCAGCCGGGCAATCGCAACGCGCTATGAAGTGAATAGCTACCAGCGCTTGCTGGTAGCGGGCTGGAGGCCAATTTCGCTTGAAATCGGCTTTCGGCCTCCTAGCCTCCAGGAGAACCCCATGAGCAACACCACCTGCGGATCGGGCGGCTGCGGCTGCGCCGGCAGCACCGACAACCTCCCACAGGAAGACGCCGCCCCGGTGGCCCGCATCAATGGCGTGCCTTTGCACGCCGAAGGCGAGATCCTGCCGCCCGATGCACTGCGCCAGCGCGCCTGCACCGAACTGCTGCGCCAGCAGGCGCAGCGCGAGGGGCTGTTGTCGCAAGACGACGCGCCGGGCCTGGACGGCGCCACCAGCGCCGAGGCATCGCAGGCCATCGAGCGCCTGCTCGACCAGGCCCTGCAAGTGCCCGAGCCCTCCGAGGAGGCCTGCCGCCGCTACCACGCCGCCCACCCGACGCTGGGCGGGCAGGGCGAGCGCGTGCGGATGCGCCACGTGCTGTTCGCGGTCACCCCGGGGGTGGATGTGAAGCTGCTGCGCCAGCGCGCCGAAGGCGTGTTGCTGGACCTGCGTTGCGCTGACGATGACGGCGCGCGCTTTGCCGCCGCGGCGGGCCAGTGGTCCAACTGCCCCAGCGGGCAGGAGGGCGGCGATCTGGGCTGGCTGTCGGCCGAGGACTGCGCGCCCGAGTTCGCGCGCGAGGTGTTCGGCACACAGGAAGTGGGCGTGCTCTCGCGCCTGGTGCACAGCCGCTTCGGCCTGCACGTGGTCGAGGTGTGCGAGCGCCAGCCGGGCCAGGAGCTGCCCTTCGAGCAGGTGCGCGCCAGCGTGGCGCTCATGCTGCGCCAGCAGGCCTGGGTCAACGCATTGCGCCAGTACCTGCAGCTGCTGGCGGGCGAGGCCGAGGTCGAGGGCGTGCACCTCGATGCGGCCGATACGCCGCTGGTGCAGTAGCGCCAGGCAGGGGAGACACCCATGCCTGACGACGAGCTGCTGCAACGGCTGCGCCGCTTCCATCTGGATGCCTTCCCCCAATACCGCGAGCAATTCCAGACGCTCGTGGACGAGGGGCAACACCCGACGACCCTGTTCATCGGGTGCTCGGATTCCCGTCTGCTGCCCTACCTGCTGACGGGGGCAGGACCGGGCGAGCTGTTCCTGGTGCGCAACGTGGGGGCCTTCGTGCCGCCCTACGACGGCTCCTACGGCCACCATGGCACGGCCGCCGCCATCGAGTTCGCGGTGCTCGAACTGCATGTGAGCCGCATCGTCGTGTGCGGCCACAGCCACTGCGGCGCCATCAAGGCGCTGTATGGCGAGGTCTCGCCCGAGGCGCGCAACCTGCAGCGCTGGCTGGACCTGGGCCGTGAGGCCGCGCTGCCCGTGCAGCCCGGCCCCGAAGCCCTGCGCCGCACCGAGCAGCGCGCCGTGGTGCTGCAACTGGAACGCCTCATGGAGTACCCCATGGTGCGCCGCCGCGTCGAGGACGGCAGCATTGCGCTGCATGGCTGGCACTACGTGATCGAGGAGGGCGAGGTCCACGTGTTCGACGTGGCCACCGGCGGCTTCGTGGCGGCGTCCAAGGCCAAGAGCAGCGGCACGGGCCCGTATGCGCCGTATGTGGAACATGATGGGCAAGTGCTGGTGGACTGAGGTGCACGCTGGCCACACTGGGCGAGGCCCACGCCCATGACTGAAGTGCGGCGCCGCACCGTGCCCCTGCGCAGCGAGCCCGCCGCGCCGGGCCGGCCCTCGGCCGAGGCGCTGGCGCGGCTGGACCGGCGCTGGCGGCCGCGCTACCTCATGCTGGCGCCGCACCGGCTGGGGTTCTTCCTGGCGATGCTGCTGCTCATGGCCTCGGGCCTGTGGTGGGCTCTGGTGCAGATCGACCGCGTGAGCGGGGCACTGGCATTGCCATACGGTGTGGCGCCGTCGCTGGTGCACGCGGCGGTGATGACGTTTGGCTTCATGCCGCTGTTTTTCGCCGGCTTTCTTTTCACCGCGGGACCCAAGTGGCTGCATGTCGAGCCCTGGCCGGTCTCCCGCGTCATGCCGCCCCTGTTGCTGCAGGCCGGCGGCTGGCTGGTGTGGCTCGCCGGCGGTTCCTGGGGGCTATTGGTTGCGCTCGCCGGCTGCGCTGCCGCGTTCCTCGGGTTGGCGTGGATGACGGTGCTTTTCATCCGCCTGGTCCAGTGCAGCACGCTGCAGGACCGTTTGCATGCGCGCGCCATTGCCGCGGCCTGCCTGGTGGGCTGCGTGTGCATCGCGGCGCTGGGGCTGAGCCTGGCCGGCGGCCGTGGCGACCTGGCGCGTGCCTGGGTGCTGACCGGGCTGTGGGGGTTCGTGGCCGCGGTCTTCGTGGTGGTGGCCCACCGCATGATTCCTTTCTTCACCTCGGCTGTGCTGCCCATGGTGCAGGCCTGGCGCCCTTTCTGGGTTCTGTGGCTGATGCTTGCCGCGGTGGTGGCCGAGGCGCTCGCCGTCTGGCTGCCGTGGCTTGGCTGGGCGCCCGCGCTCGACACGGGCGGGCTGCTGGTGCGTGGCGCGCTGGAGTTGTCGGTGGGGGCCGTGCTGCTGTGGCTGGCCTACCGCTGGGGCCTGCTGCAGAGCTTGGCGCAGCGCCTGCTGGCCATGCTGCACATCGGCTTCATCTGGCTGGGGCTGGCTTTCGTGGGCCATGGCCTGGCGCACGGGGTGCAGGGTCTCTACGGCAGCGCTGCCGGGGAACTGGGCGCGCTGCATGCGCTCACCATGGGGTGCCTGGGCTCGCTCATGCTCGCCATGGTCACGCGCGTGTCCTGCGGCCATGGCGGCCGCGCGCTGGTGGCGGACCGCCTGGTCTGGACGCTGTTCTGGGTGCTGCAACTGGCGACCGTGGTGCGGCTGGCGGCCAGCGCGCCATTGCCCTGGTCGCCCGTGCTGTTGGCCGTCGCGGCCCTGCTGTGGGCTGGCATCATGGCGGTGTGGGGCCTGCGCCTCATCGGCTGGTATGGCCGGCTGCGCGCCGATGGCCGGCCGGGGTGAATGCCATGGAACAGGAGAGACCGGTGCCTCCACAGGCCTTGAACAATGCAGCCGCCACGGCGGAACTGGCCGCCGCGCTGCTGCAGGCGCGCCAGACCATCCTGCCCAAGCGGCTGGGCGCGCCGGGGCCGGACGCCGCGCAGCTGCAGGCCATATTGGCCGCGGCCGCGCATGCGCCGGACCATGGCTGTCTGCTGCCCTGGCGTTTTGTCTTGGTGCCCGACGCGGCCCGCGCGGCGCTCGGCCAGGCGTTTGCCGATGCGCTGCGCGAGCGCGACGCGCAGGCCACGCCCGAGCAGCAGGAGCAGGCGCGCGAGAAGGCCCTGCGCGCGCCCGTGCTGCTGCTGGTGGTGGTGGACGAATGCGGGGGCGATCCCGAGATCGCACCCAGTGAGCGGCTGGTGTCCGCGGGTTGCGCGGTGCAGAACCTGCTGCTCATGGCGACCGCGCTGGGTTTTGGCTCCGCGCTCACCAGCGGCAAGGCGCTGCAGTCGCAGGCGCTGCGCGGGCTGTTCGCGCTGGGCGAAGGCGAGCGCGCGCTGTGTTTCGTGAGCGTGGGAACGGTCGTGTCGCGCAAGCCCGTGCGCGCGCGGCCCGTGCCGGCGCAGTATGTGGGCACGCTGGTGCCCGGCCGGGGCGTGCAGCCTTGGCCGCAACAAGGGGAATGAATGCAAGTGAAAACCGAGATCAACAGTTTTGACGACCTGCTGCGCGCCGCGCGCAGCCACCGCGAGCGCCAGCGCCTGCTGTTCGTGTTTGCTGGCACAGAGCTGCCCGACGAGGCCACGCCGGAGCAGCGCGAGCGCTTCGCACAGGGCGAGGGCGGGGTGCTGGTGCCGCTGATGTGCGTGGACAAGCTGCCCGAGGAGCTGGAGTCGTTCGACGCGCTGGTGCGCGAGTCGCAGCAGTTCGAGCAGCCGGGCCAGCCCTGGCGCCTGGTGTTCACCGCGGCGCTGTCGGGCACGGCGGCGCAGGCGCCGTCCGACGACGACGCCGACAAGGTGCTGCGCCGCATGGTGGAGGCCGTGAAAACGGGCGCTTTCAGCGCCTATCTGCCCTTCAACCGCGACGGCCAGCCCGTGCGGCTGGGCTGACGCCATGGCCAGCCGTGTGTCCCTGCCCGGTCTGCACACGCCAGGCGCGGGCTTTGACGAGCCGTTCGAGATGCTGGGCGCCTGCCATGACCGCGTTCGCCGCTCGCTGGACCTGCTGCAGCGCCTGCGCGACTACCTCAAAGCGCACGCCTGCGATGACTCCGCCCGCCAGGCGGCGCGCGACGTGCTGCGCTATTTCGACATCGCCGCCCCGCTGCACCACGAGGACGAGGAACTCCACGTCTTCCCGCCCCTGCTGGCCGGTGGCGACGCCGCGCTGACGGACCTGGTGCGCCAGCTGCAGCGGGACCATGTGCTGATGGCCGAACGCTGGGCTGCCGCGCGCGTGGGGTTGCAGGCGCTGGCCGACGGGGCCGTGCAGGCGTTCACGCCGCAGCACGAGACGGCCTTGGACCGGTTTGCGCAGTGCTACGACGATCACCTGCGCCATGAAGACGACCGCATCTATCCCGCCGCGCGCGCGCTGCTGGACGACCCCGCACAGCAGTCCATGGGGCAGGAGATGGCGCGTCGCCGCGGCGTGCGTTGATTGCTATTGAAATATGAGCTACTACCGCTTGATGGATAAGCGCTAGAGCCATTTTTCATCTGGATCGGACGGGCGGCTGCGCGCCGCTGTTCGTCAGCGGGAGGCCCCCAAAAAGAAGGCGCCGTGGCCTAGGCCACGGCGCGCTGTGCCCCTCACGGGGCGGCGACCCGCCGGGGGCGGACCGCAACGGGGGCCTGGCCCCCGAAACTCTCGTGCCGCGTCAGTGCACGATCACCGGGTTCTGCGCGAGCCCGACGTAGCCATCCAGCGTGTCCTCCACCTCTTCCTGGGTGGGCGTGTTGCGCTGCCAGGCCAGGATCTGCTGCTGAAACATCTCGGCCCAGGAGCCATCCAGGTACACCTCCTTGCCGGAGCGCTTGTCCACGATCTCGAAGCCGTGGCGCACCAGTTGTGGAACGGCGGGCGTGGCGGCTTCGCTGGCGCTGTCGGGGGTTGCGTCTGCCAGCATGTGGACCACCACAAAGGAGTCGGAGTCGTAGAGCATATTCATGGCGTGTCCCCCTATCGGTATGCCTGTCAGATTGCAGCGGATCGGCAGAGTTCAAGCCCCCGCGCCCGCCGCTGTGACCAGTATTCCACGGAAAAGGGGCCGCGGCGGCCTTCGTGCGCGGTCGCGGCCTTGTCCCACGCCGGAACGCGCCCGCCGCCCGCGGCAAATGCCGGCATCAGGGCGTGTCGTGATGGCTCAGGGACAGGTCGGCGAAGTCGCCGTTGGCCTGCGTGAGGCGGATGCGCACCGGCAGATAGCCCATGTCCGTGCCCAGCCAGAGTTCGGCCTTCTGGTCGTAGCGCTGGTCGGGGCGGGGCAGGCGCTGCAGCTTGAGCGCGGGCGTGCTGCCGGCGGGCAGCTCCAGCGTTTGCGGCCCTTCCACGGTGAAGGTCCAGCGCTCGGCGCTGCGCGCACCCACGGTGGTCAGCGTGATCCGGGTGCCGGGGGGATAGCGTTCGGGAGCGGCGGCCAGCAGGGCGCCCAGCTGGATGAACACGCTCAGCCGGTCCTGGGCGCCGCTGCCAATGGCCGCGCGCGGGGCGTTGGCGCTGAAGATCACCTCGCCGCGCTCGAAGTCGAAATGCGCTGCGCGCTCGCTGCGCGACTTGTCGCCGAAGCGCGTGGGGCGCAGTCCTTGCGGCGTGATTTGGCCCACGCTGCTTTGCGAGCGCGCTCCCAGCAGGAAGGCCTTGATCTGCTGGCGCGCCTCGTACTGCGTACCGTCCTGGCGCCACAGCAGTTCGGCACTGGCGTTGTAGTGGAACTTTTTCACCTCGCCCGTCACGTCGAACGCCAGCCGCGCAGAGGGCGGCAGGCGTACCGGGGGCGGTTCGGTGCCGGCCACGGCACCCGCGGCGCCGGGGGGCAGGATTTCCACGCCCGCGGTCAACGCGGGCGCTTCTTGCGCCGGCTGCGATGCGGCGGCTGGCGCGGACGCGCTGGAGGCTTCGGCCATTGCGGGCATGGCCGGATCGCTGGCCGGGGAGAGGGGGGCGGAGGGCGCCGCGGCGTCCGCCGGCACTTCGGGGGTTGGGGCGGAGGAATCGGCCGGCACCTCGGCAGGGGGCTCCGCGGGCGACGGTGCGGTTTGCGCGGGCGCCTCCATGGCTGGTGCGGGCTCAGGGTGCTGCGTGGGAAGCGGTGCCTCCACGGGCGGCGGTGGTGGCTTGCGCACGGGACGGGGGCGCGGCTTGGGGGCCGGCGGCGGCACTGGCGCGGCCTGGGATTCCGGGGGAGGCGGCGGTGGAGGCGGGGGCTCCACCATCCGCGTATGGAAGGCCAGCCGCTGCGGCGCGCCTTGGTCCGTGCCGCCCCGCGGCAACCCGACCAGCACCAGCCAGTGCAGGGCCAGTACCACGGCGGTCAGCAGCAGCAGGGCGCGGCGCGGCATGCGTTCAGCCGGGTGTGGCGGCGTGACCCAGGTCGCGCGAGAGCTGCTCCGCCGCGGCGCGCAGCGGGGCCTCTATCGCGCCGCCCCAGGCGGCATCGAACGTGGCGGCGGGGCCCAGCGTGGTGATGGCCAGGGCCAGGTGGCCGCCGGCGTCGAACACGGGCGCGCAGAAAGCGTGGATGCCCGGCAGCAGCGTGTCCAGCACCCGCGCGCAGCGGCGCTCGCGCACCTCGCGCAGCAGTGCCTGCACGCCGGCCTCGTCGTGCGGCAGGTCGGCGCGGCCCTGGCGGGTGGCGAGCGCGAGTTCCTCGGCCAGCAGCGCGGCGGTCTTCTCGCGTGGCAGGTAAGCGGCAAAGCAGCGGCCCGTGGCGGAGCTGAGCAGCGGCATCACGTCGCCCAGGCGCAGGTTGGCCGTGAGCGCGCGTGGCGCCTCCTCCCAGTGCACGATGGTCGGTCCATGGTTGCCCCAGACGGCCAGCGCCAGCGTGTGGCCCAGCGCATCCATGAGTGGCGCCATGCGCTCGCGCGCCAGCCGCATGGCATCGAGGCGTGCCAGCGAAGCAAGCCCTAACTTGAGTGCCGCAGGACCCAGGTCGTAACGGGCGTTGCGGGCGTCCTGCACCACCAGGCCCAGGCGCTGAAAGCTCACCAGGTAGCGGTGGGCCTTGGCCGCGCTCATGCCGGCCTCCTGCGCCAGGTCCTTGAGCATCAGCGGCCCGCGGGCGCGCGACAGCGCGTCCAGCAGCGCGAACCCGACCTCCACCGACTGAATGCCGACGCGTTCCTTGTCCATCTGCACTAGAATTTTGGAGTTTTGTTTAGTTAAATCAATTCACTGGATCGTAATTTGTGCCAGGCGAGAGGGCTCGCGCGGCGCAGGCGATGCATTCACCCGGAGACCCAGGCCCATGAAACTTGCTACCTACAAAGACGGATCGCGCGACGGCCAGCTTGTCGTGGTGTCGCGCGATCTGGGCACGGCCCATTATGCGACCGGCATTGCCAGCCGCCTGCAGCAGGTGCTGGACGACTGGAACTTCATGGCGCCCCAGTTGCAGGACCTGTACGACCAGCTCAATGCCGGCCGCGCGCGCCATCCGTTCCCCTTCGATCCGCAGCAGTGCATGGCGCCGCTGCCGCGCGCCTACCAGTGGGCGGACGGCTCGGCCTACATCAACCACGTGGAGCTGGTGCGCAAGGCGCGCAATGCCGAGGTGCCCGCCAGCTTCTACACCGATCCGCTCATGTACCAGGGCGGCAGCGACGACTTCATCGGCCCCTGCGACGACGTGGTGGTGCCCAGCGAGGCCATGGGCATCGACTTCGAGGCCGAGATTGCCGTCGTCACCGGCGACGTGAAGATGGGCGCCAGCCCGGAGCAGGCCCTGGACGGCATCCGCCTGGTGATGCTGGCCAACGACGTCAGCCTGCGCAACCTGATCCCGGCGGAGCTGGCCAAGGGCTTCGGTTTCTTCCAGTCCAAGCCGGCGACCGCCTTCAGCCCCGTGGCGGTGACGCTGGACGAGCTGGGCGACGCCTGGCAGGGCGGGCGCGTGCACCTCACGCTGCAGTCCACCTGGAACGGCCGCAAGGTGGGCATGTGCGACGCGGGGCCGGAGATGACCTTCCACTTCGGCCAGCTCATCGCGCACATCGCCAAGACACGCAATGTGCGCGCCGGCTCCATCGTGGGCAGCGGCACGGTGAGCAACAAGGACTGGGCCAAGGGCTACAACTGCATTGCCGAAAAGCGCTGCATCGAGACCATCCAGGACGGCCAGCCCAGCACCGAGTTCATGCGCTATGGCGACACCATCCGCATCGAGATGAAGAACAAGGCCGGCCAGAGCCTGTTCGGCGCCATTGACCAGACCATTGCCGCGCCGCAGTAGTTTGAGGTCGTTTTGGGCCGTAGCGCTCGTCCATCAAGCGCGAGCAGCTATTCATAAAAGAGCAAGGAGACAACCGATGGAACGCAGAACCTTCCTGGCGGCCTGTGCCGCCACGGCGGCGGCGCCGTGGGCGCGTGCCGACACGGGCTATCCCAGCCAACCCATCCGCTGGGTGGTGCCCTACCCAGCGGGCGGCGGTACCGACGTGCTGGCGCGCACCGTGGCCGAGGCCATGCGCGGCGGGCTGGGCCAGCAGATCGTGGTGGACAACCGGCCTGGCGCGTCCACCAACATCGGCAGCCAGATCGTCGCCACCGCCAAGCCGGACGGCTACACTGTCATGTCGGCGGACAACGCGCTGCTGGCCTACAACGAGCACCTGTACCGCCGGCTGCCCTTCCACCCGGACAAGGACTTCACGTACATCGGCGGGCTGTCGCGCTTTCCTCTGGTGCTGGTGGTGAATCCGGCGTTCGCGGCGCAGACCTTCCAGGACTTCCTGGCCTATGTGAAGGCCCACCCCGGCCAGGTGAACTACGCCTCGCCCGGCAACGGCTCGCCGCACCACCTGGCGATGGAGTTGTTCAAGCACCGCACGCAGACGTTCCTTACGCACATTCCCTACCGCGGCGCGGCCCCGGCGGTGCAGGACGTGATGGGTGGTCAGGTGCCCTGCATGTTCCTGGACCTTGCGGCCGGCCTGCCGGTGATCCAGTCGGGCAAGGTGCGGGCGCTGGCCATCGGCGCCGCCCGGCGTGCGGCCGCGCTGCCGCACGTGCCCACGCTGGCAGAGGTGGGCGTGGCCGATGCCGAGGTCTATGCGTTTCAGGGCCTGCTGGGCCCGGCCGGGCTGCCGCCGGCCATCACCGCGCGGCTGAATGCCGCGCTGAACCAGGCGTTGGCCGCGCCCGAGGTGGTGGAGCGCATGCGGGCCTTTGGCATGGAACCGCTGGCCGGCACGCCCGAGCAGTTCCACGCGCTGGCCCGCGCCGAGGCGCGGCGCTGGGGGCCGGTCATTGCCGCCACGGGCGTGAAGCTGGATTGAGGTTTGGTGCCAAAAGTGGCTGTAGCGCTTGACAGTCAAGCGCTATCAGCTCACTTTTTGATAGTTAAGAGGCCAGCGGCTCCACCTGCACCCGGCAGTCGTAGAACGTGGGCCCCGCGCCCAGGTCGGTCAGGGCCTGGCTGGTCAGTTCGTTCACGTTGGTGCCGTTGTGGCCCAGCTTGCGCCACCACACGCCCAGGCCGTTCACCACACCGGGACGGGCGCGCCCGTTGAGCGCGGCGTGGCAGGCGTAGCTGCCGCGGTCGTTGAACACGCGCACCAGGGCGCCGTCGGCAATGCCGCGCGCCGCGGCATCTTCGGGGTGGATCTCCAGCAGCGGGCGGCCTTCGATGTCGCGCAGGCTCTGCAGGTTCACGAAGGTGGAGTTGAGGAAGTTGCGCGCCGGCGGCGAGATCATGGCCAGCGGGTAGTCGGCCGAGGTGCCCGCGCCCTCGTGGTTGGGCACGTAGCCCGGCAGCGGATCCAGCCCCTGGTCGGCCAGCCGCTGGCTGTAGAACTCGCATTGGCCCGAGGGCGTGGGAAAGCCGCCGTCGGCGAACGGCGCATCGGGCACGGACAGGGGCGCGAAGCCCTGTTCCAGCAGCAGATCGAAGTCCACCCTGTCGCCATAGGCCTGGCGGCACAGTGCCTCGTCGCTGTCGGCAAAGCAGGGTTCGGTGAAGCCCATGCGCGCGGCCAGGTCGCGGAAGATCTGCGCATTGCTGCGCGCCTGGCCCTGGGGTGCAATCGCGGGCCGGTTGAGCAGCACGTCGGTGTGGCCGTAGGCCAGGTGCACGTCCCAGTGCTCCAACTGCGTGGTCGCGGGCAGGATGTAGTCGGCGTAGTCGGCCGTGTCGGTCTGGAAGTGCTCCAGCACCACGGTGAACAGGTCCTCGCGCGCAAAGCCGCGCACCACTTGGCGGGAGTCCGGCGCCACGGCCACGGGGTTGCTGTTGTAGACCACCAGCGCCTCGATCTTCGGCCCGAAGCTGGGCGAGGCGTCGCGCAGCAGGTCGTCGCCGATGGTCACCATGTTGATGGTGCGCGGGCTGCGGCCCGCCAGCAGGTCGGGGCGCTGCAGCGCGGCCCGGTCCACGGGGAAGCTGCCGGAGCTGGACAGCAGCACGCCGCCCGCGCGGTGGCGCCAGGCGCCCGTGAGTGCCGGTAGGCTGGCGATGGCGCGCACCGCGTTGGCGCCGCCGTGCGTGCGCTGCACGCCGTAGTTCAGGCGGATGGCGGCGGGCCGCGTGGTGCCGTAGTCGTGCGCCAGCCGGCGGATCTGCTCCACGGGCAGGCCGCAGACCTCGGCCGCGCGCTCGGGCGGCCACTGCAGGGCGCGCTCGCGCAGTGGCTCCCAGCCCAGCGTGTGCCGGGCGAGGTAGTCGTGGTCCAGCCAGTCGTGCACGATCAGTTCGTGCATCAGCGCCAGGGCCAGCGCGGCGTCGGTCCCCGGGCGCAGCTGCAGGTGCTCATGGCATTTCTCGGCCGTCTCGCTCTTGCGCGGGTCGATGCAGACCAGGCGGGCGCCGTCGCGCTTGGCCTGCTGCGCGATGCGCCAGAAATGCAGGTTGCTGCCGATGGAGTTGCTGCCCCAGATCAGGATGAGCTGGGCCTCGGCGAAGAACTCCACCTTCATTCCCACCTTGGCACCCAGCGTGTGCACGAGGCCTTCGCCGCCGGCCGTGGCGCAGATGGTGCGCGCCAGCAGCGACGCGCCCAGGCGGTGGAAGAAGCGCCGGTCCATGCTCTCGCCCTGCACCAGCCCCATGGTGCCCGCGTAGCTGTAAGGCTGGATGGCCTGGGGGTCGCGCGCGGCGATGTGCGCCAGGCGCGCCGCGATGTCCCCCAGCGCTTCGTCCCAGCTCACCGGTGTGAACTGCCCACTGCCCTTGGGGCCCGTACGTTTGAGTGGCGTGAGGATGCGCTCGGCATGGTGGGTGCGCTCGGCGTACTTCGACACCTTGGCGCACAGCACGCCGCCGGTCTGTGCATGCGCCGGGTTGCCCTGTACGCGCACGGCGCGGCCGTTCTCCACGGTGGTGAGCAGGGCGCAGGTATCGGGGCAGTCGTGGGGGCAGGCGCCGCGCACCTGGTGGGTGGCCGAAGCGTCGGGGACGGGAGTCGGGAGCATGTGTGGGGACTTTGGTGAGGGATGAACCGGGGGAAACGGGCTTCGGTAAACTTCGCGCCGGGCACTCCGTTTAACGCAGTGCCTTATTTATTTCAATAATGGTTTACTCTGAGGGTTTTCTATGCATTCAACGCGGTTGAGCCGCCGGCAATTCTCGGCAGGGATGGGCGCGGCCCTGCTGACCGGCGCATCCCTGACGCGCGCGCAGAGCGACACGCGCATTGTGCTGGGCCAATCCGCGGCCCTGACCGGGCCTGCCAGCCAATTGGGCCTGCAGTTCCAGGCGGGTGCCAAGCTGGCGTTCGACCAGGTCAACGCCCAGGGCGGCATCGGGCGGCGCACCATCGAGCTGCGCTCGCTGGACGACGGCTACGAGCCCGACCGCTGCGCCGAGAACACGCGCCGCCTGATCAATGAGGACGTGCTGGCCCTCTTTGGCTACGTGGGCACGCCCACCAGCCTGGCCGCGCAACCACTGTTCACGCAGACTAAGGTGCCATTCTTCGCGCCCGTCACGGGCGCGGAATCCCTGCGCCAGCCGTTCAACCGCCTGGCCTTTCACGTGCGCGCCTCCTACGCCGACGAGGCCGAGCTCATCGTGCGCCAGCTCACCAACCTGGGGCTGGACCGTATCGGCGTCTTCTACCAGGACGACGCCTACGGCAAGGCTGGCCTGGACGCCGTGACCCGCGCACTGGCCACGCGCAAGCTGGCGCCCGTGGCGACCGGCACGGTGGCGCGCAACTCCACCAACGTGACGGCTGCCGTGGCGCCGCTGGTGGCGGCGCAGCCCGTGGCCATCGTGCAGATCGGTGCCTATGCCGCCAGTGCGGCGTTCGTGCTGGCCGCGCGCAAGGCGGGGTACGGCGGCAAGTTCTACAACGTTTCCTTCGTGGGCACGCAGGCGCTGGCGGATGCGCTGGGCGCCAACGGCGCGGGCGTGGTGGTGTCGCAGGTGGTGCCTTCGCCCTACCAACAGTCGCGCCAGATCACGCGTGAATTCCAAGAGGCCATCAAGAAGGGCGGCAACGTGCAGGCCAACTACTCCAGCATGGAGGGCTACCTGGCCGCGCGCGTCTTCATCGAGGGGTTGCGCAACGCGCAGGCGCACGCCAGCGGCAAGCTCACGCGCGAGAGCCTGGTGGCGGGGCTGGAATCCCTGCGCGGTTCGGTGGGCGGTTTTACGGTCAACTTCAGCCCGTCCGACCATGAGGGCTCGCGCTTCGTGGAGATGTCCATGCTCACCGGCGACGGCCGCGTGCGCACCTGAGCGCCCCGCGCCCGCCGGCGCCATCGGCGGGCCGCAGGGGCTTCGGGCCCGCTTCGGCGCGGATCGGGGAGCACGGCTAGACTGTGGCATTCCCAGGACGACAGGCCCGATCCCCATGAACATCATCGACTCCATCGCCCGCGAAGCGGCCGCCATCGCCGAGGTGCGGCGCGACATCCATGCCCATCCCGAACTGTGCTTTCAGGAGGTGCGCACGGCCGACGTGATCGCGGCCAAGCTCACCGAATGGGGCATCCCCATCCACCGCGGGCTGGGCACCACCGGTGTGGTGGGCATCGTGCACGGCCGTGACGGCGGTGCCTGCGGCCGCGCCGTGGGCCTGCGCGCAGACATCGACGCCCTGCCCATGCAGGAGTTCAACACCTTCGCCCATGCGAGCAAGCACCAGGGCCGGATGCACGCCTGCGGCCACGACGGCCACACGGCCATGCTGTTGGCGGCGGCGCAGTATTTCTCCAAGCACCGCGACTTCGACGGCACCGTGTATTTGATCTTCCAGCCGGCGGAAGAGGGCGGCGGCGGCGCGCGCGAGATGATCAAGGACGGTCTGTTTGAGCGGTTCCCCATGCAGGCGGTGTTCGGCATGCACAACTGGCCGGGTATGCCGGCCGGCAGCTTTGCCGTGAGCCCCGGCCCGGTGATGGCGTCAAGCAATGAGTTCAAGATCACCATCCGCGGCAAGGGCAGCCACGGCGCCATGCCGCACATGGGCATCGACCCCGTGCCCGTGGCCTGCCAGATGGTGCAGGCGTTCCAGAACATCATCAGCCGCAACAAGAAGCCCATCGAGGCGGGCGTGATCTCGGTGACGATGATCCACGCCGGCGAGGCCACCAACGTAGTGCCCGACAGCTGCGAGCTGCAGGGCACGGTGCGCACCTTCTCCACCGAGCTGCTGGACATGATCGAGCGCCGCATGCGGCAGGTGGCCGAGCACACCTGCGCCGCGTTCGAGGCGCGCTGCGAATTCGAGTTCGTGCGCAATTACCCCCCCACCATCAACTCGCCGGCCGAGGCCGAGTTCGCGCGCCAGGTGATGGTGGGCATCGTGGGTGAAGACAAGGTGCTGGCGCAGGAGCCCACCGGGGGCGCGGAGGATTTTTCCTTCATGCTGCAGGCCAAGCCGGGCGCCTATGTGTTCATCGCCAACGGCGACGGCGACCACCGCGCCATGGGCCACGGCGGCGGTCCCTGCACACTGCACAACCCCAGCTACGACTTCAACGATGCGCTGATTCCGCTGGGCGGCACCTATTGGGTGGAACTGGCGCGCCAATGGCTGGCACAGCCCACGGCCTGAGAGGTTCCGGGTCCCCGTGAGGCGGCATTCACATGGCTGACATGCCCAGGCTCCACCGTTGCGCGGTGGGGCCTTTTTTACATGTCCAAAGGGGGTTTCGATGATCGGTATCCCGCAGGCGTTCGCCGCAAGGTACGCACAGGCGCGGGCCCAATTTGTTGGCGCCGCGGCGGTGGCCGGCCTGGCGCTGCAGCCGCAGGTGCATCCGCTGTGCGGCCCCAATGGCGAAACGCTGGCGCTGGACGTGGTGCGGGAGGGGCCGCTTGACGCGCCCCGTCTGCTCATCGTGAGCAGCGGCTGCCACGGCGTGGAGGGCCTGTGCGGTAGCGGCGTGCAGGTGTTCGCGCTGCAGGATGGCGAGTGGCGGGCCAAGGCACGGGCGCAGCGTGTGGCCGTGCTCTACCTGCATGCGCTCAACCCGTACGGCTTCGCCCACCTGCGCCGCGTGACACACGAAAACGTGGACCTGAATCGCAATTTCGTGGACTTCAGCCAGCCGTTGCCGGCCAACCCCGCCTACAGTGCGCTGCACCCCGTGTTGTTGCCGCCCGAATGGCCGCCCAGCGAGGCCAATACGCAGGCCTTGCTCGGTCTGCTGAATACGCACGGCTTGCAGGCGCTGCAGGCGGCGATCACCCGCGGGCAGTACCAGCACCCGGACGGCCTGTACTTCGGCGGCACGGCGCCCACCTGGAGCAACCGCACGTTGCGCTCCGTGCTGCGCCGCGAGGGCGCGCGCGCCGAACGCATCGCCTGGGTGGACCTGCACACGGGCCTGGGGCCGAGCGGCCATGGCGAGCGCATCCATGCGGGGCGCGACGAGGCGCAGGCCCTGGCGCGTGCGCGCCGCTGGTGGGACGGGGGTGGCGCCACGCCGGTCACGTCCACCGAAGACGGCTCCTCCACCTCCGCGCCGCTCACGGGGCTGATGTGCAACAGCGCCTATGACGAGTGCCCGCAGGCGGAGGTCACGGCCCTCACGCTGGAGTTCGGCACGCAGCCCGCGTCCGCCGTGCTGCAGGCGCTGCGGGCGGACCATTGGCTGCACCGGCATCCCGAGGCATCGCCCGCCCTGGCCGCGCGGGTCCATGCCCAGATGCGCGAGGCCTTCTACACCGACACCGACGCCTGGAAGGGCCAGGTGATCAGCCAGGCGCGGCAGGTGCTGTTCCAGGCCGTGGATGGGCTGTGCATGGCGTGACCCTGGGGAGACTTTAAAAAAGAACGGTCGTTCGTGTTTTGACTACACTGTGCGGCGATACCAACCCTGAACCGGAGACACTCCATGTCCGATCTGAACGCCACCTTCGAGGCCGCCGTGGCCAATTCCAAGAACCTCAGCGAGCGCCCCGACAACCCGACGCTGCTGAAGATCTATGCGTTGTACAAGCAGGCCACCGCCGGCGACAACGCCGAGAAGAAGCCGAGCTTCTCTGACATCGTGGGGCGCGCCAAGTGGGACGCGTGGGAAAAGCTCAAGGGCACGTCCGGCGACGCGGCCAAGCAGCAGTACATCGACTTGATCGAATCCCTGCGCGGCTGAGCGCTGTGGGCCCGCCAGCGTGTGGGCCCCCCAGGCCGCGAAGCCGCAGGCAGGCATGCGGGCGGGGGCAACGCGGCGTCAGCCTCCGCCGTGGGCCACCCGGGGCGGCTGTGGCGCCAGCGCCTGCAGCGCGGCGGTGCGCTCGGCCTGCGGCGCCTGGGCCAGCGCCCGCACGGCTGCATGAAAGCGCGGCCAGTCGCGCCCCTCGCGCTCGAACAGCGCCATGAATGCGGGCACCCCTTCGTCATAAGCCGCCTGCGCGGCGAAGCTGGCGTTATTGGCATCGCGCACCCAACGGTCCAGCGCCGCCAGTTGTGCCTCCGGGACGTGTGCGGCCAGCCAGCGCGCGCGCAGCGTGGCATAGGCCGCGCGGAAGTCCTGCATTGCTTCTTTTTTCATAGCTGATAGCGCTTGATGGTCGGGCGTTACAGCCCCATTTGATGCATAAATCTCGGCCAGCCGTCGGCGCGTTGCCTGGGTCAGCGCGCGCCATTGCGCGCGGCGCTCCTCGCTGGCCGCGAACTGGGCGCGGGTGGCCGGGGTGGCGTGCTGCTGCAGCCAGCGCTGCACGCCCAGCCGCTCCACCGCCGTGGCGTAGGATTCGTTGAACGCGGTATCGCCCTCGGCATACGCCACCTGGTGCGCCAATTCGTGCAGCAGCAGCCGCACGAAGTCGCCCTCGGGCCAGCCGATGAAGGTGGACAGCAGCGGGTCGCCCCCCATCCAGTTGCTGTAGCCCAGCGTGGAATACGCGGGTACGCCGTACACGCTGACCTCCAGTCCCGTGGCCGCCAGGCGCGCGGCCTCGGCCCGTGCGCCGGGCTCGTCGAAGTAGCCGCGGTAGCCGATGCAGCCGGTGATCGGAAAGCACCAGCGGTGCAGCGTGAGCGAATAGGGGCCCGCCGCCACCACGTTCCACACGGCAGCCGTGCGGTCCAGGCGCGCATAGCGGCGGTAGCTGGCGTTGTCGGGCAGGGCCAGCTCGTCCACCGCGAACGCCCGGGCGCGCTGGGCCAGCTGCAGCCGCTCGCGCAGCGGCGCGGAGGTGTCGGGGTGGGTGATCCACTCCTGCACCGGGCGCGCGGCGTTCATGATCTCCAGGTGCCCGCGCAGGGACTGCCAGTAGTAGCCCAACGTGCCGCCCGACTGGGCGCAGCCGCCCAGCAGCAGCGCGGCTGCCAGCAGTGGCCACGGGCGCCGGGGCGATGGGGTGGATGTGCTCATGGTGGCGGAGGCGGGTGCGGCCAAGCATAGCAAGACGTTCTTGCGCCATGCGACCCAACCCCCACAATGCCCCCATGCTCGAAACCACCGAACCCTCCTCCCCAGACGAAGCCAGTGGCCTGTTCACCGACGAGGGCGGCCATGCGCGCTGCTTCTGGTGCGGCGCCAGCCCGCTGTACCAGCACTACCACGACCACGAATGGGGCTTCCCGGTGACGGACGAGCGCCGCCTGTTCGAGAAGCTCTGCCTGGAGGGGTTCCAGGCCGGCTTGTCGTGGATCACCATCCTGAACAAGCGCGAGGCCTTCCGCGCGGCGCTGGCGCAGTTCGAGGCCGAGCCGCTGGCGGACTTCGGCGCCGCCGAGGTGGACCAACTGATGGGCAACGCCGGTATCGTGCGCCACCGCGGCAAGATCGAGTCGGCCATCAACAATGCGCGCCGCGTGCTGGAGCTGCGCCGCGAGTTCGGGTCGCTGGCGCACTATGTGTGGCGCTATGCGCCCCTGGCCGCGCAGCAGCGGCCCGAGCGCATGACGCTGCCTGCGGTGCGTGCGATGACCACCTCGGCGGCGTCGGTGGCGCTGTCCAAGGATTTGAAGAAGCGTGGGTTCAGCTTCGTGGGTCCAACCACCATGTATGCCTTCATGCAGGCCATGGGGCTGGTCAACGACCACCTGGAGGGCTGCGGCGCACGCGCTGCGGCAGAGGCCGCGCGCGCCGCGTTCACACCCCCCGCTGCGGGCTGATGCGCGCCCCAAAGCCGGCTTAAGGCCTGCTCACGCTATTCGCACTGGCAAAAATAGTGTGAACAGGCCCTAAACCACCGCGTCGGACCGGACCACGATGTGGTCAAACCCCAGATGGTGCAGGCACTCGCGCAGGATGAGCAGCGTGGCCGCGAAGGCGTTGTCCTGCGCAAGGGTGTCTTGCGTGGCGGGGCGCCCTAGGCTGAGGGCGGCCAGGCGGTTGAAGGTGTCCTCCACCGCTTCCAGCGACAGGTGCAACTCCGGCTGCGCCGGCAGGCCCGCAGCCAGCGCGATCTGGCGTATGCCGCCGTCGGCTGTGTAGAGCGTGGAGCCGGGCGCCAGCAGGGCGCGCACCGGCATCACCGCATCTTCCACCAGCATGATCGCGTGCTCCAGATCGGCCTCCGTGGGCGGCTGGTGGGCAAAGCAGGTGGCGGCCGTCACGCGCGCACCGATGTCCAGCGTGCGCAGCAGCGCGGGCGCGTCTGCGGCGCCGCTCAGCAGCCGCGTGTGCGCGCCACCGATGTGCAGCGTGGTGAGGGCGTCGGCCATGCCCTCGGCGCGCAGGGCCTGGTACAGCGCGGCGGCATCTTCGGGAGACAGTGGCGCGGGCGTCTGGGGCATGGGGCCTTCCGGTAGCGGGAATGCGGCGATTGTGCGGCACGGGCTGCGTGCAGCGCCGCCCATGAAAAAGCCCTCCGAAGAGGGCTTGCAGGCTAAGCCGGGCAAAAGGGGCGATCAGCCGCCCTTGTTGCTGCGCTTGCCAGGGTTTTTCTTGCTGCGCGTGGCCACGCCGCGCTCCAGGCTCACGCGCTGGCCGCGGCCGTGCGTGGTCACTGCCATGCCGGGCATGGGGGTGGGACGGGGAGTGCGCTTGCGGTCGGCTTCGGTGACGATTTTGTTGCCCATGATGGCTCCTGAAATGAAAACGGTGAAAACTCCCTATTAGGCCATAGCCGCGAGCGCCCTTCCAAGGCCGAGGGGTGTGCCAGGCGCGACACCAAATATGCTATTAATAAATGAGCTGTTGGCGCATGTCTGGCGGGACATCCACCGCAATTTTTCCGCGGCATTGCCGGTGGCGGTGCGCGCGGCACCTGTCAGACAGCACCTTGCTGGCATGTCGGCCAGCGCCCATTGACGGGCCTGCCCGCGCCCTTCAAGAATGGCAGTCGTCATGGAGACCGAGGGACATGCCATGAAGCTTCTGCTCCACTCCCTGGAGGCCAGCCTGGCGCTTTCCCCTGTAGGGGTGGCTGTCGAACTGCCCGACGGCGCGCGCCTGGGTGACGCCAATGCCGACCTGCGGTTGCGTTTTCGCGACCGCATGGCCGTGGTGGCCCTGGCCATGGGCGAGATCGGCAACGTGGGCGCGGCCATCGTCGAAGGCCGCGTGGCGTTGGAAGGCAGCATGCGCCAGTTGATGACGGCGGCCGCGGCGCTGCTCAAGCTGAACCCCACGCACGAGGGAGCGGCGACTGGGTGGCAGCGCGTGTTGCTGCGTGCGCGTTCGATGGCGGCGCACACCCTGTCCCATGACGCACGCAATATCCAGTTCCACTACGACCTGTCCGACGACTTCTACGCCCTGTGGCTGGACCCGCGGCGCGTCTATTCCTGCGCCTATTACCGCACGCCTGACATGAGCTTGGCCCAGGCACAGGAGGCCAAGCTGGACCACATCTGCCGCAAGCTCCTGCTGCGTCCCGGCGACCGCTTCCTGGACATTGGCGCCGGCTGGGGCGGGCTGCTGCTGTGGGCCGCGCAGGAGTATGGCGTGGACGCTACGGGCATCACGCTGTCGCGCAACCAGCATGCGCATGTGCAGCGGCTCATCGAGGAGCGCGGCCTGCAGGGTCGTGTGCGCATGCAGTTGCTGGACTACCGCGAACTGCAGGTGGAGCAGCCGTTCGACAAGATTGCCTCGGTCGGCATGTTCGAACATGTGGGCCGTTCGCAGATGGAGCGGTACTTCGCCACCGTGCACCGTCTGCTGCGCCCGGGCGGCCTGCTGCTCAACCACGGCATCACGTCGGGCGGGCTGGACAACCCACGGCTGGGCGCCGGCTTGGGCGATTTCATCGAGCGCTACATCTTCCCCGGCGGCGAACTTCTGCATGTGAGCACGGTGCTGCACGACATGGCCCGGGCCGGGCTGGAGATGGTGGACACGGAGAACCTGCGCCCCCACTACGCCCGCACGCTGTGGGCCTGGTCGGATGCGCTGGAGGCCCGTCAGGACGAGGCGCGCAGCGTGCTGGTCGCGCAGCACGGCAAGGAACGCGGCGAGAAGGCCCTGCGCGCCTACCGGCTGTACCTGGCGGGCTGCGCCCTGGCCTTCGAGCGCGGCTGGACCGCGCTGCACCAGATGCTGGCCGTGCGGCCCACGGGCCACGCGGAAGATGGCGTGCTCAAGGGTGCGCAGTCCGACTATCCTTTCAGCCGCGCCTACATGTATGAAGGCCCTGCGGCCATCCACTGATCCTTTGTCCTGGAACTTCGATGCTTTTCAAATTCAAATCCCGCGCCACCGCCGACGTCATCATGCTGGAGCCCAATGGCAAACAGCTGCTGGAGATCATCGGCAAGTCGCCGAATGAGCCGCACGGCATCATCACCGCCGCGCAGATTCCTGCCGCCATCCGCGCGCTGGAAGAGGCGGTAGCGGTTGAAGAGGCCGCTGCAGCGGCCACCGCCCCGGACGAGGACGATCAGACCGAGGAAGAGGCCCCTCGCGGCGACGGCGTGCGCCTGCGCCAGCGCGCGGCGCCCTTCATCGACATGCTGCGCCGCAGCGCCGCCGAGGATTGCGACGTGGTCTGGTGACGCGCAGCGCGCCCCGGCGGGCGCGCGCATCCGATCTTCAATCCACCTTCGCGCCCGACGCCTTCACCACCTGCGCCCACTTGCGGTGCTCGCGGTCGATCAGGCTGGCAAATTCGGCGCTCGTATTGCCGCCGGGAATCGCTCCCTGGGACAGTAGCCGCTCCTTGACGGCAGGGGTGGCCAGCGCCTTGGCCACCTCCTGTTGGACGCGCTGGACGATGTCGGCCGGCGTGCCCGCGGGCGCCAGCAGTCCGAACCATGAACTGGCTTCGAAGCCCTTGAGCGCGGGGCCGCCGGCCTCTTCCACCGTGGGGACGTCGGGCAGGGCGGTGGAGCGTTTCGCGCTGGTGACCGCCAGCGCCTTGAGCTTGCCGCCTTTGATATGGGCCATGGAGGAGGGCAGGTTGTCGAACATCACGTCCATGTTGCCGCCCACCATGTCCAGCAGCGCGGGCGCAGATCCGCGGTAGGGCATGTGCAGCATGTAGGTGCCGGTCATGCTCTTGAACAGCTCGCCGGCCAGGTGGATCGAGGTGCCGTTGCCGCTGGACGCCATGTTGAGCTTGCCCGGGTTGGCTTGGGCATAGCGGATGAAGTCCTGCACAGTGTTGATGCCCAGGCTGCGCGCCTTCTCGGTGTTCATGACCATCACGTTGGGCACCGACGCGACAAGCGTGACGGGCGCGAAGTCCTTGATCGGGTCGTAGGGCAACTGCTTGTACAGCGCGCGGTTGATGCCATGCGTGCCCACGGTGCCCATCAGCAGCGTGTATCCGTCAGGGGCGGACCTGGCCACCAGTTCGGCACCGATGTTGCCTCCCGCGCCGCCGCGGTTGTCCACGATGAACTGCTGGCCAAAGGCCTTGCCCAGCTCGGGCGCAATGGCGCGCGCCAGGATGTCGGTGGTACCCCCGGCGGCGAACGGCACCACGATGCGGACCGGCTTGGCCGGCCATGGGCTGGCTTGGGCATACGCGGCGCCCGTGGCGCCCAGGCCCAATGCAAGAAGCGCCCCGATGGCGTGCAGGGCCTGGCGGCGCGGTGGGGTGCGGCGTGGGGTGGATGTGTGCGGCATGCGGTCTTTCCAAAAAGCGTGAAAGAAGGCTTCGGTTGTAGGCGCCGCAGCCGCGCAGGGGCAGCAGGATTACCCGCAGTTCCCATGAAAAAACGCCCGGTGCGCGGGCACCGGGCGTTGGCAGGAAAGGCGGGCAGACGGACGCGCCCGCCGCGCTGGCGCAGATCAGTCGGCGTAAGTGCCGGCTGCCTTGATCACCATGCCCCACTTTTCGATTTCGGACTGCACGAACTTCTTGTGTTCGGCCGGCAGCACGCGCTTGTCGGCCACCACCACGGCGCCCAGGCCTTCCTGCTTCTTGATGAAGTCAGGATCCTTCACGGCCACTTGCAGCGCTTCGTTGATGCGCGTCAGCACGGCGGCGGGCGTGCCCTTGGGGGCATACAGGCCATGCCAGACGGAGACGTTGAAGTCTTTCAGGCCGCTTTCCTGCAGCGTCGGCAAGTCCTTGAGCGACGGCATCGTCAGGCGCTGGTTGGTGGTCACGGCAAAGGCCTTGACCTTCTTGCCCTCGATCTGCGTCGTGGTGTTGGTGGTCTGGTCGCACATCAGGTCGATCTGGCCGCCAATCAGGTCGGTGATGGCGGGCGCCGCGCCCTTGTAGGCCACAGGCGTCATGTGCGACTGCAGCGCGTGCTGGAACATCAGGCCGCACAGATGGCCGGCCGAGCCCAGGCCGGAGTGGCCCAGGTTCACCTTTTCCTTGTTCTGCGCAATCCAGGTGGCCAATTCCTTGTAGTTCTTGGCATCCAGCGTCGGGCGCGAGATGATGGTCATGGGCACGTCGTTGACGATGCCCAGGAACTCGAAGTCGTTCAACACGTTGAACGACAGCTTGCGGTACAGCGTGGGGATGGTAGCCATGCCGATGTGGTTCAGCAGCAGGGTGTAGCCGTCCGGCTGTGCGCGGGCCACCTTGGCTGCGCCAATGGTGCTGCCTGCACCGGCGGCGTTTTCGACGACGACCGTAGCACCGCCCAGGGGCTTGCGCAGGGCCTCTGCCAGGTCACGGGCCACGCGGTCGGTGGGGCCGCCGGCCGAGAAGGGCACGACGATGGTGATGTTCTTGTCCTTGACCGGATAGGCCTGGGCGGATGCGCCGAATGCAGCCAGGATGGCGGCCGCTCCCACGGCGATCTTGAATGTCGTTCTCATGATGCTCCTTGGAAAAGAGGCGCAATCATAGAGAGAAACGGCGTGCCGGACATCAAGGAAACCCCCGAGGCCGCACCGCCTGACAAATGGGCGACGTTTGACCCCAGGGGGTTGACGCGGCTGCGGGCGGCTTGTGTGCCGCGCACGACGCTGTGGCGACGGACGGCGCCGGCCGGCCGCCCCGCGGGGCATCAGCGGTAGCTGCGCGCGTCCTCGATGACCTTGCCGTCGTTGGGCAGGCTGCCGGGGGGCACCATCTGCACGTCGCCGCGCAGCTTGGTCACTTCGCGCAGCGCTTCGGCCAGTTGCTGGGCCATGCCTGCGGCGGTTTCCGTGGTCTCCACCTGCAGCACCATCTGGTCGTTGGCCATCTCGCCGCTGACCACCAGCCGCGCGCGCTGCACCTGGGGGAAGCGCTTGACCACGCTGGCAATCTGGCCGGGATGCACGAACATGCCGCGCACTTTGGTGGTCTGGTCCGCGCGGCCCATCCAGCCCTTGATGCGGGTGTTGGTGCGGCCCGTGGGGCACTGGCCCGG
This sequence comes from [Acidovorax] ebreus TPSY, assembly GCF_000022305.1. NCBI lineage: Bacteria > Pseudomonadati > Pseudomonadota > Betaproteobacteria > Burkholderiales > Comamonadaceae > Diaphorobacter > [Acidovorax] ebreus. The sequence goes on from NC_011992.1 coordinate 467,222, forward strand.
CAGTACGGCCGACAGGTCGCCGGTGCCGAAGCGGATCAGCGGGTAGTCGGGGTTCAGCGTGGTGATGACCAGCTCGCCCACTTCGCCCTCGGGCACCGGGTCGCCGGTGCCCGGGCGCACGATCTCGACGATCACGCCCTCGTCCAGCACCAGGCCTTCGCGCGCGCTGGTCTCATAGGCGATCAGGCCCAGGTCTGCCGTGGCGTAGCACTGGTAGCCCGTCACGCCGCGCGCGGCCAGCCAGTCGCGCAGCGAGGGCGGGAAGGCCTCGCCCGAGACCAGCGCCTTGGTCACGCTGGGCAGCGCCACGCCGTGTTCGTGGGCCTTGTCGAGGATGATCTTCAGGAAGCTGGGCGTGCCGATGTAGCCGGCCGGGCGCAGTTCGGCCATGGCCTGCACCTGCTGCTCGGTCTGCCCCGTGCCGCCCGGAAAGACCGTGCAGCCCAGCGCGTGGGCGCCAGTCTCCATCATCGATCCGGCAGGCACGAAGTGGTAGCTGAAGCTGTTGTGGATCAGCTCGCCGGGGCGAAACCCCGCGGCATACATGGCGCGTGCCATGCGCCAGTAGTCCGGCCGCGCGCCCTCGGGCTCATAGATGGTGCCGGGGCTGGCGAACACGCGGGGCATGTGGCGCCCGAATCCCAGGGCGCTGAAGCCGCCGAACGCATTCTGGCCGCGCTGCGCCTGCTGGCGCTCCAGCAGTTCGTACTTGCGCGTGACGGGCAGGCGGGCCAGCGCGGCGCGGTCGGTGATGGTGGTGGCGTCCACGCCCGCCAGGATGCCGGCGAAGGCGGGGCTGGCCTGCTGGGCGTGGGCGATCTGCCGGGGCAGGGCCGCCATGAGGGCGGCTTCACGCTCGGCGGGGGCGCGGGTTTCCAGGGCGTCGTAGAACATGCTCATGCCTGGGTCTCCTGTCGTTGGGAGGGGTTTAGGGAAAAATCGGCCTCCAGAGCTTGCCTGCCAAGCGCTAGAAGCTATTAATTTGAGAGTAATTAGGCCAGCCAGCGCTTGCGGCGCTTGTAGCTCTTGACGTCCTTGAAGCTCTTGCGCTCGCCACCGCCGACGCCCAGGTAGAACTCCTTCACGTCTTCGTTGCTGGCCAGGTCCTGCGCGGCGCCGTCCATGACGATGCGGCCGCTTTCCATGATGTAGCCGTAGTCCGCGTACTTCAGCGCCATGTTGGTGTTCTGCTCGGCCAGCAGGAAGGTCGTGCCTTCCTTGGCGTTGAGATCCTTCACGATGTTGAACACCTCTTCCACGATCTGCGGCGCCAGGCCCATGGAGGGCTCGTCCAGCAGCACGATGTTGGGGTTGCTCATGATGGCTCGGCCGATCGCGCACATCTGCTGCTCCCCGCCCGAGGTGTAGGCCGCCTGGCTGGTGCGGCGCGTCTTCAGGCGCGGGAAGTAGTTGTAGACCTTCTCCAGGTTGGCGGCGATCTCGCCCTTGTCGGTGCGCGTGTAGCTGCCGGTGAGCAGGTTCTCCTCTATGGTCAGGTGGGCGAAGCAGTGGCGCCCCTCCATGACCTGCACCACGCCGCGCTTGACCAGGTCGGCGGGCGAGAGGTTCTGGATCTGCTCGCCGCGCAGCTCGATGCTGCCCTTGGTGACCTCGCCGCGCTCGCCCTTGAGCAGGTTGGAGATCGCGCGCAGCGTGGTCGTCTTGCCCGCGCCGTTGCCGCCCAGCAGGGCGACAATGCCCTTCTCGGGCAGTTGCAGCGACACGCCCTTGAGCACCAGGATCACATGGTTGTAGATGACCTCGATGCCATTGACGCTGAGAACGATGTTTCTGGACTCCATAGCCTTGCCCTTGTAGTGGTGCCAATCGGCAGGGCTGTCGCCACAGCCCTCTCGATTGGCGGCTGCCCTGCGCAGCCGCTTGAACCTGGCGCAACCCGCGCCAGCAGGCGCCGTGGAACGGGTCTTGCCCGACCACCGGCGCCATCCCCCTTCCCGAGCAGAAGGGCGATGGCGCGCAGCGCCTCAGGGGACGTCCTTAGGACTGGCAGTCGCCCGCTTCGCGGCGGGACATCTTCTTGTCGGCGAGGTACTTGTCCGCGCCGGCCTTGACCATAGGCTTGATGACCTGCTCATCGGCCTGGTACCAATCGGACGAGAACTTCCACTGCTTGCCGTCCCAGGTGTGCACGCGGGCCCAGGTAGAACCCATGTGGTCCGCGCAGCTGGTGGACAGCGGGCGCATCAGGTCGGTGAAGCCCAGCGCGTCCAGTTTTTTCTGGTCCAGCGCCAGGTTTTCCATGCCCCAACGCACCTGCTCGCCGGTCATGACCTTGCCCTTGCCGAAGCGCTCCTGCGCGCGGCGCACGGCCTCCACGCCCAGCATCTGGATGATCACGCCGCGCGTGTACAGCACCGAGCCCACTTCGTCCTTGGGGCCCGTGCCCTGGTTGGCGCCATGCACGTGCTTGAGGATGTCCTGCATGACCTTGGACTGCGTGCCATGGCCGTTGAGCGCCAGCGCGTGGTAGCCCTTGGCGCCATCGCCCACGTCGCGCACGTCCGGCTCGGCACCGGCCCACCACACACCGTACATCTTGTCGCGCGGGTAGCCCGTGGCCTGGGCTTCCTTCAGGGCGGTGGAGTTCATCACGCCCCAGCCCCACAGCAGCACGTAGTCGGGGCGGCTCTGGCGCACCTGCAGCCAGGTGGCCTTCTGCTCCACGCCGGGCGCGGTCACGGGCAGCATCTGCAGCTCGAAGCCGTGCATCTTGGAGCGCTCCTGCAGCAGCGGGATCGGCTCCTTGCCGAAGGGGCTGTCGTGGTAGACCAGTGCGATCTTCTTGCCCTTGAGCTTGTCCAGGCCGCCGGCGTTCTTGCCGATGTGCTGGATCAGGATGTCGGCGCCGGTCCAGTAGCTGCCCATGTAGGGGAAATTCCACTTGAAGGCCATGCCATCCTGCGCGACGGACAGGCCGTAGCCCAGCGTCATCAGCGGGATCTTGTCCACGGGCGCCTTCTCGGTCAGCGCGAAGGTGATGCCGGTGGCCTGCGGGTCGAACAGCGTCACGCCGGGGCGGCTCTTCAGACGCTCGTAGCACTCCACGCCGCGGTCGGTGGCGTAGCCGGTCTCGCACTCTTCCCAGGTCAGCTTCACGCCGTTCACGCCGCCGTCGCGCGCGTTGATCATCTTGATGTAGTCCTGCTTGCCGTTGGCCCAGGGCACGCCGTTCGGGGCGTAGGGGCCCGTGCGGTACGACAGCAGGGGGAAGAACTGTTCCTTGGCCTGGGCGGCGGCGCCGCCTGCAAAGCCGGCCAGGGTGCAGGCCACCGTGGCGGCCGCAGCGAGTCGGGTGAATTTCATGGTCTTGTCTCCTTGTGGTTGGATGGAACGTCGCCTGAATTGCGCCGGTCGGCGCGGAACACACCTTGCAATGGCATCAATGGGGGAAGGGCCACACGCGCATCTTCTGCTTGCCGATGGACCACAGCTTGGCCAGGCCGTGTGGCTCCACGATGAGGAACCACACGATCAGCGCGCCGAAGATCATCAGTTCCGCATGCGACACGGCGGCGGTGGAGATGTCCACGCCGAACAGGCCGGCCACCGCGGGCAGGAACTGGTTCAGAAAGATGGGCAGCACCACGATGAAGGCCGCGCCGAAGAACGCGCCCATGATGGAACCCATGCCGCCGATGATGACCATGAACAGCAGGCGGAACGACACCTCGACCGAGAATGCCGCCGGCTCCCACGAACCCAGGTGCACGAAGGCCCACAGCGCGCCCGCCATGCCGACGATGAAGGAGCTGACGGCGAAGGCGCTGAGCTTGGCGTACATCGGGCGGATGCCGATCACGGCGGCGGCCACGTCCATGTCGCGGATGGCCATCCATTCGCGGCCGATGGCGCCGCGCACCAGGTTCTTGGCCAGCAGGGCCACGACCACCAGGAGCGTCAGGCAGAACAGGTACTTGGCCATGGCGCTGTCCAGCGGCATGCCGAAGACCTGCAGGTTGCTGACCGAGACCGAACCCGAGTCGGAATTGTTGGTGAACCACTTGATGCGCAGGAACATCCAGTCGCTGAAGAACTGCGCCGCCAGCGTGGCCACGGCCAGGTACAGCCCTTTCACCCGCAGGCTGGGCAGCCCGAACAGGATGCCGAAGAACGTGGCGCACAGCCCGCCCAGGATGAGGGCCGGAACCAGCGGCATCCCAGGGAAGCGCACGAAGAAGTTGAAGGCCCCGTAGGCGCCCACCGCCATGAAGGCGCCCGAGCCCAGCGAGATCTGCCCGCAGTAGCCCACGAGGATGTTCACGCCCAGCGCGGCCATGGACATGATGACCAGCGGGATCAGGATGGCGCGGTAGAAGTAGTCCGACGCCATCGCGGGCACCGCCACGAAGGCCACGGCCAACAGCAGCAGGATGGCGATGCGGTCCTGGGTGATGGGAAAGATCTGCTGGTCGGCCTTGTAGGTGGTCTTGAACTGGCCGTTTTCGCGGTAGAACATTATTTACTCCAAATCTTTCAACCAAGGGCGATGATCTTTTGGCTGCGGGCACTGCGTGCCCTCGCAGGAAGACCATCCTTCGCCTGCGGCGAAGAACCCTGCGGGTTGATCGCGTATGTCATACGCGATCGATGATCTTCTCGCCGAACAAACCTTGGGGCCGGAACAGCAGGAACACGAGGGCCAGCACGTAGGCAAACCAGATCTCGATGCCGCCGCCCACGAAGGGGCCCAGGTACACCTCGGAGAGCTTCTCGCCCACGCCGATGATCAGCCCGCCGATGATGGCGCCCGGCACCGAGGTCAGGCCTCCCAGGATCACCACCGGCAGCGCGCGCAGCGCCACCGTGGTCAGCGAGAACTGCACGCCCAGCTTGGAGCCCCAGATCATCCCGGCCACCAGTGCCACGACACCGGCGACACACCACACGATGACCCAGATGTGGTTGAGCGGGATGCCGATGGACTGCGCCGCCTGGTGGTCGTCGGCCACGGCGCGCAATGCGCGGCCGGTCTTGGTCTTTTGAAAGAAGATGCTCAGCACCACCACCAGGGCGGCGGCAATGCCTGCGGCAATCACGTCTTCCTTGTTCACGAGCACGCCGCCCTCGAACACGGTGTCCAGCAGGAACACCGGGTCCTTGGGCATGCCGATGTCGATCTTGTAGATGTCGCTGCCGAAGAAGGTCTGGCCCAGGCCTTCCAGGAAGTAGGTGATGCCCAGCGTGGCCATGAGCAGCGTGGCGCCTTCCTGGTTCACGAGGTGGCGCAGCACCAGGCGCTCGATGAACCAGGCCACTGCGAACATGCACAGGCCCGCGATCAGGAAGGCTGCCAGATTGGCCACGATGGGGTTGCTGATGCCGGTCCACTCCGGGATCCACTCGGCAAAGCGCGCCATGGCCAGGGCCGCGAACAGCACCATGGCACCCTGCGCGAAGTTGAAGACGCCCGAGGCCTTGAAGATCAGCACGAAGCCGAGTGCCACCAGCGCGTAGAGCATGCCGGCCATCAGGCCGCCGATCAGGGTTTCGAGAAAGAATGCCATTTGCTTGCCCTCAGTGGCTGGTGCCCAGGTAGGCGCGAATCACGTCTTCGTTGTTGCGCACTTCGTCCGGCGCGCCGTCGCCGATCTTTTTGCCGTAGTCCAGCACCACGACGCGGTCGCTGATGTCCATCACCACGCCCATGTCGTGTTCGATGAGGACGATGGTGGTGCCGAACTCGTCGTTCACATCCAGGATGAAGCGGCACATGTCCTGCTTCTCCTCCACGTTCATGCCGGCCATGGGTTCATCGAGCAGCAGCACCTGAGGTTCCATGGCGAGGGCCCGGCCCAAGTCCACGCGCTTTTGCAGGCCGTAGGGCAACTGGCCGACGGGGGTCTTGCGGTGCGCCTGGATCTCCAGGAAGTCGATGATGTGTTCGACCGTCTCGCGGTGGGCGATCTCCTCGCGCTCGGCCGGTCCGATGCGCAGTGCCTGCAGGAGCAGGTTGCTTTTGATCTTGAGGTTGCGCCCGGTCATGATGTTGTCGATCACGCTCATGCCCTTGAACAACGCCAGGTTCTGGAAAGTGCGCGCGATGCCCATCTCGGCGACCTGGCGGCTGTTCATGTGGCCGAACGTCTGGCCGCGGAAGGTGATGGAGCCCTCGGACGGCGTGTACACGCCGTTGATGCAGTTGAGCATGGAGCTCTTGCCCGCGCCGTTGGGGCCGATGATCGAGCGGATCTCGTGCTCGCGCACGTTGAACGAAATGTCGGTGAGCGCCTTGACGCCGCCGAACCGCAGGCTGATGTTCTTGACGTCGAGGATGACGTCGCCAATCTTCTTGCTGGTCATGTGTCTGCTGCCTCGTTGCGTGTCAGGCGGCCGCCCGGGTGGCGGGGAAGGTCTTGGCGTCGGTGATCTTCAGCGTGGCGCTCACGCTGCCCTTGCGCCCGTCCTCGAACTTCACCTGCGTTTCGATGAACTGCTCGGCCTTGCCCGTGTACAGCGCGTCCACCAGCACGCCGTACTTCTCGGCGATGAAATTGCGGCGCACCTTGCGCGTGCGGGTCAGTTCGTCGTCGTCGGGGTCCAGCTCCTTGTGCAGCACGAGGAAGCGCGCGACCTGCGTGTCGGCCATGCCAGCTTCGGCGGCCAGGTCGGCGTTCACCTGCGAGATGCAGTCGGCGATCAGCTCGATCACCCTGGGCTTGGAGGCCAGGTCCACATAGCCGCCGTAAGGGATGCCCTGTCGCTCGGCCCAGTTGCCCACGGCCTCGTAGTCGATGTTGATGAAGGCGCAGACCTGATCGCGCTGGTTGCCGAAGCAGACGGCTTCCTTGATGTGCGGGAAGAACTTGAGCTTGTTCTCGATGTAGTTGGGCGCGAACATGGCGCCGCTGGCCGTCTTGCCCACGTCCTTGGCGCGGTCGATGATGCGCAGCTGGCCGTTGGCGTCGATCACGCCGGCATCGCCGGTGTGGAAGTAGCCTTCGGCGTCGATCACCTCGGCGGTGGCGTCGGGCCGCTTGTAGTACTCCTTGAGCACCGACACGCCCTTGACCAGCACCTCGCCGTTGTCGGCGATCTTCAGCTCGATGCCGGGGGCCGCCTGGCCCACGGTGTTCAGATCCACCTGGCCATCACGCTGCAGGCAGACGTAGGCGCAGGTTTCCGTCTGACCGTAGAGCTGCTTGAGGTTGATTCCGATGGAGCGGAAGAAGCGGAACAGGTCGGGCCCGATGGCCGCGCCTGCCGTGTAGGCCACGCGGATGCGCGACAGGCCCATCACGTTGCGCAGCGGTCCGTAGATGGCGAGATCGGCCAGGCGGTACTTGAGGCGGTCGATTGCGCCCACGGGCTTGCCGTCCAGGAGATCGGAGCCCACGCGGCGCGCCAGCTGCATGCATTTCTCGAACAGCCAGCGCTTGGGCGCAGCGGCGTCTTCCATGCGGATGGAGACCGACGTCAGCATGCCTTCGAACACGCGCGGCGGGGCGAAGTAGTAGGTGGGGCCGATCTCGCGCAGGTCGATGGAGACGGTGCTGGCCGACTCGGGGCAGTTGATGGTGAAGCCGGCCACCATCCACTGCGCGAGCGAAAAGAGATGGTCGCCCACCCACGCCGGGGGCAGGTAGGAAATCACGTTGTCCTGCGGGCCCAGGCGGTCCACCTCCACCGCGCCTTGCGCAGAGGCGATGAAGCTGGCATGCGTCTGGCACACGCCCTTGGGCTTGCCCGTGGTGCCCGAGGTGTAGAGGATCACCGACACGTCCTGCGGGTCGATCTGCTCCACCAGTGCATCCCATGCGCCGGGGTGGGCCTTGTCCCACTCGGCGCCGCGCGCCACCAACTGCGCGGTGCTGATGAGGCCCGGCTGGTCGTAGTGGCGCAGGCCGCGCGGGTCGTCATAGATGATGTGCTGGATGCCGGATACCGATTCGCGCACCTCCAGCAGCTTGTCCACCTGTTCCTGGTTTTCGGCAAACGCGAAGGCAATCTCCGCGTCCTGGATAACGAAGGTCATCTCGGCGGCCACTGCGTCCTGGTACAGCGGAATCGGCACGCCCCCCACGCTTTGCACGGCCACGAAGCCCATGTACAGGTGTGGCCGGTTGTCGCTGATCAGCGCCAGGTTCTGGCCCTTGGCAAAGCCCAGCGACAGCAGGCCGCAGGCCATGTGGCGCACCTCGGCCGCGGCGTCCTTCCAGCTCCAGGTCTGCCAGATGCCATATTCTTTCTCGCGCAGTGCTGCAGCGTCGGGGCGCTGGGCGGCGTGCTGCAGCAGTAGATGGGGGAATGTGGTCTTCATTCCGGTTCCTATCAGGGTCTGTGGAGGGCAGCGCACGGGAAACTAGAAGTCCGCTGCCGGTTTGCAACCAATGGTAGGAACGACTTTGACGTTATCTTGTCTTTACGATGACAATTCAAGGGTTAGTCCTCAGGGGTCTAACCCTGACCGCCCTCGACAGGTGGTGATCGCGGGAGGCTGAGGGGTTCATGGGCGCGACAGGCGAGGGCGCTATGCTCGCCGCCATGTACGCCCCGTTCTTCGGACTCGAACACCCGCCTTTTTCCATCGCGCCCGACCCGCGCTACCTCTTCATGAGCGAGCGCCATCGCGAAGCCCTGGCCCACCTGCTGTACGGCCTGGATGCGGGCGGCGGCTTCGTGCTGCTCACCGGCGAGATCGGGACCGGCAAGACCACGGTGTGCCGCTGCTTCCTGGAACAGATTCCGCCGCAGTGCAACGTCGCTTACATCTTCAACCCGAAGCTCACGGTGCCTGAGCTGCTGCGCTCCATCTGCGACGAATTCGGCGTGGCGCACCGCCCCGCCATACCGGGGGCGGAGACCGTGAAGGACTGCCTGGACCCGCTCAACGACTTCTTGCTGCAGCAGCACGCGGCGGGGCGCAACAACGTGCTCATCATCGATGAGGCGCAGAACCTCGCGCCCGATGTGCTGGAACAGCTGCGCCTGCTCACCAACCTCGAGACCAGCGAGCGCAAGCTGCTGCAGATCATCCTCATCGGCCAGCCCGAGCTGCGTGCAATGGTGGCGGCGCCGGAGCTGGAGCAGCTCGCGCAGCGCGTGATCGCGCGCTACCACCTGGACGCCTTGAGCGCCGACGAAACACGCCAGTACATCGCCCACCGCATGGCCGTGGCCGGGCTGCAAGGGCCGCTGCCTTTTCAGCAGCGGGCGCTGGCGCGCGTGCACGCGCTCACGGGTGGCGTGCCGCGGCGCATCAACCTGCTGTGCGACCGTGCCCTGCTGGGTGCCTACGGCGCGGGTGTGCGCGAGGTGACCGATGCCATGGTGCGCCGCGCCGCGCGCGAGGTGTTCGATGCGCCCGCCACGGCGCGCCCGCGCCCGGGCTCGGCAGGGCGCTGGCTCGCCGCTGGAACCGGCGGGCTGGTGGGCGCGGCGGCGCTGGGCGGGCTGGCCTGGGCCCTGGGCTGGTGGCCGCTCGCAGACGGTGGCGCCGGCTCCACACAGGCACAGACACAGACACAGAGGCCGGCCATCGCCGCGTCGGCTGCGGCCGTGCCCGCGTCATCCCCCGCCTCGGCTGCTTCTGCACCCGACGCGCCGGCCCCGCCAGCGCCCCCGCCGACGTTGGCGCAGTTCCTGGCCATCCAGCCCGTGGCGCAGGCGCCGGCGGCCTGGCAGGCGCTGGCCCGGCAGTGGCAGGCGAGCGTGTCCGACGGCGCCGCGGACCCCTGCGCCGCGCTGGCGTCCGAGGGCCTGCGCTGCTACCGCAGCCGCCGCGCCAGCCTGAACCTGCTGCGCCAGCTCGACCGGCCCGTGCTGCTGATGCTGCGGCCCGCCGAGGGCGATGCGCAGGGCGAGGCCCTGGCGCCTGAGGTGGCGGTCTTGCTGCGCCGGCTGGATGACGGCACCGCCACGCTGGAAGGCGTGCAGGGCCAGACGCTGCAGGTGCGCGTGACGGAGCTTGCGCCGCTGTGGCGCGGCGAGGTTGCCACGCTGTGGAAGGCCCCTGCCGAGCTGGCCGATTCGGGCGACGTCACCGCCACTGCCGCGGGCGCCGCTTGGCTGGACCAGCAACTGGCGGCCGCCGGCGCGGGCGCCGCCGCAGCCCGTACCGCAACGCCCGCCGCGCGCCGCGCGCGCATCCACCAATTTCAGCTGGGCCAGGGCCTCACGCCCGATGGCCGCGCTGGTCCCTTGACCCTGATGTTGCTCAACCGCGCCGCAGGCGTGCCGGAGCCGCGTTTGCTCAGCGGAGCCTGAACCCATGTCCTACATTCTTGATGCGCTGCGGCGCGCCCAGGCCGAGCGCGGCCGTGGCAGCGTGCCCGGCCTGCATACCCCCGCGTCGCCCGTGGCGGTGCCTACCGTGCAGCGCGCCGCACCGGCGCGGGGGCTACCCTGGATGGTGCTTGCAGCGCTGGCGGGCGTAGGGGCGGCAGCCGGCGCCTGGTGGCTGGTGCGTGCGCCCAGTGCGACGGTGGCCGCGGTGGTGCCGGCGCCTGCACCCGCAATACCGGCACCTGCCGCTCCAGCCTCCGCCGCGCCGATGGCCGTGCCGGCCCATGAGGCAGCGCCGGCGCCCGAAACTGCGCCCCGCAACCACGCCAACACCAACACCAACACCAGCGCCAGCGCCAGCGCCAACACCAACACCAACACCAACACCAACACCAACACCAGCGCCAGCGCCAGCGCCAGCATCCAAACCCACGCCCGAGCGCTCTGCCCGCGCCGAAGCGCCTGCCCCCCGGCCCGAGCGCAGCGCGCCGGCCCCCGCGGCGCCTGCCCGCGCACCGGCCCCGCGCGCTGCGCCGCCGGCTCCCGCGCCGCAGGAATCGACGGGAACCGTCTTTGCCCTGGCCGACCTGCCGGCGAGCGTGCGTGAGCAACTGCCCACCCTGCAGCTCGCGGGCGTGACCTACTCGTCCAATCCCGTGTACCGCATGGTGATCGTCAACGGCCAGGTGCTGCACGAGGGGGATACCGCCGCCCCCGGCCTGGTGCTGGAGCGCATCGAGCCGACGCGTACCGTGTGGGCGTTCCGCGGCTACCGCTATGCCTTGCCGACGCAGTGATGGGTTTGTAGTCAAACAGGGCTTGATCCCAGAATCAGTAAGCGCTAACAGCTATTAAATCAATAGCATCCGAGTGTGTCGATACCTCGGACCGGCCAGGCGTAGGTTCGTGGTATTCCCGCTGCCCCGCGGCGCGCTTTGACCGCATGCTTGCGCGCATGAGCCAAGACGCCTCCCTGCACCAGCGGCGCCGCCCGCCCACGGCCCAAGAACTCAGCGGCATTCCCTGGATGGCGTTGCTGCAGCCCGCCGAGCGCGAACGGGCGGTGGCAGCGCTGGCCGTCGGCGATGCCCAGCCGGGCGACTACGTGTGCCGTGTGGGCCGGCCGGTGACGTACTGGTTTGGGGTGGTCGAGGGCCTGCTCAAGATGAGCGCGGACAACGCCGACGGGCTGACGATGACCTTCACCGGCGTGCCCCCCGGCGGCTGGTTCGGCGAAGGCACGGCGGTCAAGCGCGAGCCCTACCGCTACAACATCCAGGCCCTGCGCAAGAGCGTGGTGGCGGGCCTGCCCATCGACACCTTCCATTGGCTGCTGGACCATTCCATCGGCTTCAACCGCTTCGTGATGAACCAGCTCAACGAGCGCCTGGCACAGTTCATCGCCGCGCGGGAAATCGACCGCCTCACCAACCCCGACCTGCGCGTGGCGCGCAGCCTGGCGGCGCTGTTCAACCCCGTGCTCTACCCTGGCGTCGGGGAAGTGCTGCGCATCACCCAGCAGGAGCTGGCCTACCTGGTCGGCCTGTCGCGCCAACGTGTGAACGAGGCCCTGGCGACCCTGGAAGCGCAGGGGGCGATCCGCGTGGAGTACGGCGGCCTGCGCGTGCTGGACCTGCAGGCGCTGCGCACCAGCCTGTTCAGGCGGATGGAGCCGGCGGACGCGGACCGCCCCGGGCCCCGGCGCCGCGCTTCACCGCGCAGGGCGCCGGCCGACGAGAACGAGCCCGCCGCCATGATCTGAAGGCGCGGTAGAGGGGGCGGGGTGCGGCGCGCTCCACGGCGCGAGACAATAGCGCCATGCCCGAAACGCCCGCCCGTCCCCCCGCACGGTCCGTCCCCGCACCGTCCGCTTCTGCTTCCCCCACTCCGCTGCGCCCGCGGCTGGTGCTGCGCAAGCCGACCACGCCCGCAGCACCTGTGGCTACCGGCAAGGCGCCGGGCCGGACGGCAGGCACGGCCGCACCCAGCGGCGCGGCAGGCGCCCCCCGTACGGCGAGCCGGCACGCGCCGGCCGCGCCGCGCCCTCCTGCCACCCGTGCGCCCGCTGGCGCTGCGCAGGCGCCTGCAGACGGCCGCATGCGCCTGAACAAGCGCATGGCCGATCTGAGGCTGTGCTCGCGCCGCGAGGCCGACGACTGGATCGCCCAGGGCTGGGTGCGCGTCAACGGGCAGGTGGCGGCCATGGGGCTGCAGGTGGGGCCGCACGACCGCATCGACGTGGACCGCGCGGCCCAGGGCCACCAGCGCCAGCAGGTGACCATCCTGCTGCACAAGCCCATGGGCTATGTGAGCGGTCAGGCCGAGGACGGCCACACGCCGGCCGTGGCGCTGATCAACCCACGTACGCACTGGAAGGACGATGAGAGCCGCACGCGCTTCGCGCCGGCGCAACTCAAGGGCTTGGCACCCTGCGGGCGGCTGGACATCGACTCCGTGGGCCTGCTGGTGCTGACGCAGGACGGCCGCGTGGCGCGCCAGCTCATCGGCGAGGACTCGACGGTGGACAAGGAATACCTGGTGCGCGTGCAGTACGGCGATCGCGCGCAGGATGTGCGCGCCGTCTTCCCCGCCGACAAGCTGGCGCTGCTGAACCATGGCCTGGCGCTGGACGGCCAGCAGCTCAAGCCGGCGCTGGTGGAGTGGCAGAACCCCGAGCAGTTGCGCTTCGTGCTGCGCGAGGGCAAAAAGCGCCAGATCCGCCGCATGTGCGAGCTGGTGGGCCTCAAGGTGGTGGGCCTCAAGCGCATCCGCATCGGCCAGGTGCTGCTGGGCAAGCTGCCGCCGGGCCAGTGGCGCTATCTGGCGCCGGGTGAGCGCTTTTAAGCTATTAAATCAGGAGCTGCTAGCGCTCGCCAAAAGGGCGTTTGCAGTTCAAAACCCTTTGAAATGCAGAAAAGGAGAGCGCAAGCCGCTCTCTTTTTTGATGGCTGCAATGGGCGTTCAGTCGCTGCTGCCGCTCGACAGCGGTGCGTTGTAGATCACCGCGCCCAGGATCGCGCCGACGCTGGGGCATGCGGCCAGCGTGGCATCGGTTGGTGGCAAATCGCCGTGCAGCGCCCCTTGAAGCCGGTCGCGGCGCCCCCACCTGCGCATGCGTTCCGGCCGCGCCGGAGAACATGGTTGAATCCCCTGTGATTTCTTTCCCGTTGCCTTTGTTTGAAAAACACCTATGAGCAAGCACACCCATTCCTTCCAGGCCGAAGTGGCGCAACTGCTGCACCTGGTCACGCATTCGCTGTATTCCAACAAAGAGATCTTCCTGCGCGAGCTGGTCTCTAACGCCTCGGACGCCTGTGACAAGCTGCGCTTTGAAGCGCTGAACAATGCCGCGCTGTACGAGGATGCGCCCAACCTGGAGGTGCGCGTGTCCTTCGACAAGGAAGCGCGCACGCTGACCATCACCGATAACGGCATCGGCATGAGCGAGCAGGAGGCCATTGACCACCTGGGCACGATCGCCAAGAGCGGTACGCGCGACTTCATGAACCGCCTGTCGGGCGACCAGAAGGCCGACGCGCAGCTGATCGGCCAGTTTGGCGTGGGCTTCTACTCGGGCTTCATCGTGGCCGATCGCATCACGGTCGAGAGCCGCCGCGCGGGCCTGCCCGCCAGCGAAGGCGTGCGCTGGGCCAGCGGCGGCGCGGGCGACTTCGAGGTGGAGGCCATCGAGCGTGCGGCGCGCGGCACCAGCGTGATCCTGCACCTGCGCGAGGATGCCGAGGAGTTCCTCAACGCCTGGAAGATCAAGCAGGTGATCGGCAAGTATTCCGACCACATCAGCCTGCCCATCCTCATGGAGAAGGAGGAGTGGAAAGAGAGCGAGAAGGAAGGCGAGCCGGGCCAGATGGTGAAGACCGGCGAGTGGGAAACCGTGAACAAGGCCAGCGCCCTGTGGACGCGGCCCAAGAAGGACATCACCGACGAGCAGTACCAGGACTTCTACAAGTCCATCAGCCACGACTTCGAGAACCCGCTCACCTGGAGCCACAACCGCGTCGAGGGCAACACCGAGTACACGCAGTTGCTGTACATCCCCGCCAAGGCGCCGTTCGACCTGTGGAACCGCGACAAGAAGGCCGGCGTGAAGCTGTACGTCAAGCGCGTGTTCATCATGGACGACGCCGAGTCGCTCATGCCCAGCTACCTGCGCTTCGTCAAGGGCGTGATCGACTCCGCCGACCTGCCGCTGAACGTGAGCCGCGAGCTGCTGCAGGAAAGCCGCGACGTGCGCCTGATCCGCGATGGCTCGGTCAAGCGCGTGCTGTCCATGCTCGAGGACCTGGCCAAGCACGACAAGCATGAGGCAGCGGCGGAAGGCGCCGATGGCGTGCAGGACGTGGTCAGCGCCGAGGACAAGGCCAAGGAAGGCAAGTACACCCAGTTCTACGCCGAGTTCGGCGCCGTGCTCAAGGAAGGCCTGGGCGAGGACTTCGCCAACCGCGAACGTCTGGCCAAGCTGCTGCGCTTTGCCTCCACCACATCGGATACGCCGAGCGTTTCCTTTGCCGACTACAAGGCGCGCATGAAGGAGGGCCAGGAGGCCATCTACTACATCACCGCCGACACGCTGGCCGCCGCCAAGAACAGCCCGCAGCTCGAAGTCTTCAAGAAGAAGGGCATCGAGGTGCTGCTCATGACCGACCGCGTGGACGAGTGGGCGCTGAACTACCTGCAGGACTTCGATGGCACGCCGCTGCAGTCCGTGGCCAAGGGCGCGGTGGACCTGGGCAAGCTGCAGGACGAGGCCGAGAAGAAGGCCGCCGAGGAGGCCGCCGAGGCCTTCAAGCCCGTGCTCGCCAAGCTCAAGGAAGCGCTCAAGGACAAGGCCGAGGACGTGCGCGTGACCACGCGCCTGGTTGATTCGCCCGCTTGCCTGGTGGTGCAGGACGGCGGCATGAGCACGCAGCTCGCGCGCCTGCTCAAGCAGGCCGGCCAGAGCGCGCCTGACGCCAAGCCTGTGCTGGAAGTGAACCCCGAGCATGCGCTGGTCAAGAAGCTGGACGGCAGCGTGCACTTTCACGACCTGGCGCACATCCTGTTCGACCAGGCGTTGCTGGCCGAAGGAGGCCTGCCCGAGGACCCGGCCGCGTACGTGAAGCGCGTGAACGCGCTGCTGGCCTGAGGCGGGCCTGCCACCCTCGCGCCCGGCCTGTGCCGGGCCGTCTCTACAGACCGACTACACCCGGTCCTGCGCAAGCAGGCCGGGTTTTTTTGCGCCACGGCGGTTCCGCGTGTCCCGGTCCACATCAAGGCTATCCCTAATGGTTGTCTGGACCTCAGATGGTGAATATCGAAACCTGCGTTCCGATCAGAAAGGGTTGTGACATGGGAATCAAGACATCGCTGGTTTTTTCTGCCCTGGTGTGGGGCTGTTCGGGGCTGGCCCTGGCCCAGAATGCGGCCGCGCCGCAGGACTATCCGCGCCGGCCCATCACCATGGTGATCCCGGCCGCCGCCGGGGGCGGCACCGACGTGGTAGGCCGCGTGCTGGCCGACGAACTCGGTAAGCGCCTGGGCCAGCCGGTGGTGGTGGACAACAAGAGCGGGGCTTCGGGCATGCTGGGCGCCAATGCGGTCGCGCGTGCGGCGCCTGATGGCTACACGGTGCTGGTGTCGTACTCCACGCCCGTGTTCTACGCGCACCACATGTTTTCCAAGGTGCCGTACGACATCCGCAAGGACTTCGAGTTCATCACCCAGATCGCTGCCACCAGCCTGGTGCTGATGGTCAACGCCAACGTGCCCGTCAAGAACATGAAGGAATTCATGGCCTGGGCGCAACAGAACAAGGGCAAGATCAACTACGGCTCGTACGGGACCGGCTCGCCCGGCCACCTGATGAGCGCCTACCTCAGCGACTCGCGCAAGCTGGAGATGACGCACGTGGCCTACAAGAGCGAGGCGCCGCACATCCAGGACCTGTCTGCGGGCGTGGTCTCCTGGGGCATGGGCACGCTGGCCGCCGCGCAGCCGCAGATCAAGGCCGAGCGCCTGCGCCCGCTGGCGATCCTGGGCCCCCGGCGATTGGCTGATTTGCCCGACGTGCCCACGATGGCCGAGGCGGGCTTTCCCGACCCGGAGTTCAAGACCATCGCCTGGTTCACCATGCTGGCGCCGGCGGGCACGCCCAAGCCCATCCTGGCCCGCCTGGAGAAGGAGGCGGTGCAAATCATCCACTCCACCGCGATGAAGGCCCGCCTGCAGGTCTTCGGCCTGGAAGGGGTGGAAGGCGGGGCCGCACAGTTCCGCAAGGACTTTGAGGCGTCCAACCCCATCATCGATAAGCTGGTGAAAATATCCGGCGCCAAGCAGGACTGATCGAGGCGCACGGTCCTCGCGCAGTTCGTTGCAGGGTGGGCTAGGCAGGTCCAAAGAGGGCTCTGCAGCGTGAGGCTGAGCCTGCTGAGCCCCTGCCGCAGCACCCGATGACAGGCATGTCGGGTCGATAGCGCTGGCGGTGTCCAGTTGCCCTGGACGGCGCTGTTGGCCCGCATCTGCGCAGGGCTGGTCACCTGGTTTGATACCACGGCCGCTGCGCAGGGCAAGGTGCTGTGGAACACCCTCACGGGCTTTGGCGTGTCCATCGAACCGGGGTGCAACGGGATCGAGGCCTGCATCGTCCTGTTCGCGGCCGTGATCGCCTTTCCTTCCTCCTTGCGCCACAAACTGTTCGGGCTGGTCGCAGGCTTTGCTGCGGTGCAGGCGCTGAACGTGGTGCGGGTGATCAGCCTCTTCTACCTGGGCCAGTGGAACACGGCGGTATTCAACTTTGCGCACGAATTCCTGTGGCAGGGGCTCATCATGCTGGATGTGCTGATCGTCTGGCTGCTTTGGGTCCGTGCCGGTGCCAAGGCGCAGCCGCCCCAGGATACGCCGCCACCCGATGAGCCGCCCGCCCCGCCGATGCCGCTGGTGATGCCACGCCTGGACAAGGGCCAGGGGCAGGTGAGCACCTCGCTCGACCTGTCGCCGCGCTGAGCCCCAGGCGCAGGAGGATTGCCCCGTGACAAAACCCGTGCAATCCGAAGCCCCTGCGCGCCGACCCTCCGTGCTCACGCGCTTTGTCCTGTATGCCTTTGGCGCCATGATTGTGCTCACGCTGCTGTGGACCAAGGCCTCGCCATGGCTCTCCTACCCTGTGGCATGGCTCTCCCATGTGGCGCTGGAACAGGCGGCACCCATGTGGGTGCGCGGCGTACACCAGCAGCTGGGCCGCATGGAGGTGGACACCGCGGTGGAGATCGCCGTACCCAACTCCGGCGGGCGCCGGGCCGAAGTCACGCTGGAGGCCGACCCGGGCCGCTACGCCTATGGCCTGCCGATCTTTGCCGCCCTGCTGGTGGCGGCTTGGGGTGCCGCGCGTGCGCCGGGGCGGGCCTCCCGCGCGGCGCTGGGCTATGTCTTGCTGTTGCCGGCGCAGGCCTTCAGCCTGGTGATGTACCTGCTCATGCAACTGGCGGGCGCGGCGCAGTTCGATGTGCGGGTGCTGCGCGTGGACCAGTGGCAGCTGGAGGCCATCGTCTACGGCTACCAGGTGGGCGTGCTGGTACTGCCCACGCTGGTGCCGGTGCTGGTCTGGCTCTGGCTGGACCGTCAGTTTTTCACCAATGTGATCGTGCGGGGCTGGAAGCAGTCCCTGGCTGCCTCGCCGGCCCCGCAGCGATCGGCTGGCTGACCGTCCTCAGGCGACCAGGGGTGGCTCCTGCATGGCCTCGATCTGCTCATGCAGCATGTCCACTTGGCCGCGCCAGTAGTCGCTGCTGCCGAACCAGGGAAAGTTGATCGGAAAGATCGGATCGCTCCAGCGCCGCGCCAGCCACGCGCTGTAGTGGATCAGGCGCAGTGTGCGCAGCGGCTCGATGAGCGCGAGCTCGCGCCGGTCGAAGGGGCGCAGCTGCTCGTAGCCGTCCAGCAGTGCCGATAGCTGTACTGTGCGCTGGCGGCGCTCGCCCGACAACAGCATCCACAGATCCTGCACGGCCGGGCCCATGCGCGCGTCGTCCAGGTCCACGAAATGCGGGCCGCCGTGGCCGGCGTCATCCACGGGCGTCCACAGCACGTTGCCGGGGTGGCAGTCACCGTGCAGGCGGATGTTGCTCGCGTCTTTTAAGCCAAATTGGCCTGTAGCGCCCGATAGACAAGCGCCAGCAGCTATTAATTCGAGAGCTTGTTCGCAGGCATCGCGCCATTCCGTTTGTTGGTCCAGGGGAATGATTTGTGCGCCCAGCAGCCAGTCGCGCGGCTCTTGGCCCAACGTCTGCAGGTCCAGCGCCGGGCGCTGCGCGAAGGGCCGGGCTGCGCCCACGTTGTGGATGCGTGCGAGGTAGCGGCCCAGCCACTCCAGCACCTCGAAGTCGTCGAGCTCGGGCGTGCGCCCGCCGCGCCAGGGACTGACGGCAAAGTCGAAGCCCGCATGCCGGTGCAGGCTGCGGCCGTGCAGCAGCAGGGGCGCGACCACGGGCACCTCGGCATCGGCCAGCTCCTGGGAGAAGGCGTGTTCCTCCAGGATTTGCGCCTCGCTCCAGCGCCCCGGGCGGTAGAACTTGGCCACCACGCGACTGCCGTCTTCCAGCGTAGCCTGGTACACGCGGTTCTCGTAGGAGCCCAGGGCCATCAGCCGGCCGTCGCCATACAAGCCGACGCTGGCCAGCGCGTCCAGCACCAGGTCGGGCGTGAGGCTGGCGTAGGGGTGGAGCGTGTCATCGGTGTGGGGCGCGGTCATGGCGTGATTGTCACGCTTGCGGCAGCCCCGCGGGGTCACTGGCCCAGCGCGTCGAAAGGCAGTTGCTGCTTGACCAGGATGACGGTGCAGGGGGCATCCCGCGCCACGCGGATGGGCACGGTGTCGATGAAGCGCTGCAACTGCAGCCCGTGCGTCGCCGCCCCCAGGATCATCATGCTCACGCGGTTGCCCTCGGCATAGCGGACCAGGGCCTGGGCCACGTCGCTGGCCTCCAGCACGTGGTAGCTGGCGCTGTGGCGCGACAGGTCCAGCCCCGCCGCCCACTGCTTGAGCCGCGCCAGGTGCGTGCGGTGCAGCATGGTCTCGCTGCGCGTGCTGTCGGACGTGCTGCTGGCCGAGGGCGAGATCACCGTCACGCAGGCCAGCCGCGCGCCGGGGCGTATGCCCAGCGAACGGGCAACCGCTTCGCGCAAGGAGTACAGCGTGGCGTCCGTCACGTCGTCGTGCGGCACGGCCACCATGAGGATGGGCACCTCGGCGATCTGGCGCGCGGGCAGCGGGCTGGGCTGGTAGTGCATGCCCGCAGCCTTGATCCAACGCTTGAAGTGCGCGCCCACGCCGGGCCCGCGCAGGCGCCGGCCGCGCTCGGTGATGGGCACTTGGTCGGGGTTGGCCAGGTCAAAGGCCAAGTGCGCGGCCGAAGGGTAGCGCTGCGCGGCTTCGGGTTCCAGACAACGCAGGATCACCTCCTGCAGCCACTCGGGCAGGTCGGGGCGGTACTGGCGCGGCGGCGCGGGTGTCATCCACAGGCGCTGGCGCATGCCGCCCTGTGTGGTGGGCGAGCCGAAAGGCAGTTCGCCCGTGGCCATCTCGTAGAGCATGACGCCGATCGCGAAGATGTCGCTGCGCAGGTCGCCGCGCACGCCCACCACCTGCTCGGGCGCGATCCAGGTGGGTGAACCCACGGCCTGGCGCATTTCCTCGGCCAGCAGGTCGGGGTAGTGCGCGTGGCAGGACAGGCCGAAGTCCAGCAGCACCACGCTGCCGTCGGGGCGCAGCAGCACGTTGGCGGGCTTCAGGTCCAGGTGGCAGACGTTCTGCTGGTGGATGCTGTGCGCGGCCAGCGCCATGGCGCCGCCGATGCGGGCGATGGTCTCCGCACTGCGCGCAGCGGTGTCGCCCGGCGGGCGATCGTCCAGCCAATGCTGCAGCGTATCGCCTTGCACGTATTCCATGACCAGGTAGGGCAGCCGCATCAGGTCACCCGCCGCCACGAAGCGCGGCGCGTGGTGGCCCGACAGCGTGGGCAGGATGGTCAGCTCGACCTCGAAACCCACGATGTTCTCGGCCCCGTCGCCTGCCGTCATGCGCGGGATCTTCATGGCCATGGGAAAGCCCGGGTCGCGCGACGCATTGGCATAGCCCACGCGGTAGATGTGCGCCATGCCGCCCGCGTGGATGCACTCATGCACCACGAAGCCGTCGATCTCGGTGCCGGGCGTGAGCAGCTTCATGGGCGGTGGTGTGTCTGGTCCTGAAGGGTGGAAAAGGCGGGCTCAGCGCCCGCGCTCCAGCCGGTCGGCAAAGAACGTGGGCAGACCGCTGGCGCGCACGGCGGCCGCGGCGGCAGCATGGTTGTAGGCCACGCGCTGGAAGGTGATGGTGGCGGCGTCCGGGTCGAACAGGGCATACATGGCGCGCGTGTCGCCATCGCGCGGCTGGCCGCACGAGCCGGCGATGGCCAGCCACTGGCGGTGCGGCGGCACGGGCACGGGCACGCCCGGCTGGGGCGAAAAGCGCATCAGCTTGGCGGTGGGCGTGAGGAAGTACAGCGCCTGCTCATGCACGTGGCCGCAGAAGACGTAGCGGATGGCCGGGTCGATGCGCGTGGCGGCGGTCATGCAGCGCTCGGCGGCGTTGCTGTCGGTGATGTAGTGCCAGCGCTCGGGGCCGTCGGCGCTGGCGTGCACCAGCAGCGCGTCGGGCCCCAGGCGCTCGGTCAGCGGCAGGCCGGCCAGGAAGGCACGCTGGCGCTCGTCCAAGTGCGGATGGGTCCACTGTGCGCTCTGGTCGCCCAGGTTCTGGGCAACGGCGGGCGGGGCGAGGGCGGCCGCGTCATGGTTGCCGCGCACGCACAGTGCGCCCGCGGCGGCCAGTTGCATGGCCCGGTCGAGCACCGGGCCGGGGTCCGCGCCATAGCCCACCAGGTCGCCCAGCAGCGCGAACTGCTGTGCACCGTGCGCTCGCGCATGCTCCAGGCAAGCGTCGAAGGCGGGCAGGTTGGCGTGGATGTCGGACAGCAGGGCGATCTTCATGGCGCGGGCAATGCAGGCGAAGCGGGGGACAGACCGCGCATGATGAACCCGGAAGCTGAGCGCTCGCTTGCAATGGGTATCCCGCCTGACTAGGGAAAACGCGGAGAACAGCGCCGCCCGCTACGGTGCCTCAGGCCAGGGTCAGCGTCACGTCGATGTTGCCGCGTGTGGCGTTGGAGTAGGGGCAGACCTGGTGCGCGTCGTTGACCAACTGCTGCGCCTGGGCGCGGTCCATGCCGGGCAGGTGCACCTTCAGGCGTGCGGCGATGCCGTAGGCATTGGGGATCGTGCCCAGGTCCACCTCGGCGTCGATGGCCAAGTCCTGGGGCAGGGTCAGCTTTTGCTTCGCGGCGACGGCCTTGATGGCGCCGATGAAGCAGGCCGAGTAGCCGGCGGCGAAAAGCTGCTCGGGGTTGGTGCCCGTGCCGCTGCCGCCGGGCGAGGACAGCTGGACCTGCAGCCGTCCGTCATCGCTGCGCGATGCGCCGTCGCGCCCGCCGGTGGTGTGGGCGCGGGCGGTGTAGAGAACCTTGTCGAGCGTGGTCATGGGTGCATCCTTTCAGAGTGGAACAAAGGCCCCGCCAACGGGGGCATGAGGGAAAACGGTGTCAGGCCTGCGGCTGCGCGAGCCGGTCGCGCAGCCCATGGAGCTGCGCGGTCAGGGCGCCAATGTCGGCGGGTGTGCACTGCGCGCGGGCCAGGACGCAGTGCGGGATGGGCTGGGCGCCATCACGCAGCGCACGCCCCTGGCCGGTGAGCGTGATGCGCACGCGGCGCTCGTCCTGCACGTCGCGCAGCCTCGCCAGCAAACCTGCGGATTCCAGGCGCTTGAGCAGCGGTGTGAGCGTGCCGGAGTCGAGGAACAGGCGCTCGCCCAGCTCGGAGACGGTGAGCCCGTCACGCTCCCACAGCGCCAACATCACCAGGTACTGCGGATAGGTCAGGCCCAGGGTGTCGAGCAGCGGCTTGTAGAGCTTGGTCATGGCCAACGACGCGGAATACAGCGCGAAGCACAGTTGGTTGTCCAGCAGTAGTTCGGGCGGGCTGGGTGGAGTGACGGTGTTGGGGGAGGGCATGGGCTCTATTATTGCCAGCAATTAAATTGATCGCAATTTAATTGATGGTTCCATGGAAAAGAGAAGGGATATTGCACGTCATACCAGCAGGGATGTGATGGTGAAGGTCAGCCCATGGAATGGTGCTCTACCCACAGGACCATCGTGCGCAGTTCCAGATGAGCTGGGCTTGCAGTCGCTCTATCTTGTGTGGGCTGCTTTCAGGGGATTTCCCACGGGCCGTGTGGGACGGGGAGGTCTTGCACACATCCAGGCCCGGAGGCTTGGACGCGAGGGAGCCCGCTCCGTCTGGAGAGGGGTGGCAGGACTCAGTAGGCTGTGGTCACGGGCCCGCGTGCGCCTGGCCGGAAGCGCGCGGCCAGCCCGTCCGCGGCCTGGCGCAGCAGGAGCATGTCCATGCCCACGGCCACGAACTGCGCGCCCAGGGCCAGGCATTCGCGCGCCCGGGCTTCGTCCACCACGAGGATGCCGGGCGCCTTGCCGGCCGCGCGGATGCGGCGAATCGCGTCGTCGATCGCGGCGCGCACCGTGGGGTGGTTGGCATCACCCGGGAAGCCCATGCTGGCGGACAGGTCGGCCGGGCCGATGAAGATGCCGTCCACGCCCTCCACCGCGGCGATGGCCTCAATCTGCTCCAGCGCCTCGGCCGTCTCCACCTGCACCAG
Source organism: [Acidovorax] ebreus TPSY (assembly GCF_000022305.1). NCBI lineage: Bacteria > Pseudomonadati > Pseudomonadota > Betaproteobacteria > Burkholderiales > Comamonadaceae > Diaphorobacter > [Acidovorax] ebreus. Next base: position 490,224 of record NC_011992.1, read on the forward strand.
CAGGCAGAGCTCGTTCTCCGCATCGCGTACATAGGCCGCGTCGCGGCCGAAGTCCGAGGCGCGCATGGAGCCGCCCATGCCGCGGATGCCGCGCGGCGCGTAGCGCATGGCGGCCACGGCGGCGCGCGCCTCGTCCGCGTTCTGCACAAAGGGCAGCAGCAGCGTTTGCGCGCCAATGTCCAGGTAGCGCTTGATCAGCACCGGGTCGTTCCAGGCCGGGCGCACCACGCCGTGCGTATGGTCCCGGCAGCCGGCGGCCACGGCCTGCAGCTGCTGCACCATGAGCGGTACGTCGCTGGGCGTGTGTTCCGTGTCCAGCAGCACCCAGTCAAAGCCCGATCCCGCGATCAGCTCGGTGACCAGGGGTGATGGCAGGGTGGACCAGATACCGATCTGCGCCTGACCGCCGGCCAGTGCGTGCTTGAAGGGGTTGCGAACGGGCATGGCAGGTGGTCTGGGTCAGGTCAGTATTGGTACACGCCGCGGCCGGTCTTGCGGCCCAGGCGGCCGGCGGCCACCATCTCCTTGAGCAGCGGGCAGGGGCGGTACTTGCTGTCGCCGAACTCGGTCAGGTACACGTCCATCACGGCCAGGCACACGTCCAGGCCGATCATGTCGGCCAGCGCCAGCGGGCCGATGGGCTGGTTGCAGCCGAGCTTCATGCCGGCGTCGATGTCCTCGGGCGTTGCCAGGCCCTCTGCCAGCACGAAGAAGGCCTCGTTGATCATGGGCACCAGGATGCGGTTGACCACGAAGCCGGGGGCGTTCTTCACGGTGATGGGCGACTTGCCCAGGCGCTCGGAGAGCTGCTTCACCGCGTCGTGCGTGGCGTCGGAAGTCTGCAGGCCGCGAATGATCTCCACCAGCGCCATCATCGGCACGGGGTTGAAGAAATGCATGCCGATGAACCGGTCGGCGCGCGACGTGGCGGCGGCCAGCTTGGTGATGGAGATCGAAGAGGTGTTGGACGCAATGATCACTTCGGGCGCCACCAGCGCGTCCGCCTGCTTGAGGATCTTGAGCTTGAGTTCGTAGTTCTCGGTGGCGGCCTCGATCACGATCTGGGCGGCCTTCAGGTCGTCGTAGCTGGTGGAGGTTTTGATGCGCGCGAGGGCGGCGCTCTTGTCGGCTTCGGTGATCTTTTCTTTCTTGATCAGGCGGTCCAGGCTACCCGCTACGGTGGCCACGCCCTTTTGCACGGCGGCGTCGGAGATGTCCACCATCACCACATTGATGCCCGACACAGCGCATGCCTGGGCAATGCCGTTGCCCATGGTGCCCGCCCCGATGATGCCAACGGTCGAAATCGTCATATAAATGTCCCTTGAAAGTGTAGCGGTGAGAAAAAAACGATGCCGTGATGGTATCGGCAATCGCGCGTCTGCTGCTGCGTTGCAGCATCGCCATACAACGAGGGGACACTGCATGCGTGAGTTCGACTATGTCGTGATCGGGGGCGGCTCGGCGGGCTGCGTGCTGGCGGGGCGGCTGAGCGAGGACCCCACGGTGCGCGTGTGCCTGTTGGAGGCGGGCGGCAGCGATGCCAGTGTGCTCATCCATTGCCCGGCGGGGCTGGCCGCCATGGCGCGCAGCGGCGCCTTCAACTGGGGGCTGCACACCACGCCGCAGGCGGGCCTGGGCGGGCGTCGGGGCTACCAGCCGCGCGGCAAGGTGCTGGGTGGTTCCAGCTCGGTCAACGCCATGATCTACGCGCGCGGCCACGCCAGCGACTACGACCACTGGGCTGCGGCCGGCAATGCAGGCTGGGGCTGGAACGACGTGCTGCCGTACTTTCTCCGGGCCGAGCACAACGAGCGCGGTGCAAGCGCCTGGCACGGCGCGGACGGGCCGCTGAATGTGGCGGACCTGCAGTCGCCGCAGCGTGCCAGCCGCGCCTTCGTCGAAGCCGGCGTGCAGGCTGGCCATCCACGCAATGACGACTTCAACGGCGCGCAACTGGAGGGCGTGGGTCTCTACCAGGTCACGCACCGGGCGGGCGAACGCTTCAGCGTGGCCAAGGCCTACCTCACGCCCCACCTGGGCCGGACCAATCTGCAGGTGGTGACCGGCGCGCAGGCCACGCGCATCCTGTTTGCGGGCCGGCGCGCCACGGGCGTGGAATACCGCCGAGGCGGCCAGACGCAGCAGGTGCGCGCCACGCGTGAGGTGCTGCTGTCGGCGGGGGCGCTGCTATCGCCGCAATTGCTCATGCTCTCGGGTGTGGGGCCGGGCGCGCAGTTGCAGAGCCACGGCATTGGCGTGGTGCACGATTTGCCGGGCGTGGGCGCGCATCTGCACGACCATCCCGACGTGGTGCAGGTGATGGACGCACCGCGGTTGACGGACCTCTTCGGCCTGTCGCTGCCCGGGGCGCTGAACGTGCTGCGCGGCGTGCGGGAGTGGCGTGCGCACCGCAGCGGCATGCTGACCACCAACTTCGCCGAGGCTGGAGGCTTCATCAAGAGTCGCCCCGAGGAGCCGTTGCCCGACCTGCAGCTGCACTTCGTGGTCGGCAAGCTGCTGGACCACGGCCGGCGGGCCACATGGGGCCATGGCTATTCCTGCCATGTATGCCTGCTGCAGCCCCGAAGCCGCGGCCGGGTGACGCTGGCCAGCGCCGACCCGGCGGCCGCTCCGCTGGTGGACCCGGCATTCTTCAGTGATCCCGACGACATGCAACGCATGGTGCGCGGCGTGCGGCGCATGCGCGAGATCTTGGCGCAGCCCGCCCTGGCCAGCCTGGGCGCGCGTGAACTGCCCCATTCGTCCCGTGCGCAAAGCGATGCACAGATCGAGCAGTTCATCCGCGACTGGGCCGACACCATCTACCACCCCGTGGGCACGTGCCGCATGGGCTGCGGTCCGCTGGACGTGGTGGATGCCCAACTGCGTGTGCATGGCCTGCAGGCTCTGCGTGTGGTGGACGCATCCATCATGCCGCGCATTGTGAGCGGCAACACGAATGCACCCACGGTGATGATTGCCGAGCGCGCGGTGGACTTGCTGCGCCAGGCTGCATGACGCGCTCCGGTTCGGCAGTGCGCGCTTAAGAAATTTTGAGGGTTCGCATAAGCGTTTTTTAGCAGCACGCGCGCTGCACCGTTCCTAGACTGCACAGCACCTATGAGACACACGATGTGCCGCATGGGAAGGCGCGGCTCCCAAGCCGCAACACCACAAGAACCGGAACCGACGATGCAATTCAACCCTCAGGAAATCACCGCGCTCGCGCAGGCCGACGCTGCCGCACCGCGCATGGATATCTATGCCTTCATCCACAAGGCCTTGCGCGCCTATATGTTCGACACACTCTTGGGCCTGGGTCGTGTGGACGCCGAGGACGACCTCGAACTGTCCCAGGCTGGCGCACGCGTGCTGCAGCTGCTGAGCTTCTGCCGCTCGCACCTGCACCACGAAAACACTTTCGTGCACCCTGCCATGGAGCGCCATGCACCTGGCAGCACCGCCGCAGTTGAGCAGGAGCACGATGGACATGGCCAGGCAATTGCGGCGCTGGCGGATGCGGCGCAGCAGCTCATGCAATGCCCGCGCGAGCGGCGAGCGCGCGTGGCTCACGCGCTGTACCAGCAGCTGGCGCTGTTCGTGGCACACAACTTCGAGCACATGCAGTTGGAGGAGACGGCGCACAACGCGGTGCTCTGGGCGCATTACAGCGACGCGGAACTGGCTGCCATCGAGGGTGCGCTGATCGCGTCGATACCGGCGGACGAGATGCTCGTCACGCTGCGCTGGATGCTGCCCAGCATGACCCCGAGCGAGCGGGCCATGGTGCTCGGTGACATGCGGCGCAATGCGCCTCCCGGCATCTTTGACACGGCATTGAGTGTCATGCGTCCGCACCTGTCGAATGGCGAGTGGGGCAAGCTGGCACGTGCTTTGGAGCTTGCGCGATGAGCCATGGGTTGCTGCGCCGCCATACCCTGGCTGCATTCTGGCTTTGCATGGCCAGCGCGAGTACCCTGGCTGCGGGCCCCCCGCCCCCCGAACGTTTTCGGCTCACGCCCCAGTTGCTGGAGCGTATGGAGGCACTGCAGGCTGCGTCGCCAGAAGCCGCACGTCCCGGCGACGACGACGAGCCGGACGCGCAGTCCGTTCAGGAGCTGGCGCGTCAGCTGGATGCGGATCCGCGCATCCGTGCCTTGCTGGCCCGCCACCGGGTCAGCAGTATCGAGTACGCCACGGCGGTGTATGCCGCACTGCACGCGGGCATGTTCCTCGCCATGGAATCGCTGACTGACAAGGCTTCGCGCACCAGCGCGCTGGCATCCTTCACCCCAGAGCAGCGCGCCAACATCGAGTTGCTGCGCCGGCGGCCAATCAAGTGAGCGCGCGGCGGCGCGACCTTCAACTGCCGGCCATCTCTTCCAACTGCACAGGAGCGTCCAGCCGCAGCCTCAGCCGCCCACGGCCGGTCTTGTCGATATGGATGCCGGTGTCGCTTTCCTGCAGCCGGCGCTGCAGCAACAGCAGGCGCGCCTCCAGGTTGTCGGCCACGCCCGGCAGGCGCAGGCTGGGGTCCAGGCGCAGTTCGCGGTTGCTGAAGTCCTGCCGTCCGGTGCGCTCATGGTCGCGCAGCAGCTTCCACAGGATCGCGCCCGCCACGCCCTTGATAAGGTAGGTGTCATCGACGAACACGCTGTCGTTCACCGCGAAATGCCGCACCCGCACGGGCGCCCCCCGCGGTGCCGGCGCGGGCGCGGCTTCTTGCGATGCCTCCGTGGCTTCGTCGGCCGACTGCAGCAGGTCGATCGCGGTGGCCAGCTGTCCTGCCAGCGCCACCAGCGCATCTTCCTCGGGGTAGCGGAACTGCAGGTCCAGCGGGCTTTCCACGAACAGCACACCCAGGGTGCGGCCGCAGCTCAACAGAGGCACGGCCAGCTGGCTGTGCGGTGTGGGCAGGCCCGGGTAGGGAATTTCGTGCGCGGGCGCGCTCTGTCCCAGGCTGCTGCGCATGGCATGGCTGTACAGCGCGGCATGGGTCATGTGGCTGATGCGTACCGGCGTGGCTTCGCGCGCGGCCACGCCTATCACGCCCTGGCCCAGCTTGATCTCCGAGCCCACGCCCGAATGTGTGTAGCCATGGCTTGCCACGGTGTACAGGTGGCCCGCTTGCGCATCCAGCATGAGCACCATCGCATGCTGCACGTGCAGATGCTGGTGCAGGCCCGCCAGCAGTGTCTGTAGCAGCTCGTCGAGCGTGGTGCAGCGCGCCAGGCGCTGGCTGCACAGGCGCACGGCGCCCAGCAGATCGGCGCGCGGCAGTTGCGCGGGGCTGGGTGCCAGTCCTTCTCCGGGCACGGGTTCGATGCGCTCGACGGCGTAGACATCCGATCCCTTGAGTTCGAAGACGCCCGCCATGCCGTTGTGCGAGGCGATGCCCGCCAGCTGCGCGCGCATGCGCTCGAACAGTGCGCCTTCCGCCTCCGTGCGCAAGAAGCGCAGGTGCAGGCGAAAGCAGCGTGCTGTCACGGGGTCCAGCACCAGTACGCTGGCATAGGGGTTGGCGAGGATGTTGGCGCGCGTCTTGTTGAAGAACTGGAACGACAGGGCCACATGCTGCTCATCGACGTAGACCACCTGTGAGATGTAGGCCACGTTGGGCGTGCCGTCGGGGGCGCAGGTGGCCATGATGGCAGGAATCGCGCCCTCCAGGCAGGCGCGGATGGAGCGCAGGGTGGGCGGCACGTTCACGGCTGGCGCTCCTTGCGCAACGGTTCGCCGGCATGCGGGCCGGGGGTCTGGTCGAACGCGGCTTCGGGCGAAAACTCCACTGCCACCAGATCGTCCCGTGGTGCATTCAGCATGGCCGCGGTGTACTGCGGTCCATAGCCCACCTGGGCCACGGCATGCTGCATGGCGGACAGGTAGCTTTGCAGCGCGGGCTCGTCGGCCGGCAGCACGGCACGTTGCACGGCGGCGGTGGCCTTGACCTGCACCGTGCGGTGCGAGGGCGGGTCACTGAAGACCACGGCAATGTGGCCGGTGGTGGCAATGTCGGCCAGAAGCTGTCGTGACTGGCTTCGCCGCAGGAAGACCGTGATGCGCTGGCCGTTGGTGCTGATGCGCGCGCCTACGGCGCGCATCACGCTGGGGCGCAACTGCGTGTCGCGAGAGGCCACGATGCTGGAGACGCCCCGGTCCACCAGGGCGATGTATTCGGCGCTCAGAAGCGTAGGCATGCGTGAAAGGCTCAGGCGCGAAAGCGCTTGCGGGTGAGCGCCAGGGCCACCCAGTACGCGGCCACGGTGGTCACGGCGATCACCAGGCCGTGGCGCAGCGGGTGCTGCGGCCACTGGTCCATGAAGAGGGGGCGCACCAGTTCCACGGCGTTGGTGAGTGGCAGCCAGTCCGAGGCGAGGCGTATGGCCGTGGGCAGCTGTTCGCGCGGGAAGAAAACACCCGACAGGAACATCATGGGCGTGAGCACCAGCGTGAAGTAATAGGTGAAGAAGTCATAGCCCTTGGCCAGCGCATTGAAGATGAGCGCGATGCTGGAAAACATGATGCCCACGCACAGCAGCACCGGCCAGGCCACGATCAGCTTGGGGCTGTAGCTGATGCCCAGCGCGAGCATCACCCCCAGGATGGCGGTGGTGGTGAACAGCGCCTTGAATGCGGCCCACAGCATCTCGGCCAGCAGCACGCTGTCCAGGCTGATGGGGGCGTTCATGATGCCGTCCCAGGTCTTTTGCACATGCATGCGCGAGAAGGCCGAGTACAGCGCTTCGAAGCTGGCCGCATTCATGGCGCTCATGCAGATCGACCCGCTGGCCAGGAACAGGATGTAGGGCACGTTCTGCCCGCCCACCTGCACCTGTCCCACCAGCGCCCCCATGCCGTAGCCGAAGGCCACCAGCCACATCAGCGGCTCGGCGATGTTGCCCAGCAGGCTGGGCACCGCCAGCTTGCGCCACACCAGCAGGTTGCGCAGGAACACGGGCCACCAGCGCGTCGACAGGTCGGGCGCGCGCCAGGGGCTGGGCGTGGTGGGCGTGGGCATGTCAGCCTTCCTCGCGGATTTGACGCCCGGTGAGCTTGAGGAACAGGTCCTCCAGGTTCGCGGGCCGGTGCAGGGTGCGCAGGCTGCCGTGGGCCGACAGCGCCTGCAGCAGCGGGCGAGCGTCCTGCGTGTAGAAGAACACGGTCTCGCCGCTGACTTCCACACGCCGCGCCAGCGGACGCAACTGCGCATCCTGCGCCAGTGCCAGCGCGCCGGGGCCGTAGGCCTCGACCACGTCGGGTTCCAGGTGCTCGGCCTCATCCATGAAGTGCGTCGTCAGCAGGATGGCCTTGCCGCCTTGCCGCCCTGCAGCAGCTGCTGCAGCCGCTCCCACATCAGGTGGCGCGCCTGCGGGTCCAGGCCGGTGGTGGGCTCGTCCAGCAGCAGCAGGCGCGGGTCGTTGACCAGGGCGCGCGCCAGCGACAGGCGCCGGCGCATGCCCCCCGACAGTTCGCCCGGCCGCGCGTCGGCCTTGGCCGTGAGCGCGGCGAACTCCAGCAGCGGCGCGATGCGCTGTGCCATGGCCGCGCCCTTCAGGCCGAAGTAGCGGCCGAACACGCGCAGGTTTTCGGCGCAGCTGAAGTCCGGGTCCAGGCTGTCGAACTGCGTGACTACGCCCAGTTGGGCCTTGATGGCCAGCGCGTCCTGCGGCATGGCGAGCGGCGCAGCGCCGCCGCCAGGGTGAAAGTGCACGCTGCCCTCGTCGGGCGCCGTGAGGCCCAGGCACATGCGCAGGGTGGTGGTCTTGCCCGCGCCGTTGGGGCCGATCACGCCCAGGCACTCCCCCGGAGCGATGGCGAACGACAGTCCATCCACCACGGTGGCGGTGCCATAGCGCTTGCGCAGGTCGCGGGCTTCCAGAAGCACTTGCATGGCGCGATTGTGGAGGGAAGACCGCGCCATTGCAGAGGTTTATGAGAAAAATGGCGCTGGCGCTTTACTGACAAGCGCTGATAGCTATCAAAACCAGAGTTTTCTGAGAGCGGGGCGCCCTTTGGATGCCCGCTTTCCATGGTCCAATCGTCAAAGCCAACCAACCACGATGGACACCATGGACACAACCGGCTTCCAGGACACGCTGGCCGTTCTGGCGGGCGCCCTGGGCAGCGGCCTGCTGATGGGTATCGAGCGCGAACGGCGCAAGGGCCAGGGCCCGTTGCGCGCGCTCGCGGGCGTGCGCTCGTTCACGCTGGCGGCGGTGTCGGGTGCGACGGCGGCGCTGCTGGGCAGCGAGGCGCTGGTGGCGGTGGGCGCGGTGTTCATTGCGCTGCTGGGCGTGGTGGCCTATGCGCGCGACCGCTCCGAAGACCCCGGCGTGACCACCGAGATCGCGCTGCTGCTGGCCTACCTGATCGGCGTGCTGTGCACGCAGAGCCTGCCCGTGGCGGCGGGGCTGGCCGTCGCCGTCACCAGCCTGCTGGCGGCGCGTGAGGCGCTGCACGAGTTTTCGCGCGAGTGGCTGCGCCAGGGCGAGGTGCGGGGCGGGCTGATCCTGGCTGCGCTGGCGCTGCTGGTATTGCCGCTGGCGCCCAACCAGCCCCTGTGGGGGGAGGCGCTGAACCCCCAGGTGCTAGTGCGCCTGGTGGTGGTGCTGCTGGTGATCCAGGCGCTGGCGCATCTGGCGCGCCGGCTCATGGACGCGCGCCGCGCGAACGCCCTGTCGGCGCTGGCCTCGGGTTTCATCTCCAGCACCGCCACCATCGCCAGCCTGGGCGTGGCCGTGCGCGAGGGGCGCGAGCCCGTGCGCGCGCAGGGGGGCGCGGCCGTGCTGTCGTGCGTGGCGACCATGGCGCAGATCCTGGTGGTGGCGGCCACCGTGCAGCCCCAGTGGCTGGTGCGGTTGTGGGCGCCGGCCCTGGCGGGCGGGGTGGTGGCGCTGGTCTGGGGGGTGGCGCTGCTGCGCAGCATGCCCGCGGGTGAGGCGCCGGCCCCGGCGGACGTGGACGGCACGGCGCTGTTCAAGCTGCGCGACGCGCTGCTGATCGCCGCGCTGCTCACGGCTGTGCAGGTGCTGGTGCAGGCACTGCGCGGCTGGTGGGGCGACGCGGGCTTGCTGGCCGGTGCTCTGGTGGCGGCGCTGGCCGACGTCCATGCGGCCGCCGCGGCCATCATGTCGCAGGGCCGGCCGCTGGACCCCGTGGGGCCCAGCCTGGTGAGCGCGCTGGCGGCGGGGCTGAGCGTGCACGCCGTCAGCAAATGCGTGACGGCCCTGGTCAGCGGGGGCTGGCGTTATGCCGTGGCGGCCGGCGGCGGCGTGGTGCTGCACACGCTGGCCTTCGTCGCGGTGCTGTTGCTACTCTAAATTGATAAAAAGCGGCTCAAACGCTTATGGGATAAGCGCGAGCAGCTATCGATGAAATAGCAATGGCTGCGGCTACTGGAACGCCACCTCGGCAAAGCTGCGCAGCTTGCGGCTGTGCAGCCGGTGCACGCCGCCCGCGCGCAGGATGTCGATGGCGCGCATGCCGATGCGCAGATGTTGGTCCACGCGTTCGCGGTAGAAATGGTTGGCCATGCCGGGCAGCTTGATCTCGCCGTGCAGCGGCTTGTCGCTCACGCACAGCAGGGTGCCGTAGGGCACGCGAAAGCGAAAACCGTTGGCGGCGATGGTGGCGCTTTCCATGTCCAGCGCCACTGCGCGGCTTTGGCTGAAGCGGCGCTGGGGCATGTTGTCGGGCAGCAATTCCCAGTTGCGGTTGTCGGTGCTGGCCACGGTGCCGGTGCGCATGATGCGCTTGAGCTGGTCTTGCGGCATCTGCGTCACGTCGGCCACGGCCTGCTGCAGCGCCATCTGGATCTCGGCCAGCGCGGGGATGGGCACCCACAGCGGCAGCTCCTCGTCCAGCACATGGTCCTCGCGCACGTAGGCGTGGGCCAGCACGTAGTCGCCCAGCTGCTGGCTGTTGCGCAGGCCCGCGCAGTGGCCCAGCATCATCCAGGCGTGGGGGCGCAGCACGGCGATGTGGTCGGTGATGGTCTTGGCGTTGCTCGGGCCCACGCCGATGTTGACCATGGTGATGCCGCTGCGGTCCGCGCGCACGAGGTGGTAGGCGGGCATCTGCGGCAGGCGGGCCGGGGCCACGCCCAGGTCGTCGCCGACCTGCGCGGGCAGGCCCGTGCGGCGCGTGACCACGTTGCCCGGCTCAATGAAGGCGATGTACTCGCTGTCGGGCTTGGCCATCTCGGCATGGCCCAGGCGCACGAACTCGTCGATGTAGAACTGGTAATTGGTGAACAGCACGAAGTTCTGGAACCACTCGGGCTGCGTGCCGGTGTAGTGGCGCAGGCGGTGCAGCGAATAGTCCACGCGCGGCGCGGTAAACAGCGACAGCGGCTGCGCCTCGCCAGCGCGCGGCGACCAGGTGCCGTTGGCAATGCCGTCGTCCATGGCCTCCAGGTCGGGCAGGTCGAACACGTCGCGCATCAGCATGCGCCGCTCGGGGCTGAGCGTGCCTTCGATGTGGTCGTGCTCGGCGAACGAGAAGTGGATGGGGATGGGCTGATTGCTCACGCCCACTTCCAGCTCGACGTTGTGGCTGGCGCGCAACAGGCGCAGCTGCTCCGTGTAGTAGTCGGCGAACAGGTCAGGCCGCGTGAGCGTGGTCTCGTAGCGCCCCGGCCCCTCCACGAAGCCATAGGCCAGGTGCGTGGGCGCGCGCGCCACGGTGCTGGTCTGCACGCGCACGAAGGGATAGAACGCGCGCACGGGTGCGGCGGGCGTCTCTCCCGCCACGAAGCGCTGCATGGCGCTGCGCAGATGGTCGATCTGCTGCTGGTAGATGCGCTGCACCTGGGCCAGCGCCTCGGTCTCGGTCGCGTGGAAGGTGGGATCGGGAAGTGCGGGGATCTGAGCCATGGTGCCTATTGTCCACGCCGCCTATTGTCCGCGCCGCATGTGTCAGCGTGGGCACGGCGCCGGGCCGGGCCGGCTGCTCACTCGGCCTGGGCGCGCAGCCACTCGCGGGCGCGCTGCGCATCCATGGGCGGTGCGATGCCAAAGCCCTGCGCCAGTTCGCAGCCCAGGCGCCGCAGCAGCGCGAGCTGCTCCGCGGTCTCCACGCCTTCGGCCACGGGCTGCAGCTGCAGGCTGTGCGCGAGCTGGATGATGGCGGTGACGATGGCCACGTCTTCGCTGTCGGCAGGCGTGTCGGTGACGAAGGAGCGGTCCACCTTGATCTTGTCCAGCGGGTAGCGTTTGAGGTAGGCCAGCGACGAGTAGCCCGTGCCGAAGTCGTCCACCGTTACGGCAACGCCCAGGGCCTGCAGGGCCTGCAGGGTGGTGCGCGTGTGGTCGGCCTGCTGCATGAGGGCGGATTCGGTGATCTCCACCTCCAGGTACTGCGGTGCGAGCCCCGCGGACTGCAGCACCTGGGCGATCTCGCCCACCACGTCGCGCTGGCGGAACTCGATGGCAGAGAGGTTCACCGCCACCGGCACCCGGGGCAGCCCTTCGTCGTGCCATGCCTTGAGCTGGCGACAGGCTTCGTGCAGCACCCAGCGGCCAATGGGCGTGATGAGACCGCGCGACTCGGCGAGCGGAATGAACTCATCCGGCCCCACGAGGCCGCGCACCGGGTGTCGCCAACGCACCAGCGCCTCAAAGCCCACCAGCCGGCCGTCGGCCACCCGCACCTGGGGCTGGTAGTGCAGTGCGAAGGCCCCTTGGAACACAGCCTCGCGCAGCAGGTGCTCTTGCTGCAGCAGCTCCGTGGGTTGGCCTTCCATGCCCGGTTCATAGAACATGCGCGTGCCCCGCCCGCTTTCCTTGGTGTGGTGCATGGCCGCGTCGGCGCGCCGCAGCAGCTCGTCGGGGCTGTAGCCGTCGTCCGGAAAGACGCTGATGCCGATGGAGGGTGACAGCGACAGCGGCGTGCCCCCGATGGCGAACTCGGCGCGCACGCGCGCCAGCAGCGCATCGGCTACTTCGGCCGCTGCGGCGCGGTTGGCCAGGTCGGGCAGCAGCACGATGAATTGATCGCCGCCCACGCGCGCGACGAAGTCGGTGGCCTTCACCCCGTCCTGCAGGCGCCGCGCAATCTCGATCAGCAGCTGGTCGCCGGCCTGGTTTCCCAGCGACTCGTTGACCGTCTTGAAGTGGTCCAGGTCGATGAACAGCACGGCGGCGCGGGTCTGCCGCTCCTGCGCGGCACTCGCCATGCGTGCCAGCTGCATCATGAGGTGGCGCCGGTTGGGCAGTTGGGTCAGCGTGTCATGCAGCACCAGGAAGCGCGCCTGCTCCTGCGCCTGCTTGCGCGCCGTGATGTCGCGCACCACCACCACGCGGTAGTCACCCTCCTGCTGGGGCATGGTCTTGCCCACCACCTCGATCGGGATCACGCGGCCGTCCTTGTGGCGCATGGCGAGCTCGTAGGGCTTCTCGCTGCCGCGGCGCGTGTATTCCACGGCCAGCGCCCGGTACTCGGGCAGCGCGAAATCGAAGATGGACTGGCCTACGAGCTCGGCCAGCGAATAGCCGACCATACGCTGCAGCGCTTCGTTGGCATCCAGAATGCGCCCGTCGCGGTGAAAGGCAAGTCCCTCCTCGGTAGCGATGGCGAACTTGCGCATGCGCTCCTCGCTCTGGCGCACGGCGCGCTCGGCCTCCCAGTGGTGGGTGATGTCGTTGATGAGCACGAATGCACCCACCATCGCGTTGCGTCCTTCGCGCACCCCGAAGTGCGGCTGCAGGCTGATCTCCAGCATATGCGCGCGCCCCTGCGGGCCGGCGTATTCGCGGGTGTACTGAACGCTCTCCCCAGCCAGCGCGCGCTGCACGTAGGGCAGGATCTCCTGCCAGGCCTTTTCGCCGATCGCCTCGCGCACCGTCTTGCCGATGATGCTCTGCACCGTTTGCCCGCTGAAGGCGGCATAGCGCTGGTTGGCGAACACGCAGCGCAGGCTGGTCGATTCGTAATAGGCCAGCATGACGGGCACCGAGTCGGCGATGAGCCGCAGCAGCGCATCACTGGCGCGGGGGCCCAGGTCGGGCAGGGGGGGGGAGGCAGGGGGGCGAGGGGAGGGCATATCCAGTGCCAGTGGGCGGTCGGTCCCGGAGCTTATATCCCAACGCCTGGCCTTTGGCGAGCAGGCGCGTCCGGCGGCGCGCCGGGCGCTTGTGTGCCAGCAGGGCGGCACGGCGGTGGGATAATCGCTGTATGCCTTCCGCACCCTCCGGCCCCTTGAGCGTTCCCGCGTGGATGACGCCCCACAACCTGCTGCGCGCCTCGGTGGGCGTAGCCCTGCTCACCATCGTGCTCAAAACGCTGGCCTGGTGGGTCAGCGGCTCGGTGGGCCTGCTGTCGGATGCGCTGGAGTCGTTCGTCAATCTGGCGGGCGCGATGTTCGCGCTGGCCATGGTGACCATTGCGCGCCGCCCGGCGGACGAGGACCACCCCTACGGACACCACAAGGCGGAATATTTCTCGTCCGGCTTCGAGGGCATTCTCATCGTGGGGGCCAGCATCGCCATCCTTTGGGCGGCCGTGCTGCGGCTGATGCACCCGCAGCCGCTGGAGCAACTGGGCTGGGGCATGGGCCTGTCGCTGTTGAGCACGGCCTGCAACGGCCTGCTGGCCTGGGGCATGCTGCGCGCGGCGCAGGTGCACCGGTCGCTGGCGCTGGAAGGCGATGCGCGGCACCTGATGACCGATGTGTGGACCTCCATCGGCGTGGTGGGCGGGCTACTGGCCGCTGGCGCCACCGGTTGGCTGTGGCTGGACCCGCTGGTGGCGATCGCGGTGGCGTTGAACATCCTGCGCGAAGGGGGCGCGCTGATCTGGCGCGCCTCGCAGGGTCTCATGGACGAAGCCATGGAACCTGGCCTGCTGGCGCGCGTGTTCACGGTGTTGGGCGAGCACAACCACGCCAGCGCAGGGGTGGTGTATTTCGACAGCCTCACCTCGCGCCGCGCCGGCGCGCGCAATTACGTGGATCTGCACATGCATGTGCCCGCGCACTGGACGCTGGGGCACGCCGCCGAGCAGCGCACCGCCGTCGAGCAGGCCCTGATGCAGGCCGTGCCCGGCCTGCGCGCCACCATCGAACTGCTGCCCGAAGGGCAGGCTACGGTGTTCGAGACCGCCGAGGCGGCCGCGCCGGGAGGAGCCGGCACATGATCGGCCTGCTGCAGCGCGTGCGCGAGGCGCGCGTGGAAGTGGCCGGCGAGATCGTGGGCCGCATCGGCCCGGGGCTGCTGGCGCTGGTGTGCGCCGAGCAGGGCGACAGCGAGGCGCAGGCCGACAAGCTGCTGGCCAAAATGCTCAAGCTGCGCATCTTCAGCGACGAGGCCGGAAAGATGAACCGCAGCGTGCAGGACCTGGACGGGCAGGGCACCTGCGGCGGCCTGCTCATCGTCAGCCAGTTCACCCTGGCCGCCGACACGCGCGGCGGCAACCGGCCCAGCTTCACGCAGGCGGCACCGCCGGCGCAGGGGGAGCGGCTGTACGACTACTTCGTCGCCCAGGCGCGCGCCGTGCACCCCATGGTGGCCACGGGCCGCTTTGCCGCCGACATGCAGGTGCACCTGGTCAACGACGGGCCGGTGACCCTTCCGCTGCGGATAGCGCCGGGATAATTGGCGACCATGACTATCTCTTCAGGCGCGTCGCCTGCCCCGTCCGCCACCGCCTTCTCATCGCTGCCTCTGTCCCCTGAAATGCTGGCCAACCTGCAGCAGCTGGGCTATGCGCAGATGACGCCCATCCAGGCCGCCAGCCTGCCTTTCAGCCTGCAGGGCCGTGATCTGATCGCCCAGGCCAGCACCGGCAGCGGCAAGACAGCGGCCTTTGGCTTGGCCATGGTCGATCGGCTGAACCCGCGCTGGTTCGCCGTCCAGGGCCTGGTGCTGTGCCCCACGCGCGAGCTGGCCGATCAGGTGGCCACCGAGATCCGCCGCTTGGCGCGTGCGCAAGACAACATCAAGGTCGTCACTGTGTATGGGGGCGTGCCTTCGCGCGGCCAGATTGCTTCGCTGGAGAACGGTGCCCACATCGTGGTGGGCACGCCGGGCCGCGTGATGGACCTGATGGAGCGCGGCAAGCTCGACATCGCCAAACTCAAGACCTTGGTGCTTGACGAGGCCGACCGCATGCTGGACATGGGCTTCCTGGCCGATATTGAGACCGTGGTGCGCCAGTGTCCGGCCGAGCGCCAGACCCTGCTGTTCTCCGCCACCTATCCCGACGGCATTGCGGGACTGGCACAGCGTTTCATGCGCGCGCCCCAGATGGTGAAGGTGGCCGCCCAGCACGGTGCAGGCAAGATCGCGCAGCGCTGGTATGAGGTGGATGCACGCGAGAAGGTCGACGTGGTGGCGCGCATGCTCGCGCACTTTCGCCCTGCGTCGAGCATTGCCTTCTGCAATACCAAGCAGCAGTGCCGTAACGTGGTGACTGCGCTGCAGAGCCAGGGATTCAGTGCCCTCGCCCTGTTTGGCGAGTTGGAGCAGCGCGAGCGTGACGAGGTGCTGGTGCAGTTTGCCAACAAGAGCTGCAGCGTGCTCGTGGCCACCGACGTGGCGGCGCGCGGCATCGATATTGCCGACCTCTCGGCCGTGATCAACGTCGATGTGACGCCCGATCCCGAGGTGCACATCCACCGCATCGGCCGCACGGGCCGCGGCGATGCCGAGGGGCTGGCGCTGAACCTGGTCAGCATGGATGAGATGGGCAGCGTGGGCAAGATCGAATTGCTGCAAGGCCGTGCCTGCGAGTTCTTTCCGGTGGATGAACTCACCCCCACGGCAGGGGGCGAACTGCAGCCACCCATGTGCACCATCCAAATCATCGGCGGGCGCAGGGACAAGATCCGCGCCGGCGACGTGATGGGCGCCATGTGCGCCGACTTCGGCTATGCGCGCGAGCAGATCGGCAAGATCAGCGTCAACGATTTTTCCACCTACGTGGCCGTGGACCGCGCCATCGCGGCCCAGGCCTGCGCCAAGCTGAATGCCGGCCGCGTCAAAGGCAAGATGGTGAAGGCGCGCTTGCTGTAGCGCGCCTGGGGCCTTGAGGGGCGGGGTTCAGCCCTTTAGGAAGAACAGCCCCGCCATCACCAGCCCCGTGGCCACAATGCCCCAGCGCAGTACCGGCGCGGGCAGTTGCCGTGCCACGCGCGCGCCGCCGTAGCCGCCCAACGTGGCGGCCACCATCATCACCAGGGCCTGCGGCCACAGCACGATGCCGCCTGCGGCATAGATGGCCACGGCAATCGCCGTGAGCAGGGCCGACACGAGGTTCTTCATGCCATTCATGGCGTTGAGCTGCGTCTGCCCCAGCAGCCCGAACAGCGCCAGCAGCAGGATGCCCAGGCCCCCGTTGAAATAGCCCCCGTAGGCCGCCACCGCCAGCATGCCCGCGCCGGCTTTCAGAGCCGAGGGCGTGCCATGGCCGGCTTTGCCGGCCCATTGCCGCAGCTGCGGGCCAAAGGCGAAGAGTGCCGTGGCCGCCAGCAGCAGCCAGGGCACGACCTTGCGGAAGGTGGCGTCGGGCGTGAACAGCAGTAGCGCCGCACCGGCCGAGCCGCCGATGAGCGACAGCACGACCACGGCGCGCATCGACAGGCCCGGCGGCGGTTGCATGTCTTCCCGAAAGCCCCAGGCACCGGCCATGTAGCCGGGCAGCAAGGCCACAGTGCCGGTGGCGTTGGCGACCACGGGCGGCACGCCGGTGAACACCAGCGCGGGCAGGGTGAGGAAGCTGCCGCCGCCGGCTACCGCGTTGAGCGCACCGGCGATGAATGCGGCGGTGAGCAGAAGTGCCAAGTGGCCGATGGAGGTCGTCCAGCCCAGGATGTCCATGCGTGGGTTCTTCCCTTAAGAGATGGTCGCCGCGTGAGAGGCGGACCTGCAGGACGCAGGTCGCGCGGCATCTTAGGCCGCGCCGGCGGGCGCGTTTGTGACCTGGGCGCAAAACAGCTTTCCGCACCCCGGCGCCCGCGGTGGCGAGCGCCTGCGCGGTCGCGCCGCCTGCCAGTTATGCCGCGTAGGGGTCCGCGAAGCCCAACTCTTGCAGGATGGCGGTCTCGTAGACCTCCATTTCCTGCGCGTCCTGTTCGCTGGTTTCGTGGTCCCAGCCCTGGGCGTGCAGCGTGCCGTGTACCAGCAGGTGAGCGTAGTGCTCCTCTAGCGTCTTGTTCTGCTCGCGGGCCTCGCGCTCGACCACGGGGGCGCAGAGCACCAGATCGGCCACGGCCACGGGCTCTTGCTGGTAGTCGAAGGTGAGCACGTTGGTGGCGTAGTCCTTGTGGCGGAACTCGCGGTTCAAGCGCTGGCCTTCCTCGGCGCCCACGATGCGCACCGTGATCTCGGCATCTACGGCCAGGGCGTGGCGGATCCAGCGCGCAACCGCGTGGCGGGGCAGGGTGGCGCGGTGCGCGGTGGCCTCCGCGTCGCGTGCAAATTGGAGGGACAAGGACAATTGGTTCAAAGCCATTTTGGCCTCCAGCGCTTATCTATCAAGCGCGAGTAGCTACGAATTTATGAGCTTTTGGCCGGCGACTACTCGCCTGCGCCGCGGCGGCTGCGCTGCGCGTCGTAGGCATCCACGATGCGCGCCACCAGCGGGTGGCGCACCACGTCGGCGCTGGTGAAGCGCGTGACGGCGATGCCCTTGACGCGCTTCAAAACCCGCTCGGCGTCGATCAGGCCGCTCATCGCGCCCTTGGGTAAGTCGATCTGGCTCACGTCGCCTGTGACCACCGCGCGCGCGCCGAAGCCGATGCGCGTGAGGAACATCTTCATTTGCTCGGGCGTGGTGTTCTGCGCCTCGTCGAGGATGACGAAGGCATTGTTCAGCGTGCGCCCGCGCATGAAGGCCAGCGGCGCGATCTCGAGCGCATTGCGCTCGAAGGCCTTCTGCACGCGGTCAAAGCCCATCAGGTCGTACAGCGCGTCATACAGTGGGCGCAGGTACGGGTCCACCTTCTGCGTCAGGTCGCCCGGCAGGAAGCCCAGGCGCTCACCAGCTTCCACGGCCGGGCGGGTGAGCACGATGCGCTGCACGCTGCTGCGCTCCAGCGCATCCACCGCGCAGGCCACGGCCAGGTACGTCTTGCCGGTGCCCGCCGGGCCGATGCCGAAGGTGATGTCGTGCGTGGCGATGTTTTCCAGGTAGGTGGCCTGCGTGGGCGTGCGCGCGCGCAGGTCGGCGCGGCGCGTGGTGAGCTGGATGGCGCTGGCTTCGTCATCGCCCTGCATGCTGGCGTCGCCGGCCAGCATGAGCTGCAGGTGTTCTTCCTTGATGGGGCGATCCGCCATCTCGTACAGCGCCTGCAGCAACTCCATGGCTTGCGTGGCCTTGGCCTTGGGGCCGTCCACTTTGAACTGCTCGTGCCGGTGGGCGATGGAGACCTGCAGCGCCGCCTCGATGGTGCGCAGGTGCACATCGGCGGGGCCGCACAGATGGGTCAGGCGCGTGTTGTTATGGGGGGTGAAGGTGTGGCGCAGGATCACGCTGATAATTCCGGTCGAAGTTCCGCGGCGGGTGTCCGGCGCGGCAAAGGACATCCATGATAGGCAAATTGACCGGCACGCTGCTGGAAAAGAACCCCCCCGAGGTGCTGGTGGACTGCCACGGCGTGGGCTACGAGGTGCTGGTCAGCATGAGCACCTTCTACAACCTGCCCGCCGTGGGTGAGCGGGTGAGCCTGCTCACGCAGTTCATCGTGCGCGAGGATGCGCAGCTGCTGTACGGCTTTGGTACGGCGCAGGAGCGCCAGGCGTTTCGCGAACTCATCAAGATCAGCGGCGTGGGGCCGCGCACAGCGCTGTCCATCCTCTCGGGCATGGGCGTGGCGGACCTGGCGCAGGCCGTTTCGCTGCAGGAAGCAGGGCGCCTGGTCAAAGTGCCGGGTATCGGCAAGAAAACCGCCGAGCGGCTGCTGCTGGAGCTGAAAGGCAAGCTGGGCGCGGACGTCGGCGTGCGCGCGCATGCGGCCAACGACAACCAGGCCGACATCCTGCAGGCGCTGCTGGCCCTGGGCTATAACGACAAGGAGGCCGCCGCTGCGCTCAAGGCGCTGCCGGCGGATGTGGGAGTGAGCGAGGGGATCAAGCTGGCGCTGAAATCGCTATCCAAATAGTTCTTACGTAGAGGAGAGAGCAATGCAATTACTGACAACAACTGCGGCGCAATGGGCCGCGATACCCCTGGTGCTGGCCTTGTCCGCTTGCGGTGGAGGTGGCGGCGGCAACGACACTCCCTCTCCTACGCCTCCGGTGGCGGGCGACCGCATCGAGCCCTACGACCCCAGCGGCACGGCCAAGGTGGCCACCTCGCAGCAGGCGGTGAGCCCGGTCGCCAGTGCACAGGCAACCCGCACCATCGCCCTCGGCGCGCTCACGGCCGTGAAGGGCGTGGTCTCCGCCACTCCCGGAACGCCCTTGCAGATCGGCGAGGCGCGCAGCGTGGCGGACACCGCCACCGTCGCGGCCACTGCGGCCCTGCTGCGCTGGCAACCGACGGCGCGGGGCACGCAGGCCGCTGCGCTGCGCTTCACGGCCGACGGAGCGCATGGCGTGCGTCTGGGCGTGCTCGTGCAGTCGCTGCCCGAGGGCGCGGTGCTGCGCTTCTACGGCGAGCAGGGCGCGGGGGCCATGGAGGTGCGCGCGTCCGAGCTGCAGGACATCGCCGCGCGCAATGCGCGTGGCGGTGCGGATGACACCACCGCGCGCACCTATTGGAGCCCGGACTTCAGCGGCCCGCAAACCACACTGGAAGTGGAGATTCCCGCTGCGGCCTCGCCAGCGGCCGTCCGACTGTCCGTGCCGCGGCTGTCGCATTTCACGCTGGCGCCCGCACAGGCCGAGCAGGCCCTTGCCCAGAAGGTGGGCGAGTCGGGCAGCTGCAACGTGGACGCGACCTGCCGGCCGGAGTTCAACGACCAGAGCCGCTCGGTGGCGCGCATGATCTTTGTGCGCGACGATGGCAAGAGCTACCTGTGCACCGGCACGCTGCTCAACGATGCGGCGTCCAGCGGTACGCCCTACTTCCTGAGCGCCAACCATTGCATTTCCACGCAGGCCGTGGCGTCCACGCTCACCACGGACTGGTTCTACCGTTCCAGCACCTGCGGCACCGCCACGGTGAACCCCGCCGCCGTGCGCGTCACCGGCGGTGCGGCGCTGCTGTACGCGTCGGCCACCACGGACACGGCCTTCATGCAGCTCAACAGCCAGGCGCCTGCCGGCATCGTCTATGCAGGCTCGTACTTTGGCGGAGTGGGCGTTGGCACGGCGCTGGCGGGTGTGCACCATCCCCAGGGCGATCTGCAGAAGGTCAGCCTGGGCTCCATGCAGCGCTACAGCACGTGCGTCGACAACAGTTGCCGTTCCAGTAATGCGGACGACGGCACCTTCCTAACGCTGGGCTGGCAGGAGGGGACGACCGAAGGCGGCAGCAGCGGCTCGGCCGCGTTCGTGACGTTTGGCGAACGTCGCTATGTGGTGGGCCAGCTTCTGGGCGGAACCGCCAGCTGCGCTGCGCGCGACGGCGTGGACTATTACGGTCGTTTCGACACCAGCTACCGCACGGCGCTGCGGCGCTGGCTGAATCCGACGGCGGCCAACTAACCCACCAGCACCAGCCCGGGCGGCAGGCTGTCGCCCAGGCTGCGCTGCTGGTCCTCGGCCTCCATGGCCGTGGGCTGTTCCACCAGCGCGATCCAGCGTGCGGGCGCGTGGGTGGCGCGCATCTTTTCCAGCACTTCGGTGCGTAGGGCGTCGGGCAGGTCGCGAGCGCGGTCGCCGGTCATGCGGGCGATCTGCACGGCGGCGAACAGGGCATGCTCGTTGTGGCGCCAGTCCTCGCGCAGCGTGGCATGCAGAAACTCGGCCGCGGCCTCGGGCGGCATCACGCGGTGGGCGTTGGCTGCCAGCGGCTGGCGCGCGGCCAGGCGGCCGATGGCCCACCAGGTCTGTGCGGACTCATCGGGCCGCAGCAGGCGCTGCAGCATCCACTGGCCCATTTCCTGGCGGTACTGCCAGGGCACGGCCTCCATGGCGGCGAACAGGCGCAGCATGTCGTCGTAGCTGCCCCACGCGGCCTTGCCCTGGCTGCGTTGCACGGTCTTTTGCATGCAGCCGGCCACCGCTTCCAGCACCTGCATCTGCTGCGCCTCGTCCAGACCCGCGGCCACACGGCGCCAGAACACCCACCATTCGGTCCAGTTGGCGGCGTCCTGGCCGTGGCCCAGGCCCTGGGGGTAGAGCTGCCAGACCTGCGCGATGCGCCACGCGTCCAGCTCGGCGCCCACCCCCGGGCGCAAGCACCAGCCTGCCAGGTTGAGCCACGTGCGTTCGTGCTCGGTCGTGCGCCGGCGGCGGCGCGCACGCGCCAGCAATGCATCGAACAGCGCGCGCAGCAAGGCCACGTCCCAGCCGGCGCGGGGGCCCAGGAGTTTTTCCAGCGACTGGCGCAGCTGGCGCACCTCCTTGGGCGCCACGTCCTGTGCCTGGGTGCCGAAGATGCGGTCGATCAGCGCCAGCGCCTCGGGCAGGCGTGAGGCTCTACCCTTCGAGCCTTTTTGGCCGCTGCCGCTTTCTGGTTCTGCACTGGCAGCTATCGATTTGGAAGCGCCATCGGTGCCCGCCGCGCCGCGCACGGCAAAGGGCAGCAGCCAGGACTGGTCCGCCTCCTGCGTTGCCACGCAGCGCACCTCCAGCGTGCCCACCTCGGTCATGCAGGCCTGCAGCTGCACCTCCACCTGGGCGGTGGCGCGGCCTTCGGGTGCGGGCAGCACCGTGGCCAGCGGCGGCAGTTCCGCCCAGCCGTCGCCCTCCAGCGGCGCAATCTGCCCGGCCTGCGCCTGGCCCTGGCTGCGCGCCACCAGCGCGAAGCGCACGGCCTGGCCCAGCCGCAGCGCGAAGCGCCGGCTCGTCAGGACCAGGCGCACGCCTTCTTCGGTGCCGCGGGGCAGCAGGCAGATGCCCTGCGGCGCAGTGCCCGCCTTGCCCGGCAGTACCAGCCAGTAGCTGCGCGCCGAGCCGCCGCCGATGCGTGGGACTATGGTTTTAGGAGCTGCTGGCGCTTGTCCTGACTGGGCTGTGTGCGTATTTGATGATGAATGCTGCGCCAACCCGTACGCCGCAGCGCCGCGTGCTACGGCCCAGTCGGGGTGCGGGTTGTGCAGCACGCGGGGCGGTGCGCCGCGCCAGTGCGCAAGCACCTCCGTGAGCCGCTGCACCAGCGCCGGTGCATGGAATACCCCGCCGTTGAGCAGCAGGGTTTCGGGCAAGTCGCCCCCGGCGTGCTGCGCCAGGAACTGCGCCAGATGGCGCGTGATGGCCGCGTCGGCGGGGTAGGGCAGGCCCAGCCCGCGCAGCGCACCCTGGCGGCGCGCCGGGCGATCGCCGATCGGCACCTGCGGCAGAAAGCCTTCCACCACGCATTGCAGCACCTGCGCGCGCGTGAGCGTGGCCGTGTGTGTCTGCGCCAGCATGCGGCTGCCCGTGCCCAGCAGCGTGACTGCGGCGCTGTCGGGGGCGCCGTCGGCCAGCAGCAACTCCTTGGCCTGCCGGCAGCGCTGCACCAGTTGGGCGAAGCGCGCGGCGGGCAAACGCGCGGCGGGTAATCGCGCGGCGGGCAGGTGGCCACCGTCGCCGGCGAACTGCGGCTCCAGCAGGTGCGCCAGCGCCAGGTCCATGTTGTCGCCGCCCAGCATCAGGTGCTCGCCCACGGCAATGCGCGTCAGCCGGGGCGTGCCGCCGGCCTGGGTGTCTACGCGGATCAGCGTGAGGTCCGTGGTGCCGCCGCCCACGTCCACCACCAGCACCAGGCGGCAGCCCGCCAATTGCGCGGCCAACTGTTCGCCTTGCAGCGCCAGCCAGTCGTGGAATGCGGCTTTGGGCTCTTCCAAGAGCTGCAGCGCTGGCAAGCCGGCCAGGCGTGCGGCTTCCAGCGTGAGAGCGCGCGCGCCCTCGTCGAACGAGGCGGGCACGGTGAGCACCAGGTCTTGCGCATGCAGCGGTGCATCGGGGTGGGCCGCGTCCCATGCCGCACGCACATGTGCCAGGTACGACGCGCTGGCCTGCACCGGTGAGACCCGGGCCACGTCCTGCGGCGCGCCCCAGGGCAGGATGGGCGCCGTGCGGTCCACGCCAGGGTGGGACAACCAGCTTTTGGCACTTTCCACCAGCCGCCCTGGCACGGCTGCACCCAGGTCGCGCGCCCAGCGGCCGAGGGTGGCGGGGGTGTCGTCCGTGGCCTCCAGGGGCGGCCAGGGCTGTCGCCACGCCTCGCCCAACTCGCCGGATGCCGCCTGGTAGCGCACCGAGGGCAGCAGCGGCTGCGCCTGCAGCTCGCCTGCCGAGAGGCGCTGCGGGATGGGCAGCAGTGCGATGTCCGCCGCGCGGGCTTCCAGCGGCGCATAGGCGCAGGCGGTGTGGCTGGTGCCCAGGTCGATGCCGACGGTGTAGCGTTTCACCCGGCTAAGCCCCTGAAGACAGCGCGCGTGCGATGCGCGCATTGAACCGCTGCACCTGGGCGGCGGACAGGCGCTCGGCGCCGTAGAGCGAGAGCATGTCGAAGGCACTGCGTGGCGCGCAGGTGCCCAGCAGCGCCGTCTTGAGCACGCGCCGCACAGGCCGGCGCAGCACCAGCCGGTCCACCCACCAGGGCGACCCCAGCGTGGTGATGGCCAGTGTCGTGCGCAGCCGGTGCAGGCGGGGGCGGATGGGCCCCAGGTCGATCGCATGGTCGTAAGCCACGCCGGGCGCCCATGCGGTCGAACCAGCCCTTGAGCACCGCCGGAAAGCCGAACCACCAGGTCGGAAAGACCAGCACCAGCGCCTCGGCCAGCAGCAGCCGGTCGATCTGCGCTTGCACGGCGCCGCCGTCGAAGGCCGGGCCGTAGTAGCTGCGGCGCTCCGCCGCCGTGAGCGCGGGCGCGAAGCCCGTGCGGCACAGGTCCTCCACCTGCACCGCGTGGCCTGCGGCGGTGAGGGTGCGGATGGCTTCCTGCGCCAGCGACTGGCACAGGCTGTCCTCCAGCGGATGCGCGATGACGACCAGGCAGTGCATGGCGCTGGCGTCAGGCCTGTGTCTGGGCGCGCACGTCGAATTCCACCTTCCAGCGCTCATGGCCTCCCACGGGCACGGCGCTCAGCTCCAGCGTGCCGATATCGGTCACGCGGGCGTGCAGGGTGACGGGTACGACCTCGCCGGGCGTGCGGCCGTCGGGGGGCAGGTGGGCCTCGATCTCCTGCAGTTCCACCAGCTCTTCGGGTCCCCAGAAGTCCAGCAGCGTGCCCACGGTGTCGCCGCGGCGCACGCTGGAGCCGAAGAAGCGCAGCCGCACCGGCTCGCCCACCACCAGGCCGAATTCCTGGGCATGGAGCGCGACCTCGGTGCCTTCCTCCATGCCGAACGGCGCCAGGCACAGGGCGCTCAGGGGCGGCTCCATGCCGGGAATGGCGGGCATGTTGCTCTCCACACCCACGTAGTAGCTTTGCGCCGCGCCGCCGCGGATGCGCACGCCGCGCCCCGCCGCAGTGACATGGCCGAAGTACGCCGCGCCGCGTGCCACGGCCAGGTCCAGCTGGGCGCCTTCCAGCAGCCGGGCGGGGGCGGCGCCCTCGGCAGCCAGCCAGCCGTTGATGACGCCGACGATGCGCTCAGCGATCTGGGGGGCCTTCAGCACGCCGCCGTTGAACAGAAGGGCCGTGGGGTGCAGGAAGCTGGCGCCCCCCGCTTGCCTGCCGGCCAGGCCAGGGATCTGTGCCGTGGCATCCAGCTGGCGCGACAGGAAGGCCGCCAGGTGGCGCGTGACGGCCGCGTCCTGCGCGTAGGGCAGGCCCAGTTGCGTGAGCGCGCCGCGCGCGCGGGTCAGCGGCTTGTCGCCCACGGCCACCTGCGGGAAGAACCCATCGACCAGCAGCGCCTGCACTTCGGCGCGCGTCACCTCGGTGCGGATGCTGCCGCCGATCAGCTTGCTCCCGCGGGCGGGGACGACCACGGGCACGGATGGCAGCGCCTCGTCGGCCAGCAGCTGCTCCTTGGCCGCGCGGCAGCCATGGGCCAGGGCGCGGGTCTGCCAGGCATCCAGCGGCTTGCCCTCCTGTGCCAGCTTGCGCGCCACGCCATAGGCCAGGGCCAGGTCCATGTTGTCGCCGCCCAGCAGGATGTGCTCGCCCACCGCCACGCGCTGCAGTTCCAGGGCGCCGTCCTTCTCCAGCACCGCGATCAGCGACAGGTCCGTGGTGCCGCCGCCCACGTCCACCACCAGGATGATGTCACCGCTGGCGACCTGCTTGCGCCACCCGCCGCCGCTGGCCTGAATCCAGCTGTACAGCGCGGCCTGGGGCTCTTCCAGCAGCGTCAGGCGCTCCAGGCCGGCGGCGCGGCAGGCCTCGGCCGTCAGCTCGCGCGCGGCCGGGTCGAACGATGCGGGAATGGTGACGGTGATGTCCTGGTGCTCCAGCGGCGCCTCGGGGTGGGCCTGGTTCCAGGCCCAGCGCAGGTGCGACAGGTAGCGCGCCGATGCGGCCAGGGGCGACACGCGCGGCACCTCCGGCGGCGCATCGGGCGGCAGGATGGGCGCACGCCGGTCCACGCCCGGGTGGCACAGCCAGCTCTTGGCGCTGGACACCAGGCGGATCGGCGTGGCCGCGCCGCGCGTGCGCGCCAGCTCGCCCACCACGCCGTCCTGGCCTGCGCCGCCACCGGGCAGCGCCGTGTCGGCGGCGCTCAACTCGCTCTCGTGCGGCAGGTACAGGAAGGAGGGCAGCAGCGGCCGCGCCTCCACGCTGGCCGGTCCGGTGAGCTGGGGAATATCCAGCACCTGCTGCACGACGGCGTCGCCGTCGCTGGCGTGCCGGTCCACGTACGACAGCGCGCAGTGCGTGGTGCCCAGATCGATGCCGATGCTGTACTGGGCGTTGTTTTTGCCTGTAGCGCTTGCAGGGTAAGCGCTGGCAGCTATGGTTTCAGGAGTGTTGGGCATATCCGTGTTCACAGCTCCACCTCGGCCTGGGCCAGCACGGCGGCTGCCCGCGGGTCGGTGAGCTGCGGCAGGCGCACGGCGGTCGCCTTCCAGCCGCGGTGGGTCAGCTGGCCCGTGAACGGCGCCTGGCCCAGCACATTGCCCGTGAGGCGCACGGCCGTGGCGTCAAAGCCGACCGGCAGGGTAACGTGGCTGCCCTCGCCCTCGGGGCGCACGGCCTCGATGGTGAAATGCTCGCGCAGCACCTTGCGGCAGCCCTCGTGGACCACGCGCGCGGCGGCGCCGATCTCGGCATCGGAGTAGGGCGCCACGTCTTCCTGCAGAAAGTCCACCAGGCGCGCCTCGCGCTGCAGCAGGCCCAGCAGCTGCAGCGCGGCGGTGTCGGTGGCGACGTCGACGCGCTTTTCCACCACTTTCTCGACGGGCACCTCCACGCGGACCTCGACGATCTTCTCCACGATTGTCTCCACGGGCACTTCCACCCGCACTGCCTGGGGAGCCGGTGGTGCCACGTCGGCGGCCAGCGCTTCACCCGCGCGCAGGCGCTGGATGTCGGCGGCCAGGCGGCCGTTGCCCAGGATGGCGAAAAAGCTGCCGATGGCGATGGCCATGCGGCTCAGGAAGGAGGGGTGTGCTGGAGTGTTCATGGGCTGTCGCTGCAAGGGGGCGCCGGGCCGAGGCGGCGCGGCGCACAGGGGCGGTGCGGCGTTCGAGTGGTCCGGGAGGGGGACGGGGCTCGCCCGCGCGCGGCGCGCGAAGGCGGCGATGTTACCGAAAGGCGGCTATCCCTGGCCCGCGCGGGGTGGCGGGGCGGCACGGCGGCGCGGGGGAATGGGGGACAATGCACACGCCCTTCCTGGTCCGCTTCGCATGACGATCCATACCGACGACTTTGCCCCCTCTCCCCCTCCGGCGCGCGAGCGCGTGGTGTCGGCCGCGCCGGCCTCCTCACAGGAGGAAGCGCTGGAGCGTGCGCTGCGCCCCAAGCTGCTGCAGGAGTACGTGGGCCAGGCCAAGGCGCGCGAACAGCTCGAGATCTTCATCGGCGCGGCCAAGAAGCGCGGCGAGGCGCTGGACCATGTGCTGCTGTTCGGCCCGCCGGGCTTGGGAAAAACCACGCTCAGCCACATCATCGCCACCGAACTGGGCGTGAACCTGCGCCAGACCAGCGGCCCCGTGCTGGAAAAGCCCAAGGATCTGGCAGCGCTGCTCACCAACCTGGAACGCAACGACGTTCTCTTCATCGACGAGATCCACCGCCTTTCGCCCGTGGTCGAGGAAATCCTCTACCCCGCGCTGGAGGACTACCAGATCGACATCATGATCGGCGAGGGGCCGGCCGCGCGCAGCATCAAGCTGGACCTGCAGCCCTTCACGCTGGTGGGCGCCACCACGCGCGCGGGCATGCTCACCAACCCGCTGCGCGACCGCTTCGGCATCGTTGCGCGGCTGGAGTTCTACACGCCCGAGGAATTGGCGCGCATCGTCATGCGATCGGCCGGCCTGCTGGGCGCGCCCATCGACGCCGAGGGCGGCATGGAAATCGCGCGCCGCTCGCGCGGCACGCCGCGCATCGCCAACCGCCTGCTGCGCCGCGTGCGCGACTATGCCGAGGTGAAGGGATCGGGCCACATCACCCTGGACATTGCCAACCGCGCGCTGACCATGCTGGACGTGGATCCGCAGGGCTTCGACGTGATGGACCGCAAGCTGCTGGAGGCCGTGGTGCATCGCTTCGACGGCGGCCCCGTGGGACTGGACAACATTGCCGCCAGCATCGGCGAGGAGAGCGGCACCATCGAGGACGTCATCGAGCCCTACCTGATTCAGCAGGGCTATCTGCAGCGCACCCCGCGCGGGCGCGTGGCCACGCTGGCCGCCTACCGCCACCTGGGCGTGGCGCCGCCGCGCGCCGCGGGCGGGCTGTTCGAGTCCGCCTGATCGCTCAAGCCGCGTGGGGGGTGAGCGGCTGCGTCCGCGCGTCGGCTTGGTGCGCCGCGCCGCGGGTCAGCGCTGTGACCATCCCGCTCACGATGAGCACCTGGGCCGCATAGTAGGTGGCCAGCACCCACAGCTGCGACAAGGGCAGCGGCTGCACGAAGCGGTTGGTGGCCAGCAGTGAATCGCTGAGCATGAAGCAGCACGCGCCCAGCGCCACCGCAAGCGACGAGCGCTCGCGCAGCGCCGCGTGGCGCCCCCAGGCCTGCGCCGCCATCAGCGCGATCACCACCACATACACGGCCACCGGCACCCGCAGCGCGGCCGGCAATCCGCCGTGCCACAGGAAGGCGTACATGCCGATGCCCAGCGCTAGCGTACCCACGAGTGCTCCGCGGTGGCCGAACCAACCCGCGCCCTGCTTGAACAGCGCGATGTAGCACAGGTGCGCCAGCAGGAAGCTCACCAGCCCGGGAATGAACAGGTGCTCTGACAGCATCAGGAACACGTCGCCCGCCAGCGAACCCAGTAGCGCGCTCAGCAGCAGCCAGAATGAGCGGTGCAAGCCAAAACGGCCTGTAACGCTCATTGGATAAGCGTGATTAGCTACATAAACAATAGCAATCGCCATGGTCAGCGGCTTGAACAGCAGGTGCCACGCCGTGAACCCCAGCGCGCTGGTCGCCGTGGCCAGCGCCCCGGCTTCGATCATCAGCGCCAACCCCATGCCAATGCGCCCCTGCATGGCCGCGCCCAGGGCCCACTGGCAGGCCAGCAGCGTAGCGAACCACACGGCGTTGGTCGCCAGCGGTGCGCTGTCGGCCTGCCACAGGAATGCCGCCACGCCCGCCAGCAGCAGCACGAACTGCACGCCGGCAAACCAACGCAGCGGCGCGGACAGGGGCGGGTCGAACAGGGGCATGTCGTGGAAGTTGAAGGCCGGCTTGGGAAAGTGCTGCGCCACGTCGGCGGGGCGCCAGCCGGGGGCTTTCAGCCACACGCGCAGCTTGTCCGCCCAGCGGCGGGCGTGCCAGCTGTCGTGCAGCAGGCCCGCATACACCTGGGCGTTGGCCCAGAGCGGGTCCCAGCTGTTGAGCAGGCCGCGCGTGCCGTACACGCATTTCTCCCGGGGGTCCTCGTCCTTGAAGGTACCGAACAGCCGGTCCCACACGATCAGGATGCCGCCGTAGTTTTTGTCCAGGTAGCTGTCGTTCACGGCGTGGTGCACGCGGTGGTTGCTGGGGCTGCAGAACCAGCGGTCGAACCAGCCCAGCCGCCCCACCTGCTCGGTATGCACCCAAAATTGGTACAGCAGGTCGACCAGCCCCACCACCACGAACACCAGCGGCGGCACGCCCGCCAGCGCCATCGGCAGGTAGAACACCCAGCCCAGGACCGCGCCGGAACTGGTCTGGCGCAGCGCGGTGGACAGGTTGTAGTCCTGGCTCTGGTGGTGCACCGCATGCGCGGCCCACAGCACGGCCACTTCGTGCCCCATGCGGTGCAGCCAGTAGTAGCAGAAGTCGTAGAACACCAGCGCGATGAGCCAGCCGTACCAGGTGGTCCAGAACGCCTCGCTGCGCCACAGCGCCAGGTGCTCATAGGCCAGCGTGTACAGCCCCACGCGCAGCAGCACGGTGAACACCGCGCTGGTCTGGCTGAGCATGCCCAGGCTGACGCTGCTCACCGCATCGGCCAGCCGCAACGCGGGCCGCCCGCGCCAACGGCCGATGGCCCATTCCAGCGCCATGAGGGCGAGGAACACCGGGGTGACGAGGACGATGATCTGGCTGCCGGACATGCGGCAATTGTTGGGGGTAACCTCTCAGCTCGGAAGTGGGCAATCCCCTAAAGCATGAGATTCTTATTAGCACTTCCAGGCTGCTATGCGGCACTCACGCGCCCGTGTGCTTGACCTAATCATTTGTTGTTTCACACCGCCTACGCGGCAGTGAATAGGCGTGGGTATCGCAGGTGGCGCTTACGTCACGGCGCCCCGTGCATCCACGCGGATGACGCGCTCCACCACGCCGTGCGCCAGGCCGCCGCGCACGCCAATCAGGTAGTCGTGCAGGTTCACCGTGGGGTCACAGTGGCCGGGTACCAGCCACAGCATGCGGCCCAGGGCCGGCAGGCGCGCCTTGGGGCCAGTTGCGTGCAGGACGCCGTGTTCGTCGCCGCCGTTGGCATAGCGCAGGGCGCGCTCGGGCGGCAGTCCCCAGACCAGCGGCATGCCGGAGTCGACGGCGTGGCTCTTGTGCCCTGCGTCGCACACCACATGCGTGGGTCGCGCAGAGATCACCTGCGTCTTCACGAACAGCGCATGCTCGAAGGCGGGCTGGGCGCTTTCGCGTTCATTGGCGGCGTAGTCCGCGTCCATGAAGAGGAACGAGCCGGCCTGCAGTTCTCCATACACCCCGCTGGCGGCCTCGTGCACCAGCGTGCCGGTGCCGGAGCCCGTGACCAGCGGCACGGGCAGGCCCGCGGCCTCGATCAGCGCGCGGGTATCGGCGGCGGCCTGCACTGCGTGGGCGATGGCCGCGCGCCGCTCGGCCGCGCTGCGCAGGTGCTGTGCGCTGCCGTGGTAAGCCTGCAGGCCCGCGAAATGCAGGCGCGGCTGGGCTGCCACGGCCTGGGCCAGGGCGAGCGCCGCCGGGCCGGGCGGCACGCCGCAGCGGCCCTGGCCGACGTCGATCTCCACGAACACGTCGATGCCGGCGTCGCTGCCCGCCACGCGCATGGCCTCGGACAGGCGGGTGATGCCCTCTTCGCTGTCCACCGCGATGCCCAGCCGCCCGCCGCGTGCGGCCAGTTGCGCGGCCAGGCGTGCCGCGCGCAATAGTTTGGCTCCCCCCAGTACCTCGTTGCTGATGTACAGGTCGGCCACGCCGCCGGCGGCGAGCGCCTCGGCCTCGGACACCTTCTGCACGCAATGGCCGCGCGCGCCGGCCTTTTCCAGCTGCAGGGCGATCTCGGCGCTCTTGTGCATCTTGGCGTGGGGTCGCCAGCGCACCTGGTGCTTGTGCGCAAATTCGGCCATGCGCTGGATGTTGCGCTCCATGGCATCCAGGTCGACGACGAGTGCGGGCGTGTCGATCAGATCCACGCGCAGCCCGATGGTGGCGCGCAGATGTTCGGGCAGATGCTCAGGAGTGGATCTCATCGCGGCTCGCGTTCTCCAGGTGTTGCGTGTCGGCCCAGCCCACCAAGGTGAGGCCGTTGCCCTCGGTCCACAGCAGCCGGTTGATGGCGGCGTTGGTCAGCTGCCAGGTGCGTGGGGCCTGCAGGTCCAGCCGCGTGGCCAGGCGGTAGAGCACGTCCATCACCCCGCCATGGGCCACCAGCACGATCTGCTCGCCGGCATGGCGCGCGGCAATGCCGTCCACCGTGACAGCAATGCGCTCGCGCAGCATGTCCAGCGACTCGCCGCCGCCGTCGGGCACGAAGTGGGGATCGCGCTTGCGCCAGCGCAGGGCCTGCTCGGGGGACTCGGTCTCGATCTGCTGGAAGGTGCGGCCCTGGAAGCTGCCAAAGCTGCGCTCGCGCAGGCCGGGTACGGGCGTGAGGGGCGCGCCCGTGGTGCGGGCCACGGCTTCGGCCGTGGCGTAGGCGCGCTGCAGGTCGCTGCTGTAGATGGCGGCCACCGCTTCGTCGGCCAGCGCCTGCCCCACCTGCCGGGCCTGCCACAGGCCGGTGTCGTTGAGCGGTATGTCCAGGTGGCCCTGGATGCGGGTGTCCACATTCCAGGCGGTTTCGCCGTGGCGGATGGCGATGATGCGGGTGGCGTGCATGGAAAAGAGCGCAGGCGTGGGGTCAGAGCAGGGAACTGGCGTTGTCGAGCACGAAGTCGCAGGCCTTTTCCTTCAGGTCGCCCTTGAGGCGGTTCAGGTTGAACTGCTTGCCGTTGGAACCGCTGACCATGCCCGACAGGCCGCTCAGGTAGCCCTCGTCGCGGGGCTCGGGCTGGGCCGCGCCCAGGCCCATCTTGCCCAGCAGCTGCTGTTTGACCAGTGCGGCCTTGTCGGCATTCAGATAGTTGTTCTTCATGCAGTAGGTGATCACCCCGGCAGCGTTGCTGGGAGTGGCCGATCCACTCAAACCCATGGCGGACAGGGCCGACGGCGCAGCGCCCCCACCCAACATGCCGCCGAGCGTGGAGGGGCTGGCACCCCCGCTGGTCGCGCCGCGCAGGGTGTCGCCCAGGCCGGATGCCTGGGCGACCAGGCTCACGGGGCCCAGGCAGGCGCACAGAACAAGGTGTCGGATGGAGCTTCGCATGGCGGGTCCTTTCAGGTCGTGGGGTGGTCAGCGTTGTGGCGTGATTTCGGTGCGGACCTTGCGCTGCCCCGCTGGGGGGCGCGGGAAGCCGGTGAGCGCCTGGTCGAACAGCACGCCGTAGATGGCGGGATCATCCGTCCACACGTCCTCGTACACGGCCGAGGTTTCGTACACCACCTGCTGCGAAGCGGCGTCGCGCAGCATCAGACTGACCTTGCGGTGGTAGAGGGTGGGCGGGCCGTCCATCATCCAGCCCATGCCGCCAAAGCCCCAGCCACCACCGTAGCCCAGGCCCCAGCCGAAGCGGCCGTAGAACGGATCGGGTGCATAGGGCCAGTAGCGCGGCGTGGCGTAGCCGCCCTCGGCGCCGATCTGTGCAACCAGCCGTGGCTGGGTGTCGTCGCGGCGCAGGCCCACGCGCGCAAGCGCCTGTTCGGCCTGGGCCTCGATGGGTGCAAACGCTGCGGCCTGTGCCTGCTGCGAGGGCAGCCGCTCGAAGCGGTAGGTGGGTGGGCTGGGCAGAGCGCTGAGGGTGGAGAAGCTGCTGACGTCGCTCTCCACCAGGCGCGGACCGGCGCAGCCGGCCAGCAGCGCGGCCGCGGCGCACAGCGCGAGGGCAGGAATGTGGCGCAGGAAGGCCATGGCGGTATCTCCCCGGGGCATCAGGCCCCGCGCCTGTGATAGTACGGCGTTGCGCGGCGCTGCGTTCAGCCCAGTTGCACCACCTGCAGGCCGGGCAGCGCGGGTGCGACCGGAAATTCCTCGTGATCGAACGCCATGTCGCCATTCGGGTCGGCAATGCCGGTGGCCTTGGCGTTCTTGAAGTCGTGCAGGTGGGGGTCCATCAGGTGCGTGGTCACCACGTGGCCCATGGCGCGCAGCATGCTCTCGATGCGGCCGGGGAACTTCTTGTCCCATTCGCGCAGCATTTCGTTGACGGCCACGCGCTGCAGGCCGTCCTGGCTGCCGCACAGGTTGCAGGGAATGATGGGGAACTGCTGGTACTGCGCCCAGCGCGCCGTGTCCTTCTCGGGCACGTAGCACAGCGGTCGGATCACCACATGCTTGCCGTCGTCGCTGACCAGCTTCGGCGGCATGCCCTTCATGCGGCCGCCGTAGAACATATTGAGCATCAGCGTGGCGACGATGTCGTCGCGGTGGTGGCCCAGCGCCAGCTTGGTGCAGCCCAGGTCGTCCGCCACCTTGTAGAGGATGGCGCGGCGCAGGCGCGAGCACAGGCTGCAGGTGGTCTTGCCCTCGGGCACCACACGCTTGACGACGCTGTAGGTGTCCTGGTTCTCGATGTGGTACTGCACGCCGATGCTCTTGAAATAGTCCGGCAGCACATGCTCGGGGAAGCCGGGCTGCTTCTGGTCCAGGTTCACGGCCACGATGTCGAACTTCACCGGTGCGCGCTTTTGCAGCTTGCGCAGGATGTCCAGCAGCGTGTAGCTGTCCTTACCGCCGGACATGCACACCATGATCTTGTCGCCTTCCTCGATCATGTTGAAGTCGGTGATGGCACGGCCCACCTCGCGGCACAGGCGCTTTTCCAGCTTGTGGGACTCGCGCTCGATCTTGCGTGTGTCGGCCGCATCGGGCGCGCCATCTTCGCCGGCCCAGTCGGCGGCGGTGGGAAGGGTGTTGTTGGCGGTGTTCATGGGTTTACCACTGTCCTGTCTCGACGCGAATGGCGACTTCGCAGTCATCAAAAATTTCCAGTTTGGCGATCTTCACGCGCACGCCCAGCACGCCGGGCAGCTGCATCAGCCGGTTGGCCAGCTTGCCGATCAGGCTCTCCAGCAGGTTCACATGCTCGGCCGTGCACTCGTCGATGATGATCTGGCGCACCTTGCGGTAGTCCAGCACGTGCTGGATGTCGTCGTCGCGCGGCGCCAGGGGCTGGGTGCCCAGGTTCAGCTCGGCGTCCACCTGGATGGGCTGGGGCGCGTTTTTTTCGTGCGCGAGGATGCCCAGGTTCGCGTCGAAGCGCAAACCGGTGAGCGTCAGCGCCTGCAGCCCTTCGCCCGGGCGGGCGGGATGGGAAAAAATGGTCACGGATTCACCAGGGTTTGATGCATACCCGCTCCACCCCCACGGAAGCGCTGTCGGGATAGACGTCGGGCTTGCGCGTGGCGACCCGCACGGCGTGCACCTCGGGCCTTTGCAGGATGGCCTGGGCGATTGCGTCGCACAGGGATTCCTGCAGTTCGTGGTGATGGCTGCCGACCTCGCGGGCGACAATGTCGCGGATGAAGTCGTAGTCCACGGTCTGGGAGATATCGTCCCGGGCCGCCGGCGCATGGTCGAGCTTGACGCACAGGTCCACGTCGAACCACATGCGCTGCGCCGCCTGCCGCTCGTGCGCGTGCACGCCGATGCGCACCGCCACCTCGTGCCGGCGCAGGCTGAGCGCCCGGCAGTGCGTCGCCAGCCGCGCGTCAAGGGCTCCGAAAGCAAGCAGGATGGAGTTCATGAGTGTGGATTTTCCTCGATCGCCCACATGACATCGCGTTGCAGGGGAATGAGGTGCTGGCCGTTGTCGGCGCGCAGCGTGCAGCCGTTCAGGCTAGTGTTGTCCGCGATGAACACGGCGCAGCGGGCGACCTCGGCGGGCTCTATCGGCTGGCGCAGCAGGTTGACGCGGCTGGCGCGGTCGAAGTTGTCCTGGGTCTGCGGGCCGCTCAGGTAGATGAGGCCGGGCGAGAGACCGCACACGCGCACCTGGGGCGCCAGGGCTTGGGCCTGCAGGGCCACGCTGCGCTCCAGCGCCAGCTTGCTGACGGTGTAGGAGAAGTAATCGGGGTTGAGGTTGTGCACCTTCTGGTCGAGCACATGGACGACGCTGTACCGCCCCGCCGTCGCCTGCCCCTGCGCGCACAGCCAGGTGTGGAGCGCGTTGCCCAGCAGCAGAGGCGTGGCCGTATTGGCGAGGAAGTGCATGCCCAGCCCCTGGGCGCTGGCCGTGCGGGCGTCGTCGGCCTCGAAGATGGAGGCGTTGTTGACGATGCAGCGAGGGGCGGTGCCGGTGAGCGCTACGCATTGGTCGAAGAGTTGCGTGGCGGCCTCCGGCCGCGCCAGGTCCGCATGCACCAGCAGGCACTCGCGCCCCAGCGCGCGGACGCCGGCCTGGGTGTCGCGCGCCCCCGGCCTCCGAGGCGCGGTAGTGGCACAGCACGTTCCAGCCCGCCGCCGCGAAGGCCTGGCAGATCTTGCGGCCCAGGCGGTGCGCCGCGCCGGTGACCAGCACCCAGTCGGCGCGGCTCATGCCCGGGCCTCCCGCACCGCGGCGCCGGCCTGCGCGGCCTCCTGGGCCTCCACGATGCCGCGCACGAAGAAACCGAGGTCCTGGGTGAAATAGAGCCGCTCGATGGGGCGCAGCAGGAAATCCTCGGGTAGCGTGCGATAGAACAGCAGGGCCCTGCCGCCGTCGTCGCCGCCGTAGTCGGCGAGTTCATGGTTCAGCCGATAGCCTTCGGCCCGCGCGCCGGCGATCACATGCTGGTAGCTGGCGAGCGCCGGGTGTTCGGCCAGCGGGCCCTGCGGTGCGATGGGCTCGGGCAGGCTGAACATGACGTTCACCTTGCGCACGTTCAGCTCGACGCTGAACTGCAGCGGGTGGTGCAGGCCGCGCTGGCCCGCGGGAGCCGACAGCCTGTAGGTCGCCCGGCATCCCGTGCGCGCCAGCGGAGTGAGCAGCAGGCCGCGCGGCGTGCCGGCGAGCTGCTGCACCTGGGCGGGGATCTGCACGTCCAGCACCGCGTGGGTGAGTTGGGCCAGCCGCCGCTCGCTGCGCTGCCCGAACACCAGGCCGATCACCACCAGGCTGACGGGCAGGGCCACGGTCAGCAGCCCGATGGCCGCCGTCATGGCCTCACGGTCGCGGTTCCAGGCGCCCCACACCACCAGGGCCAGCCCGCCGGACATCACCGCCAGAAATACAATCACCAACGTGCCACGCGCCCAGAGGGGCAATGCCAAAGACTGCAGCCAGCGCACCAATTCGGACGAGGGCTGCAGGGAAGACGAGGCGGAAGAGTCGCTCATGCAAATGGGGAGTAACGCGGGCTGGACTTGGAATTATGACGGCTCTCACCCCTTCGCTTTTCGAGCACATCCGCCAGCGCATCACGGCCCAGGGAGGCTGGATCGGCTTCGACCGGTTCATGGCGCTGGCGTTGTACACGCCGGGCCTGGGCTATTACGCGGGCGACCTGCCGAAGTTCGGCGCCATGCCCGCCAGCGGCAGCGACTTCGTGACCGCGCCCGAGCTGTCCCCCGTCTTCGGCAGCGTGCTGGCCCGCCAGGTGCGCGAGGCACTGGATGCCACCGCCACCGACGAGGTCTGGGAGTTTGGCGCCGGCAGCGGCGCGCTGGCCGCCCAGTTGCTGGGCGCGTTGGGCGACCGTGTGCGGCGCTACACCATCGTGGACCTGTCGGGTAGCCTGCGCGCACGCCAGCAGGCCACGCTGGCGGCCTGGGGCGACCGCGTGCACTGGGTCGACCGTCTGCCCGATCAGATACAGGGCGTGGTGGTGGGCAATGAGGTGCTGGACGCCATGCCCGTGCAACTGCTGCAGCGCCGCGCGGGCCTGTGGCACGAACGCGGCGTGGCCCTGGACGAGTCGGGCAACGGCTTTGTGTGGCAAGACCGTCCCACCCCGCTGCGCCCGCCGGTGGAGATCGACGGCCCGCACGACTACCTCACCGAGATCCACCCCCAGGGCGAGGCCTTCATGCGCACGCTGGCCCAGCACCTCGTGCGCGGCGCGGCCTTCCTGATCGACTACGGCTTTGGCGAGGACGAGTACTACCACCCCCAGCGGCACATGGGCACGCTGGTGTGCCACCGCGGGCACCAGGTGGATTCCGACCCGCTGGCGGACGTAGGCCTCAAGGACATCACCGCGCACGTCAACTTCACCGCGATGGCCCTGGCCGCGCAGGACGCGGGGCTGCAGGTGCTGGGCTACACGACGCAGGCGCACTTTCTCATCAACTGCGGTCTGCTATCCGAACTGGAGCGGTTGACGCAGGCCCAGCGGGCCCAAGCGGCCAAATTGATGATGGAGCACGAAATGGGCGAGCTGTTCAAGGTGCTGGCCGTGGGCGCAGGCGAGCCGTGGCGGCCCATGGGCTTTGCGCAGGGTGACCGGAGCCACCGGCTCTGAGGTTTCTATAGATGTTTTGGTGTTAAACAACAAAGAAAACAGTATTTTTAGAAATAAAAAGCGACGCCTACAGTGACTGCACGTCTTCACCCACCGCTGCACAGGAGCTGTCACGATGTCCGCTTTACCCCACGATCCGGGCCTTGCCTCACAGGCATCGCAAGAGTTTGAAATCCGCCGCCTGCCGGCCCCGTTGGGCGCCGAGGTACTCGGTCTGGACCTGGCCCAGCCGCTGAGCGATGCGGACTTCGACCGCATCCTGCGCGCGCACTGGGAGCATGTGGTGCTGGTCTTTCGCAACCAGCGCATCACGCCCGCGCAGCAGGTAGCCTTCAGCCGCCGCTTCGGGCCGCTGCAGATCCATGTGCAGCGCAAATTCGCGCTGCAGGGCCACCCCGAAGTGCTGGTGGTCTCCAACATCCGCGACGAGAACGGCGAACCCACCGGGCTGGGCGACGCGGGTTCGCTATGGCATTCGGACCTGTCGTACAAGGACAAGCCCAGCCTGGGCTCGCTGCTGCATGCGCAGGAGCTGCCCAATGTGGGCGGCGACACGCTGTTTGCCGACCAGTACGCCGCCTACGACGCGCTGCCCGAGGCCACCCAGCAGCGCATCGCTCATCTGCGGGCGGAGCACAGCTACCTGGCACGCTATGAGGAACTGCGCCAGCGCAACCCCTGGCGCCCGCGGCTCACACCCGCGCAGATCGCCGAGGTGGCGCCGGCCGTGCACCCCGTGGTGCGCACCCACCCGGCGACGGGGCGCAAGGCGCTGTTCGTGAGTGAGCACTTCACCACGCGCATCCTGGACCTGCCGGAGGAGGAGAGCCGCGCGCTGCTGCAGGAGCTGTTCGCTGCCAGCGTGCGGCCCGAATTCGTCTACCGCCACCAGTGGCAGCCGCACGACCTCGTGTTCTGGGACAACCGCGCGGTGCTGCACCTGGCCGCCGGCACCCCCGACACCGAGCGCCGCAAGCTCTACCGCACCACGGTAGAGGGCGACGCGCCCCGCTGATCCCGCCGCCCCTTCGCACACTCACCAATTGATAGCTGTTGGCGCTTGCCGGGCAGGCGCCAGGGCCACTTTTTGCCTGAAAAAGGACAGAACCTATGACGACCCTCCCTTCCGCGACGCCCACACCGCAATCGCACAGCCCGGTGCACGGGCCCCTGCGCCATTTTTTTCTTCGTTTCCTGCGTCGCGCCACCCGCCGCGGTGCGGTGCTCTGCTCGGTCGCCGGCCTGCTGCTGGGCGCGCACGGTGTGGCCCAGGCGGCCGAGGGGCAATTGCGCATCGCCCAGCAGTTCGGCATCGTCTACCTGCTGCTGAACGTGGCGCAGGACCAGAAGCTCATCGAGAAGCACGGCAAGGTTGCGGGTGTGGACATCCGGGTCGAGTTCGTCAAGCTCTCGGGCGGCGCCGTGATCAACGATGCGCTGCTGGCCGGCTCCATCGACATCGCCGGCGCGGGCGTAGGCCCGCTGTTCACGCTGTGGGACCGCACGCGCGGCCGCCAGAATGTGAAAGGCGTGGCGTCGCTGGGCAACTTCCCGTACTACCTGGTGAGCAACAACCCAGCGGTCAAGACCATTGCCGACTTCACCGACAAGGACCGCATTGCGCTGCCGGCCGTGGGTGTGTCGGTGCAGTCGCGCATCCTGCAGCTGGCCTCCGCCCAGCGCTGGGGCGACCCGGCATTCAACCGCCTGGACAAGCTGCAGGTGGCCCTGCCGCACCCCGACGCGGCCGCGGCGATCATCAAGGGCGGCACCGAGATCACCGCGCACTTCGGCAACCCTCCCTTCCAGGAGCAGGAACTGGCCGCCAACCCAGCCGCGCACATCGTGCTCAAGTCCTATGACGTGCTGGGCGGGCCGGCGTCGGCCACGGTGCTCTACGCCACGGAGAAATTCCGCAACGACAGCCCCAAGACCTACCGCGCGCTGCTGGACGCGCTGGACGAGGCGGCGCGCTTCATTGCCGCGCAGCCCGAGCAGGCGGCCGACATCTACCTGCGCACCCACGGCGGCAACACCGACCGGCAGCTGCTGCTGCAGGTGCTGAAGAACCCCGAGGTGCAGTTCCAGATCCGCCCGCAGAACACGCTGGGGCTGGGGCAGTTTCTGCACCGCGTGGGCGCGCTCAAGCACCAGCCCGTGGCGCTGCAGGACTACTTCTTCGACGATCCGCGCATTGCAGGAGGCAACTGATGCGCACCGCATTCCAGGGCGAAGCGAGCGGCGCGACCGCCTGGGGCGGCCCGCCCGGCGCCAGCCCAGGCCATCAGCCAGCAGTCCATCCGGCCAGCCACCCAGTCAGTGCGGCCTCAGCAGTACCTGCACCGCTGTTGCAGGTGCAGGGCGTGAGCCTCGACTACCGCACACACGAGCGCGTGGTGCGTGCCACGCACCAAGTCTCCTTCGACGTGCATGCGGGCGAGCGCTATGTGCTGCTGGGCGCGTCGGGCTGCGGCAAGTCCACGCTGCTCAAGTCCATTGCCGGGTTCATCGCGCCTGCCGAGGGTACGGTGCGCCTGCAGGGCCGGGCGGTCGCCGCGCCGGGGCCCGACCGCGTGGTGGTGTTCCAGGAGTTTGACCAGCTGCCGCCCTGGAAGACCGTGCGCGAGAACGTGATGTTTCCGCTGCTGGCCTCGCGCCGCGCCACGCGCGCCGAGGCGGCCGAACGCGCCGCGCTGTACCTGGACAAGGTGGGCCTGGCACGGTTTGCCGACGTGCACCCGCACCAGCTGTCGGGCGGCATGAAGCAGCGCGTGGCCATCGCCCGCGCGCTGGCCATGCAGCCCCAGGTGCTGCTGATGGACGAGCCCTTTGCGGCGCTGGACGCGCTCACGCGCCGGCGCATGCAGGAGGAGCTGCTGGCGCTGTGGGACGAGTTGCGCTTCACGCTGGTGTTCGTCACTCATTCCATCGAGGAAGCGCTGGTGGTGGGCAGCCGCATCGCCATTCTCTCGCCGCACCCCGGGCGCCTGCGTGCCGAGATCAACTGCCACCAGTACGGTCTGCACAGCGCG
Organism: [Acidovorax] ebreus TPSY; assembly: GCF_000022305.1. NCBI lineage: Bacteria > Pseudomonadati > Pseudomonadota > Betaproteobacteria > Burkholderiales > Comamonadaceae > Diaphorobacter > [Acidovorax] ebreus. The sequence goes on from NC_011992.1 coordinate 530,600, forward strand.
GGCAGCGCCGATTTCCAGGCCACCGCGCAGCGGGTGCATGCGCTGCTGTTCGATGAGCCTGTGCACGGCGCCGCACCTTCCGATGCCCCGCACGCGCCTGTTCCGCCCACCTTCGCCTGACCTCTGCCCATGAGCCTTCCAACCTCTTCCGTCTCCGCGGCGCCCTTCGCGCTGCACCCGCCCGTGCGCCCCGAAGTGCTGCACACCCTGCCCCCGCTCGGACGCGTGGCGCCCGCGCAGCCGCTGCCGCTGGGCCGCCGCCTCTGGCAGCAGGGCGCGCTGCGCAAGGCGCTTATCCTCGCCGTGCTGGCGCTGCTGTGGGAAGGCGTTGCGCGCTGGCAGGACAACGACCTGCTGCTGCCCACCTTCCTGCAGACCGCGCAGGCCTTCGCACAGGGCGTGGCTTCGGGCGAGCTGCTGCACAAGACGGCACTGTCGCTGGCCGTGCTGCTCAAGGGCTACCTCGCGGGCATCGCCTGTGCCTTCGTGCTCACCACGCTGGCCGTGTCCACGCAGTTGGGACGCGACCTGCTGTCCACGCTGACGGCCATGTTCAACCCGCTGCCGGCGATCGCGCTGCTGCCGCTGGCGCTGCTGTGGTTCGGCCTGGGGCAGGGCAGCCTGGTCTTCGTGCTGGTGCATTCCGTGCTGTGGCCGCTGGCGCTCAACACCTACGCGGGCTTTCAAGGCGTGCCCGAAACGCTGCGCATGGCGGGGCGCAACTACGGCCTGAAGGGCCTGCGCTACGTGTTGCAACTGCTGGTGCCCGCGGCGCTGCCGTCCATCCTGTCGGGGTTGAAGATCGGCTGGGCCTTCGCCTGGCGCACGCTGATCGCGGCGGAACTGGTGTTCGGCGCGTCTTCGGGGCAGGGCGGCCTGGGCTGGTACATCTTCCAGAACCGCAATGAGCTCTACACAGACAAGGTCTTCGCGGGCCTCGCCATGGTGATCGCCATCGGCCTGGCGGTGGAGAACCTGGGCTTTCACACGCTGGAGCGCCTGACGGTGCGACGCTGGGGCGTGCAGCGCTAGGGCCGGTGAACACTAGGGAAGGGGATCGCGTTGCCTCGCAAAGGGGGTGGATGCAAGGCGCTTGCGCGCCGCAAGGCTCGTGCCTTGCAAGCGCGGGCAACGCCGCAGACGGCCCCTTTGCGAGGCAACCCGAAGGGAAGCTCATGACAGCCCCCTCGGTGTTGCGTTCCTTGTGCGTGCGGGCGCACGCGCTGCGTCACGCGCCTTGATGGGCAGGCTGTCAGGAGCTTCGCGACTCCTTCCATCACAGGCCCTAGCGGCACGCCACGCGGGCTGCAGGCGCCTACACTCGGCCCATGCTGCGCTGGCTTCTCGTCGTTTTCCTCGCCCTGGTGCTCATCAACGGGCTCACCCCCTGGCTGCGCCGCCTGGGGCTGGGCCGGCTGCCGGGGGATTTTCAGTTCCGCCTCTTCGGGCGCGACTGGTTCATTCCGCTGGCCAGCACCGTGCTGCTGAGCTTCCTGCTCAGCCTAGCGGTCAAATGGTTGTGAGCCTTTTATGGCGCTAGCCCTTGCTGGACAAGCGCGAGCAGCTATCAATTGAGATAAACGCTTTTTCCCTACAGCCGAGGCGGCCGCGGTTGCGCCATGATGGGCCCCATGCCGCAGCAACTTCCTACCTCCCAGTCGCCGGGCCTGCATGCCGGCGTGGACATTGGCGGCACCAAGGTGGCCGTGTGCCTGGCGGACCCTGCCAACGGCAGCGGGCCGCCGGTGTTGCTCACGCGCATGGCGGAGCCTACCGCCAAGGCCGGTGCGCCGGATGCGCTGGCCCAGCAGGTGCTGCGGCTGCTGGATGCCGCCTGCACGCAGCAGGGCATCACGCGTTCGGATCTGGCGGGCGTGGGCGTGGCGTCCTGCGGGCCATTCGTGCGACATGCGGGCATGGTCGAAGTGGTCAACCCCAACATCTGCGGAGGGCTCGCCGGTGCGCCGCGCGGCCTGGGCAACGACTGGACCCGGGTGCCGCTGCAGGCGCCCTTGGCGCAGGCGCTGCGCGCAGACCGCGTGCATGTCGCCAACGATGCCGTCGCCGCGCTGCAGGCCGAGCGGCTGTGGGGAGCGCTGCGGGGGGAGGACGATTGCGCCTACGTGACCTGGAGCACCGGCATCGGCGTCGGCCTGTGCGTGGACGGCTGCGTGCTGCGCGGCAAGAACGGCAACGCGGGCCATGCCGGCCACAGCTACGTGGGCGACCCCGACGCGGGCAGCGACGTGGCGCTGTGCGGCTGCGGCAACCAGGGCGATGTGGAGTCGCTCGTCGCGGGCAGTGCGCTGCCGCGCCGACTGGGCCGGGAGGCGCCTGCGCTGATGGCGGCGGCGGACGCGGGTGACGCGGCCGCGCTGGCCGAAGTGCAGGCGCTGTGCGTGCTGATGGGACGGCTGCTGTACAACCTGGTGGCCACGTTGGATCTGCGGCGCATCAGCCTGGGCGGTGCCGTGTTCCTGCACCACCAGGCGCTGCTGCTGCCGCTGCTGCGTGCGCAGCTGGCGCGCTACTTCCCCGCGCTCACCGCCGGGGTAGAGCTGGTGCCTGCGGGGCTGGGAGGCCAGGTGGGCGACTACGCGGCGTTGGCTCTGCTGCAGCAGCCGGGCTGAACTCCACAGCTGCAGCCTTGACCGGCTGGGGCGTGGAGGGGCCGCTGCGCGCAGGACGCGTGCACCCAGACAACCCTCAAGTGGCTGCCACGGCCCCTGCCGGCGCGGTGACCGGCGGTGCAGCCTCGTCGCGCAGCGCCTGCAGGAAGCTGTTGCGCCACCAGTGCACGTCCTGGCGCTGGATGCGTTCCATGAGCCGTTCATGGCGCCACTGGCGCTCGGACAGCGGCATGCGCAGCGCGGTCTGGATCGCGTCGGCCATGCCCTGGGTGTCGTAGGGGTTGACCAGCAAGGCCTCCTTGAGTTGCTCGGCCGCGCCGGCAAAGCGCGACAGCACCAGCACGCCCGGGTCCTCGGGCTCTTGCGCCACCACGTATTCCTTGGCCACCAGGTTCATGCCGTCGCGCAGCGGCGTGACCAGCCCCACGCGTGCCGCGCGGCACAGGCCGGGCACGCGCTTGCGGGCGACGGTGCGGTGGATGTAGCGCAGCGGCATCCAGTCCAGATCGCCGTAGTCGCCGTTGATGGCGCCGCACAGGCCCTCCAGCTCCTGGCGCAGGTCGGCATAGGCGTGCACGTCGTCGCGCGAGGGCGAGGCGATCATCACCAGTGTGGCGCTGTGCTCGTTCTCGGGGTAGCGTTCCAGCAGCTGGCGGAAGGCGCGCACGCGGTGCGGGATGCCCTTGGAGTAGTCCAGCCGGTCGATGCCCAGCAACAGTTGGCGGCGTGAATACTCCGCGCGCAGGGCTTCGCAGGTCTGCACGGCGTCGGGCGCGCGCCCCAGGCGCTGGAACTCCTGCACATCGATGCCGATGGGGAAGGCCGCCACGCGCAGGGTGGCATTGAAGGCACGCAGGCGTTGCCCGCCCAGCTCCTGGGCTTGTGCTTCGTTGACCATGTAGCGTGTGAAGTGGACGACGTCGGCCTCGCTTTGCAGGCCCACCAGGTCGTAGGCAAAGAACGAACGCATCAACCACTCGTGTTGCGGCAGCGCGGCGAGGATGAGCGGCGGCGGAACGGGCACATGCAGGAAAAATCCGATGCGCTGGCGGCAACCCAGCGCGCGCAGCTCCGCCGCCAGCGGGATCAGGTGGTAGTCGTGCACCCATATCACGTCGTCCTCGCGCAGCAGCGGCAGCAGCTTGCGCGCGAACATCTGGTTCACGCGGCGGTAGCCCTCGCTGTAATTGGCGCTGAAGTCGGCCAGGTCCAGCCGGTAGTGCAGCACCGGCCACAGCACGCTGTTGGCGTAGCCCTGGTAATAGGCCGCGTGGTCCGCCTGGCACAGGTCCACGGTGGCCAGGGTCACGTTGCCGGCCTGGTGTGTTTGCAGCGCACCTTCGCCGGGTGTGCCGTCCGGGGTGACCGTGCCGCTCCAGCCGAACCACAGGCCGCCCGTGCGTGCCAGCGCGTCGCCCAGGGCCACGGCCAGGCCACCGGCAGCGCTCTTGCGCGGGTCGGCCAGGCGGTTGGAGATGACGACGAGTCGGCTCATGCAGGAAGGCTCCAGGTCAGATCACGCTGTCCCAGGGGGCGGACAGCCGCATGGCGGCATTGATGATGCCCACCATGGAATAGGTTTGAGGGAAGTTGCCCCACATCTCGCCCGTGGCGGCGTGGGTGTCTTCGGACAGCAGCCCCAGCGGGTTGCGCACGGCCAGCATGGCCTCGAAGATCTCCTGCGCCTGCTCGCGCCGGCCGGTGCGCGCCAGCGCATCGATGCGCCAGAAGGTGCAGATGTTGAACGCGGTCTCGGGCTTGCCGAAATCGTCCGCGGCTTCGTAGCGGCGCATGAAGGGGCCGTCGCACAGCGTGTGTTCCATGGCGTCCAGCGTGCTCACGAAGCGCGGGTCGGTGGGGTGGATCAGGCCCACCTCGGCCATGAGCAGCACGCTGGCGTCCAGCTCGCTGCCGCCAAAGCTCTCGGCAAACACCTGGCGCTTGGCGTGCCACGAGCGCTCGAGGATCTCGCCATGCATGCGCTGCGCATGCTGCTGCCAGTAATGGGCGCGCTCGGGCAGTTGCAGTGCGCGTGCGATCTTGGCCAGCCGGTCGCACGCTGCCCAGCTCATGAGGGCTGACGAGGTGTGGATGCGCGCGCGCGTGCGCAGCTCCCACATGCCCGCGTCGGGCTTGCCGTACACCTGCACGGCCAGCTCGCCCACGCGCTCCAGGCGCTCGAACTCCGCGGCTCCGGCGGGGTGCAGTAGCCGCCGGTCGTGGAAGGACTGCGCCGCGCCCAGCACGATGTTGCCGTACACGTCGTGCTGGAAGTGCTCTGCCGCCTGGTTGCCCACGCGCACCGGGCCCATGCCGCGGTAGCCGGCCAAGTGGGGCAGGACGGATTCGGGCAGCTCGTGCTCCAGCCCGATGCCGTACAGCGGCTGAATGTGGCCGCTGCCGGTTTTGGCCACGATGTTGCCGAGCCAGCGCAGGTAGTCCTCCATGGTGCCCACTTCCGACAGGCTGTTGAGCGCGCGCACCACGAAGAACGCGTCGCGCAGCCAGCAGTAGCGGTAGTCCCAGTTGCGGCCGCTGTGCGCCGATTCGGGGATGCTCGTGGTCATCGCCGCGACGATGGCGCCCGTGTCCTCGAACAGCGACATCTTCAGCGTGATGGCCGAGCGGATCACGGCCTCCTGCCACTGCAGCGGCAGATGCAGGCGCTGGGTCCAGTGCTTCCAGTACGACACGGTCTCTTGCTCATAGTGGCGTGCGGTGTCGCCAATGCCGCCGGAGAGCGTTTCGTCTGCGCCGAGCAGGAAGTTGTATTCGCGCCCCGCTACAAAGGGCTCGCCCGAGAGCACGTACGCCACGGGCGCGTCGGTGTTCAGCCGCAGCGTGAAGTCGCCCCCCACATAGCGGATGTGGTTGCTGCCGCGCGTGAGGGCGGGCTGGGCCATGCCCCAGTCGTAGCGCGGCTGTACCAGCACGCGGATGCGTGGTGCCCCCCGCACCGGTCGCACGCGGCGCACCAGCATCACGGGGCGGAAGGCGCGAGAACGTGCGAAGAAGCGCGGGCAGAAGTCGGTCACCTCCAGGCAATTGCCATGCGCGTCGGTCAGGTGCGTGCGCAGCACGGCGGTATTGGGCTCGTACCACTGCTCGCTGCGGGCGAAGTCCTCCAGCTCGATGGCGAAGCGGCTGCCATCGGGGCCGGGCTGGACCAGCGCATTGAACACCGGGTCGCCGTCAAAGCGTGGCATGCAGCTCCAGACGATGCAGGCGCGCGCATCCACCAGCGCGCTGATGGTGCAATTGCCGATCATTCCCAGCGCCAGCGACGGTGCGGCCATGGCGGTGGCGCCCACGTGAGATGCTTTGCTCGTCATGTGATCTCCTCGCCCACGGCGTGCTGCAGCCATTGGCGCACGGCGGCGGGCGTGGCCAGCCGCGCGTGGGCGCGCGTGGCGCCTTCGCCCACCTTGATGCCCAGGCCCCCCAGCGACTGTGCGGCGGCAAAGCCGGCTTCGTCCGTCACGTCGTCACCCACGAACAGCGGCGCGCGCCCGGCGAAGGGGGCCAGGCGCATGAAGTCCGTGATCGCACGGCCTTTGTCCGGCCCCACGGGCTTGACCTCGTACACGAACTTGCCGTGCAGCAACTCGGCGCCCGGCACCTCGCGCAGCGCCTGTGTGATCGCCTGCAGGCACAACGCCTGCAGTTGCGGCGCCTGTCGGTAGTGCAGCGCCAGGCCGGCGCTCTTGGCCTCCAGCAGCAGCTCGGGGTGCTGCGCCATCAGCGGGCGCAGCGCGGCCAGCAGCGGCTGCAGTGGCAGCGCCGGCAGGCCGCCGCTGCGCCCGTTGCCCAGGCGGTACTGCGCGCCATGCTCGCAGGCCACGGGTAGGCGCAACGGGTCCAAAAAATGGTCGATATCGGCCATGGTGCGGCCGGTGACGATGGCCAGCGCCCCCTCCAGCCGCACATGCAGTGCTTGCAGGCAGTCCACCACGCCGGGCGGCAGCTGCACGGCATGCGGCTGTGCGGCAATGTCGGCCAGCGTGCCGTCGAAGTCGAGGAACAGGGCGTGGCGGGAAGTCGGCAGAGGCGGCGTGGGCATCGCCCGCAACCTTAACTCTGCACGCGCGCGGCCACTGTAGGCCGGCTACCCGCAGGGCCGTAGGCATTGAAAACGTGACCCCTTACCCGCAATTGCCTGGTTTCGCCAACCCCCGCGAGGTCCTCCATGAGCTCCCCCGAAGCACTGCACGTCGTCTGCCCCCACTGCCACACCACCAACCGCGTGCAGGCCGCGCAACTGGGCAGTGCGCCCGACTGCGGCAGCTGCCATCGGCCACTGTTCACGGGCGAACCGCTGGCGCTGGATGCGGCCAGCTTCGACCGGCACGTAGCGCGCAGCCATCTGCCCGTGGTGGTGGACTTCTGGGCGCCGTGGTGTGGCCCCTGCCGCCAGATGGCGCCAGCCTTCGCTCAGGCTGCGCGCGAGTTGGAGCCGCGCGTGCGGCTGGCCAAGCTGGATACCGAGGCGCACCCCGCGATCGCGGCGCGCTACGGCATCCGCAGCATCCCGACGATGATCCTGTTTCGCGGCGGACAGGAGGCAGCGCGCATCTCTGGTGCGCTGGGTGCGGCCGATATCGCGCGCTGGGTGCAGTCGGTGTAAGGCGCTGCGGAACCAACCCTCGTGTGGCGCTCGCCCCTGTTGTGGGGCCGCAGCGCTGACGATTCGCCATACCAGTGGCTGTTGCTGCGTACCCGCAGCCAATCCTCACTGGAGCGAGGCACCACAGGTGCTCAGCCAGCGTTGCCCCGAGGTTCTGGGGCAGGCTGCGCGGTGGCATGAAGCCAGTCGGCCACGGCCTGTACGCGGGCGGCGTGAATCATCTCGCCCACCTTGGGGCCGCTCAGGCCCAGTTGCGCAGCGTGCGCAGCCACGCTGCTGGTGGTGACCGACTGCACGGCCGCGAGCGCGGCGTTGATGCGAGCGCGCTGCGGGTAGGGCCGATCGGCAAAACCCAGGCGTCCGCGCGCATCGCATTCACAGGCCAGCAGGATCTCGTCCAGCCGCGCGGGTTTGCGGATGGCGTCGCAGCGCTCCAGCAGGCGCACCAGCGCGGCAGCGCCCAGGTCGCCGCTGCGGTGGATGTTGCCGTGCTCGCGCGCCACCACGTCGGCAAGTTCGCGGCATTCCACCGGCACGCGCAAGCGTTCGCACACGGCCTTGAGCAGCCGTGCGCTGCGCTGCTCATGGCCGATATGGCGCGGCAGCACGTCGTGCGGCGTGGTGCCTTTTCCCAAGTCGTGCGTGAGGCAGGCGAAGCGCACGGTGAGCGGGGCCTGCAAATGGGCTGCCATGTCCAGCACCATCATCAGGTGCACACCGGTGTCCACTTCGGGGTGGTATTCGGGGCGCTGGGGCACGCCCCACAGGCGCTCGACCTCGGGCAGCACCACGGCCAGCGCGCCACAGTCGCGCAGCACGTCGAACATGCGCGAGGGCTGCGGCTCCATGAGCCCGCGCGCCAGCTCCTGCCACACGCGCTCGGGCACCAGGTGGTCGGCCTCGCCGTCGTGCACCATCTCGCGCATGAGCTGCATCGTCTCGGGCGCTACGGTGAAGTCGGTGAAACGCGCCGCAAAGCGCGCCACGCGCAGGATGCGCACCGGGTCCTCGCGGAAGGAGTCGGTCACATGGCGCAGTACCCGCGCTTGCAGGTCGCGCGCGCCGCCATAAGGGTCAAACAGGTCTTCGGCGCCCGTCCAGTCAGCGCTGGCAGCTATTGCATTGATAGTAAGGTCGCGCCGTGACAGGTCTTCTTCCAGTGTCACGTCGGGCGACGTCTGCACCACGAAGCCGCGGTAGCCGCGCCCGCTCTTGCGCTCGGTGCGCGCCAGCGCGTATTCCTCGCGCGTCTCGGGGTGGAGGAAGACGGGGAAGTCGCGCCCCACGGGCAGGTAGCCGCGTGCCACCATGTCGTCGGGCGTGGCGCCGACGACGACCCAGTCGTGGTCATTGACGGGGCGGCCCAACAGCCGGTCGCGCACGGCGCCGCCCACCATGTAAATCTGCATGGGGGCAGTGTATTCAACCTGGAATCGGTCGCTGTCCGTACGTCATCGCCAGGACTGCCGCCCCGCTGGACGAGGCAGGGCGCAGGTGGTGGTAGCCGAAGCATTCTTCGCTGCGCAGATCGTCCTCGTCGATGCCGGCGCCGTCCGCCGCGCGCAGCGTGCGGCCAGGACGGGTCGTAGGCGCAACGCCCAGGCTTGTCCAGGTGAAAAGCCATGGTGCCCTCGGCCAGCGGGACGCGGGCACGCAGGTGGATGGTGTCGTCGGCCGTGGTGCAGGCCTTTAGGCGCGTTGGCCTGACTGGTGGTTACGCCACCTCTACAACCAGGTGGGGGTTGAACCGCGTGTTCTCCACCTGCCCATCCTTGGCATAGCCGCGCGGGTTGCACAGCACGCGTGTGCCGTGCAGCCGGTAGTCGAAGCTGTCGTGCGTGTGCCCATGCACCCACAGCCGCGCGCCGCTGCCCTCGACCAGGGTCTGTGCGTCGGACACGAAGGCGGCGTTGATGGGCGAGCCCGCAAAGCGCGGGTGGATGCTGTGTGGTGAAGGCGCGTGGTGGGTGATGACCACGGTGGGGCCGGCAAAGGGCTGGGCGAGTTCGCGCGCCAGCCAGCGGGCGTTGGCGTCGAACAGGTCGGCCGCGTGCTGGGGCGTGAAGAGCGCCCCGCCGTCTGCGCCACCGGCGCGTATGCGGCTGAAGTCGCGCATGAACTGCTGGGCCTGGGCCATGGCCTCGGTGCGGGCGGCGCCATCGCCGGCCACGCGGAAGTCGCTCCACAGGGTGCTGCCGATGAAGCGCACGCCCTGCAGCACCAGGCTGCGGTTGTCCAGCAGGTGCACGGGGCTGCCTTCGCACAGACGGCGCAGCTCTTGCGCGGTGTCCTGCAGGCTGGAGCCGTAGAACTCGTGGTTGCCCGGCACGTACAGCACCGGCTTGGCGAAGCCCTGCGCCCAGGCCACGGCGGCCGCGGGGCGGGCAATGTCGCCCGCGAGGATCACCACATCCGCGTCGGTGCGCGGGTGCTCCATGCCCTGCACGCCCAGGTGCAGGTCGGACAGGATGTGCAGTTTCATGGCACTGCGCCGGCGGGCTAGCCGCGCCGTGCGCGGTAGGGCTCGTCGAACGGCACGAAGTCCTGCTCGGCCAGTGCGCCGTCGATCCAGGCCTTCACGCCCGGCAACTGCTGCACGCGCTGCACATAGGCGGTGATGTGTTCAGGCACGGGCAGGGCAAAGGTGGCCAGACGCATGCACACCGGCGCATAGAACGCGTCGGCAATGCTGAATTGGCCGAACAGCATGGGGCCGCCGTGCTGGTCCAGCAGCTCGCTCCACATCTCCACCAGGCGCTGCACGTCGGCGCGCACGGCGGGCTGGTCGCGCCACACGATCTCGCCCACTTCGGGCAGGCGGGCCTCGATGTTCATGCCGCAGTGGCTGCGCAGCGCGCTGAAGCCACTGTGCATCTCGGCCACCACGCTGCGGGCGCGGGCGCGCGCGGCCTTGTCCTGGGGCCACAGATGCTTGTCGGGGTACTGCTCGGCCAGGTATTCGGCGATGGCCAGGCTGTCCCAGACGGTAATGTCCCCATCCACCAGCACGGGCACCTTGGCCACGGGGGTGACGGCCTTGAGCTGGCGCTTGAACTGCGAATTGGCATCGAAGCTGTCAAAGCGCACGGGCACTTCCTCGAACGCGATGCCGGCCTGGCGCAGCAGCACCCAGGGGCGCATGGACCAGGAGGAGTAGTTCTTGTTGCCAATGTAGAGCTGGAGCATGGAGGGGTTCCTTGATGCTGTGGTGCTACGTTAAAAAGAGCTGCTCGCGCCCGTAATCACAGGGTTTGAGCTCGTTATTTGCTTGAAAGCACCGTATGCCAAGCGCAAACCGCTCTTGTTTTTGAAGCGTCAAACCGGCCAGACCACGCCGTTGTCGTTGAGTATGGCGTCCAGCGGCAGATCGTGTGCCTCGGGCTCGAAGTCGTCCAGGTAGCCGTGGGTGAACCCCAGGCCTACGGTGGCGGGGCGGGGCTGCAGCGTCGCCAGCGTGCGGTCGTAGAAGCCCCCGCCGTAGCCCAGGCGGTAGCCGCCCGGGCCGTAGCCCACGCAGGGCACGAACAGCAGCGTGGGGTGGATGAGCTCGGTGTCCTTGGGCTTGGGGATGCCGTAGGCGTCTTCCTCCATGGGGCAGCCGGGATACCAGGCGTGGAAGGTGAGCGTCTTGTGCACCTTGTCCACCACGGGCAGGCCGATGCGGCGCAGCTGGGGCTCGTCCAGCAACTCGCCATCTTCCTTCCAGCGGTGCAGCGCGGGCAGCGGATCGAACTCACCCTTGATCGGCCAGTAGGCGCCGATGATGGTGTCCGGGCGGTCCACCAGCCAGATGCGCATCACGCGTTGCAACTGGTCGGCGCGCTGCAGGCGGTCCGGCAGATTCAGGCGCTGTTCTACCAATGCGCGGCGCAGGGCTGCTTTGTCCATCACATAATCCCCCAATGCTTTGGATGAAGATTCTGACACCGCTGATCGCCGGCGCTGCCCTGGCCACCGCCGCGCCGTGGGCCGGGGCGCAAAACCGCGGCGATGACACCGTCCTGGAGATGCAGAAAGCCTTCCGCAAGGGCGACAAGCAGCGGCTTGCCGCGCTGCTGCCGGGCGCGCGCGGCCATGCCTTGGAGCCCTGGGCTGCGTACTGGGAACTGCGTGCGCGGCTGGAGGAGGCCCAACCCTCCGAAGTGACCGCCTTCCTGCAGCGCTGGGCGGGCACCTACCAGGAAGACCGCCTGCGCAACGACTGGCTGCTGCTGCTGGGCCAACGCCGCGACTGGGACCAATTCGCAGAATTTCACCCGCAGTTCCGCATGGGCGATGACCGCGAGGTGCATTGCTACGCGCTCGCGATCGAGCAGATCAAGGGCACGGCCGCCGAGAGTGCCGGCGCCGAGATGCTGCGCCACTGGTATGCGCTGCGCGAGCTGGACGACGGCTGCTCCAGTGCCGCCGCCGAGATGCTGGCCGCCAAGAAAATCAAGCCCCTGGACGTGTGGCGCAAGGCGCGTCTGGGCGCAGAGGCCAACCGCCTGCGCGTGGTGCGCAAGGCGGTGGAAATCGTCGCGCCCGATGCGCTGCCGCAACTGCGCGAGGCGTTGGATTCGCCCACCAAGTACCTCACGGGCCGCGCCACGGCGCGTGGCAAGGAGCGTCAGGAACTGGTGGTGCTGGCGCTCACCCGCATGGCCATGAGCGATGTCGCCAACGCCGCCAGCCTGCTGGACAGCAAATGGGGGCCGCACCTGTCGGCCGAGGAGCGCAACTGGCTCTGGGGCCTGATCGGCAAGCAGGCCGCCACGGCGCTGTCGCCCGATGCGCTCAGCTACTACGCCAACGTGGGCCGTGACGCCGACCTGACCGACGACATGCTGGCCTGGCGCACGCGCGCCGCGCTGCGGGCCGGGCAATGGAAGCTGGTGGGCCGCAGCATCGATGCCATGAGCCCCGCGGCGCGCCAGGAAAGCGTCTGGACGTACTGGAAGGCGCGCGCCCTCATGGCCAACCGCCCCGGCGACGAGGATCGCGCGGCCGCGCGCCAGCTGTATGCGCGCATCGCCGGCACCACGGGTTTTTATGAACAGCTGGCGCTGGAGGAGCTGGGCGAGCGCGTCACGCAGCCCCCGGCGCCCGCACCGCTGACCGAGGAAGAAAAAGCCACCGCGCGCGCCAACCCCGGCCTGAACCGTGCGCTGTACGCCATCCTGATGGGCCTGCGCAGCGAAGGCGTGCGCGAGTGGAACTACACCACCAACCTGCACACCCCTGGCGGCATGGGCGAGCGCGAGCTGCTGGCGGCGGCCGACTTCGCCTGCCAGCGCGAGGTGTGGGACCGCTGCATCAACACCAGCGAGCGCACCAAGGGCGTGATCGACGCGGCGCAGCGCTTTCCGATGCCGTTCCGCTCCGCCGTGGTGGAGCGCGCGCGGGGCATCGGGCTGGACCCGGCCTATGTCTATGGCCTGATCCGCCAGGAAAGCCGCTTCATCATGGATGCCCGCTCGGGCGTGGGCGCGTCGGGCCTGATGCAGGTGATGCCCGCCACCGCGCGCTGGACGGCGCGCAAGATCGGCCTGGAGGGCTTCTCCCCCCAGCAGCTCTACGACCGCGACACCAACATCACCATCGGCACCGCCTATCTGAAGCTGGCGCTGGACGACTTCGACGGTTCCATGCCCCTGGCGGCGGCAGCCTACAACGCCGGCCCGGGCCGCCCGCGCAACTGGCGCAACGGCCCGGTGCTGGACGCGGCCATCTGGGCCGAGAACGTGCCCTTCAGCGAGACGCGCGACTATGTGAAGAAGGTGCTGGCCAACACGGTGAACTACGCCGCCATCCTCACCGGCCAGCCGCAGTCGCTCAAGAGCCGGCTGGGCACCGTGGGCCCGCGCGACGCGCGCGCGCCGGAGCCGAACAAGGATCTGCCTTGAATCTGCCTTGAGGGCCTGCTGCGCTATATAAAAAGGAGCTTTTAGCGCTTGCTGGATAAGCGCTGGAGCCATTTTTCATGCCACATCGTCACCCCGCGGCGGCGCCTTGCGGCCGGTGACCATGGCGCGCACCAGGTTCTCGCGGTGCTGCAGGCAGGTCCACAGCACGCCCCCCACATGCAGGGCCACGCAGGCCAGCAGGGCCCAGCCCAGGTACTGGTGCAGGTGGGCCAGCCAGCCATAGCCCCAGAACCGGTCGGTGGTGTAGAGCCAGCCTGTGAAGCCCAGCAACGCCATGATCGCCAGCAGTGCCAGCACCATCCAGGCGCCCAGCGGGTTGTGGCCGAGGTAGCGCGGCGCATGGCCCGCCAGCGCCAGGCGCGCATAGGCCAGCGTGGCCGCCGGCGTGCGCACGAACTGGGCGAAGCGCGCATAGCGGCTGCCGCCGAATCCCCACGCCACGCGCGCGGCCAGCAGGGCCAGGGCCACGTAGCCCACGCGCTCGTGCAGCGGACCGGTGTCGTCGCTGCTCCACCAAGCCATGGCCACGCACGCGGCCAGGCCCCAGTGCAGCAGGCGCACGGGCCGGTCCCACACGCGCAGCGTTGCGCCGGTGGCGCGCGCACCGTCAGTCTTGAACGCGCTCAAGCGTCTTGGGGTCGAAGAAGGCTTCCACCCGCTTGCCCTGCGGGTCTTTGCCGTAGACCTCGTAGCAGGTTTCGGTCTTTTCCATGCGGCGCACGGTCCAGCCTTCCTTCACGAGCTTCTGCTCCAGCTCGGTGTGCGGTCGCCATTCGGCGGGGGGATGCTCGGGGCAGGTGACCTTGCCGTGGGCGAAGGCGCTGCTGGCCGAGACGGCGAGCGCCAGGGCGGCGATGTGCGGGATCCAGGATGTCATGCGGGGCTCTCTTTCTTGGCGGGAAGGAATGGGTTGCGGTGATCGTTCGCCGGTGTGCTCAGGGCCTGGCCCAGCGGCGCAGCAGGTTGTGGTACACGCCCGTGAGCTGTACCAGGCGCGGGTCGTCGGGCGCCACCAGCGGCGTGAGTTGCTGGATGGACTGGTCCAGGTCGAACAGCAGCGTGCGCTCGCCCTCGTCCTGCACCAGGCTCTCGATCCAGAAGAACGATGCCACGCGCGCCCCGCGCGTGACGGGCGTGACGCGGTGCAGGCTGCTGGAGGGGTACAGCACCATGTCGCCGGCGGCCAGCTTCACGGCCTGCACGCCGAAGGGGCCCTCCACCTCCAGCTCGCCGCCGTCGTATTCCTCGGGCTCGGCCAGGAACAGCGTGGCCGACAGGTCGGTGCGCATCTGCTGGTGGCTGCCGGGCAGGAACATGAGCGCGCTGTCCACGTGCGCGCCGTAGGTGCCGCCGTCGGCGTAGCGGTTGAACTTCGGCGGGTAGATGGTGCGCGGCAGCGCGGCGCTGATGAACAGCGGCGTGCTGCTCAGCCGGCGCAGGATGTGCTGGCCCAGGCGCTGGCAGAGTTCGCTGCCGTCGTTGATCTGCTGGTTGCGCTTGACGCTCTTGGCCAGCGTGCCGGCGGTGGCGGCGCCGTCCTCCCAGGCGGCGGCGTCCAGTTGGGCGCGGAGGTCGCGCACCTCCGTCTTGGAGAGGACCTGGTCGATGGAGATCAGCATGGTGGTTGCGGTGTGAGGCAATTGGGGGTGATGTCGCAGAGCTGGGCACAGCCGGCCTGGGCCATGCAGGCGTGCAGCTCCTCGGTCAGCAGCTGCAGCATGTGGGCCACGCCCAGCGCACCCGCCACGGCCAGGGCGTACATCTGCAGGCGGCCGATGAGCACGGCGTCGGCGCCCAGTGCCAGGGCCTTGAAGGCGTCGGCGCCGCTGCGCACGCCGCCGTCCAGCAGCACGGGGTAGCCCTCGCCCACGGCGGCGCGCACGGCGGGCAGGCGATGCAGGGACGCGGGCGCGCCGTCCAGGCTGCGCCCGCCGTGGTTGGAGACGATGAGGCCGGCCGCGCCCGCCGCCTGCAGCGCGCGGGCGTCGTCGGAGTGCATGACGCCCTTGATCCATACGGGCAGGCGGGTCTCGCCCAGCAGCCAGCGCAGGTCGTCCCAGGTAGGGGCGTGGCGCATGGCGCCCTGGAAGATGCGGCTGTCGTCCGCGCCCAGTACGGGCGGCGCGGGCGGTGGGTAGGCCGCCAGGTTGGCGGGCGTGCAGTCGGCGGGCATCACAAAACCCGCCTGCAGCGCGCTGCGGCTGGCCAGCTGGATGCTGGCGTCCAGCGTGAGCACGATGGCGCGGTAGCCCGCGGCCTCGGCGCGGCGCAGCAGGGCGAGCGTGTGTTCTCGCTCGGGCTGCAGGTACAGCTGGAACCAGCGCGCGGGGCCGGCGGCACCCGCGATCGCCTCCAGCGTGCACGACGACAGCGTGCTGGCCACCAGGCAGGTGCCCGTGGCCTGGGCGGCGCGGGCGGTGGCGACTTCTGCCTCGGAGTGGGCCAGGCGCTGGTGCGCCACCGGGGCCAGCAGCAGCGGGTGGGGCAGGTCCAGCCCACCCAGCGTGAGCCGCGTGTGGCCGCCGCGCACGTCGCGCAGCAGGCGCGGCACGATGGCCCAGGCGGCGAAGGCGGCGCAGTTGGCGGCCACCGTGCGGTCCCAGCCGCAGCCGCCGGCCACATAGGCAAGACGGCCCGCGTCCATGTGCTGGGGCGCGAGCCGTTCGTAGTCGATGGCGTTCCAGACGCCTGCGGGAATATGTGGTGTCATCAAATTTGATAGCTGCCAGCGCTTGCCCATCAAGCGCTAGCAGCTTATTTGATTACAAGTCCAGGTTCAGCGTCAGGCGCACTGCGCGGCCGTCGCCCTTGTACAGGAAGGCGCCCGAGCGGTACACGGCGGTGTAGTAGTCCTTGTCGGTCACGTTCAGCACGTTCAGGCGCAGGTCGGCGTGCTTGTTGATGCGGTAGGACGCGAACAGGTCGTACACGCTGAACGAGGGCACCGGCTGCGAGCACATGCCGTTGGTGTAGCCGGCGCCGGTGTCGGGCTGGCCGCCGCAGCGGCTGCTCTCGTAGCGCGCCACGGCGCCGAAGGAGAAGTCGCGCGTGAGCTGGTACTTGCCCTGTACGGTGAAGGAGCGGTCGGCGAAGTTGGACAGCGGGTTGCCCACGTTGGACGCCACGGCCGAGCGCAGCACCTTGGATTTCATGATCGCCGCTCCGGCTTGCAGCTGGAAGTTCTTGGTGAGATTGCCGGCCAGGCCCAGTTCGATGCCGCGCACGCGGTTCTTGCCGGTATTGAAGGTGCCTTCAGTGTCGTAGTTGGCGCCCTCCATCACGTCGTCCTTGGTGGTCTGGAACACGGCGGCGGTGGCCAGCAGCTTGTCGTCCAGCAGGTTCCACTTGGTGCCCAGCTCGATGTTCTGCGAGGTCTCGGGCTTGGCGCCGGCGGCGCTGCCGTTGTGGATCACCAGGCCGCCGTAGCCGCTGCTCGTGCCGGTGTCGGGTTCGCCGCCGTTGATGTCCTGCGCCGTGCCGTAGCTTGCATAGACCATACCCATGGGGTTGATCTTGTAGCTCACACCCAGGTGGCCGTTGAGCAGTGTGTCGTTGAAGCCGTAGTTGCCCGTGATCGCGCCCGTCTGGTTGTTGCGGGTGTCCAGCGACAGGTCGTAGTGGTCGGCGCGCAGGCCGCCGAACACGGTCCACTGGTCGGTCAGGTCCACCGTGTCCATGGCCGACAGCGCGAAGGTCTTCACGCGCCAGTCGCGTGTCCAACTGCGGCGTTCGTAGCTGCGGCCGGCCAGGTCGCCCAGGTTGCTCACGGGGTTGCCGTTCAGATCAGTGATGCACCAGCCGGCCTGCGGGCCGTTGCGGCCCGAAACGCGGCAGTTGGTGGCGCCGGTGTTGGTCACGCCGTAGTTGCCGGACTTCACCTTGTGGTCGGTGTATTCGAAGCCGAAGATGAATTCATGCTTGAGGCTGCCGATCTGCTTGTCCCAGCGCAGGTTGCTCTGGTGCGCGAAATATTTCACGTCCTGCCAGCCGGTGTGGCCGCCGTCCAGCACGCCGGCCGTGCCGATCGGGTTGTTGGCCGCGTCCAGCACCGTGCCGTTGGAGGCTCCCGTGGTGGCGTAGCGGTTGTCCGACTGGCCGTATCGCGTCAGGCTGGTGAGTTTGAGGTCGGGCGCAAAGCGGTAGGCGATGCGCGCGGTGACCGTGTCCACGTCGGAATTCAGGAAGTCGCTGTTCTGCGCATAGACCGGCACACCCGTGGCGGGGCGGCGGTTGGGCACCGTGCCCACGAGGTAGCCGCCCAGGTCGGGATGCTTGTCCTTGGCGCGCAGGCCGTAGTAGTCCAGCGTGACGGACAGGTCTTGGTTCAGCTCCCACAGGCCCGACAGCGCCAGGCCGTCGCGGCGGCGCTGCGAGGGGCTGCGGCCCGGCACGTCCTCGCCCGAGGTCAGGGCGTTGGCGCGCAGGGCGAACTTGTCGGTGAAGCCCTTGTTCATGTCCAGCGTCACGCGGTGGTGGCTGTCGGTGCCCACGCCGGCGGACACGCGCGTGAAGTCATAGTCCAGCGTGGCCTGCTTGGTCACGGCGTTCACCGCGCCGCCCGCCGAGCCGCGGCCCGCGAAGCTGGAGTTGGGGCCCTTGGTGACTTCCACCTGCTCGATGGCGAAGCTCTCGCGCGTGGTCATGCCGGGGTCGCGCAGGCCGTCCACGAACACGTCCGAGCGCGCCTCCTGGCCGCGGATGATGTAGCGGTCGCCAAAGGCGTTGCCGTTTTCGCCCGTGCCCAGGGTGATGCCGGGCTGCGCGGCCAGGATCTGCTTGAGGTCGGTGGCGCCGGAGTCGCGGATGGCCTCGCCGGTGACCACTTGGATGGTCTGCGGCGTCTCGGCCAGCGGGCGGGTGTGGCGCGTGTCGGCGGAGGTCTTGGCCTTGTAGGGCGCGCCGACCTCGGCGTTGGGGTTGGGATCGATGGCCTGCTCCTGCACCGTCACCGTGGGCAGGGTGGTGACGGGGGCGGGTGTGGGCTGCACCTGGGCGATGGCGCTCAGCGGCAGCAGGGCTGCGGCCATGCGCAGGCTCTTGGGCTTCTTGAGAGGGGAGGAGGGCATTGCTGGAAACGAGAGGTTGGAATTATTCGCTAGGGATTATTGTTGCGAATCAATCTCGTTTGCGTCAATAAGTGCAAAAATGCCTCGCCCACAGTGGCGGAAACGTTAGCAGCGGTGGTGTTTTGTGGTGGTTTGGCAACAAACACACGGTTGGGCGCGCGAAGTCCCGCCCAGCGCGGCAAGCATTCGGCCAATGCTGGCGCGTGCCCCGTTGCCGGATGGCACACGGCGGCAGGGCGATCAGGCGTTGAGCAGCGCGCGGCCCTCGCGCCGGGCCGCGCCGGCGTCCACCAGTTCCTGCATCAGCTGCTCGGCCCAGACGGATGCGGTCTGCTGCGCAAAGTGTCGCTGGTGCAGCATGCCGAAGTACGGTGTGGCAGCCAACCAGGCATGCACTTGCGCCAGCGGCGCCTGCTGCCATTCCAGCAGCTTGTACTTGAGCAGCACCTTGGCCGCGTGGCGCGCGTGTTTGACCGGGTCGGCCTCGAAACCCGCCAGCCGGCGCCGCGCCCGCGCCAGCGCGGCGGGCACGTCGCCAAACACGCTGCCGTGGCCGGGGATCACGGTGAGCGGATCCAGCCGCTCGATCAGGCCCAGCGTGGCGCCCACCTCGGCAAAAGCCTGCTCGCCGTCCAGTTCGGGGAACACCACGCCGAAGCCGTTCTCCCAGAGCGCGTCGCCCGAGATCAGCACGCGGGCGTGCGGCTCGAACAGCACCACGGCATGGGTGTCATGCCCCGGGGCTGCGTGCACCTGCCACGCGCGGTCGCCCAGCTGCACCTCGGTGCCGGGGGGCAACACTCCGTCGGCACGAAAGCGCGGGCACTCTTGGCCGGTGGGCACGTAGCTCAGCGCCACCGGGTCCCAGTCCTGCACCTGTGCCCACTGCCCCGGGGGGATGCGGGTGGCAAGCTGCGGCCAGCGCGCCTGCAGCGCGGCATTGCCGCCGCAATGGTCGCTGTGCAGGTGGGTATTGAGCAACTGGTCCAGCACACGCCCGTCCAGCGCCGACTCCACCAGCGCCACGGTTTGCGGCGCGTGGGCGCAGTAGCCGCTGTCCACCAGCGCCGTGCAGTCGCGCCCCAACAGCAGCACGTTGCTGGCCGACAGCCAGCCGCGCTCGATGACAATGATTTCCGGCGGTAGCGCAGGTGGAACAAGCGGCATCAGCTATGAAAATTGGAGTAACCGGAGCGCGGCATCACTTGCCGTCGCGCAGCTCCCGTCGCAGGATCTTGCCCACGTTGGTCTTGGGCAGTTCGTCGCGGAATTCGATGTATTTTGGCCGCTTGTAGCCGGTCAGGTGTTCATGGCAGTAGCGCACCACGTCGTCCTCGGTCAGCGAGGGGTCGCTGCGCACCACGAACACCTTGATGGCTTCGCCCTGCTTGTCGTCGGCCACGCCCACGGCGGCGCATTCCAGCACGCCCGGGCACAGGGCCACCACCTGCTCCAGTTCGTTGGGGAAGACGTTGAAGCCGCTCACCAGGATCATGTCCTTCTTGCGGTCGATGATGCGCGTATAGCCCTCCTCGTCCATCACGCCGATGTCGCCCGTGCGCATGAAGCCGTCGGGCGTGAAGGCCTTGGCATTTTCCTCGGGTTGGTTGTAGTAGCCGGGCATCACGTTGGGGCCCTTGATGCAGATCTCGCCCGCCGAGCCGATGGGCAGGCTCGCGCCTGCGTCGTCCTTGATGGCGATGTCGATGCCCGGCAGCGGCAGGCCGATGCTGCCGCTGAAGGCGGTGCTGTTCACCGGGTTGTTGGTGCCGATGGCGCAGGTCTCGCTCATGCCCCAGCCTTCGATCATGGTGGCGCCCGTCACGGCCTTCCACTGCTGGGCCGTGGCCTCGGTCGCGGCCATGCCGCCGGCCTGCGCCACGCACAGCTGCGAGAAATCCAGATGGCGGAACTGCGGGTTCTGCAGCAGTGCGTTGAACAGCGTGTTCACGGCGGGCAGCATGTGGAAGGGGCGCTTCTTCAGCACCTCCACGAACTTGGGGATGTCCCGCGGGTTCGGGATCAGCGTCAGGCGCGAGCCCTGGCGGATGGCCAGCAGGCACAGCGTGAGCGCGAAGATGTGGTACAGCGGCAGCGCGGCAATGCTGTTGGCGCGGCTCAGGTCGCCGATCTTGCCCAGCGCGGGGGTGAACCAGGCCTCGGCCTGCAGCGTCGCGGCGACGATGTTGCGCTGGGTGAGCACTGCGCCTTTGGACAGGCCCGTGGTGCCGCCCGTGTACTGCAGGAAGGCCGGCGTGTCGGGCGCGACGCGCGCCGGGGTCAGCGTGCGCCGCTCGCCCAGGGCCAGCGCGCGCTTGAAACTGATCACTTGGCGCCCGCCCGTCAGGGGCAGCTCGTACGCGGGCACCATCTTGGCCAGGTGGCGCACGGCAAAGGTGATCCAGCGTCCGTACCAGGCGCCCAGCAGGTCGCCCATGGAGGCGATCGCCACATGCTGCACGGCCGTGTGGTCGATCACCTCGGCCAGCGTGTGCGCGAAGTTCTCCAGGATGACGATGGCCGTGGCGCCCGAGTCCTTGAGCTGGTGCTCCAGCTCGCGCGCGGTGTACAGCGGGTTCACGTTCACGCACGTGTAGCCCGCGCGCAGCACGGCGGCCATGGTCACCGCGAACTGCGGCACGTTGGGCAGCATGATGGCCACGCGCGCACCGGGTGCGAGACCCTGGCCCTGTAGCCACGCGCCGAGCCGGGCTGACAGGCGGTCGAGTTCGCGGTAGCTCATCCACCGGTCCATGCACACCGAGAACGGGCTGTCGGCGTGGCGGTGGAAGGACTCCTCCAGCATCTGCGCCACCGAGGGGTAGGCATCGGCATCCACGTCGTGCGGCACGCCAGCGGGGTAGTTCTTGAGCCAGATTCGTTCCATGCAAGGGTCCTCGTTGCGGTATGGGGCAAGATCGCACCGATTGTGGAAGTGGCCTTGCACGCGCCATACCGGGCTTGTCCTAGTCCGGATGCCGCAGAGGTCACCCAAGCGACACACCACAACCACCACAAGGGAGCTTCATGACGAACGCGCGTTGGCAACGCTGGGCGGTGGCCGTGCATCTGCTGTTGATCGCGGGCTGGATGGCTTGGTTCTGGGGCCGTTCGCCGGCGCTGGCGCTGGCGGGCGTGGCCGCGGTCCCGCTGATGTTCCGCCTGGGCATGGCGCCGCAATTTTTCTTGATGGCCTGGGTTTGCCGGGGGGATGCGACGCCGCGTCCGCGCGCCGGGCAGCTGCTGCGTGCCTGGTGGGCCGAGTCACGCTGGGCCAGCCTGGTCTTCGGTTGGTGGCAGCCGTTCCGCCACCAGGCCGTGGCGGACTGGCTGCCACCGCGCGCGTCGGACGTGCCCGGCCCGCGCGGCGTGGTGCTGGTGCATGGCTTCCTGTGCAACCGAGGGTTCTGGACGCCCTGGCTGGCGCTGCTGCGTGCGCGCGGCCATGCCTTCGTGGCCGTGACCCTGGAGCCCGCCTTCGGCTCCATCGACGATTACTGCCGCACCATCGACGATGCCGTGCGCCGCGTGGCCGAGGCCACTGGGCGGGCGCCGCTGATCGTGGGCCACAGCATGGGCGGTCTGGCCGCACGCGCCTGGCTGCGCGCCGTGCCGGGCAGCGAGCAGCGCGTGCACCGCATCGTCACGCTGGGATCGCCGCACCACGGCACCTGGCCCGCGCGCGGCGCACGCAGCACCAATGGCCGGCAGATGAGGTTGCACGGCCCCTGGGTGCGCCAGTTGGGGCAAGACGAGCCGCCGGCACGCGCCGCAGTCTTCGTGTGCTGGTACTCCAACTGCGACAACGTGGTCTATCCGCCCGCGGCCGCAATGCTGCAGGGCGCGGACAACCGCTTCATCGAGGGGGTGGCGCACGTCGAGATGGCGTTCCACCCGCGCGTGCTGCAGGACTGCCTGGCGCTGCTCGAGCAGCCCTGAGCGTGTCGGCGACGCGCTTCAGGCCGGGAGCGGCTCGCGCGCATCGGCCGCGAACTCGGGCTGGCCGCGCAGCCGTTCGTAGATCGGCGCGAAATCCTGCGCCGTGAGTTCGAACAGCTGCTCGAAGCTGTCGATCACGAAGTAGGTCTGCTGGTAGGTGTCGATCTTGTAGCGCGTGCGCATGGTGCGTTCCAGCTCCAGTGGCAGGCGCTGCGGCTCGGGGCTGTGCACGGCGTAGGGCAGTTCGCCGCGCGAGCTGAGAATGCCCGCGCCATAGGCGCGCAGCCCGCCTTGCTCGCGGATCAGGCCGAACTCGATCGTGTACCAGTACAGGCGCGAGAGCATCTCGCACGCGCCCAGCCCGGCCGCCTTCAGACCGCCCTCACCATAGCGCTGCACATAGTCGGCAAACACCGGGTTGAACAGCAGCGGCACGTGGCCGAACAGGTCGTGGAACACGTCGGGCTCGACGATGTAGTCGAACTCCTGGGGCGTGCGGATCCAGTCGGTGACCGGGAATTTGCGGTTCGCCAGCAGCGAGAAGAACGGCACCTCGGGGATCAGCCCCGGCACGGCCACCAGCTCCCAGCGCGTGGCGCGGTACAGGCGTTCGTTCACGTCATCGAAGCGCGGGATGCGCTCCTTGGCGCCCAGCAGCGGCAGGGCCTGGATGAAGGCCTCGCTCGCCAGACCCTGCAGCTGGGCCGACTGGCGCTGGTACAGGCGGTGGTAGGTGTCGTGGTCGGCGGCGGTGTAGGCCGCGAAGTTCTGCGCGCAGGTGTAATCCTCCTGCGCACGCGAATAGTCGCCGCGCGGCGGGCGGCTGGATTGTCCGTAGACGACGGGGGCTTGTCCCATGGTGCTTGTCTCCTTGTTGGAACCACGCCGTCGTCGTGCACCGCCGGCCTGGTGTAGGCCGGCGGGCGGGAGTGCAGGACGGCGTTCAGTCGATGTGGATCTTGGCGGCCTTGATGAGGAATTCGTACTTGCCCAGTTCCGAGCGCACGAAGCTGCCGAAGCCGCCCAGCGTGAGTTCTTCGGGCGTCAGGCCCATCTTCTGGAACTGCGCCTTGCCGGCCGGCGAGTGCATGGCTTTCGAGAACGCCGTGGCGTATTTCTGTGCATCGGCGGCGGGCAGCGTGGCGGGGGCAAACAGCCCGAACCAGGTGGACACGTTGAAGCCGGGCACCTCGCTGTTGATGCTGGGCACGTGGGGCAGGGCGTCGTCGCTGCCCAGCGATGTCACGCCCAGCGCCTTGAGCTTGCCGCCCTGGATCAGCGGCAGTGACGACGCCAGGTTGTCGAACACGATGTCCACGCCGCCGTCCTGCAGCGCCTTGAGCGCCGGGCCCGCGCCCTGGAAGGGCGCATGGGGCATGCGCGTGTTGGTGAGCGACTTGAACATCTCCCCGGCGATGTGGCCGATGCTGCCGTTGCCGCCCGAGCCGTACTTGAGCTGGTCCGGGTGAGCCTTCATGTACTTCACGAGGTCGGTGGTGGTGCTGATATCCAACGCCTTGGCCCGTTCGGCGCTCATCACCAGCACGTTCGGTGTGCGTGCGACGAGCACGATGGGCGTGAAATCCTTGACCGGGTTGTAGGGGAAATTCTTGTACAGCCAGGGATTCACGGCATGGGTGGCGACCGCGCCCATCACCAGCAGGTTGCCGCTCTTGGGCGCCTTGGCCACCGTGTCTGCGCCCAGGTTGCCGCCGGCGCCCGGCTTGTTCTGCACCTGGATGGGCCTGAGCTGGGCCTGTGCCCCTTCGGCCAGGATGCGCGCGCTCTTGTCGAGCGGGCCTCCGGCCGCGTAGGGCACCACGATGGTCATGGGGCGGATGCGTTCTGTGCCTGTACGGCGCAAGCCATGCACAGCGCAAGGGAACCCACCAATTGACGGCGACGCAACATTGAATTTCTCCCGAGTCTCTTTGAAAGGGCGCTCAGTATAGAAAGCCGTTGTTGCAGTGCGTCATTCCATGGCCGGGCCGCGCCCAGGGCTCACGCCTGGGTCTGCAGGACGCCGCGCCGGATCTGGTCACGCTCCAGCGATTCGAACAGCGCCTTGAAGTTGCCTTCGCCGAAACCCTCGCGGTAGTTGCCCTGGCGTTCGATGAACTCAAAGAACACCGGCCCCAGCATGGGCGTGGAGAAGATCTGCAGCAGCAGACGGGGTGTGCCGTCAGCCGTGGTACCGTCCAGCAGGATGCCGCGCGCCTGCAGTTCCGCAACGTTCTGGCCGTGTCCCGGCAGGCGGGTGTCCAGCATGTCGTAATAGATGTCGTTGGGCGCCGGGGCCAGGGGCACGCTCGCCAGCCCCAGCTTGTCCACCACCTCGACGAGCGAGTCGCAGATCAGCGCGATGTGCTGGATGCCCTCGCCGTTGAACTGCATCAGGAATTCCTCGATCTGCCCGCCGCCCTGCTTGGCCTCTTCGTTCAGCGGGATGCGGATCTTGCCGTCCGGCGCCGTCATGGCCTTCGACGTCAGGCCCGTGTACTCGCCCTGGATGTCGAAGTAGCGGATCTCGCGGAAGTTGAAAAGCTTTTCGTAGAAGTTGGCCCAAAATCCCATGCGGCCGCGGTACACGTTGTGCGTGAGGTGGTCGATCTCGTTCAGGCCGTGCCCCACCGGGCGTCGGTCCACGCCGGGCAGGAAGTCGAAGTCGATGTCGTAGATGGACTTGCCGTCCTCGAAGCGGTCGATCAGGTACAGCGGCGCGCCGCCAATGCACTTGATGGCCGGCAGGCGCAGTTCCATGGGGCCGGTGGGGATCTCGATCGGCTGGGCGCCCAGCTCCAGCGCACGCCGGTAGGCCTGGTGCGAATCCTTCACGCGAAAGGCCAGTCCGCAGGCTGAGGGGCCGTGTTCGGCGCCAAAGTACGCGGCCTGGCTGGCCGGCTCGCGGTTCAGGATGAAGTTGATCTGGTTCTGCCGGTACAGCAGCACGTCCTTGGACCGGTGGCGCGCCACCAGCGTGAATCCCAGCTTCTCGAAGACCGCTTCCAGCAGCCCCGGGGTGGGCGAGGTGAACTCCACGAACTCGAAGCCCATCAGGCCCATGGGGTTCTCCCAGGCGTCGGCGTCGTGGGTGGCGCGAAGGGGCAGGGCGGCAGTCATCGGCAGTCTCCTTAGGGTGTGTCGCTTCACTGTAGGAGGGGCGGGGCTCATGTTTCTGGCGAATGCGCACGGGTTTGAGTGTGGATATGCAGGAATGTTGCGCAACGTCAATGCGATGTGCAGTCATTTCGCGTTAGGGAACACGCGGGTGCGTCTCATGCGGCGCTTGCCTAGAATCCGCCGCCATGAGCGAACGCACCCCCGCCCTCGACAAGCTGGACCGTGCCATCCTGCGCCGCCTGCAGGACAACGGCCGCGAGACCTATGACGTGATCGGCGAACAGGTGGGCCTGTCGCCCAGCGCCGTGTTGCGCCGCGCCAAGCGGCTGGAGGAAGAGGGCGTGATTGACCGCTACGTGGCTCTGGTACGCCCCGAGCGCGTGGGCCTGGGACTGACCGCCTACCTGAACGTGCGCCTGGAAAAGCACACCGAGAGCCACAAGCGCAACCCGATGGACCTGTTCCGCGCCAGCGTGCAGACTTGGCCCGAGGTGGTGGAGTGCGCGTCGCTCACCGGCGAGATGGACTACCTGCTGCGCGTGGTGGTGGCCGACATGGCGCACTACAGCCGCTTCATCATGGACACGCTGCTCAAGCACCCCAGCGTGCAGGACTGCAAGACCAGCTTCGTGCTGGACCGGGTCAAGGCCACTACCGCCCTGCCGGTGTAGATAAAAAAGGCACGGCAGTCGCGTGGTGGACAGAGGCAGTCCTGTATTGATAGCTGCTTACGCTTACTGGGTAAGGGTTAGAGGCCATTTTTCTCTTGAATCTGATTTCCCCCACTTTTTTGTTGCATTGCAGCATATGCGCCCCAGATTCCTAGGGAAAACCCTAGAATCGGCCGCATCATGCTTTCAACCAAAGACTGGCTTCGCGCTTCCTGGAACGCAGGGCGACAAATGCTGCGCCCCACCGCCGGGGGACGCTTCCACCGAGGTTTTGCCATGAACACTGTGATGGTGCCCATCCGTTCGCTCGGCCCGCAGCACCGCGAGCGCATTGCCGCCCACCTGCTGCGCCTGGAGCCGCGCGACCGCTACCTGCGCTTTGGCTACGCCGCCAACGACGACCAGGTGCGCCGCTACGCCGAGTTGCTGGACTTCTCGCGCGACGAGGTGTTCGGCATCTTCAACCGCCGCCTGGAGTTGATCGCCATGGCCCATGTGGCGTTTGCGCCATCGGGCGAGTACGAAAGCTGCGCCGAGTTCGGCGTCTCGGTCTCGGCCACGGCGCGCGGGCGCGGCTACGGCGCGCGGCTGTTCGAGCGCGCGGTGATGCTGGCGCGCAACCGCGGCGTGAGCATGATGTTCATCCACGCGCTCACCGAGAACACGGCCATGCTCAAGATCGCGCGCAATGCCGGCGCCACGGTGCGCCGCGACGGATCCGAGTCCGAGGCGTACTTGCAGCTGCCGCCCGCGCGCTTCGACACGCGCGTGTCCGAGATCATGGCCGAGCATTTCGGCGAAGTGGACTACCAGCTCAAGAAGCAGGCGCGGCAGTTCTGGCGCTTCCTGGCCGACCTGCAGGAAATCCGCCAGGGCGTGCGCGACGGCCGCCACCAGGCCGCCGAGTAGGCAGGCGTGCCCCGCGGGTGCGCGGGGCGATCCGCTATCCTTGGGGGCTGATCCACTCCCTGCACAACCTGCACCCGTTCCCGTGTCCGACCCCCACCCTGCGCGCGCCTCCGACAAGGAGGACAAGCGCACGTTCCTGCAGCGCCTCGTCGAGTTCATCAACCCCGGGCCGGACTCGACGGCCGAGCTCATCGCCACGCTGGCCGAGGCCGAGGACAACGACGTCATCAACGCCGATGCGCGGGTGATGCTGGAGCGCGTGCTGCGCATGGCCGAGATGACCGCGGGCGACGTGCTGGTGCCCGCGCCACGCATGGACATGCTGGACATCGACGCGCCGGTGGATGAGCTCATGCACCAGGTGCTGCATACCGCGCACTCGCGCTTTCCGGTGTACCAGGGCGAGCGCGACAACATCATCGGCATCCTGCTGGCCAAGGATCTGCTCAAGCTCTGGCGCTCGCCGGGGCTGAACGTGCGCACGCTGGTGCGCCCGGCGCTGTTCGTGCCCGAGAGCAAGGGCCTGCATGACCTGGGGCGTGAGTTTCGCAACACGCGCAACCACATGGCCATCGCCATCGACGAGTTCGGCCGCATCGCCGGTCTGGTGACGTTCGAGGACGTGATCGAGCAGATCGTGGGCGAGATCGAGGACGAGTTCGATATCCCCGAGGACGAGGGCGACATCTTCGGCCTGGCCGACCGCACCTTCCGCGTGAGCGGCGACACGCCCGTGGAGCGCGTGGCCGAGGCCTTCGGCGTGGCGCTGCAGGGCAGCGACCCCGATGAGAGCTTTGACACCATCGGCGGCCTGATCGCGCATGAGCTGGGCCGCATGCCGCGCAAGGGAGAGTCCGTGGTGCTCGGCGGCCTGCAGTTTGTGGTGATGCACACCAAGGGCGGGTCGGTGCGCTGGTTCAAGGTCGCACCGGCGGCGGGCACGCCCGAGTCCGAACGCTGATGGCCGTCGCACCGCCCTTGGCCGCGCACGCACCGCGCCGCGGCCCGTTGCCCTGGGTGCTGGCACTGGTGGCCGGGCTGGCGCAGGCCGCATCGCTGGCCTGGCCCTGGGGCGGACAGCCGCTGTGGTGGCTGCAGATCCTGTCGCTGGGCTTGTGGGCGCATGTGCTGCTGGGCGCCGGCGGTACACGCCGGGCCGGCCTGCTGGGCTGGGTGTTCGCCACGGCGTGGCTCGCGGGCACGTTCTGGTGGCTGTTCATCTCCATGCACACGTATGGGGGACTGGCCGCGCCGCTGGCCGTGCTGGCGGTGCTGGGGCTGGCGGCGTTCCTCGGCAGTTATTACGCAGCGGTTTCTGCATGTTTTTGGGCCCTAGCGCCCGTCCATAGAGCGTTGGCAGCTATCGTTTTTGCTGCGCTGTGGTTGTTGGCGGAATTGGCACGCGGCCAATGGTGGACCGGCTTTCCGTGGGGCGCAGGCGGCTACGCGCATGTGCAGGGGCCCCTGGCCGCGCTGGCGCGCAGCGTGGGCGTGTACGGCATCGGTGCTGCGGCGGCGCTCTTGGCCATGTTGCTGGCGCAGGCGCGCCGCGCCGACCTGCGCAACGCACGTGCCTGGGCGCTGGTCCTCGCGCTCACGGCCGTGGGGGCAGGGGCCGCCTGGCAGCGCCACTGCGCCGTCGAGGGCTGCGGTGCCCCGCCGCCCGTGCATGCGCCGCTGTCGCTGGCGCTGCTGCAGGGCAACATCCCGCAGGACGAGAAGTTCCAGCCCGGCAGTGGCGTGCCGATGGCGCTGCAGTGGTATTACGACCAGATCCACGCGGCCAAGGCCAGCCTGGTGGTGGCGCCCGAGACGGCCATCCCCCTGTTGCCGCAGCAACTGGTGCCCGGCTATTTGGAGGGCATGGCCGAGCGCTATGCCGCAGGCGGCCAGGCGCTGCTGCTGGGCATCCCGCTGGGCAGCCTGGAAGAGGGCTATACCAACTCGGTGCTGGGCTTTGCGCCCGAGCAGTCGCAGCCCTACCGCTACGACAAGCACCACCTGGTGCCGTTCGGCGAGTTCATCCCGCCGTTCTTCCGCTGGTTCACCGAGATGATGAACATCCCCCTGGGCGACTTCAACCGCGGCGCGGTGGGTCAGCCGTCGCTGGCGTGGGCCGGCGAGCGCATAGCGCCCAATATCTGCTACGAGGACTTGTTCGGCGAGGAGATCGGCGTGCGCTTTCTCGACCCGGCGAGCAGCCCCACCATCCTCGTGAACCTGAGCAACATCGGCTGGTTCGGCAACACCGTGGCGGTGGACCAGCACTTGGCCATCAGCCGTCTGCGCGCGCTGGAGTTCGAGCGTCCCATGGTGCGTGCCACCAACACCGGCGCCACGGCGGTGATCGACCACCGCGGGCAGGTCACGCACCGCATGCCGGCTTATCAGCGCGGCGTGCTGCGCGCCCAGGTGCAGGGGCGTGGTGGCGCCGCCACGCCGTACGCCCGGTGGGTGGCGCGCTGGGGGCTTTGGCCCCTGTGGGCGCTCGGGTTTGCAGTGGCGGGGCTGGCCTGGTGCCTGCGCGGGCGCACAGGGCGGGCGCGGGCTGGAAATTGATCCAGATCATCCCGGCGCGGTAGCCAGCGGGCTTTCCCGGGGCACGGTTACAGGCCAGAGCGCGCGCGAGCCTGGATAATAGAGGGCCTTCGCCGCCCGTGGCCGCGGGCCGCGCGCTGATTTTTTTGCATCAACGACAACCACCTACCGCGACGGCACGGGCCGTCTGGAGCACGATTGACAATGGCTGATTCCTTCTCGTACGAACAACTCATCGCCTCGGGCGAGGGCCGGTTGTTCGGTCCGGACAGCGGGCGCCTGCCCCTGCCCCCCATGCTGATGTTCGATCGCATCACGCACATCGACACCGACGGCGGCGCGCATGGCCTGGGAAAGATCGTGGCCGAACTCGACGTCAAGCCCGACCTGTGGTTCTTCGCCTGCCATTTCCAGGGTGACCCGGTCATGCCCGGCTGCCTGGGGTTGGATGCCATGTGGCAGCTCATCGGCTTCTATCTCACCTGGCTGCGCCTGCCGGGCCGTGGCCGCGCGCTGGGCGCGGGCGAGGTCAAGTTCACCGGCGAGGTGGGCCCGGACGTGAAGCTCGTGACCTACGAAATCGACATCAAGCGCGTCATCAAGCGCAAACTCAACATGGCCATCGGCGATGCACGCCTGCTGGCCGACGGCAAGGAAATCTACGTGGCCAACGACCTGCGCGTGGGTCTGTTCCTGCGCGAAGGCGACGCACAGGGAAGCGCAGCATGACCAAGAAACGGGTGGTGATCACGGGCGCGGGCATCGTCTCGTGCATTGGCAACGATCTGCAGACCGTGGAGGAGGCGCTGCGCGCCAGCCGCTCCGGCATCAAGGCCGTGCCCCAGTTCACCGAGCTGGGCCTGCGCAGCCAGGTGGCGGGCGTGCCTGAGATCGACGTCGAGGCGCGCATCGACCGCAAGCAGCTGCGCTTCATGGGCGACGCCGCGGCCTATGCGCAGATTGCCCTGGAAGACGCCATCCAGCAGGCCGGCCTCACCCCCGAACAGGTCAGCCACCCGCGCACCGGCCTCATCATGGGCTCGGGCGGCGGCTCTCCCGCCAACCAGATCGAGGCGGCCGACACGCTGCGCGAAAAAGGCATCCGCCGCGTGGGACCCTACCAGGTCACGCGCTGCATGAGCTCCACCGTCTCGGCGTGCCTCGCGACCAACTTCAAGGTCAAGGGCATCAACTATTCCATTACCTCGGCCTGCTCCACGTCGGCGCACTGCATCGGCGCCGCTGCGCAGCAGATCGCCTGGGGCCTGCAAGACGTGATGTTCGCCGGCGGCGGCGAAGAGCTGTCCTGGGGCATGTCGCTGCTGTTCGACGGCATGGGCGCCATGTCCAGCAAGTACAACGCCACGCCCGAGAAGGCCTCGCGCGCCTATGACGCCAACCGCGACGGCTTCGTGATCGCCGGCGGCGGCGGTGCCGTGGTGCTGGAAAGCCTGGAGCATGCACTGGCGCGCGGCGCCACCATCCTGGGTGAGGTCGTGGGCTTTGGCGCTACGAGCGACGGTGAGGACATGGTGGCCCCGTCGGGCGACGGCGCCATCGCCTGCATGCAGCAGGCCATGGAAGGACTGGGCGCGCCCATCGACTACATCAACACCCACGGCACCTCCACGCCTGTGGGCGACATGCAGGAAGTGCGTGCGATGCAGGCGGTGTTCGGCGAGGCCGTGCCGCCGTTCTCCAGCACCAAGTCGCTCACCGGCCATTCGCTGGGCGCCACCGGCGTGCAGGAAGCGATCTACTGCCTGATCATGCTGAACAAGGGCTTCATCGCCGGTTCGGCCAACGTGGAGACGCCGGACCCGCTGCTCGGCTCCATGCCGCTGGTGACCCAGACGCGCGACGCGCAGTTGACCCACGTGCTGTCCAACAGCTTCGGCTTTGGCGGCACCAACGCCAGCCTGGTGCTGCGCCGCTGGCAAGGCCAGTGACGGCCTCGGGCCAGGTACGACGGGGGCTGCGGCCCCCGTTTTGCTTGGACGCCTAAAATTGCCGGTTCGCGCGTGCGAGCGCGCCCGCTCTCTCAGACACACAGCCATGCTGACATTCCAACAAATCATCCTCAAACTGCAGTCCTACTGGGCCGACCAGGGTTGCGCACTCTTGCAGCCCTATGACATGGAAGTGGGCGCCGGTACGTCGCATACAGCTACGTTTTTGAGAGCTCTGGGCCCGGAGCCCTGGAAGGCCGCCTACGTGCAGCCCAGCCGCCGCCCCAAGGACGGCCGCTATGGCGAGAACCCCAACCGCCTGCAGCATTACTACCAGTACCAAGTGGTGCTCAAGCCCGCGCCCGACAACATCCTGGAGCTGTACCTGGGCTCGCTCGAAGCCCTGGGCTTTGACCTCAAGAAGAACGACATCCGCTTCGTGGAAGATGACTGGGAGAACCCCACGCTGGGCGCCTGGGGCCTGGGCTGGGAGGTGTGGCTCAACGGCATGGAGGTGACGCAGTTCACCTATTTCCAGCAGGTCGGCGGCATCGACTGCAAGCCCGCCACGGGCGAGATCACCTATGGCCTGGAGCGCCTGGCCATGTACCTGCAGGGCGTGGACAACGTCTACAACCTGACCTGGACCGAGGGCCCGAATGGCGCGAAATTGACCTATGGCGACGTGTACCACCAGAACGAGGTGGAGCAGTCCACCTACAACTTCGAGCATTCCGACGCCGAGTTCCTCTTCACCGCCTTCGGCGCCCATGAAAAGCAGGCCAACCACCTGATGGGCGAGCAGCTCGCGCTGCCGGCCTACGAGCAGGTGCTCAAGGCGGCGCACACGTTCAACCTGCTGGATGCGCGCGGGGCGATCTCCGTGACCGAGCGCGCCGCCTACATCGGCCGCATCCGCAACCTGGCGCGCGCCGTGGCCAAGGCCTACCTGGACAGCCGTGCGCGCCTGGGCTTCCCCATGGCGCCCAAGGCGCATGCCGACGAAGTGCTGGCCGAACTGGCCAAGGCCGCGGAACAACAGAACAAGAAGGCCGCCTGAGCGCACGCGCCGCGCAGCGAGAAACACACCATGAATCACCAGAATCTTCTTGTCGAACTGTTTGTCGAAGAACTGCCCCCGAAGGCCCTGCAAAAGCTCGGCGATGCCTTCGCGGGCGTGCTGCTGGAGCAATTGCAGGCGCAAGGCCTGACCTCGGCACATTCGCAGCTCACCGCCTTTGCCTCGCCGCGCCGGCTGGCGGCGCACATCACCGAAGTGCTGCCCGCCGCGGCCGACAAGGCGGTGTCGCAAAAGCTCATGCCCGTGGCCGTGGGTCTGGATGCGAGCGGCCAGCCCACGCCGGCGCTGCTCAAGAAGTTGGCTGCGCTGGGCGCCGACGCCGCCAGCGTGCCGCAGCTCAAGCGCGTGCACGATGGCAAGGCCGAGGTGCTGTTCTTTGAAAGCATGGCCAAGGGCGCGCTGCTGGCCGATGGCCTGCAGAAGGCGCTGGACGAGGCCATTGCCAAGCTGCCGATCCCGAAGGTGATGCGCTACCAGTTGCAGGACGGTTGGACCAGCGTGCATTTCGTGCGCCCGGCGCACGGCCTGGTGGCGCTGCATGGCAGCGAGGTGCTGGTGGGCGTGCAGGCCCTGGGCCTGACGGCCGGCAACACCACGCACGGCCACCGCTTCGAGGCCTCCGTGGACCCGGTCGTGATCCAGAGCGCCGACAGCTACGCCGAGCAACTGCGCAGCGAAGGCGCGGTGATTGCTAGCTTTGCCGAGCGCCGCGCCGAGATCGCGCGCCAGCTGCAGGCGGCCGCCGACCGTGTAGGCGGCGGTGTGCGCCCCATCGACGACGATGCGTTACTCGACGAGGTGACGGCGCTGGTCGAGCGTCCGAACGTGCTGGTCTGCGAATTCGAGAAGGACTTCCTCGCCGTGCCGCAGGAGTGCCTGATCCTCACCATGAAGGCCAACCAGAAGTACTTCCCGCTGCTGGATGCCGAGGGCAAGCTCACCCACCAGTTCCTGGTGGTGAGCAACATCAGCCCGCAGGACGCCAGCGCCGTCATCCAGGGCAACGAGCGCGTGGTGCGCCCGCGCCTGGCGGATGCCAAGTTCTTCTTCGATCAGGACCGCAAGAAGACCCTGGTCAGCCGCGTGGACCAGCTGGCCAAGGTGGTCTACCACAACAAGCTGGGCACGCAGGGCGAACGCGTGGAGCGGGTGCGCCATATCGCCAAGGCCATCGCCACGCAGCTGTTCACGGCGCTTGCGCAAGGCAACGCGGCGCTGGACTCTCAGGAAGGCGAGATCGCGCAGGACTATCTGCTGACCTGCGTGGACAACGCCGCGCTGCTGGCCAAGACCGACCTGGTCACCGACATGGTGGGCGAGTTCCCCGAGCTGCAGGGCATCATGGGCGGCTACTACGCGGTGAGCGACGGCCTGCCCGACGAGGTGGCGCATGCCATCGAGGACCATTACAAGCCGCGCTTTGCCGGCGACGCGCTGCCGCGCGAGAACGTGGGCGTGGTCGTTGCGCTGGCCGACAAGCTGGAGACGCTGGTGGGCATGTT
The DNA here is from genome assembly GCF_000022305.1 of [Acidovorax] ebreus TPSY. Lineage (NCBI taxonomy): Bacteria > Pseudomonadati > Pseudomonadota > Betaproteobacteria > Burkholderiales > Comamonadaceae > Diaphorobacter > [Acidovorax] ebreus. The sequence continues at coordinate 564,535 of NC_011992.1, forward strand.
CGGCATTGGCAACCTGCCCACGGGCGACCGCGACCCGTTTGCGCTGCGCCGCCATGCGCTGGGCGTGATCCGCATGCTGGTCGAGAAGGAGCTGCCGCTGGATCTGGATGCGCTGCTGGCCAGCGCGGTGCCGGCTTTCGGCGACAAGATCGAGGACACCAGCGCCCAGTTGGCCGACTTCATCTACGACCGCCTGGCTGGCTCCCTGCGCGAGCAGGGCTACAGCGCCCAGGAGGTGGACGCCGTGATTGCCCTGCGTCCGCAGCGCCTGGCGCTGGTGCCCCGGCAGATCGAGGCCGTGCGTGCATTCGCCACGCTGGAGCAGGCGCCCGCGCTGGCCGCGGCCAACAAGCGCGTGACCAACATCCTCAAGAAGGCCGGCGAAGTGGATCCGCACGTGAATGAGGAACTGCTGCAAGAGCCCGCCGAGAAGGACCTGTACGCCGCGCTGCAGCGCTTCGTGCCCGAGGCCAACGCCCAGTTCGACAGCGGCGACTACACCGCCAGCCTGCAAACCCTGGCCGTGCTGCGCGCGCCCGTGGACGCGTTCTTCGACGACGTGATGGTCAATGCCGAGGAGCTGGCGTTGCGCCTGAACCGCCAGGGCCTGCTCAAGAAGCTGCACATGGCGATGAACCGCGTGGCCGACCTCTCGCGCCTGGCGGTGTGACCGTGCGCGGCTGTGGGGCCTGGACCGTTACGCCGGTGACGGCGGACGCGGGCGGCGCGGCAGCGTTGCTTTGATAATCGCGCCATGAAACTCGCCATCCTGGACCGAGACGGAACGCTCAACGCGCTGGGCGATGGCTTCATCGCCTCGCCCGACGAATGGGTGCCGGTGCCTGGCGCGCTGGAGGCCGTGGCGCGGCTGAACCACGCGGGCTGGCATGTGGTGGTGGCCACCAACCAGCCGGGCCTGGGCCGCGGCCTCTTCGATGCGCAGACCCTGGTGGCCATCCACGCAAAGATGCACCGGCAGCTGGCCACGCTGGGTGGGCGCATCGACGCGGTGTTCTACTGCCCCCACACCGAGAGCGAGCAATGCCACTGCCGCAAGCCCGCTCCGGGCCTGATGGAGCAGATCCGCGATCGCTACGGCGCGGAGGGGCAGGAAATTCTGGTGGCGGGCAGCAGTGCGGCCCACCTGCAGGCGGCGAGCGAGCTGGGCGCGCAACTGCACATGGTCTGCACCGGTCGCTCGGCCCACCTGGACCCGCGCCAGAGCCTGCCGCCCGGCTGGCCCGCCGGCACGCGCGCCCATGCCAGCCTGGGCGCGCTGGCGGATTTCATCGCCCCGCAGAACGGTGCCAGCCTGCCCGTGGCCCTGTGATGCGAAGACTATTGAATTGATAGCTGCTCGCGCTTACTGCATGGGCGCTAGAGGCCAAAAACACTGAAAATTGCTTCATGGCACTGATCCGCTCCATTCTTCATTTGTTGGTGATGGTCGTCACCGTAGTCCCCTACACCCTGGGCATCTTGCTGGTGCGTGTGCTGGGCGGCAGCCCGGCGGCGCGCTACCGCGTGGCGCGCGCCTGGCTGAAGCTGTGCATCGACTCGGCGCGCTGGCTGCTGGGCATCCGCACGCAGATCACCGGCATGGAGCACCTGCCCCAGGGCGAGCAGCAGGGCGCGGTGCTGCTGGTCAAGCACCAGTCCACCTACGAGACCTTCCTGATGCCGGCGATCATGCCGCACCCGCTGGCCTACGTGTTCAAGAAGGAACTGCTCTCGGTGCCGTTTTTCGGCTGGTCCATCGGCAGCCTGGACATGATCCACATCGACCGCGGCCAGCGCGCCCGCGCCTTCGCCAAGGTGCTGCAGCAAGGCCGCCGCCTGTTGGCCAAGGGCACCTGGGTCATCATGTTTCCCGAGGGCACGCGCACGGAACGCGGCGCCAAGGGCGACTACAAGAGCGGCGGCACGCGCCTGGCCATCGACGCCGGCGTGCCCGTGGTGCCGATCGCCGTGACCTCGGCCACGGTCTGGCCGCGCAAGGCCTTCATCAAGCGTCCGGGGGTGGTGCACGTGTCCGTCGGCCGGCCCATCCCCACCGAGGGGCGCAAGCCTGACGAGCTGATGCGCGAGGTCGAGGCCTGGATCGAGGGCGAGATGCGCCGCCTGGACCCCGACGCCTACCCCCCCACCGCCGGCTGACATGCAGCGGCTGGTGCAGCTGGCGCTGGACTTCCTGGGCGGCGGGAGCAGCCCGGATTCCGGGGTGCCACAGCCGAAACGGGCGATGGCGCCCGTCCAGCAAGCGCCAGAAGCTCCTTTATTAGTAGCGCCAGCGCCGCCGCTGGGCGATCTGCTCACGCCTGCCGTGTTCCGCCACCCGGCGGCCAGCCGCGAGGTGCTGCTGGGCGACGCGGTGGTGGCCTATGCGCTGCAGCGTGCGCGCCGGCGCTCCATCGGCTTTACCGTGGGGCCCGAAGGCCTGTCCGTGCGCGCGCCCTCCTGGGTCACGCTGGCGGGCGTGGATGCCGCGCTGCGCGACAAGGCGCCGTGGATCCTGCGCAAGCTTGGCGAGCAGCAGGCGCGCCGCCAGCAGGAAGAGCGCGCGCGCATCGTCTGGGGCGACGGCGCCGTGCTGCCCTACCTGGGCGAGCCGCTCACCGTGGTGCTGGACCCCACGCACGGCTTCGCCGCGCGCGGTGGAGCGCTCGAGGAGCAGGGCGGCGCAACCGGTCGCGCGCTGCGCATCGCCCTGGCGCGCAGCGCCGCGCCCGCCCAGGTGCGCGACGCGGTGCAGGCCTGGCTGATGCGCGATGCGCGCCGCTGCTTCACCGAGCGGCTGCACCACTTCGCGCCGCTGCTGGATGTGCGCTGGACGCGGCTGCGCCTGTCCAGCGCCAACACCCGCTGGGGCAGCGCGCGGGCCGACGGCTCCATCCGGCTGAACTGGCGGCTCATGCACTACCGCCCGGCCATCATCGACTACGTGGTCGCGCACGAGCTGTCGCACCTGCGCGTGATGGACCACAGCCCGCGCTTCTGGGACACCGTGGCCACCGTGGTGCCCGACTACGCCGCGCTGCGCCGCAGCCTGCGCGAGCAGCCCGCGCCGCCCTGGGACTGATGGGCGCGCGGCGGCCATGGTCTGCCAGAATGGCCGCCATGAACACACCCACGCCCGACCTCCACGCTTCTGAGCAACCTCTGCCCGCCGAGGGCTACGCCGGCGACGTGAGCCCGCCGCTGGCGTGGCAATGGGTGCGCGCCGGCCAGGCGGTGCTGGTGGACGTGCGCACCGATGCCGAGCGCGACTGGGTGGGCTTCGTGCCCGGCGCCGTGGCCGCGGCCTGGAAGCAATGGCCCGGCATGCAACCCAATGCCGATTTCGACGCACAGCTGCGCGCGGCAGTGCCGCCCGGCGGCACGGCGGTGCTGCTGTGCCGCAGCGGCGTGCGCTCGGTGGCCGCGGCGCGGCGCGCGACCGAGCTGGGCATCAAGGCCTACAACATCCTGGAAGGCTTCGAGGGTGAGCCGGACGAGAACGGCCAGCGCAACCGGCGCAGCGGCTGGCGCTTTCGCGGCCTGCCGTGGCGGCAGGGCTGAGCGGGTTGCCTGCCATTTGTGACGCTCTCAAAAAAATAGCTGCCAGCGCATGATGTGCAAGCGCTGGCAGCCGTTTTGGCTTGAGATTGACGGGGCTTACTTGGCCAGCGGCGGAATGCGCAGCTTCTGGCCGGGGTAGATCTTGTCGGGGTGGGTCAGCATGGGCTTGTTGGCCTCGAAGATCACCGGGTACTTGTTGGCGTCGCCATAGAACTTCTTGGCGATGGCGCTCAGCGTGTCGCCGCGCACCACATCGTGGTACTGCGCTTCGGGCTCGGGGTTGGTCACGCTCATCTGGTTGTCCACGCTGGTCACGCTGGCCACGTTGCCGCAGCACAGGGTGACCTTTTCCTTAGCCGCCTGCGTAGGTGCGGTGCCCTTCACCGTCACCTTGCCCTCGGGGCCTTCGAAGTGGACTTGCACGTCGCTCACGCCCAGGTTCTGCGACGCGATGTAGGCCTCGATCGCCTTGCCCGCCTTGTCGTTAAGCTCGGCCTGCGTGGGCGCGGTGGCTGTGGAAGCCTGCGCGTCCTTGCCGCCAAACAGCTTCTCGCCGGCTTCCTTGATGAAACTGAAAAGACCCATGGCTTTCTCTCCTTCTTGGGGGTTGCAGAAACGGTCGGGACCACTATAGCCGTACTGTCCGGCACCGCCATGTCGGAAAAACGCCCGCGCCGGCGGCAGCGCGTGCATTTGCGGCGCTCTGCGGGAGGCAAAGGCAAAAAACGGATAATCCGCGCCATGACTTTCCTGGCCATCGACGTGGGCAACACCCGTCTCAAGTGGGCGTTGTTCGACGCAGCGCAGCCCGGTGCCGGCCTGCTGGCCCATGGCGCTGAATTCCTGGACCATATCGAACGCCTGGCCGAGGGCCCGTGGTCCCACCTGCCTGCGCCCCGGCATATGCTGGGTTGCGTGGTGGCGGGCGACGCGGTCAAGCGCCGCGTGGCCGAGCAGATGGAGCTGTGGGACGTGCCCGCGCGCTGGGTGGTGCCGTCCGCGCAGGAAGCCGGCGTCATCAACGGCTACGACCATCCCACCCGCCTGGGCGCGGACCGCTGGGTGGCCATGATCGGTGCGCGCCACCGCCTGCTGGCCCAGGGGCCCGCGCGGCCGCTGATCGTGGTGATGGTGGGCACCGCCGTGACGGTGGAGGCCCTGGACGCGGAGGGTCGCTTCCTGGGCGGCCTGATCCTGCCCGGCCACGGCATCATGCTGCGCGCACTGGAGTCAGGCACCGCGGGGCTGCACGTGCCCACAGGCGAGGTGCGCCTGTTCCCATCCAACACCAGCGATGCGCTGACCAGCGGCGGCACCTATGCCATTGCCGGCGCGGTGGAGCGCATGTACCAGCACCTGCGGCAGCACTGCGGGCAGGAACCCGCCTGCATGATGACCGGCGGTGCGGGCTGGAAGATGGCGCCAAGCATGACGCGCCCGTTCGAGTTGGTGGAAAACCTGATCTTTGACGGCCTGCTGGAGATCGCGGCGCGCCGGTTTGCCGAGCTGCCGGCCTGACACGGCCCGCCAGCGCGGGTGTTAAGCGGCCTGGTCGTAGGCCCCGACCAGCCGCGCCAGGTGCGCACGCTGGGTGGGCTCCAGGTAGGGCATGAGCAGCCCCAGCACATGCCGCGCGCCGTGCAGCAGCGCAGCCTGCGCGCTCTCGGGTTCCAGCGCCTGGCGCGGGGCGCGTACATACTCGAAGCTGAGCCAGTAGGTCAGCACCACCACCATGCTGGTCGCGGTAGGCTGCATGGCGTCCGCCGGTTCCATCTGCAAGGCGCCACGGCGCCGCAGTGCCTGCAGCAGATCGTGCATGGCGGCAGTCTTGGCCTGTAGCAGCACGGGGAATTGCTCTTCCAGCCGGCGGTTGCACGACAGCAGGTTGTTCAGGTCGCGGTAGAAGAAGCGGTACTGCCAGATCAGCTCGAACAGCGTGTGCATGAAGAACCACGCGTCCTCCACGTCCTGCACGTCCGCACCCGCGTGCAGCAGGCCGCTCAGCGCCTCGTCGTAGCGCGCGAAGAGCGCGTTGACGATCTCGTCCTTGGCAGGGTAGTGGTAATAGAGGTTGCCTGCGCTGATGTGCAGGTCCGCGGCGATGGCCGTGGTGGAGACGTTGGGCTCGCCAAAGCGGTTGAACAGCGCCAGGCTGGACTCCAGGATGCGCTCGGCGGTGCGGCGGGGAGCTTTCTTCGCCATGGGCTGTCTCCTCCCATCGGGGGCGTTGTCGTGCTCCGGAAATCTACTCCAGTCGCCCGCGGGTGCACAGCCGGGTTGATGCGGAGGGTCGTTCAACCCTCGTGGGTGGATGGGCGCGACGGCGGCGGCGCAGTTGTCATGCCATCGCGGTCGGCTTGGCGCTCCTGCAACGCTTGCAATTCCTGCGTGAGGGCGTCGATACGCTCGTGCAGGGCCTGCACTTCCTGCGCGGTGGGTACGCCGAGGCGCTGCAGGGCTTTGGACACGCGCTCCTCGAAGATGCCCTCCAGCCGGTCCCACTGGCCGGCGGCACGCTCGCCCAGTCCCGAGGCCATCTGCCCCATGCGCTGCGCGGCCTCGCCCCAATGCTCCTGGGCGGTGTCCTGCGTTTTGCGCTGCAGTGCCATGCCCTCGCGCACCAGGGCCTCAAAGACCTTGCCGCCCTCGGCCTGGGCCTTGGCAAAGGCGCCCAGGCCAGCCAGCCAGATTTGCTGTGCGGACTCCCGGGCCATGCGTGGGAATTCGCGCGCGGGGTCGGTGTCGTCATCGGGAGGAACGCGGGGCATAGGGGGCTCCTTGTGCATTGGCCGGAGTGGTGATTGTGGGCGCCCTCCAGCGTGCGCATGTAGGTGCAGCGCCCTAAATCGCGCCATGGGAGTTTGTTACATGCGGGTGTAAGCAAATGGGATAATCCAAGGTTTTGGCCCGCAGGCACGCTGCAGGCAGAAACTGCGAAGGATTTTCACCCCATGATTCTGGTAACAGGCGGCGCAGGCTTCATTGGCGCCAACTTTGTGCTCGACTGGCTGGCTGTCGGTGACGAGCCGGTGGTGAACCTGGACAAGCTCACCTACGCGGGCAACCTGCACAACCTGGACAGCCTGCAGGGCGATGCCAGCCACGTGTTCGTGCAGGGCGACATCGGTGACCGCACGCTGTTGGATCGCCTGCTGGCCGAGCACCAGCCACGCGCCGTGATCAACTTCGCCGCCGAATCCCACGTAGACCGCTCCATCCACGGCCCCGAGGACTTCATCCAGACCAACGTTGTCGGCACCTTCAGGCTTTTGGAGGCCGTAAGGCACTACTGGCAAGCGCTGCCAGCTACACAAAAAGAAGCATTCCGCTTCCTGCACGTGAGCACCGACGAGGTCTATGGCAGTCTGGCGCCGGCTGCTGCGGCCTTCACCGAAGAGCACAACTACGAGCCCAACAGCCCGTACTCCGCCAGCAAGGCGGCCAGTGACCACCTGGTGCGCGCCTGGCATCACACCTACGGCCTGCCGGTACTCACCACCAACTGCAGCAACAACTACGGCCCGCTGCACTTTCCGGAAAAGCTCATCCCGCTGATGATCGTCAACGCCCTGGCAGGCAAGAGCCTGCCCGTGTATGGCGACGGCATGCAGATCCGGGACTGGCTGTACGTCAAGGACCATTGCAGCGCCATCCGGCGCGTGCTGCAGGCGGGCCGGCTGGGCGAGACCTACAACGTAGGCGGCTGGAACGAAAAGCCCAACATCGACATCGTCAACACCGTGTGCGCCCTGCTGGACGAGTTGCGCCCGCGCAGCGACGGCCAGAGCTACACGACGCAGATCACCTACGTGACCGACCGCCCTGGCCACGACCGGCGCTACGCCATCGACGCGCGCAAGCTCGAGCGCGAACTGGGCTGGAAGCCCGCGGAAACCTTTGAGACCGGCATCCGCAAGACCGTGCAGTGGTACCTGGACCACCCCGAATGGGTGGCCCAGGTGCAAAGCGGTGCCTACCGCGAGTGGGTGCAAAAGCAATACGAAGGTGCTGCGGCATGAACATCCTCTTGCTGGGCAAGAGCGGCCAGGTGGGCTGGGAACTGCAGCGCAGCCTGGCCGTGCTGGGCCGGGTCACCGCGCTGGACCACGACAGCACCGAGCACTGCGGCGACTTTGCCAACCCGGAAGGCGTGCGCGAGACCGTGCGCGCCCTGCGGCCTGACGTCATCGTCAACGCCGCCGCCCACACTGCCGTGGACAAGGCCGAGAGCGAACCCGAGATTGCCCGGCTGCTCAATGCCACCACTCCCGGCGTGCTGGCAGAAGAAGCTGCGCGCCTGGGTACCTGGCTCGTTCACTACAGCACCGACTACGTGTTCGACGGCAGCGGCACGCGGCCTTGGGTGGAAACCGATGCGCCGGCTCCGCTGTCAGTCTATGGCGCCACCAAGCTGGAGGGCGAGCAGCGCATCCAGCAGACAGGGTGCCGCCACCTCATCCTGCGCACCAGCTGGGTCTATGCCGCACGCGGCGGCAACTTTGCCAAGACCATGCTCCGCTTAGGCAGCGAGCGCGAGCGCCTCACCGTCATCGACGACCAGTGGGGTGCGCCCACGGGGGCTGACCTGCTGGCCGACGTGACGGCACATGCCGTCCGCCATCTGCAAAGCCGCCCCGGGGACGGCGGCCTGTACCACTGCGTGGCGAGCGGCGAGACGAACTGGCACTCCTATGCGAAATACGTTCTGGAGCATGCCAGGCAAGCGCAACCAGCTATTGAATTGAAAGCAACCGAGGTGGCGCCCGTGCCCACCAGCGCCTTTCCTACGCCGGCGCGGCGCCCGCACAACTCGCGCTTGGACACCACCCGGCTGCAAACCACCTTCGGCCTGGTGCTGCCGCCTTGGCAGCAGGGCGTGGCGCGCATGCTCACCGAAATCCTCTGACCGAACACCCCCCCATTGCAATGACGACACCCACGCGCAAGGGCATCATCCTGGCCGGCGGCTCCGGCACCCGCCTGCACCCGGCAACGCTTGCCATCAGCAAGCAACTGCTGCCGGTGTATGACAAGCCCATGATCTACTACCCGCTGAGCACGCTGATGCTGGCGGGCATCCGCGAGATCCTCATCATCAGCACCCCGCAGGACACGCCCCGCTTTGAGCAACTGCTGGGGGACGGCAGCCAGTGGGGCCTGCAATTGCAATACGCCGTGCAGCCGAGCCCCGACGGGCTGGCCCAGGCCTTCCTGATCGGTGAAGACTTCCTGGCCGGAAGCCCCAGCGCGCTGGTGCTGGGCGACAACATCTTCTACGGCCACGACTTCCACGAACTGCTGGCCAATGCCATGGCCCGCCCGCAAGGGGCCAGCGTCTTTGCCTACCACGTGCACGATCCCGAGCGCTATGGCGTGGCCGAATTCGATGCCAGCGGCAAAGTGCTGAGCCTGGAGGAGAAACCCCAGAAGCCTAAGTCCAGCTACGCCGTCACGGGCCTGTACTTCTATGACAGCCAGGTGGTCGAACTGGCCAAGGGGCTCCAACCCAGCCCGCGCGGCGAACTGGAAATCACCGACCTCAACCGCCTGTACCTGGAGCAAGGCCAATTGAGCGTCGAGATCATGGGCCGCGGCTACGCCTGGCTAGACACCGGCACGCACGACAGCCTGCTGGACGCCAGCCAATTCATCGCCACGCTGGAGCAGCGCCAGGGCTTGAAGATTGCCTGCCCCGAGGAAATCGCCTGGCGCAGCGGCTGGATCGATGCCGCCCGGCTGGAGCGACTGGCCCAGCCGCTGGCCAAGAACGGCTACGGCCAGTACCTGCAACGACTGCTGAAAGAGACGGTGTACTGATGAAAGCGACGCGACTGGCCATCCCCGAAGTGGTGCTGATCGAACCCCAAGTGTTCGGTGACGCACGGGGATTCTTCTTCGAGAGCTTCAACCAGAAGACCTTCAACGAGGCCACAGGCACAAACCACCAGTTCGTGCAAGACAACCACAGCCGCTCCAGCCAGGGCGTGCTGCGTGGCCTGCACTACCAGATCCAGCAGCCACAGGGCAAACTGGTGCGTGTGGCGCGGGGCAAGGTGTGGGATGTGGCAGTGGACATCCGCAAGAGCTCACCGACCTTCGGGCAATGGGTGGGGGCAGAGCTGTCCGAGGACAACCAGCACCAGTTGTGGGTACCGCCGGGCTTCGCGCATGGCTTTGTGGTGCTCAGCGAAAGCGCGGACTTCCTGTACAAGACGACGGACTACTACGCACCCGAGCATGAGCGGTGCATTGCCTGGAACGACGAAGCATTGACCATTTCATGGCCTGTAAGCATTACACCTATCCTATCTGCCAAAGACCAATTGGGAGCGGCACTGTGCGACGCAGAAGTATTCAAGTAAGACCGATAACGAGATGAGGGTGCTTCAATTTGGCCGTTTCTGGAACGTGGAGCACGGTGGCCTGGAGCGACATGTGACGCTACTCGGGCAGGGGCTTGCGGGGCAGGGGGTGGAGGTTGTGAACTTGGTGGCGGCCTCGGGCCTCGTGAGCTCTGATGAGACCCGCGGGCTGTATCGATTGGTGCGTGCCCCCTCGTTTGGCATGGCCTACGGTACGGCGTTATCACCTGCCTTGCCGCTCAAGGCGCTGGCTTTGCATCGCGAACAGCCCTTCGATCTGTTTCACCTGCACTTGCCCGATCCTTTATCGCACCTTGCGTCGATACTGCTGCCGAGCAACGTTCCGCGCGTGATTTCCTGGCATAGCGACATCGTCCGACAAAAGCGTTTGCTCAAACTGTACAAGCCGTCTTTGAGCCGCCTTGTTTGTCAGGCGGACGCACTAGTTGCCGCGACCCAGGCGCACTTTGATTCCTCTACGCAAATTCCGGATTGTGTCCCGCTGGCGAGGCGGCATGTCATTCCCTACGGGCTTGACTACGCGCCACTGCAACTCAATGCCCGCACCATGGCCTTGCGTGACGAACTGCGTAGCCGAGCAGGCGGGCGTGGGCTCGTGTTCGCCATGGGGCGGCATGTCTATTACAAAGGCTTTGATGTGCTCATAAGGGCATTGGAGCTCACCGACGCGTTTCTCGTCCTTGGGGGAAATGGCCCCTTGCGGACGTCATTGGAGCAACAGGTTGCTGCAATGGGCCTGTCTGACCGGGTGTATTTCAGCGGCCGTATCCCGGAAGAAGATCTGTCGGCCTACTTTCATGCCTGCGACGTGTTTTGTTTGCCATCGGTAGAGCCCTCAGAGGCGTTCGGCCTGGTACAACTTGAGGCGATGGCCTGCGGCAAACCTGTTGTGTGTACCCAGCTGGGCAACGGCGTCAACGTGGTCAACGTGCATGGGCAAACCGGTTTTGCCGTGCCCGTGGGAGATCCCGTGGCCTTGGGCCATTGCCTGGCAAGGTTGCTGAGAGATAAGACCTTGTGTCAGATATTGGGTGCACAGGGCCTGCACCGTACCGAACTGTACTCAGTGTCCGCCATGACGGCAAGCCATATCAAGCTTTATGAGGAACTGCTAAGCACCCGATAGTAGGCTTCCACGGTCTGGCTGATACAGCGATCCCAGGTGAAATGGGCACTGCGTGCAAGCGCCCTGTGGGCCATTCTGTCGCGTACATCAGGCGCCGAGAGCAGGGTTTCCATGGCTGTTGCGAAGCCATCCACATCCTGCGGGGCCAGCATGAAGCCGCCGTCGCCCACCACTTCCGGGATGGATGACACATTCGACGTGATCACCGGCACGCCGCACGCCATGGCCTCTAGGGGCGGCAAGCCAAACCCTTCATAGACGGAGGGGTAGATCAGCGTTGTGGCTCCGGCGATGATGGCCGCCAAATCTGCCCTGGGCAAGTATCCCAGTTGGCGAACCTCGCCTGCCGCAAGCAGATGGACCAGTTGCTGCTCCAGTGCCGAGGTGTGCCACCCTTTCATGCCCACCAGCACCAGCGGGAAGCGCTGTCTGAGCGGGGAAGGCAGTTGCATGAAGGCCTGCAGCGCCACCGCCAGATTCTTCCGAGGCTCCAGCGTGCCCACTGCCAGAAGGTATTGCCCGTGTACCAATCGGTGGGTGTCCAGCACCGCTTGCGTCTCGCCAGCGGACCGGGGATGAAATGCTGCTTCAACACCCAAGAGCACGGGGCAAATTCGTGCGGGCTTCACACCAAACACATCCATCAACTCGCGCTTGACGAATTCAGAATCGGTCAGCACCAACGATGCACGTTCAAGCCCAGGCTGGAAGTATTTGTGCATGGCTCGTACACGCTCGGGCGGGTGGGCTTCGGGGTAGCGTATCCACGAGAGATCGTGCACCGTGATTACCGTCGGGCCATCAAATGGCAGCGGCAGGATATTGGGCTCGTGGTAAAGGTCAAAAGCCCGTGTGCTGGCGTATTGAGCGAACCGGTTGTTCTGCACCAGGCGGCGTAGCGCATACGAATAAGGCACATGGCTGCGCAACCACGGAACCAGGCCCGCAGGCCCAGGCAGCGGTGCGCCGCGTACCTTCTTGCTCCAGGCGGCACCATAGAAAAAATCGGCATCAATGCCTTCGTGGTACGCCAAGCCCAAAGCCAGCTGACGGCTGTATTGCCCTATGCCGGTCAGCGGGGACAGCAGGGATGTGGCATTGAAGGCGACGCGTATCAAGCGCTTTCCCCACTTGTGGGAGCGTAGGGCAGCACACGTATGTCGAGCGTCCCTGTAAAAACTTGACCCGGCAAAAGCGATACCGGGTGGGAAACGCACACAGGCTCGATGCACACAAAGCGCCGCCAATCGCCGGTCGGCAAGTCTGGCAGGGCATCGCCACCGTCGTGGCCAGGGTTCCAGACCATCCATTGCTCAAAGCCGTTGGCGGTGATTGCCAGAGCGCGGGAGCCGGTAAAGAGCGTGAGGGGTGGGCAGGCGCCATAAAGCCGTTCCACGGGCTGGCCGTTCCAGTTGGGCGCGCCACCGGGTTCGGTGCTCAGGCAGGGGTCGTAACGATCCTGAACGCGCAGACCCGCAAGGCCTGTCAAGGAGCAGGTCTGCACATCATCCACCGCAAAATAGGGGTGCAGGCCGCCCGTCCATGAAAATGCGCTGCTGCCGGTGTTGGTGATCTGCAAGCACAGGCGCAGACCATGCAAAGAGGCCTCGGCCTGCAAAATCAGGTGGGCGGCGTGCGGCCAAACGCCCAATGGACGGGGAGCCAGTGCCAGCTCAAAGACCGCGCTGTGCGCCTCGTCCGATTTCGACTCCTGAACCAATGCCCACAGCGCCGTACGGGCGAGGCCATGCTTGGGCAATGGCCCGCGATCAGCAAACTGCGGAAAGAGCACGGGCACGCCGCCACGTATGGGCACAGAGCCCACTGGAGACCGTGGGCTGAGATAAAAAATATCGCCCCCCGTTCCCAGATGGGCCTGCAGAATCTGGGCACCAGCCCGTGAGGGTGTCAGCCGGGGAGAGGTCGGTGAATGGCTCGTCACAGGGAGGACGACTCAGGCGCCCGCGGCGCTCAGCATGCGCTGCAGGGTGTCCTCCAGCGGCGGGTTGGTTGACGCATAGCCTTGCTTGACCAGCAGCGCCTGCAACTTCGCCGGGCTCCCGCACAGGCGGTGCACCTCGTTGGCGCGTACGAATGCGGGGTTCACCTCCACATGCATGGCATGGCCGGTGATGCGCGACAAGGTGTCAATCACATGCTGCAGCGTGTATGGCTGGCCCGAACACACGTTGTATGCCTCACCCGGCTCACCGTGCTCCAGCAACTGCAGATAGGCGTTGCACACCATCTGCACATCGTTGAACTCGCGCTCCACATGCAGGTTGCCTAGGGCAATCGAAGCCGCCTTGCGCGCAAAGTGATCCACCAGTTTGGGGATTACAAAATTCACGTTCTGGCCGGGCCCGGTGTAGTTGAACGGGCGGGTGATAACCAGCGGCAGGCGGTTCGCATAAGTGCGCGCCATGTGCTCCATGGCCAGCTTGCTCATGGCGTAGTGGTTCACCGGCGCGGGGGGCTGGGTCTCGTCGATCGGCGAGGCGTCGCAGTTGCCATACACATTGGCGCTGCTTGCCAGCAGCACCTTCTGGGGGCGATTCGGCAGAGCGGCGAGAGCCACGAGCAGGTTGCAAGTGCCCACCGTATTCACCGCATAGAACGCGCCGTCATCGGCGTGCCCCACGAAGCTGATGGCCGCCAGGTGCACAACGGCATCCGGCCGCGTCTCCAGCACCTCATGCCGCAGTGCGTCGCGGTCGGCCAGGTTGGCCTTCAGCGGGACAACAACGCGCCCTGCGGCGCGTGCCGCCTCGGCAAAAGGGCGCCCCGTAAAGCCATTGGCGCCGGTAAGCAGGATTCTCAAAACGAAAACCCCGCCTGGTTGCGCCGCAAATCCGCCTCCACCATCATCTGGCACAACTGTTCCAGCGTGGTTTTAGGTTCCCACCCCAGCTTGGCCTTGGCCTTAGCGGGGTTGCCGATAAGCAGGTCAACTTCTGCGGGGCGATAGAACTTTGGGTTAACACGCACGACGGTCTTGCCACTAGTGGTGTCCACGGCTGTCTCGCTCTCGGCTGAACCCTTGAAGTCCACCGTGATGCCGGCGCCCTTGAACGCCATGCGCACGAAATCGCGCACGGTTTCGGTGCGGTTGGTTGCCAGCACGAAGGTGTCTGGCTCGTCGGCTTGCAGCATGCGCCACATGCCTTCGACATACTCCTTAGCAAAGCCCCAATCGCGCTTAGCGTCCAGGTTGCCCAACTCCAGCACATCGAGTTTGCCCAGCTTGATTTTGGCCACGCTGTCGGTGATCTTGCGCGTCACGAACTCGCGGCCGCGCAGCGGGCTCTCATGGTTGAACAGGATGCCGCTGGAACCGAAGATGTCGTAGCTCTCGCGGTAGTTCACCGTCATCCAGTGCGCATAAAGCTTGGCCACGCCGTAGGGGCTGCGCGGGTAGAACGGCGTATCTTCCACCTGCGGAATGGCCTGCACCTTGCCGAACATCTCCGACGTGCTGGCCTGGTAGAAGCGAATCTTGCGGTTGACCAGGCGAATCGCCTCCAGCAGGTTCAGCGCACCGATGCCGGTAATCTGTGCCGTGGTGCTGGGCTGGTCGAAGCTCACGCCGACAAAGCTCTGCGCCGCCAGATTGTAAATCTCGTCCGGCTGGACCTTCTGCACCAGCGCGATACTGGCGCCAAGGTCAGTCAGGTCGTACTCGATCAGATGCAGTTTGGAATGGTTCTGGATGCCGAGCTCTTCGATGCGCCAGAAGTTGACGGAGCTGGTGCGGCGGTAGGTACCGTAGACGGTGTAGCCCTTGTCGAGCAGGAGCTGGGTGAGGTAAGCGCCGTCTTGGCCGGTGATGCCAGTGATGATTGCTTGCTTGTTATTCATGATTGCTAAGGACAGCCGCTAGGGTGCCGGTAGGTTGGTCAAAGGGGGCTGATTGTCGCGTGTGAAGTCGCCCGACTTGTCCGAGCAGCAGTCATCTCGATGTAGATGTGCCAGACTTCCGACCCCATGTCCGAGATGAGGATCGGGTGTGGCGAGCTACACGGTAGCAGGGATTGACCACTGCGATGCGGGACTGCATGTTGCTTCCGTTCGTACTTCCTATGCCGAGATGAGATTAATCATGTGGCGCGCCGACGCGTTCCATGTCCAGCGCTGCGCCGCGTCAGCGGCGGCTCGTAGGCCAATCGCGCGAGCCTCGTCCTGGTGTTCGAACGTCCATCGCATCAGCTTGCGCAGATGTTCGTAGGACGGCTGAGCCCAGCGGAAACCCTCGTAGTAGGGGCACTTGGCTTCGGCCGGGACCAGCCGCTCGACTTCGAGTGGTAACGAGTTCTGCTCTGTCATGAAGTCGGTCTGGGAACTCCAGTTGGTCGCGATGACGGGGAGGCCGCACGCCATCGCTTCGAGGATCGGCATTCCCCAACCTTCGCCCCGGGTGGGCAGAACAAAGCAATCCGCGGACCGGTACAGAACGGCTAGTTCGTACTGCTGCAGGATCTGGTTCTCGGCCATGACGATACGTCCCCCGTTGGAGCGCAGCGCCAGCTCAGCGACCTTGTCGAAAATGCGGAACGACGGGTCGAAGTTGTTTGCCTTGCATACGAGGCGCACCGGCTCATCGGCACTGAACTCGTCGGAGAAGGCTTGCAGCAGTACTTCGGGCGCCTTGCGCTCGCCCCACTCGAACACGGACAGGAACGTGTAGACATCGGGTTGTTTGACCGAGCGAATTTGCGGCGAGAAGTATGCGGTGTCGACCCCCAGAGGCACGACGCGAATCGGTACCTTGACACCGGAGTCGCGAAACGTGCGCTCGTTGAAGGTCGATGGTACCCACACCTCGTCCATCATGTTGGCTTGGCGCACCCACTCGGGGGGCAGCCCATCGACTTCCAGCATGGTGAAGCCTATCCGGTATTTTCCGGTATTGCGAGCGAACACGTCGCCCTGCGCGTACACCACCTGTACGTCGGCACGGCCGAACTCGCGGCTGCGTATCATGTTCACGACGTATGAATCTGAGTGCTCGGGTTCCGAGGTAGGGAAGACGGTGCCGGGTCCGTACACATATTTGTAGGCGACCGAGACACCAAGCTGGTCCAGTGCCAATATAAAGCTGCGCGATGAGCCGGCATACCCCGACGGGAAGTTGACAATCGAATGCCAGTCCATCTCGGATGTGTAGCGCGTGTGGCCAAGGTATTCGCCCCACTTGCGCTTGAAGGTGTCCTGGCTTTTCAGGAAGATTGCGCTGTGACTGACACCGTTGATCTTGGTACTTGAATTTTCGGCGTGGCGCACACGGATATCGCCGCAGACCACGACGCGGAAGCCCTCGAGTTCCGTGCGCAGGCAGTAGTCAGTATCCTCGAAATAGGCAAAGAAGTCCTCGCTGAGCAGTCCAACTTTCTCGATTACCGCTCGCTTGATGAGGGCGCAGGCAAATACGACACTCTCTGCGTCTCGTACACCGGCATACTGGCCGATGTCTACTTCACCGCCGCCCAGTTGCTGGCCCCACATCGTGTCCAGCGGCAGGTAGGCGCCGCAATGTTGGAGGGTGCCGTTCTCTCGCAGGATCTTCACTCCTATGACGCCAATCGCAGGGTCGCTGGCGGCCACTTCCGAGAGGCGATCGAGCCAGTCCGGCTCAATCAACTCAACGTCGTTGTTCAGGAGCACGATGTCGGCATTGGGAGCAGCTGCCCGGATTCCGATGTTGACGGCGCGTGCGTAGCCAAGGTTCTGGCCGTTCTCGATCAGAGTCAGCCTTGGCAGACTGCGCAAGTATTCGACGCTGCCATCGGTGCTTCCATTGTCGACCACGATGACGCTGACGTGGTCAGGCAGGTTGTCGAGGTGGAGCGTTTCGATGCAGCACCGCGTAAGCGCCAGCCCGTTCCAGGTGAGGATGATGATCGCGATGGGCGTGCGTGCTTTACTTGGCATGGTCGCCGATCTCCAGGAAAGTCACAGATTGCGCGCTGCTGGGCAAGGCCGAAACGGCGCGCATGATGCGCACTGAGCGCAGGTCTTCGAAGTGCTGTGGTGCGCTGAGGGTGGATGGCACTGGCGCCTGCCCCGGTGGCAGGAACCGGCCAATGAAGTTGGCTAGCCGGGGTGACGAGCGCAGCACCGCTAAGGCAGCGTGTTTAGCCCATGGTACGCGGACGACTGCGGTGCGCAACATCGGCATACTGCGGCGCAGGATTCGACCTGCAAGCGAGCGAACGTGCGTGAGCACTCGCTGCGTGCGCGTAGTTCCGTGACTTTGGTTCAGTAGGGACTCTAAATACACGACGTGCCCACGGAGGCCGTCAATTTCGGCAGAAAGTGCCTTCAACTGAATCTGGGCCCTGCTGTCTAGTCGCTCAAGACGTCGATCAAGGAGTTCGTCGTAGTGATTCGCCAGTCGATGTATCGGGAGACCGTGCTGCGCATTGAACTCGCGGTCAAAGGTGGCGAGTATTTCCGTCGGAGCCGATTTCTGGGCGATCACCGCGAAATCTGGGCTGGCACCTGCCAGTACATCGTACAGGCGTATTGCCCGTTTGCTGAGCAGCCCGGGGTCTTCGTTAAGTCGCAGCACTTGCGAGCGAGCGAAGCCTGCGTACTCCATCAGAAACGAAAGCAGCTGCGGATGCACCGGGCGGTTATGCGTCGGGTCGAGGTAGAACGACGAGGTGCCCACCATCAGATTCTCGGAATTGGGTGACTCGAGGATCAGCAGCCCACCGGGCTGCAAGACGCGCAAGGATTCGTTCACGAGCAACTCCAACTGCACGAAGCTGAGGTGCTCCGCGACGTGGAAGGCTGATATGAGCGCGTGGCTATCTGCGGGTAGCGTGCGCAGGACCTCAAGGGCATCCGCCTGACGCACAGGCAACTGGCGCGCATGGCATTGCGCCAGCATGCCCACGTCCAGATCAATGCCTATCGCATCGAAACCGGCGGCAAGGGCCAGCTCCAGCCATTCGCCTCGCCCGCAACCCAGATCAATGGCATTTCCTTTTGGGTAATACGCAAGCAACGGTTCAACGAACGGAAGATAAATCCGAAGGCGGGACGTGATGAGATCACGGGTGCCTCGGTGCTTATCCTCGAAGGTGCGATAAAAGTCTGATGTCACTGTGGTCCTTCGCTAATGGATTTTTGATTTTGCGTGCGGGTACACCCTAGTATGAAGACGGGGACTTGATCAGGTCTCGTGATCCGCAATATCTGCCTTCGAAGGCACGATAAAAATCTTCGCTTATGCCGAGCACCTGACATCCGGGGGGATCCACGCCAGTCCGACGAATTCGGACTTGTTTATATTCACAACATTGAACATCACCGCCAGGTCGCGCCATTCATAGTTTTTGCCGAGATGTGTTTGTTCGGCATGCAACGCCAGTGCCACGGAATAGGTCCCGGGGCCAATGTTGACATCGAAGGAAAACTCGAACTGGATGTTTGTTCCCGCTGCAAGCCGATGCAGTTTATGGTTCAGGTGGTGTGTGTTGGTCCCGAATACGGGTTGTCCCAACCGGTCCTTGATCATGTAGCCGATAACCAGCTCAGGTAGCTCCGAGCGGCAATGAGCTGTCACACCCAGGGTAACCCGCTGCCCAACACCCACCACTTCCACGCGTTGCCCATTGACATCGGCGATCCACGCATCGCTGATCGTCGCCTCGCCGGTGCCGGAAATGGTTCGGAGCTTTCCATCTTCACGGGTCTCCTGCTTCACCACCTGGTTCTGATGGTCAGCCAACAGGGCGTTGTAGTAGTCCATCACAGCCTCGGGCTCGCCTTCCATGGCAAGCCGGCCGCCGTTGAGCAGGATGGCGCGATCGCAGATGGATTGGATGGCCTGCTTGTCATGGCTGACGATCAGTAGCGTGGTGCCTTCCGTGCGGAATTGGCGGATGCGTTCGAAGCTCTTGTGCTGGAAATAAACATCGCCCACCGATAGGGCTTCGTCCACGATCAGCACGTCGGGCCGGCGCGCCGTGGCCACGCTGAAGGCCAGGCGCACCTGCATGCCGCTGCTGTACACGCGCACGGGTTGGTCGATGTAGTCGCCGATTTCGGCAAAGGCTTCGATCTCGGGCATCAGCAGCTCGATTTCAGCTACCGAATAGCCGAGCAACTGCCCCGCCATGAAGACGTTTTGCCGGCCGGTGAAGTCGGGGTGGAAGCCCATGCCCAACTCCAGCAGAGCGGCCACCCGGCCCGTCATGCGTACGCTGCCTGTGGTGGGCTGGGTAGTGCCGGTGATCATCTTGAGCAGCGTGCTCTTGCCCGCGCCGTTCATGCCGATGATGCCAACGGCCTCACCCGGGTTGACAGTGAATGAGATGTCTTGCAGCACCCATTTGAGTGTGTGACGCGGTTTGCTGCCGGGCAGAATCCATTCCGCCAGGCGTGACCAGCGGTGCGGATATTGCTTGTAGGCCTTGCCAAGGTTGGATACGGAAATAGTGCCCATCAGAGTTCATCCGCCATTTCGCCGGCGTGCCGGCGGAACAGCCAGAGGCCGAGCATGCAAAAAAAGACAGCCAGCATGGTCACTGGCCACAAGGTTTCCCACTGCGGCCATTGGCCGGCTACCAGTACGTCTTGAAAGGCAGCTATTAAACTGGCGATCGGATTCAGGGTCATGTAGGGGCGCAACTCTTCCGGCAAGATGCTGGGGGTGTAGACAATGGGCGTGAGCCAAAACCAGAAAGACAGGAAAATGCCGAAGAATTGGCCCACGTCGCGGAAGAAGACATTTAGCACGCCTAACGTGACTCCCAAACCGATGGCGAACACCACCAACACCACTATTAGCGGCAGTAGCGCGATAAATGGCCAGCCTGGGAAATTCCCGGAAATCAACAAAAAGGCGGTGAAGAGGCTGAAGATAATGGCGAAATTGAGCCCAGCGTTAGCCACAACGATTACTGGAAGGCATAGACGTGGAAAGCTCAGTTTCTTGAGCAGATTTGCGTTCTCAATGAAAGTGTTTTGAGCGCGACTGATGATCTCTGTCATCAGCCCCCAGGTTAGGATGCCAGCGCAAAGATAGATGCTGTATGCAAACGCCTTGTCCACGCCAGGTAACTTGGCGCGCATGATTTCGGCAAAGATGACCGTATACACAACAATCATGGCCAACGGATTAATGACAGTCCAAGCCGCACCAAGCAATGAATTGCGGTACTTAGATTGGAACTCTCGCTTGACGCTACCGAGGATGAATCCGCGGTAGGCCCAAAGGGCTTTAAGTATGGTCATCAGGCGCGCCCGTAGGTGTCGGCCAGGCGCACAATGTCGTCCTCGCCCAAGTAATCGCCGCATTGCACCTCAATCAGCACCAGTTCGTCCTGGCCAATGTTTGTTAGGCGGTGCTTTTCCTTCAGCGGGATATAGCGGTACTGGCCTGGTAGCGTGTGGTGCTCGTCCTCGCCAATTTGCACCATGGCTGTGCCTTGCACCACCACCCAGTGTTCTGCGCGCTGGTGGTGGTACTGGAGGCTGAGAGCCTGGCCGGGATTCACCGTGATGCGCTTGACTTTATAGCCATCCTCTTCCTTCAGCGTTGCATAGGTGCCCCAAGGGCGGTGCACGGCGGCCGGCAATTGGGTGCTGTCGTGGCGACGGTCTCGCAGTGTGTCCACCACGGTTTTTACTTTTTGCGCCACGCTCTTATGGGCGACTAGGAGAGCGTCGGGGGTGTCCACAATCACCAGGTCTTGCACGCCCACGGTGGCCACCACCTTAGGGCCGTGGCTTTCCACCTGCACGTGGGTTCCCGTAGTGCCCACCGCGACGAATTCTGTGCGCTGACCGTCCACGAAGGTGTTGCCGCTGGTGTCGGCTGGGTGGGCCTGGGCTACGGCGGGCCAGCTTCCGACGTCGCTCCAGCCGAACTTGGCAGGCACCAGGGTTACGTTCCTGGCGCGTTCCATGACGGCGTAGTCAATGCTAATGTCAGGGAGCAGGCCGAAGGTGCGGGCATCGAACTTCGTGGCGCCGTCTTGCGTGTGGCTGGCAGCCCAAGCGTTTTCGGTGGCGTGAAGCACCTCGGGGGCATGCTCTTTCATGGCTTGCAGAATGGCGCCGGCGGTAAAGCAGAACATGCCGCTGTTCCAGTAGTAACGACCGGAGGCCAAGTAGCGCTGGGCTGTAGGCAGGTCAGGCTTTTCGACGAAGCGCAGGGCTTGTTGTGTATGGCGGCTGGGTTTCTCCACCTCGATGTAACCAAAGCCCGTTTCGGGTCCTGTGGGGGAGATGCCGAACACTACCAGTTGGCCCTGCTGCGCATGGCGTGCCGCTTCCAGCGCACAAGCTACGAAGGCTTCGGTGTCGGGGATGAGGTGATCGGCTGGCAAAACCAGCATAACTGCCTCGGGGCCATGCAGTCGGGCGCAAGCTAGGGCGGCTAGCGCAATGGCTGGCGCGGTATTGCGGCCTTTGGGCTCCAATAAATATTGGGTGTGTGGCACATCGCTGAGCTCGTTAACTACGTTGCGGCTCAGGAAAAAATAGTCCTGATTGGTAACGATGATGAGGTCGTCGGTGCCGCAATCCTGACCCCGGCCGATGGCTTGTCCGAGGAGGGTGGAGCCACCTAGTTGCATGAATGGTTTGGGATATGACTGACGGGACACAGGCCACAGGCGGGTGCCCGATCCTCCCGAGAGGACAACAGAGACTAGGTGCATGGATGATATTGAATGAGCAGCAGTGATTTTAGTGTTGAAGCTTTCATGATTCTTGGGATGGCGCCTATCTCTGATGAAAGGAAAAGTTGCCAAATACCCTGCGGGGGGATGTGACCTGTTGCCGCAATGATGGCGGGTATGGGACTGTGATGCGGTAAGCTTTCGCCCCCATGATCGTCGTCTTGTTTCTTAGTTTTGTCGTGGCTGCAATGGCAGGTATGGTGTTGATTCGATGGGCGCATGACCATGCGTCACGTTATCGCCCTGATATGCCGCAGCGCTTTCATGTCGGCGATGTGCCTCGCCTTGGGGGGGGGAGTGTACTCTTTGGCATGCTGGTGGGGTGGGTATGGATTGCGGCCGCATTGACCAGTGCAAATATCCCCTGGAGTTGGTCCAGCATGTTGGCTTGTGTTGGAGCGATACTGCCGGCGACGCTGGGTGGGATTAGCGAAGACCTGACACAAAAACTATCAGTCCGATTGCGGCTTTGGCTGACATTGCTGTCAGCAGTACTCGCATGTTGGTGGCTTGGACTATCTGTTCCCCGGCTGGGTTTGCCCTGGGTGGATGAGGCGATGCTTGTCCTTCCATGGTTGGGTGTGGTCGTGGCGGCTTTGGCAATTTGCGGGCTGCCCCACGCCTTCAACATCATCGATGGTTACAATGGCTTGGCGGGCGTCGTAGCACTGTTGGTTTGCTTTGCTGTGGCGCATGTGGCCCTGCAAGTCGGTGATCGTCAACTGGCTGCCATGGTGCTGTGCTTGGCCGGTGCCACGGCCGGGTTCCTGGTATGGAATTTCCCCAAGGGGTTGCTTTTCGCTGGTGATGGCGGGGCATATCTGTGGGGGGTTGTGATTGCCATCGGGGTGATTTTGTTGGTACAACGCCACCCACAAGTGTCGCCTTGGTTCCCTCCGCTGTTGTTGATCTACCCGATATGGGAGACTTTTTTTTCAAGCTACCGCAAGTTCGCGCGTGGTATCTCGCCCAGCGTGGCAGACGCGTTGCATTTTCATCAGTTGATATACCGGAGGATTGTGCGTAGCGTGTTCAATGACGACGAGGCCCGCCGCGTGTTAATGCGCAACAATCGCACCTCCCCTTACCTATGGGGGTTTACGTTATTGACGGTGGTACCAGCGGTGGTGTTTTGGGACAACACGCCGGTGTTGATGGCGTTTTGCGGCTTGTTCGTCGTGACCTACGTGGCGGCTTATCTAGCCATTGTCCGGTTTAAGGTGCCTGGCTGGTTGCGGCGTTGAGCGTTACGTCTTCTAGAATCCTGCGGTTTTCCTGCAGACTTCGCCTATGCCTCCTAATATTCAACCTGACCTCTTGGGCATTGCCCCCCGCGACAAGGCCGAAATCCTGGCCCAGGCGCTGCCGTACATCCGCAAGTTCCATGGCAAGACCATGGTCATCAAATATGGCGGCAACGCCATGACCGACCCGGCCCTGCAGGCCGACTTTGCGGAAGACGTGGTGCTGCTCAAGCTGGTAGGCATGAACCCGGTGGTGGTGCACGGCGGAGGCCCGCAGATCGAGCAAGCCCTGAACCGTCTGGGCAAGAAGGGCGAGTTCATTCAGGGCATGCGCGTGACCGATGCCGAAACCATGGAAGTCGTGGAATGGGTGCTGGCCGGCGAGGTGCAGCAGGACATCGTGGGCCTGATTCACCAGGCGGGCGGCAAGGCTGTGGGCCTCACGGGGCGCGATGGCGGCATGATCCGCGCCAAGAAGCTCAAGATGGTGGACAACAAGGACCCGAGCGTCGAACATGACGTGGGGCAGGTCGGTGACATCGTGGCGATCGACCCGAGCGTAGTCAAGGCGCTGCAGGACGATGCCTTCATTCCCGTCATCAGCCCGATCGGGTTTGGCGAGGAAAACGAAAGCTACAACATCAACGCCGACGTGGTGGCGAGTAAATTAGCTACGGTGCTGCAGGCGGAGAAACTGGTGCTGCTCACCAACACCCCCGGTGTGCTGGACAAGGAAGGCAAGCTGCTCACCGACCTGACGGCGCGCGAAATTGATGCATTGTTCGCTGATGGCACCATCTCCGGCGGCATGCTGCCCAAGATCAGCGGGGCGTTGGATGCGGCAAAGGCTGGCGTGAATGCCGTGCACATCATTGATGGCCGCGTACCGCATTCGATGTTGTTGGAAATTCTGACCGACCAGGCCTACGGCACCATGATCCGGAGTCACTAGGCTCTTTTCGGGCATGGCCCGGGTATATTGGAGTCAAAAATGGCTGCAGCGCTTGTCCAGCAAGCGTTAGCAGCTATTTTTTTTGGAAGCGGATCCAAGGGTCGCTGCACAGCGAGCAGCCGTCACGACGCTGGAGTCGTGGTGTGCGAGAATCAATTGCACACACTTGTTGCTCTCCCTCCGATCCATGCCCCATGACTGAATTCACGCCTGCTACTGACGCGCCAGCCTCCACCGACGACGCGCCCGCCGCGCGCCGCCGGCCGCGGCCGGGCGAGCGGCGTGAGCAGATCCTGCAGACCCTGGCGGCCATGCTGGAGCAGCCCGGGGCCGAGCGCATCACCACGGCAGCGCTTGCGGCGCGCCTGCAGGTGAGCGAGGCGGCGCTGTACCGCCACTTTGCCAGCAAAGCACAGATGTTCGAGGCGCTCATCGATTTCATCGAGCAGAGCGTCTTTACCCTTGTGCACCAGATCATGGAGCGCGGTGGCGAGTCTGAGGGCGCGCAACGCGCGGCGCGCATCACGGCCATGGTGCTGCAGTTCGGCGAGCGCAACCCCGGCATGGTGCGCGTGATGGTGGGGGATGCGCTGGTTTTCGAAAACGAGCGCCTGCAGCAGCGCATGAACCTGTTCTTCGACAAGGTGGAGGCCACGCTGCGCCAGTGCCTACGGCCCGTGGCCGACGCGGACGGCTCGGCGACACCCACGGTGCAGACACAGGTGCGGGCGGCCGCACTGTCCGACCTGATCCGCGGACGCCTGCAGCGCTACGCACGCACGGGCTTTCGCCGCATGCCGACGGAACACCTGGACGCCACTCTGGCACTGTGGCTGTAACGCCGGCGCAGGCAAGCGCGATGGCATGACCACCCGCGAAAGGCGCGGTAAGCATTTCGCCCTTGACACGGTCCCCCGCGATGGTGGGGCTCGATAAATCACCCACTTAGGGGTTTACCCCGAAGCGCGTTCTGCGCGCCTGGAAATACTGGCGTTACCTGCCTGTTTTATGCAAAATAGAACGATCGTTCGTTTTATTTTGCTTCATGTCTCTTTCTCCTTCCCCCACCAAGACGGTTCGCGCGCCACGCCGCGAGGGCCGGGCGCTGCACAAGGGGCAACACACCAAGGCCGTCATCATCGATGCTGCCCTGGGCCTGGCTACGCACATCGGCCTGGAGGGGCTGTCCATCGGTGCGCTGGCCGACGTGACGGGCATGAGCAAGTCAGGCGTGTTCGCGCACTTCGGCTCGCGTGAGGAGCTGCAGATCTCGGTGATCCGCGAGTACCACACGCGATTCGAGCAGGAAGTGTTCTACCCCGCGATGCAGGCCCCTCGCGGCGTGCCGCGCCTGCGTGCGCTGTTCGCCAACTGGATGAAGCGCACCTCCATCGAGATCGACTCCGGCTGCATCTACATCAGCGGCGCGGTGGAGTTCGACGATCGCACCGGCCCGGTGCGCGATGCGCTGGCCAACTCGGTGATGACCTGGCAGGCCGCGATGAAGCGCGCCATCCAGCAGTGCAAGGAGTGCGGCGAGATCCGCGACGACGTCAGCGAAGACCAGATGCTGTTCGAGATCCACGGCCTGATCCTGGCGCTGCACTACGAAGCGCGCTTCCTGCACACGCCCGGCTCCATCGACCGGGCCAACACGGGCTTTGACAACATCCTGGCGCGCTACAGCGCGCTGCCCGGCCACCGCGGTTGAGTCCTGCCACCCGTATTTCGGTTTTTCTTCTTTTCCACCCTTCCTTCTTCCCAGGAGTCTCCACATGCCTACTTACACGCCTCCGCTGCGCGACATGCAATTCGTCCTGCATGAAGTCTTCAAGGTCACCGACGAATTCAAGGCCATGCCCGCGCATGCTGAAGTGGATGCCGACACGATCAACGCCGTGCTGGAAGAAGCCGGCAAGTTCGCCGCCGGCGTGGCGTTCCCGCTGAACATCAGCGGCGACACCGAGGGCTGCACGCTGAACCAGCAGACGCATGAGGTGACCACGCCCAAGGGCTTCAAGGAGGCCTATGCGCAGTACGTGGAAGGTGGCTGGGCGGCGCTGTCGTGCGACACCGCCTATGGCGGCCAAGGCCTGCCCTTCGTGATGAACCAGTGCCTGTACGAGATGCTCAACAGCGCCAACCAGGCCTGGACCATGTACCCCGGCCTGTCGCACGGCGCCTATGAGGCGCTGCACGCCCACGGCACCGACGAGCAGAAGAAGCTGTACCTGCCCAAGCTCACGAGCGGTGAGTGGACCGGCACCATGTGCCTGACCGAACCGCACTGCGGCACCGACCTGGGCCTGCTGCGCACCAAGGCCGAGCCCCAGGCCGATGGCACCTACAAGATCACCGGCAACAAAATCTTCATCAGCGCCGGCGAGCACAACTTCACCTCCAACATCGTGCATCTGGTGCTGGCCCGCCTACCCGACGCGCCCAAGGGCAGCAAGGGCATCAGCCTGTTCGTGGTGCCCAAGTTCAAGGTGAACGCCGACGGCTCGCTGGGCGAGCGCAACCCCATCTACTGCACGGGCCTGGAGCACAAGATGGGCATCCACGGCAACGCCACGGCGCAGATTGCCATCGACGGCGCCATCGGCACCCTGGTGGGCGAGCCCAACAAGGGCCTGGCCGCGATGTTCGTGATGATGAACGCCGCCCGCCTGGGCGTGGGCAACCAGTCGCTGGGCCTGACCGAAGTGGCCTTCCAGAACGCGCTGGCCTACGCCAAGGACCGCATCCAGATGCGCAGCCTGTCGGGCACCAAGGCCAAGGACAAGGAGGCCGATCCCATCATCGTGCACCCCGACGTGCGCAAGATGCTGCTCACCGCCAAGGCCTACGCCGAGGGCGCGCGCGCGCTGCAGATTTTCTGCACGCTGCTGCTGGACAAGGCCCACAGCCACCCCGACGAGAAGGTGCGCAAGGACAGCGACGAGCTGGTGGCGTTGCTGACCCCCATCGTCAAGGCCTTCATCACCGACAACGGGCACATTGCCACCAACGCCTGCATGCAGGTCTTTGGCGGCCACGGCTTCATCAAGGAATGGGGTATGGAGCAGTTCGTGCGCGACAACCGCATCAACATGATCTACGAAGGCACGAACACCGTGCAGTCGCTGGATCTGCTGGGCCGCAAGGTGCTGGGCAACAACGGCGCCACGCTGAAGAAGTTCGGCAAGTTGGTCGGGCAGCTGGTGGCCGAAGAAGGCGTCAACGAGAAGATGGCCGAGTTCATCAACCCCATCGCTTACCTGGGCGACCAGATGACCAAGTTCACCACCGAGATCGGCTTCCGCGGCTTCCAGAACCCCGATGAGGTGGGCGCCGCCGCCGTGGACTACCTGCGGGTGGCCGGCCACCTGGTGTTCGGCTATATGTTCGCCCGCATGGCCCAGGTGGCGCTGCGCGAGATTGCCGCCGGCAACACCGACCCGTTCTACCAGGCCAAGCTGCAGACGGCGCGTTTTTACTTCGCCAAGCTGTTCCCTGAAGTCCACACGCTGATGCGCACCGCCCGCGCCGGCAGCAAGGTGCTCATGGACACCGACGCCGCCCTGGCCTGAGCCAGCAATTGCACGCATTGCCAATTTTGAACGTTATTGCACTGGAGGCCTTATGAGACAAGCGCTAGCAGCTATTATTTTTGCAGCAATCGCGGCCCCTGCATGGGCCCAGATGTCCCCCGTGGGCCTGTGGCGCAGCGTGGACGACAAGACGGGCGAGGCCAAGGCCGAGATCCGTATTGCCGAAACCAGCGGCGTGCTGAACGGCCGCATCGAGAAGTCCCTCAAAAAGGACGCCGACCCTGCTGCCACCTGCACCGAGTGCAAGGACGACCGCAAGGGCAAGGCGATCGCGGGTCTGGAGATCATCCGCGGCGTCAAGAAGGCCGATGACCGCGAGGTCTGGGAGGGCGGCAAGATCCTCGACCCCGAAAACGGCAAGGAATACCGCGCCAGCCTGACCCCCATCGAGGGCGGCAAGCGGCTGGAGGTGCGCGGCTTCCTGGGCCCGTTCTGGCGCACCCAGACCTGGCAGCGCGTGCAGTAAGCAAAGCAGTGAGCGCCACGGCGCCGCAGCCGGCCCGCCCGCGTGGCACGGGGCCTGGCGCGCGGCCCCGTGCGCATCCCACCATCCAAGGAACAAGCAAATGTCCCGATTCCAAGTGAAGAAAGTCGCCGTGCTCGGCGCGGGCGTGATGGGCGCGCAGATCGCGGCCCACCTCGTCAATGTGAAGGTGCCGGTGGTGCTGTTCGATCTCCCCGCCAAGGAAGGTCCGAAGAACGGCATCGTCACCCGCGCGGTGGAGAACCTCAAGAAGCTCAAGCCCTCGCCCCTGGGCGTGGCGGACGACGCCGCGCTGATCCAGCAGGCGAACTACGAGGAGAACATGGCGCTGCTGGGCGAGTGCGACCTCATCATCGAGGCCATCGCCGAGCGCATGGACTGGAAGCTCGATCTGTACAAGAAGATCGCGCCGCACGTCGCACCGCACGCCATCGTGGCGTCCAACACCTCGGGCCTGTCGATCACCCAGCTGTCCGAAGCCCTGCCCGACGCCATCAAGCCGCGCTTTTGCGGCATCCACTTCTTCAACCCGCCGCGCTACATGGTGCTGGTGGAGCTGATCAACACCCCCACCACCCGCCCCGAGGTGCTCGACCAGCTCGAAGCCTTCGTGACCAGCGGCCTGGGCAAGGGCGTGGTGCGCGCGCACGACACCCCCAACTTCATCGCCAACCGCGTGGGCATCGCCGGCATGCTTTCCACGATGAAGGAGGTGGAGAACTTCGGCCTGACCTTCGACGTGGTGGACGACCTCACCGGCAAGAAGCTGGGCCGTGCCTCCAGCGGCACCTTCCGCACCGCCGACGTGGTGGGCCTGGACACCATGGCCCACGTCATCAAGACGCTGCAGGACAACCTGAACGAGCAGACCGACCCGTTCTACGGCAGCTTCGGCACGCCCGCCGTGCTGCAAAAGCTGATCGAGCTGGGCAACCTGGGCCAGAAGGCCAAGGCGGGCTTCTACAAGAAGGTGGGGCGCGACATCCTGCGCTTCGAGCTGGAGAGCGAGGAATATGTGCCCGCCGGCGCCAAGGCCGACGAGGTGTACGGCCGCATGCTCAAGAAGCCCGCTGCCGAGCGCCTGAAGCTGCTGCGCAACGCCGAGGGCGCGCAGGGCCGGTTCCTGTGGGCGATCCTGCGCAACAGCTTCCACTACGCTGCGGTGCATCTGGCCACGATTGCCGACACCGCGCGCGACGTGGACCAGGCCATGCGCTGGGGCTTCGGCATGAGCCAGGGGCCGTTCGAGCTGTGGCAGGAGGCGGGCTGGCTGGAGGTGGCCAGGATGGTCCAGGAGGACATTGACGCCGGCAAGGCACTGTCCAAGGCGCCGCTGCCCGAGTGGGTGTTCAAGGGCCCGGTGGCGGATGCCGGCGGCGTGCACACGGCGCAGGGTTCGTGGAGCGCGCGCCAAGGCAAGTTCGTGCCGCGCCGCCAGTTGCCGGTGTACGAGCGCCAGTACTTCCCCGAGAAACTGCTGGGCGAGGACAACCTGCCCGACTGGCGCAAGGCCGGCACCACCATCAGCGAGACCGATGCGCTGCGCACCTGGACGCTCGATGGCAAGGTATTGATCGCCTCCATCCAGAGCAAGATGCACGCGATCAGCCCCGACGTGATGGAAGGCCTGATGGAGGCCGTGGACCTGGCCGAGCGCGAGTACGACGGCATGGTCATCTGGTCGGGCGACGCGCCGTTCAGCGTGGGCGCCGACCTGCAGGCCACCATGCCTGCCTACGTGGTGGCCGGCATTGCCGCCATCGAGGGCGTGGAGCATGAGCTGCAGAACCTGATGCTGCGCCTGCGCTACGCCCAGGTGCCGGTGGTCTCGGCCATCCATGGCATGGCGCTGGGCGGCGGCTGCGAGCTGGCCGTGCACAGCGCACGCCGCGTGGCCCACATGGAAAGCTACATCGGCCTGGTGGAAGTGGGCGTGGGCCTGGTGCCCGGCGCCGGCGGCCTGACCTACATCGCCCGCCGCGCGGCCGAGAACGCCGCCGCCAGCACCGGCAAGGACCTTTTGCCCTTCCTGACCGAAGGCTTCACCGCCGCGGCCATGGCCAAGGTAGGCACCAGCGCCCTTGAGTCGAAGAAGCTCGGCTACCTGCTCGACAGCGACCTCATCGTGCCGCACAAGGACGAGGTGCTGTTCGTCGCCATCAACGAAGCCAAGGCCATGGCCGCCGGCGGCTGGCGCGCGCCGCACAAGCGCCTGTTCCCCGTGGCGGGGCGCAGCGGCATTGCCACCATCCGCGGCTCGCTGGTCAATATGCGCGACGGCGGCTTCATCAGCGAGCATGACCAGCACATCGCCACGCTGATCGCCGAAGTGGTGTGCGGCGGCGACGTGGACGCCGGCACGCTGGTGAGCGAGGAATACCTGATGGCGCTGGAGCGCAAGGCGTTCTGCGCCCTGATCGAGCACCCCAAGACCCAGGAGCGCATCCTGGGCATGCTCAACACTGGCAAGCCGGTGCGTAACTGAGGCCGCCCGAGGAGAGAAACCATGAAACAGATCCAAGACGCCTACATCGTTGCCGCCACGCGCACGCCCATCGGCCGTTCGCACAAGGGCTTTTTCCGCAACTACCGCCCGGACGACCTGCTGGCCACCACGCTCAAGAGCGCGCTGGCCCAGGTGCCGGGGCTGGACCCCGCCTCGATCGAGGACATCATCTGCGGCTGCGCCATCCCTGAGGCGCAGCAGGGCCTGAACGTGGCGCGCATCGGCGCCGTGCTGGCGGGCCTGCCCACCAGCGTGGGCGGCATCACGGTGAACCGCTTCTGCGCTTCGGGCCTGTCGGCCGTGGCCATGGCGGCCGACCGCATCCGCGTGGGCGAGGCCGAGGTGATGATCGCCGCCGGCGTGGAGAGCATGAGCATGGTGCCTATGATGGGCAACGCGCCCAGCCTGTCGCCCAGCATCTTCGAGCGTGACGGCGACGTGGGCATCGCCTACGGCATGGGCCTCACCGCCGAGAAGGTGGCCCAGCAGTGGAAGGTGAGCCGCGAGGCGCAGGACGCCTTCGCGCTGGAGTCGCACCGCCGCGCCATCGCCGCGCAGCAGGCCGGCGAGTTTGCCGACGAGATCACGCCCATCGAGGTGACCGACCGCACGGCCCACCTGGAGACGGGCGAAGTCATTGCCGGCACCCGCACCGTGAGCCTGGACGAGGGCGCCCGCCCCGACACCAGCCTGGAAGGCCTGGCCAAGCTGCGCACCGTGTTTGCCGCGCGCGGCACGGTTACGGCCGGCAACAGCTCGCAGACCAGCGACGGCGCCGGCGCGCTGATCCTGGCCAGCGAAGCCGCCGTCAAGCGCTTCGGCCTCACGCCGCTGGCGCGCTTCGTCAGCTTCGCCAGCAAGGGCGTGCCGCCGTCCATCATGGGCATCGGCCCGATCGAAGCCATCCCCGCCGCGCTGCGCTATGCCGGTCTGAAGCAGGACGACATCGGCTGGTACGAGCTCAACGAAGCCTTCGCCGCCCAGTCGCTGGCCGTCATCAACACGCTGGGGCTGGACACGGCCAAGGTCAACCCCATGGGCGGCGCCATCGCGCTGGGCCACCCGCTGGGCGCGACGGGCGCCATCCGCTCGGCCACCGTGGTGCATGCGCTGCGCCGCAAGCAGCTCAAGTACGGCATGGTCACCATGTGCGTGGGCATGGGCCAGGGCGCGGCGGGTATCTTCGAGCGCGTGTAAGTAAGCGCCACTGCCGCGCGGCAGCGCGCGGGGATTGCAGCCGAGCCGGCGCAGACCGGCCGCCTTCATGGAGACAAGCCATGCAGAGTGAAACCCTGATGGTCGATGGCGCAGTGCCGCTGGCGCTGCGCGTGTACGTGCCACGGCCCGGCCCCGCGCGCGCCAGCGTCGTCATTGGCGGCGCCATGGGCGTGCGCCAGGCCTTCTATGGGCCGTTCGCCGCCTGGCTGGCGCAGCAGGGCCTGCGGGTCACCACCTTCGACTACCGGGGGCAGGGCGAGTCGCTGAACGGTGGCATGCGCGAGGTGCGGGCCAACCTGTTCGACTGGGCGCGCGACTACGACGCGGTGATCGCCCATGCAGCCCAGGCGCTGCCTGGCCAGCCGCTGCTGCTGCTGGGGCACAGCCTGGGCGCGCAGCTGCCCGGGCTGCTGGGCGAGCATGCGCGCGTGAGCGGCCTGCTGAGCGTCGCCGCGGGCAGCGGCTACTGGCGCGACAACGCACCCCGCATCCGCCGCGCCATGCCCGCGTTCTGGCATGTGCTGGTGCCGTTGTCGGTGCGGCTGTGCGGCTACTTCCCCGGGCGGCGCCTGCGCGCCGTGGGCGACCTGCCCGCGGGGGTGATGCTGCAGTGGCGCCGCTGGTGCCTGCACCCGCGCTACAGCGTGGGGGCGGAGGGAGAATCCGCCCAGCGCAGCTACGCGGCGGTGCGCTTTCCGGTACACGCCTGGTCCATGCAGGACGATGAGCTCATGACCTGGCGCGGCACGCAAAGCCTGTTGGCGCTGTATGCGAACGCGCCGTGCAGCGTGGAGCGCATCGCGCCGCACGAGGCGCAGGCGCGGCGCATCGGGCACTTTGGATTTTTCCGCGAACAGTTCCGCGACACGCTGTGGCCCCGCGCCTTGCAGCAGCTGGAGGCGTTGGCCCAGGCGCAGCCGCAGGGCACCGCAGGTGCCACCGCCACCGCAGGCTGAGCCGAATCACGGCACACTCGCACCCATGACTACGCACCACAGCATTCATCCCTTGGACGCGGCGCTGGCGCTCTCGTCCAGCCATTCCGAAGGGGCCGGGCAGTACACCGGCCACACCTCGCCGGCTTACTGGAACATGGTCGGGCCGTTTGGCGGAATCACCGCGGCCACGCTGCTGCAGGCCGTGATGCAGCACCCCGACCGCCTGGGCGAGCCCCTGTCGCTCACGGTGAACTACGCGGGCGCGCTGGCCGAGGGGCCGTTCACGCTGCAGGCCACACCGGTGCGCACCAATCGCTCCACCCAGCACTGGACGCTGTCCATCCTGCAGGCGGGGGCGGACGGCGCGCCCGTGGTCACCACCACGGCCACCGTGGTCACGGCCGCGCGGCGCGAGACTTGGGGCGCCGCCGACACGCCCATGCCGCAGGTCCCCGCGCCGGCGCAGTGCAAACCCGTGCAGCCGGCGTTCCGCTCGGAATGGCTGCAGCGCTACGAGATGCGCCCGGTGACCGGCGCGCTGCCCGAACAGTGGGACGACAGCGGCGACACCAGCCTGTCGCAGCTGTGGATGCGCGACGCGCCCGCGCGGGCGCTGGACTTCTGCGCGCTGGCGGCGCTGGCCGATGTGTTCTTCCCTCGCGTGTGGCTGCGCCGCGCGCGCCAGGTGCCCGCGGGCACCGTGTCCATCACCGTGTACTTCCATGCGGGCGCGGACCTGCTGGCGCAGACCGGCACGGGCTACCTGCTGGGCCAGGCGCGCGCGCAGGAGTTTCGCAACGGCTTTTTCGACCAGACCGTGCAGCTGTGGAATGAGGCCGGCGCCATGCTGGCCACCAGCCACCAGATCGTTTATTACAAGGAATGACCCCGGAGCAACACCCATGAGTACAACGAACGCAGACATCCTGGTCCACGCCGAAGAGGGCGTGACCACCATCACCTTCAACCGCGTGGAGAAGAAAAATTCCATCACCACGGCCATGTACGCGCAGCTGGCCGATGCGTTCGAGGCCGCGGCGCAGGACGCTTCGGTGCGTGTGGTCGTGCTGCAGGGCGACGTGGCCATCTTCAGTGCGGGCAACGACATCGGCGACTTTTTGCAGCAGCCGCCCGCCACGCAGGACGCGCCCGTGTTCCGCTTCCTGCGCGCCATCGCCACCTTTCCCAAGCCCGTGCTGGCTGCGGTGTGCGGCCCGGCAGTGGGCATCGGCACGACCCTGCTGTTCCACTGCGACCTGGTGTACGCGGGGGACAATGCGGCGTTCTCGATGCCCTTCGTGAACCTGGGGCTGTGCCCCGAGGCCGCCTCCAGCCTGTTCGCGCCGCAGATGCTGGGCTACCACCGCGCGGCCGAGGCGCTGCTGCTGGGCGAGCCCTTCATGGCCGAAGCGGCGTTGGAAGTCGGCTTCGTCAACCGCGTGGTGCCGCCGACCGAATGCAACATGGTGGCCCAGGCCCAGGCGCGCAAGCTCGCGGCCAAGCCGCTGTCGGCCCTGATCGAGACCAAGCGCCTGCTCAAGAAGAGCCAGACCGCCGCCGTGCTGGAGCGCATGGCCGAGGAGGGCCAGAGCTTTGGCCGCATGCTGCGCGAGCCCGCCGCCCGCGAGGCCTTCACCGCGTTCATGGACAAACGCCGCCCGGATTTCAGCGCCTGCTGACATCCGCCCCGCCACCGAACAGGGCGGGGCAGGGCGACGCCGGCATCCATGCCGTGTTCGCCCTACGCGCCGGTGATCACCGTGTCTGCTGGACCGGGTGGCCGGGCGTTTGAATGAAAAATGGCTCTAGCGCTTATCCAGTAAGCGCTAACAGCTCCTGATAAGAGAGCAAAAATTCCATGAGCAAACCTGCCAGCCTGCCGGTGGCCTTCGAGCCCGAGTTCATCGCCGGCCTGCGCCAGATCTTTGAGGAGAAGATTCCCTTCAACCACCTGTTGGGGCTGAAGATCACGCGCTTGGAGCCCGCGGCCGTCGCGGCGCGCATCGACATGCGTCCCGATCTGGTGGGGCACTTTGCCTACAACCGGCTGCACGGCGGCGTCATCAGCGCGGGGCTGGATGCCATGGGCGGTCTGGCCGTGATGGCGGCCATCGGCGCCAAGCACATGGACGAGGTGCCCATGGACCGCCTGCACCGCTTTGCCAAGCTGGGCACCATCGACCTGCGCATCGACTATCTGCGCCCCGGCATCGGCAGCCACTTCGAGCTGCGGGCCGAGGTGCTGCGCCTGGGCTCGCGCGTTGCCACCACGCGCATGGAGTTCCTCGGCCCGCAGGGCGAGCTGATGTCCGCGGGAGCCGCGGCGTACATCGTCTCTTAGCGCGACCGTGCGAAGACGGCCGCGCCGGGCACGCGCCGTTTGGGGGATACGCGCTGTGTGCTGCTGCAAGCCCTGCAAGTGCATGCAACCATCGAACGGTTTGGTTACCGTTCTTGCGTAACAGGGGCGGTTTTGATCTGTGGCAACTCCTAGCATCTGCGGGTCTTTTCTAGGAGATCCGATCCGATGGCCGTGCAAAACCCCTTCTTTGGCAAACGCGAACCCGACACTTTCCAATCCCGCCAGCCTTCGTCAGCGCTAGGCGGCACCACCACCACCACAAGCACCCCAACCGCCGCTCCCGCAACCAGAACTGCTGTGTCCACGGCCTCCAGCGCCACGGCCGAGGGCAGCGGCAGCAAGCTGACCGTGGGCCCCAACATCAAGCTCAAGGGTGTGGAGATCACCGATTGCGACACCCTCGTCGTGGAAGGCACGGTGGAGGCCACCATGGATTCGCGCGTGATCCAGATCACCGAGCAGGGCGCGTTCCGCGGCTCCGCCGAGATCGACATTGCCGAAATCCACGGCGAGTTCGACGGCACGCTCACCGTGCGCCAGAAGCTGGTGATCTTCAGCACCGGCAAGGTGAGCGGCAAGATCCGCTACGGCAAGGTGGTGATCGAAGAGGGTGGCCAGCTCTCCGGCGAGATCGAGGTGGGCCTGGGTGGTGGCGCGCGCATGAGCGCGGCCTCGGGTTCGTCGTCTGCCGCATCCTCGGCCGCGCTGGCCGCGGCCTGACGCCGGCACACCCATCGCCGCCAGCGGGAGGCCGTGAGGCGCTCCCGTTTTTTTTACGGTGCGACGCTTTCGTCGCCCGGCTTCTGAATGGGGCGCGGGCGGCCGTTCTCGTCGATGGCCACATAGGTCAGCGACGCCTCGGTCACCTTCACGTAGCTGCCCTGGGTGCGGATGTGCTCGGCATAGACCTCCACCTGCACGGTCATGGAGGTGTTGCCGATGCGCGTGACTTCGGCAAAGAACGACAGCAGGTCGCCCACGCGCACGGGCTGTTTGAAGATGAATTCGTTCACCGCCACCGTGGCCATGCGGCCGCGGATGTACCGCGCGGGCAGCACGGAGCCGGCCAGATCCACCTGCGCCATGACCCAGCCGCCGAAGATGTCGCCATTGCCGTTGGTGTCGGCGGGCATGGGTATCACCTTGAGTACCAGTTCCTTGTCGGCGGGCAACTGGCTGTGGGAGGCGGGGCGATCCTGGGACATGGGCACAATCTTTGGTTTTGCTTGACTCCACGGATTGTCCATCATGCGCCGCTACGGCGAAGCCATCGCCTCCGACAGCCCACGCGTTCGTTCCGACCGGGCCACCCTGCAGCGCCTGCTGCCCTATCTGTGGCAGTACAAATGGCGCGTGGTCGCGGCCATGGCCTTCATGGTCGGCGCCAAGCTGGCCAACGTGGGGGTGCCGCTACTGCTCAAGAGGCTCGTCGATGCCATGACGCTGCCCGCCGGCAGCACCACGGCGCTGCTGGTGGTGCCCATGGGGCTGCTGCTGGCCTACGGGGCGCTGCGCCTGGCCAACTCGGTGTTCAACGAGTTGCGCGAGCTGGTGTTCGCCAAGGCCACGCATGGCGCGGCGCGCGCCATCGCGCTCAAGACCTTCGAGCACCTGCATGCGCTGTCCCTGCGCTTTCACCTGGAGCGCCAGACCGGCGGCATGACGCGCGACATCGAGCGCGGCGTGCGCGGCATCGAGTCGCTGGTGTCGTTCGCGCTGTTCAACCTGGCCGCCACGCTGGTCGAGGTACTGCTGGTGCTGTTCATCCTGGCGCGCCAGTTCGACGTCTGGTTTGCCGTCATCACGCTCACCGCGCTGGTGCTGTACGTCGCCTTCACCGTGGGCGTGACGCAGTGGCGCATCCAGTTCCGGCGCCAGGCGAACCAATTCGACTCGGCCGCGCACAGCAAGGCCATCGATTCGCTGCTGAACTACGAGACCGTCAAGTACTTCAACAACGAGCAGTTCGAGGCGCGCCGCTACGACGAAAGCCTGGAGCAATTGCGGCAGGCCCAGCTCAAGAGCCGCAGTACCCTGGGGCTGCTCAACAGCGGGCAGCAGCTCATCATCGCTGTGGGGCTGGTGGCCATGCTGTGGCGCGCCACCGAGGGCGTGGCCGCGGGGCGCATGACGCTGGGCGACCTGGTCATGGTCAACGCCTTCATGATCCAGATCTACATCCCGCTGAACTTCCTGGGCGTGATCTACCGCGAAATCCGGCAGAACCTGACCGACCTGGACAAGATGTTCACGCTGATGGACAGGGAGCAGGAGGTGGCCGATGCGCCCGGCGCCCAGCCGCTGACGGACCTGCACACGCCTACCGTGCGTTTCGAGGATGTGCACTTCGCCTACGACCCCGCACGGCCCGTATTGCAGGGGGTGAGCTTCACGATTCCCGCCGGCAAGACTGTTGCCGTGGTCGGCCCCTCGGGCGCAGGCAAGAGCACCCTGAGCCGCCTGCTGTACCGTTTCTATGACCTGCAGGGCGGGCGCATCACCATCGCGGGGCAGGACATCCGGACGGTCACGCAGGACAGCCTGCGCCGCGCCATCGGCATCGTGCCGCAGGACACGGTGCTGTTCAACGACACCGTGGCCTACAACATCGCCTACGGCCGCACCGGCGCCAGCCAGGCTGAGGTCGAGCAGGCAGCGCGTGCCGCGCATATCCATGCCTTCATCGCAGCCCAGCCCCAGGGCTACGACACCATGGTGGGCGAGCGCGGGCTGAAGCTCAGCGGTGGCGAGAAACAGCGCGTGGCCATTGCGCGCACGCTGCTCAAGAACCCGCCCATCCTGATCTTCGACGAGGCCACCAGCGCCCTGGACTCTGCCAACGAGCGTGCCATTCAGGCCGAGCTGGCCAGCGCCGCGCAGAACAAGACGACCCTGGTGATCGCCCACCGCCTGTCCACCGTGGTGGACGCGCACGAGATCCTGGTCATAGAGGCCGGCCGTATCGTCGAGCGTGGCACGCACGCGCAGCTGCTGGCCCACGGCGGGCACTACGCGCGCATGTGGGCGCTGCAGAAAAATGATGGTCAAAATGGGCTGTAGCGCTTATGTGGCAAGCGCAAACAGCTATCAAGATGGAAGCATGGAGCGTTGAGCATGGATATCGCCGCCCTGCAGCGTGAGCTGCGCGCTTTCGCCGCCGCGCGTGACTGGCAGCCCTTTCACACGCCCAAGAACCTGGCCATGGCGCTGATGGTGGAGACGGCCGAGCTGCAGGAACTGTTCCAGTGGCTCACGCCGGAGCAGTCGCGCACCTTCACGCAGGACGCCACGGCTCACGAGCGCGTGGGCGACGAGATGGCCGATGTGCTGCTGTACCTGCTGCAGCTGGCGGACCACGCGGGCGTGGACCTGGAAGTTGCCGTGCGGCGCAAGCTGGCCAAGAATGCCGTCAAGCATCCCGTTCCCTGATGCGTGAGGCGTAAAAAAGCGGCTAGCGCCCGTGGTTAGGGCGCTAGCCGCTTTTGATTTGATAGCGCTGGCAGAGCCTGCGCTAGGGGGCAAGGCGCCCCATTACTGCCCCATTACTGCTTGCGCGCCGCAATCGCCTTCTCGGCTGCGCTTACCAAGTCGGCGCCGATCTGGCCCTTCCACTTCTCGAACACGGGGCGCGTGGCCTTCACGAAGGCGTCGCGCTCGGCGGGGCTCAGCTGCGTCACGGTCACGCCATTGGCGGCGATGTCCTTGAGCAGGGGCTTGTCGGCCTCGATCATGCCTTTGCGCGCGATGGCAATTTCTTCCTTGCCGGCTTCGATGGCGGCCTGCTTGACGGCTTCGCGGTCGGCGGGCGTCCAGCTGTTCCACACATCCTTGTTCACCACGAAGATCAGCGGGTCGTTCATGTAGCCCCACATGGTCACGTGCTTCTGTGCCACGGTGTGCAGCTTGGCGGCCTGGTACACGGCGATGGGATTCTCCTGGCCGTCCACGGCGCCGCTGGCCATGGCGGGCTGCGCGTCGGCCCAGCTCATCTGCGTGGGGTTGGCGCCCAGCGCGGTGAAGGTGTCGAGGAACAGGGGCGAGCCCACCACGCGGATCTTCAGACCCTTGAGGTCGGCGGGGCTCTTGATGGCGTGCTTGGAGTTGCTGATCTCGCGGTAGCCGTTCTCACCCCAGGCCAGTGGCACCACGCCGGCCTTTTCCAGCGTCTGGAAGATGCTCTTGCCGACTTCGCCCTGCGTGACCGCATCGACAGCCGCGTAGTCGGGAAACAGGAAGGGCAGCGAGAACAGGTTCAGCGCCTTCACCTGGGGCGACCAGTTGATGGTGGACCCCACGGCCATGTCGATCACGCCCTGGCGCAGCGCGGAAAACTCACGTGTCTGGTCGCCCTGGATCAGCGACACGCCCGGGTAGAGCTTGATGTTGATGCGGCCCTGGGTTTTCTCCTTGACCTTCTGTGCCCAGATCTCGCCGCCCTTGCCCCACGGGAAGGCGGTGCCCAGTACCAGCGACATGCGGTATTCGCTCTTGTAGTTCTGCGCCAGCGCGGGTGTGCCGAAGGCAAGGGCCGCAGCAGCGGCGACGGCGGAAGTGAGGAAAGTGCGAAGTTTCATGGGACAGGTCTCCTTGGAAAAAATGCGAACGAATCAATAGCCCAGCTGGGCAGGCAGCCACAGGGCCAGCTGCGGGAAGGCGATCACGGCCACCATCACCAGGAACATGGCCAGCAGCATGGGGCCGACCCAGCGCACGGTGGACTCCATGCGCACGCCTGCGATGCGGCAGCTGACCATCAGGTTCACGGCCAGCGGCGGCGTGAACTGGCCCAGTGCGACCTTCAGGGTGAGGATCACGCCGAACCACACCGGGTTCCACTGGTAGTGCTGCATGATGGGCAGCAAGAGCGGCACGAAGATCAGGAAGATCGAGATGCCGTCCAGGAACATGCCCACGGTGATGAGCAGCAGGATCAAAAGCGCCAGCACGCCGTATTCGCCCAGGCCGGAGTTCACGATGGCGTTGGCCACCGGGTCGATCACGCCCAGTGTGGACAGTGAGAACGCGAAGATGCCCGCCAGCGACACCACGATCAGGATCACGGCCGACAGCTCGCCCGCTTCGCGCAGGATGGTGAACAGGTCGCGCACCTGAATGGTGCGGTGGATCACCATGCCCACGAACAGGCCGTAGAACACGGCCACCACGGCGGCCTCGGTGGGTGTGAACCAGCCCGCGCGCATGCCGCCCAGGATCAGCACCGGCGCGGCCAGGCCCCAGGAGGCTTCGCGCAGGCTGCGCCAGAACGGCGGGCGGGGCATGTCGGCTTCCAGGTGGCCCATGCGGTGGCGGCGCGCCATCCACACGGCCGGCACGATGAGCGCAATGCCCGCCAGCACGCCCGGCACCATGCCCGCCGCGAACAAGGCCGGCACCGAGGCCCCGGGCACCAGCACCGAATAGATGATGAACGCCACCGAAGGCGGGATGAGGATGTCCGTGGCTGCGGCCGCCCCCACCACACTCGCCGAGAAGCTGCCGGGGTAGCCCGCGCGGCTCATGGCCGCGATCATCACCCCGCCCACGGCGGCCGCGTTGGCCGGTCCCGAGCCGGAGATGCCGCCCAGGAACATGGCCACGGCAATCGCCACCAGCGGCAGCATGCCCGGTCCGCGCCCGACCATGGACACAGCAAAGTTCACCAGGCGCAGCGCCACTCCCGAACGGTCGAAGATCGAGCCCACCAGCACGAACATGGGAATCGCCAGCAGCGGGTACTTGCCCAGCCCTGCGTAGAAGTTTTGCGGCACGGCGAGCAGGCCAAACCATTGCGTCTCGGCATTGGCCAGCGCAATGGCGGCGGCGCCGGCCAACCCCAGGGCGGCACCGATGGGCACACCCACAAACATCAGCACCAGGAAGGCGACGAAGAGCAGCGTGGCGATCATGGCTGGCGCTCTCCGTTGTCGTCTGCGTCATTGCCGAGAAACTCCACGTCCGGCTGGCGCGTGCGGCGGATCAGCAGGCCAATGGCGCGCCAGGTGATGAGCAGCGAGAGGATGGGCAGCCAGACCGAGTACCACCACTGCGGCACGCCGATGCCGGGCGAGGTTTCTTCAAAGCGGTAGTCGTCCCAGACCACGCGCACGCTGAGCACGGCGATCACCGCGAACAGCACGGCCACCAGCAGTGCGCCAAGTTGCGCCAACCGGCGGCGGCGGGCTGCGGAGCCGCTGTCGCAGAAGAATTCGATGCGGATGTGGCGGTCGCGCGCCACGGCGGCAGAGCCAGCCACCAGGGCCAGCACGATCATCAGGAAGACCGAGAGCTCCTCGGTCCAGGCAAAGGACGAATTGGTGAAATAGCGCACGAGCACGTTGGCAAACGTGATCAGCGCCAGCAGCGCCATGACGATGACGGTGAGCCAGTCCTCGATGCGCAGGGAACGGGGTTCGCTGGAGGCGGGGGCGCTAGAGACGCGCGCGCCATCCGGGGCGGCATCGTCGGCCGGCCCGGGGGTAGGTAGGGAGGACATGGGGGCAGAGAACAGAAAAGTCGAACATGAAAGGCTGGCCGCTCTGCCCTCCGGTGTTGTGCACCAGGGGCCTGGTCGAAGGATTGCGCTGTGGGCGCGAGAGGGCCTATTTTGCAATCAAACGTACGGTGCTCCGCCGCAGGGTGTTCCCCAGGAGGGTGCTGGGGCGGCCCAGTCGCGCTCAACAGGGGGAGAAGGCCTGCCTGGGCGCATCGATAATGCGGGCCATGGAAACCAAATGGCTCGAAGACTTCGTCAGCCTGGCAGAAACGCGCAGCTTCAGCCGCTCGGCGCAATTGCGCCATGTGACACAGCCCGCTTTTTCGCGGCGCATCCAGGCGCTGGAGGCCTGGGCCGGCACCGATCTGGTGGACCGCAGTTCCTACCCCACGCGGCTGACGGCCGCGGGCAACACGCTGTACGACCAGGCGCTGGAGGTGCTGCAGGCGCTGCAGAACACGCGCGCCATGCTGCGCGCGCACACCAGCGCGGGCACCGACATGATCGAGTTCGCCGTGCCGCATACGCTGGCGTTCACTTTTTTCCCGGCCTGGGTGTCGGCGCTGCGGGCGGACTTCGGCCCGCTCAAAAGCCGACTGATCGCCCTGAACGTGCACGACGCGGTGATGCGCCTCGTGGAGGGCGGCTGCGATCTGCTCATCTCCTACCACCATCCATCGCAGCCCCTGCAACTGGACCCGGACCGCTACGAGATGGTGACGCTGGGGCAGGAGGTCCTGGCCCCCTACGCCAAGGCGGGCGCGGATGGTCAGCCGCTGTTTTGCCTGCCGGGCCGGCCTGGCGAGCCGCTGCCCTACCTGGGGTATGCGCCAGGGGCCTACTTGGGGCGCGTGACGGAGCTGATCCTCAAGCAGGCGGGGACGGCCATCCACTTGGACCGCGTGTACGAAACGGATA
Organism: [Acidovorax] ebreus TPSY; assembly: GCF_000022305.1. Lineage (NCBI taxonomy): Bacteria > Pseudomonadati > Pseudomonadota > Betaproteobacteria > Burkholderiales > Comamonadaceae > Diaphorobacter > [Acidovorax] ebreus. The sequence continues at coordinate 607,004 of NC_011992.1, forward strand.
TGGCCGAAGGCCTGAAGGCCATGGCGCTGGAAGGACACGGCGTCGCCTTCTTGCCCTATAGCGCGGTGAAGAAGGAACTGCGTTCGCGCAAGCTCCTGAGCGCGGCGCCGCCCGACGCGCAGGACCTGCAGATGGTGATGGAAGTGCGCGCCTACCGCGAAAAGCCCTCGCGCAAGGAGCCGGCCAAGGGCCTGGCCCAGTCCCTGTGGACGTACCTGCAGACGCGCGCCGGACAGAACCCCATCTGACGCGAGCGCACCACACTTGGCATGCGAGTCTTGCATGCAAACCCACATCCCTGGCATTGGATTGCGTGGTCACGCGACATTACAGTCTTTGAAACTAAATGTGGCAACGCACGGTCGCACCGAAACATGGTGCGCACCTGGTGCGGAGATTGCTAAGCCATGCACAAGGGAGATTCTCTGAATGAATTGCAAGCAAGGATGGAAGGCGCTGGGCGCCGCGGTGGCGCTGTGCTGCGCCGTGGGCGCGCAAGCCCAAGGGGTGCTGGAGCGTGTGCGCGGCGGCGGACCGCTGGTGCTGGCGCACCGTGAATCGTCGGTGCCGTTTTCGTACGTGCACGAGGGCAAGCCCATGGGCTACGCCCTGGACCTGTGCCTGCATATCGCCGAAGTGGTGCGCAAGAAGACCGGCATGAAGAACATGCCGGTGCAGTTGGTGCAGGTGACACCCGCCAATCGCATTGAGATGGTGAAGACCGGCAAGGCCGATATGGAATGCGGCTCCACCACCAACAACGCCGAGCGCCGCAAGGATGTGGCCTTCACCATTCCGCACTTCATCACGGGTGCGCGCCTGCTGGTGCCCGCGGCCAGCACGGTGACGCGCATGGAGGATCTGGAAGGCAAGAAGCTCGTGTCCACCAAAGGCACGACGCCCTACAAAGCGGCCGAGCAGGCCAACCGCGAACGGCTGATGCGCATCCAGCTGGTGGAGGCGCCCGACCATGAGGCCGCGGTGGTCATGGTGGAGAAGGGCCAAGCCGACGCCTTCGTGATGGACGATGTGCTGTTGTATGGCCTGGCGGCCAACCGCCCCGACCCCAAGGCGCTGAAGGTGGTGGGCCGCTTCGTCACCACTGAGCCGCTGGCGATCATGCTTCCCAAGAACGATCCCGAGTTCAAGAAGTTGGTGGACGAGGAGATGCGCCGCCTGATCGTGAGCAATGAGATCAACGCCATCTACGACAAGTGGTTCATGCAGCCCATTGCGCCTACCCACCGTGCGCTGAACCTGCCCGTGAGCTACCTGCTGCGGGACTTCTGGAAATACCCTACCGATCAGGTCCCCTTCTGAACCCACAATACGCCCCTGTCTTGAACGTGCCGCAGGGTGTGGCTTGACCGCCATCGGTTCCTCAGAACGGTCGTTCGATTTCAATACACTTCGCTTTTCGCTTCACCCACAAGGAGATATTCATGAAGAAGCATTTGCTGGCCGCAGCCATTACCGTCCTGGCCGCTGGTAGCGCGTTCGCACAGGCCAACGACACCCTGGCCAAGATCAAATCTACGGGTGCCGTGACGCTGGGCGTGCGCGAGTCCTCGGGCCTGGGCTACACCCTGGGCAACGGCAAGTACGTGGGCTTCCACACCGAGATGGGTGAGCGCATCCTGGCCGACATCCAGAAGCAGCTGGGCCTGGCCAACATGGAGATCAAGTACCAGCCGGTGACCTCGCAGAACCGCATTCCGCTGGTGACCAACGGCACGGTGGACATCGAGTGCGGCTCCACCACCAACAACACCGCACGCCAGAAGGACGTGGCCTTCGCCGTGACCACCTACGTGGAAGAAGTGCGCATCGCCGTGAACGCCAAGTCGGGCATTACCGGCATCAAGGACCTGAACGGCAAGACCATCGTCACCACCACCGGCACGACGTCGGTGCAGACGCTGCGCAAGAACAAGCGCGCCGATGGCCTGACTTTCAAGGAAGTCATGGGCAAGGACCACGCCGACAGCTTCCTGATGCTGGAGACGGGCCGTGCCGACGCCTTCATCATGGACGGCTCCATCCTGGCGGCCAACATCTCCAAGTCCAAGAACCCTGCCGATTTCAAGATCGTGGGTGAAGTGCTGTCGGTGGAGCCCATTGCCTGCATGCTGCGCAAGGACGACCCCGCCTTCAAGAAGGCCGTGGACGATTCCATCAAGCGCCAGATCGCAGATGGCAGCCTGGCCAAGCTGTACGACAAGTGGTTCATGCAACCCATCCCGCCGGCCAACGTGAAGATCGGCCTGCCGCTGTCCGAAGCTACGAAGAACGCATGGGCCCACCCCAACGACAAGCCCATGGAGTCGTACGAAGTCAAGTAATCGGCTTGCATTGCATCGCCCCTTCGGCCTCTGGGCCCGAAGGGGCGTTTTTTGTTGTTGCGCCAGCGCCGCCATGTGCCGCCGCGGCAACACGGATCGAAGAATAGAAGGGGTGCTCCTATGAATTGGGATTGGCAGGTGTTCTGCCAGGACACCATTACCCAAGAGGTCGGTCAAAGCTGCTTCGGCAAGAACGGCGACATCACCTACCTCGACTGGATGCTGTCAGCCTGGGGCTGGACGGTATCCGTTTCCTTGCTGTCGCTGGCCGTTGCGCTGGTGGTCGGTTCGCTGGTCGGCACGCTGCGCACGCTGGAAGGCCGTCCATGGACGGTGCGCCTGGGCAACGCCTGGGTCGAGCTGTTTCGCAACATTCCGCTGCTGGTGCACATCTTTGTGTGGTACCACGTGGTGCCGTCGATTTTCCCGGCCATGAAGTCGCTGCCGGGCTTCGTGCTGGTGGTGTTTGCGCTGGGCTTTTTCACCTCGGCGCGTATCGCCGAGCAGGTGCGCTCGGGCATTCAGGCGCTGCCGCGCGGCCAGCGCTATGCGGGCATGGCGCTGGGCTTCACCACGTTCCAGTACTACCGCTACGTGCTGCTGCCGATGGCGTTTCGCATCATCATCCCGCCGCTCACCAGCGAGACCATGAACGTGTTCAAGAACTCGTCGGTGGCGTTTGCCGTTTCGGTGGCCGAGCTGACCATGTTTGCCATGCAGGCGCAGGAAGAGACTTCACGCGGCATCGAGGTGTACCTGGCCGTCACGGCGCTGTACATCATCTCGGCCTTTGCCATCAACCGCATCATGGCGTTCATCGAAAAGCGCACGCGGGTGCCGGGCCTGATTGCCGCAGGCGGGGGAGGACACTGATATGAATCTGAATATCGATTGGTCCTTCTTCACCTGGGAGCTGTTCAGCAACTTCGTGATCAAGGGGCTGTACTTCAGCCTGGTGCTGACGGTGATCGCCACCGTGGGCGGCATCCTGCTGGGCACGGTGCTGGCGCTCATGCGCCTGTCGGGCAAGAAGTGGCTGGACGTGCCGGCCACCATCTATGTCAACGGCATGCGCTCGATTCCCCTGGTGATGGTGATCCTGTGGTTCTTCCTGCTGGTGCCCATGATCATCGGTCGCCCCATCGGCGCCGAGGTGTCGGCCGTGGTGACCTTCATCGCCTTCGAAGCCGCCTACTTCAGCGAGATCATGCGCGCAGGCATCCAGTCCATCCCGCGCGGCCAGGTGTTCGCGGGGCAGGCGCTGGGCATGACCTACGGGCAGAACATGCGCCTAGTGGTGCTGCCGCAGGCCTTCCGCAACATGCTGCCGGTGCTGCTCACGCAGACCATCATCCTGTTCCAGGACACGTCGCTGGTGTACGCCATCGGTGCCTACGACATGCTCAAGGGCTTCGAGATCGCGGGCAAGAACTATGGCCGCCCGATCGAGGCCTACCTGGCCGCGGCCGTGGTCTATTTCATCCTCTGCTACGCGCTGTCCTGGCTGGTCAAGCGCCTGCACAAGAAGATCGCCATCATTCGCTGAAGCGGCGTTCCAAGGAATTGCAATGATTGAATTGAAGAACGTTTCCAAGTGGTACGGCAGCTTCCAGGTGCTCACGGACTGCTCCACGAACATCCAGAAGGGTGAGGTGGTGGTGGTCTGCGGGCCCTCCGGCTCCGGCAAGTCCACCCTCATCAAGACCATCAACGCGCTGGAGCCCTTCCAGAAGGGCGAGATCTTCGTGGACGGCGTGGCCGTGCACGATCCCAAGACGGACCTGCCCAAGCTGCGCAGCCGCGTGGGGATGGTGTTCCAGCACTTCGAGCTGTTCCCCCACCTGTCGGTGACCGAGAACCTGACCATCGCGCAGATCAAGGTGCTGGGCCGCAACCCCACCGACGCCAAGGCGCGCGGCCTGAAGATGCTGGAGCGCGTGGGCTTGACGGCGCACAAGGACAAGTTCCCCGGCCAGCTGTCGGGCGGTCAGCAGCAGCGCGTGGCGATCGCACGCGCACTGTCGATGGACCCCATCGTGATGCTGTTCGACGAGCCGACCTCGGCCCTGGACCCCGAAATGGTGGGCGAGGTGTTGGATGTCATGGTGGGCCTGGCCCAGGAGGGCATGACCATGATGTGCGTGACGCACGAGATGGGCTTCGCGCGCAAGGTGAGCAACCGCGTGATCTTCATGGACGTGGGCGGCAAGATCCTGGAGGACTGCTCGAAGGAGGAATTCTTCGGCAACCCCGAGGCGCGCCAGCCGCGCACCAAGGACTTCCTCAACAAGATCCTGCAGCATTGATTCCGCATACCCCCTGAGGCGCTTCGCGCCTTCCCCCACACTCGCAGCGCTGCGCTGCAGGAGGGGGCGCAGCCGGCGGCAGGGCAGAGCCCGGCCCACGGCTGCCATGGTCCGGGGCGCGCCAGTGGGATGGGCCGTGGCCCAGGCTTGCCCGGGTGGCGTACAAAAGCAAAAGGGCAAAAGGGCAAAAGGGCAAAAGGGCAAAAGGCGCCATTGGCGCCTTTTGCTTTTATTTTGATAGCTGCTAGCGCTTGATGGATGGGCGTTAGAGCCTGATTTGGCTTGAGGCGGTCAAGCCACGCGCCGCAGCCGCGTGCGGCCTTGGACGCTCGCACCGCGCGTGCGGCCGAACAGGTCCTTGGGGTCGTCTGTGGGCACCAGCTCCACATCCACGCCCAGGCCGCGCGCCTGGGCCTGCTGGTACAGGTAGCGCAGTGCGGAGTAGTCCTCCAGCGCAAAGCCCACGGAATCAAACACCGTGACTTCGTCGGCCCGCGTGCGCCCCGGCGCGTCGCCGCGCAGTACCCGCCAAAGCTCGGTAACGGGATGGTCCGCGGGCAATTGCTGGATCTCGCCCTCCACGCGACTTTGCGGCTCGTATTCCACGACCACGCGCGCCCCGCGCAGCACATCGGGGTGCAGTTCGGTTTTGCCGGGGCAGTCGCCACCCACGGCATTCAGGTGCATGCCGGGCTCCACCATCGCGGGAGTGAGGATGGTGGCGCGGCTCTTGTCGGCGGTGACCGTGGTCACGATGTCCGCGCCGCGCACGGCCTCGGCCGTGCTGGCGGCGCGCTCCACGGTGAGGCCATCGACGTGCGCCAGGTTGCGCACCAGCTTGTCGGTGGCGGCGGGGTCGGTGTCGTACACCCGCAGTTCGCGGATGCCCAGCAACGCGTGGAAGGCCAGGGCCTGGAACTCCGCCTGCGCCCCGTTGCCAACCAGCGCCATGCGGCGGCTGCCGGGTCGTGCAAGCGCCTGCGCCGCCAGCGCCGACGTGGCAGCGGTGCGCAGCGCCGTGGTCAGCGTCAGCTCCGACAGCAGCAGCGGATAGCCGGTACGGACCTCCGCCAGCACGCCGAAGGCCATCACTGTGGGCAGTCCGCTGGCAGGGTTGCCGGGATGGCCGTTCACATACTTGAAGCTGTAAAGCGCATCGTCAGCCACGGGCATCAGCTCAATCACGCCGCGCGGGCTGTGGCTGGCCGTGCGGGCGGACTTGTCAAAAGACTCCCAACGCAGGAAGTCGGCGCGAAGCTCGGTCGCCAGCTCGGTCATGCAGCGTGCGGCACCCCGTTCATGCACGAAGGCAGCAAGGGTCGGCAAATCAATGAGGCGTGTCATGGTGTCGGTCCAACGTGTTTCCCCATTGTGGACAGGCCCTGCGCTTGCGGCCAGCCTACAAACTGCTCAATAAGCGCGGAAAACTGGCGTTTCGCCAGCAACCCGTGGCACTATGCGCAACATGGACGACGTCGACCGCGAGATCATTGCGCTGCTGCGTGCGGATGCCCGCATGCCGGTGGCGGCGCTCGCCGTACGTCTGCGCGTGGCCCGCGGCACCGTTCAGAACCGCCTGCGCCGGCTGGAGGAAGAGGGCGTCATCGTCGGCTACACCGTGCGGCTGCGCCCCGAGTCGGAGCCCCACCGGATCCGCGCCTGGATGAGCATTGCAGTGCAAGGGAACGCGGCGCCTGACGTGATTCGCGCCCTGCGTGGAGAGCCGCTGGTCGGCGCGCTGCACAGTACCAACGGCCGCTGGGACATCGTGGCCGAGCTGCATGCGCAGAGCCTGGAGGAATTCGACCTGGCGCTCACGCGCATTCGGCTCACGCCGGGCATCGCGCGCACCGAAACCAGCATCCTGCTGTCCACGTACAAGCTGTGATCGTCCCGCCCGAGCGGGCAGTGCTTCACTGCATCGACGAGACGTACGCCACCAGCGACTCGATGTCGGCGTCCGTGAGGAGCTTGGTGTTGGGCGTCATGATCGAATTGGCGCGCGTGTTTGGGCCGTCGCGGTAACGCTTGAGAGTGCTGCGCAGGTAGTCGGTCTGCTGGCCGGCAATGCGTGCGATCTGGTCGTTGCCCCGGCCCATGTCGCCATGGCAGCGAAAACAGTTCTTGCCGAAGATCTCCTGCCCCTTGGCCTGCAGCGCTGCGTCCGCCACGGGTTTGGGAGTGACGGGCTGCGCGGCGTAGAAGAGCACCATGCCGATCTTCTCGTCGCTGTTCATCGCACGGATCATGCCTTCCATGAACTCGTAGCGGCGGCGCCCGTCTGCGAACTGCCGCACCTGCTCCAACAGATAGGCCGGGTTCTGGCCCGCGAGGTTGGGAACCGAAGGCTTGGTGCTGTTGCCACCGTCCCCATGGCAGTTGGCGCACACCGCCGAGACCTTGCGGCCCACCTTGTAGAGTTCGTCGGCCAGCTTGGGGTCCGCCATGGCTTGCTGCAAGCGCGTGTCGATGTCCACCTTGCTGCGGCCGGCCTGGGCCATCGCCGCGGTTTGCCACGCCAGCCCGGCGAACAACGCCAGCGCCAGCATTGCGGGAATGCGCCTTGCCATGGTGTAACCCTTTTTGTGAAAAGGGTCATTTTAGAAGGCGAGTTGTGAAGCCCCGGTGGTGTTTTGGTAGTGCAACGCGCACCTGGACGGTCGATGTCAGCGATCGTTGATGGCGAGCAAGGATTGCGCAAGTTCTGCAAACCCTGCCCCGCGCTCGCCCTGCGTCACATAGCGCGGCAGATGCTGCAGTTGGGGCACGAAACGCGCAATATTGGCCACACCCACGCTGTGCGGGAAGTGCGCAAACATGAGTTGGTCATTGGTGGAGTCACCGATGTAGACCCAGCGCTCCAGCGCGGCGTCCAGATCGCGCCCGAACAGCTCGCGCACGATCCATCGCGCACCCTCCAGCTTGTTGTGCGCGCCGAACCAGCCGTTGATGTGGATGCTGCTCACGGTGGCGTTCATGCCCGCGGCATGCATCAGGGCAACCGCCTGATCGATGGCCGCCTGGGGCAGGTGCGTGAATTCACTGTGGTCGATGGCGATGTCCGTCTCGCGCCCGGGCGAGTCGGTGGCGCGCCGGGCGCCGGGCACGGCGGCTTCAATCTCGGCCAGCACCTGTTGCATGCGCGCGAAGTTGGAGGCGCGCGTGGCGGCGTCCTGTTGATACAACTTTAATAGCTGCTCGCGCTTATCGCACGGGGACTGTAGGCCATTTGGGGCAAAATTTCGGGGCGCCCGCAGCAGCGCCACCGCACCGTTCTCAGCAACGATGCTGTCCACCGGCCAGGCAGCGGCAAAAGGCTCGCTCCAGCCCACCGGCCGGCCCGTGATCGGAATGACGTGCAGCCCTGAGGCTTTCAGGTCGGCCAGCGCCTGCAGGGCATCGGCGGTGATGGCGCCATCGGTGGTCAGGGTGTCGTCGATGTCGGTGAGCACGCCGGTGATGCACGTGCGCGCCAACTCGTCCCATGAGGCAAGAGGGAGCATGGCGGATGGGGGTCGCGTCAACTGTTCTGCAACGCCAACCCCGCATGCTCCCGCAGCGGATGGAAGTGAATCTTCGGGAACCGCTCCTGCGCCAGCCGTACGTCATATGGGCTCGTGCACAGGTAGGCCAGCGTGTCCGCCGCATCGCGCGCCATGCGCATGGGGTAGGCGTTCTCGAACTCGCGCAGTTCGGCCGGCGTGTCGGCAGTGATCCAGCGGGCTCCCGTGTACTGGCAGGCTTCCAGACGGATGTCGCAGTCGTATTCGGTGTTCAGACGGTGTTGCACCACTTCGAACTGCAGCTGGCCCACGGCCCCCAGCAGCATGTTGCCGCCGGCTTCGGGCTTGAAGACCTGGATGGCGCCTTCCTCGCCCAGCTGCATCAGGCCCTGCTGCAGTTGCTTGGTGCGCAGCGGGTTCTTCAGCACCACGGTCATGAACATCTCGGGTGCGAAGAACGGCAGGCCGGTGAACTGCAGGTTGGCACCGTCGGTGATGGTGTCGCCTAACTGCACGCCGCCGTGCGTGGTGAAGCCGATGATGTCGCCGGCGTAGGCCTCTTCCACCGCCTCGCGGCGCTGGCTCATGAAGGTGACCACGCTGGTGGGGCGCAGTTCCTTGGCGGTGCGCTGGACCTTGAGCTTCATGCCGGGCGTGTACTTGCCGCTGGCCACGCGCACGAAGGCGATGCGGTCGCGGTGGTTGGCGTCCATGTTGGCCTGCACCTTGAACACCACGCCCGAAAAGCCTTTGTCTTCGGGCAGGATGGTCTTCTCGACGGTCTGCTTGTTGACGACGAGCGAGCTCTTGCGCGGGCCGGGCGGGGGCGACATGTCCACCACCGCATCCAGCACTTCCATCACACCGAAGTTGTTCACGCCCGAGCCGAAGAACACCGGTGTGAGCTTGCCAGCCAGGAAGGCTTCATGGTCCCAGGGCGCCGAGGCACCTTGCGCCAGCTCCATGCTTTCCAGTGCGTCGTCAAAGGCCTGACCGAAGCGCGCGCGCAGCTTGTCGGCATCGGCCAGCGGAATGACCTCGAAGTCCTGCGGGCGCTTTTCGCTGCCGGGCTGGAAGACCGTCATGCTTTGCGTGCGCAGGTTGATGATGCCGCCGAAGCTCTTGCCCTGGCCCACGGGCCAGGTGATGGGGCAGCAGGGCATGCCCAGCTCGCGCTCGACCTCGTCGAGGATGTCGAGCGGGTCGCGCACCTCGCGGTCCATCTTGTTGACGAAGGTGATGATGGGCGTGTCGCGCTGGCGGCAGACCTCGATCAGGCGGCGCGTCTGCGCCTCCACGCCGTTGGCCGCGTCGATCACCATCAGGGCCGAGTCCACTGCGGTGAGCACACGGTAGGTGTCTTCCGAGAAGTCCTTGTGGCCCGGTGTGTCCAGCAGGTTGATGACATGGTCGCGGTAGCTCATCTGCATCACGCTCGACGCCACCGAGATGCCGCGCTGCTTCTCGATTTCCATCCAGTCGGAGGTGGCGTGGCGGCTGGCCTTGCGGCCCTTCACGGCGCCGGCGATCTGGATGGCGCCGGAGAACAGCAGCAGCTTTTCCGTCAGCGTGGTCTTGCCGGCGTCGGGGTGGGAGATGATGGCAAAAGTCCGGCGGCGCCGGGTTTCTGGGGCGTACGACACAGTGATTCTGGGTGAGGGCCGCGCGGTGCGCTGCGGCCGGTGCGAGAAGAGGCGGGCGCACCCTGCGGGAGCGCCCTGGCATTGGGCGGGGATTCTACGGCGCAGCGCGTGGTGCGGGGGCGCCGGTATAATCTTGCACTTTCCGAGGAGCGTTGCAGCGTCCCCAGCACGGCGGGGCGCGAGGCTCGGAAGTCATACCCAGCAACGACGCTCACCCACGCCTTGCGGTGCGGTGAGTCCCATCCCCCAGGCGCGGTTTTTTCAGATACCCATCAAGGAAACCACCATGAGCGCTGTTCTCAAGTCCCCAGCCGACTCAGCGATTGCCGATATCTCTCTGGCCGAGTGGGGCCGCAAGGAAATCCGCATCGCCGAGACCGAGATGCCCGGCCTGATGGCCATCCGCGAGGAATTCGCCGCCAAGCAGCCCCTGAAGGGCGCGCGCATCACCGGCTCGCTGCACATGACCATCCAGACGGCCGTGCTGATCGAGACGCTCAAGGCCCTGGGCGCCGACGTGCGCTGGGCCTCGTGCAACATCTTCTCCACCCAGGACCACGCCGCCGCCGCGATTGCCGCCACCGGCACGCCGGTGTTCGCCATCAAGGGCGAGACCCTGGTGGACTACTGGGACTACACCCACCGCATCTTCGACTTCGGCCCCAAGGGCAGCGAGGGCGAAGGCCCGAACATGATCCTGGACGACGGCGGCGACGCCACGCTGCTGATGCACCTGGGCAAGCGCGCCGAGAAGGACGCTTCCGTGCTGGCCAACCCCGGCAGCGAGGAAGAGCGCATCCTGTTCGCCGCCATCAAGGCCAAGCTGGCCGAGGACAGCACCTGGTACAGCCGCAAGAGCGCCCAGATCATCGGCGTGACCGAAGAGACCACCACGGGCGTGCACCGCCTCAAGGAAATGTCGGCCAAGGGCACGCTGATGTTCCGCGCCATCAACGTGAACGACTCGGTCACCAAGTCCAAGTTCGACAACCTGTACGGCTGCCGCGAATCGCTGGTGGACGGCATCAAGCGCGCCACCGACGTGATGATTGCCGGCAAGGTGGCCGTGGTCTGCGGCTACGGCGACGTGGGCAAGGGCTCGGCCCAGGCACTGCGCGCCCTCAGCGCCCAGGTGTGGGTGACCGAGATCGACCCCATCAACGCCCTGCAGGCCGCCATGGAAGGCTTCAAGGTCGTGACCATGGAGTGGGCGGCCGACAAGGCCGACATCTTCGTCACCACCACCGGCAACCGCGACGTCATCACCTTCGAGCACATGAAGGCCATGAAGGACCAGGCCATCGTCTGCAACATCGGCCACTTCGACAACGAAATCCAGGTCGCCAAGCTCGAAGAGCATTGCCAGTGGGAAGAGATCAAGCCGCAGGTGGACCATGTGATCTTCCCGGACGGCAAGCGCATCATCCTGCTGGCCAAGGGCCGCCTGGTGAACCTGGGCTGCGGCACGGGCCACCCCAGCTTTGTGATGTCCAACTCGTTCGCCAACCAGACCATCGCGCAGATCGAGCTGTTCACCCACCCCGAGGGCTACGACGTGGGCAAGGTCTACGTGCTGCCCAAGCACCTCGACGAGAAGGTGGCGCGCCTGCACCTGAAGAAGGTCGGCGCCATGCTGACCGAGCTGAGCGACGAGCAGGCCGCCTACATCGGCGTGCCGAAGCAGGGCCCCTACAAGCCCGACACCTACCGCTATTGATTGTCAAAAAGCATAGCTGCTTGCGCTTGCCAGTAGCCGTTTTCAGTATGAAATATTGCTGAAAATGGCTCACTGCAAGCGCTGCCAGCTATCGATATGAGAGGAAAGCGCGATGCGCGCGGACGTATTTCTGGTGGAAGGCGGCTACGCGGCCACCCGGTCGCAGGCCCAGCGGTTGATTGCCGCCGGCGTGCAGTGGCGCCTGGCGCCCACGCTGCCGTGGCAGAAGGTGGCCAAGAACGGCGACGACATTCCCGCGGGGGTCGAGGTGCAGCTGCTGGACGCTGCGGAGGCCAAGTACCTCTCGCGCGGCGGCCTCAAGCTTGAAGGTGCGCTGGCGGCCACGGGCCTGCAAGTGGCTGGCCTGCGCTGCCTGGACGTGGGGCAGAGCACCGGCGGTTTCACCGACTGCCTGCTGGCACATGGCGCTGCCCAGGTGATTGGCGTGGACGTGGGCCACGGCCAGTTGCACGAGCGGCTGCGCGCCGACCCGCGGGTGGTCTGCGTGGAAGGCGTGAATGCCCGTGCCCTCACGCCCGAGGCGTTGCAGGACGCCTGCGACGTGGCGCTGTCCGAAGTCATCGAGGACGTGGAAGACAACGACACCCAGCCCCAGGCCCCCTACGCCTGGATGCGCAACGGCGGCATGGTGGACGATGAGTACGACGACAGCGACGACGCCAAGGAGCATGAGATCGAGAGCTTCAAGGCTGAGCGCGCCGCCAAGGCCAAGGCACGCGCCGATGGCTCATTGCCCGTGCAGCGCCGCCGCCGCCCCGGGTGCGAGGACGTGGACATCACGCCAGCGTTCGATCTCGTCACCGGCGACCTGTCCTTCATCTCGCTCACGCTGGTGCTGCCTGCGCTGGTGCCGCTGTTGAAAGAGCAGGGCCAGCTGCTGATGCTGGTCAAGCCGCAGTTTGAGTTGCAACCCGGCCAAGTGGGCAAGGGCGGCATCGTGCGCGATGCGCAGCTGTATCCGCAGGTGGAGCAGCGCATCCGTGACTGCTGCACGGAGCTGGGGCTGCACGTGGTGGCCTGGATCGATAGCCCCATCGAGGGGGGCGACGGCAACCGCGAGTTCTTCATCCATGCAAGGAGGAAGGCATGAGCCTTTCCACGGCCTTTCCGGTCAGCTTTGAATTCTTCCCGCCCAAGACGCCCGAGGGCGCCGACAAACTGCGCGCCGTGCGCCAGCAGCTGTATGCCCGCCGGCCCGAGTTCTGCTCCGTCACCTACGGCGCGGGGGGCTCCACGCAGGCGGGCACCTTCGGCACGGTGCGCGAGATCCTCGCCGAGGGCGTGAGCGCGGCCTCGCACTTCTCGTGCATCGGCGCCACCAAGGACGGCGTGCGCGCGCAGCTCGCCGAGCTGAAAGCCATGGGCGTGAAGCGCCTGGTTGCGCTGCGCGGCGACCTGCCCAGTGGCTACGGCATCGGGGGCGAGTTCCATTACGCGAGCGATCTGGTGGCGTTCATCCGCGCCGAGACGGGGCGCGACTTCCACATCGAGGTGGCGGCCTACCCCGAGGTCCATCCCCAGGCCCGTTCGTCGGATGCCGACCTGCAGGCCTTTGCCACCAAGGTGCGCGCGGGCGCCGACTCGGCCATCACACAGTACTTCTTCAATGCCGACGCCTACCTGCGCTTCGTGCAGGACGTGCGCCGCCTGGGGCTGGACGTGCCCGTGGTGCCGGGCATCATGCCGATCATGGGCGCGTCGCAGCTGCTGCGCTTTTCGGACGCCTGCGGCGCCGAGATCCCGCGCTGGATCCGCCTGCGCCTGCAGGGCTATGGTGACGATGTGGCGAGCATTCGCGCCTTCGGCCTGGATGTCGTCACGCACCTGTGCGAGCAACTGCGCCGCGAGGGCGTGCCGGGCCTGCACTTCTACACCATGAACCAGAGCGCGGCCACGTTGGAAATCTGCGACCGCCTGGGGCTCTGAAGCAGCGGGGATGGGTAATATCGGCAGCTTTTTCCCGTCCTCTTCCTCCTATCCCCTGCGCGTTTGCGGTATGAGTCCCGTCATTGCCTTCCTGCTGTTCACCACGCTGTCGCTTGCGATGGCATCGCCCGCGTCGGCGCAGACGCGCTATTCCTGCCGCGACGAGCAGGGCGCCGTCTACACCCTGGCGCGCCCGTGCCCCAAGGGCATGGTGACCACCGCCGTCTCGGCGGGACCGGTGGAGCCACGCGTCGAGCCCCGCAGCTACGCGCCCACCCCGTCCCGGCGCAGCAGTGCGATGCGCGAGGTGCCGGAATACGAGAGCTACATGAGCGGGCGCTGCCGCACGCTGCAAAACAGCATCCGCGGGGCATCGGCCAATGGCTCCAGCTACGACGTCATCGCGGGCATGCAGCGCGAATACCGGCGTGACTGCAGCGACGAGGAGAGCGATGCCGCCTCGCGCTACTACCGCGAGCGCCGCGAGGCACGCAGCCAGCGCCGCACAGAGCGCGAGCGCGAGGAACAAGCCCAACTGGCGCAGGAGGAGCAGGAAAGCCGCAAGGCGCTGCAATGCGCGGAGTCCAAACGCATCCTGGCCGCCAAGAGAGCGCGCACCGACCTGACACCGGGTGAACGCAATGATCTGCGCCGTTTTGAGACCAACGTCATCACCCGCTGCGGCGACTTCTGACCCTTTGCAGCCCGGCCGCATGGGACGGTGGTTGGCCGGCGTGCTGTTGGCGGCCGTGCTGGCGGGTTGCGCGGCGCCACCCGCCGATGCGCCCCCTGTGGTAGCACCTGGCCCGACGCAGGCGCTGCCGGGACCGGCGGGCGCGCAGGCGGACAGCCCACCCGACTCCGGCGTATCGGCCCCGCCGCGGGCCCGCAAGGAGGGCAGGGTGCGCTCGGCACCGTCTTCTCCGCGTGAAGCCGATACCGCCATCGAGCGCGGCCGCGAAGACGAGGAAGAAAGCGGCGTGCTGCTCGGGCGCGGGCTGGCCTCCTGGTACGGCGGCAGCCTGCATGGCCGGCGCACGGCCAGCGGCGAGCGTTTTGACCGTGGGGAACTCACCGCCGCGCACCGCACGCTGCCTTTCGGGGCGCGGGTGTGCGTGCGCAGCCTGGTCAACGGCAAGGTGGTGGTGGTGCGCGTCAATGATCGCGGACCGTTCGCGCCAGGCCGGGTCATCGATCTGAGCCAGGCCGCGGCGCAGGAACTGGGCATGGTGGGCCTGGGCATCAAGCCCGTGGAGATCTGGCACATGGGGCCGGACGACGACAGCTGCCCCGAAGATCTGCCAGAACTGGACCCGTCGTCCACGCCCGCAGCCTCGCCGGCCGTAGCTCCAGCGGGCGCCGCGCAAGCGCGCACAAATCAGGGCGCAGCGCGCACTACTCCCCGCAAGAGCCGGGCCCGGCGGCGCTAAACCACGGCGTCCCAGGGATCGTGCGGGCGCCGCTGGCCGGGGGCTTAACCCACCTCCAGCGTGTGGGACGCGTTGCGGTCCTGGGCCAGCAATTGCGCCATCTGCGGCAACGCCTCGCGCAGCACGCCCTGCAGCGTGAAGGGAGGGTTGACCACAAACATGCCGCTGGCCGGCAGGCCGGGCCGGCGCGCGCCTTCGCCGGCTGCAGGGGAGGCCAGTTTGCTGGATTTCACGGTCAGCGTCGCATGCAGCCAGGGCTTGCCCGCCTTCTGGGCCAGCGTCTTGAGCCGGCGCGGGAGATCGTGCGCCTCCGCCCGCGGAATGATGGGGTACCAGACGGCATACACGCCGGTCGCAAAGCGCTTCAGCGCATCTTGCAGCAGCGCCTGCACGCGCAGGTAGTCGCTCTTGATTTCATAGCTGGGATCGCACAGTACAAGGGCGCGGCGGGCCGGTGGGGGGATGAACTTCTTGACGCCCTCAAAACCGTCCTCCTGCAGCACGGCCACCTGCCTGCCTGCTTCAAGCTGGGCTATGTTGCCTGCGAGGGAGCGGGCGTCGGTGGGGTGCAGCTCGAACAGTTTGAGCTTGTCCTGGGCGCGCAAGAGGCGCTGCGTGATGAAGGGCGAGCCGGGGTAGACGCGCGTGGCATCGCCCTGGTTGAAGGCGCGCACCATGTCCACGTAGTCCTGCAGCGCGGGTGCCAGGGCGGGAGGAGCCGCTGGCGGCACGAGGCGCAGGATGCCGTCCGCGGATTCGGCGCTGGTGGAGGCATAGTCTCCGTCCAGCCGGTATAGGCCCGCGCCGGCGTGGGTGTCCAGAACGGTCAGGGCCGCGTCTTTCTGTAGAAGGTGTTGCAAGGTGGCAATGAGCACCGTGTGCTTGAGCACATCGGCGTGGTTGCCTGCGTGGAAGGCGTGGCGGTAA
Organism: [Acidovorax] ebreus TPSY; assembly: GCF_000022305.1. NCBI lineage: Bacteria > Pseudomonadati > Pseudomonadota > Betaproteobacteria > Burkholderiales > Comamonadaceae > Diaphorobacter > [Acidovorax] ebreus. Next base: position 622,819 of record NC_011992.1, read on the forward strand.
CTGAACATGCACCCAATGGTAACCAGCGCCATCGCGGGCACAATGCGGGTCCGCCTGGTACGGGAAGTGATGTTTTTGGCAGACAGGATGCGCTTTGTTGCGCGTCGGCCTGGCTGCCTGGCGCATCATGGCGTCCGCTGCGGCGTGCCGCGGCGCTTCCTCCGCTTCCTCGTTAGACTTCGCTGCCCTCGCTGATCCGCATCCCTTGTCCGCAACGCCCTCCATGTCTTCGCTCCCCCCCCGCTTCACGCCCGCCAGCGTCGCGCACCACGTCGACGCCCTCCCGGCGGGCACCCGGTTGGGAGAGTTCGAGATCGTGGCGCTGCTGGGCGTGGGTGGCTTCGGCATGGTGTACCAGGCGTTCGACCATTCCCTGCTGCGTTTCGTCGCGATCAAGGAATACATGCCTGCCGCCTTGGCGGGCCGCGCGGACGGGCATTCGCTCTGGGTGCGTTCCTCGTCGGACGAGCAGTCTTTCCAGGCGGGCCTGGCCTCGTTCGTGGACGAGGCGCGCCTGCTGGCGCAGTTCGACCATCCCTCGCTGGTGAAGGTCTTCCGGTTCTGGGAAGCCAATCACACGGCCTACATGGTCATGCCCCTGTACAGCGGCTTGACCCTCAAGCAGGCGCGTGCGCACATGCGCACGCCGCCCCCCGAGGAATGGCTGCGCAAGGTGTTGTGGTCGGTCACCAGCGCGTTGCGGGTGCTGCACGAAGGACAGACGCTGCACCGCGACATCTCGCCGGACAACATCTTCCTGCAGGACCATGGCCCACCAGTGCTGCTGGACCTCGGCGCCGCGCGGCATGCGATCAGCGACCGGGACCAGAAGCACACGGCCGTGCTCAAAGTCAACTACGCGCCCATAGAGCAGTACACGGACGCGGCATCGCACCTGCACCAAGGGCCGTGGAGCGACCTGTATTCGCTGGGCGCCGTCGTGCATGGCTGCCTGTGCAACGACACGCCGCTGCCCGCTACTCTGCGTGCCATACGTGACCGCATGGTGTCGTTCTCCCGCGTAGCACGCACGGTGCGCAAGCAGTTCGGCGTGGAATACTCGCGTCCGTTCGTCGATGCGGTGTCGCAATGCCTGGCGCTGCAGCCGCAAGACCGTCCGCAATCGATCGACGCGTTCCTGCAGACGATGGGCATGACGGCGGCGCCCGCGGGACTGGACGGGTTCGACTTCCGTGCCGAACTGGGCTCCATCTGGGTGGAGCCCTCGAGCAAGGATGCGCAGGGCGTGGCAGTCCCGATGATCGACCTCACGGCGATGTCGCAGCCGCAGGATTCCCGGCCGCAGACCGCCACCGTTGTGGCGGCGCCGGCTAGCGCGCCTTCAGACCTCATGGTGTCACCCGTGGAGCCTGCGACCGTGTTTGCGGAAACCGTTGCCGATGCGGGCGACACGCAGGCCTTCGCAGATACGCGCGAGATGCCGCAACATGACGCGCCGACCGGTTCACGCCACCCGACGCACGCGCGCACACCCCGCCCCCAGAAGGCTGCACGCCATGCATCAGCCCCCCGTGTTGCCACAGCAGGCCATGGCGGACGGGCGCGGCTGGTGTGGGGTATGGCTGCCTCTCTGGCGCTGCTGGTCATCGCCAGCAGTCCGTGGTGGGGAGGCCGGGAGAACGCGCCGCGGTATACACCCGAAAACGAGATCATCACGGAACTTGCGTCACCAGCGCCAGCACCGGAGCCGGCAGAGGTGGTGATGGTGTCGCATGAGGCGGCGGACCCCGCGTCGGCGCCAATGGCAGTGCAGCAAGAGGCTGCGTCGGTGGCTGAGGCCCGGCCTGCGGTCGTTTCCAAACCCCGGCTTGTGCGCAAGGCTGCCGAGGCGACCGCGCCTGCCCCAGCGCCCGCCCCTGTGGTTCCGGCTCCGGAGCCAGCGCCGCCTCCCCCTGCGCCGTCACGCCCTGCGGTGCCCGCAAGGGTGCCCGGGCCTGACGAGGCCTGCGAGGCATCCAGTTTCTTTGCACGCCCCTTGTGCATTCACGAGCAATGCCAGAAGCCGGGGCTGGCCAACCATCCCGTTTGCGTGGAAAACCGCCGCCGGCAGGAAGCCGAGGAGCGCAGGCGACAGCTTTACTCGCAGTAGAGCACTGCGCAGCGGTCGATTTTGTATAATGGCCGGCTTCGCAGCGATTTTTAGGTCCCGCGGCGAAGCGCGACATCCCACCTAAGAGGCTTTCATCAGAAAAGCACCGACCGTGGAAAAGGACCGCCAAACCACCTCTAGAAAAGAGAAACTCATGTCCACATTCAGCGCAAAGCCCGCTGAGGTCGTGCACGAGTGGTTTGTGATTGACGCCACCGACAAGGTGCTCGGCCGGGTAGCCAGCGAAGTTGCCCTCCGTCTGCGCGGCAAACACAAAGCCATTTACACGCCTCACGTTGATACCGGCGACTACATCGTCATCATCAACGCCTCCAAGCTCAAGGTCACCGGCACCAAGTCCCTGGACAAGGTGTACTACCGCCATTCGGGTTATCCCGGCGGCATCACGGCCACGAACTTCCGCGATCTGCAAGCCAAGCACCCCGGCCGCGCGCTGGAAAAGGCCGTCAAGGGCATGCTGCCCAAGGGCCCGCTCGGCTACGCCATGATCAAGAAGCTCAAGGTGTACGGCGGCGCGGAACATCCGCACACCGCTCAGCAGCCTAAAGCGCTGGAAATCTAAGGAGCCTTGAATGATTGGTGAATGGAACAATGGCACCGGCCGTCGCAAGTCCAGCGTCGCCCGCGTGTTTCTGAAGAAGGGTTCCGGCAAGATCACTGTGAATGGCAAAGACATTCAACAGTACTTCGGCCGCGAAACCTCGATCATGATTGCCAAGCAACCCCTGGCGTTGACCAACCATGTCGAAACCTTCGACATCCAGATCAACGTGCACGGCGGTGGTGAATCCGGCCAGGCTGGCGCTGCCCGCCACGGCATCACCCGCGCTCTGATCGACTACGACGCGACGCTGAAGCCCGCACTGAGCCAAGCCGGCTTCGTGACGCGTGATGCCCGTGAAGTTGAACGTAAGAAGGTCGGCCTGCACTCCGCACGCCGCGCCAAGCAGTTCTCGAAGCGCTAAGCCTCGGCCACTGCCTTGCGTTATGCTGCAGCGCCCCTCGGCGTGCTGCAGACTGCAGAAACCGCCCTTCGGGGCGGTTTTTTGTTTTTGGGCGTTGCCGCGGGCGGCGACCATCCCACTGAAAGAAACGTGCACTGCCCATGCGTTACCGACTGCTGCGCCGCCGCCTCACGATCTCCGCTCCGCGCGTCACCGTGCGCAGCGCGCTTCCGTGGCCGCTGCGCTGGGCGGCCGTGGCCATCGTCCTGGGCCTGTGCGCGGCCATGACGCTGTGGGCCTTCGACCTGGGCAAACGGATCGCCGGGCTGGACGCGGGCAGCCGGGAGGAATTGCAGCGCCTTCGTGCAGAGGTGTCGCAGTTGCGCGAGCACAACCGTCTCCAGCACGAAAAGCAGGAAGCCGCGGGCAGCCTGCGCATAGCCGAGCAGGCGGCCATGGATCGCCTGCTGGAGCAACTGCGGCAACTCGAAGCCGACAACCGTAGCCTGCGGGAGGACCTGGGCTTCTTCGAGAAGCTGACCCCCACCGGCAAGCCTGGCAACCTGACCATCCGCGGGCTGCACGCCGAGACTTTGGAGGGAGGTGGGCAGTTGCGCTGGCAGGTGCTGGCCATGCAGCCCATGCGCAATGCGCCGGAATTCAAGGGCCGGCTGGAACTGCTGCTGGCGGGCACGCTGAACGGGGCGGAGTGGTCCTCCACGTCTCCAGCGGTCATCCAGCCGCTTCAGTTCCGGCAGTACCGGCGGGTTCAGGGCGTGGCGGCCCTGCCGCCGGGCGCCATGGTAAAAACCGTGACCGCGCGCTTGATGGATGGAACCTCGTTGCGCGCCGCCCAGACTTTTTCACTGGAGCCATAGGGCCCGGCTGCGGACCCGCATGGCAATGACTACTACACCCCGAGGGAATACCACATGTTTTCGCGCAAGAAGCCACCCCCGATCAAGAGCCTGATTGCGCAAGGAACGCGCGTGCAGGGCGATGTGCTGTTCGCGGACGGATTGCGGGTGGATGGCGAAGTGATCGGCGACCTGCGGTCTTCGGCTGAACCCAGCATTGTGGTGGTGTCCGAATCGGCAAAGGTGGAAGGTGCGGTGCATGCCGCCCATGTCATCGTCAACGGAACGGTGGAGGGGCCCGTACATGCCACGGAGCTGCTGGAGGTTCAGCCCAAGGCGCGGATCACCGGTAACGTGCATTACAAGGCCCTTGAAATGCACCAGGGCGCGGTGATTGCCGGGCAGCTCTGCCCGGCCGCGCCGCTGCTGCTGGAAGAAAAGCCCACACTGAAACTGGCGTCAAACGCACAGTGAACGGAGCGCTGGGGGGCTATGCCTTACCATCGAAACAAAGACTGACCCAAGGAGCCCTTCATGAGCGCCGTTGCCGAGAACACCACGACCGAGATGCCCGCCCCCATCCTTTTCACCGACAGCGCCGCCGCCAAGGTGGCCGAGCTGATTGCCGAAGAAGGCAATCCTGACCTCAAGCTGCGGGTCTTCGTGCAGGGCGGGGGATGCTCGGGCTTCCAGTATGGTTTCACATTTGATGAAATCACGAACGAAGACGACACCACCATGACCAAGAACGGTGTGTCACTGCTCATCGATGCCATGAGCTACCAATACTTGGTGGGTGCAGAGATCGACTACAAGGAAGACCTGCAGGGTGCGCAGTTCGTCATCAAGAACCCGAATGCCGCTTCGACATGCGGCTGCGGCTCCAGCTTCTCCGTGGAAGACCACTGACGCACAGCCCATGAGAATCCGCCGCCTACGGGCGGCTTTTTTATGGCTGCGTGGCAGGTTGCTCAGGCGGGGTAGATGGCGCCGAGGATGCGCTCCCCGCGGGCGCCCGTGACCGCGGGCAAGCTGGCTGTCTGGCCGTTGACGCATTGATGCGCCAGCCACGCGAAGGCAGCCGCTTCGACCTGCAGGGGAGGCAGCCCGTGGTGATCCGAGCTTTCGACGCGAACCGTCGGCGCCAATTGCTGTAGGCGCTCCATCAGATAGCGGTTCAGTGCCCCGCCGCCGCAGACGATCAACAGCCCGCAGTCCCGTGCGTGCCGTGACAGCGCCTGGACGCACGTAAGGGCCGTGTACTCAGCAAGGGTGGCCTGGACATCCTGGGGCGCGGTGCCCACGGCGCTGGCCGCAAGGCGTGTGGCCAGCCATTGCGGATGGAACAGGTCACGCCCTGTGCTCTTGGGGGGCGCAAGGGCGAGGAATGGCTCGTCCAGCATCGCCTCCAGCAGGGCGGGCAGGACATGGCCGCTGCGTGCCCAGGCGCCTTCGTGGTCGTAGGGCTGCCCCGTATGCCGCTCGCACCAGTGATCCATAAGGGCGTTGGCCGGGCCGCAGTCAAACCCCACGGTGGTCCCGTCGGCCCGCAGGATACTCAGGTTGGAAATGCCCCCCAGGTTCAGCACCGCCACGGTGCGTCCGGCTTGGCCGAACACGCCGCGGTGGAAGGCGGGCACCAGCGGCGCGCCCTGGCCGCCCGCCGCCACGTCCCGGCTGCGGAAGTCGGCCACGACGGTAATGCCGGTGATTTCGGCCAGCAAGGCGGGCTGGTTGAGTTGCAGCGTGTAGCCCGTGCCATCGAACGCCTGCGGCCGGTGGCGCACCGTCTGCCCATGCGCGCCCAGGGCCTGCACCGCGGTCGCCGTGAGGCCCGCTTGGTCCAGCAGACGGTGGACTACCTTCGCATAGGTACGCGCCAGCGCATTCGCGGCGAGCGCCGCGCGGTGCAGTTCGTCGTGGCCGGTGCTGTTGAGAGCGAGGAGTTCTGCTCTTAAATCAGGAGCTAGTGGCGCTGATGCATGCTGGGCTACAGCGCATTTTTGGCCTGAAAAATGCGCGAGCACACCATCCACGCCGTCCAGCGACGTGCCCGACATCAGCCCGATGAACCACCGTGGCGGCGTATCCATGGGCGAAGGGCGTTACTCGGCGCTGGCTTGCAGGATCTGTGCGGCGGAGGACAGCTGCACGCGCATGTTGCCGGCCAGGCGGTCGAATGCCGGACGTGCGGCGGCCGAGACCGGCTGGGCTGCCTCGCTCTGGCGCGCAATAACCATCGGGTCCTTGTGCTCGCCCGCGACGCGGAATTCGAAGTGCAGGTGCGGGCCCGTGGCCCAGCCGGTGGAGCCCACGGCGCCAATCTTCTGGCCCTGCTCTACGCTTTCGCCCTTGCGCACGTCGATGCGGCTCAGGTGCGCGTAGACGGTGACGTGCTGGTTGCGGTGCTTGATGTACACCACGTTGCCGTAGCCGTTCTGCACGCCGGCGAAATCCACCACGCCGTCGCCTACCGTGCGTACGGAAGTACCGGTCGGCGCCGCGAAATCGGTACCCAGGTGCGCGCGCCAGGTCTTGTGAATGGGGTGGAACCGCATCGCAAAGCCGCTGGAGACGCGGGAGAACTCGACCGGCGACGACAGGTAGGCGCGGCGCATGCTCTCGCCGTCCAGTGTGTAGTACGAGCCCTTGGTGGCTCCCGGCTCCTGGAACCAGACGGCGCTGTGGGTCTTGTCGCCATTGTGGAACTCGGCGCTCAGCACGCGGCCGCTGCGCAGGGGCTCGCCATCTGCCTCCAGGGTTTCATACACCACCGAGAAGCGGTCTTCCTTGCGCAGGGCGCGCCGGAAATCGATGTCACCGGAGAACACCTCTGCCAGCTGCACGGCGACGGCGTCGGGAATGTTGGCGGCATCCGTTGCCGCAAACAGCGAACTGCGGATGATGCCGCCCGCCAGGCGGCTGCCCACCGTCAGCGGCGCCGTCTCGATGCGCGAGGCGAAGCTGCCGTCCTGCTGGCGCTCGACCACCAGGCGCTTGAAGCTCCCGCTGTCGTCGGGGGCCCAGCGCGCCGTCAGGCGGGTGAGGCGGTGATCGTCGGTCGTCTCGGCGGACATAGAGCGGCCGGTGCGTCCCAGCAGGTTCTGCCGCACGTTGGCGTCACTGCGCAGGAAGGCCGAAGCCGCGGGGTCTGCCACGCCCAGGCGCTGCAGGATGCTCTCGGCGGTATCGGCGCTGCGGGTGACGTCGGAGCGGTACAGCGCGTACTGCGGGATGTCCACCAGCGACGACAGCGGCTCGTTTGCCGCCAGCGACTGCACGGCCTGGGTGACGGTGCGCACGGGCAGGTCGGCCGGGTCGGGCGCGAACGAAGCCACTGCGAAGGCACCGCCGCCGCCGGTGAGCAGCAGGGTGGCCACGGCGGCGGTGATGCGTTTTGGATGTTTCTGAGCGGACTGCTTCAGTTGGTTGAGCAATACCAGGCAGGCGGTCGTCAAGCCGTTGTTCAAGAGTCTTACCCCAGGCGTCTGTGTGCTTCCAGGCCCCGGGCCAGGGGTCTTAAAGGGCGGGAGGCACTGTCAATGTCGTAGTGCTGTGGAAGGGAGCGAACGCCGGGCGTACGGGTGGCCCACTAGAATCCACGGCTGGAAAGTGCCCGGAAGTATAGTCGTTGGGGCCCTGGCGGCACCCCAAAAAACCCTTATGAATCAATCTGCTGTTACAACATTCCCGGTGACCGATGGTGTAGGACGGGCGCTTGAAGTCTCCCTGCGCGGGGTCGACGAGCTTCTGCCCCAAGAAGAATGGACCCAGAAACTTGCGCGTTCGGAGGCCACGGGCCAGCCGCTGCGCATCAAGCTCGGGCTGGACCCCACGGCGCCGGACATCCACCTGGGCCATACGGTGGTGCTCAACAAGATGCGCCAATTGCAGGACCTGGGCCACCAGGTCATCTTCCTGATCGGCGACTTCACCACGCTGATCGGCGACCCATCGGGCCGCAACAGCACGCGCCCGCCGCTGACGGCCGAGCAGATCAAGGTCAACGCCGAAACCTACTACACCCAGGCGGCCAAGGTGCTGGACCCTGCACGCACCGAGATCCGCTACAACAGCGAGTGGTGCGACCAGTTGGGTGCGCGCGGCATGATTCAGCTGTCGGCCAAGTACACGGTGGCACGCATGATGGAGCGCAACGATTTCCACCAGCGCTTCACCGACGGCAGCTCCATCAGCCTGCACGAGTTCCTCTACCCGCTACTGCAGGGCTATGACTCGGTAGCGCTCAGGAGCGACCTGGAGCTGGGCGGCACTGATCAGAAGTTCAACCTGCTCATGGGACGCCATCTGCAGCAAGAATGGGGGCAGGAGCCGCAGTGTGTGCTCACCATGCCGCTGCTGGTGGGGCTGGATGGCGTGGACAAGATGTCCAAGTCCAAGAACAACTACATCGGCATCACGGAGGACGCCAACTCCATGTTCGCCAAGGTGCTCTCCATTTCGGACACCCTGATGTGGGACTGGTACACGCTGCTGTCGTTCAAGAGCCTGGGCGAAATCGCTGCGCTCAAGGCCGAGGTGGCGGCAGGCCGCAATCCCAAGGATGCCAAGGTGATGCTGGCCAAGGAGATCACCGCGCGCTTTCACAGCGCCGCGCTGGCCGACGCGGCCGAGCAGGATTTCGTCAACCGCAGCAAGGGCGGCATCCCCGACGACATTCCCGAAGTCCGCCTGGCGGGCGCGCCCCTGGGCATCGGTGCGCTGCTCAAGCAGGCCAACCTTGCGCCCTCGACCAGCGAGGCCAACCGCCTCATCGACGGCGGCGGCGTGCGCGTGGACGGCGTCGTGGTCAGCGACAAGGGCCTGAAGCTGGAAGCGGGCAGCTACGTGGTGCAGGTCGGCAAGCGCAAGTTCGCGCGCGTCACCTTGGCCTGACGCCCGGCGGGGCGCGACCGCGTTCCCGCTTTGCCAAGCCACTCCGCGCAGTGGCTTTTTTCATGCCCTTTCAGGCCAGGGCGGCGGTGCGTTGCGCCTGCAGCGCCTCGCGCATGAAAGGCAGGTAGGCGCGGTCCACCTTGCAGATGTGGTGCACCAGCCATTGCTTGAGGAATTCCAGCGCCTCCAGCGTGACCTCCTGCCCGCCGTCAAAGCGCGTCAGCAGATCCATGGCCTTGCGCGTGAAGCCGTCATGCTCGGCCTTATGGGCGGGAGTCTCGGCGTAGTCGTGCTGCTGGAACAGCACCTCCTCCACGATGAAGTGGTTGTGCGTGTAGTCCACCAGGCCTTCCAAAATTTCGCCCACGGCGCTGCGGCGCGGGCTCGCCGCGCTCAGTTCATCGTGCAGGGCGTTGGTCAGCGCGACCAGTTGACGGTGCTGGTCGTCGATTTCGGGCAGGCCAAGCTCCAGTTCCGCGGTCCAGGGCATGAAAGGCATACAGGGTCTTCTCTTTTGTCTATTGGTGTTGTCGGGGGCGGGGCATAGCCTGCCGACGGTCGCAGACCTTTGCGTGACAACCCATAGGGGAAGACCATGCCATTCGCATGGATTTACATGGGCCTTGATCTTCGTCAGACGAAGCACCCGGCTGCGTGAGTGGTTTGCCACGCATTCCTGAGCAAAAAAAGCCAAGCGCGCCCGCCCATCGCGCGCTAAGCGCTATAAATAGAGGAGCGATCGTGCCGCGCTCAGGAGATGTCGTCGATCAGGTCCGTGTCCGGCACTTCGCCGACGGCTTGGCGCGTGGCTTCGGCCTGCAGCAGCAGCCAGGCGCTGAATGCCTGGATTTCGGGGCGCTGGCCGCTGCGCGGGCCAACGACCAGCCAGTACACCAGCGGAGAGTCCAGCCGGTGGCCCGGCAGCACCTCCTGCAGGTCGCCCGAGGCGAGGCTTTCCGCGATCAGCGGCATGCGCGCCAGCGCCAGACCCTGTCCGGCCAGCGCGGCCTGCACGATCTGCTGCGCGTAGTTGAAGTACAGCCAGCGCTTGGGCTGCAGCCGCCCCAGGGCGTGCAGTTCGAACCAGCGCCGCCAGGTGATCCACTCGAAATAGGGCATGCGGTGCGCGTCGCCTGCTTCGATGAGCGTGAACTGCGCCACGTCGGCCGGCGTGCGGATGGGCGGCATGCTGTTGAGGAGCCAGGGGCTGGCGACCACCGCCAGTTGCTCGCCAAACAGCCGCTGCGCGCCCGCAGCCTGCGTGCCGGGCACGCTGGAGCGCAGGGCCAGGTCCACGTCGGCCGTCTCCAGGTCCACGATGGTGTCGGTTGCGTCGATGCGGATGTCGATGTCGGGGTTGTCGCGCTGGAATTCCTCCATGCGCGGGATCAGCCACATGGACGCGAAGCTGGCCCAGGTGGTGATGGCCACGCTCTTGCGCCCCGCCGTCTGGCGCACCAGGCGCACGGCCGCGTCCATGCGCTCCAGCGCGGGCGCCACGGCGCGCTGCAGCTGGCCGCCGGCGCTGGTGAGCTCCACGGCGCGTGTGTGGCGCAGAAACAGGGGCACGCCCACTTCGTCCTCCAGCGCCTGGATCTGGCGGCTCACCGCCGACTGGGTCAGGGCCAGTTCCTCGGCCGCGGCGCGGAAGTTCAAATGCCGCGCCACGGCCAGAAATGCGCGCCAATGGCCTACGGCCACGGGCCGGGTGCGCAGATGCGCGATGGGAGGAGCGCTGGCGGGCAAGAGAGGGGAGTTCATGGCAGATTGATGACCATTAGGAATCAAAATGCTAGCGCTTTTTCATCGATCGCGCAGCAGGCTGCTCAGGCAGCGGGAGCACCGCTAGCGGTTGCCGTCCCCCGGGGCATGGGGTGATACGGTGATTGATGCCGTTCCGTAATCGATGAGGCCTTCCGTTTTCATTGGACGGTGCCCGGGTCGCAGTCGCACACTGACGTCACTTCAAAGGGTTTACCAGGAGATGACCGTGACCACCTCGCAAGTTCTGCATTCGCAAGCCTCCAGCGTTCCCGCCGGCGTTGCCGGACCGGAACTGTGCACCATTCCCCAGGGCGCGGCGCGCAGCCTGCACCCCCGCGCGCCGATGCAACTGCGCGTGGTCAGCGGCCTGGCCTGGGTGACCTTGAGCGACGGCCCCCATGGCTGGCGCGAGGATTCGGGGGACCTCATGCTGCACGCGGGCCAGAGCGTGTGCGTGGCCTCCGGCCAGCACGCCGTGGTCGAGCCGATGGGCCGCGAGCCGCTGCAGTTCCAGTGGCGCAGCGCCGCCGCGGTGCGCGCACCGTCACCGCAGCACGCCGCCCCCCGGGGCGATGTCTGCCGCGCCTGATCGTCCGGCTATCGCATCAAACTGGCTGCTAGCGCCCGAATGACGGGTGCTAGCAGCTATTTTTTTAGGAGCGATCAGAGGCGGTGGTGCAGCCGCGCCGCAGAGGGGCTGCGCATGGGCGGCGGGATAATGGCGGCGGGCTGCCGGCCTGGGCTGGCAGGACACGACGACCTTCCACTCTCCACACCTTCATGACAGCACTGGACATCATCATCATGGCCGCGGGCAAGGGCACGCGCATGAAAAGCCGCATTCCCAAGGTCTTGCAACGCCTGGCCGGCCGGCCCCTGCTGCACCATGTGCTGGGCCAGGCCGCCAGCCTGCAGGCGCGCCGCGTGGTGGTGGTAACGGGCCATGGCGCTACAGAAGTAGAAGCTGCTTGCGCAGGATTGGCGGGCGCTGGAGGCACTTTTGACTTGAAATTCGTGCGCCAGGAGCCGCAGTTGGGCACGGGCCACGCGGTGCAGCAGGCCACGCCCGCGCTGGCGGGCGATGGCACGGTGGTGGTGTTGTCGGGCGACGTGCCGTTGACCCAGGCCGCGACGCTGCGCGCGCTGGTCGAGGCCGGGGCGGGCGAGCGCCTTGCGCTGCTCACCGTGCGCCTGCCCAATCCCACAGGGTACGGCCGCATCGTGCGCGGCGAGGGCGGAACGGTGCAGCGCATCGTGGAGCACAAGGATGCAAACGATGCCGAGCGCGCCATCGACGAGGTCTACAGCGGCATCATGGCCGTGCCCGCGCAGCGCCTGGCGGGCTGGCTGGCGCGTCTGACCAACGACAACGCGCAGGGCGAGTACTACCTGACCGACATCGTGTCCATGGCTGTGGCGGACGGCGTGCCCGTGGCGGCCCACTGCATTGGCGATGCGCTGCAGGTGGCGGGCGTGAACAGCCCCGCGCAACTGGCCGAGCTGGAGCGCGCGCACCAGCGCGCCCAGGCCGCGGCACTCATGGAGCAGGGCGTTCGCCTGGCCGACCCCGCGCGCTTTGACCTGCGCGACGATGCGCGCAGCGGCGCGCGCGGCGAAATCCTCTGTGCGCAGGATGTGGAGATCGACGTGGGCTGCATCTTCACAGGCCGCGTGGAACTGGGCGAGGGTGCGCGCATCGGCGCCTATTGCCACATCAGCAACGCCACCATCGCCGCGGGCGCTGTGGTCCACCCCTTTACCCACATCGATGGCGAGAAGGCCGGCGCCCATGTGGGCGAAGGCGCACTGATTGGTCCCTTCGCGCGCCTGCGCCCCGGCGCGCAATTGGGGCGCGAGGTGCACATTGGCAACTTCGTGGAGGTGAAGAACAGCACGCTGGCCGACGGCGCCAAGGCCAACCACCTGGCCTACCTGGGCGACGCCAGCGTGGGCGAGCGCGTGAACTACGGCGCCGGCAGCATCACCGCCAATTACGACGGTGCCAACAAGCACCGCACGGTGATCGAGGCCGACGTGCACATCGGCAGCAACTGCGTGCTGGTGGCGCCCGTCACCATTGGGGCGGGCGGCACGGTGGGTGGCGGCTCCACCATCACCAAGGACACGCCACCCGGGGGGTTGAGCGTGGCGCGTGGCCGGCAGGTGAGCATCGCGAACTGGAAGCGCCCCGCCAAACAGGCCAAGGGTTGAGGCCATGACCGGCGAGGGCATTCCACCGGCGGACACGCTGGCGCAACTGCGCAGCGAACTGGCCCAGGCGCGCCAGCAGATCAGCGATATGGCGGCGGCGCAGGAGGACTTTCTACGGGGTGTGTCGCACGACCTGCGCGCGCCGCTGCGCCACGTCACCTCTTATGGCGCGCTGGTGCGCGAGGTACTACAGGAGCAGCCGCCGCAGGTGGACGAGGCGCTGGGTTTCCTGGCCACGATGGAGCAGTCCGCGCGCCGCATGGCGCAGATGATCGACGGGCTGCAGGCCATCGCCCGCGCACGCAGCGCTGCGCTGCGGCCCCGGGCCGTTGCGCTGACCGCGGCTGTGCAGGAGGCTCGGCAGGCTTTGGGTGCGGCGGCCGAAGGCGCGGCATGGAACATTGCGCCGGATCTGCCCGTCGTGCAGGCCGATCCCGAGCTGCTGGCCCAGTTGCTGGTGCAACTGCTGGGCAATGCGGTGAAGTTCTCGCGCGGCGTGGCGCAGCCCCGTGTGCAGGTGCAGGCTGAACCTGCGGCGCCGGGCGGTGTGCGCATCACCGTGCGGGACAACGGCGTGGGCTTTGATGGCACGCGCGCGCAGCAGCTCTTTGGCGTGTTCCAGCGCATGCACCGCGAAGCCGAATTCGAGGGCGTGGGCGCGGGTCTCGCGCTGTGCCAGGCGATCGCGCAGCGCCATGGCGCCCACATCCAGGCCACCGCGGTGCCCGGTGCGGGCTGCACGGTGGCGCTGGAGTGGCCGGCTGCGGCGCGGTAGCGGCCTGCGCTTGCCGCGCTTCCCGCCGCGCTCAAGGCATCGCCGCAGGCAGGCCCAGGCGCGTCTGCAGCTCGCGCAGGCGCTGGCGCAGCGCGGTCACTTCCTCGATCAGGTCTGCCGTCAGTGCGGCCAGCTCGGGGTCGGCGTCAAAAGTGGATTCCAGGCGTGCCAGCCGCCGCGCGCGCACCACACTTGCGCTGCTGAACCGCCAGTGCCCGCCTGCCTGCTCGCCTTGCAGCAAGCCGGCCTCCAGGCGCTCCACGACCCAGTCGGGGCCCATGCAGCAGGTGCGTGCCAGGTCTTCCAGCGTGAGGCGGGGCTGCTCGTCCAGCAGCTCGGCCAGGGCATGATCAACAAATGGGGGCGTGGGCATGCTCAGGCTCCTTGCGTAGAGGGCTTGCGGGGCTGGAATTGCGGGAAGGCCTGCGCGAGCGCGCGGTAGGCCTGCTGCTGGGCCTCGTTGGTGGCGGGGGGCAGGGCCACGTGCAGTTCCAGGTACAGGTCGCCGGGCGTGGCGGCGGGAATGCCGCGCTCCTTCAGGCGCAGCTTGCGGCCGGGTTTCCAGCGCGGCGGCACGGTCACTTCCACGGTGGCGCCGCCGGGTGTCTGCACCTCGACGGGGCCGCCCAGTTCGGCCTCCCAGGGCGCGAGGGTGACGGACTGGTACACGTCGCGGTCTTCGGCGCGCCAGCGTGCGTCGGGCTTGAAATGCACCTCCAGGAACAGGTCGCCCGCGGGCGCGCCGCCCAGGCCCGGGCCGCCCTGGCCGCCCAGGCGGATGAGTTGGCCCTCCCGCACCCCCTTGGGGATGTTCACCTGCAGCTGGCGTTCTTCATTGACCAGGTGGCCGCTGTCGTCCAGCCGCGCACCGCGCAGCGTCAGCGTGCGCTCGGCGCCCAGGTAGGCATCGCGCAGGTCCAGCTCGATGCTGGCGTGGTGGTCGCGCCCGCGCTGTGGTGAGGTTCTGCCGCTTCCATCATGGGCCGACGGGCCCGCGTGCCGGCTGCGCTGGGCGCGGGCGGCGCGGCCGAAGAGCTGCTCGAAAAAGTCGCTGAACTGCGCCGCGTCCATGCCCTCGGCGCCGGGCGTGCCGGTGAACTCGAACCCTGCGTCCCAGTTCGGCGGCGGGCGGAAGTCCTGCCCCGCGCGGTGCGGTGCCTCGCGGCCGAGCGCGTCGTAGGCGGCGCGCTTCTCCGGGTCCGATAACACGGTATTGGCCTCATTCACCTCGGCCATGCGGGCCGCGGCATCGGCCTCCTTGCTCACGTCGGGGTGGTACCGGCGCGCGAGCTTGCGGTAGGCCTTCTTAATGTCGGCGGCAGTGGCGTCGCGTGCCACGCCGAGGATCTGGTAGTAGTCCTTGAACTCCATGCGTCCCTCCATGCATGGCCGGCCCGCAGTGGGCGCGGCCTTGAGGTTCACAGAGTGGAGTCGATGTCCCGGAAGGTCAAGGGGTCGTGCAGGATTGCTATAAATTAAATAGCTGTTGGCGCTTACTAGATAAGCGCTAGAGGTACTTTTGTTTCAAATTTTGCACGGTGGACCGAGAAGAACGCCTTCACGTTGCGCACATTGGCGTCCTGCGTGAACAGCCGCTGCGACAGGGCCAGGTAGCCCGGCATGTCGCGCGTGTGCACGATGAGCACGAAGTCCGGCCCCGGCGAGACACGCCAGCATTGCTGGACCTCGTCTTCGGCGACGGCGCGGGCCTCGAACGCGTCCAGGTGCTCGGCACCCTGGCGGTCCAGTGCAACCTCGACGATCGCAGCCAGCCCGTGGCCCTGCAGCGCGGCCAGGCGGTCGGGCTGCAACAGCGCCACCTGCCGCTCGATCAGGCCGAGGGTGTGCAGCCGCCGCACGCGGCGCAGGCAGGTGGGTGGGGAGACATGCACTTGTTCTGCCAGAGCTTGGTTGCTGAGGGAGGCGTCGCGCTGCAGCAGGTCCAGCAATTGCAAATCCACGGCATCCAGCGAGGAATCAGATTCCATCAAAGTGTGTTTTATGAAGAAATATTTCTTAGATTATGACGGAAGAAATTTTTGTTCATATGTCATGAAAATCAGATCAAAAATTTCTGGAGAGGCCGCCTAGCATCTCGCCCATTCTTTCATCGGAGCAGTATTTATGTGCGGCATCGTCGGCGCGGTATCCACCCGCAATATCGTTCCCATCCTGGTGCAAGGCCTGCAGCGGCTGGAGTACCGCGGCTATGACTCCTGCGGCGTCGCCGTGCACGAGGCGAGCCTGGGCGAAATGCCCGCGGGTGGCCTGCACCGTGCGCGCAGCACTGCCCGCGTGGCCGAATTGCTGGCGCAGGTGAACCATGAACACCTCCAAGGCGCCACGGGCATCGCCCACACCCGCTGGGCCACGCACGGCGCCCCCGCCGTGCACAACGCCCATCCCCACTTCAGCCATGGACCCGGTGCCGCGCCGGCGCAGGCAGAGCGCCCCGGCCGCGTCGCGCTGGTGCACAACGGCATCATCGAGAACCACGAGGAGTTGCGCGCCGAGTTGCAGGCGCGCGGCTACGTGTTCTCCAGCCAGACCGATACCGAAGTCATCGCGCATCTGGTGGACAGCCTGTACGACGGCGACCTGTTCCAGGCCGTGCGCGCCGCGACTGCGCGGCTGCACGGCGCATTCGCCATCGCCGTGATCCACAAGGACGAGCCGCACCGCGTGGTGGGCGCGCGCGCGGGCTCGCCCCTGGTGCTGGGTGTCGGTGAGGGTGAGCACTTCCTGGCCAGCGATGCCATGGCCCTGGCTGGTGTGACCGACCAGATCGTGTACCTGGAAGAGGGCGACCTGGTGGACCTGCAACTGGGCCGTTACTGGATCACCACGGCCGACGGCCAGCCGCTGGACGCCGGCAGCCGCCCCGTGCGCACCGTGCACGCACACAGTGGTGCGGTGGAGCTGGGGCCCTATCGCCACTACATGCAAAAGGAAATTTTCGAGCAGCCGCGCGCCATTGCCGACACGTTGCACGGCCTGCAGGGCATCGTGCCCGAGCTGTTCGACGGCGTGGGCCAGCCCGGGCAGCAGGGCGCGGCAGCCTGGCGTGTGTTCAAGGAGATCGACTCCGTGCTCATCCTCGCCTGCGGGACCAGCTACTACAGCGGCTGCACCGCCAAGTACTGGCTGGAGGGCATCGCGGGCATTCCCACCCAGGTGGAAGTGGCCAGCGAATACCGCTACCGCACCAGCGTGCCCAACCCGCGCACGCTGGTGGTGACCATCAGCCAATCCGGCGAAACCGCCGACACCCTGGCCGCACTGCGCCATGCGCAGAGCCTGGGCATGCGCCACACGCTCACCATCTGCAACGTGGCCACCAGCGCCATGGTGCGCGAGTGCGAGCTGGCCTATGTCACCCGCGCCGGCGTGGAGATTGGCGTGGCGTCGACCAAAGCCTTCACCGCGCAGCTGGCGGGACTGTTCCTGTTGACCCTGGCGCTGGCGCAGTCGCGCGGGCGCCTGACCGAGGAGGCCGAGGGCAACTACCTGAAAGCCATGCGCCATCTGCCCGCCGCACTGCAGGCCGTGCTGGCGCTGGAGCCGCAGATCATCAGCTGGTCCGAGGACTTCGCGAAGAAGGAGAACGCCCTGTTCCTGGGCCGCGGACTGCACTACCCCATTGCACTGGAGGGTGCCCTCAAGCTCAAGGAGATCAGCTACATCCACGCCGAGGCGTACCCCGCGGGTGAACTCAAGCACGGCCCGCTGGCTCTCGTCACCAGCAGCATGCCGGTGGTGACCGTGGCGCCCAACGACGCGTTGCTGGAGAAGCTCAAGAGCAACATGGAAGAAGTGCGCGCCCGTGGCGGCGTGCTCTACGTGTTGGCCGATGCCGATACCCATATCGACAGCAGCGAAGGTCTGCACGTCATCCGCATGCCAGAGCACTACGGCGCCCTGTCGCCGCTGCTGCACGTGGTGCCGCTGCAACTGCTGGCCTACCACACGGCCTGCGCGCGCGGAACGGATGTGGACAAGCCCCGTAACCTGGCCAAGAGCGTCACGGTGGAGTAAGGCCAGGCACGCTGGCGGCGCGGTTAACGCCGCCCGGTTGCGGTATTCCAACGATGCCTATCGCAGGCATCGGTGATTCACTGGTGCAGCGAAAGCCGTGGCAGAGGATCGCCCCGGGTCGGGCGCGAACCGGCACGGGGCTTTCGGTTCGTTCTCAGTGCGCTCTCAGCTCGCCACGGTGAAGCGCAGGCCGCGGTGTTTCGCGGACTCTGCTTCATCCACCATGGCGACTGCGTAGTCCTCCAGCGAGATGTCGCTGGGCCCGCTATCGCCCATGATCACGGCATCGTTCGCGGTCCGGTACTGTCCGGTGCGGGTTCCCGGGTGGATCATGGGCGGGGGGCTCAGCACCGTCCAATCCACATCGGGTGTTTCGCGCAGCAGTTTCAGGGCTGCTCGGGCACCCTCGGCCGTCGCTTTCCATTGTTCAGGGAACGACGGTGTGTCGAGCAATTGCACGCCGGGCTCGACCTCCAGACTGCCCGCCCCGCCCACGACCAGCAGGCGGACGCCCGTGGCACGCGCTGCATCGATGATGGAGTGCATTCCTTTGAGGTAATAGCCATATACGTCGGAGTTGGCATGGCCACTGAATGCGCTGATCACGACGTCGTGCCCATGGAGAACCGCTCGCAATTGCTGTGAGTCCAGGGCATCTGCGCCCTGAACCTCAAGGCCCTGCGCGGCGGGGAGTCTTGCGGGGTTGGACACGATGGCGGTCACGTGATGACCGCGCGAGAGCGCCTCTTGGCGGATGGCGGAGCCGATAAAGCCAGTGGCACCGATCAGTGCGATACGCATGGAATGATCCTTTCTTTGACCCGCGGATTCGGGGTGCGGGGTCAATGATCCTCTTGCCGCATCGTCAGAAAAAGAGGACAAAAAGAACAATACTGGTATCTAATTCGAACCAATCATGCCATCCCCCGTGGGCGATCTCAACCTGTTGCGCGCTTTCCTGGCCGTCGCCGATGCGCGCAGCTTCACGGCCGCCGCCGAACGTCTGCACATTGCGCGTCCGCAGGTGAGTCTTCAGATTCGCCGTCTGGAGAACGTGCTGGGCGCGGCCCTGTTCCACCGTACGACGCGCACGGTTACGCTCACCGATGCGGGGCAACGGTTGTTCGAAGAAAGCGCGCCTCTCATGCAGGGGCTTGAGCAAGTGCTGCAACACGCCGGATCGCGTGGATCGGGTCTGCGTGGCCGCTTGCGTGTCAGTGCGCCTGTTGAATATGCCGTTCAGGTCATGTCGCCGGTGGTGGCGGAGTTCGCTGTCCGCCATCCCGAGGTCAGTTTGGAACTTGTGGTCAGTGACAAGGTGCAAGACCTCGTTGGCGAGGGCATCGACGTGAGCATCCGTGTGGGGTGGTTACGCAATTCAAGTGCGCGGGTTGCGAAACTGGGGGAATTTGGGCAGGCGGTCCTGGCGTCACCCGAGTATCTGGCCCGCTGTCCGCGTCCGGAGGCTCCCGAGGACCTGGCGCATCACCGGTGGATCGCGCTGACCTTGCTGCCGGCGCCCCTCACATGGTCATTCACCAACGGGACAAAGGACATCACGGTGCGCATGGCGCCCAAGCTGCGCACCGATTCCGCTGTTGCCTTGCGCGCCTTGCTGCTCAATGGCGCAGGCGTTTCGGTTGGCAGTTTGCTTCACTTGGAGAGTGACATCCGCAGTGGAGCGCTGGTTCGGCTGCTCCCGGAATGGACATTGCCCAAAGGAGGCGTCTATGCCGTGTATCCGCCCGGCACAGCCATCGCACCTGCGGCGCGCGCCTTCGTCGAGCTTCTGAAGGGCGAAATGCTCCGGAGGGCTTGATGCAGGCCGCAGGCAAGAAGTGGGGGCACTGCGGCAACGCCCGGCAGCGTGGTCTCGGCCACCGGCGAGGAAGCACGGCGGGTGGCGGTGCGGCCTAGACGTTCAGCGACGCTCTGAATCCTCGCGCTGCGTAGTACGACTCGGCGCCGTTGTGGTACACGAAAACCCGGCCGTAGCGCCTGTCGCAAAAAAGCGCGCCACCGCGCTCGCGCACGTCTGGCGGGGTCCAAATCCAACTCGAAGTTTTCTGGTCGAAATCCTCTACCTCCTGTAGTGCGCGGTACTGCGCCTCTGTCAGCAGGGTGACGCCCATGGCCGCAGCCGCTTCGATGGCGTTGCTCTGCGGCTTGTGCAGCTTGCGGGCATGCAGGGCCTGTGCGTCGTAGCACAGGCTCCTGCGCCCGCTCGGGCTCTCGGCCGTGCAATCGTAGAAAAGGTAGGTTCCGTCCGCGGCGGCACTGCCGACGACGTCGGGCTCGCCGCCCGTTGCCTCCATGTCCTGCAGCGCCTTCAGTTTGTTGGCATTCAAGCGTGCATGGACATCGGCCCAGGCGACGGTGGGGTGCCGGTGCATGTGGCTCTCGAACCGCTTTTTCAGCGTCTGGACAAGGACATCACGTTGTGCTGTTTTCATGTCTGCTCCTGGCAACGGCGCCTTCAGCGCCTGGGTGGTGGCTTGTTGCATCGTCAGCGGGCCCAAACGACGACGCATGGCGTGTCCAGCGGCGACCTATTTGGACGCGAGCGCTGTGGGATGCCGACCCCGAGTAGGCTGGCATAGACGTCACGGTTTCACGCCACCGGGCCGGTGCGGAGGTGCGCAAGCAGCCGTTTCACCACCGCACGGTGTGGGGGTGTCATCGTGTCCTTCATGTCAACTCCTTGGTCGGGGGCATGGCCAGGCTGAGGGGCCGTTGACGCGGTTCTACTCCAGCAACGCCCTGCCTTCCAGCGACGCCCGAAGGAAGGCAGGCCCTGCCTCAGGCCGGAAGTGCCGATAGGATTCTGTTCCGAAACGCATCGGACCGAACCTGTACAACAGGGGCGTGAGCCATTCACAGGAGAACCCCATGACCGTCAAAGCCTACGGCGCCCATGCGAGCGACCGTCCATTGCAGCCCCTGGAGATCGCACGGCGCGCGCCGGGCGCGCACGACGTGCAGATTGGCATTGCCTATTGCGGTGTGTGCCATTCCGATCTGCACCAGGTGCGTTCGGAATGGGCGGGCACGCTGTATCCGTGCGTGCCGGGGCATGAAATCGTCGGGCGCGTAGTGGCCGTGGGCGCGCAGGTGTCGGCGTTCCGGGCGGGCGACCTGGTCGGCGTGGGCTGCATTGTCGACAGCTGCCGGCATTGCCAGGATTGCGACGAAGGGCTGGAGAACTATTGCGGCCACATGGTCGGCACCTACAACGGCCCGACCGAGGACGCACCCGGCCACACGCTGGGTGGGTACTCGCAACAG
Organism: [Acidovorax] ebreus TPSY; assembly: GCF_000022305.1. Classification (NCBI taxonomy): domain Bacteria; kingdom Pseudomonadati; phylum Pseudomonadota; class Betaproteobacteria; order Burkholderiales; family Comamonadaceae; genus Diaphorobacter; species [Acidovorax] ebreus. The sequence goes on from NC_011992.1 coordinate 643,717, forward strand.
ATCGTCGTACATGAGCGCTATGTGCTGCGGGTGCGCCATCCGCAAGGGCAGTTGGCCGCGGTTGCTCCGCTGCTGTGCGCGGGCATTACCACCTACTCGCCCTTGCGCCATTGGAAGGTGGGTCCGGGGCATCGCGTGGGTGTGGTCGGCATCGGCGGGCTGGGCCACCTGGGCATCAAGCTGGCGCACGCAATGGGGGCGCATGTGGTGGCATTCACCACCTCTGAATCCAAGCGCGCTGCGGCGCTCTCGTTAGGTGCGCACGAAGTGGTGGTTTCCCGTCATCCGCAGGAGATGGCCGCGCATGCCAACAGTCTCGACTTCATCCTCAACACGGTGGCGGCGCCGCACGACCTGGATGCCTTCCTGCGCCTGCTGCGGCGCGACGGTGCGATGACGCTGGTGGGTGCGCCGGCGTCGCCCCATCCGTCGCCCAATGTGTTCAACCTCATCATGAAGCGGCGCACGCTGGCTGGCTCCTTGATCGGCGGCATTCCCGAGACCCAGGAGATGCTCGATTTCTGCGCGGAGCATGGCATCGTGGCGGATATCGAGTTGATCCGCGCCGATGAGATCAATACCGCCTATGAACGCATGTTGAAGGGCGACGTGCAATACCGCTTCGTCATCGACATCGCCACGCTGGCCGAATCGGCCGGGGCCTAGCGGCGATGGGGCGAGGGGCGGCGCGGTGCGCCGCCGGCACGCGGCTCCAGGTGGCGGAAGGTGATACGGCCCTTGGTGAGGTCGTAGGGGGACATCTCCAGCGACACGGTGTCGCCCGCAAGCACTCGAATGCGGTGCTTGCGCATCTTTCCGCCCGAATAGGCGATGAGGGTGTGTCCGTTCTCCAGGACCACACGAAAACGGGAATCCGGCAGCACTTCGTCTACCTTGCCTTGCATTTCAATCAACTGCTCTTTATTGGACACGGAACTCCTTTGAGATCAACGGCAAGAGCCAGCATGGGCATGCCCTTGCCTGGGGGCCTGTGAGAGCACAGGCTGCGGAACGCGCCGGCCGTCCGGCGCGATAGACGAGGTATTGCCCGTCTTTTGCTGCGCTGGCGCGTTGCCACCTGCGGCAGTGAAATGAAGGGCCGTATGCGCGCTGCAGAACGCACAGTGCGGCGGATCACCGAGGGAAGGGGTAGGAAGCCGGCGCTTGCCGCTGCGGGGATCTGCTTCCCCGGGCGCGCGTAACGCGGGAAAGGATGGGAGTTTAGGACGATTACCTAACCCTTGCTGACCAGTGGTGGATTGGCCCTGCTGGCAGGTGCGACATAAGATCGCTAGAGGGATACGCTGCGGTGAAGACGTTGCCCTACAGGAGCAAGGGACCCGTTGCTCCTATCATCGCGCGGCAATGTTTACTCCACGTCACACATGACTGTCTCCAGTTCCGATGCTCGGCCCCGTGCGGCCATCCGAGGGGGCATGCCCGTCCGCCTGTTGGTGGGATTTGCTTTGGCGGCATTTGCCGCCCTGTTGATCGCCGTGCTCACCTACCGGTCCAACGACGAGCGCGCGAAAGCCGTGGACAATCTCAACGCGACGGTCGAACGGATCACGCAGATCCAGATGGTCTGGTCGCATTTGAAGGACGCTGAATCCGCCAAGCGGGGCTACCTGCTGTCGGGGCAGGAGCAGACGCTGGGCTTGTTCACCGTAGCCCAGGCGGCCGTGCCGGTGGCCCTGGAAAAGCTGCGCGGTATGACGCGCGGGAGTCTCTTGGAGCAGCAGCGCTTCGACCAATTGCAGGGGTTGGCCACCAAGCGCATGACCGAACTTGCGCACATCGTTGCGCTACAGCGCGAGGGCCGGCGCGAGGAGGCCCTGGAGGCCATGCGCGGCGACGGTCAGGCCACCATGGAAACCACCCGCACGCTGGTGCGCGAGATGCTCAACACCGAACAGCAGCAACTGCAGGCCCAGCGGGAGGTGTGGGAAGGAGCGTTTGGCATCTCGGCCTACCTGACATGGGGCAGTGCCGCCGTGCTGTTGCTGCTGACCTGTGCGTCCGCGGTGATGACCATGGCGGAGTACCGCAGCCGCGAGGTCGAGAACTGGATCAAAGGCAACCTCGTAAGGCTGGGCACGCGGCTGCAAGGTGAGCAGCGCATCCATGACATGGCGGGTGCTGTCATCGGCTATCTGGCGACGGAGTTGGATGCCAGGGTGGGGGCCATCTACGTGACGCAAGGCCACGGCGTCTTCGAGCGCATGGGCGGCTATGCGCTGGCGCCCGACACCGGCCCTGCGGCCGTGCGGGCGGGAGAGGGCCTGCTGGGCCAGGCGCTGCAGAGCCGCACTCTTCAGCATGTGCGCCACGTGCCCAGCGGGTATCTGCCAGTGACCTCCGGCACGGGCCAGGCCACGCCCGCCGAATTGGTGATGATGCCCATCGTGCTCAATGGCGTAGCGCTCGCGGTGGTCGAGATGGGGTGGTTCCGCACGGTCGCTCCGCACGAGGTTGACTTCCTTGTGCGCGCCGGGGAGCAGCTGGCCCAGGCTGTTCGGGGCGCATTGGATCGCTCGCGCCTGGAGAGTCTGCTGGACGAGACGCAGCGCCAGGCGGAGGAGTTGCAGGCGCAGCAGGAAGAGCTGCGCGTCAACAACGAGGAACTGGAGCAGCAAAGCCGCATGCTGCAGGAGTCCCAAAACCTGATGCAGGCGCAGCAGGCGGAGTTGGAGCACAGCAACGCCCAGCTGGAAGCGCAGACCGAGCAGCTGCAGTACCAAAAGCAGCGCCTGCTGACTGCACAGGACGCCCTGGAGGCCAAGGCGCGCGATTTGGCGCAGGCCAGTCAGTACAAGAGTGAGTTTCTGGCCAACATGAGCCATGAATTGCGTACACCGCTGAATTCCAGCCTGATCCTGGCCAAGCTGCTGGCCGACAACAAGCAGCAGAACCTGACGGCGGAACAGGTCCGCTATGCGCAGACCATCCACAACGCTGGCACCGATCTGCTGAACCTCATCAACGACATCCTCGATCTGTCAAAGATCGAGGCGGGGCAGACCTCGGTCGAAATTGGCCAGGTGACGGTGGCCAAGGTGGTGGCGGGCGTGATGGAGCCGCTGCGGGCCCAGGCGCAGGACAAAGGCCTGCAATTCAACGCGGTGGTGGAGCCGGGCGTGCCGGCATTCATAACCTCCGACGCGCAGCGCCTGGCGCAGATTCTCAAAAACCTGCTTTCCAATGCGCTCAAGTTCACCGCGCGCGGCGAAGTGACCCTGCGCGTCTTCGCAGGAGACAACGACACGCTGTGCTTTGCTGTGCGGGATACGGGCATCGGCATCGCGCCCGACCAGCAAGAGCGCATCTTCGATGCCTTCCACCAGGCCGATGGCAGTACCCATCGCAAATACGGCGGCACGGGCTTGGGCCTGTCGATCTCCCGGGATCTGGCGCAGTTGCTCGGCGGCAGCATCGCGGTGCAGAGTGCGCCGGGCGAAGGCAGCGTCTTCACGCTGACCCTGCCCGTCACGGCGCCCCTTCTCAGCGATGCAGGCGAGCGCCAGGCAAAGATGCCAGTGGCGCCGACGCCTGCCGGACGCGCTGCCGAACCACCGCATGCGAGCCAGCCAGAGGCCCCGGCGGCAAAACCATGCGCCCCCGTGCACGTCGTTCCGGATGACCGGGAGCAGTTGGAACAGGGGCGTTACACCATCCTGGTCATCGAGGACGACCCGCGGTTTGCGCGCATCCTTTGCGACCTCGCGCATGAGATGGGTTTTCAGTGCGTCATTGCCTCGACGGGCAGCGACGGCCTGGCGGCGGCGCTGGAATACGGCCCCAGCGCGGTGGTGCTGGATATGAACCTGCCGGATTTCTCCGGCCTGGGCGTGTTGGACCAGCTCAAGCGCAACCCGGCCACGCGCCATATTCCCGTGCACGTGGTCTCCGTGGCCGACTACATGCAGGAGGCCATGGAGCGCGGCGCCATCGGCTATGCGCTCAAGCCCGTCAAGCGCGAGGAACTGGAGCAGGCGCTGCTCCACATGCAGGCCAAATTCACCCAGAGCATGCGCCGCGTGCTGGTGGTGGAGGACGACGCGCGCCAGCGCGAGAGCGTGCACCATCTGCTGGCAACCGACGGCGTGGAGATCGTGGGCGCCGCCACCGCGCGGCAGGCATTGGACCTGCTCAAGGGCAGCACGTTCGACTGCGTGGTGATGGACCTGCACCTGCCCGACCTGAACGGGTACGAGCTGCTGCAGCAGATGGCCGAGCAGGAAGAGGTGTCCTTTCCGCCCGTCATCGTCTATACCGGGCGCAACTTGTCGCGCGACGAGGAACAGCAACTGCGACGCTTCTCCAAGTCCATCATCATCAAGGACGCGCGCTCGCCCGAGCGCCTGCTGGACGAGGTCACGCTGTTCCTGCACCAGGTGGAATCCACCTTGCCGGACGACCGGCGCCGCATGCTGCAGCTGGCGCGCGACCGTGAGTCCACTTTCGAAGGGCGCACCATTTTGGTGGTGGAGGACGACGTGCGCAACGTGTTCGCGCTGTCCAGCGTGCTGGAGCCCACGGGGGCGCGCGTGGAGATCGCGCGCAACGGACGCGAGGCGCTGGAGGCGCTGGAGCGTTCCAACGCCGCCGGCGAGAGCGCCGTGGACCTGGTGCTGATGGACATCATGATGCCCGAGATGGACGGCTTCGCCGCCATGGCGGAAATCCGCCGGCGCCCCGAGTGGCGTCGTCTGCCGATCATCGCGCTGACCGCCAAGGCCATGAAGGACGACCAGGAAAAATGCCTGGCCGCCGGCGCCAACGATTACATCGCCAAGCCGCTGGACGTGGAGAAACTCCTGTCGCTGGTGAGGGTGTGGATGCCCAAGTGAGCGTGCGCCAGCGCGCGGAGACACACGATATCGGAGCCAACACTTGCCGCACCAACGCAAGACCGCAGAGATCGAGCAGCAGCTGCTGATCGAGGCCATTTACCTGCGCTACCACTACGACTTCCGCGGGTATGCGCAGTCGTCGCTCAAGCGCCGGCTCCAGGCCGCGCTCACGCGGTTCGACTGCGAGACGCTGTCCCAACTGCAGCATCGGCTGCTGCACGAGCGCGGGGTGTTTCCCGCGCTGCTGGACTACCTCACCGTGCAGGTCAGCGATGTGTTTCGCGACCCGGAGTACTTTCGCGCGCTGCGCGAAAAGGTGGTGCCGCTGTTGCGTACCTACCCCTCGCTCAAGATCTGGGTCGCGGGCTGCAGCACGGGAGAGGAGGCGTATTCGCTCGCCATCCTGCTGCGTGAAGAGGGGTTGCTGGAACGCTCGTTGATTTACGCCACCGACATCAACAGCACGGCACTGCAGCGTGCCGAGGCGGGCGTATACGACATTGAGCGCGTGCCCGGCTTCACCGAAAACCATGCGCGCTCGGGCGGGCGTTCCTCGCTGTCCGACCACTACAGCGCCGCCTATGGCCGCGTAGTGTTCGACAAGAGCCTGCGCCGGCATATCGTTTTCTCCGACCACAGTCTGGCGACCGACAGCGTATTTGCCGAGGTGCACCTCATCTCCTGCCGCAACGTGCTGATCTACTTCGACCGTACGCTGCAGGACCGCGCCCTGGGCCTGTTCCGCGAGGCCCTGTGCCGGCGTGGATTCCTGGGCCTGGGGGCCAAGGAATCCCTGCGCTTTTCCTCGCACGCGCCGGCATTCGAAGACTTCGTGGCGCCCGAGCGCATCTTTCAGAAGAGAGGTGACGCATGAGGCAGGCGGCTTTGCCACGCGCGCGCCTGGACGCCATCGCCATTGGCGGGTCGGCCGGCAGCATCGAAGCGCTGGGTGTGGTGCTTCCCGCGCTGCCTGCGGGTTTCCATGCGGCCCTGCTGGTCGTGCTGCACCTGCCGCGCGAGCGGCCCAGCCTGCTGTGCAACATCTTCCGCCAGCGCTGCGCCCTGCCGGTGCGCGAGGCCCAGGACAAGGAGCCCGTGGAGCCGGGCACGGTGTATTTCGCGCCGCCTGACTATCATTTGCTGGTGGATTCGGGGCCGAGGCTGTCCCTGTCCGTGGATGCACCGCTGAATTTCTCGCGCCCGTCGATCGACGTGTTGTTCGAATCCGCCGCCGATGAATACGGGCCGCGGCTCATGGCCGTGCTCCTGTCGGGCGCGAACAGTGACGGAGCGCGTGGCTTGCGCGCAGTGCAGGCCGCTGGCGGCGCCACGGTGGTGCAGTCGCCCGACAGCGCTTCGTCCATGGCCATGCCGCAGGCGGCGCTGGCCCTGATCCAACCCGATCAGGTGCTTCCCCCGGCACGCATCGCCGCGCTGTTGACCACCTTGCATAAGGAGGGACTTTCGTGATTTTTGCCCCACCGGCTGCACAGCCCGCGAGTCATCGGACCGGCGCGTGCGTGAAATGCCTGATCGTGGATGACGTTCCTGAAAACCTCGTCGCATTGCAGGCGCTCTTGAAGGATGAGGACGTCGAGATCCTCATGGCCGGCTCCGGCGCCCAGGCGCTGGAGCTGCTGCTGGCCCACAACGACGTGGCGCTGGCGCTGCTGGACGTGCAAATGCCCGAGATGAACGGTTTCGAACTGGCGGAGTTGATCCGCGGCAGCGAGCGCACGCGGCACATTCCGCTCATCTTCATCACCGCCGGCTCGCGGGACCAGGGCTGGCAGTTCCGCGGCTACGAAAAAGGTGCGGTGGACTTCCTCTACAAACCCGTCGACCCCCACATGCTGGTCAACAAGGCCCGGGTGTTCTTCGACCTGCAGCGCCAGCGGCATGCGCTGGCACGCGAGCTGCAGGAGCGCACCGAGGCGTTGTACATCAACGAGATGTTAATGGCCGTGCTCAGCCACGATCTGCGCAGCCCGCTCAGCGCCATCATGGCCGTGGCCAGTGCGCTGCAGCGCGCTCCCGAGCCCGCCAAGGTGCAGGCTCTGGCGTGCAACGTGCAGCAGGCCGGGCGACGCATGGGCCGCATGATCGAGGACCTGTTGGATGTGACGCGCGCCCGCCAGCATGGCAGGCTGGCCATCGAGCCTGCACCCATGGACCTGGGGCAGCAGGCGCAGCGCGTGGTGCAGGAAGTCCGCGCCGGCCACCCCGAGCGCCACCTGCGGCTTGAGCAGCAAGGGGATCTGCGCGGCGAGTGGGACGAAGAGCGCCTGGGCCAGATGCTGGCGAACCTGCTGGGCAACGCCATGCACCACGGCACGCCCGACCAGCCGGTGGAGTTGTCACTGGACGGCGCCGCCGCCGATACCGTGGTGCTGCGCGTGAGCAACGGCGGCGGGATTGACGCCGAACTGCTGCCCCGGCTGTTCGCGCCATTCACCGGCCGGCGCAACCGGGCCGGTCAATACCAGGGGTTGGGGCTGGGGTTGTTCATCGTGCACCAGATCGTGCAGGCCCATGGCGGGACGATCGACGCCGCCTCGCAGGCGGGGCGCACCTGCTTCACGGTGACGCTGCCGCGGCGCGCGGTGGCGGCTTGACAGGACGGGGGCGGGGGGATGCCGGGCCTTCAGCGGCCCGGCAGGTGCCGCCTCAGGCGGGGCTGGCGCTTTGCAGGTGGCTGGCGATCACGTCCAGCAACTCCTCCAGCTCTTCCAGCTCGAACGGCTTGAGCAGGGACCGCACATGCGGGCCCAGCGTGCCCACCCCGTGCTCCAGCGGATAGCCCGAGCACAGCACCACCCAGCGCTGGGGGTTGCTTGCCAGCAGGTGGCGGCACAGATCCAGCCCGCTCATGCCGGGCAGGCTCACGTCGGAAACCACCACGTCGTGCGGCTGGGCCGCATCGCGCTGCAAGGCCTCCTCGGCCGTGGCGCAGGTGACGACGGTGCGGCCTTCTCCCTCCATCAGCAGGCCGATGGTGTCTCGCAGTTCGCAGTTGTCTTCGACGTAGAGGATGCGCAAGTAAGGTCCTTGGGAAGCGGGCTCTGCCGCAGGGCAAAGGGGCATTGTGCGGGGAACGTCTTACGCCGGTGTAAGACAATGTGCCGTTCTGCGAAATTATCGTTAAAAATGGCTACAAGATCCGCCCAGTAAGCGCAAGCAGCTATCAAACATGTAGCATCAGGTGGCCTTGCGCAGCGTGAGGTTGATGCGGCATTCGCCCGTTGCCGGGTGCTGGCCCGGCGCCACCGGCAGCACGCCGTGAAAGCGCAGTCGGTCCACCCCGCCCCAGACCACCGTGTCGCCATGGCGCAGCGGCACGCGCAAGGCGCGCTCGCCACGTGTGGCGCCACCCCACAAGAAGGTGGCGGGCAGACCCAGCGAGATGGACACGATGGGCGCTGCCAGGTCCTGCTCGTCGCGGTCTTGGTGCAGCGACAGGCGCGTGCCGGGGGCGTAGCGGTTGATCAGGCAGGCGTCGGGCACGAAAGCGGCAAAGCCGGCCTCCTGCGCTGCGGCATGTGCCAGCTGCGCGAAGTCCGCGGGCAGGGCGGGCCAGGGCTTGCCGGTCAGCGGGTCCAGCGCAGCGTAGCGGTAACCGCGCCGGTCACTCACCCACGACAACGGCCCGCAGCCTGTGGTGGCTACCGACATCGCCTTGCCTCCAGGGGTCTGCATGTGGCGCCACGGCGCTTGGCGCACCACCTGTCGCACTTCTTCCAGCAACTGGGGTGCCTGTGCCAGCGCGAAGCCGCGCAGCAGCACGGCCTGCATGCCCAGCGCCAGCGTGGATGGCTCCGCGGGGTCGTCGGCAAATAGGTCGTCGGAGGGCGCAGATGGCATGCCCGTAGTGTGAGCTAAAAAGGACTCCAGCGCTTAACCATCCAGCGCAATGTGCTACTGATAAAGGAGCAATCGGTTGGTCGGTGCTCATCCCCCGCCAGGGATTTCCCTTGTGTATTTCTGCGACTGTGCGCGCTGCCGACGCTTGCCTATAGTCGCACCAGGAGACAACGCGACAACCCCATGAACATTGCCCACCTGTTGCAGCGCAGCGCGCTGGTGCATGGCGAGCGGCCCGCGCTGCTGGCCGGCACATGCCTGCTGCACGACTACCGTACCCTTGCCGCGCGCGTGGCCGCGCTGGCCGCACACCTGCGCGCGCATTGCGGCGTGCAGCCGGGCGAATGCGTGGCCATCTTCTCGGCCAATGGTCCGCAGTATCTGGAGGCGCTGCACGCCATCCACTGGTGCGGCGCCATCTCGGTGCCCGTCAACTACAAGCTGCATGCGCGCGAGCTGGCTTACGTGCTTGCCGACAGCGGCGCGCGCGTGGTGTGCGTGTCTGCGGCGCTGCACGATGCGGCGCTGGCTGCGGGCGCCGACGCCGCGGCGGTGCAGGTGTTGGGGGCATCCGCCTGGGAGCAGGCGGCGCAGGGCGCGCCGCTGGCGCTGCAGGAGCGCGCACCCGACGACGTGGCCTCGCTGTTCTACACCTCGGGCACCACCGGGCGGCCCAAGGGGGTGATGCAGACGCACCGCAACCTGCTGGCCATGACCATGGCCTACTTCACCGACGTGGACGACGTGCAGCCCGGCGACGCCATGGTCTATGCCGCGCCCATGTCGCATGGCGCGGGCTTGTACAACTACGCCCACATGCTGCGCGGCGCGCGCCACGTGGTGCCCGCGTCCGGCGGGTTCGACCCGGCCGAGCTGGTGCAATTGGCCGCGGACGTGGGCCGCCTGTCGCTGTTTGCCGCGCCAACCATGGTGCACCGGCTGGTGGAGCACGTGCGCCGCACGGGCGCCAATGTGGACGGCTTCAAAACCATCGTCTACGGCGGCGGTCCCATGTATGTGGACGACCTGCGCCGCGCCATCGACACCATGGGCCAGAAGTTCGTGCAGATCTATGGCCAGGGCGAAAGCCCCATGACCATCACCGCGCTGGCGCGCGAGCACCTGGCCGACACGGCGCACCCGCGCTGGGCCGAGCGCATCGCCTCGGTCGGCGTGGCGCATGCGTGCGTACAGGTGCGGGTGGTGGATGACGAGGACCGACCCGTGCCCACGGGCGAACTGGGCGAAGTGGTGGTGCGCGGCGACACCGTGATGGCCGGCTACTGGCGCAATCCCGAGGCGTCTGCGCAGACGCTGCGCGGCGGCTGGTTGCACACGGGCGATGTCGGCAGCCTGGACGCGCACGGGTTTCTGACCCTGCGCGACCGCAGCAAGGACGTGATCATCTCGGGCGGCTCCAACATCTACCCGCGCGAGGTGGAGGAGGTGCTGCTGCTGCACCCGCGCGTGAGCGAGGTGGCCGTGGTGGGCCAGCACGATGCCGACTGGGGCGAGGTGGTGGTGGCCTTCCTGGTGGCGGGCGAGGGCGGCGCCGTGGACGATGCCGCGCTGCATGCGAAGCTCGATGCGGAACTTGACGCGGAACTTGACGCGGAACTTGACGCGGAACTTGACGCTTTGTGCCTGGACCACATCGCGCGCTTCAAGCGCCCCAAGGCCTACCGCTGGGTGCCGGCCCTGCCCAAGAACAGCTATGGCAAGGTGCTCAAGACCGAGCTGCGCGCATGGCTGCAGGCCGAAGGGGCGGGGAGCGGGGCGTAACAAACCCGGGAGCGGCGCGGACATTGCGCCGCCCATACCATGGGCGCTTTGCCCCGGCTGGAGCCCTTGCCATGAACCAACCCGTCTCCCTCAAGATCGACTTCGTCTCCGACGTGTCCTGCCCCTGGTGCGCCATCGGCCTGCACGCGCTGGAGCAGGCCGCGAAGCGGCTGGACGGCGAGGTGGCGCTGGATCTGCACTTTCAGCCCTTCGAGCTGAACCCGCAGATGGGCCTCGAGGGCCAGGACATCGGCGAACACCTGCAGCAAAAGTACGGCGCCACGCCGGAGCAATCACAGCAAAACCGTGAGGCCATCGCCGCGCGCGGCGCGCAGTTGGGCTTTACCTTCAACATGGACCGGCGCGGCCGCATCTACAACACTTTCGATGCGCACCGCCTGCTGCACTGGCTGGAGGAAGAGGGCACGCCGGAGCAGCGGGGCGCGCTCAAACATGCGCTGTTCACCGCGTATTTCACGCAGGGCGAGAACCCTGGCGACCACGGCGTGCTGCTGCGTCTGGTGGCGCAGCTGGGGCTGGACGAGGCGCGCGCCCGCGCCGTGCTGGCGTCCCAGGAATATGCCGAGGCGGTGCGCGAGCGCGAGGCCTTCTACCAGGGCCACGGCATCCATTCGGTACCGGCGGTGATCATCAACGACCGCCATTTGATCCAGGGCGGCCAGCCGGTCGAGGTGTTCGAGCAGGCGCTGCGGCAGATCGCACAGCAGGCTTGATGCTCTTTTATTGATAGCTGGTAGCGCTTGCCCATCCAGCGCTGCAGCCTGTTTTGGCTGGAAACCTGTCAGCGCAGCGGGATCGGCGTGGCCCGGTCCACGGGCACGGCCGTCACGCTGTTTTGCGGCGAGCCGTCGATGAGCTTCTCGGAGTAGGTCAGGTACACCAGCGTGTTGCGCTTGGCGTCCACCATGCGCACCACGCGCAGGCGCTTGAACAGGATGGACATGCGTTCGCTGAACACTTCCTGCTGCGCCTTGAGCGGCTGCACGAAGGTGATGGGCCCGACCTGGCGGCAGGCGATGGAGGCTTCGGCGCGGTCCTCGGCCAGGCCCAGCGTGCCTTTGATGCCGCCGGTGCGCGCACGCGACACATAGCAGGTCACGCCCTGCACGGCGGGGTCGTCATAGGCCTCCACGATGATGTCGTGGTCGCGGCCGATCCACTGGAAGGCGGTGTCCACGGTGCCGATCTTCTCGGCCTGGGCCGCGGCCGGCCCGGCAGCCAAGCCCAGGGCGCATGCCAGCAGGGCCAGGCTTGCCATGCCCGCGCGCAGGCCGCCGCGCGCATTCATGGCGCAACCGCCGAGGCTTCGCTGCAGCGCTGCGCCAGGTGGGCCAGGGCTTCCTCCACCTGGTCCACCAGCACCAGGCACAGGTCGCCCGGTTGCAGGCGCTCCAGCGCATGGTCGATGGCGATGAACTCGCCGTGGATCTCGGTCACGTAGCGCGTGCGCGGCGCGCCCTGCAGGCCCTGGCGCAGCAGCGCCAGCACCTCGCCGTCGGCACGGCCGCGCTGGCAGGCGTCCTGGTACAGCACCACGTCGTCGAAGGCCTGGCCCAGGATCTGGGTCTGCTCGACGATGTCCTGGTCGCGCCGGTCGCCCGCGCCGCTGATCACCACGCTGCGCTGCCGGGCCGGCATGGCCTGCACGGCCTGCACCAGTGCGCGCATGGCGTCGGGGTTGTGGCCATAGTCGGCGATCACGGTGGCGCCGCGGTAGTCCATCACGTTGAAGCGGCCGGGTGCGTTGTCGCTGTCGTTCATGAAGCCGGCCAGGCCGCGGCGAATGGTCTGCCAGGGCAGACCCACGCCCCAGGCCGCGCCGATCGCGGCCATGACGTTCTCGACCTGGAAGCCGATCGTGCCTCCGCGCGTGATCGGGATCTCGCGCAAGGAGATGGTCTCGCGCCACGAGCCTTCGGCCGCCACGATGGAGTCGCCATCCACATACACCACGCGGTTGCCCTGGGCACGGTGCGTGGCCATGAGGGGGTGGTGGCGGTCGACGGCGAAGAAGATCACCTTGCCCGGGCATACGCTGGCCATGGCGGCCACGTGCGGGTCGGCGGCGTTGAGCACGCCGTAGCCGTCGGCGGCCACGTTCTGCACGATCACGCGCTTGAGCACCGCCACGTCTTCCACGGTGGTGATGAAGTTCAGCCCCAGGTGGTCGCCCGCGCCGACGTTGGTGACCACGGCCACCTGGCAGCGGTCAAAGCCCAGGCCTTCGCGCAGGATGCCGCCGCGCGCGCATTCGAGCACCGCAGCGTCCACCTCGGGGTGGAAAAGCACGTTGCGCGCGCTCTTGGGGCCCGAGCAGTCGCCGCTGTCGATCTGGCGACCGTTCACGTACACGCCGTCGGTGTTGGTCATGCCCACGCGCAGCCCGTGCGCCGCGAACAGCTGGCCGATCAGGCGCGTGGTGGTGGTCTTGCCATTGGTCCCAGTGACGGCCACCAGTGGGATGCGCCCGTCCTGGCCGGGCGCGAACAGCTCGTCCACCATCGGCACGCCCACGTTGCGCGGCTTGCCGAACGACGGGGCCAGGTGCATGCGCAGGCCCGGCGCGGCATTCACCTCGACGATGCCGCCGTTCTGCTCTTCCAGGGGTTTGAGCATGGTTTCGCAGACCACGTCCACGCCGCAGATGTGCAGGCCGATGGTCTGCGCGGCCTCGATGGCACGCGCGGCGATCTCGGGGTGCACGTCGTCGGTCACGTCGGTGGCACTGCCGCCGGTGGACAGGTTGGCGTTGTTGCGCAGCACCACGCGCTGGCCCTGCACGGGCACGGAGTCGGGCGTGAGGCCCTCGGAGGCGATGCGCGCGATGGCGATGTCGTCCAGGCGCACCTTGGTCAGCGCCGTGCCGTGGCCCGAGCCGCGGCGCGGGTCCTGGTTGACGATGTCCACCAGCTCGCGAATGGTGTGCTGGCCGTCGCCCAGCACCTGGGGCGGCTCGCGGCGCGCGGCGGCCACGAGCTGGTGGCCCACCACCAGCAGGCGGAAGTCGTGGCCGGGCAGGAAGCGTTCGACCATGATCTCGTCGCCGAATTCGCGGGCGGTCTTGTAGGCGGCCTCCAGCCCTTCGCGGGTGGTGATGTTGACCACCACGCCCTTGCCCTGGTTGCCGTCCTGGGGCTTCACGACCACGGGCAGGCCCACTTCCTGGGCCACCACCCAGGCGTCCTCCACGTCGGCCACCGGGCGCCCCAGCGGCACGGGCACGCCGGCGGCGTGCAGCAGGCGCTTGGTCAGGTCCTTGTCCTGGGCGATGGATTCGGCCACGGCGCTGGTGGTGTCCAGCTCGGCGGCCTGGATGCGGCGCGCCTTGGAGCCCCAGCCCAGCTGTACCAGCGAGCCGCTGGTCAGGCGCCGGAACGGGATGCCGCGCGCCACGGCGGCGTCGACGATGGAGCCGGTGGACGGGCCGATGCGCTCGTCCTCGTCCAGCTCGCGTAGCTCGGCGACCACGGCATCGGCGTCGAAGGGGGTATCGGCCAGCGCGGACTGCAGCAGGGCGCCGGCGTGCTCCATGGCCAGGCGGCCCACGGCCTCCTCGGTGTACTCCACCACCACCTGGTAGGTGCCTTCTTCCAGCGTGGCGTGGGTGCGGCTGAAGGTCACGGGGCAGCCGGCCTGGGCCTGCAGCGACAGGGCGGCCACTTCGAGCACGTGGGCCAGCGACAGGCGCTGGTCGGCGCCATGGGGCTGCAGGGCGCCGATCTTGGGAAAGCGCGCGCGCAGGCGGTCTTCAAAACCCGCGATGTCTGCGTAGCCGCACTCTTGTGGCTCGCAGTGCACAACGGCTTCGATGGCGGTGTTGCGGCTCCAGAGGTTGGGGCCGCGCAGGGCGCGGATGCGGGTGATCTGCATGGTGTTTTCTTTCAGCCCGATTTTTCAGTCAAATTGGCCTGTAGCGCTTGTGGGGTGAGCGGTGGCAGCTATGCTTTTGAAAGCAGGTGCGGCGTCACGCGGCATAGTCGAAGGTCTTGATGCCCGCGGCGATCAGGTCCGGCCCGATGTCCATGGACCAGGCTGCGGCAATTGCGGCCAGCATCGCGGCCGTGTCGGGGCGGTGGCCGCCGGGCAGGCTCAGGGCGTCCAGCGTGCCCAGCACGCGTTCGCTGGCGCCCGTGGCCAGCACCACCTGCTCACCGCGCACGAACACGGCGCGGCCTTCGCCCTCTGCACGGTGCGCGGCGACGAAGGGGTTGTCTGGCGACAGGGAATACAGAAGGACCTCGCCATCACACAGGCGCGCCAGGTCGGCCACCTGCTCGATGTCGGCATTGAGCACGCCTGCGCCCTCGTCCAGCACCACGTCGATCTGGGTGCGCAGCACGCGCGTCATCTGGGCCTGCTCCAGCACGTCATGGTCGGCCAGGGTCTCGAAACCGTCCATGTCGGTCACCACGCCGACCAGGCAGCGGTCGTAGGCCAGGCCTTCCTCCAGGATGGAGCGGGCAGTGGTCTGGATCACGGCGGCCTGCGCCAGTCGGTTGGTCAGCAGGCGGTGCGCGCCGGCCCAGTGGGCGGTGGCGCTCTTTTGTGTGCGGCGGTTGTTGAGGAACATGCCTTCGCTGCTGGCCACGCCCGTGAGCTTGCCCGACAGCTGCAGCAGCCAGCCCACGAAGCGCGCGGTGAACGCGTTGTGGCGCGTGCCCGCAATGCCCACGATGGGAATGCGGCCCGCGCCCGTGCCTTCGTCGGTGACCGGGAACAGGTGTTCCACGATGGCCTGGCCCACGGGGCGGGGTGCACCGCTGGTGGGTTTGAGGTGCATCAGCAGGCCGGGGCCGGCGTTCACCTCCAGAATGGCGCCGCCCTGTTCCTTCATGGGCTTGGAGACATCCTGCAGGATCATGTCCATGCCGGCGATGTCCAGGCCCACGATTTTCGCGGCCAACTGGGCGTAGTAAGCCACGTCGGGGTGCACGTCGTCGGTGCAGTCGATGGCCATGTTGCCGTTGCGCTGCAGCAAGATGGCCTGGCCCGAGGGCACCACGGTGTCGGGCGTCACGCCTTGGCGCTTGAGTTCCAGCTGCACGGCGCCTTTTTCCACGTCGATCCAGTCCAGCGGGTACTCCTGCTCGGGGCCGCGGCGCGGGTCTTCGTTGAGCACGGCCACCAGCTCGCGCAGCGTGGACTGGCCATTGCCGTGCACGCTGACCGTCTCGCCCTTGGTGGCGGCGACCACCTTGCCGCCGACCACCAGCAGGCGGTGTTCCACGCCGTCGATGAACTTCTCGACGATGACATCCGAGCCCTCGGGCTCGGCCAGCGCGAAGGCGGCCTTGATATCGGCCTCGCGCGAGAGCTCCAGCGTCACGCCGCGCGCGTGGTTGCCGTCCGAGGGCTTCACCGTGACGGGGAAGCCGATCTCCTGCGCCACTTCCCAGGCCTCATCGGCGTTGCGGACGATCTGGCCCTCCGGCACGGGCACGCCGCAGGAGGCGAGCAGCCGCTTGGTGAAATCCTTGTCCTGGGCAATGCCCTCGGCGATGGCGCTGGTCTGGTCGCTCTCGGCGGTCCAGATGCGGCGCTGCGCGGCGCCGTAGCCCAGTTGCACCAGGTTGCCATCGTTCAGGCGGATGTGCGGAATGCGCCGGGCGCTGGCGGCGTCCACGATGCAGCCGGTGCTGGGGCCCAGGTAGCGGTCGTTGATGGCGGTCTTGATAGCGTGGATGGCGGCCTTGAGGTCGAATGCCTCGTCATTGATGGCGGCCATCAGCAGACGGTGGCCATGCTCCAGCGCCACGCGGGCCACGGCCTCTTCGGGGCAGCGGAACACCATGCGGTACACGCCGCGCCGGGAGATCTCGCGCGTCTGGCCGAACTCGGCCGGCATGCCCGAGAGGTTGAGCAGCTCGATGACCACGTGCTCCAGCACGTGCCCCATCCAGGTGCCTTCCTTCAGGCGCAGCAGGAAGCCGCCGCGCTCGCCCACGCCGCAGTGGTGCTCCACCAGATCCGGCAGCCAGGTGGTCAGGCGCTCGTTGAGGCCGGGAATCTTGTTGGAGGGATAGTCTTCCAGCTCCCCCAGGTCCAGCCAGACTTCGAGGACCGGGCGGTAGGTCCAGACACTGGGGCCGCGCAGATAGGTGGTGCGCAGGAGTTGGATATCGTTGAATTTGGCCATGAAGTGCAGCGTGGAAGATTCGGATATCTGCCGGGTTGCGGCGGATGTGGCGATGCCCATGGGCTGAGATTGTGCGCCGATACTGGCGCAGCTCAGCACTGGCGGGTGTCAGCCGCGGGCTGATGATGTGCGTTACGAGGGGATACCGCGGCGGCGCAAGGGCCTGGGGCCCGGTGGCCGACAATGCCCCCCATGGGCGCGGACTGGCCCGCCAACGCCCCGTCCGTGCGGGGGTGGACATACAAAACCAAATGCAACATCACCATTCTGTGGACGCCTCGGGTGTCTTGTCTGGCCCCTGGGGGGCCGAGATGCGGGCAGTGCTCGCTCCTGACGAAAACGTGCAGGCCGCCTTCGAGGTTGACCTGACGCCCGACCTGCGCTTTGCCCCCGGCCTGCTGGTGCTGACCGAGCGGCGCCTGCTGGCGCGCGCCGGTGACGCGCCAGCGCAGGAATGGCCCCTGGCGCCCGGCATGGCGCTGCGACTGCTGGACCATGGCGGCGTGGGCACGGTGGAGCTGCACGATGCCGACCGGCGCCTGGCGCTGTGGCGCTTCACGTTGGGGCGCCATCCCCAGGCGCTGCACCTGCAGCAGCGGCTGGACGCCCAGGTGCAGCGCCTGGACAGCCTGCAAGGCGCCATCGCGCCCGAAGCGCAAGACGTGCCGCGCTGCGCCGTGTGCGGCACGCCGCTGCCGCCCGACAGCGACGAGTGCACGGCCTGTGCGCGCCAGCAGGCGCCGCAGACCTCCACCTGGGTGCTATTGCGCCTGTGGCGTTTCGCCCGGCCTTACAAAAAGCAGCTGGCCGCGGGCTTCGCGCTCACGCTGGCCTCCACCGCCGCCTCGCTGGTGCCGCCGTACATGACCATCCCGCTCATGGACGACATCCTCATTCCCTACCAGAGCGGCCAGCAGATCCCCGCCGGCATGGTGCTGCTGTACCTGGGGGGGTTGCTGTTGGCAGCGCTGCTGGCCTGGGCGCTGGGGTGGGCGCGCACTTACATCCTGGCCCTGGTGTCCGAGCGTATCGGCGCCGACCTGCGCACCACCACCTACGAACACCTGATGCGGCTGTCACTGGACTATTTCGGCAGCAAGCGCACGGGAGACCTGATGGCGCGCATCGGCTCCGAAACCGACCGCATCAACGTCTTTCTGTCGCTCAACGCGCTGGATTTCGCCACCGACGTGCTGATGATCGTGATGACGGCGGCGATCCTGTTCTCCATCAACCCGTGGCTGGCGCTGGTCACGCTGGTGCCGCTGCCCTTCATCGCCTGGCTGATCCACACCGTGCGCGACAAGCTGCGCACCGGCTTCGAGAAGATCGACCGCGTGTGGTCTGAGGTGACCAACGTGCTGGCCGACACCATCCCCGGCATCCGCGTGGTGAAGGCCTTCGCCCAGGAAAAGCGCGAGGCGGACCGCTTCCGTGCCGCCAACCAGCACAACCTGGAGGTGAACGACAAGCTCAACAAGACCTGGAGCCTGTTCTCGCCCACCGTCTCGCTGATGACGGAGGTGGGGCTGCTGGTGGTCTGGGGCTTCGGCATCTGGCTGGTGGCGCGCAACCAGATCACCGTGGGCGTGCTGGCGGCCTTCATCGCCTACATCGGGCGCTTCTACATACGGCTGGATTCGATGAGCCGCATCGTTTCCGTCACGCAAAAGGCGGCAGCCGGCGCCAAGCGCATCTTCGACATCCTGGACCATGTGAGCAACGTGCCCGACCCCGTCAACCCGGTGAAGGTGGACCGCGTGCAGGGCGCCATCGAGATGCGCGACGTGGGCTTTCGCTACGGCAGCCGCACGGTCATCAAGAACCTGTCGCTCACCATCCGCCCCGGCGAGATGATCGGCCTGGTGGGCCACAGCGGCTCCGGCAAGAGCACCTTGGTCAACCTCATCAGCCGCTTCTACGACGTGAGCGACGGCGCCATCCTGGTGGACGATGTGGACATACGCCGCATGGCGGTGGCGGATTTTCGCCGCCACATCGGCCTGGTGCTGCAGGAGCCTTTCCTGTTCTTCGGCACCATTGCCGAGAACATTGCTTACGGCAAGCCCGACGCCACGCGCGAGGAGATCGTCGCCGCCGCGCGCGCCGCGCATGCGCACGAGTTCATCCTGCGCCTGCCGCATGGCTACGACAGCCTGGTGGGCGAGCGCGGCCAGGGCCTGTCGGGCGGCGAGCGCCAGCGCATCTCGATCGCGCGCGCGCTGCTCATCGACCCGCGCATCCTGATTTTGGACGAGGCGACCTCCGCCGTGGACACCGAAACCGAAAAGGAAATCCAGAAGGCGCTGGACAACCTGGTGCAGGGCCGCACGACCATCGCCATCGCCCACCGCCTGTCTACGCTGCGCAAGGCCGACCGCCTGGTGGTCATGGACCGGGGCGAGGTCGTCGAAGTGGGGCCGCACGACGAACTGATGGAGAAGCAGGGTGCCTACTGGCGCCTGTACGAGGCGCAGGCGCGCCGTGCCGAGGAAGACGCCCAGGCCGCGGGCGTGCGCATCGAAGTGCGCGAGCACTCCGCTCACCCCGCGGGCAACACCTGAGCGAGAAAGACACGCGATGACCCTTCACACATCCCCCTCTACCGCTTCGGCACTCGCGGCAGGCTGGGACCTGCACCGTAATCCCCATGGCCGGCTGGTGCTGCGCGCGGCCGACGGCACCGCGCATGTGGGCGTGACGCCCGTGCGCGCCTTTCCCATTGCCGCTCCCGGCGAAGGTCTGTCGCTGGTCGGGCCGGACGGCCATGAATTGGCCTGGGTGCCCCGCCTGGAACAACTGGCGCCTGCCGTGCGTGCGCTGGTCGAGGAGGAATTGGCCGCGCGTGAGTTTGTGCCCACCATCACGCGCATCCGCTCCGTGTCGAGCTTTTCCACCCCCAGTACCTGGGAGGTGGACACCGACCGCGGTGCCACGCAGTTGGTGCTCAAGGGCGAGGAAGACATCCGCCGGCTGGAGGGGCGCACCAAGCTGCTCATCGCGGCCAGCGACGGGCTGCAGTTCCATGTGCCGGATGTCACGGCGCTCGACCGTGCATCGCGCAAGTTGCTGGAGCGTTTTTTATAGCGTCTGGCGCTTGCCTGGCGCGGCCTGTGCCCGTTTGTCCCTGTCATAGCCCACGTCAATCAGACATGGCTGTCGCATGAATTTGTGACAAAAGGCTAATAAAGCCTCAATTTCCCCTTTTGTTTGCCGTAATGAATGTACGACGAGGTGGTAGTTGCGACTGCCGCCGGCCGCATTCACGAGGGGACCCATGCCATGCAACTGCCACCTGTAGACCGATCGCCCGCCCAGTGGCGTACCACGGGCGCGGACTTGTATTCCACGGGCGCTTCGGGGGCCGTGGCGGTGCGGCCCGTGAACGCTGCCAATCCTGTCGAGTCCACGGACCGCCTGGGCGAGGGGGCCAGCCTGCGCGAGCCCACCAAGCCCTCGGCGCCCGACGAAAACAACCGCGACTGGACCCTGGCCGAGGCCAAGAAGGAAGCGCCGAAGGAGCCTGAGGAGCCGCCCAAGGAGCCCATCTACAAGCAACTGCTGGAATTCATCCAGTCGATGTGGCGTGCCAGCGGCAGTGCGGTGGAGCTGGCGCAAGACATCAACAAGAACACCCTCCAGGAGCGACTGGCCCAACAGGTGCAGGACCGTCAGTCGCTCACGTACTCCGATCCCAAGGTCAAGCGCACGGGCGGTTTGTGAGTTTTGCTCCGGCGGTTGCTATCAGATAAGTAGCTGTTAGCGCTTATTGTTAAAGCGCTGGAGGCCAATTGGACTGGTATTTTTGGGTCCGCCGGCGTTCTCAGCGCGCCGCCGCGCGGGCGCCGTCCCGCTCGGCGCGGTACTTGATGGCGAAGGCGCGCACCTCGTCCAGCGTCACGTAGTTGTCGCGGTTGGTGTCCGCATCATCGAACGCCGCAGCCACCTTGGGCACGATGGCCACTTCAGCACGGCTGAGCTTGCCGTCGCCGTTGAAATCCAGCATCTCGAACTGGCGGATCGCCTTGATCTCGCCCTTGGTCAGGGGCGCACTGGCGCTGTGCCGGGGCGCGTTGGCATGGGCCACGCCCTGCGCCTGAGCGGCCAGCGGAGCCGCCAGCGCGCAGGCCATGAGCCACGCGCAGGCTGCCGGGGCCGTCAGCAGGCGTGTAAAGGGGCGGAAGGAGCGTGAGGGCAACATTCAGGAGTAGAGCCGGCGCGCCGCCACTGGTTCAACGCCGCGGGGGGCGGGCTGTATCACCCTGTAGCGCCGCCGCCGTGTTGGCGATGCCGCTGCTGACATGCCCCGCCGGAACATGGCGTGCGGCGGACGCCACGTGGCCCGTCTGGTCATCGAAGAAGAAGTCGGGCTCGAACTCGCGCAAGAAGGGGCCTTTTTCCAGCCCGCCGAGGAACATGGCCTCGTCCACGGTGATGCCCCAGTCGAGCAGCGTGCGGATCGCGCGCTCGTGCGCCGGTGCGCTGCGCGCGGTGACCAGCGCGGTGCGGATGCGCATCTGCGAGGCGTCCGCCTGCTGCTGCAGCCGGTGCAGCGCGGCCAGCAGCGGCTTGAACGGCCCTTCGGCCAGCGGCGTGGCGGCATGGGACACCTCGTGCTGCAGGAAGGCCGGCAGGCCGCCCTGCTGGTACACACGCTCGGCCTCGTCGGAGAACAGCACCGCGTCGCCGTCGAAGGCGATGCGCACTTCGCGCGGATAGCGGTCGCCCGCGGGCGTGGAGTCGATCATCACCCGCGCGGCGGGAAAGCCGATGGACAGCGCCTCGCGCACATCCGTCTCGTTGGCTGAAAGGAAGAGGTGCGCGCCCAACGGCCGCAGATAGGAAAACGGGTTGCGCCCGCGCGTGAACACGCCGCGCTCGATGCGCATGCCCGCCGCCTTGGCCGAGGCGAACACGCGCATGCCGCTGGCGGGATCGTTGCGCGACAGCATGACCACCTCGACGCGCGCGGCATCGGGCGTGTTGAACGCCAGGAGCTTTCTCACCAGCGGAAAGGCGATGCCAGGGCGCGCGGGCTCATGCACCAGCTCCAGCTGGCGGCGCATGTAGGCTTGCTCGTCGCCGGCCTCGAACAGGCGGTTCTCTTCCTCGAAGTCGAACAGCGCGCGCGACGAGATCGCGACGACGAGCTTGTCCTGCAGAGTGGCGCTCATTTGACGAACTGGTTGAGCTGGATGATCGGCATGAGCACCGCCAGCACGATCAACATCACGATGCCGCCCATGGCCACGATGAGCAGCGGCTCCAGCACCGTGGCCAGTTGCATGGCGCGGCGCTGCACCTCGGTGCCCAATTGCGTGGCGGCGCGCTGCAGCATGGTGGGCAACTGGCCCGTCTGTTCGCCCAGCCGCGCGAACATGGCCACCAGGCCGGGGAACCGCTTTTTCTGCGCCAGTGCCGAGGCCAGCGGCGCGCCCTCGCGCACCAGCACCAGCGCGTCGAGTGCGTCCGCGCGCAGGGCGCGGTTGTTCAGCGTCTCGGCCGCGGCCTGCAGCGCCTTGAGAATGGGCACGCCCGCGCCTGCCAGCATGGCCAATGTGCCGGCGAAACGCGCCGCGTTGTAGCCGCGCGCCAGCTTGCCGACGAGCGGCAGGCGCAACCAGGCGGCGTCGAACTTCTCGCGCAGCCGCGGCTGGGCCAGCGCGGCGCGGGCGCCGAACGCCAGCAGGACCAGCCCGCCCAGCAACGCCCAGCCGTAGTTGCGCACCACGTCGCTCAAGGCCAGCATGGCCACCGTGAGGAAGGGCAGGGCGCGCTTGGTGCCCGCGAATACGCTGGCCACCTGCGGTACCACGTAGCCCACCAGGAACAGCACGATGACGATCGCGATCACGGTGACGATGGCCGGGTACAGCGCAGCGCCGATGAGCTTGGCGCGCAAGGCCTGGCGCTGCTCCAGATCGTCCGCCAGGCTGTCCAGCACTTCGGCCAGGCCGCCGCTGGACTCGCCCGCGCCGATCACGGCGCAGTAGATGTCGGAGAACTCGCGCGGGTGCTGCGCCAGCGCGCGTGCGAAGGTGGAGCCGGCGTTGACCTCGGCGCGCAGCGCGGCCAGCAGGTGGCGCTGGCGCTCGTCGTCCGCCTCTTCGGCGAGCGCGGTCAGCGCACGCTCCAGCGGCAGGCCCGAGCCCACCAGCCCGGCGAGCTGCCGCGTCCACACGCCCAGCCCCGTGGCGTTGAACACCGGCCGCGTGAACAGCCGCTGCGCCAGCGTGGGGGGTGTTCCGGGGGCGGTGCCAGCGGCCAGCGCTTCCACATCCAGGGGCACCAGGGCCTGGGCGCGCAGCAGGCTGCGGGCGGCCTTGGGGCTGTCGGCCTCCAGGGTGCCGCGGCGCACATGGCCTTGGGCGTCCAGGGCTTCGAAGGAATAGGCGGGCATGCGGGAAAGTCAGCGGCGGTGGGCGAGCAGGGGCAAACTGGGCGGGCCGCAGTCGACCCGTTCAGCCCGCCATGGTAGCCGCTGCGGGTGACAGTGCCGCGTGCGCCTGGGCGGTGATCTCCAGCGAGCGCAGGCGCAGCGCCGGGTCGTACACGTCGCTCACCAGCATGAATTCGTCGGCCTGCGTGGCGGCCAGCAGCGCCTGCAGGCCCTCGCGCACGGTCTGCGGGCCACCGACCACGCCGACCGCGAGGAAGTCGGCCACGGCGGCGCGCTCCTGCGGCGCGAGGCTCTGCAGATAACCTTCTACGGGCGGCTGCAGCAGTCCGCGCTGGCCGGTGAGGATGCCCAGCACGCGCTGGTAGGTGCTGCTGGCCAGGTACTGCGCCTCTTCGTCGCTGGGTGCGGCGATCACGGGCACGCCGATCACCACGTAGGGCTTGGCGCAGGCTGGCGAGGGGCGGAACAGCCGGCGGTAGATGTCGATGGCCGCGTGCAGCATGCGCGGCGCAAAGTGCGAGGCGAAGGCGTAGGGCAGGCCCATCTGCGCCGCCAGCTGCGCCGAGAACAGGCTGGAGCCCAGCAGCCAGAGGGGCACCTGCGTGCCGGCGCCCGGCACGGCGATGATGCGCTGGCCCGGCTGCGCGGGCGCCAAGAGCTGCTGCAGCTCGGCCACGTCGCGGGGGAAGTCGGCCTCGGTCTCCACGCGGTCGCGGCGCAGGGCGCGCATGGTGGCGCCGTCGGTGCCGGGTGCGCGGCCCAGCCCCAGGTCGATGCGGCCGGGGTAGAGCTCGGCCAGCGTGCCGAAGGCCTCGGCCACCACCAGCGGCGCATGGTTGGGCAGCATGATGCCGCCCGAGCCCACGCGGATGGACCGCGTGGCCCCGGCCACGTGGCCGACCAGCACGGCCGTGGCAGAGCTGGCGATGCCCGGCATGTTGTGGTGCTCGGCCAGCCAGTAGCGCTTGAAGCCCAGCGCCTCCACATGCTGCGCCGTCTGCACGGCGATCTGCAGTGCCTGGGCCACGGTGCCGCCCTCGCGCACGGCCACGAGATCAAGCATGGAAAGTAAAGGCAGGGAATGTGCGGTCATGACGCCGATTGTGGGCAGCGGGTGAAATCCGTGCTGCGCCGTGGGTATGGCGGTGCAGAGGTTCCCGCATGGTACATAGCGTTTTGCTATTGATATACTGAATTTGTTTTAAATCAACACACGAAACATATTGTCACTTTTAGCGTCCTGTGCGACGCTGCCAGGAAGTGATGCACGGGGCGTGCGGGGGGTGTCTATGGGGTTCTTCAGCCGTTTGTTTCAGCCGCGTGCCGACGGCCTGGCCGCGCCTGAGGACTGGACTTCGCTGCCTGCGAGCGAGGCCAGCGCGCTGGTGCTGTACGACGAAGAGGCTTCGCGGCTCCTGGCGGCGTTCGACATCGAGGCTGCCATCGTCATGCACGAGCGCTGGTTGCCCTGGCTGGCCCAAGCGCTGGCGGGCGCGCGCGACGAACAGCTGCGTCCCGAAACGGTGGTGAACGACACCTGTTCCGAGCTGGGCCGCTGGCTGCACGGCAGCGGGCGCGTGGCGCTGGGGCACTTTCCTGCTTTCGACATGCTGATGCGCCGCCACCAGTACTTTCACCACCAGGCGGCCGTGCTGCTGACGCATCTGGCGCAGGGCGATCAATTGCGGGCCGAGCAGGCGTTCAAGAGCTGCCAGCATGCGTCGCGCCAGGTGGTGCTGCTGCTCAAGGAGCTGCAGCGCGGGCTGGACCACGGGAAGCGTTCCCCCCAGCCGATGGCCGCAGGTGAACGCTGAAATGCGCTATTGATATAGGAGCTACTAGCGCTTGTCTGTAATGGTTTTCAATGCAATTTGTATTGAAAACCTAGTCTTGGCAAGCGCGCCGCGCTCCTGTTTTTGAAAGGCGCCGCTGCGGCCTGTCCGCTCAGTCGCGCGTCACACGCAGCACTTCTTCGCGGCTGGTGATGCCGGCGTGGATCAGCCGCTCGCCATCGTCGCGCATCAGCGTCATGCCGCCGGCCAGGGCCTGGGTGCGCACCTCGGCCTCCGGGGCCTGGTTGTGGATCTGTGCGCGGATGGCGTCGTCCACCACCAGCAGTTCGAACACGCCGGTGCGCCCCGCGTAGCCGGTATGGCCGCAGTGCTCGCAGCCTGCACCGTGGCACTCGCCGCAATATTTGCGCACCAGGCGCTGCGCCAGCACCCCCAGCAGCGACGAGGACAGCAGGAACGGCTCCACTCCCATGTCGGTCAGGCGCGTGATGGCGCTGGCCGCGTCGTTGGTGTGCAGCGTGGCCAGCACCAGGTGGCCGGTGAGCGAGGCCTGGATGGCGATCTGCGCGGTCTCGAAGTCGCGGATCTCGCCGATCATGATCACATCGGGGTCCTGGCGCAGGATGGCGCGCAGGGCCTTGGCAAACGTCAGGTCGATCTTGGCATTGACCTGCGTCTGGCCCACACCGGGCAACTCGTACTCGATGGGGTCTTCCACCGTCATGATGTTGCTGCGCGCGGCGTCCAGCCGCGCCAGCGCCGCGTACAGCGTGGTGGTCTTGCCCGAGCCCGTGGGGCCGGTCACGAGGATGATGCCGTGCGGCTGCTGGATCAGGTGCGCGAGCCGCGCCAGCACCTCGCCCTGCATGCCCACGGCCTCCAGGTTCAGCTTGCTCTCGCTCTTGTCCAAGAGGCGCAGCACGGCGCGCTCGCCATGGGCGTTGGGCAGCGTGGATACGCGCACGTCGACGGCGCGGGTGCCCAGGCGCAGGCTGATGCGTCCGTCCTGCGGCAGGCGCTTTTCGGAGATGTCCAGGTCCGCCATGATCTTCAGGCGGCTGATCAGCGCGGCGTGCAGCGCGCGGTTGGGCTGCACCACCTCGCGCAGCGTGCCGTCCACGCGAAAGCGCACGCTGGAATGGCGTTCGTAGGGCTCGATGTGGATGTCGCTCGCGCCGTCGCGCACGGCCTGCGTGAGCAGGGCGTTGAGCATGCGGATGATGGGCGCGTCGCCCGCGGACTCCAGCAGGTCTTCCACCGCGGGCAGCTCCTGCATCATGCGCGAGAGGTCGGCGCCTTCTTCCACCTCGCTCACCACCGTGGCCGCGCTGGATTCGCTTTGCGAATACGCCGCGCTGATGCGCTGCGCCAGCGTGGGTGCGTCCAGCGGCATGAACTGGTGCACGGCATGCTTGCGCAGCACTTCGGACAGCGCGCCGGCGTCCGGCTGCGGGCCGTGCCACAGCACGAGCTGCTGGCCGTCGTCTTCCAGCAGCAGCTGGCTGCTGCGCGCAAATGCGTAGGGCAGGGGGTGGCGCATGCGGCGGGCCCTTACTGCGGGCTGTAGGGCGACTGGCCCATGCTGGGCGGCGTGGCGGTGCGCGCGGGCGGCTGGGGTGCGAGCGGCGCCAGCGGCGCAGCTGCGGCCGCGGGCTGCACGGGCGCGGCGGACGAGGCGGGGGCGGGCAGGGGCGGCAGCACCGGCGCCTCGGACACACCGCTCATCATCGTGCTGGGCGCGGGCTGCGTGCTGTGCTGCAGCGCGCGGATGGCCTCGTAGCGGTCCACCATCAGCGCGTCGCTGGCGGCGCTGTCGCGGATCACCATGGGGCGCAGGAAGACCATCAGGTTGGTCTTCTGGCGCGTGCGCTTTTCATTGCGGAACAGCCCGCCCACCACGGGCAGGTCGCCCATCACCGGCACCTTGTCCTGGTTCAGCGCATAGTTGTCTTCCAGCAGACCGCCGATCACGATCACGCTGCCGTCATCCACCAGCACCGTGGACTCGATGGAGCGCTTGCTCGTGGAGGGGCCGTTGGCATTGGACAGCGTGCTCTCCGCGACCTTGGAGACCTCCTGGTACATCGTGAGCTTGACGGTGCCGTTCTCGTTGATCTGTGGGCGCACGCGCAGCATCAGGCCCACGTCCTTGCGCTCCACGGTGGTGAACGGGTTGACCGCGCCACCGCTGCCGCCGGTGTTGGCGTAGGAGCCCGTCACGAACGGCACGTTGTTGCCGATGATGATCTGCGCCTCCTCGTTGTCCAGCGTGAGCAGGTTGGGGGTGGACAGCACGTTGGCATCGCCCGTGTTTTCCAGGAAGTTGGCCAGCGCCCCCAGGTAGTACTTGCCGTTGATGCGCGGCGCGACGGCCAGGTTCATGCCGGCGGCCGGCTTGGCACTGGCGATGGAGGTCACGTTGCCGGTGGCCGCCGCCAGCGCCAGATCCAGGATGTTGCGTCCGGCCACGCTGGAGTTGTTGCCCAGCACGCCCAGCGTGCTGCCGTAATTGCCCAGCACGCCCTGCCACTGGATGCCGAACTCGGCCACCTTGTTGGCGCTCACCTCCACGATCAGGCTCTCGATGAGTACCTGCGCGCGGCGACCATCCAGCTTGTCGATCACGGCGCGGATCTGGCGGTACAGCGGCTCCGGCGCGCTGATGATGAGCGAGTTGGTCGTCGGGTCGGCCTGGATGATGCCGCCGGTGGACGGCTGGTTGGCATCGCTGCTGCCGCTGCTGCCCTGGCCCGTTCCCAGGCCCGAACTGCCCAGGCCGCCGGCATTGCCGCTGGCATTGGTGCTGTTGCCCAGGCCGCTGGTCTGGCCCAGGCCCGATGCGCCGGTCCGCGTGAGGCCCCCCGACAGGTTGCCGGTTCCCGTGCCGCCGCTGCTGCTGGTGCCGCTGCCCCCCGCGCTGCCCAGCGCTGCGCGCAGGGTGGTGGCCAGCTTCACGGCGTCGGCGTTCTTCAGGTACACCACGTGGATGTTGCCGCTGGCAGCGGAGCTGCCCGGCGCGGCTGGTTGGTCCAGCTTGGCCACCAGTGAGCGCACCAGCGCCACGCGCGCCGGGTTGGCAGCGCGCACGATCAGCGCATTGCTGCGCGGCTCGGCCAGCAGCGTGGTCTTGAACGAATTGTCGGTCTGCCCCTGGGCCACGCCCTGCGCCGTGCCTGTGGCAGTGGCGCTGCCGCCCTCGATCAGGCGCGACACCAGCGGCGCCAGGTCGGTGGCGATGGCGTGCTGCAGCGGGATCACCTCCACGTCGCTGGCGTTGGAGACGTCCATGGCCGCCACGATGCGCGCCAGGCGCTGCAGGTTGTCGGCGTAGTCGGTGATCACCAGCGAGTTGTTGCCGGGGTTCACGTTGATGGTGTTGTTGGGGCTGATCAGCGGGCGCAGCACCGGCACCAGGTTGGCCGCGTTCTCGAAGTTGAGCTTGAAGATCTGCGTGACGATCTGCCCGCCCGCGGGCGTGCCGCCCGCGCCGCCCTGGGACACGCTCACGTTGCCGGTCTGCAGCTTGGCATCGGCCTCGGGCACGACCTTGTACAGGCCCGCTGACTCGACCACCGTGAAGCCCTGCAGCCGCAGCGCGGCCAGGAACTGCTGGAAGGCCGCGTTGGGCTGCACCGCGTTCTCGGTCACCAGCGTGATCTGGCCCTTCACGCGCGGGTCCACCACCACGTTCTTGCCGGTGATGGTGGCCATGGTGCGCGCCACGGCCTCGATGTCGGCGTTGGCAAAGTTCAGCGTCACCGGCTCGCTGGGCCGCACACTGCCGGCGCGCTGCCCGGAGGTTTGTGCATGAATTTGGCTGCTAACGCCCGTCAATAAAGCGCTAGCAGCTATCAAATGAAGAGTGAACCGCAGGGGATGGCGGGGCAAGTTGGTCATAGGGTCAACCCACGGTGATGATGGAGCGCGCGCCACTGCGCCGCCCGATGATATTCAGAAGATTCGCCAGGGCCGCCTCCCGCCCGGGCGCGGCGCTGGCCTCGCCCGTGAAGCGCAGGCGTTTGCCCACCCACTGGCCGTTGCCCGACAGCAGCAGCGCGCCCTCCAGGGTGGACAGCTGCAGCGTGGGCGCGCCGCCGCCCTGCACCTGCAGCCGGTAGCTGCCCATGGGCCGCAGCGTGGACAGGCGCGAGGACAGGCCCAGCGCATCCAGCTGCACCTGGCCCTGCATCTGCAGGCGCCCTGCGGCCCATTGCAGCGCGAACGCCTGGGTGCGCAGCTGCAGGCGGCCCTGCGGCTGCACGGTGTTCCAGGGGGTGCCCAGGCCCGCGAGCGCCGCAGCCGGCCACTGGCTCTGGCCATCGGCCACCTGGGCACGCACGGCACCCAGGCCCATCGCCACCCGCACCTGCAGCGGCGCGGTGGCGGGAATGCAGCAGTCGGCCGTCAGGCGGGCGCTGAGCCCGTTCCACGCGGGGCGCAGCTGCCACTGCAGCCGGCCGGGCAGGGCGGCCTGGTCCTGGCTGTCGGCGCCACCGGTCAGTACCAGGCGGGCCGAGCCGTTCCAGACGGTGCCGCGTGCCTGCTGCAGCTGCAGTTGCCCGCCGCTGGCCTGCTGCACGCCTGTGGCCAGCCAGCGCGCCGGGGCCCATAGCACCAGCGCGGGCAGCGCGCCCAGGCACACGCCGGCCACGGCCCAGCGCCAGGGCGCGCGCGGCAGTGTCAGCGAAGGGGTCGGGCGCAGGGAGCGTGGCACGGGCAGGGGGCGTGGACTATTGCGGGGGCAGCGCCAGCACCAGCGTGCCGTCCCAGCGGACAGCGCCCGCGGCGGCGTTGGCGGGCGCGGCGCTGTGCACCAGGCGGGCTTCCAGCGGCACGGCGCGCGCGGTGCTGCGCGCCTGGTTCAGCCACTGGGCAAGGGCCTCGGCGGGGGCGCCCTTGAGGGTGACGGTGGCGCGGTCGCCCGCGACGTTCATCTGCGCGGCTGCGCCCAATTGCTGCGTCAGCGTGGTCTGCAGCGTGCGCAGGGCCTCGCCGCCGGGTGGGCGGGGCGCGTCCTTGAGCTGTAGCGCTTCGGCCTGCAGGGCCTGCATGCGCTGCAGTTGCGCGTCCACGGCTGCGTGGCGTGCGCCCGAGCCGCGCAGCTGCTGCAGTGCGGGCGCCAGCAGCACCCACCACAGCAGGGCCAGCCCCACCACGGCCGCGGCGGCCAGCACCAGGGACTGTTCGCGCGGCGCCATGCGGGCCCAGTGGGCGCGCAGCGCGGCCAGCGCAGGGGGAACCGGCGCGGGCGAGGTCGAAGCGGGGCGGGTGTTCATGGGCGGTCCTCGGCGCGCACCAGCAGGGCGCCATCGCGCGGCTGCGCGCTCAGGCTTTCCGCGGCCAGGCGCTGGTTCATGGCGGTGAGTTCCTCGGGTGCCAGCTCCAGGCCGCGCAGGCGCAGCTCGCCATTGGCATATTCGATCTGCGTGGGCACGCGCGGCGGGGGCAGCGCGGCACCTGCGGCGGCCATGAGCGGCTCCAGGTCGCGCCGCGACACGCTGCCGGCGGCCTGGCGCAGCTGCGCCAGTTCGCGCTCCATCTGCACCGGTGCATCCACGACGACCTTGACGTGCGGGAAGGTCTGGGTCAGCGCGTTGCGCACGCCGGCCTGTTTGGCCGCCAGCGCCTGGCGGTCCTGCCACGCCCAGAGATTGAGCCCCACGACCTGCACCACCACGGCCACGGCCAGTGCCCAGCGCGCGGCCCGCCATTGGGGTGCGCGCGCAAAGGCGCTGGCGCCGCTGCCCAGCTTGCGCAGCGCGCGCGTGTGGCCGGTGCTGGCCAGGTCGAACTGCGCCAGGTCCCATTCGCCACGCGCGGCCACCAGCGCGCGCTGGCTGGCGGTGTGCAGCTGCACCGGGCGGTTCAGCAGCCGCTCGGCCAGGGCGGCCACGGCGGGTTCGGCGCGCACGGCGGGCGGTGCATCATCGGCGGGGCGCGCCGCCAGCGCGGCGGCCGCGGCCAGCGGCAGCACGGCCACGGCCTGTTGCGGCCCGTGGCCGGTCAGTACCAGCTGGGCGTCCTCGGGAGTGCCGAGCACGTCGCATTCCTCTTGCCCGCTGGCGGTGGGGCCGGGAGAGAACTCGGGCACCACGCGGTCCACCGGCCGCCCCGCGGCTTCCAGCGCCTGCAGGGCGCCGCGCAGCCAGGCGCGGTCGCACACGGCCACCCAGGCAGGGCTGCCCGGCTGGGCGCCGGGCTGCAGCGCGAAGTGCAGTTGCGCGGGGTCGTCGAGCAGGTGTTCTTCGAGCAGTCCTTCCAGGACCGCGCGCAGCCGGCCGGCCTGGGCCGTTGCGCCCTGCGGCAGCGTTACCTGCTGCCATGACAGCGCGCGCGCAGGCACCACGGCCACGATCTCACCGGCGCGGCCCGGGTCGGGCAGCAAGGCGGCGGTGGTGCTGGCGTGGCGGGTGGCGGTGTGGCCGTCGGCCGTGAGCGTGTAGCTGTATTCGGCGGCGGGCCCCGGCGTTCCCAGGGGCAGGGTTAGGACAAGGGTGCTCATGAATGGGTTAACAGACCATTTTAGGGGCGTGA
Source organism: [Acidovorax] ebreus TPSY (assembly GCF_000022305.1). Taxonomy (NCBI): domain Bacteria; kingdom Pseudomonadati; phylum Pseudomonadota; class Betaproteobacteria; order Burkholderiales; family Comamonadaceae; genus Diaphorobacter; species [Acidovorax] ebreus. The sequence goes on from NC_011992.1 coordinate 675,097, forward strand.
TGTGACGCTTCGTGCCAAGGCGGCCGGTCACCGCGCGCCAGCGGCCGCAGTGCCGGGAGCCGTCGTGCGCACGAGGCCGCCACGTTCGCGCCACAGCGTGCGCACGTCCCCACGCTGTTTGTAGACCAGCGAGCGCTCTTCGACCACGGCCATGTCCAGGCGCAGTCGCCCGCGCACTTCGAAGTAGCTGGACGACACCGTATGCACCGTGGCCGAGATGCGGCTGGAGTTGCCCAGCAGCTTGGCGGCGTCGACCTCGCTGCGGAAGTGGTTGGAGTCGCGTGCCTGCACCAGGTGCTGCGCCTCGGCCATGTCCAGCCCGTCGGCGCTGGCCCACAGCACCACGGCGCTGGCGGTGTTGAGGTTGACCTTGGTGCGCACGGGCAGCAGCGTGACGTAGGGCGCGAGCGCATCCACGCTGCGCTGCGGCAGGCCCCACCACCCAAGTTGCGCCACGCTTTGCGGCAGCAGCGGCGCGGCGCTCGCGGAGTCACTGTCCTTGGCCTCGGCGCGCAGCATCTGCCGCGCCAGCATGTCCAGCTGTGCGCGCGGCAGTCCGAGGTATTCGAAGAGCCGCTGGAATTGCCGCAGCGCCGTGGCGTCCACCTGCCCCTCGTTGGCCAGGTTGCGCAGGTTCAGCAGGGCCTGCAGGTCGGTGATCTGGCCCGACAGGAAGGCGTTGGTGGTGTCGGTGCTCGCGTCTTCCACCTGGGCCACATTGCGGTCGGCCGCGAGGAACGTGGACAGGCGCGCTTCTTCCAGCGGCACCGACCAGGGTTCGGAGAGGTTGTCGGTGCCGTCGCCGCTGCGGGCAATGGAGTCTTCGCGCAGGATCAGGCGGGACCAGTCCAGCGCACCGATCAGGATCCACGCCGACTGGATACGTGCGCGCTCGGCGGTTTCGACTTCGATGGCGCGCCACTGCTGCCACATGGCCGCGGCCGCGAACGTGGCGACCAGCGTCACGGTGAGCATGGCGGCCAGCAGTGCGGCGCCGGCTTGATGAGAAACACCCCGAGGGGCTTTGCGTCCACCCGCCGCTCCTGTTACGCGGGCGGGGCGGCGCCACCAGTGCGTCGGGGCCCTGGCACGGCGGGCCTCGCCCGGTGCGCGCCAGTCGCGTGTGTCGGAGGCGGCGGATAGCGGGCAGGAATCGGTCACGACTTGCCTCCACCCAGCAGCGGATTGGCCCAGTCCCGCGTGACCACGCCCGAGAGTGCGCCACCCGGCGGCAGCGTGAGTTGCAGGCGCACCCCCTCGGGGATGCTGGCGGCGGCGCTGCTCAGCCCGCCGACCGTGCGCGGTGCGCTGGCGCTGGTATCGGTGGACAGCGCATTGGCCCAGGCGCCGCTGCGGTAGTAGTACAGCTGCCAATTGGCCAGCGGCATCAGCACGGTTTCCTGTCGGCGCTCGGCCTCGCCGGGTGTGCGCGCCCACTGGGCTGCGCGCTGCCAGGCGGCATTCCATTCCGCGCGGGTGCGCACCGGGGGGGACTGCCAGCGCAGCCAGCGGGCGGTGCCGTCCACGCTGCGCCGCGCCCAGGCGACGACCAGCGCACCCTCGTCGGGCTGGCGCGTGCCGCGCCGCGTAAGGCGCAGCACCTGGCCGTCCCAGGCGATGGGTTCGGTATGGTCGATGGCCTGCAGGGCATCCAGGTCGGCCGCCCATTGGGCCAGCACGGTTTGCAGCACCAACAGCTCGTCGGTGCGCTCGCGCGTGAGCTGCTGCGAACGCGCCATGCCGTCCAGCCCGCGCCAGCTGGCGATGGCGAGCAGCGCCATTACCGCGATGGCCACGAGCAGCTCCACCAGCGTGAAGCCGCGCGCTGCTTGCATGGGGGACTCTGCGCAAACCCGGTGCCGCGCTTGATCTGCCGGAAGGCCGCGGCGCAGGCCGCGCGGGCGGACGCCATGGAACTGGCTTTGCCAGGCCACGGGCGTCGTCCCCCCCGGGGGAGTAGGCGCGAAGCGACTCAGGGGGGGCATCTCAATACCGCCCCACGATGGTGGACAGCCGCAGCACGGGCAGCGTTGCCTCGAAGACCTGCGCGTCCACGCGGCGGAACTGTGGATTGGGTGTGGGCGAAACCGTCACCGCCACGTCGTAGCGCCGACCCGCCTGCTCGCAGGCCACGCGCGTGTCGCCGATGGACGGCATCTGCGACGACAGGCGCACCCGGCTCAGCTCGTTCTCGGCGCACAGGTGGGCCAGCACCACGTTGGTCTGGCGCGCGGCGTTGCGCGTGAGGGCGGAGGTGGCCTGCAGCCCTGCCATGAGGGCGATGGCGACGATGCCCAGTGCCACCAGCACCTCCACCAGCGTGAAGCCGCGCGCCGCTCCGTGCCGGCGCCGCGCCCCCGTGCCCGTTCGCGCGCGGTGGCTCATGGCAGCGCCTGCACGGCAAACGGGCGCAGCCCGTCGGTGGCCACGCGCACCGCGCGGTCGGGGTGCGCGCCGCTCACGATCACCACTTGTTGCGGGCCGATGAGGGGTTCCGGCCCCAGCCACAGTTCCGCAGGGCCCTGCACGCCGGTGGCGCTGTCCAGCCAGCGGTTGGGCAATGTGTCGGGCGGCACGCCCTCGAAGCGAAAGCCCTGGGCATCGGCACGCCAGCGCACCGCCGCGCCGGAGGCGCGCGATTGCGCGCGCGCCGACTCCAGCAGCGCTGCCAGCCGCTCGCCTTCGCGCTGCAGCTGGGTGGCGCCGCTGTCGCGCAGTGCCAGGCCCACGCCGGCGGTCGCCAGGGCGATGATGGAAATGACCACCAGCAATTCAAGGATCGTAAAACCCCGCTGGGCGACGGCTGCGCGGCTTTGCCTGTCTCGCCTGCTGCGCAAGGGGCGGGGGGAGAAGAAGCCTGCGCGGCGTAGTGGCGCGGCCGGCCGAGGCCCCTGCGCGGCGTCCGCTGGGCTGGGGTGTACCCGTGTCATGCGTGGGATGGCGCCGGCGCCGGGCCCTGCGGCTTACTGCCAGCTGCCGATGTCGGCATCCTTGCCCTCGCCGCCGGACTGGCCATCGGCGCCGAAGGACATCACGTCCACCTCACCCTTGATGCCCGGGCTCAGGTACTGGTAAGGGCGGCCCCAGGGGTCGTTGGGCAGCTTCTCCAGGTAGGGGCGCCAGTTGTTCGGCACCGGGCCGGCGCTGGGCTTGGCGATCAGCGCCTGCAGGCCCTGTTCGGCCGTGGGATAGCGCTGGTTGTCCAGGCGATAGAGCTTGAGCGCCTGCATGATGTTGGTGACGTCGGTGCGCGCGGCCGTGCTGCGCGCGTCGTCGGCGCGGTCCAGCACGTTGGGCACGATCAGCGCGGCCAGCACGCCGATGATGACCAGCACCACCATGAGCTCGATCAGGGTGAAGCCCGCGGACAGGCGGCGGCGGGCGCGTTGCGCGAGGGAGGAAGGGCTGGGCTGCATCTCGAAGCGGCGACTCGGAATGGACATATCCGGTCAATCATAATCGTGCAATGGTGACAAACACATACGGCCGCTGGGCCCCGCGCCTGGCCACGCTGCTGCTCTGGGCGCTGGCGGGTGCGACCGCTGTCTATTGGGGGTTGAAGCTGTCCGCAAGCCCGGCCGGCACGGCGCCGGCGGCCGCGGCGCCCGAGCCGGTGGTGACCGACACGCAGGCGCTCGCGCGCCTGCTCGGGGCCAGCCCGGTGCTGGCGGCCGCCGAGGCGGCACCCTCCGCAGCCAGCCGCTTCGTGCTCATGGGCGTGCTGGCCGGCACGGCCAGCGGCGGCGGCGCCGCGCTGATCGCGGTGGACGGCAAGCCGGCCAAGCCCTACCGCGTGGGCGCGAATGTGGAGCCGGGGCTGGTGCTGCAGTCCCTGGGCAAGGGCGCCGCGCGGCTGGGGGCGTCGATGGACGGCGCCACGACGCTGGCGCTGGAGATGCCGCGCAAGCGGCCCTGACCCGGCGGGGATCCCGCGCCGGCGGGGGACTGCATATCCGACGGGAGCGCCCATAACCTAACCGCGCGCCGGTGCTGCCTGCGGTCGGCCTTTCAGTGGCAGAAGTACCGTGGTCCAGGCGCCGTAGCCCGGAGCCGATTGCGGCCATTCATGGGACATCGGCATGCGCGCGGCGCCGTGCGTCAGCAGCCAGTGCACGCAGCGGGCCACCCCGGCATGCGTGATCCAGACCACATCGCCACCGCCGGCGTGCGCTTGGGCCGCGGCCTCGTCCAGCGCGGCGGACACGCGCGTGAGCATGGCCGCCAGGGGCTCGCCGCCGCCGGGCGCATGGTGGCCGAAGCGCGTGGTCCAGGCGTCGATGTCCGCACGGGCGATGTCGTTCCACGCGCGGCCCTCCCACTGGCCGAAGTCCATCTCGGTGATGCGGGGCTCAGCCTTTGAAGCCAAATCGGCCCGCACGGCAAGCAGGTCCTGCGCAAGCAGCTCACATCTTTGTAGCGGAGAGTGGTGCAGGGCGGCCAGACGGGGTGGCAGCGCCTGTGCCAGCAGGCGTGCGCTCTCGCGGCTATGGCGCACGTTGGCGGCAACGTCCAGGCGGCCGTAGCACAGGCCGGGTGCCACCTCGGGGCGCGCATGGCGCACCAGCCACAGGCGCGGCGCGCTCATGCCGCCCGTTGCGCCAGCGCGATGGCCGCGCCCAGATAGAAGCCGATCTCGCCCACCTGCTGCGTGGCGCCTAGGCAGTCGCCGGTAAAGCCCTGCAGTCGACGCGCAAAGCGCCACAGCATCCAGGCCGCACCGGCGGCGCTGGCCAGCAGGCTTGCTATCAATACCGAAGCGCCCAGCGCTTGATATACAAGCGCTAGCGCCGGAAAACACCACAAGGCCGCGGCCGCCAGCGCGCGTACGGAGATCTGGTCCGCCAGCGGCTTGCTCTTGGACGTGGCCGTATCGCCCACATGCGGCAGCGCGCGCACGATGACGAGCGGCCACAGGCGCGACAGCACATGCCCCCCCGCCAATGCCGCCAGCGCACTGGACAAGCCGAGGTGGCCGAGCTGCGCCAGCAGGGCCACCTTGGCCAGCAGCGCCAGCACCAGCGCCATGGCCCCGAAGGCGCCGATGCGGGAATCCTTCATGATCTCCAGCGCGCGCTCGGGCTGGTAGGCGCCGCCCAGTCCGTCGGCCACGTCGGCCAGGCCGTCCTCGTGGAAGCCCCCGGTCACCAGCACCGTGGCGATGGTGCAGCCCACCGCCGCCGCCAGCGGTGCAAAGCCCGCGCCGCCCAGCCCCAGCCACAGTGCCGCATAGCTGCCCACCGCCACGGCGGCCACCAGCCAGCCCACACCGGGGAAATGTGCACTGCTGGCGCGCAGCATCGCAGGGCTGTAGCCCACCCACGTGGCCAGCCGGCCCGTGACGGGGATGCGCGTGAAGAACTGCACGGCCAGCAGATAGTGGCGCAGGGTCTGCATGAATACTATCGAATCAATAGCTGCTCGCGCTTGATGGGCGGGCGCTGGAGGCCAAAATGGCTTGCATCATGCGCCGTTGGCCTGCAGGAACAGGCGGTAGGCCGGGTTCTGCGTTTCCTCGACATAGGGGTAGCCCAGCGTCTGCAGGAAGGCATCGAACTGCGCTGCGTCGTCGGCCGGCACCTGCATGCCCACGAGGATGCGCCCATAGTCCGCGCCCTGGTTGCGGTAGTGGAACAGCGAGATGTTCCAGGTGGGCTGCATCAGGCTCAGGAACTTGAACAGCGCGCCGGGGCGCTCGGGGAAGGTGAAGCGCATCAGCCGCTCGTCGCGCGCCAGCGCCGAATGGCCGCCGACGAGGTGGCGCAGGTGCTCCTTGGCCAGCTCGTCGTGCGTGAGGTCCAGCGCCTCGAAGCCATGCTTGTGGAAGTTGCGCGCGATCTTCTCGGACTCGCCGCGGCCCGTGGTGGACAGGCCCACAAACACATGGGCGCGCCGCTCGTGGCTGATGCGGTAGTTGAACTCGGTCACGTTGCGCGGTCCGCCGGGCAGGGCCCCCACCACCTCGCAAAAGCGCTTGAAGCTGCCGCGCTCCTCGGGGATGGTGACGGCGAACAGGGCTTCGCGTTCCTCGCCCACCTCGGCGCGCTCGGCCACGAAGCGCAGCCGGTCGAAGTTCATGTTGGCGCCGCACAGGATGGCGGCGTAGGTTTCGCCCTTGGTCTTGTGCTTGGCCACGTACTGCTTGATGGCGGCCACGGCCAGGGCGCCCGCAGGCTCCACGATGCTGCGTGTGTCCACGAAGATGTCCTTGATCGCAGCGCAGACGGCATCGGTGTCGACGATCACGTAGTCGTCCACCAGGTTTTGCGCGACGCGGAAGGTTTCCTCGCCCACCAGTTTCACGGCCGTGCCGTCGGAGAACAGGCCCACGTCCGGCAGCGTGACGCGCTGATGCGCCTTGACCGATTGCGCCATGGCGTCCGAGTCGTTCATCTGCACGCCGATGACCTTGATGCCAGGGCACACGGCCTTGATGTAGTTGGACACGCCAGCGATCAGCCCCCCCCCGCCGATGGCGACGAACACGGCATCCAGCTTGCCGCCCAGCTGCTGCACCTGCCGCAGGATCTCCATGGCGATCGTGCCCTGGCCGGCGATCACGTCCGGGTCGTCGAAGGGGTGCACGAAGGTCAGGCCTTCTTCCTTTTGCAGCTGCGCGGCGTGCTCGTAGGCGTCGGAATAGCTCTCGCCGCTCAGCACCACTTCGCCGCCCAGCGTCTTCACCGCATCGATCTTGAGCTGCGGCGTGGTGGTGGGCATCACGATCACGGCGCGCGTGCCCAGCTTGCTGGCGCTCATCGCCACGCCCTGCGCGTGGTTGCCGGCCGAGGCGCAGATCACGCCGCGCGCCAGCTGCTCGGGCGAAAGCTGCGCCATCTTGTTGTAGGCGCCGCGCAGCTTGAAGCTGAAGACGGGCTGCTGGTCCTCGCGCTTGAGCAGCACCTTGTTGTGCAGCCGCCGCGACAGGGCGCGGGCGGGCTGCAGGTCGGACTCCACCGCCACGTCATAGACACGCGCGGTGAGGATCTTTGTCAGGTAATCGAACGGGGTGAGAGGCTGGGTCATGGTGCAAACCGGCGGGCGGCGCTGCCGTGGGGACGGGGCGTCCAGGGCGCGCTCAGCCGGGCGCACATCATAGGACGGTGCGCCCGCAGGGTTAGGGACGGCTCACCGCAGGGCAAAAAAAAGCCCCAAGCGGTAAAGCCTGGGGCTGAATCCATCCTTTGAGGAGATGGAGGAGACAATCGGTGCGAACCCCGCTGTGCGAACAGTGCGAAGCGGGTAACGCATGGGCGCATTGTAGCGCTGCGGTTGTTGCGTTGCAGCAAAATCGCACCTGCGTTCATCATTTGCTACAGATTCACCCTGATTTTTGGAGAAAAACAACATGGAATGCACCGTCAGCTGGACCGGCAACGCCGGCACGCGCTCCGGCATGGGCTTTGTTGCGGAGACCGGCAGCGGCCATGTGCTGGCCATGGACGGGGCGCCCGACGCCGACCGTCCCGAGAACGGCGGCCAGAACCTGGCCCCGCGTCCCATGGAGACCGTGCTGGCCGGCACGGGCGGCTGCACGGCCTACGACGTGGTGCTGATCCTCAAGCGCGGCCGGCACGATGTGCGCGGCTGCAGCGTGAAGCTCACCTCCGAGCGGGCGCAGGTCGATCCCAAGGTGTTCACCAAGATCCACATGCAGTTCACGGTGACCGGGCGCGGCATTCCGCCGGCGGCCGTGGAGCGTGCCATCGCCATGAGCCATGAGAAATACTGCTCGGCCAGCATCATGCTGGGCAAGACCGCGCAGATCACGACGGGCTTTGAGATCGTCGAGGCCTGAGGCGCGGCGGGACGTACTAGATGTGATGTGCAGTCGTCGTCATGACCTTGGCGGCGGCTTTCATCAGCCAACGCGCCGGGGGCGGTAGAGGAAGTGCGCCCGCCGCCTGCGCCTGGGCCGCGTGGCGTTCCTCATCCCGCTGCATGCGGTCGACGATGGCGCGCGAGGGCAGGTCCGCCTCCGGCAGGCGGCGCAGGTGCCCTTGCAGATGGGCGGATACCTGCCGCTCCGTCTCCACCACAAAACCCAGACTGGCCTGGTCGCTGACCCGGGCCGCCACCAGACCGATGGCGAAGGCGCCAGCGAACCACAAGGGGTTGAGGAGACTGGGCCGGCTCCCCAGGGCGTCGAGCCGCTCGCGAGTCCAGGCCAGGTGGTCGGTCTCCTCGCGCGCCGCGGCCAGGAGATCGCTGCGCAGCTGGGGGTCGCGGGTCACGCACGACTGCGCCATGTACAAGCCCTGGGCACACACCTCCCCGACATGATTGACGCGCATCAACGCGCTGGAGAGACGCCTTTGCTCGACGGACAGGTCCACCGCAGGCAGGGAGCGTGCCGGTGAGGGTTCTCCCGCTCTTGGACGAGCGAACAAGGTTCGCAGGGCGCTATCTGCGGCAATGAGGAGTGTGTCCATGGGTAACAAAAACGTTGTTTACGCGCACGTAATGGCGCAGGTAACGCAAAAAACCGTACGGTAAGTGCTTACTCGGAGCAACAATAAGACGGTTTTGCTGCCGTTTTGGCCATGTTGCGGTACAGCAACGAAAACCCGCTTTTGGCCCGATTCTGAGGGATTTCCTTTGCGAAACCTGGCGGGCTCTGTTGCAATAGGACCAACTTCCCCACCAGGAGGTTGGCCCGGGGAACCGGCGGGGCTGTGCGTGAGCCGCACCTCCAAGTCCTCTACGATCCGGGGCCCTCTGTTTAACCTTGGAGTAACTCGCAATGAAAAAATCCCTGATTGCACTGGCAGTGCTGGCTGCTTCCGGCGCCGCAATGGCCCAATCCTCCGTGACGCTGTTCGGTGTTGTTGACACCGCTTTCGGCTACGTGGACAACGCTAACGCCGCTGGCGACAGCGTGTATGGCCTGAGCACCAGCGGCAACGCAACGAGCCGTCTGGGCTTCCGCGGCGTGGAAGACCTGGGTGGCGGTCTGAAGGCTGGCTTCTGGCTGGAAGGCGAAATCTTCGGTGACAACGGCAACGCAGCTGGCTTCAACTTCCAGCGCCGTTCCACGGTCAGCCTGGCTGGTGGTTTCGGTGAAGTGCGCCTGGGCCGTGACTATACCCCTGGCTACACCAAGTTCATCTCGTACGACGTCTTCGGCCAGGTTGGCATTGGCCAATTCATGGGCTGGAGCAACTGGAATGGCAACAACCAAACCACGGCTAACAACAACAACGATGCCAACGGCATCCGTTCGAGCAACCTGATCAGCTACTTCACCCCTAACTTCAGCGGCTTCACTGCCGGTCTTGGTTATGGCTTCGACGAAAAGGCTGACAAGACGAACTCGAAGAAGGGTCGTTACGTTGGTGGTTATGTTGCCTATGACAACGGCCCTTTGAGTGTTGCCCTGTCTTATGACGAGAGCAGCGCCCTGACCCTGGGCTCCGGTGCTACTGCCGTCAATGGTGCTGACCGCAATCGTCTGACCTTGGGCGGTTCGTACAACCTGAACGTTGTCAAGCTGAACGCCATCCTGCAGCAGACCAAGGATGATGTCCCTGGCGGTTCCGAGCGCAAGGTTAACGCCTACATGTTGGGCGCATCCGCTCCTGTGGGCGCTGGCGAAGTCAAGGCCCAGTACGCTCTGTACGACCAGAAGTTCATCGACTCCAAGGCTCACCAGATCAGCCTGGGTTATGTCCACAACCTGTCCAAGCGTACGGCTCTGTACGGCACCGTGGCTTACCTGAAGAACAAGGACGCTTCCAACCTGGGTCTGAATGCCAAGAACCTGAGCACCGGCGGCCCCGGCGCTGGCGAGAACCAGACTGGCGTGCAACTGGGTATTCGCCACTCCTTCTAATCTCGGGCTGGCGTGAGGCCAGCTTGGATAAAGAAGACAAAACCGCTGCCTTCGGGCAGCGGTTTTTTTTTGTCTGCGATTTGGTGTCTCTTGTGCGACGATTTTTCGGGTTAACCCCTGTGGCTGTAAAGCGATGGACTCTTGCCCCTGCTCGGCGGGTTTTCAACAATGAAGCCTCCTCGCTTCCTGCCAAGAACACGATTTGGCCGCAGGGCCCCTGGTGGAGGAGAAGTCGAGTGTTGTGAAGCGAGTGGCGCACGTCCAGTGAGCGAGTTCATCAAGGCGTGGCTGCGAATCGTGAGCCGGTTATCAATCCAAGAGGAGTCTGTCGTATGCAAAAGAAAATTGTGGCTGCCCTGGCGCTGTGCGGCGCGGGCGTGGCAATGGCCCAGTCCGCCGGTACCAGCAAGGTGGAGCTGTGGGGTATCGTGGATGCCGCCGTGCGCCACACCAACAACGAAGGTGCCGGCAAGGATGGCCTGACGAAGATGATCGGTGGCGGCATGTCGCAAAGCCGCTGGGGCATCAATGTGGAGGAGGACCTGGGTGGCGGGTCCAAGGCCCTGGTGGTGCTGGAAAACCGTCTCAATGCCGATGACGGCAGTGTTTCCACCCCCTTCTTCCAACTGTCCTATCTGGGTCTGCAAGGCCCTTATGGCCGCCTGACTGCCGGACGTCAGTGGAATGTCCTGTTCGACGTGGTGACCAGCACCTACGCTTCGTTCCCGTACTCCCCCTACATGGAAGCCTACAAGCCTGAGTTGGGAATGGCCATGGGCGCGCGTACCAGCAACATGCTGAAGTACACCTTCGCAACGCCGGACCGCAGCTTCGTAGGCTCGCTGCAATATTCGTTTGACGAGAACAACGACACCAAGGCATTGGAAGCTGGCCTGCCTGCCTCGGCGGCGCAAGTGCCTGCCTACGTTGCAGGCACCCTGGGTGGTGGCGCCTGGAAGACGGCTGGCGGCTACTTGCGCTACTCCGCGAGCGGGTTTGCCGTCGGCGGCGGCTACATGCGCACGACGCTGCCAGGCGGCACCGACGTAGACGCCTGGACTCTGGGCGGTTCGTACCGCACGGGTCCGTGGTACTTCAATACAGGCTATGGCCTGAACAAGGCGAAATACGCTACGGTGACCAACCCGATCCAGGGTTTCCGTAATCTCGTCGACGGAGCGATCCTGGGGCAATTCTGGGCCGGCCAGACCAATGGCGGCTTCCAGCCGGGCGACGCCAACAAGCGCCAGCTGTTCAAGGTAGGTGTGGGCTATCAGTTGACGCCTCAGCTCAACCTGGGCGCGCACTACTTCCGCGGTAAGCAGTCGGGCTCGGCCACGGGTGCTTCCAACGGCAACGTCAACTTCTACGTGGCCGTGGCGGACTATGCCTTCAGCAAGCGCACCGATGCCTACTTCGGCGTGGACCACACCAGCATCAGCGGCGGCAGCGCGCTCGTGCTGGATGCGGCGAGCGGCGCACGCAGCCGTACCGGCATCACCGTGGGTGTCCGCCATCGCTTCTAAGGCACATTGAGTGGGGAGGGGAAGGGCCCTTTGGGCCCGCCCCGATTTCTAACAACCTCCTTCGGGAGGTTGTTTTTTTCTGGAAGTACGGTTTTTGCCCCGCGGAGCGTAGATACGCAGTCCGGGCATTGGTTTTGCATCAGCACTGCGGATGAATGGCGGCGCATCTGCGATGCACCATTTCAGGGATTTCCCTTTGCCAGTGGCCACGGCCACGCTGTAGTCGCTCCTTTCTATAAAAGAGGATTCCCATGCGAATCAATGCCTTGATCCTTTCTCTTGCGGCGGCCTGCGCGGCGGCCGTGGTTCCAGCGGCGCATGCCAAGACCTTCAAGTGGGCCAGCCAGGGCGAAATCGCCACCTGGGATATCCACTCCCAAAACAACGCGCTGCAAAACGCCATCCATTCGTATGTGTACGAAAGCCTGGTCTACTACAACAGCCGTACCTTCGAGGTCGAGCCCATGCTGGCGACGGCGTGGCGAGAGGTCAGCCCCACACAAGTGCGTTTCACGCTGCGCCAGGGCGTGAAGTTCCACGATGGTTCCGCCTTCACGGCCGATGACGCCGTGTACTCGCTGCAGCGCGCCATGTCCAAGACATCGAACTACACGCCGTATGTGCAAGGCATCGACAAGGTGGTGAAGGTGGATGCGCAGACCATCGACATCTTCCTCAAGTCGCCCAACCCCGTGCTGCTGCGGCAGATGACCGAGTTGCGCATGATGAGCAAGGCCTGGGCCGAGAAGAACCGATCGGTGGAGCCGAAGGACATCAAGGGCACCGATGAGAACTTCGCCCATCGCAACGCCATGGGCACGGGCCCCTATACGCTGGAGACATGGCAACCCGACGTGAAGATGGTCTTCAAGCGCAATCCGAACTGGTGGGGCCAGATGGAAGGCAATGTGACCGAGATCGTCTACACCCCCATCAAGTCGGCCGCCACGCGCATTGCCGCCCTTCTGTCGGGTGAGGTGGACCTGGTGCTGGACCCCTCACCGCAGGATCTGCCCCGCCTGCGCTCGTCGGGCACCATCAAGGTGGTGGACGGGCTGGAGAACCGTACCATCTTCCTGGGCATGGACCAGTTCCGGGATGAACTCGTGGGCTCCAACATCAAGGGCAAGAACCCCTTGAAGGACCTGCGCGTGCGCAAGGCGCTGTACCAGTCCATCGACGCCAATGCCCTCACGCGCAACATCCTGCGCGGCCTGGGCAAGCCGACTGGTACCCTGGTGGCGCCGCAGGTCGCAGGCTGGTCGGAGGCCGTGGGCAAGCGCATGCCCTACGACGTCGAGGCCGCGAAGAAGCTGCTGGCCGAGGCCGGCTATGCCGACGGTTTCGAGGTGGACTTCGCCTGTCCCAACAATCGCTACATCAACGACGAGGCCATCTGCCAGGCGGTCACCGCCATGTGGGCGCGCATCGGTGTGAAGGCCAAGCTGCGCACGCTGCCGCTGGTGACCTACTTTCCCATGATCCAGCGCAGCGAAGCCAGCATCTACATGCTGGGTTGGGGCGTGCCGACCTTTGACGCGCTGTACAGCCTGCAATCGCTGGTGCGCAGCGTAGGCACTGGTGGCGATGGCAACTACAACGTGGGCCGCTACCGCAATGAGCGCATGGACTACCTGGTGGACCGCATCAAGGCCGAGACGGACGCTCCGGTGCGCGCGCGCATGCTGACCGAGGCGCTGCAGCTCTCCAACGACACGGTCTCGCACCTGCCGCTGTACGACCAGGTCATCCCCTGGGCCATGAAGAAGAATGTGGAGCTGGTGCATCGTGCCGACAACCGCATCGACATGCGCACCGTCAAGCTCCAGTGAGCGGCCGTGCCATAACGTACCGCCTGCGTGCGGAAAGCCCCTGCGCAGGCGAACCACGGCCAGTCTAAGCACCCGGCCGCTGCGGGGACGAGCCTTGGCTGCGCCCCGATGCCTGCTAGCATGGCCCGACATCTTGCAATAGCCCGAGAATGCTTGCCTTCATCCTGCGCCGACTTATCCAGGCCGTGATCGTCATGGTCGCCGTGGCCTTCATCTCGTTCATGCTGTTCCAGTTCGTGGGCGACCCCGTGGTCTTCCTGCTGGGGCAGGACGCCACGCCCGAGCAGATCACCGAGATGCGTGCCGCCCTGGGGTTGGACCAGCCATTCATCGTGCAGTTCTGGCACTTCCTGGTGAATGCGGCGCAGGGCGAATTCGGGCTCTCCCTGCGCCAGGGGGCCAAGGTCTCGCGGCTGATCGCCGAGCGCTTCCCGGCCACGCTGGAGCTGGCGCTGGTGGCCGCCTTCATCGCCCTCGCGGTGGGAATGCCCATGGGGGTGTATGCGGCGCTCAAGCGCGGCACCTTCACCAGCCAGGTGTTCATGACGCTGTCGTTGCTGGGTGTGTCGCTGCCTACGTTCCTGATCGGCATTTTGCTGATCCTGGTGTTCTCGGTCACGCTGGGATGGTTCCCCAGTTTCGGGCGCGGTGATGTGACGCAGCTGGGCTGGTGGAGCACGGGTTTGCTCACGGCCAAGGGTTGGCACCACATCACGCTGCCGGCCATCACGCTCGCCATCTTCCAGCTCACGCTGATCATGCGCCTGGTGCGCGCCGAGATGCTGGAAGTGCTGCGCACCGACTACATCAAGTTCGCCCGTGCGCGTGGCCTGACCGACCGCGCCATCCACTTTGGCCATGCGCTCAAGAACACGCTGGTGCCGGTGATGACCATCACCGGCCTGCAACTGGGCGGCCTGATTGCGTTTGCCATCATCACCGAGACGGTGTTCCAGTGGCCCGGCATGGGCCTGCTGTTCATCCAGGCCGTGACCTTTGCCGACATCCCCGTGATGGCCGCTTACCTCTGCCTGATCGCGCTGATCTTCGTGGTCATCAACCTGGTGGTGGACCTGCTGTACTTCGCAGTGGACCCGCGCCTGCGCGTGGGCGGCAAGGCGGGAGGGCACTGACATGCAGGCCGTGCAGCAGCGCTTGAAGGCAGGCGGACGCGCTTTCGCCCACATCGCGCAGTACCACCCGGAGCTCACCGCATTCCGCCGCGACCTGCATGCCCACCCCGAGCTGGGCTTTGAAGAGGTCTACACCAGCGCCCGTGTGCGCGAGGCGCTGCGGCACGCCGGCGTGGACGAGGTGCACGAAGGCATCGGCCGTACCGGCGTGGTGGGCATCATCCACGGCCAGGGACGCAGCAGCGGCAGCATGATCGGTCTGCGGGCCGACATGGACGCGCTGCCCATGGCCGAGCACAACGATTTCGCCTGGAAGTCCTGCAAGAGCGGCCTGATGCATGGCTGCGGCCATGATGGGCACACGGCCATGCTCGTGGGTGCAGCACGCTACCTGGCGACCACGCGCCATTTCGACGGTACGGCGGTGCTGATCTTCCAGCCCGGCGAGGAAGGCCTGGGCGGTGCGCGCGTGATGATCGAGGACGGGCTCTTCGAGCGCTTTCCCGTGCAGTCGGTGTACGCCATGCACAACTGGCCGGCCATGCGGCCCGGCACCGTGGGTATCAACAGCGGCGCCATGATGGCGGCGGCCGACCGCGTCACGATCGAAGTGACCGGGCGCGGCGGCCACGGTGCGCATGCGTACCAGACGGTGGACGTGGTGCTAGTGGCCGCGCACATCGTCACCGCCGTGCAGGGGATCGTCTCGCGCAACGTGCGACCGCTGGAGAGCGCAGTCATCAGTCTGTGCGCGGTGCAGGCGGGCGACCTGGGTGCGTTCAGCGTGCTGCCGGGCACGGCCACGCTGGTGGGTACGGTGCGCACGTTCGACCCCGCCGTGCAGGAGATGGTGGAGCGCCGCATCAAGGAGCTGTGCAACGCCATCGCCCTGGGCTTTGGCGCTACCGCCACCGTTCGCTACGAGCGCATCTACCCTGCCACCATCAACACCGAGAGCGATGCGCGCTTCGCAGGCGACGTGGCTGCGTCGCTGGTGGGCGAAGAAAACGTGGACCGCGACCTGGAGCCGAGCATGGGCGCGGAGGATTTCTCCTTCATGCTGCAGGCCCGGCCCGGCGCCTACCTGCGCCTGGGGCAGGGCATGGGCGCTGGCAACAGCACCTTGCACAACAGCCGCTACGACTTCAATGACGACGTGCTGCCCCTGGGCGCGGCCCTGCATGCCGGCCTGGTCGAGCAGGCCATGCCCCTGGGGCAAGCGCAGTGAGATCGCACGGTACAGCAGCATGATGCGGAGCACGGTCTGGATGCGAAATATGGCCCTGGCGCTTGTACTGCAAGCGCTAGCAGCTATATTTTTGGTAGCTAATGCGCAAACCATCCGTGTGGCCAACCAGGGCGATGCGCTGTCGATGGACCCACATGCGCTCAATGAATCGCTGCAGCTCAGCCTGACCGGCAATGTGTATGAGCCTCTGGTGGGACGCAACAAGGATCTGAGCCTGGTGCCTGCGCTGGCGCTGGCCTGGCGTGCGACCACCCCCACCGTGTGGCGCTTCGAGTTGCGCCGCGGCGTGTCCTTCCACGACGGTGCGCTTTTCACGGCCGACGATGCGGTGTTTTCGCTGCGGCGCGCGCAGTCCGAAGGCTCGGACATGCGCAGTTACCTGAGCGGCGTGCGCGAGGTGCGCAAGTTGGACGCGCACACCATCGAGATCGAAACCCGCGAGCCCACGCCGCTGCTGCCGGCCCTGCTGTCGCACGTCTACATGATGAACCAGCGCTGGAGCGAGGCGCAGGGTCTCGCGCAGGTAGGCGACGCGCGCGGGGCCGCGGGGCAGGCCGCCGCGCTGCGCGCCAATGGCACGGGGCCGTTCCGCCTGGCCGAGCGTCGCCCGCAGCAGCGCACCGTGTTCGAGCGCAACATGCGCTACTGGGGCACTATCGAGAGCAACGCACGCCAAGTCGTCTTCCTGCCCATTCCGGACAACGAGGCGCGCGTGGCCGCGCTGCTGGCCGGCCGCGTGGACGTGATGGAGCCCGTGCCGGTACAGGACATCGAACGCGTGAGCGCCGCCGGACTGGTCCGCGTGGTCACGGGGCCCGAGTTGCGCACGCTGTTCCTGGGCATGGACCAGCACAGCGACGAGCTGCCGTACGCCAGCGTGCGCGGCGCCAACCCCTTCAAGGACCGGCGCGTACGCCAGGCCTTCTACCAGGCCATCGACATCGATGCGCTCATCAAGAACGTGATGCGCGGCGCCGCCACGCCCGCCGCGCTCATCGTGGGACCGGGCGTCAATGGCTTTCAGTCCGACGTCAAGCGGCTGCCGCACGACGTGGCGGCCGCGCGCGCGCTCATGGCGCAGGCCGGCTATGGCGAGGGCTTCGCGCTCACGCTGGACTGCCCCAGCGACCGCTATGTGAACGACGCGGCGCTGTGCACCGCCATCGCTGCACAGCTGGCGACCCTGCAGGTGCGCGTGACGGTGCGCGCGGAGCCCAAGGCGCAGTACTACCCGCGCATCCTGCGACGCGACGCGGGCTTCTACCTGATGGGCTGGACGCCCTCCACCTACGACGCACACGGTGCGCTGAACGCGCTGGCGGCCTGCCCGCGCGGCGAAGGCGCGGGCCACTTCAACCTGGGGGGCTATTGCAACCCGCGGCTGGACGCGCTGCTGCTGCAGGTCCAGACGCAGACCGACAAGACCCGGCGCGATGTGCTGCTGCGCGAGGCTTTGCTGCTGCAGGCCGCCGACATTGCCTACATCCCGCTGCACCAGCAGGCCCTGGCCTGGGGCGTGTCCAAGAAGATCCGCCTGGTGCAGATGGCCGACAACACCATGCCTTTCAAGTGGATGGGCGTGGGCCCCTGACCGTACGACCTTGCCGCCTTCCCCTTTTTTGCCTTGACCCTTCGCTCATGAAACAAACGCTCTTGCGCTGGTACGACAGCGACGTGGCCCACAGCTTTCGCACCTCGCCCGTGGCCATCATCGCGGCGCTGATTGCCGCCGTGTGCGTGTTCTGCTCCATCTTTGCCGGCTGGGTGGCGCCACACAACCCGTTCGACCTGAGCACGCTGGAGCTGTCGGACGCGCGCCTGCCGCCCGTGTGGCAGGCCGAAGGCACCTGGAAGTACGCCCTGGGCACCGATGACCAGGGCCGCGACATCCTCTCGGCGCTGATCTACGGCGCGCGCATCTCGCTGGTGGTGGGCCTGGCCTCCGTGGCGCTGTCGGTCGTCGTGGGCGTGGCGCTGGGGTTGGTGGCGGGCTTTCGCGGCGGATGGGTGGACGGCGTGCTCATGCGCCTGTGCGACGTGATGCTGTCGTTCCCCGCCATCCTGATCGCGCTGCTGATTGCCGGCGTGGGGCGTGCGGTGTTCCCCAACGCGCCCGATTCGCTGGCCTTCGGCGTGCTGATCCTGTCGATCTCGCTCACGGGATGGGTGCAGTACGCGCGCACCGTGCGCGGCTCCACGCTGGTGGAGCGCAACAAGGAATACGTGCAGGCCGCGCGCGTCACCGGCGTGTCGCCGCTGCGCATCATGCGCAAGCATGTGCTGCCCAACGTGCTGGGGCCGGTCATGGTGCTGGCCACCATCCAGGTGGCCACGGCCATCATTACCGAAGCCACGCTGTCCTTCCTGGGAGTGGGCGCGCCGCCCACGTCGCCCTCGCTGGGCACGCTGATCCGCATCGGCAACGACTACCTGTTCTCCGGCGAGTGGTGGATCACTGTCTTCCCCGGCGTGATGCTGGTGCTGATCGCGCTGTCCGTGAACCTGCTGGGCGACTGGCTGCGCGATGCACTCAACCCGCGCCTGCGCTGAAATGGAACACCTCCTGAGTCGCTTTGCGCCTTCTCCCCGCTCTCGCATGGCTGCGCCATGCGGGCAGGGGGGCGCAGCCCTCGCTGCGGCGCGGCCGGCCCGGACCCTTGCTCGGCTGCCCTCGTTATGGGGGCGCCCGTTTCATGCGATGCGGGCGGCGCGCACCGCACTGGATAACTGATATGTCACTTCTCGAAGTCCACAACCTCGTCGTCGAATTCCCCGGCCGCCGCGGCACGCTGCGCGCGCTGGACAACGTGTCGTTCTCCATCGCACCGGGCGAGATCCTGGGTGTGGTGGGCGAGTCCGGCGCGGGCAAGTCGCTCACGGGCGCGTCCATCATCGGTCTGCTGGAGCCGCCGGGGCGCGTGGCCTCGGGCCAGATCGTGCTGCAGGGCCAGCGCATCGACAACCTGCCGCACGAGCAGATGCGCCACATCCGCGGGCGCAAGATCGGCGCGATCTTCCAGGACCCGCTGACTTCGCTCAACCCGCTGTACACCGTGGGCCAGCAACTGGTGGAGACCATCCTCACCCACCTGCCCATGAGCGCCGCGCAGGCGCGCCAGCGGGCCATCGACCTGCTCAAGGACACCGGCATTCCCGCGGCCGAGCAGCGCATCGACCACTACCCACACCAGTTCTCGGGCGGCATGCGCCAGCGCGTGGTGATTGCCCTGGCGCTGGCGGCCGAGCCGCAGCTCATCGTGGCGGACGAGCCCACCACGGCGCTGGACGTGTCCATCCAGGCGCAGATCATCCAGTTGCTCAAGAGCATCTGCAAGACGCGCGGCGCGGCCGTGATGCTGATCACCCACGACATGGGCGTGATCGCCGAGACCTGCGACCGCGTGGCCGTGATGTACGCCGGCCGCGTGGCCGAAATCGGCCCCGTGCACGAGGTCATCAACCAGCCCGCCCACCCCTACACCGCCGGCCTCATGGCGTCCATTCCCGACATGGAGCAGGACCGCGAGCGCCTCAACCAGATCGACGGAGCCATGCCCCGCCTGAACGCCATTCCCGAGGGCTGCGCCTTCAACCCGCGCTGCCCGCGCGCCTTCGACCGCTGCCGCCAGGCGCGCCCCGACCTCATGCCCGCCGGCGCTACGCAGGCCGCCTGCTGGCTGCACGACGTGACGAGCGAGGTGGCCGCATGAGCTCCACGACGACCACCACCGCACCGCTGGTGCAGGCGCATGACCTCGCCAAGACGTTCGATGTCTCCGCGCCCTGGCTCAACCGGGTCATCGAGCGCAAGCCGCGCGCGCTGCTGCATGCGGTGGACGGCGTGGGATTCACGATCGAGCGCGGCAAGACGCTGGCCCTGGTGGGCGAGTCCGGCTGCGGCAAGAGCACCGTGGCGCGCCTGCTGGTGGGGCTGTACGAGCCCACGCGCGGCGGCCTCACCTTCGACGGGCAGGACGCGCACGCCGCTTTCAAGGGCAAGGATGCGCGCGCCATGCGCCGGCGCATCCAGATGATCTTCCAGGACCCCTATGCCAGCCTGAACCCCCGATGGCTGGTGGAGGACATCATCGGCGAGCCCCTGCGCGAGCATGGTCTCATCACCGACGCTGCACAACTCAAGAAGCGCGTGGGCGAACTGCTGCAGTCCGTGGGCCTGTCGCCGCTGGACATGGCCAAGTACCCGCACCAGTTCTCGGGCGGGCAGCGCCAGCGCATCTCCATCGCGCGTGCCCTGGCCACCGAGCCCGAGTTCCTGGTGTGCGACGAACCCACCAGCGCGCTGGACGTGTCGGTGCAGGCGCAGGTGCTCAACATCATGAAGGACCTGCAGCGCCAGCGGCAGCTCACCTACCTGTTCATCAGCCACAACCTGGCCGTGGTGCGCCACGTGAGCGACCAGGTGGGCGTGATGTACCTGGGCCGGCTGGTGGAGCTGGCCGACAAGAAGGTGCTGTTCGAGAACCCGCGCCACCCTTACACGCGCATGTTGCTGGACGCCATCCCCAAGATGCACGACACCGGCCGCGCGCGCACGCCCGTGCAAGGGGAGGTGCCCAACCCGCTCAACCCGCCGCCGGGCTGCGCGTTCAACCCACGCTGCCCCTACGCCAACGACCGCTGCCGCACCGAGCGCCCCCAGCTCATTGATGACGGCGGCACGCGCGTGGCCTGCCACGGCGTGCAGGAAAAACGCATCCCGTTGGTGGAGTTGGCGGTATGAGGGTTCGATAGAAAAACGGCCCTAACGCTTGTGCAGCAAGCGGTAAATGCTCTTTTTATGTGAGCAAAGAGGCTGCGCGCGCCCTGTTCTACGGGCGCGCGTGTGGGGCTTTCACGGCGCTGTCATCCTTGCTTCCCACCATCTCCACTCTGTAACGATTCAACAGGGAGCGAGAACATGGGTTCGTGGATGCAATGGGCCAACAAGCCCTACGGGCGGCGGGTGCGGATGGGCGCGGTGGCGCTGGCGGCGTGTGGCGTGCTGGCGGCATGCGGTGGCAACGATGACGACGAGGCCCAGCCGCTGGAACTGACCGTCCTGCACATCAACGACCACCACTCCACGCTGGACGCCAAGTCCAAGACGCTGAAGCTGTCCACGGGCGGCGCCGCGCCTGTGGACGTGGCCGTCGAAGCCGGCGGCTTTGCGCGCGTCACCGCGGCCTTCGACAGCCTGGCCAAGGCCGCGGGCGCCAACGTGCTCAAGCTGCATGCGGGCGACGCGCTCACCGGCACGCTGTACTTCAACCGCGCGGGCGCGGACGGCGAGGCCGATGCCGCGCTGATGAACACCGTGTGCTTCGACGCCTTCACGCTGGGCAACCACGAGTTCGACAAGGGTGACGCGGGCCTCAAGGGATTCCTGGACCTGCTCAAGAAGGGGTCCTGCAAGACGGCGGTGCTCAGCGCCAACGTGAAGTTCGGTGCCGGCTCGGCGCTCAACGCCACCAAGGCACCCGGTTACGTGCAGCCTTCCACCGTGGTGGAGCGCAGCGGCCAGAAGATCGGCATCGTCGGCCTGACGATTGCGGGCAAGACCAAGGCCTCGTCCAGCCCCGACGCGGACACCACCTTCGAGGACGAAGTCACGGCGGCGCAGCGTGAGATCGACAAGCTGCGCGCCCAGAGCATCAACAAGATCATCGTCATGAGCCACGTGGGCTATGGCTACGACAAGGAAATCGCCGCCAAGCTCAGCGGCGTGGACGTGATCGTGGGCGGCGATTCGCACACGCTGCTGGGCCCCGATGCGCTCAAGACCACGGGCGTGGGCACGCCCAGTGGCGCCTATCCCACGCGCGTGACCGACAAGGACGGCAAGAACGTCTGCGTGGTGCAGGCCTGGGAATACGCGCAGGTGGTGGGCGAGTTGAACGTGCGTTTTGACGGCAAGGGCGAGGTCACGCAGTGCAGTGGCACGCCGCATGTGCTGATCGGTAGCGACTTCACCATCAACAAATTGCCCCCGACCGATGCCGAAAAGAAGGCCATCGATGCCGACGTGGCGGCCAAGGGCTTTCTGCGCGTGACGCAGCCAGCCGCCGCCGCCACCACGGCGCTGCAGCCGTTCAAGGACCGCGTGGCCGTTTTCAACAAGACCAACGTGGCGGTGGTGCCGAAGGAGTTGTGCTTCCGCCGCGTGCCGGGCAATCCCGGCTCGGGCGGCTCCAGCCCCACGTGCAACGCCGAGGGCAGCGTGCATCTGCGCGGTGGCGACATCCAGCAGCTGGTGGCGCAGGCCTACGTGGACGAGGGCAATGCCAAGTACGGCGGCGCCGACATCTCGCTGCAAAGCGGCGGTGGTGTGCGCATTGCGCTGGACGGCACGGTGACAGCAGCGCAGGTGATCCAGGTGCTGCCCTTCGGCAACATGCTGTTCCGTCTGGACGTGACCGGCGCGGAGGTCAAATCCATGCTCGAAGACGGTCTGGAGGCCGTGTTCAAGGCGGGCGGATCGACCGGGCCCTATCCCTATACCGGCGGCCTGCGCTTCGACGTGAACGCCTCGGCCGCCTTCGGCCAGCGCGCCTCCGGTCTCGAAGTGCGCAACGCCGCCACCGGCACCTGGGGGCCGATCGATCCGGCCAAGACCTACAGGCTCTTCGTGTTGAGTTTCAACGCCACGGGCGGCGACGGCTACAAGACGCTGGCGGCCGTGCCCGCGGCGCGGCGCCTGGATATCGGCGTGCTGGATGCCGATGTGTTCTTCAGCTACATCGACAAGCAGCCGCGTGACGCCGCCACCGGCCTGCCCATGCTGAACCGCCTGTCGCACGAGCTCTACAGCACCAAGAGCTTCGCGGGGCAGTGACGGGACCAGTGAAGTGAACGGCGGGAATGCGCGGGCATACTGACGGTTTCCCGTCAACGAACCCCAGGAGTACCGCGCATGACCGCCTTCACCCTCACCAGTCCCGACATCGCCGACGGCAGCACCATTGCACAGAGCTTCGAGTTCGACGGCTTTGGCTGCAGCGGTCGGAACCAGTCGCCCGTGCTGCGCTGGAGCGGCGCGCCCGAGGGCACGAAGGGCTTTGCCGTGAACGTGTACGACCCCGACGCGCCCACGGGCTCGGGCTTCTGGCACTGGTATGTGATCGATCTGCCGGCTTCGGTGAGTGAGCTGCCCGCCAACGCCGGCGCCAAGGGCGGCGCCCACCTGCCGGCTGGCGCGCGCCAGATCCGCAACGACTACGGGCAGTACGCCTGGGGCGGCATGTGCCCGCCGCCGGGCGACAAGCCGCACCGCTACATCTTCACGGTGCATGCGCTGTCGGTGGAGCGTATCGATGTGCCCGACGACGCCCCCGCCGCGCTCGCCGGCTTCATGGTCAACGCCCACACCCTGGCCAAGGCGAGCTTCACCGCCACCTACGGGCGCTGAAGCGGCGCTCTGAAAAAGAGAGCTGCTACCGCTTGCCAATGCTTGATTTCAGATGCTTTTGTTTCTGAAGTCCAAGCGGGGCAGGCGGTAGCAGCTATTGTTTTTGTGCTTCGCCATAGGGCGCACGGCATGGAACTGGCGCGCCCCATCCCAGCAACCGCCGCGCAGCGGGCTTGGCCCGGGCGCTGGCGGTGTCCCCCCTCCCGTAGCGCAGCGCGTAGAGAGAGGGGGAAGCGGCGCAGCCGCTCAGGGGGGTGCCCTCAGGTATACCGCTTGGCCCTCAGGTTGTTCTTCATCTGCTGCAGCACCGGTTGCAGCGGCTCGCCGATGCGCAGCGCCACGCAGGTGGCGACCACGTCGATGATGAGTAGGTGCAGCAGGCGCGAGACCATGGGGCTGTAGCGGTCGTAGCCCTCGGGGTGGTCGGCCGCCAGGTGGATGCGGCAGGTGTGTGCCAGCGGCGAGCCGCTGGCGGTGATGGCAATGGTGGTTGCGCCGTTCTTGCGCGCGATGTCGGCTGCGTCCATCAGGTCGCGCGTGCGGCCCGAGTTGCTGATGATCACCGCGCAGTCGCCCGGGCCCAGCAACGTGGCGCTCATCACCTGCATGTGGCCGTCGCTGGTGGAGATGCTGGTGATGCCTAGGCGAAAGAACTTGTGCTGCGCGTCCTGCGCCACGATGCCGGAGTTGCCCGCGCCGTAGAACTCGATGCGCCGCCCCGTCTGCCAGGTGCTGGCGATGGCCTCGGCCGCACGCTCCAGCGCATTGGTACTGGCGGCGCTGCGGTACTGCAGGAAGGCGGCCACGGCGTTGTCCACCACCTTCACCAGCACGTCGTTGGTCTTGTCGTCGGCGTCCACGCTGCGGTGGATGAAGGGCACGCCCTCGCTCACACTGCCGGCCAGCTTGAGCTTGAAGTCCGCCAGGCCGTCATAGCCCATGCTGCGGCAAAAGCGCACCACTGTCGGCTTGCTGACGCGCGCGCGCGCGGCCAGCTCGCGCACCGGCAGGTGGGCAAAGGCGCGCGGGTCGTCCAGCACGAGTTGGGCCACGCGCTGCTCGGCGGGGGCGAGCGAGGGCAGGGAAGCGGTGATGCGGTCTAGCATTCTTCCATCCAGGTGTGTCCTTCGCGGGCCACCAGCGCGCTGGCGGCGCTGGGGCCCCAGCTGCCAGCGGCATACGGGCGCGGGCCTTCGCCACGGGCGTCCTGCTCGGCCCAGGCCTGCATGATGGGTTCCACCCAATGCCAGGCGGCTTCCTGTTCGTCGGCGCGCACGAACAGATTCAGGCGCCCGGCGATCACGTCCAGCAGCAGCCGCTCGTACGCGCCCACGCGCTGGCTGCCAAAGCGCTGGTCGAAGTCCAGGTCCAGCTGCACGGGCGCCAGCGCCTGGGCTTCGGAAATGCGCATGCCGCGCTTTTCCTGCCCCGCGGCAAACAGGTGCAGCGCCAAGCCGTCGCGCGGCTGCAGGTGGATCACCAGGCGGTTGGCCGCGCCCAGCGGCGTGCGGTAGATGGCGTGGGGCGTGGGGCGGAAGTTGATGGCGATGTGTGCCTCGCGCGCGGCCAGGCGCTTGCCGGTGCGGATGTAGAACGGCACGCCCGCCCAGCGCCAATTGGCGATCTCGGTGCGCAGGGCGACGAAGGTTTCGGTGGTGCTGCCGGGCGCCACGCCGTCCTCGTCGGCATAGGCGCGCACGCCCTCGCAGGCCGTGGTGCCGGTGGAATACTGGCCGCGCACCACGTCCCGCAGCAGCGTGGCGGGTGTCCACGTACTCAGCGAACGCAGCACCTTGAGCTTCTCATCGCGGATGGCATCGGCATGGGCGTTGATGGGCGGCTCCATGGCGATCGCGCACAGCAGCTGCAGCGCGTGGTTCTGCACCATGTCGCGCAGCGCGCCGGTCTGGTCGTAGAAGGCGCCACGCTGCTCCACGCCCAGCTGCTCGGCCATGGTGATCTCGATGCTGGCCACGGTCTCGCGCCGCCACAGGGGTTCGAACAGCGCGTTGCCAAAGCGCAGCGCCAGCAGGTTCTGCACCGAGGGCTTGCCCAGGTAGTGGTCGATGCGGAAGATCTGCCGTTCGTCGAACACGCTGCGCACCGCGGCGTTGATGGCACGGTTGGAAGCCAAATCGTGCCCCAGGGGCTTTTCCAGCACCACGCGGGTGGCGGGCGTCGCCAGGCCGGCAGCGCCGAGCTGCTCGCAGACGGTGGTGAACAGCGCGGGCGCGGTGGCCAGGTACATCACCACCGTGTCGGCGTGGCGCTCGTGCAGGCGCCGCGCCAGCAGGGCGTAATCCTCTGGCTGGGACAGATCCATGCGCTGGTACTGCAACAGCGCGGCAAAGCGTTCGAATTCTTCGTCGCTGGGGCGTTTTTCTCCCTCCACATCGGCAAAGCGCCGGGCAATCAGCGCGCGGTAGTCGCCGTCGCTCAGCGCGTCGCGCGCCACGCCGATGATGCGCCCCTGCGGCGGCAGCGACCCGTGGCGAAAAGCCTGGAACAAGGCAGGCAGCAGCTTGCGCCAGGCGAGGTCGCCCGTGCCGCCGAAGAGGACCAGATCAAAGCTCATGAGCCAGCTGCGGTGATGTGTAGAGGGTTGATCGATGGGAAAACGGTGCCCGCATGTGGTCCGTATCCAGTGCACGATGTTATCGAGTTTCATGGTCGGCATTGACCGATACGGGACGGGCCGTGGCCGCGCATACACTTGCCGGTTACGCGCCGGGGCTGGGCTCCCCGCGCCTTTCTCCCTGGACAACACGCCATGAACCAACTCGACGCGCTCAAGCAGTACACCACCGTGGTGGCCGACACCGGCGATTTCAAGCAGCTGGCCCAGTTCCAGCCGCAAGACGCCACCACCAACCCCTCGCTGATCCTGAAGGCCGTGCAAAAGCCCGAGTACGCGCCGCTGCTCAAGGACTGCGTGACGCGCTGGCATGGCCGCGCTATCGACGAGCTGATGGACCGCCTGATCGTGCGTTTCGGCTGCGAGATCCTGTCGATCATCCCTGGGCGCGTGTCCACCGAGGTGGATGCACGCCTGTCGTTCGATACCGCAGCGACCGTGGCGCGTGCGGAGCGCATCGTGGAGCTGTACCAGGCCGAAGGGCTGCACATCGACCGCGTGCTCATCAAGATCGCCGCCACGTGGGAGGGCATCCAGGCCGCGCGCCAACTGGAGCAGCGCGGCATCCACACCAACCTTACGCTGCTGTTTTCGTTTGCACAGGCGGTGGCCTGTGGTCAGGCGAAGGTGCAGCTCATTTCGCCTTTCGTCGGACGCATTTACGACTGGTACAAGAAGCAGGCCGGCGCAAACTGGGACGAGGCCGCCATGGCCGGCGCCAATGACCCGGGCGTGCAGTCCGTGCGCGCCATCTACAACCATTACAAGCATTTCGGCATCGGCACCGAGGTCATGGGTGCGAGTTTTCGCAACACCGGGCAGATCGTCGCGCTGGCGGGCTGCGACCTGCTGACCATTGCCCCCGAACTGCTGGCCCAGTTGGCCGCCAGCGATGCGCCGGTGGCACGCGTGCTCGACCCCGAGGCGGCACGCCGCGTTGCGCTGCAACCCGTGCAGTACGACGAGGCGGGCTTTCGCTATGCGCTCAATGCCGACGCCATGGCCACCGAGAAGCTGGCCGAAGGCATCCGCGCATTTGCGGCGGACGCGGCCAAGCTGGAACAACTGATGCAAGCCGCTGCATGAATTTTGACGATCCCCGCACCCGCTGCGACCACACGACCGCGTGGCAGCGCCTGCGTGCCCATTACGAAAGCGCCGGCCGCAGCTTCGACCTGCGCGCCGCATTTGCGCAGGATGCGCAGCGTTTCGAGCGCTTCAGCCAGGACGCTCCGCATGTGTTTGCGGACCTGTCCAAGAACCTGATCGACGCGCCCACCGAAGCGCTGCTGCTGCAGCTGGCGCGTGAATGCGGCGTGGTGGCCTACCGCGATGCGATGTTCGAGGGCCGACCGATCAACAACACCGAGCAGCGCGCGGTGATGCATTGGTTGTTGCGAAAACCGGCTCCAGGGCATACAGGTCAAGCGCGAGTAGCTATCGATACAGTAGCGCCTGAAATCGCCTCTGCCTTGCACGACGTGCACGCCATGCTGGAGGACATGCTGGCCCTCGCCGAGCGCGTGCGCGCTGACGACGGCATCACCGACATCGTGAACATCGGCATCGGCGGCTCGGACCTGGGGCCGGCGATGGTGGTCAAGGCACTGGACGACCTGCGCCACCCGGGCAAGCGCCTGCACTTCATCTCCAACGTGGACGGCATGGAGCTGGGCAGCCTGTTGCGCCAGCTGCGGCCCGAAAGCACGCTGTTCCTCATTGCGTCGAAGACCTTCACCACCGCCGAGACCATGTCCAACGCACAGGCGGCGCGGGCATGGTTCCTGGACCAGGGCGGCAGCGAGGACGCGCGGGCGCGGCTGCCGCTGGCGCGCCATTTCTATGCGCTGACGACCAACCTGGAAGCGGCGGCGCAGTTCGGCATCACCACCACGTTGGGCTTCTGGGACTGGGTGGGCGGACGCTATTCGCTGTGGTCCGCCATCGGGCTGCCGATTGCCATTGCCGTGGGTGCGCCGCACTTTCGCGCACTGCTGGCGGGTGCACATGCGATGGACGAGCATTTCCGCACCGCGCCGTTGGAATCCAACCTGCCCGTGCGGCTGGCGCTGCTGGACCTGTGGTACCGCAATTTCCACGACTTCTCCAGCCGCAGCATGGCACCTTATAGCCATGGCCTGCGCCGCCTGCCGGCGTACCTGCAGCAATTGGAGATGGAGAGCAACGGCAAGGGGGTGGATGCGCACGGCCAGCCGCTGCCCTATGCCACTTCTGCCGTGGTCTGGGGCGAGCCGGGCACCAATGGGCAGCATGCGTTCTTTCAGATGATCCACCAGGGGCCCGACACCGTGCCCGTGGAGTTCATCGCGCTACGCGAGCCGGGGCGTGATTTGCCGGACCAGCACCCGCGTCTGGTGGCCAACGCTTTGGCCCAGGCACGGGCGCTGATGATGGGACGGCCCGAAGAGGCCGACGGCCACCGGCGCTTCAGCGGCAACCGGCCGAGCACATTTCTGGTGCTGGAGCGTCTGGACCCGGCGTCGCTAGGCGCGCTGATCGCGCTGTACGAGCACCGCGTGTTCACCAGCGGGGCGCTCTGGGGCATCAACAGCTTCGATCAGTGGGGTGTGGAACTGGGCAAAGGCATCGCCAAGGATCTGGAGCCGCGTCTGGCCACGGGGGATGTGCAGGGGCTGGACCCGTCCAGCGCGGGGCTGTTGCGCCGTCTGGCGGCCTGAAACGGGGTGCGCTTCCCGCTCTGACGGGGCTCAGGCGCGCGCTGCCTGGGGCATGGCCGGCGCATCATCTACAGGCGCCGGCTGGAGTTCTGGAGCCAGGGCGACCCGGTTGCGGCCCTGGTCCTTGGCGGCGTAGAGCGCCTGGTCGGCACGCTCCAGCGTTTCCTGGGGTGACGAATGGGGCAGGTGCAGCGCCAGGCCGGCGGACATGCTCAGGCGCAGGTCCGGCGGTGCGTTGGGCACGGGCAGGGCAGCGATGGCTTCGCGCGTGCGCTCCAGCAGGGTCTGGGCGCTGCGTGGTTCGATGTCGCTGAGCAGCAGCAGGAACTCGTCGCCGCCCCAGCGCGCCAGCACATCGGTTTCGCGCACATTGGCGCGCAGGGCGTCGGCGAACACCCGCAGTACATGGTCGCCCATGGCGTGGCCGTGGTGGTCGTTGACGCGCTTGAAATGGTCCACATCGATCATGGCGAACAACAACGCGCCCTGCCCCCGGCGGCGGCGCCGGCACTCTAGCTGGATCAGCTCGACCATGGCGCGGCGGTTGTACAGGCCCGTGAGCTCGTCGCGCATGGCCAGCGCCCGGTTTTCCGCGAGGGCTTCGGCCAGCGCCTCACGTTGCCGGTCCAGGCGCTGGCGCATCTGCTGCACGCGCAGGTTCACCACCATGCACCCGGCCAGCACGATCAGGATCATGGCTGCGTAGGCGCCATCCATGACGTCGAACGTCGTTGCGTAGAAACGCGGCGAGACGACCACCGCCACCGAGAACGCCGCCATCGCGTAGAGCCCGATGCCCACGACCTGGCGCGGCGACAGGCCCAGCGCACCGAAGAACAGGATCATGGCCAGCACGGAGGGCACCACGCCTCGGCCTTCCCCTGCCAGCACGTAAGCCACGGCGCCGCTGGTGATGGTCCACGCCATTTGAACCAGGGTCAGAGACGGATCGCGCAACCGCTCGGACCAGCCGGTGCGGATCAGCAGCGTGATGACTGCGAGCCCCCCCACCGAAAGCGCCGCCCACCACCGCACAGCGTCCAGGTGGTGGTTTGCGCTGGGGTGGTGCAGCAACAGCATTACCAGGGCGCTGGAGCTCATCAGCAGCAGCGCGAGCAGCGCCATGCCGACGCGCACACGCCGGTAGGGGGCGCGGGAGAGGATGCAGGGAAAGAGACGGCGAGAGGTCGTGTGCATGGCGGAGGCTCCTGCGAAGGGCCGTGCGATGGCGGTACGGCCAGAGTGAACCGCTAGCAATGAATTACTAATATTTACATATAAATACAATTATGCGAGGAGCGCAAAGCTTGCTTTTGCGTAGGGGTATTGGGGAAAGGCGGGCCAGATCCGCGCGCAGTGCGCCGCGGAAGGTCGCCCGCCACACACGCAGGCGAAAAAAAACCCGCAAGCACTGCTTGCGGGTTGGGTGCTGCCTGCGCCTTCAGGGCGCAGGCGGGGCCCTGGCAATTACATGCCCATGTCACCCATGCCGCCCATGCCGCCGGGCATGGCGGGGGCTGCGGACTCGTCCTTCGGCGCCTCGGCCACCATGGCTTCGGTCGTCAGCAGCAGCGAGGCCACGGAAGCGGCGTTCTGCAGGGCCGTGCGGGTCACCTTGGTGGGGTCCAGGATGCCCATTTCCAGCATGTCGCCGTAGGTGTCGTTGGCTGCGTTGAAGCCGTAGTTGCCCTTGCCGTTCAGCACTTCGTTCACGACCACCGACGGTTCGCCACCGGCGTTGGCCACGATCTCGCGCAGGGGGGCTTCGACAGCCTTCAGCACCAGCTTGATGCCGGCGTCCTGCTCGGGGTTGCCGGTGGACAGGTTGCCCACGGCCTGCTTGGCGCGCAGCAGTGCCACGCCGCCGCCGGCCACGATGCCTTCTTCCACGGCAGCGCGGGTGGCGTGCAAGGCGTCTTCCACGCGGGCCTTCTTTTCCTTCATCTCGACTTCGGTGGCAGCGCCCACCTTGATCACGGCCACGCCGCCGGCCAGCTTGGCCACGCGCTCTTGCAGCTTCTCACGGTCGTAGTCGCTGGTGGCTTCCTCGATCTGGATGCGGATCTGCTTCACGCGGGCTTCGATGTCGGCAGCGGCGCCCGCACCGTCGATGATGGTGGTGTTTTCCTTGCCCACTTCGATGCGCTTGGCCTGGCCCAGGTCGGCCAGCGTCACCTTCTCCAGCGTCAGGCCCACTTCTTCAGCGATCACCTTGCCGCCCGTCAGGATGGCGATGTCTTCCAGCATGGCCTTGCGGCGGTCGCCGAAGCCGGGTGCCTTCACGGCCACGACCTTCAGGATGCCGCGGATGGTGTTCACCACCAGCGTGGCCAGGGCTTCGCCGTCAACTTCCTCGGCGATGATCAGCAGCGGACGGCTGGCCTTGGCGACTTGCTCCAGCGTGGGCAGCAGGTCGCGGATGTTGCTGATCTTCTTGTCGAACAGCAGCACGAAGGGGTTGTCCAGGATCGCGGACTGCTTCTCGGGGTTGTTGATGAAGTAGGGCGACAGGTAGCCGCGGTCGAACTGCATGCCTTCCACGACGTCCAGTTCGTTTTCCAGCGACTTGCCGTCTTCCACGGTGATCACGCCTTCTTTGCCCACCTTGTCCATGGCGTCAGCAATGATCTTGCCCACGGACTCATCGGAGTTGGCGGAGATCGAACCCACCTGGGCGATTTCCTTGGAGGTGGTCGTGGCCTTGGATGCCTTCTTCAGCTCTTCCACCAGGGCCACCACGGCCTTGTCGATGCCGCGCTTGAGGTCCATGGGGTTCAGGCCGGCGGCCACGTACTTGGAGCCTTCGCGCACGATGGCTTGGGCCAGCACAGTGGCGGTGGTGGTGCCGTCACCAGCGATGTCGTTGGTCTTGGAAGCCACTTCCTTCACGAGCTGGGCGCCCATGTTCTGCAGCTTGTCTTTCAGTTCGATTTCCTTGGCCACGGACACGCCGTCCTTGGTCACCGTGGGGGCGCCGAACGAGCGCTCCAGCACCACGTTGCGGCCCTTGGGGCCCAGGGTCACCTTGACCGCGTTGGCCAGGATGTTCACGCCTTCAACCATGCGGGCGCGGGCTTCGCCGCCGAACACTACGTCTTTTGCTGCCATTTTTGGCTCCTACAAATTTGAATCAAATGGGCTGCCAACGCTGATCTATCAAGCGCAGGCAGCTATGAAAAATGAGTTGACCAGAAGGGATTACTTCTCGACGACCGCGAACAGGTCGTCTTCCTTCATCACCAGCAGCTCGTCGCCATTGACCTTCACGGTCTGGCCGCTGTATTTGCCGAACAGCACGCGGTCGCCGACCTTCACGTTCAGGGCGATCAGCTCGCCCTTGTCGTTCTTCTTGCCAGGGCCAACGGCCAGCACTTCGCCTTGATCGGGCTTTTCCGCAGCGTTGTCGGGGATCACGATGCCCGAGGCGGTCGTGGTTTCGCTTTCGATACGCTTGACGATCACGCGATCGTGCAGGGGGCGAAGATTCATTGCATCTCTCCTGATAACAAAAAGGATTGCGACATCAAACAACGCGCCCGCAACGCGGGCGCAGGGAACTGACACAGCGGTGTTGTTAGCACTCATCTGTTTCGAGTGCTAATGATAGAGGCATTCGTGACAGTTTCAAGGCCGCAGTGTCGACAGGGCCTGCGATCAAGGTGCGGGAGTGCGGAGTGCAGCCGCACTTCCCCGTCCGCCTCAGTGGACTGTGAGGCGCAAGAAGTGGTCCAGCATGTGGAAGTGGTCTTCAAAGAACGCTTCTTCCATGCCCGCGAGCCGGTCGATGGCCACCCACTCGGCATGCGCCGCGTCGTCAGCCGCCTGCACCGGGGGCAGCGGAGCGTCCTGCAGGTCGAAGTAGTGCGCGTGGGTGATGGTGCGGCCGCGTTGGCTGCGGTCGGGGTGGTCGAACACCGTCACACTGCGCAGCGCCGCGCGCAGCGTGGCCTCGGGCAGGGCGCAATTCGTTTCCTCTGCCAGTTCACGCAGGCAGGACTGCCACAGCGTCTCGCGTTGTTCGATGAAGCCGCCGGGCACTGCCAGCAGGCCACGCCCTGGTGCGTGGGCGCGGCGGATGAGCAGCACGTGGTCCTGGCAGCGCAGTACCGCGTCCACGGTCACGAACACCGGCGGGTAGGGCGCCGTTGCCCAGGCGGCGCGGTAACCGCGCAGCATCTGCCATTCCTGCTGCAGTGTGGCGAAGTGCGGCGTGTGGGCGAATTGCTCCAACAGCGCTTGCGTGGCGGGCGGCAGCATGGGCGCCAGCGGCTGCAGCGCGTGGGCCACGGTGGCGGGTGTGGCGCCGAAGTAGGCGTCGCGGATGGCGGTCGCGTCGATGCGGCCCTGGCGCTCCATGCGTATCAATTCCCAGCCCGGAAAGGCGCTGAGGTAGCTGCTCGTGGCGTCCTTGAAATGGCCGACCAGCCCCACGCGCGCCTGCGGCGGGCTGTGGCGCGCCACCGCGTTGCGCACGGCCTCCACCCACACCGCCTCGTTGTAGTAGTCGCGCACCGGCAGCACGGTGAGGCGCGTGCGGTCGCCCTCGGGCAGAGCACCGCGCAGCATGGCTTCGCGTTCGTGCCAGGTGAACGGGTTCTTGGGTGTGCGCGCCTGGAAGGCCGAGCCGACGATGACGATGACCTGCCGCGCCTGCACCAGCGCTTCGCGCAGCAGGGCGAGATGGCCGGTGTGGACGGGCTCGAAGCGGCCGATGAGGATGGCGGTGTCGTACATGCGGCGATTCGTGTGTTCTCAAAAAAGTGAGCTGCTCGCGCTTGATGGATAAGCGCTAGAGGCAAATTTCGCTTGAAGTCGCCAGCCGTGCACCCTGGGCGTGCATCGCCTCCAGGAAGGCCTCATGCTGCGCCTCGAAGCCGGCCACAGGGCTCATGCAATCGGTGAGCAGCACCAGGCGCCGCGGGCTCCACCCGGGGTGCAGGCGGGCCAGGTGCTGGATGATGTGCTCGGTGGTGGCGCGCACGCAGTGGCTGCTGGCCTCGCCTGCGATGAGCAGCAGGTCTGCGCTGGCCAATTGGTCCAGCAGATGGGTGTTCAGGGCGGTGTGCGGGTCGGCCGCGTCGGGTACTTCGGCCTGCACGGCGCTGTAGTGCTCGGTCCAGGGGCTCATGCCCTTGAAGACGGACTGCACGGCGCGCAGGCGATGTGCTTGCCAGTCGCTGCACGCGGCCAGCACGTCGGTATGCACGCCATGGCCCCAGCTGCCGATTTCGCAATGCACGGGCCAGACCATAAGGGTGTAACGGCCCTGGGTTTCCAACGTGTCCAGGTAGTCCAGTGTGCGCGCCAGCGCCGCAGGGTCACGCGGCGCAAATGCACCCGCGCGGACCTGCGCAGCGGTGATGGCGGTGAAGGGCGCCACCGCGCCCCCGTCGCTGCGCTGCCAGTAGGCAGGGTGCGCCACGTCGTACCGCTGGTGCGAGTCGAGGGTGACAGTGATGTGGTCGATACCTGCCCCCTGCGCGCGGATGAACGCTGCCAGGCGCTGCATGTCCGCATGCGCGCCGGGAACGGGCAGCGCCGGGGCGGTTACCGCGCCGCTATGGGGATCGCGCGAGTGCCACGCGGCGGGCAGATCGCAGAAGTCGTTCTGGGGATCGATGGCGAGCAGGTGAACGGTGCGGGTCATGGCGCGGATGCGAGCGTGCAGGGCCTGCAGTGTAGGCAACTGCGGGGCCGCATCCGGCCGGCACCGCTATTTGATGGCTTTGCGCGCGGCCCCGATACCCAGCAGCGCGAGCACCACGAACAGCACGGCCAATACCAGGAACACCACGAACAGCACCTTGGCGATGGCGGCCGAGCCAGCGGCCACGCCGGTGAACCCGAGCGCGCCGGCGATGAGCGAAATGATGGCGAAGATGATCGCGTACTTGAGCATGGGATAGGCCTCCTTGGGATGGGCCGCCGGCGGGTGCGGCGGCTGGGCACCAGAGTAGGGGCGCCGGCGCAGGCGCTCCGTCATCTGGTGAAACCGCAGCGTGTAGGAGGGTGTTGACAGTGCTGCCGGTTATCGCAGCGCATGCAGCACCGCGCCGCCGACGATCGGCAGCAGCACGGCGCCCGTGCGTTCTGTGGCGGCCATCCGCAGAACCCATCCCAGGATGATGGCAACCGTCCAGGCGCTGTACAGCCGCTGCAGCACAGGCGGCGTGCCCGCCAGCAGCAGGAACAGGTGGGCGTGAACAGCGCATTCTTAGGCAGCCTGGACGCGGGGGCCGGGGGTGTATTAGAAAAAATGGCGTCTGCAAGGGCATACATGCGCGGCCTTGCCCAGCAGGGCATCGCTGCGGCCCTGCAGCAGGCCGCCGCCCTTAGCGCCGAGAATCTCCCGGCGCAGCCGCCACGCGTTCGCGCAATGCGTTGTGGAAGTGGCGCTGGTCCTCAAAGCCCAGTTCCTGCGCCACCGTGGCCGGCGCGCCTCCAGCGGCCAGCAGCGCGCGCGGCGTTGACATGCGCGCCTGCACAGGGTTACAAGCCGGCCGCTTGGCGCCACGCGGCGGCGTACTGGTCTGCGTTCGCAACGCGGCGGGATATGAACTCCGCCCCCAAGCTCAGGGACTGCCTGGACGCAGACGTGGGGTTCATAGCCCCGCCGCTGCACGCAGCGCCTGGGCTTTGTGCCGCAAGGCTGCCGCACCCGCTGGCGCGGGTCGCCGTGCCTTACAGCCCGGCCGCTGCACGCAGCGCGGCAGCCTTGTCCGTCCTCTCCCAGGTGAACTCGGGTTCCTCGCGGCCGAAGTGGCCGTAGGCGGCGGTCTTCGCGTAGATGGGGCGCAGCAAGTCCAGCATCTGGATGATGCCCTTAGGGCGCAGGTCGAAGTGCTCCTGCACCAGCTGGGCGATCTGGTCGTCGGGGATCACGCCGGTGCCCTCGGTGTACACGGTGATATTCATCGGGCGCGCCACGCCGATGGCATAAGCCACCTGGATCTGGCACTGGCGCGCCAGGCCGGCGGCCACGATGTTCTTGGCCACGTAGCGCGCAGCGTAGGCCGCGCTGCGGTCCACCTTCGTTGGATCCTTGCCGCTGAATGCGCCGCCGCCGTGCGGGCAGGCGCCGCCGTAGGTGTCCACGATGATCTTGCGGCCCGTCAGGCCGCAGTCGCCCTGCGGCCCGCCGATGACGAAGCGACCCGTGGGGTTGATGAGGTACTTGGTGTCCTGCAGCCATTCCTTGGGCAGCACCGGCTTGATGATCTCCTCGATGATGGCCTCGGTGAAGCTGGCCTTCATCTTGGTGGCCGTCTCGCTCTGGTCCGGGCTGTGCTGGGTGGAGAGCACCACGGTGTCGATGCTGTGGGGCTTGCCGTCCACGTAGCGCATGGTGACCTGGCTCTTGGCGTCCGGGCGCAGGAAGGGCAGGCGGCCGTCCTTGCGCAACTGGGCCTGGCGCTCGACCAGGCGGTGCGCGTAGTAGATGGGCGCGGGCATCAGCTCGGGCGTCTCGTCGCAGGCGTAGCCGAACATCAAGCCCTGGTCACCCGCGCCGGTGTTCAGGTGGTCGTCGCTGGCGTGGTCCACGCCCTGGGCGATGTCGTTGGACTGCTTGTCGTAAGCCACGAGCACGGCGCAGCCCTTGTAGTCGATGCCGTACTCGGTGTTGTCGTAGCCGATGCGCTTGATGGTGTCGCGCGCCACCTGGATGTAGTCCACGTGTGCGTTGGTGGTGATCTCGCCGGCTAGCACTACCAGGCCGGTGTTGGTCAGCGTCTCGGCTGCCACGCGGCTGCGGGGGTCTTGCGTGAAGATCGCGTCCAGGATGGCGTCGGAGATCTGGTCCGCCACCTTGTCGGGGTGGCCCTCAGAGACCGATTCGGACGTGAAGAGGAAATCGTTCGCCATTTGAATAAACTCCGTGTTGTCAGCATTTGGGCGTTGCCCAGAGCCTCATGGAGCCTCGGCGAACGCTTTAGCAGTTGTGTTTAACGTCGCCCTGCAAGTTGCTCATTTAACTCGGCGACGACCGTCATTGTAATGTCATCCCTCTTTCGGCTCGTTTCCGCGCTGCCCTTGTGGTTGCTGCATGTCATTGGCGCGGCGCTTGGCTGGGTGGCGTTTTGCGCATCGCCCACCTACCGCCGCCGCTTCATCGACAACGCCGCGCGCGCGGGCTATGCCTTGCGTGACGTGCGTGCGGCCATAGCGCACGCAGGGCGCATGGTGGCCGAGGCGCCGCGTCTGTGGCTGCGGCCCGAGCCGCCGGCCTGCGAGATACACGGGGCCGAATGCGTGCAACGGGCCTGGGGCCAAGGCCGCGGCATCGTGTTCCTCACGCCGCACATTGGCTGTTTCGAGTTGTCGGTGCAGGCGGCGGCGCGGCGCTGGTCGCCGGAGCACGGCCCCATCACCATCCTGTACCGGCCCGCGCGCCAGCGCTGGCTGGCCGAGGTGATGCAGACCGCGCGCAACCGCCCCGGCATCCAGGCCGTGCCCACCACGTTGCAGGGCGTGCGCCAGATGATCAAGGCGCTGCGGCGCGGCGAGGCGGTGGGCCTGCTGCCTGACCAGGTGCCGCCGCAGGGGCTGGGGGTGTGGTCGCCGTTCTTCGGCCGCCCGGCCTACACCATGACGCTGGCTGCGCGCCTGGTGCAGCAGACCGGTGCGGCGGTGATCCTGGCGCGGTGCGAGCGCCTGCCACGCGGGCGCGGCTATGTGCTGCACCTGGAGGATTTGCCCCAGCCGCTGGCGCCTACACTCGACGCGGCCGTGCTGCAGCTCAACCAAGCCATGGAATACCTCATCCGCCAAAGCCCCGACCAATACCTGTGGGGCTATGCCCGCTACAAGCAGCCCCGCGCAGAGATGCATACCTCTGCCGGGACCGATGCGCCGCCGGAGGGCCGCGCATGATGGCGCGCGCGGGCATCGCGCTGCTGAATCTGCTGGGTCGCCTGCCGCTGCCGATGCTGCGCGCGCTGGGGCGGTTCATCGGCCGGGTGCTGTTCGTGCTGGCCGTGCCGCGGCGCAGGGTGGCGCTGCGCAACCTGGCCCTGTGTTTTCCGGAGGTGCCCGAATCGCAGCGCCGCGCGTGGGCGCGCGAGTCCTTCGTGGTGTTCTGCCAGACCTTCCTGGACCGCGGCTGGTTGTGGTCGGGCTCTGAGGCGCTGGTGCGCAGTCGCGTGAAGCTGGTGGGCGCGCTGCACGAGCTGGAAGGCGACACGCCAACCATCGTCTTCGCGCCGCACTTCTACAGCATGGACGCAGGCGGTCTCGCCTTGCCGCTGAACACACGGCGCGAGTTCACCTCGATCTTCGCCACCAACCCCGACCCGGTGCTGGACGCATGGTTCATGGCGGGCCGCCAGCGCTTTGGCAACGTGCGCATGCTCAACCGCGCCGACGGCGTGAAACCCATCATCTCGTGCCTGCGCAAGGGCGGGCTGCTGTACCTGCTGCCCGACATGGACTACGGCAGGAACGACTCGGTGTTCGTGCCCTTCTTCGCCATGCCGGACGCGGCCACCATCCCGTCACTGTCGCGCTTTGCTCGCCTGGGGCGCGCCAAGGTGGTGGCGCTGTACAGCCGCATGACGCCCGAGGGTTACGTGGCCGAGCTGACCCCCGCCTGGGACCACTTTCCCACCGAGGACCATGTGGCCGACACGGCGCGCATGAACCGTGAGCTGGAAGCCGCCATCCGCACCATGCCCGCGCAGTACTACTGGGTACACAAGCGCTTCAAGACCCGCCCGGAGGGACAGGATTCGGTGTATCAGTAAAAATGGCTCTAGCAGGCCGTTGAAAAATCCCCCTCCGACGCCCGCGTTCGCCGCTACGATCTGAAGCCATAGGTGAACGACCCAGACGAGGACGATGAGAGGCAACCAAGACTTCCAGGGGGCGATGTTCAGCTACATCAGCCTTGAAGAGCGCGTGCCGCAGGCACACCCGCTGCGCAAGTTGCGCGCGGTGGTTGATGCGCTGCTGGCAACCATGAACCGCGAATTCGAAGCGGTGTACGCCCGCCGTGGCCGCCCATCGGTGCCACCGGAGATGCTGCTCAAGGCCTTGCTGCTGCAGATCCTGTTCTCCATCCGCAGCGAGCGCCAGTTGGTCGAAGCGATCAACTACAACCTGCTGTACCGCTGGTTCGTAGGCCTGAACATCGAAGACAAGGTCTGGGACCACTCCACTTTCAGCGCCAACCGCGAACGTCTGTTCAACGAAGACCTCGCCCGCACCTTCTTCGAGCGCGTCAAGCTCAGTGCCCAGTGGGGCAAGCTCGCCAGCGACGAGCACTTCAGCGTGGACGGCACGCTCATTGACGCCTGGGCCTCGCACAAGAGCTTCAAGCGCAAAGATGACGACAGCGGCACGCCGCCTGGGCGCAACCCCGAGGTGGACTTCAAGGGGCAGGAGCGCTGCAACGACACCCACAAGAGCACCACGGACGCCGATGCCCGGCTGTTCAAGAAGAGCCGGGGCGACAAATCCCGCCTGTGCCACATGGGACACATCCTCATGGAGAACCGCAACGGGCTGATCGTGGATGTCGAGATCACCCATGCCAGCGGCACGGCCGAGCGCGAGGCGGCACTGGCCATGTTGGAGCGTCGGGGCAACAGGAACAAACGGGCCACGGTCGGTGCCGACAAGGGCTACGACAGCAAGGCCTTCATCAAAGGCTGTCGCAAGCTCAAAGTCACGCCCCACGTGGCGGCCAAGGACAAACACTCGGCGGTGGATGCGCGAGTGACACGGCACGAGGGCTACAAGACCAGCCTGAAGGTGCGCAAGCGCATCGAAGAGGCCTTTGGCTGGATCAAGACCGTCGGTGGTCTGGCAAAGACCAAGCTGATCGGTCAGGCCAAGCTCACGGGCCAGGCGCTGCTGTGCTTTGCCACCTACAACCTTGTGCGAATGGGCAGCATCGGCGGCTGGTGGAACGCGCATCATGCGTGAGCCCAGGGATACGTGCGCCCGAAATGGGCGGGAGGGCCTGCAAACCGGCCAGATTGGCCGTTGCAATCGCTGCGCAGACGCGTCTGGGCAGCTCATGTCTTCGAACTCAGCGTCCCTGATGCGTTCGAAAAGCACTTTTTCAACGGCCTGCTAGCGCTTATCTGGTAAGCGATAA
The DNA here is from genome assembly GCF_000022305.1 of [Acidovorax] ebreus TPSY. Lineage (NCBI taxonomy): Bacteria > Pseudomonadati > Pseudomonadota > Betaproteobacteria > Burkholderiales > Comamonadaceae > Diaphorobacter > [Acidovorax] ebreus. The sequence continues at coordinate 714,503 of NC_011992.1, forward strand.
CAGCTACGAAAATCATAGTGACTGGCGAAGAAAATCCGCCAGGGTGTCGCGCACCAGTCCCGGCTGCTCGTGCACCACCCAGTGTGTGGCGCCCGGCACATGCAGCACCTGCAGGCGTGGCACCCAGGCTTGGAGCCCCTGCAGCAGACCGGGCAGCAACGCGGGGTCCTCCATGCCCCACAGCACTTGCGTGGGTACGGACACCTGCAGCATGTCGGCGGGCAGCGTGAGGGAGCGGATGTCCGGCGTCCCGACGTCCCGGGCAGACGCGGGGCGCGGCGGCCGCAGCGGGCTGGCGCGGTAGTAGTTGCAAGGCCCGGCGAGCCCCGCCGCCCACTGTGCGCGGTAGTGCGCGCGCAGTGCAGGGGTGAGCCAGCCGGGCGCGCTGCCATCGGCGCGGCGAAAGAAGCCGAACAGGCGCGCGAAATCGTTCTCGGCCAGCAGCGACTCGGCGTCCGGGCGGCACAGGAAGTGCATGTACGCACTGGCCTCCTGCTGCGCGGCACTGCCCTGCAACTCGCGCAAGAAGGCGCCAGGGTGAGGCGCGTTGATAACCATCAGGCGCTTGAGCAGTCCGGGATGCTGGTTGGCCAGGTTCCAGGCCACGGCCCCGCCCCAGTCGTGTGCCACCAGCGCCGCCAGCGGCGTGCCGGCACCGGCTTCCTGGGCGATCAGCGCGGCGATGTCCTGCACCAGATGTTTGGGGCGGTAGGCCTCTATTGCAGCCGGCGCGCTGGAGGGTGCATAGCCGCGCAGCCAGGGCGCCACGCAGCGGTAGCCGCCGTGTGCCGGATCGGCGAAATGGCCCAGCAGCGCATCCCAGATGAACGCGCCTTCGGGAAAGCCGTGCAGGAACAGCAGCACCGGGCGCCCCGGCATGCCGGCCACGCGGCAGTGCAGCGTGATGCCGTGCGGCAGTGTGTGGGTGATCGTCTCCGCCATACGCTACGCCTTTCATAGCTGCCAGCGCTTGATGGACGGGCGCTGGCGTCAGTTTTGGTCTTTAGATGGCGGCAGGGCTTCCACGGCCGCATCCTCTTTTTGGACGGGGTGGGCCCACTGCCACAGCAGTTGCGCCACTTCGTCCACGCCCTGCTTCTTGAGCGCGGAGAACATCCTGACCTCACCGCCGCCGGCCTGCAGTCGCGTGATGGACAGTGCCTTGGCCTGCTCGGCGCGCGTGAGCTTGTCGGCCTTGGTGAGCAGCACCAGGAACTTGAGCCCTGCCTCCACGCGCGGCCGCACGGCGTTCAGCAGCGCCTCGTCCAGCTCGGTCAGGCCCAGGCGCGGGTCGCACAGCAGCACGATGGCGGTGAGACTTTCGCGGCTCACCAAGTAGCTCAGCATCACTTGCTGCCAGCGCAGCTTGTCCGAGCGCGACACGGCCGCGTAGCCGTAGCCCGGCAGGTCGGCCAGCACCGCGTCCGTTGCGCCCTGCTTGCCCAGCGCGAACAGGTTGATGTGCTGGGTGCGCCCGGGCTTCTTGGATGCAAACGCCAGTTGGCGCTGCTGGGTGAGGGTGTTGATGCAGGTGGATTTGCCTGCGTTGGAGCGGCCCACGAAGGCGATCTCGGGCACCTCAATGGCGGGCAAATGGTGCAACTGCGCGGCCGTCGTCAGGAAGCGCGCGGTGTGCATCCACCCCATGGCGACCTTGGCGTCCGGCGCTGGCGGGAGGGAGCCAGCAACTGGCGCATGTGATGTGGTCGGCATATATGGGTTTTCCAAGGGATAGGGCGAAACAGGGGGCATTGTAGAATCGCGGGGTTTTGCGCTCATAACACAAGATCCCCCGATATGAAGTTGCTCGCCTCCCTGCTGATGGCTGCCGCACTGGCAGTCCCCGCTGCCTCGGCCCTTGCCGCAGGCGAAACCCCGGCGCCGCAAAAGGCAGCGAAGCCTGATCTCGTGAAGGGCGAGGCCAGCTACGCCGCCGTGTGCGCCGCCTGCCACGCCGCCGACGGCAATTCCACCATCGCAGCCAACCCCAAGCTGGCGCAGCAGCACCCGGAATACCTGGTCAAGCAGCTGCAGGAGTTCAAGGCCGGCAAGCGTGCTGACCCCATCATGCAAGGCATGGCCGCCATCCTCTCCGAGGACGACATGCGCAACGTGTCGTGGTGGCTGGCCTCCAAGCAAGCCAAGGAAGGCTTTGCCAAGGACAAGGATCTGGTCGCCATGGGCGAACGCATCTACCGCGGCGGCATCCAGGAGCGCAACATTGCCGCCTGCGCCGGCTGCCACAGCCCCAACGGTTCCGGCATTCCCGCCCAGTACCCGCGCCTGTCGGGCCAGCATGCCGACTACACGGTCAAGCAGCTGGTGGACTTCCGCGACGGCAAGCGTGGCAACAACGTGCAGATGCGCGACGTGGCCGCCAAGCTCAACGACCGCGAGATCAAGGCCGTGGCTGACTACATTGCCGGTTTGCGTTGATTCACGTCAAATTTCCAGGGGTGCTCCGATGCGCCTTTGGAACCTACCGCCGATAATCGCACCCAAGACGGGCGGGCTCATCTGAACGGATGGCCCGCCCTTTCTCATGGGCCTACGCACGCAGGGTTGACCGGCGTAGGTGGATTCCTCCCGGCCTTCGCGTCTTTCATGTCTGACACCACTTTCGGTCCTAGCAGCGCCCCCCGGACGCACGCCATGCGGTCGATGACCGAGCTGCTGGCGTCCATGCGCTTCGCGATCGCGTTGCTGACCGTGATCTGCATTGCCTCGGTGATCGGCACGGTGCTCAAGCAGCACGAGCCGGCCGTCAACTATGTGAACCAGTTCGGCCCGTTCTGGGCGGATGTGTTCCTGGCGCTCAAGCTGAACGCGGTCTACAGCGCCTGGTGGTTCCTCGTGATCCTGGGCTTTCTGGTGGTCAGCACCTCGCTGTGCATTGCCCGGCATGCGCCCAAGTATCTGGCGGATCTGCGCACCTACAAGGAAGACATCCGCGAGAAGAGCCTGCAGGCGTTCCACCACAAGGCCAGCGCGGAGCTGGCGGCCGAAACGCCCGAGGCGGCCGCGCGCCGCGTGGGCCAGCAACTGGTTGCCAAAGGCTGGAAGGTGCGCCTGCAGCAGCGCCAGACCCCGGCAGGTGACGGCTGGATGGTGGCCGCCAAGGCCGGTGCCGCCAACAAGCTGGGCTATATCGCCGCGCACAGCGCCATCGTGCTGGTGTGCCTGGGCGGCCTGCTGGACGGCGATCTCGTCGTGCGGGCACAGATGTGGTTTGGTGGCAAGACGCCCTATGCGGGCTCGGGATTGATCTCCGAGGTCAAGCCTGAACACCGGCTGTCCGAGCGCAATCCCACGTTCCGCGGCAATCTTGTGGTGGCCGAGGGCACGCAGTCCGGCACCGCCATCCTGAGCCAGTCCGACGGCGTACTGCTGCAGGAACTGCCGTTTGCCGTCGAGCTCAAGAAGTTCATCGTGGAGCATTACTCCACCGGTATGCCCAAGCTGTTCGCCAGCGAGATCGTGATCCACGACCGCGCCACGGGCGAGGCCACGCCGGCGCGCGTGGAGGTCAACCATCCCGTGAGCTACCGGGGCATCGAAATCTACCAATCCAGCTTTGACGATGGCGGCTCCGAAGTGCACCTGCGTGCGCGTCCCATGGCGCCGGGCGCGGAGCCCTTCGATGTGCAAGGCGTGATCGGCGGCTCCACGCGCCTCACGCACTCGGGCTCGGGCGAAGGCATGACGCTGGAGTTCACGGGGCTGCGGGTGCTCAATGTGGAGAACTTCGGCGATACCGGCGCCAGCGGTTCGGGCGCCGACGTGCGCAAGGTGGATCTGCGCGAATCGATCGAATCGCGCCTGGGTGCCGGTAACAAGACCGTGAGCAAGCGCGAACTGCGCAACGTAGGCCCCAGCATCACCTACAAGCTGCGCGATGCGGCGGGCCAGGCGCGGGAGTTCCACAATTTCATGCTGCCCGTGGACACGGGCGACGGTCAGCCCATGTATTTGCTGGGTGTGCGTGAGACCCCCGCGGAGCCCTTCCGCTACCTGCGCGTGCCGGTGGATGCCGAGGGTGGCATGGACGGCTTCTTGCGCATGCGCCTGGCCCTGGCCGATCCGCAGATGCGCGAGCTGGCGGTGCGTCGCTACGCGGCAGCGGCCGTGGATGGGGCGCGCCCCGAGCTGGCCGAGCAACTCGCGCAGTCGGCGGGGCGCGCGCTCGCGCTGTTCGCCGGTGCGATCGACGAGCCTGCTGCGGCGGGCGGCCGGCCGCGCGGCGGGCTGCAGGCGATCTCGGACTTCATGGAGGCCAATGTGCCCGAAGACGAGCGCAACCGCGCCAGCGAGGTGTTGGTGCGCATCCTCAACGGCGCCTTGTTCGAACTCGCGCAGATCACCCGCGAACGTGCAGGCCTGGCCCCCTTGCCACAGAATGGCGCAACGCAGGCGTTCATGACGCAGGCGGTGTTGAGCCTGAGCGATGCACAGGCCTATCCGGTGCCCCTGGCGTTCGAGCTGCGTGACTTCAAGCAGGTGCAGGCCAGCGTGTTCCAGGTGGCGCGCGCGCCGGGCAAGAACGTGGTGTACCTGGGCTGCGCGCTGCTGATCATCGGCGTGTTTGCCATGCTCTACGTGCGTGAACGCCGCGTATGGGTCTGGCTGGCGCCGCAGGACGCGGGCGCCCGCGCGACGATGGCGCTGTCCACCAACCGCAAGACGCTGGACGCGGATCGTGAATTCGCGCAGCTCACCACCCAATTGATCGGAACATCCCCGCACGGAGGTGCCTCATGAATACAGCCACGACCACGCTCACGTTGAGCGAAGGGTATTTCGCACGCCGCAGCTGGTGGGACTGGCTGTTTGCGTTGTTGGTGGTCGCGGGGGGCGTGTTCGCGCTGCAGCGCTATGCGGCGTACATGGATGTGTATGAGAAGGCCATTTTGCTGGGCTCCATTCCCAGCGCGATCTGGCTGGGCTGGTTCTGGCGCCCGCTGAGCACACTGATGCTGATGGTGGCCGCGTGCTCGCTGCTGGCCATCGGGCTGTACCAGAACAATGGCGCGGGCGACCTGGCGCGCGCGGACACGATCTTCGGACTCAAGTACTTTCTGTCGAGCCAGTCGGCCATCCTGTGGATGAGCATGCTGTTCTTCATGAGCACCGCGTTCTATTGGGTGGGCATGCTCTCGCGCGGTCAAGGGCAGACGATGATGCGCATCGGCTCGCGCATTGCGTGGGTGGCCGTGGCGCTGGCATTGATCGGCACCATGGTGCGCTGGTACGAAAGCTACCAGATCGGCCCGGATATCGGCCACATCCCGGTGAGCAACCTCTACGAGGTGTTCGTCATGTTCTGCTGGATGACGGCCGTGTTCTACCTGTACTACGAGGAGCAGTACGAAACCCGCGCGCTCGGCGGCTTCGTGATGCTGGTGGTGAGCGCCGCCGTGGGCTTTCTGTTGTGGTACACGGTCGTGCGCGAGGCACATGAGATCCAGCCGCTGGTGCCCGCGCTCAAGAGCTGGTGGATGAAGCTGCATGTGCCGGCCAACTTCATCGGCTACGGCACCTTCGCGCTGTCGGCCATGGTGGCCTTTGCCTACCTGATCAAACAGCAGGCGAGCGAAACGCGCTGGTGGAAACTGACACCGCTGTGGCTGTTGGGCGTGGTGCTGTGCTTTGAGCCCATCGTCTTTCGCCAGGGTGCGGCCGACAACGGCGGTGGCTACTGGATGGTGTATTTCGGTGTTTCTGCGCTGATCGTGGCGGGCATCTTGTTGGCGCGCCGGCGCATTGCCGAGCGGTTGCCGTCCTTCGAGATCCTGGACGATGTGATGTACAAGTCCATCGCCGTGGGCTTTGCGTTCTTTACCATCGCCACGGTCCTGGGAGCGCTGTGGGCCGCGGAGGCCTGGGGCGGTTACTGGAGCTGGGACCCCAAGGAAACCTGGGCGCTGATCGTGTGGCTCAACTACGCGGCATGGCTGCACATGCGGCTGATGAAGGGTTTGCGCGGCACAATGTCGGCGTGGTGGGCGCTGGTGGGCCTGGCGGTGACCACCTTCGCCTTTCTGGGCGTGAACATGTTCCTGAGCGGGCTGCACAGCTACGGAACCTTGTAACCCTCGGCGTCCAAGGGGGGAACCTGCGGGCCCTGCGGGCAGTCTGTGTCTCATGCAGACTGTGGCAGATGCGGCTGCCAGAAGGACCCCCATGTTGATTCCTACCCGAGACAACGGTTACATCCACCCTTGCGCCGGCGAGATCACGCCGCGCGCCGTCTATGAGCAGCGACGCGCCATGCTCCGCCTGCTGGCAGCGGGTGCTGGTGGCGCGGCGATGGCCGGCTGGGCAGGGCGTGTCGCCCTCGCTGACCAAGTCCGCCGACCGGGGCGGCTTGCACCCCTGCCGGGTGCACCGTCCGCCGTGCCGGGCGCGGTGACCATGGAGAAGGTCACCGAGTACCAGGATGCCACCACGTACAACAATTTCTACGAATTCGGCACGGACAAGAGCGACCCCGCGCGCAATGCCCATACCCTGAAAACCCGCCCCTGGACCGTGGAAGTGGAAGGCTTGGTCAACAAGCCACGGCGCTTCGATATCGACGAGCTGCTCAAGCTCAGCGCGCAGGAGGATCGCATCTACCGCCTGCGCTGCGTCGAGGGCTGGTCCATGGTGATCCCCTGGGTGGGGTACTCGTTGGCAGAGTTGATCAAGCGGGTGGAGCCGCAGGGCAGTGCCAAGTACGTCGAGTTCGTCACGCTGGCGGACAAAGCCACCATGCCTTACGTGGGCTCGCATGTGCTGGACTGGCCTTACACCGAAGGCCTGCGCTTGGACGAGGCCATGCATCCGCTCACGCTGCTCGCCTTCGGCATGTATGGCGAGGTGCTGCCCAATCAGAATGGCGCACCGGTGCGCATCGTCGTGCCGTGGAAGTACGGCTTCAAGAGCGCCAAGAGCATCGTCAAGATCCGCTTCGTCGAGAAGGAGCCTGGTACCGCATGGAACAAGGCTGCACGGCAGGAGTACGGCTTTTATTCCAACGTGAATCCGGATGTGGACCACCCGCGCTGGAGCCAGGCCACCGAACGGCGTATCGGCGAGGGCGGACTGTTCGCCAAGAAGCGCAAGACCCTGCTGTTCAATGGCTACGAGGCCCAGGTGGGACAGCTCTACGCGGGCATGGATCTGCGCAAGTTCTACTGATGGGGCATGCACGCCTTTCGGGCAGTACTCCCGCGCTGGCGGGTCGCGGCTGGGGCGCGCGCGTGTTGTTGCACCCGGCAGCCAAGCCGGTGCTGTTTGTGCTGTGCCTGCTACCACTCGCCTGGCTGGTGTATGGGGCGGCCGCCGATCGCCTGGGCGCCAACCCTGCCGAAGCCCTGATCCGCTCCACGGGCGACTGGACGCTGCGCATGCTGTGCCTCACCCTGGCAGTCACACCCCTGAGGCTGGCGCTGGCCCAGCCGCCGCTGGCACGCTTTCGGCGCATGCTAGGGCTGTACACCTTCGCCTACGCGGCACTCCACTTGCTGTGCTACAGCTGGTTCGACATGGGGCTGGATGTGCCGGAAATCGTTCGTGACGTGCTCAAGCGCCCCTTCATCCTGGTGGGCATGGGCTGCTTTGCGGTGCTGCTGGCGCTGGCGGCCACGTCGTTCAACCGGGCCATGCGCTGGATGGGCGGGCGGCGCTGGCAGCAACTGCACCGCGGCGTGTACCTGGCCGCGGGGCTGGCGATCCTGCACTTTTTCTGGATGCGGTCGGGCAAGAACGACTTTGCCGAGGTGGCGGTCTATGCCGCCATCCTGGCGGCGTTGCTGCTCGCTCGGCCTTGGTTGCGCCGGCGCCGCCGTGTCGTCTGATTGCTATTAATTAGATAGCTGCTAGCGCTTTCTGGGTAAGCGCTAGAGCCGATTTTTATCAAACTTTCAGGCGCGCACGGCCTGCAGCGCAGGGCGCACCTGGCGGGTGACGGGATCGATGTGACCCGTGGGGATCTGGTAGGCGCGGTCATCAAACAGGTCGATGCCACACATCAGGCTGTCGAGCCATTGGAAGAAGTCGTCGATGGCCGGCTTGCCCATGATGGGCGCGCCGTGCTGCGGAACCACCATGGCGATGTCGAGTTGCCGCGCCATGCGCGTCCACAGGCGCAGGATCTTGTTGGAGACCATGTAGCGGCGGTGAAAGCCTTCCATGCGTGGAATGTGCGGTGCTAGATGGGTCACCGGCACGCGCGCGTCGGCGCCCGAGGTCATGGAGACGCCCAGGTCGCCCGTGAACAGGATGCGGCTGACCGGGTCGTAGAAGTGGAAGTTGCCTTCGGAATGCATGAAGTGCGCCGGCAGCAGCACCAGCTCGTGCCGGCCCAGCGGCAGGCGGCCGCCGCTGTCGGGCACCCCGATGATGCGGTTTTCGGTTTTGCCGAGCTTGGTGAAGTGCGGCGCGAAGCGCTCCCAGATGCGTGAGATGACCAGCGTCGCCTTGGTGCTGCTCAACCAGCGGTCCAGCGAGGCGATGATGTCGGGGTCGGCGTGCGACGCAATCAGATAGGACAGCTTGTGGGGCGGAAAGTGCTTGGACATGCCCATGAACAACTCGTTGAACGCCAGATTGCCGCCCGGGTCGATGATGGCGCCCGTGTCGTCGTCCACGATCAGGAACTGGTTGGCCTGAACCGCCTGCCCATCCTCCTCGACAAGGTCCGAGAACATCAGACAAGCGTGGTTCTTGTCCCGGTAGAGTTCAAGAGGTTCCTGAGGCATGCACGTGACTCCGCAATGAAAGTGCAATAGTACTCAAGGCGAAATGGTTATTCCTTGATGGTTATCAAGGGTTGCCCTGCGGTACCAGCTTTTCGCTGCGGAAAATGTCGTTCACGCTTTCGCGCGTGCGGATGAGGTGGGCTCGCGCTCCGTCCACCAGCACCTCGGCGGGTCGGGGGCGGGTGTTGTAGGTGCTCCCCATGGAACTGCAGTACGCCCCGGCGGACAGCACCGCCAGCATATCGCCCGCTGCCACCGCCAGGTTGCGGTCACGGCCGATCCAGTCCCCGCTTTCGCAGATCGGTCCGACGACGTCATACACGTGCGACACGGCCGTGGGGGCTGTTGCCTGCAGGGGCACGATGGCGTGGTAGGCCTGGTACATCGCCGGACGCGGCAAATCGTTCATGGCCGCATCGACGATGCAGAAGTTCTTTTGCTCGCCGGGCTTGAGGTAGAGCACCTCCGTCAGGCAAACACCGGCGTTGCCCACCAAGGAGCGACCGGGCTCGATCATCAATTGGCGGTCACCGTAGCCGCGCGCGTCCAGTTTGGCCAACAGCTTGGCCCACAGCGCGTCGGCCCGTGGTGGCGTGTCGCCGTTGTAATCGATGCCCAAACCACCGCCAAAATCGATGTGGTGGACCGCGATGCCTGCGGCCTCGATGGCTTGCACGAGGTCCAGCATGCGATCCATGGCGTCCAGATACGGGCTCTCTTCCGTGATCTGGGAGCCGATGTGGCAATCGATGCCCACCACGCGCAAGCCGGGCAGGGCGGCTGCGCGCTGGTAGGTGGCAACCGTGCGTTCATGGGCGATACCGAACTTGTTGCCCTTGAGGCCCGTGGAAATGTAGGGGTGGGTCTTGGCGTCCACGTTGGGATTGACACGAATGCTGATCGGTGCGCGCAATCCCATGGATTGGGCCACTTCGCTCAGCACCTCGAGTTCTGCCTCGCTCTCCACGTTGAAGCAGCCAATGCCGACCTCCAGCGCCTGGCGCATTTCTGCGCGCGTCTTGCCTACGCCGGAAAAGATCACCTTCGCCGGGTCGCCGCCGGCTGCAATCACGCGTTGCAGTTCGCCGGCAGAAACGATGTCGAAGCCGCAGCCATGGCGTGCGAAAAGCTGCAGGACAGCGAGCGACGAGTTCGCTTTCATGGCATAGCAGATCTGCACCTTGCGTCCAGCGAACCCGCGCTGGTAGGCCCCCAGGGCGTCCAGCATGGCTGCCTGGGAATAGACGTAGAGGGGCGTGCCGAACTCCCGGGCCAGGTCGGCAAGGCGAAGGCCCTCCAACTGAAGCGCTTGGTCGTGGTAGTGCAAGTGGGGGTGGCCGGGCAGAACGGGATGGGTCATGGACGGGTGGTGGAAGCGGAATCGACTGGCGACGAGGCGGGAGCCCGCGAGGCGGCGGGGTTGAGGGTTTCAGGCAGTGTGGCGCGCTGCGCGGCAGCCGGGTCCGTGGGCAGGTAAAGCGGACCCCGTTGGCCACAGGCCGCGAAGGCTGCCGTGCTCACAGCAAGGACAATCGTCCTGACTAGAATTTGACGAGCTCTGAACATACGCAAATTGTAATGACCGACCTCGAATTCATGGACCGTGCAGAAAAGCTGCTGCTGGCGGTGGAACAAAGCTGCGACCGTATCAACGACACTACCGACGCTGATCTGGATGGCCAGCGTACGGGGGGCATGGTGACCATCACTTTCCGCAACCGCAGCCAGATCGTGATCAACCTTCAAAAGCCGCTGCACGAGATATGGATGGCGGCGCAATCCGGCGGATATCACTTCCGCCATGACGGGACGGCGTGGATGGATACCAAGGGTGCCGGCGAGTTCTTTGCAGCGCTCAGCCACAACGCCACTTTGCAAGCGGGGGAAGCGCTCCAGTTCACCGACTAGCGGCGACAGCGCGGCTCGGCCAACAAGCGAAGGGCTGCGCAAATGATTGCGCGGGCGCACAGGCTCGCCTCTTCATCAATTACGGAACAGGTCTAGGATACGGTTGCGCTCTTCGGGTGGAGGCGGTGTTCCCGGAGCCGGCGCACCGTCGGTGGGGGCGGCGCTCTCCATACCCACACTGGCGACGCCCGCGTTGCGTGCATATTCTTCGTAGAACCATTCGCCACTCACGTTCACGACGCCAGCGGGCACGGTGGGCTCTGCCACAGGGACGCCCTTAAGCGCTTTTTCCATGAAGCTGATCCAGACCGGCAGGCTGAGTCCGCCACCGGTCTCACGGCTTCCGAGGTTGCGCGGCGTGTCATAACCGATCCACGTCACAGCAGCCAGCGTGGGCTGGAAGCCTGCAAACCACGCATCGACTGCGTCATTGGTCGTTCCTGTCTTGCCATAGATATCGGGGCGTTTGAGCGTGGCCTGTGCACGTGCCGCCGTGCCGGAGCGCGCGACTTCCTGAAGCATGCTGTTCATGATGAACGCGTTGCGTGGCTCAATGGCGCGGGGGTTGTCTGTGACGGCGGGAGGTTGGAAATCCGACAGGATGCGTCCCTTGTGGTCCGTGACACGGGTGATGAGATAGGGGTTGACGCGGTAGCCGCCGTTGGCAAACACCGCGTAGGCCGAAGCGAGTTGCATCGGGGTGACAGAGCCTGCGCCCAGCGCCATCGTCAGATAGGGGGGATGCTTGTCGGCTTCGAATCCGAAACGGGTCACCCAGTCCTGCCCATTCTTGGGGCCCACAGCCTGCAGGATGCGAATGGAAACGACGTTCTTGGAGCGGGCAAGCCCTGCGCGCATGGTCATGGGACCGTCGTACTTGCCATCGTAGTTCTTGGGCTCCCAGGGTTGCCCGCCTGTCACGCCCGCACTGAAGAACAAGGGAGCGTCGTTGATCACCGTGGCAGGTGTGAAGCCCTTTTCCAGAGCTGCGGAGTAGATGAACGGCTTGAACGCCGAACCTGGCTGGCGCCAGGCCTGGGTGACATGGTTGAACTTGTTCTTGTCGAAGTCAAAGCCGCCCACCAGGGCACGGATGGCACCGGAACGCGGATCGATGGCCACGAAAGCACCTTCCACCTCAGGAAGCTGGGTGATTTCCCAAGTCTTCTTGGGTGTTTGTACGACCCTGATGACCGCGCCCCGGCGCAGTTTGATGTTGGGCGGGGCTTTCTCGCTGAGTCCGGACTGCGCTGGCTTGAGGCCTTCGCCCGTGATCTCGATCTGTTCGCCATCGGCGCGGGCCGCCAGAATCCTCTTGGCGTTGACCTCCAGCACGACCGCGGCGAGCACATTGCCGTTATCCGGGTGGTTGGCCAGAGCGTCGTCGATGGCGTCTTCGGTCTCCTCAGACGCGGAGGGCAGGCTGACAAACCGCTCAGGCCCGCGGTAGTGCTGTCGGCGCTCGTAGTCCATGATGCCTTTGCGCAACGCGGTGTAGGCTGTCTCCTGCTCGCCGGCATTCAGCGTGGTGTACACATTCAATCCGCGCGTGTATGCCTCGGGGCCGTACTGCGCGTAGATGAGTTGACGCGCCATCTCAGCCACGTACTCCGCATGGATACGGGTCGAATCCGTCGACGAGCGCAGCTTGAGATCTTCTTGCTTTGCAGCAGTGGCTTCCTCGGCAGTGATGAAGCCGTTTTCCAGCATGCGATCAATGATGTACAGCTGCCGGATCCTTGCGCGCTTGGGGTTGGAGATGGGGTTGTAAGCGGATGGGGCCTTCGGAAGGCCAGCAAGCATGGCTGCTTCGGCAATGGATATGGACTTCAGCGGCTTGCCAAAATAGGTTTCTGCGGCTGCTGCAAATCCATACGCGCGATTTCCCAGATAAATCTGGTTCATGTAGATCTCGAGAATCTGGTTTTTCGTTAACAGATGCTCAAGCTTAAATGTGAGTAATATTTCGTAAATTTTTCTGGTGAATGTTTTTTCGGAAGAAAGATAAACATTTCGCGCCACTTGCATGGTAATAGTGGAAGCCCCCTGGCTTTTTACGCGTCCTAGATTGGCCAGCGCAGCGCGCAACACCCCTTTGTAGTCCACGCCCCCGTGCTGGAAGAAGCGTGCGTCTTCGATCGCCAACACTGCGTTGGTCATCACAGGGGGGATGTCCTGGATGGGCGTCAAGTTGCGCCGCTCCTCACCGAACTCTCCCAGCAATGCGCCTTCTGCGGAGTACACCCGCAGGGGTAGCTTAGGGCGGTAGTCCGCCAGATCGGACACATCAGGCAGATTGGGATATGCCACCGCAAGGCCCAGTCCGATGGCGAGAGCACCGGTCAACGTTGCGGCGACGCCCAGGCCAAGGATCCACGTGAACCCTAGCAGAAGCCAGCGCACGGCGCGTGGCATTGAGGATGTGGGCGGGGAAGATGTTCTGTCGGGAGGCTGTGGCATAGGGTCTCGATACGAGGCAACCCGTCATTATAAAAATCTTGGCGTGTCGGCTTGGCTGGGCCGCCTGCCCTGGTCAGCGCGCAAAAAATAGGGCCGACGTTTCAACGATAGCACCTGAAAATCGTCTGCTTTTGACAACGCCGCTTTTGTGTGAGAAAGGTAAAACTCTTGGCTGGTGAAGAACCTTACTGATAGCATTCATGTGAAGTGTTAAGTTTTGTTGCGTCATATAGATAAGTAGCGGAGGGGCACCTTGATCTCAATGGGGTCGTTGTTCAGTCGTCAGTCTGCCCCATTGCTGGGTGTGGACATCAGTTCTTCCAGCGTCAAGCTGGTGGAGTTGGGACGAGATAAGGGAGGGGCGCTGGTTCTCGAGTGCTGTGCAATCGAGCAACTGGAGCGTGGGTGGATCACGGATGGCAACATCGAAAAGTTCGATGAGGTCGCCGAGGCGTTGCGTCGCGTTGTGAAAAAGAGCGGGACCAAAACCAAGAATGTCGCCCTTGCATTGCCATCCTCTGCTGTGATCACCAAGCGCATCACGCTGCCCGGCGGGATGTCCGAGCAGGAACTGGAAGTGCAGGTGGAATCCCAAGCCAACCAGTACATTCCTTTTTCGCTGGACGAGGTGAGCCTCGACTTCTGCGTGGTGGGCCCCAGCAAGAGCGCGCCAGGCGATGTCGACGTGCTGATTGCGGCCTCTCGCAAAGAGAAGGTGCAAGATCGTCAAGGCCTCGCGGAGGCGGCTGGACTGAAGCCCGTGGTCGTCGACATTGAGTCGCATGCGGCACGCTTGGCAGCAGGGCGGCTGATTGAAGGGTTGCCCAATCGGGGCGCCGATGCGGTCGTTGCCCTCTTTGAGGTGGGGGCAATGACGACGAGCATGCAGGTCATTCGGAATGACGATGTCTTGTATGAACGCGACCAAGCCTTTGGTGGTGCGCAGTTGACCCAATTGATCGTGCGTCAGTATGGGTTCTCACAAGAAGAAGCGGAGGGCAAGAAGCGCAATGGCGACTTGCCTGAAGACTATCAATCTGCTGTCCTGCGCCCCTTCGTGGACAGTCTCTCTCAGGAAATCAGCCGCGCGCTCCAGTTCTTCTTTACGAGCACCCCATACAACCGCGTGGATCACATCATGCTCGCAGGCGGATCTGCCCCTCTGCCCGGCTTGACGGAATCTGTCATTCAGAACACGGGGTTTGCGTGCAGCGTCATCAACCCCTTTGATGGCATGGAAGTGGGCGGGGGGGTTCGCCTCAAAAAGATGGTGCGCGAGGCGCCGTCTTACTTGACCTCCTGTGGGCTGGCAATGCGGAGGTTCCTGCAGTGATTCTTATCAACCTACTCCCGCATCGGGAGGCTGCTCGTAAACGCAGGCGGGAGGCGTTTCAAGCCGTCATGCTCGCTTCTGCATTGGTGGGGCTTGCCATTGCTGCGGCTATTTATTGGTGGTTTCAGATGATGATCACTGACCAGCAAGATCGCAATAATTTTCTACGAAGCGAAATCGGAGTCCTTGAGGGACAAATCAAGGAAATCGCGACTATTGAAGAAGAAATTGCAGCTCTACAAGCGCGACAGAAAGCAGTAGAGGACTTGCAATCTGATCGAAATTTGCCTGTGCACCTCCTTAATGAATTGGTAGCGCAATTACCTGATGGTGTATATATCACCAGTTTGAAGCAAATAGATCAAACTGTAACTATGCAGGGTATGGCTCAGTCTAATGAGCGCGTTTCTGAAATGCTGCGCAATCTTGCCAACAATACCCCATGGTTTTCGAAGCCGGAATTGGTGGAAATCGTCGCAGCAAATGTTGCCTTAACTCCAAAGGACCAGCGTCGGGTTGCCTCTTTTAATCTGCGTTTCCGGCTGGTGCGAAGCGCCGAAGCGCAGAAGGCAATGGAGGCCGCCAGTGCCGTGGCTGCGAGGAAGTAACATGGCAAAAAAGAATAAGCCAAAACTTGATTTCGCAAAGCTGCAGGGGGATCTGCAACGGCAGTTTCACAACTTAGATCCTAAAGATCCTTCTTTGTGGCCAGTGTTGCCCCGTGCATTGCTTTGTGCACTCATCGCTGCGGGCGTCGCTACCTTTCTTTGGTTCTTTAAGTTGACTGAGTATGAGCAAGAACTGACGGCCGAGCGGAATACTGAGCAGACGCTTCGGGAGGATTACCAGAAAAAACTGGTTAAGGCGGTCAGTCTGGAGGCGTTAAAAAAACAACGAGAACAGATTCAGCAGTATGTGATTCAATTGGAAAAGCAACTGCCTAGCAAGGCGGAAATGTCTGCTCTGCTCTCTGATATCAACCAGGCGGGGCTTGGGCGGAGTCTGCAATTTGAATTGTTTAGGCCCGGGCAAATAGTGATCAAGGACTATTACGCTGAGCTGCCTATTGCTATTCGCGTGGCAGGGAAGTACCACGACATGGGTGCTTTTGCCTCAGATGTGGCCAACTTATCCCGCATTGTTACTTTGAACAATCTGGCAATTACTCCTATTTCAAAGGATGCAGCCGGCAATTTGACGCTTGAGGCGACAGCAAGAACGTTCCGTTATCTGGATCCTGAGGAAATACAGGCGCAGAAGGCGGCTAAGGGGGGTAAGAAATGAAGCGGATTACTGCCCTGATTGCCTTGAGTGCTGTCTTTGCGCTGGCGGGATGCGGACCCAGCGGGGAAGAAGAGCTTCGTCAGTGGATGTCGGAATTGCGCGCAACAACCAAGCCGCGTATTACCCCGCTGAAAGAGCCTAAGCAATTCTTTCCTCAAGATTATGTTTCGGATAGTGGTATTGATCCGTTCAATTCAATGAAACTGACATTGGCTTTGCGGCGGGACTCGGCGGAATCAGCGGCTAATGCTTCCCTGATTGCCCCGGAGATGGCAAGGCGGAAGGAGCCGTTGGAGGCATATCCGCTCGATGCAATCCGGATGGTGGGGAGCATGAATAAGGCAGGTATACCTACCGCATTGATCAGTGTCGATAAGTTGCTGTATCAAGTCCGGGCGGGTAACTATCTAGGACAAAACTACGGGAAAATCGTCGGTATTACCGAGACCAATATGCGCCTGCGAGAGATTGTCCAAGATCCGACGGGCGATTGGGTAGAGCGTATGACAACACTGGATCTGCAAGAGGGGAATGAGGTGAAGAAATGATTCAAGAGAAGCTTCGTTTACACGCGTACTGGCGGATGTTGGGAGCCGCAGTTGTGGCTGCGCTGACGGTGTCTGTGGCGCAAGCTCGCGGATCTATTGATTCCATCTCTGGTTTTTTGCAAGGTGGCGCCGAAGTTCTGCGGATTGAATTTTCTGAGCCGCAAGCAGAATTGCCCACTGGGTTCTCTATCCAAAACCCTGCGCGCATTGCACTGGACTTTCCTGGAGTGAGCAATGGGACCGGGCGCTCATCAATAGATATCAATCAGGGGAATGTCAAGTCTGCCAACATTGTGCAAGCAGGAGCGCGGGCGCGCGTAGTCTTGAATCTCAAGCAGCCCACTTCTTACCGCGCAGAGTTGCAAGGCAAGACAGTCCTGGTGCTGTTGGATGCTGCGTCCTCGGCTGCAAAGATGCCTCCTCCTCAGGTGACGACATTCGCAGAAAGTCAAAATATTGACAATTTGCCGCTGAAGGATCTTGATTTTCGACGTGGAACAGATGGGGCCGGTCGTATTGTTGTTGGGTTGCCTAACAATCAGGTGGGCGTCGATTTGCAGCAGCAGGGTAAGGGGCTGATTGTTGATTTCCTGCGTTCATCGTTGCCCGAAGGCCTGCGCCGTAAACTGGACGTTTCTGACTTCGGTACGCCCGTGCAAACCATTACTGCATCACAACAGGGTGAGCGTGTGCGTCTGACAATTGACCCTGTTGGTGAATGGGAGCATAGCGCTTATCAAAGTGATAATCAGTTTGTAGTCGAGGTGCGGCCGAAGAAGGTTGATTTGACTAAATTGACACAAGGTCCTGCATACTCTGGAGAGAAACTCTCTCTGAATTTTCAAAATATTGAAGTTCGTTCGTTGCTGCAAGTGATTGCGGATTTTACTAATTTCAATATTGTTACCTCGGACACTGTTACCGGTGCTTTGACCTTGCGGCTGAAGGATGTTCCCTGGGATCAGGCTCTCCAGATCATCATGGACGCCAAGGGGCTTGGCATGCGCAAGTCTGGCACGGTACTGTGGATCGCGCCTAAAGACGAAATAGACGAGCGCACAAAGAAGGATTACGAAGCCGCTTTGGCGATTCAGAAATTGGAGCCTTTGCGGACCCAGGCTTTCCAATTGAATTATGCAAAAGCCGCCGACATGGTCACCCAACTGACCATGAGCAGTCAGGGTGGATCGTCCACGAGCGGTTACTCCAATCGATTCCTGTCGGATCGCGGGAGTGCAATCTCGGAGCCGCGCACCAATCAGCTATTTGTTACGGATACTTCGGCCAAACTTGAAGAAGTTCGCCAGTTGTTGGCGACGCTTGATGTACCGGTGCGGCAGGTGATGATCGAGGCGCGTATCGTGGAAGCGCGGGATACGTTTGGTCGTTCCTTGGGGGTGCGGCTGGGAGGAGGGTCGCGCACGGGCGGAAGTGCAGTTGGCGGTACCTACGATAATGTGGCCGGCCCCACTGGGGGGAGTGGCATGTCACCGTTCGTTAGCCTGCCTGCATCTTTATCAGGGGTCTCCACTGTTGGATCATTCGCATTGTCGATCTTCAATTCCAACGCCAGTCGCTTCCTCTCTCTGGAGTTGTCTGCCATGGAAGCGGATGGGCAGGGCAAGATCGTTTCCAGTCCGCGTTTAATTACGGCTGATCAGACCAAGGCGCTCATCGAACAGGGGACGGAATATCCTTATTCGGTTACCGCTCCGAACGGTGCGACAACCATCGCCTTTAAGAAAGCCGTATTGAAACTGGAAGTGACGCCTCAGATCACCCCTGAGGGCAACATCATTCTTGATCTGGACGTCAACAAGGACAGTCGAGGAGAGAGCACCACGCAGGGAGTGGCCATCGATACTAAGCACATCAAGACCCAAGTGTTGATCGAGAACGGCGGCACTGTCGTGATCGGGGGTATTTTTGAGATGGAAGAGACCAACCAAGAGAACAAAATACCTGTCTTGGGTGACGTTCCCGTGGTCGGGAATCTATTCAAAAATAGAACGAAGGAGTCCACCAAGCGGGAGATGCTGGTGTTTATTACTCCCAAGGTCATCACAGATCGCGGGCCGGTACGCTGAGGCACGTGTTCAGTTAGTTCGACAGGGGGTGGTTCACCCCCTGTTTTTATTGGGTAGATGGAGTGGCATGTATGGCAAAGATGGCTACGGTACAGATCGAACTAGGGGATCGGGGCTACGCCATCTATATCGGCAACGGTCTGCTGGAGAATGCAGGCACCTACAAGGGCTTGCCCGCAGCGTACGCCGCGCTCATTGTCAGCAATACCTCGGTTGCACCGTTGTATGCACAGAGATTGCGGAATGCCTTGCGGATGCAATATGCGCAGCTGCACGAAGTCGTCTTGCCAGATGGCGAGTCACACAAGGATTGGCATACGCTGAATCTGATCTTTGACGGTTTGCTGCAGCACGGCTGCGACCGTAGAACTGTTTTATTCGCCTTGGGCGGCGGTGTCATCGGCGACATGACCGGTTTCGCCGCGGCGTGCTACATGCGCGGCGTGCCCTTCGTGCAAGTGCCCACCACATTGCTGGCGCAAGTGGATTCGTCGGTGGGCGGCAAGACTGCCATCAACCATCCGCTGGGTAAGAACATGATCGGCGCGTTCTATCAGCCTCAGTTGGTGGTATGTGATCTGGACACGTTGGACACTTTGCCGGCCCGCGAGTTGGCGGCGGGCCTGGCCGAGGTGATCAAGTACGGGCCTATCGCAGACATGGAGCTGTTTGCCTGGCTCGAGGCCCACATGGACGCGCTCGTTGCGCGGGAGCGCGGCGCGCTGGCCCATGTGGTCAAGCGCAGCTGCGAGATCAAGGCGGCGGTGGTAGGCGCGGATGAACGCGAAGCCGGGCTGCGTGCCATTTTGAATTTCGGCCATACCTTTGGCCATGCCATCGAGGCGGGCATGGGCTACGGCGTGTGGCTGCATGGCGAAGGGGTTGCCGCAGGCATGGTGATGGCCGCGCATCTATCGCAGCGGCTGGGTTTGGTGGACGGCTCTTTCGTTGAACGCCTGACGCGCCTGATCGAGCGCGCCGGTCTGCCCACACGGGGGCCGGTGCTTGACGCGCAGGACAATGCGGGGCGCTATCTGGAACTCATGCGCGTGGACAAGAAGGCAGAAGGCGGTGAGATCCGCTTCGTGCTGATCGACGGACCCGGCAAAGCCATCATGCGCGCCGCGCCGGATGCGCTGGTGCGCGAAGTCATCGACCAGTGCTGCGCATCCTGATGTTTACTATAAAAATAGTAGCTGATTGCGCTTTTCTGGTGGGCGTTATGGGGCTGTTTGGTGCTTGAGACGCATTTGGCGTCGTATGCCTGTCATTCGGCGTGCACTCAAGGCAGGCGCCATCCCGAGGCGCCGGCGCCTACGCTTACGGAATACCAGCGGGACCGCGACCGTATCGTGCATTCCACCGCGTTCCGGCGGCTGGTCTACAAGACCCAGGTATTCCTCAACCATGAGGGCGATCTGTTCCGTACGCGGCTCACGCATTCACTGGAGGTTGCGCAGTTGGGGCGCTCCATCGCGCGGTCGCTGAGGCTGAACGAAGACCTCGTCGAGGCCATTTGCCTGGCGCACGACCTGGGACATACGCCCTTCGGCCATGCAGGGCAGGACGCGCTCAACGAGTGCATGGCGGACCATGGAGGCTTCGAGCACAACCTGCAGAGCCTGCGTGTGGTGGACACGCTGGAAGACCGCTACCCCGCCTACGATGGCATCAACCTGACCTACGAGACGCGCGAGGGCATCCTCAAGCACTGCTCGCGGCGCAACGCCGAGCAATTGGAGGCGCGCGAACCCGGCGGTGTGGGGCGGCGTTTCCTCCTCGGCCAGCAGCCGAGCCTGGAGGCGCAGCTGTGCAACCTGGCCGATGAGATGGCCTACAACGCCCACGATATCGATGATGGTGTGCGCTCGGGCCTGATTACGCTGGAGCAGTTGCGCGACGTACCGCTGTTCGACCGCTACCGCGCGCAAGCGCAGAACGACTACCCGCATCTCGCGCAGTCCGAAGGGCGGCGCCGATTGCTGAGCGAGGCTATCCGCCGCATGCTCAGCGAGCAGGTGTACGACGTGATCGATGCCACGCGCGCAGCGCTGGCAGAACATGCGCCCGCTGATGTGGAAGCGGTGCGCCGGCTGCCGGCCCTGGTCGGCTTCTCGCAGGCCATGCGCGCGCAGTCGCAGGTGCTCAAGCGGTTCCTGTTCCAGTCGCTGTACCGCCATCCCCAGGTCATGCAGACCACGGACCGTGCCCGTCAGGTGGTGCGCGACCTGTTCGCCATCTACCAGGCGGACCCGCGGGAAATGCCACCGGTGCAGGCCGGCTGGGCGTTGGATGGCGACGATGCACGCCGTGCGCGCACGGTGGCGGATTTCATCGCAGGCATGACCGACCGGTTCGCCGCCCGAGAGCACGAACGCTTGACCGGTCAGCGCTTGCTGGCCTGACGCGCCAGCCCCGGTCCGCCTGTGCGGCAGGGCAGAGACATACAATGCGAGCCCTCTTCAGACCACGCCCGCCATGACCACTAGCCCTATGCCCGACCAGCCCTGCGAGGATGCAGCCGCCTGCGATGACAACGTGGTGGTGGCGGACATGGTGCGCTGGCTCGAGCGTGCCGTCATCGGACTCAACCTGTGCCCGTTCGCCAAAAGCGTGCATGTGAAGGACCAGATCCACTACGTGGTGAGCCATGCCACGGATGCGCGTGAACTGTTGCAAGACCTGGCTGCCGAGTTGGAGGCGCTGGCCGAAGCCTCTCCCGAAAAGCGGGACACCACGCTGCTCATCGCGCCGCTGGCCATGCCGGACTTTCTGGATTTCAACGACTTCCTGGAGTTGGCCGACGAGCTCGTCGAATCCATGGACCTGGCGGGCATCCTGCAGGTTGCGTCGTTCCACCCGCACTTCCAGTTCGAGGGCACCCTCGCTGACGATGTGACCAACTGCACCAACCGCGCGCCTTATCCCACGCTGCATTTGCTGCGCGAGGAAAGCATCGACCGCGCGGTGGAAGTGTTTCCCGAGGCGCAAGAGATCTTCGAGCGCAACATTGAATTGCTGGAGCGCCTGGGCGCGGCCGGATGGGCCGATCTGGACGTGGGGCCCCACTGGCCGGTGGGCGCGCCTGCAAAGGGTGCTCCGCAAGTATGAGCCGCTCCACCACCACCGGGCAACCGCACCGCAGTGCGCGTGCCAAGTCGGGCACGCAGCAGACGGGCGCCGCCGACGCTGCGGTGCTGGCCGAACTGCGGCCGGGCCAATCCGTGGAGTTGCTCAAGGAACTGCACATCCTCACGCGCGAGGGACGGCTCAACCAGGACTCGCGCCGCAAGCTCAAGCAGGTCTATCACCTCTACCAGTTCATCGAGCCACTGCTCGCCGAGCTGTCCGCCGATGGCCACGCGCCACTGCTGGCCGACCATGGCGCGGGCAAGTCCTATCTGGGTTTCATTCTCTACGACCTGTTCTTCAAGCAGCTCGGCCGTGGCGAGATTTACGGTATCGAGTGGCGAGCGGAATTGGTGCAGCGTTCACGTGAATTGGCGCAGCGCTTGGGGTTCGCACGCATGCACTTCCTGGACATGGCGGTGGCGGATGCCGCGGGCGCGGCAGAGCTGCCCGAGCGCTTTGACATCGTGACTGCGCTGCATGCCTGCGACACGGCGACTGATGATGCGATTGCCTTCGGCCTGCGCAAGCAGGCGCGTGCCATGGTGCTGGTGCCTTGTTGCCAAGCCGAGGTGGCGGCCTGCCTGCGCGGCACCAAGGCGCTGAGCCTGTCGCGCACGCCGCTGGCCGAGTTGTGGCGCCACCCGATCCACACGCGCGAGATGGGCAGCCAGATCACCAATGTGTTGCGGTGCCTGCATCTGGAAGCCAGCGGCTACCAGGTCACGGTGACGGAGTTGGTGGGCTGGGAGCACAGCATGAAGAACGAGCTGATCCTGGCGCGCTACACCGGCCAGAAGAAGCGCAGCGCGCGTGAGCGGCTGGCGGCCATACTCGAAGAGTTCGGGTTGGCGCAGGCCCTGGGGTCGCGCTTCGGTCTGGATGACGCCGGGTCGGTGGCGGTATGAGCCATTTAAGCCTCTAGCGCCCGCCAATAAAGCGCTAGAAGCTATAGATTTAAGAGCAATTGAACGGTCCCAAGACGGTTTCATGGCCCGCCTTCCCCGCCTCGCCCTCGCTGGCTACCCGCACCACATCATCCAGCGTGGCAACAACCGCCAGCCGATCTTCCTGGATGCCGCGGACCGGGAGCTCATGTGGTCGTTGCTGGTCGAGCATGCGCGGCAGCAGCAGGTGGCGGTGCACGCCTATGTGCTCATGGACAACCATTTCCACCTGCTGGCCACGCCGCAGGAGGGCAAATCGCTGCCTCTGATGATGCAAGCCGTGGGGCGCAGCTATGTGCGGCGCTTCAACCAGCGCCATGGGCGTTCGGGCACGCTATGGGAAGGGCGCTACCGCAGCGCCGTATTGCAGGCGGAGCGCTATCTGCTGCCATGCATGGCATACCTGGATCTCAACCCCGTGCGCGCGGGCCTGTGCGCCGCGGCGGCGGACTTCCGGTGGTCCAGCCACGGCCACTACATTGGCCTGCGCAGTGACCGTCTCATCACGCCGCATGCCCTCTACTGGGCCTTGGGCAACACCCCCTTTGCCCGCGACGCGGCCTATGCCGCACTCGTGCAGGCGGGGATTTCCGCCAGCGAACAGGCGGCACTGACGCAGTCGGGCCTGAACGGTTGGGCCCTGGGGGATGACGGGTTTGTGCAGGCTCTGCAACAGCTGACCCCCCGTCGGCTCACCCGAGCACGCGCGGGGCGTCCCGCTTCCGTGGTTCCACCCAAACCGTAATTGGCCTGCACTTCCTTTGTAATGACTGGGTTTTCTGCTCCTAAAATTGATATGTCCCTAATAAAAATGCACCAATAAAGTGCGTCGACTTTTTGGTATCTGACCCCAATTAAAATGCTTGCGCCGCCATGTTGCGTTGCACTACGCTTGCGTTCCCTGCGAATCTTTGAGGAAGCGCGCCATGACCAAGGCTGCCGAAATCCAGCATCTGCAACAGCACGGCCTGTATGCATCCAGCAATGAACACGACGCCTGTGGCCTGGGCTTCGTGGCCCATATCAAGGGCGTGAAGCGGCACGACATCGTGACCGGCGCGCTCAAAATTCTGGAGAACCTGGACCACCGCGGCGCCGTGGGGGCCGACAAGCTCATGGGCGACGGCGCGGGCATCCTGATCCAGATTCCCGACCAGCTCTACCGCGAGGAAATGGCGCGTCAGGGCGTGGAGTTGCCCCCCGCCGGTGAATACGGCGTGGGCATGATCTTCCTGCCCAAAGAGCACGCCAGCCGCCTGGCCTGCGAGCAAGAGATGGAGCGCGCCATCAAGGCCGAGGGCCAGGTGCTGCTGGGCTGGCGCGACGTGCCGGTGAATCTGGACATGCCGATGTCGCCTACCGTGCGCGAGAAGGAGCCCATCCTGCGCCAGGTGTTCATCGGCCGCGGCTCCGACGTGATCGTGCAGGACGCGCTGGAGCGCAAGCTCTACGTGATCCGCAAGACGGCCAGCGCCGCCATCCAGGGCCTGAAGCTCAAGCACAGCAAAGAATATTACGTGCCTAGCATGAGCAGCCGCACCGTGGTCTACAAGGGCCTGCTGCTGGCCGATCAGGTGGGCGTGTACTACAAGGACCTGGCCGACGAGCGCTGCGTCTCGGCCATCGGCCTGGTACACCAGCGCTTTTCCACCAACACCTTCCCCGAGTGGCCGCTGGCCCACCCCTATCGCTATGTGGCGCACAACGGCGAGATCAACACCGTGCGCGGCAACTACAACTGGATGCTGGCGCGCGAAGGCGTGATGGCCTCGCCCGTGCTGGGCGAAGACCTGAAGAAGCTGTACCCCATCAGCTTTGCCGGCCAGTCCGACACCGCCACCTTCGACAACTGCCTGGAACTGCTGACCATGGCCGGCTACCCCATCAGCCAGGCGGTGATGATGATGATCCCCGAGCCCTGGGAGCAGCACGAGTCCATGGACGAGCGCCGCCGCGCGTTCTATGAGTACCACGCCGCGATGATCGAGCCGTGGGACGGCCCGGCCTCCATCGTGTTCACCGATGGCCGCCAGATCGGCGCCACGCTGGACCGCAACGGCCTGCGCCCCTCGCGTTACGTGGTGACCGACGACGATCTGGTGATCCTGGCCTCCGAAGCCGGCGTGCTGCCCGTGCCGGACGGCAAGATCGTGCGCAAATGGCGCCTGCAGCCGGGCAAGATGTTGCTGATCGACCTGGAGCAGGGCCGCCTGATCGAAGACGACGAGCTCAAGGCCAACATCGTCAACACCAAGCCCTACAAGCAGTGGATCGAGAACCTGCGCATCAAGCTCGATGACGTGAAGGTGGGCGAATCGGCCGTGCAGCCGGCCGCGTCCGCGCTGCCGCTGCTGGACCGCCAGCAGGCGTTTGGTTTCACGCAGGAGGACATCAAGTTCCTGCTGGCGCCCATGGCCAAGAACGGCGAGGAGGGCGTGGGCTCCATGGGCAACGACAGCCCGCTGGCCGTGCTCTCGGACAAGAACAAGCCGCTGTACAACTACTTCCGCCAGATGTTCGCGCAGGTGACCAACCCGCCGATCGATCCGATCCGCGAGGCCATCGTGATGAGCCTGGTGTCCTTCGTGGGCCCCAAGCCCAACCTGCTGGACATCAACCAGGTGAACCCGCCGATGCGCCTGGAGCTGCACCAGCCCATCCTCGACTTCGAGGGCATGGCCAAGCTGCGCCAGATCGAGCAGCACACACACGGCAAGTTCAAGAGCGCCACCATCGACATCACCTACCCGCTGGCCTGGGGCAAGCAGGGCGTGGAGGCCAAGCTGGCCTCGCTGTGCGCGCAGGCCGTCGATGAGATCAAGGGCGGCGCCAACATCCTCATCATCAGCGACCGCAACCTGAGCGCTACGCAGGTGGCGATCCCTGCGCTGCTGGCGCTGTCGGCCATCCACCAGCACCTGGTGCGCGAGGGCCTGCGCACCACGGCCGGCCTGGTGGTGGAGACCGGCACGGCGCGCGAAGTGCACCACTTCGCGGTGCTCGCCGGCTACGGCGCCGAGGCGGTGCACCCCTACCTGGCGCTGGAGACGCTGGTGGACATGCACCAGGAACTCAGCGGCGATCTGTCTGCCGACAAGGCCATCTACAACTACGTCAAGGCGGTGGGCAAAGGTCTGTCCAAGATCATGTCCAAGATGGGCGTGTCCACCTACATGAGCTACTGCGGCGCGCAGCTGTTCGAAGCCGTAGGCTTGAACAGCGACACGGTGCAGAAGTACTTCACGGGTACGGCCAGCCGCGTGGAAGGCATCGGCGTGTTCGAGATCGCCGAGGAAGCCATCCGCACCCACCTGGCCGCGTTCAGTGACGACCCGGTGCTGGA
Organism: [Acidovorax] ebreus TPSY; assembly: GCF_000022305.1. Classification (NCBI taxonomy): domain Bacteria; kingdom Pseudomonadati; phylum Pseudomonadota; class Betaproteobacteria; order Burkholderiales; family Comamonadaceae; genus Diaphorobacter; species [Acidovorax] ebreus. Next base: position 740,283 of record NC_011992.1, read on the forward strand.
GACCATGCTGGACGCCGGCGGCGAATATGCCTGGCGTGCGCGCGGCGAGGAGCACATGTGGACGCCCGACGCCATCGCCAAGCTGCAGCACTCCACGCGTGCGAACAACTTCAGCACGTACAAGGAATACGCGCAGATCATCAATGACCAGGCCAAGCGCCACATGACGCTGCGCGGCCTGTTCGAGTTCAAATTCGATCCGGCCAAGGCGATCCCGGTGGAAGAGGTCGAACCCGCCAAGGACATCGTCAAGCGCTTCGCCACCGGTGCCATGTCGCTGGGCTCCATCTCCACCGAGGCGCATGCCACGCTGGCCGTGGCCATGAACCGCATTGGCGGCAAGAGCAACACTGGCGAGGGCGGCGAGGACCCCAAGCGCTACCGCAACGAGCTCAAGGGCATTCCGATCCAGCAGGGCGAGACGCTGTCGTCCATCATCGGCAGCGACAAGGTGCAGGCCGACATCCCGCTGCTCAATGGCGACTCGCTGCGCTCCAAGATCAAGCAGGTGGCATCGGGCCGCTTCGGCGTGACGGCGGAGTACCTGGCCTCGTCCGACCAGATCCAGATCAAGATGGCCCAGGGCGCCAAGCCCGGCGAGGGTGGCCAGCTGCCGGGCGGCAAGGTGTCCGACTACATCGGCGCGTTGCGTCACAGCGTGCCGGGCGTGGGCCTCATCAGCCCGCCGCCGCACCACGACATCTACTCCATCGAAGACCTGGCGCAGCTCATCCACGACCTGAAGAACGTGGCGCCGCATGCCGACATCTCGGTCAAGCTGGTGTCCGAAGTCGGCGTGGGCACCATCGCGGCCGGTGTGGCCAAGTGCAAGAGCGACCACGTGGTGATCGCCGGGCACGACGGCGGCACGGGCGCATCGCCCTGGTCGTCCATCAAGCACGCGGGCAGCCCCTGGGAGATCGGCCTGGCCGAAACCCAGCAGACCCTGGTGCTCAACCGCCTGCGCGGCCGCATCCGCGTGCAGGCCGACGGCCAGATGAAGACCGGCCGCGACGTGGTCATCGGTGCGCTGCTGGGCGCCGACGAGTTCGGCTTCGCCACCGCGCCGCTGGTGGTCGAGGGCTGCATCATGATGCGCAAGTGCCACCTGAACACCTGCCCGGTGGGCGTGGCCACGCAGGACCCGCTGCTGCGCGCCAAGTTCTCGGGCAAGCCCGAGCACGTGGTGAACTACTTCTTCTTCATCGCCGAAGAAGTGCGCCAGATCATGGCCCAGCTGGGTGTGCGCAGCTTCAACGAGCTGATCGGCCGCACCGACCTGCTGGACACCCGCAAGGGCATCGAACACTGGAAGGCCCAGGGTCTGGATTTCTCGCGCCTGTTCGCGCAGCCGCTCGTCGGCCCGGAAGTGGCGCGCTACCACGTCGAGTCGCAGGACCATGCGCTGGAGAAGTCGCTGGACGTGAAGCTCATCGAGCGCTGCAAGCCCGCCATCGAGCGCGGCGAGAGCGTGCGCATCATGGAGGTGGCCAAGAACGTCAACCGCTCGGTGGGCGCCATGCTGTCGGGCGCGGTGACCAAGGTGCATCCCGAAGGGCTGCCGGACGACACCGTGCGCATCCACTTCGAGGGCACGGGCGGCCAGTCCTTCGGCGCGTTCCTGTGCAAGGGCGTCACGCTGAACCTGACGGGCGAGGCCAACGACTACACCGGCAAGGGCCTGTCGGGCGGCCGCGTGATCGTGCGCCCCAGCCATGAGTTCCGCGGCGAGGCCGTGGGCAACACCATCGTCGGCAACACCGTGATGTTCGGCGCCACCAGCGGCGAGGCGTTCTTCGCCGGCGTGGCGGGCGAGCGCTTCGCGGTGCGCCTGTCGGGCGCCACGGCGGTAGTCGAGGGCGTGGGCGACCACGGCTGCGAGTACATGACCGGCGGCACCGTGGTGGTGCTGGGCAAGACGGGCCGCAACTTCGCGGCGGGCATGAGCGGCGGCATTGCCTACGTCTACGACGAGGACGGCAAGTTCGACTCGCGTTGCAACCTCTCCATGGTGACGCTGGAGCGCATCCTGCCGGGCGAGGAGCAGGCGGTCCACATGGGCCGCGGCATCTGGCACCGCGACCAGACGGACGAAGCCCTGCTCAAGAAGCTGCTGGAGGACCACAGCCGCTGGACGGGTAGCAAGCGCGCCCGCGAGATCCTGGACAACTGGGCCGCGTCGCGCAGCAAATTCGTCAAGGTCTTCCCGACCGAGTACAAGCGTGCCCTGTCGGAAATCTATGAAAGAAAAGTGCTGGAAGAGCAGGCTACACCTGCGGTAGCAGCTCCTAAAACAGAAGCGGTAGCCGCCAAGTAACCCGCGCGGGCGGGGCCTGGGGCCCCGCTGCGGCAGCATGCACAAAGACAGGACACCACGATCATGGGCAAGACCACAGGTTTCATGGAATACGAGCGCATCGAGGAGGGCTACAAGCCCGTTGGCGAGCGCCTCAAACACTACAAGGAATTCGTCATCGGCCTTGATGACGCCCAGGCCAAGCTACAGGGCGCCCGCTGCATGGATTGCGGCACGCCGTTCTGCAACAACGGCTGCCCGGTGAACAACATCATCCCGGACTTCAACGACCTCGTTTACCACCAGGACTGGAAGAGCGCGATCGCGGTGCTGCACAGCACCAACAACTTCCCCGAGTTCACCGGCCGCATCTGCCCCGCACCCTGCGAGGCCGCCTGCACGCTGAACATCAACGACGACGCGGTGGGCATCAAGAGCATCGAGCACGCCATCATCGACCGCGCCTGGGAGCACGGCTGGGTGCAGCCGCAGCCGGCTGCCCGCAAGACGGGCAAGAAAGTGGCCGTGGTGGGCGCCGGCCCGGCGGGCCTGGCGGCCGCGCAGCAACTGGCGCGCGCCGGGCATGACGTCACGCTGTTCGAGAAGAACGACCGCGTGGGCGGCCTGCTGCGCTACGGCATCCCCGACTTCAAGCTGGACAAGGCGCACATCGACCGCCGCGTGGAGCAACTGGTGGCCGAGGGCGTGACGATCCGTACCGGCGTCTTCATCGGCGCGGCCAAGGACGGGTTGGGCAAAGGCAGCAAGGTCACCAACTGGTCCAAGGAAACCATCACGCCCGAGCAGCTGCGCAAGGACTTCGACGCAGTGCTGCTGACGGGTGGCGCCGAGCAGTCGCGCGACCTGCCCGTGCCGGGGCGCGAACTGGACGGCATTCACTTCGCGATGGAGTTCCTGCCGCAGCAGAACAAGGTCAACGCGGGCGACAAGCTCAAGGGCCAGATCCGCGCGGACGGCAAGCACGTCATCGTCATCGGCGGCGGCGACACGGGCAGCGACTGTGTGGGCACCAGCAATCGCCATGGCGCGGCCAGCGTCACACAGTTCGAGCTGATGCCCATGCCGCCAAGCCAAGAGAACAAGCCCCTGGTGTGGCCCTACTGGCCGTACAAGCTGCGCACCAGCTCCAGCCACGAGGAGGGCTGCGAGCGCGCGTTCGCCATCGCCACCAAGGAGTTCATCGGCGACGGCAAGAAGGTCACGGGCCTCAAGACCGTGCAGGTGGAGTTCAAGGATGGCAAGTTCATCGAGGTCCCCGGCACCGAGAAGGAATACCAGGCCGACCTGGTGCTGCTGGCCATGGGTTTCGTAAGCCCGGTGGCTGCCGTGCTGGACGCCTTCGGAGTGGACAAGGATGCGCGGGGCAATGCCCAGGCCACGACGGACTTCACCGGCGGCTATGCGACCAGCGCGCCCAAGGTGTTCGCCGCCGGCGACATGCGCCGCGGCCAGTCGCTGGTGGTCTGGGCCATCCGCGAAGGCCGCCAGGCCGCGCGTGCGGTGGATGAGTTCCTGATGGGGGAAAGCAGTCTGCCGCGCTGAGGCGGGAATCCCTCGCCATTGGGCAATTACAGAAGGCGGTCGCAGCCGCAGTCTACTTACCCGTCTACCCGCACAACGGCGCCCCAGGGCGCCGTTGTGCTTATTTTTTGATAGCTGCTCGCGCTTGCTGGACGTGCGCTGCGGCAGTTATTGGCATCAAATCCCCCGTTCCAGCGCTGCGAGTGGGCGCAGTCTCCGCATCGGTGGGACAATTCAGGGTTTGCCCGGTCATGGGCTTGCTGCGCGACCTTCCTGGTCGAGCGGCGTGCCCGGGCCGTTTGTTCGTTCCGACTGTTCTTTTCAAGAATCGCTACACCATGAAGAAGTTTGCCGCCGTTGCCCTGCTGACCCTGGGCGCCGTGCTGGTGGGTTGCTCCAAGCAGGAACCCGCCGCCCCCGCAGCCGCGCCTGCACCCGCCCCGGCCGCCGTCACGAAGATCGTCGTGGGCCTGGACGACAACTTCCCGCCCATGGGCTTCCGCGACGAGAAGAACGAGCTGGTGGGCTTTGACATCGACATGGCCAAGGAAGCCGCCAAGCGCCTGGGCGTGGAGGTGGAGTTCAAGCCCATCGATTGGAGCGCCAAGGAAGCCGAGCTGTCCGGCAAGCGCGTGGATGCGCTGTGGAACGGCCTGACCATCACCGAGGAGCGCAAGCAGAACATCCTGTTCACCGCGCCCTACATGGAGAACCACCAGATCATCGTGGTGCCCGCAGGCTCCGTCATCAAGGCCAAGGCCGATCTGGCCGGCAAGGTCGTTGGTGCGCAGGAAGGCTCCAGCGCCGTGGACGCCATCAAGAAGGAAGAGGCTGTCTTCAAGTCGTTCAAGGAACTCAAGACCTTCGGCGACAACGTGACCGCCCTGATGGATCTGACCACCGGCCGCCTGGAAGCCGTGGTGGTGGACGAGGTGGTGGGCCGCTACTACGTGGCCAAGAAGCCTGACCAGTACGCCGTGCTGGACGATAACTTTGGCACCGAAGAGTACGGCGTGGGCGTGCGCAAGGACGACACCGAACTGCACGGTAAGCTGGACAAGGCGCTGGCCGACATGAAGCAGGACGGCAGCGCCGCCAAGATTGCCGAGCAGTGGTTCGGCAAGAACATCATCAAGTAAGCAAGACCCTTCGCGCTTCTTCTCCCGCAAGGGGCGCGACCCCGGCACCGGCCGCCTTGGAACAGGGCGGCCGGTGTTGTTTCGTCGAGGCCCCAAGCCGCGACAATGCCGGGAACGCGGCGCCGCAGCTGTGCGGGCGCCGCACGCTGAGGCATCCGTATGGACTACGTTCTTTCCCTTCTGGGGCCGCTGGCGCAAGGCGCTGCGGTCACCCTGAAGCTGTTTGCGATCACGCTGGTACTGGCCGTGCCCCTGGGGCTGGTGCTGGCCCTGGCGCGCGTGTCGCGCTTTGCGCCCCTGTCGGCGGCGGTCAATGGCTACATCTGGCTCATGCGCGGCACGCCGCTCATGCTGCAGATGCTGTTCATCTACTTCGCGCTGCCCTTCGTGCCGGTGATCGGCGTGCGCCTGCCGGACTTCCCCGCCGCCGTGGCAGCCTTCGCGCTGAACTACGCGGCCTATTTCGCCGAAATCTTCCGCGCCGGCATCCAGTCGGTGGACCGTGGCCAGTACGAGGCCGCCAAGGTGCTGGGCATGAGCTACGGCCAGACCATGCGCCGCATCGTGCTGCCGCAGATGGTGCGCAGCATCCTGCCGCCTATGAGCAATGAGACCATCACCCTGGTCAAGGACACGTCCCTCATCTACGTGCTGGCCCTGAACGATCTGCTGCGCGCCGCGCGCGGCATCGTGCAGCGCGACTTCACGACCACGCCCTTCATCGTCGCCGCCGCCTTCTATCTCGTCATGACCCTGGTGCTCACCTGGGGCTTCCAGCGCCTGGAGAAACGCTATGCCAAGTTTGACCAGTGACGCCACGCAGATGATCGAGGCGCGCGACGTGCGCAAGGCCTTCGGCCATGTGCAGGTGTTGCGCGGCGTGTCGCTGTCGGTGCACCGTGGCGAGGTGGTGGCGGTGATCGGTCCCTCGGGCTCCGGCAAGAGCACCTTTCTGCGCTGCCTGAACCACCTGGAAACCATCGACAGCGGCCACATCGCCATCGAAGGCGAAACCCTGGCCACGACCGACGCGCAGGGGCGCTGCGCCTACGTGTCCGACGCCGAAGTGCGCCGCATTGGCGCCAAGACCGGCATGGTGTTCCAGCATTTCAACCTGTTCCCGCACCTCACGGTGCTGGAGAACCTCATCGAGGCGCCCATGGTGGTGCAGGGCCTGGCGCGCGATGCGGCCATCGCCCGCGCCGAGGCCCTGCTGGACAAGGTGGGCCTGGCGCAGAAGCGGGACAACTATCCCTCGCGCCTGTCGGGCGGCCAGAAGCAACGCGTGGCGATCGCGCGTGCGCTGTGCATGGAGCCCGACATCATGCTGTTCGATGAGCCCACCTCGGCGCTGGACCCCGAACTCACGGGCGAGGTGCTGCGCACCATGCGCGAGCTGGCCGAGGAGCGCATGACCATGCTGGTCGTCACGCACGAGATGGGTTTTGCGCGCGAGGTGGCGAATACCGTGGCCTTCATGGACCAGGGTGAACTCATCGCGGCGCGTCCGGCCGGGGAGTTCTTTGCCGATCCCGGGCATGAGCGAGCGCGGGCGTTCTTGCAGCACATGCTTTGAAGGTCTAGCGCCGAATTGGGCTCTAGCGGTTATGGGATAGGCGCTGGGAGCTATGTTTTTGGTAGCTAATGGGATTCTGTGTCGCTGGCGGGGACGGCCTCGGCCAGCGACATCCAACCCTGCGCAGGGGCTTAAAAAAAGATAGCTGCCAGCGCTCGCCCAGCAAGCGCTGGGCGGCGATTGGGCTAGACATTACGCGGCAGCGGACACCACCACCTGCGGCAACTCCGCCGGGTCCCGCACCTCTTCCAGCACATCCCCGCTGTGCAGCGGCAGCGCAGGCCGATCCAGCAGCGCACGCACGAAGTTCGGCTGTGCCAGCAGCGCGTGGTGCACGGCCCCGTTGTACAGCTGCAGATCGCCCAGGCCGCGCGCGGCGATGCGTGCGTCCACCTCGTCGGCGCTGAGCCGGGCGGGGTCCGTGCTGTCCGATGCCATGCCCATGCACCACAGCGTGCCGTACAGCGGCACGTACTGCAGGTAGGGCCGGAAGATGGGGAACACCGCGCGCACCGAGGCGGCGATGCGCCCCAGGCTCTCGGGCAAGTGCACGGGCGAGCCCAGGTGCAGCGACAGCACGCCGCCGGGGTTGAGCGCGCGGCGGCAGGCGGCGTAGAACTCCACGGTGTACAGCTCCACGGCAGGGCCGAAGGGGTCGGTCAGGTCCAGGACGATCTGGTCGAAGCGCTCCTCGGTCTGGCCGATGAAGGCGCGCGCGTCGCCCAGGCGCACCTCCAGGCGCGGGTCGTCAAAGGCGCCACGGTGGATCTGGCCCAGCCAATCGCGGGCCATGGCAATCACCTCGCCATCCAGCTCGGCCAGCACCACCTGCTCAACGCCGGGCAGCTTCAGCAACTCCTTGGCGGCGCCGCCGTCTCCCCCGCCCACGACCAGCGCACGGCGCACGCCGGGGTGGGCGATGGCCGGCAGGTGCACCATCGGCTCGTGGTAGAAGAATTCGTCGCGCTCGCTGGTCATGAAGCAGCCGTCGATGCGCATCACGCGGCCGAACTGCGGGTTGTCGAAGACCTCGATGTGCTGCCAGGCCGACTGGCGTTCGGCCAGCAGGCGGCGGTCGCTGAGGTAAAAGCCGAAGTCGGCGTTCAGGCGCTCGGCCACGTAGCGCGTGGCCTGCGCGGTGAGGGCGCCGCTCATCAGGCGCGGTCGACGCGGTGCAGGTGCGGATCGGCCGGGTTGAAGGCGGCCTGCAGGTCGTCGAAGAGCTTCTGCGCCTTGGGGCGGTTGTTTTCGGTGTAGTTGCACACGTACACGTCCAGCGTGACGTAGCCCGCCTCGGGCCAGGTGTGGATGGACAGGTGCGACTCGGCCAACACCACCACGCCGGTGACGCCGCCGCCTTCGCCAAAGCTGTGGAACAGGCTGCCCACGGTGGTCAGCCCGGCGGCGGCCACGCGCTCCTTGCAGAACGATTCCAGGTGCGCGGCGTCCAACATCAGGCGGCTGTCGCAGAGACAGCCATACAGGTCGCCGATCAGGTGCAGGCCCGTGGCCTGGCGCTGGGGGACGGGAGCCGGGATGGGGACGACGGACTGGAGATTCTTCATTATCTGGAGCCTTTTCTCTTTCTGCGGGGGTGGCAGGAAACGGCGCCGCGGTCGGAAGCCGTCCGCCGGGTACCGACCAGCACGCTGCCGGGAGGCAGACGCGCAACGGAAGAAAAGGGAATGTCGCAGGCACATTGCCGCGCCTTCGTTCCGTTGTGCGTCGGTGACGCCCATGCAGCAACGCTGACAAGCAATCCGCCCGGAGGGTCGGGCGGGACATTTCTTAAGAACCCGCAAGTATAGCCAAACGTCATATGCAAACCACAGGTTTTAATGAGAGGCGCAGCCGAGCAGAGGGGTTTCCCCTATGATGCCGGGTTCGCCTCGCGCTCTGTCGTAGAGCTGGGCGTATCTGCATACACCATGTCCTCCCCACTTTCATCGCCGGGCGACGCCCTCGTGGAACTGCGCAACGTCACCTTCGGGTACGGCGAGCGGGTGATACTGCGCGACCTGTCGCTGGCCGTGCCGCGTGGCAAGGTCACGGCGCTGATGGGTGCTTCGGGCGGGGGCAAGACGACGGTGCTGCGCCTCATTGGCGGCCAGCAGCGCGCCCAGCAGGGTGAGGTGCTGGTGGGCGGCCAGGACGTAGGGCGCATGGATACCGCACAGTTGTATGCCGCGCGCCGACGCATGGGCATGCTGTTCCAGTTCGGCGCATTGTTCACCGACATGAGCGTGTACGAGAACGTGGCCTTTCCGCTGCGCGAGCACACCGATCTGCCCGAGGACCTAATCCGCGACATCGTGCTCATGAAGCTGCATGCCGTGGGCTTGCGGGGAGCGCGGGACTTGATGCCCAGCCAGATCTCCGGCGGCATGGCGCGGCGGGTTGCCCTGGCACGGGCCATTGCCCTGGACCCCGAGCTCATCATGTACGACGAGCCGTTTGCCGGGCTTGACCCGATCTCGCTGGGTACTGCGGCGCAACTCATCCGCCAACTCAACGATGCCATGGGGCTGACCACCATCGTCGTCTCGCACGATCTGGAAGAGACCTTCCGCCTGGCGGACCACGTCATCATCCTGGGGCCCGGCACGGTGGCCGCCCAGGGCACGCCCGAAGAGGTGCGCGCCAGCACGGATCCGCTGGTGCACCAGTTCGTGCACGCGCTGCCTACCGGGCCGGTGCCGTTCCATTACCCCGGCCCCAGCGTGGCCGACGATTTCGGCCCCTTGCGCTCGCCCAGCGTGGACGCCCACGCCAGCGGAGGTACCCCATGAGCTGGTGGCGTCCCACGCACGTAGGCTACGCCGTGCGCACGAAGCTGGCCGATGTGGGCATGGGCGCGCGCCTGTTCGCGCGGCTGCTGGGGCTGTTCGGCGACGTGATGCGCCGCCCTGGCCTGGTGCGTGACCAGGTGCACTTCCTGGGCAACTATTCGCTGTCCATCATCGCCATGTCGGGCCTGTTTGTGGGCTTCGTGCTTGCGCTGCAGGGCTACAACGTGCTGCAGCTCTATGGCTCGGCCAACTCACTGGGCCTGGTGGTCACGTTGGGCCTGGTGCGCGAGCTGGGGCCGGTGGTCACGGCGCTGCTGTTTGCCGGACGCGCGGGCACGTCGCTCACGGCCGAGATCGGTTTGATGCGCGCCGGCGAACAGCTGTCGGCCATGGAGATGATGGCCGTGGACCCGGTGCGCCGCATCCTGGCGCCGCGCTTTTGGGGGGGCGTGATCGCCATGCCGCTGCTGGCACTGGTGTTCAACGCGGTGGGTGTGATCGGTGGCTGGCTGGTCGGCGTGGTGCTCATCGGCGTGGACGGCGGGGCGTTCTGGGGCCAGATGCAAAGCGGTGTCGACGTCTGGAAGGACGTGGGCAACGGCATCGTCAAGAGCCTCGCGTTCGGCGTGGCCGTCACCTTCATCGCGGTGCTGCAGGGCTTCGTGGCCAAGCCGACCCCGGAAGGCGTCTCGCGCGCCACCACGCGCACGGTGGTGATGGCGTCGCTGTCCGTGCTGGGGCTGGACTTCGTCCTCACCGCCTTGATGTTCAGTATCTGACGGCGACCATGCGTCTGTCTTGAGGAAATTCACCATGCAGCATTCCAAAAACGATTTCTGGGTGGGGCTGTTCGTCCTGCTGGGCGGAGCGGCGCTGGTCTTCCTGGCCCTGCAGTCGGCCAACCTATTGAACCTGAACTTCCGCTCGGGCTATACCGTGACGGCGCGTTTCGACAACATCGGCGGGCTCAAGCCCAAGGCCGCGGTGCGCAGCGCCGGCGTGGTGGTGGGGCGCGTGCAGTCCATCGGCTTCGACGACACGACCTACCAGGCGCGCGTGACACTGGAGCTGGAAAAGCGCTATGTGTTCCCCAAGGACAGTTCGCTCAAGATCCTGACCAGCGGCCTGTTGGGCGACCAGTACATTGGCATCGAGCCGGGAGCCGACGAGAACAACCTGGCCGAGGGCGACATGGTGACCGCCACCCAATCCGCGGTAGTGCTGGAAAACCTGATCGGCCAATTCCTGTATGGCAAGGCCGAAGAAGGTGCTTCGTCCAATGGAGGTACCAAGAAATGACAAATCAACCTCGCTTCACGGGCTGGACTGCCCGCTGGGCGGCGCTGTTGCTCGGCGCGGCCCTCATGAGCGGCTGCGCCACGGGCCCCAACGCCAACCCCGCAGATCCGTTCGAACCCTTCAACCGCGGCGTGCATTCGTTCAACGACAGTGTGGACAAGGCGGTGCTCAAACCCGTCGCCACCGTTTACCGCGACGTGACGCCGCAGCCGGTGCGTACGGGCGTGAGCAACTTCTTTGGCAACCTGGGCGATGCCTGGTCGTTCGTCAACAACCTGCTGCAGTTCCGCGGGCTGGAGGCTTACGAGAGCCTCGTGCGCTTCACCACCAACACCTTCTTCGGGCTGGGCGGCGTACTGGACATTGCCAGCGAGGCAGGCATCGAGCGGCACAAGCAGGACTTTGGCCTGACGCTGGGCCGCTGGGGCGTGCCCACGGGGCCGTATCTCGTGCTGCCGCTGCTGGGGCCGTCCACCGTGCGCGACACGGCCGCTTTGCCGGTAGACAGTTGGGGCAACCCGCTGGGCCAGCTCGACCCGGTGGAGGTCCGCAATTCCCTGTACGGCCTGCGCCTTGTCGATCAGCGCGCTAGCTTGCTGCGCGCGGGCTCGGTGCTGGATACGGCGGCCCTGGACCCCTACAGCTTCACGCGCGACGTGTACCTCAAGGTGCGTAGTGGCGTGTCAGGCGCACGCGACGAGGACGCCTATGAGGAAAACGGGGGCAAGCTGCCCGACGACGCGTACTGAAAACCCGCAAAGGCCGGCCTGACAAGCACTCGGGCCCCTGGCTGACAGGCGCGGTTGCAGTTGCTTGCATCCCTGCACGGCGGCGACGCATGTGCAGCGCGGGGCGCCCTCCACAATCTACCCAACGAAACCAGATATGGCAGCGCACGGCGTGGCGCTGCACGCAAGGAGCCTCACCATGATGAACCGCCGTACCCTGATCCATGCCGCCGCCGCGATGGCGGTGGCCACGTGGGTGGCCGTGCCCCAGGCCGCGCTGGCGGCCGACGAGGCACCGGATGCCCTCGTCAAGCGCCTCTCGGTCGATGTGCTGGAGACGCTGCGCAAAGACAAATCCATCAAGGCCGGCGACGTGGACCGCATCATGGCGCTGGTGGACAAGACCATCCTGCCCCACGTGAACTTCCGCCGCATGACGGCAGCGTCCGTCGGGCCGGGCTGGCGCAAGGCTACGCCGGAGCAGCAGGCGCGCCTGCAGGACGAGTTCAAGACACTGCTGGTGCGCACTTACGCGGGCGCGCTCAGCCAGGTCACGGACCAGAGCATCGTTGTGAAGCCGCTGCGCGCAGCCGCCGAAGACAAGGACGTGCTCGTGCGCACCGAAATCCGCGGCCGGGGCGACCCGATACAACTGGACTACCGTCTGGAGAAGACGCCGGGCGAGGGTGCGGGCTGGAAAATCTACAACCTCAACGTTCTGGGGGTGTGGCTGGTGGAAACCTACCGCAGCCAGTTCGCGCAGGAGATCAACGCCAAGGGCGTGGATGGCCTGATCGAGGCGCTGGTGGCGCGCAACAAGGCCAACGCCGCCTCCAGCGCCAAGTAACCAGAACAGCAACAGAAAGAAGCGAAAGGCCTGTGCATGCTGGTGCTGCCCGCTGAACTCACCCACCGCCACGCTGGCGCCACCCTGCGCATGCTGCTGCAAGGGCTCAAGGCCCAGGACGAATCGCTGGTGGTGGTGGATGCCGGTGCGCTGACGGCCTTCGACTCTTCCGCACTCGCGGTGCTGTTGGAGTGCCGCCGCGCGGCGGTGTTCGAGAATCGGGGCTTCGTGGTCAAGGCCCTGCCGCCGGCGCTGTCCAGCCTGGCGGGGCTGTACGGGGTGCAGGAACTGCTGCCCGCCCTGTAGCGGCGGCCTGCGGGGCTGACCACACCTACGGGTTGCCTGCCGGCCAAACCCCTGCGGACACGCGCGGAAGAGCCCCCCTTTAGAATGCCGCTCTTCCATGCCCGCCGTCTCCTTCCAATCCATTTCCAAGAGCTTTTCCACTCCCCGGGGGCCTTTCCAGGCGCTGCAGGATGTCAGTCTGGACATCGAGGAGGGCGAGTTCTTCGGCCTGCTGGGCCCCAACGGCGCCGGCAAGACCACGCTGATCAGCATCCTCGCCGGGCTGGCGCGCGCCACCAGCGGCCGCGTCAGCGTGCTGGGCCATGACGTGCAAACCCAGTTTGCCGCCGCGCGCAGGCTGTTGGGCGTGGTGCCGCAGGAACTGGTGTTCGACCCGTTCTTCAACGTGCGCGAGACGCTGCGCATCCAGTCCGGCTACTTCGGCGTGAAGAACAACGACGTCTGGATCGATGAGCTGCTGGAAAACCTGGGGCTGGCCGACAAGGCCACGGCCAACATGCGCCAGCTCTCGGGCGGCATGAAGCGCCGCGTGCTCGTGGCCCAGGCGCTGGTGCACAAACCGCCCATCATCGTGCTGGACGAGCCTACGGCCGGTGTGGACGTGGAACTGCGCCAGACGCTGTGGCAGTTTGTGGCCCGCCTCAACAAGCAGGGCCACACGGTGCTGCTGACCACCCATTACCTTGAAGAGGCCGAGGCGCTGTGCACGCGGCTGGCCATGCTCAAGCGCGGGCGCGTCGTGGCCTTGGCGCGCACGTCCGAGCTGCTGCAGGCGGCCTCCACCAACGTCCTGCGGTTCAAGACCGACGATACGCTGCCGGCCGACCTGGCAGCGCTGGCGCGCGTGACCGGCCGCGTGGCCCAGTTGCCCGCGCAGGACGCGCAGGAGATCGAGCAGTTGCTGGCCCGGCTGCGCGCCGCCGGCGTGCGCGTGGAGGATGTGGAGATCCGCAAGGCCGACCTGGAGGATGTGTTCCTCAACGTCATGGCGGCCGAGCAGGAGGAGCACGCATGATCGGCTGGCAGACCCTGTTCTACAAGGAAGTGCTGCGCTTTTGGAAGGTGGGCTTCCAGACCGTGGCGGCGCCGGTGCTCACGGCGGTGCTGTACCTGCTGATCTTCGGCCATGTGCTCGAAGACCATGTCAAGGTCTATGACCGGCTGAGCTACACCGCCTTCCTGGTGCCCGGCCTGGTGATGATGAGCGTGCTGCAGAACGCCTTTGCCAACAGCTCGTCCAGCCTGATCCAGAGCAAGATCATGGGCAGTCTGGTGTTCGTGCTGCTCACGCCGCTGTCGCACCGTGCCTGGTTCGCGGCCTACGTGGGCTCGTCCATGGTGCGCGGCCTGGTGGTGGGCCTGGGTGTGTTCATCGTCACGCTGGCGTTCGCCACGCCGCAGTTCGCCGCGCCGCTGTGGATTCTTGCGTTCGCGCTGCTGGGCGCGGCGCTGCTGGCCACGCTCGGGGTCATCGCGGGACTGTGGGCCGACAAGTTCGACCAGATGGCGGCATTCCAGAACTTCATCATCGTGCCCATGACCTTCCTGTCGGGCGTGTTCTATTCGGTGCAATCGCTGCCGCCGTTCTGGCAGGGCGCAAGCCACCTGAACCCGTTCTTCTACATGATCGACGGCTTCCGCTACGGCTTCTTCGGCGTGAGCGACGTCTCCCCCTGGCTCAGCCTGGGCGTCGTCGGCCTGGCATGGGCGCTGGTCAGCCTGCTGGCGCTGCACCTGCTGCGCACGGGCTACAAAATCAGGAACTGACATGACTGCAGACCAACTCAAGGACATCATCAGCGCGGGCATGGCCTGCGACCACATCACGCTGGAGGGCGACGGCCGCCACTGGTACGCCACCATCGTGTCGTCCGAGTTCGAGGGCAAGCGCTCCATCCAGCGCCACCAGCGTGTCTACGCCACACTGGGCGCACGCATGCAGTCGGACGAGGTGCATGCGTTGTCCATGAAGACCTTTACCCCCGCCGAGTGGGCGCAGGCCCAGGCGGGCGACTGATACGGCCCCGTCCTTCGCAAGATGGCCGTGCGGCCGGGACCGTGCCCCGGCGCGGGGGCGGCACGGGCGTCATGCCCCGGTCCTCGCCGGTGGATGGGCGCATACACCGTCGCGCGGCGTTCCCCCAAAGAATTCGCGCACTATTATTTTAATAGCTGCTACCGCTTGATAGATAAGCGCTAGAGCCATTTTTGGCACTGAATGCAGCAACCGGCAAACCCATGGACAAACTCCTGATTCGCGGTGGCCGCCCCCTGGTGGGCGAGGTGCCGATTTCCGGCGCCAAGAACGCCGCGCTGCCCGAGCTGTGCGCCGCGCTGCTCACGGCCGACCCGGTCACCCTGCACAACGTGCCGCGCCTGCAGGACGTAGCCACCATGCTGCGGCTCATCCGGAACATGGGCGTGCAGGTGGACCGCATCGCTAACCCCGACTGCTCCGTGGCCGATGCGGCCGGCATAGTGCGCCTGGACGCGGGCGCCCTGTCCACGCCTGAGGCGCCCTACGATCTGGTCAAGACCATGCGCGCCTCGGTACTGGCGCTGGGGCCGCTGCTGGCGCGTTTCGGCGAGGCCACGGTGTCGCTGCCGGGCGGCTGCGCCATCGGATCGCGCCCGGTGGATCAGCACATCAAGGGGCTGCAGGCCATGGGCGCGCAGATCGTGGTCGAGCACGGCTACATGATCGCCAGGCTGCCGCAGGGGTGCACGCGACTCAGGGGGGCGCGCATCACCACCGACATGGTCACGGTGACCGGCACCGAGAATCTGCTCATGGCCGCCACGCTGGCTGAGGGGGAGACCGTGCTGGAGAACGCCGCGCAGGAACCCGAGGTGGCGGACCTGGCCGAGATGCTCATCAAGATGGGCGCGCGTATCGAGGGCCATGGCACCAGCCGCATCCGCATCCAGGGGGTCGAGCGGCTGCACGGCTGCGAGCACGCCGTCGTGGCCGACCGCATCGAGGCCGGCACCTTCCTGTGCGCCGTGGCCGCCACGGGCGGCGACGCGCTGCTGCGCCACGGGCGTGCCGACCACCTGGACGCCGTGATCGACAAACTGCGCGACGCGGGCGTGCAGGTGGCGCCGGAAGAGGGTGGCATCCGCGTGCGCAGCCCTGGCGCGGCGCAGCTCAAGGCGCAGGGCTTTCGCACCACTGAGTACCCGGGCTTTCCCACCGACATGCAGGCGCAGTTCATGGCGCTGAACGTGGTGGCCCAGGGCACCGCCACGGTGGCCGAGACGATCTTCGAGAACCGTTTCATGCACGTCAACGAGTTGTTGCGCCTTGGCGCGAAAATCCAGACCACGGATGGCCGCGTAGCGGTGATCGAGGGGCTGGGCGGCGCGGCGCCTGCGGGGGCGCGGCTGTCGGGCGCCACCGTCATGGCCACCGACCTGCGCGCCTCGGCCAGCCTGGTGATCGCCGGCTTGGTGGCCGACGGGGAAACGCTGGTGGACCGCATCTACCATCTGGACCGCGGCTACGACTGCATGGAAGCCAAACTGCGCGGCCTGGGGGCCGACATCGAGAGAATTCAATGACGCAGCAGATCACACTCGCCCTGTCCAAGGGCCGCATCTTCGAAGAAACCCTGCCTCTGCTGGCCGCTGCCGGCATCGAGGTGCTGGAAGACCCGGAGAAGTCGCGCAAGCTCATCCTGCCCACCAGCCGCCCCGAGGTGCGCGTGGTGCTGGTGCGTGCCACCGACGTGCCGACCTACGTGCAATACGGCGGCGCCGATCTGGGTGTGGCCGGCAAGGACTCGCTCATCGAGCACGGCGGCCAAGGGCTGTTCCGCCCGCTGGATCTGAAGATTGCCAAGTGCCGCGTGAGCGTGGCCGTGCGCGCCGATTTCGACTACCGCGAGGCCGTCACCCAGGGCTCACGCCTGAAGGTGGCCACCAAATACACCAGCATCGCGCGCGATTTCTTCGCCAGCAAGGGCGTGCACGTGGACCTCATCAAGCTCTACGGCAGCATGGAACTGGCGCCGCTCACCGGCCTGGCCGATGCCATCGTGGACTTGGTCTCCACTGGCAACACGCTCAAGGCCAACAACCTGGTGGAGGTCGAGCAGATCATGGACATCAGTTCGCACCTGGTGGTGAACCAGGCCGCGCTGAAGCTGAAGCAGGCGCCGCTGCGCCGCATCATCGACGCATTCGCCTCCGCCGTGCCGCAGGGCTGAGGGGTGCGCAGGGCTGCGTCTGCGCCGCTTTGGTTCCGCGTCCATCGCCCGGCATTGCAACCGCGCGCCGTGGCCCGAGTTATGGTGAGAACATCGTGGCCGGGCACCCCTCGGCTACCGCAACGGCGCGCCGATTCCTTTCGTACATTCTGAGTAGGTCCACTATGCAATTCGTAGCTGCTCCCGTCCGCCTGTCCACCGCTGACGACACTTTCGAGGTGGAGTTTTCCGCACGCCTGCACTGGTCGGCGGACACGGATGCGGCCATCGAGCAGCGCGTGGCGGGCATCCTGGCCGACGTGCGCGAGCGCGGCGACGCCGCAGTGCTGGAGTACACGCAGCGCTTCGACGGCCTGCATGCGCAGGGCTTGCCGTCGCTGGAGCTCAAGGCCAGCGAACTGCAAGCCGCCTTCGACGGCCTGCCCGCGGCGCAGCGCGACGCGCTGACGGCCGCCGCCGCCCGCGTGCGCCGCTACCACGAGGCGCAGAAAAAGGCCAATGGCGAAAGCTGGAGCTACCGCGACGACGACGGCACCCTGCTGGGCCAGAAAGTCACGCCGCTGGACCGCGTGGGCATCTACGTGCCGGGCGGCAAGGCCGCGTACCCGAGCAGCGTGCTCATGAACGCCATTCCGGCGCACGTGGCGGGCGTGCAGGACATCATCATGGTCGTGCCCACGCCCCAGGGCACCAAAAACCCGCTGGTGCTGGCCGCGGCGCATGTGGCGGGCGTCACGCGCGCCTTCACCATCGGCGGCGCGCAGGCCGTGGCGGCGCTGGCCTATGGCACGCAGACCATTCCCAAGGTGGACAAGATCACCGGCCCCGGCAACGCCTACGTGGCCAGCGCCAAGAAGCATGTGTTCGGCACCGTGGGCATCGACATGATTGCCGGCCCCAGCGAGATTTTGGTGCTGGCCGACGGCAGCACGCCGGCGGAATGGGTGGCGATGGATCTCTTCTCGCAGGCCGAGCACGACGAGCTGGCGCAGTCCATCCTGCTGTGCCCTGATGCGGCCTACATTGACCAGGTCCAGTCCGCCATCGACCGTCTGCTGCCCCAGATGCCGCGCGCCGAGATCATCGCCAAGAGCCTCACCGGGCGCGGCGCGCTGATCCACACGCGCAGCATGGAAGAGGCGTGTGAGATCAGCAACCGTATCGCTCCCGAGCACCTGGAGGTGAGCAGCCGCGAGCCGCACCGCTGGGAGCCGCTGCTGCGCCACGCGGGCGCGATCTTCCTGGGCGCCTACACCAGCGAATCGCTGGGCGACTATTGCGCTGGGCCCAACCATGTGCTGCCCACCAGCGGCACGGCACGCTTTTCGTCGCCGCTGGGCGTGTACGACTTTCAAAAGCGCAGCAGCATCATCGAGGTGAGCGAGCAGGGCGCGCAGAGCCTGGGCCGCATCGCCAGCGTGCTGGCGCATGGCGAGGGGCTGCAGGGGCATGCACGGGCGGCGGAGATGCGGCTCAAGTCCTGACCGGTCTGACGGCCTGTACGCTACCAAGCCACCTTGCAAGGTGGCTTTGTCTTTTCAAAAATGAGAGCGCGTAGCGCTGAATGACAAAGCGTTAGAAGCAAAAAACACATCAAACTCAAGAAACACGAATCTCGTGTGACACGAAATTCGTGTACGATGAACGCATGAAGAACGTCACCATCACCGTGGACGATCCGGTGCTCGAATGGGCCCGTATCGAGGCGGCGCGGCGCGGCACCAGCGTGTCGCGCATGGTGGGGGACTTTCTAGGCGAGATGCAGCGCCGCGAGGACGCCTACGAGCGTGCCTACCTCGCCTGGCGCACGGACGAGCGCACCTGGCGCGCGGGCGCCGCAGCGCGGCGTATCCACGGCTTCGAGCGCAGTCCTGCCCACGTAGGTGAGGCGCCGCAGCCGCTGCAGCGCAGCCTGGAGCAACCCGTGTTTGTGGACACGGCCGTGCTGGTCGCCGCCGAGGACGGCGCCGATGCCGCCCTGCAAGCCCCGGTGCTGGCCTGTCTGGACTTGCTGTGGCGCGAGCGCCTGGGGCGTGTCAGCAGCCAGGTGCTGGCCGAGTTTTACGACACCGTGACGCGCGCCGCCAGCGCGCCCATGCCGCACGGCGATGCACGCGCGGCCATCCGCCGCTACCACAGCTGGACGCCCTGGCAGATCGATGCTGCCACGCTGGAGACCGCCTGGGCGCTGGAGGCGCGGCACCAACTGGCCTGGGGCGACTGCCTGGCGCTGGCCGCCGCGCAGCACAGCGGCTGCGCGAGTCTGCTGTCGCTGAGCCTGCCGCAGGGCGCGCAGTACGGCGGCGTAGAGGTGCTGCATCCGCTGCATTGCGCGTTGGCTGTCCCCTGATGTGGCGGCGCCGCCCGATCGAATGGAGTGATGAACGCATGACAACCCCTTCTGCCGAACTGCCCGCGCTGGCGCGCATCCGCGACGACGTGCGGGCCATGCAGGCTTACGTCGTGGCCGATGCGACCGGCTACCTGAAGATGGACGCGATGGAGAACCCCTTCGGCCTGCCGCCCGCGCTGCAGGCCGCGCTGGGGCAGCGCCTGGGGCAACTCGCGCTCAACCGCTACCCCGGTACGCGCCAGAACGACCTGAAGGCTGCGCTGGCGGCCTACGCAGGGGAGCCGGCAGGCTCGGCCGTGCTGCTGGGCAATGGTTCCGACGAGCTCATTTCCCTCGTGGCGCTGGCCTGCGCGCGTGCGCAGGCGACCGTGCTGGCGCCCGTGCCGGGCTTCGTGATGTATGCGATGAGCGCGCAGCTGCAGGGCTTGGGCTTCGTGGGCGTGCCGTTGACGGCGGACTTCGAGCTGGACGAGGCCGCGATGCTGGACGCGATCGCCCAGCACCGCCCGGCCATCACCTTCCTGGCCTATCCCAACAACCCCACGGCCACGCTGTGGGACGAGGCCGTGGTGCAGCGCATCATCGACGCCGCCGGTGCGCAGGGCGGCATCGTGGTCATGGACGAGGCCTACCAGCCCTTTGCCAGCCGCAGCTGGATCGAGCGCATGCGCGCGCAGCCCGAGCGCAACGGCCATGTGCTGCTGATGCGCACGCTCTCCAAGTTCGGCCTGGCCGGCGTGCGCCTGGGCTACATGATCGGCCCCGCCGCGCTGGTGGCCGAGGTCGACAAGGTGCGCCCGCCGTACAACGTGAGTGTGCTCAACACCGAGGCCGCCCTGTTCGCGCTGGAACATGCCGACGTGTTCGCCGCCCAGGCCGACGAGCTGCGTGCCGCGCGCACCGAGCTGCTGGCCGCGCTGCGCGCCATGCCCGGCATTGAGCGCGTGTGGGACAGCCAGGCCAACATGGTGCTGGTGCGTGTGCCCGATGCCGCCCGCGCCTATGAGGGCATGAAGGCCCGCAAGGTGCTCGTCAAGAACGTTTCTACAATGCATCCATTGCTGGCAGGCTGCCTGCGTCTGACGGTGGGCAGCAGTGCCGACAACGCCCAGATGCTCACAGCGCTCCAGGCATCCCTATGACTTCCTCCGCACTCGTTCCTTCTTCCGCAGAACTCTGCCCCGACCGCACGGCCGAGGTCAGCCGCACGACGGCCGAGACGCGCATCACCGTGCGCGTGAATCTCGACGGCACCGGCGCGGCCAGCCTGCACACCGGCATCGGCTTCTTCGACCACATGCTCGACCAGATCGCGCGCCATGGGCTGATCGACCTGCAGATCGACTGCGACGGCGACCTGCACATCGACGGCCACCACACGGTGGAAGATGTGGGCATCACGCTGGGCCAGGCTTTCGCGCGGGCCGTGGGCGACAAGAAGGGCATCCGCCGCTACGGCCATGCCTACGTGCCGCTCGATGAAGCCCTGTCACGCGTGGTGGTGGACTTCTCGGGCCGCCCGGGGCTGCACCTGCACATTCCGTTCACCGCCGGGAGCATTGGCGGTTTCGACACCCAGCTCACCTACGAATTCTTCCAGGGCTTCGTGAACCATGCGGGCGTTACGCTGCACATCGACAATCTGAAGGGCATCAACGCCCACCACCAGTGCGAGACGGTGTTCAAGGCCTTCGCGCGCGCGCTGCGCGCCGCGCTGGAGCGCGACCCGCGCGCCGCAGGCGTGATCCCCTCCACCAAGGGTTCCCTGTAAAATTCAAGCCAAATTGGCCTGTAACGCTTATCCATCAAGCGCAAGCAGCTATGAATAGTGAAGCAAAAACCGTCGCGGTCGTGGACTACGGCATGGGCAACCTGCGCTCCGTCTCGCAGGCCGTGCAGGTCGCGGCGCAGGGCAGCGGTTTCCGGGTAATGGTCACCGCGCACCCCGATGAGGTGCGCGCGGCCGACCGTGTGGTGTTGCCCGGCCAGGGCGCCATGCCGGACTGCATGCGCGAGTTGCGGGAGTCGGGCCTGCTCGAATCCGTGCTGGAGGCTGCCGCATCCAAGCCGCTGTTTGGCGTATGTGTGGGCATGCAGATGCTGCTGGACCACAGCGCCGAGGGCGACACCCCCGGGCTGGGCCTGATCCCGGGCGAGGTGCTCAAGTTCGACCTGGCCGGGCGCACCCAGCCCGACGGCAGCCGCTACAAGGTCCCCCAGATGGGCTGGAACCGCGTGCGCCAGGCGCGCCACGGCGGCGTGGCGCACCCGGTATGGGCGGGCGTGCCCGACGACAGCTACTTCTACTTCGTGCACAGCTTCTACGCGCGCCCGGCCAACCCGCTGCACTGCGCCGGCGAGGCTGACTACGGCGGCCCCTTTGCTGCGGCCATCGCACGCGATAATATTTTTGCTACCCAGTTCCACCCGGAGAAAAGCGCCGAGCACGGCCTGGCGCTGTACCGCAACTTCTTGCACTGGAAGCCCTGATTCTTCAACCCGGCAGGGCCGGGCCTTGTGCGGCTCGCCCCATTCCCCGCTCACCATCATGCTGCTCATCCCCGCCATCGACCTCAAGGACGGCCACTGCGTACGCCTCAAGCAAGGTGACATGGACCAATCGACCACCTTTGGCGAAGACCCCGCCGCCATGGCCCGCAAGTGGGCGGATGCGGGCGCGCGCCGCCTGCACCTGGTGGACCTGAACGGCGCGTTTGCCGGCCAGCCCAAGAACAAGGCGGCCATCAAGGCCATCCTGGCCGAGGTGGGCGCCGACATTCCGGTGCAGTTGGGCGGCGGCATCCGCGACTTGGACACCATCGAGCGCTACATCGACGCCGGGCTGCGGTACGTCATCATCGGCACGGCCGCGGTGAAGAACCCCGGCTTCCTCAAGGATGCGTGCAGCGCGTTTGGCGGCCACATCATCGTGGGCCTGGACGCCAAGGACGGCAAGGTGGCCACCGACGGCTGGAGCAAGCTCACCGGCCACGAGGTGGTTGATCTGGCGCGCAAGTTCCAGGACTGGGGCGTGGAATCCATCATCTACACCGACATCGGCCGCGACGGCATGCTCTCGGGCATCAATATCGAGGCTACGGTGAAGCTGGCCCAGGCCCTCACCATCCCAGTGATCGCCTCGGGCGGCCTGGCCGGCATCGCGGACATCGAGAAGCTCTGCGAAGTCGAAAACGAAGGCGTGGAAGGCGTCATCTGCGGGCGCGCGATCTATTCCGGCGACCTGGATTTCGCAGCCGCGCAGCATCGCGCCGACGAGCTGAGCCTGGCCTGAGCCCGGGCGGCCTGGTGCCTTCACCCGGCGGCGTATGCGGCCGGGTCAGAACCAGCGGCTGGCCACCCAGTCGAAACGCACATCCAGCGGCAATTGGTGGATGTGGTAGGGCGCTGGCAACGGCTCCAGCGCCTGGAGTTTCACCACGATGGACGGCGTGCGCGGGGTCAGCGGCGACACGCGGTCGGCCGGCGGGCTTTGCGCCTCCATCATGAGCCCCACCACTTTCGCGCGCACCTTGCCCCCGTCCATGAAATGCAGCGTGGCCATGCGGCCGACTTGCGCGTAGCGCGCCTTGTCTGGCGGCAGGTAGGCATGCACCAGCGGTTCCCCGCGCCGCTGCAGTACGGCGACCTCCGCGCCCTGGGCTACCCAGTCCCCCGGGCGCACCAGGGCCTGCACCGCGGTGGCGGCAAAGGGCGCAAGGGCGGTGCCGGGCTGCGCGGGCGCAGCTTCTTCTGAGGGGGGCTGTGGCGTTGCAGGCGCTGCCGGGGCCGGCATGGCAGCCGGCACACTCGCCATCAACATGCGCTGCTCGCGCACATCGGCGCGGGCGCGGCTGAGGTCCGCCTCGGCCTGCAGGACCTGAAAGCGCAGGTTGTCCACTTCCTGGCGTGTGGCGGCCCCTTGCTCGCGCAAGCCCTGCATGGTGTGCAGCCTTTCCTGCTGGATCGCCAGCCGGCGGCTGGCCAGGCGCTCGGCCTCGGTCAGCAGCGCCAGCCTGGCGGTGTGGGCCTGCGCCTGGGCGGGTTCCTGCGCATGCGGCGTGGGCCTTTGCGTGGCGGCAGGCGGTGCGGGGGTGTCCGTCGGCGTGCGCTCCAGCGCCATCACGGGCTGGCCGGGTTCCAGCGGTGCGCCGGGCGCCGCCACGAATGCCACGCGGCCGGCGGCCGGTGCGCGCAGGGTGGCCTGCTCCAGCACGACCTGGGCCGGCGTACTCTCCCACCAGTAGGCGATGCCGAAGCGGACCAGCAGGTAGGCGGGGGCCACCAGCACCATGGCAAGCAGCAAATACCAGCGCCAGCGCGGCACGCGGCGCTTGGCGGCCGCATAGCGCACTTCCAGGCCGTTGGTTTCCTGCGCCGAGGTGGGCGGCGCGTCAAAATTGATCTTCAAGGCCGAGCCTCCCTATAGTCTTCCCACGACTGCACCACGACGCCCCCAAAGCCCGGCAGGCCGGCCAATTGGTGTGCCAGCGCATCCCAGCGCTGCAGGGACCGGGCCTTGCCCAACGCGAAGCTGCTCTCTTGCGCCGGCAGCGCGGATTCGATGCTTTGCGCGACCGCGATGCGCAACCCCGCTGGCGCTGCTGACAACAACGGCCGGGCGAGGGTGGCGGTGCGCTCGGGGTTGTTCACGTAGAGCATCGCCACCACTTCGCCGACCCCGGCTGCGTGTACGCGTGCGGCAAAACCGGGTTGCTGCAGTTCACGGTAGTGTGTCGTCAGGGCCAGGGGCCAGGGAGCCGCGGCGCGCACCGCCTGCAGCGTGTCGATGAGGTGGCGGCTCCAGTCGCGCTGCTGGGCAGCGGGAAGCTGGCTGCGCTCCAGGTCCAGGTGCAGGGCATCGGCGGGCAGGTCGCGCAAGGACTCCACCAGGGCCAGCAGTCGCGCGCGCTCGTGGGGCAACACCCAGGTGGGCTCACCCAGCAGCAGTTCGAGCGTCAACTGCCGTGCCTGCGCCTGGGCGCGCAGGGCCATCCACCGCGCCCGGCCGTCGGGCCGTGCCAGGGCCTGCAACTGCGCCGCCGTGAACGACAGCAGCAGGCGGTGGCTGCGAGGGGGCAGTTCGTCCAGTTGCGCGGGCTGGTCCAGCAGGGCTTGCCCCTGCCACACATACCAGCCCAGGCCGGTCTCGCCGGGCACCGCCTTGGCGGAGGTCGGTGCCGTGCCCGCGGCCAGCGCGGCGACCGTCGCGGCCCAGGGATCGGGTGCCGCGGGGGCGTCGTGCCAGGCCAGCGTGCATCCATCGCCCAGGGCCAGCACGTCCAGGGCGGCCAGGTCGCGCCGCTCTGCGCCGTCCACCACCTGCACGGCGGCCTGGTACAGCGCATAGCGCGTGGTAAGCAGCTTGGAATAGCCATCGCCGTCGAAGGCGTTCAGGCGCAACTGCGCGATCCGAAGCGCCTCGGCCGCGGCCTGCTGGCGGTGTTGGTGGCCTGCCATTTCCTTGTCGCGCAGCCGATAGGCGGCCAGGGCCTGCTGGGCCGCGGCCTCCAGTTCGCCGCGGCGCAAGGCCAGCAGCGCCTGAGCGCGGTCGATCTCGCCCTGCGCCTGGGCCAGGGCCGCGTCGCGCTGGCTGCGCCACTGCAGCGGCAGAGAAAAATCAACGCCCACGCGCGTGCTGTGGCCCGTGGGGCCGCCGATGTCACGGCTGAACGACTGCGCCAGCGAGATGCTGGCTTGCACCCCTTCCAGGCGCGCATGCTGCTGGCGCTGCTGGGCTGCGTCCACCTCCTGTTGTGCCAGCGTGACGGCAGGGGATCGGTCCAGCGCCGCTGCGCCGGGGGCCAGACAGGTCTGGGGCCAGGCGGGTTCCTGCGTCTGCACGGCTGCGGCGGGCTGTCCCGTCAGGCGCTCGATCTCGGCGCGGGCCAGATCCCGCGCGGCACTCTGGCTGTCATGCGTCGCCTGCACGATGTTGAACAGGCCGCCGAGGTCCAGCCGGTCGGCCTCCAGCAGCACGCCAGCGGCGTGGCGGCTCGCCAATTGCTCCTGCGCCTCGGCGCGCACCCGCAGGAAGGCGTCCGCCAGGCGGATGCGCTCCACACTGCGCAGGTGGCGCACATACGCGCGGCGCACGGCAAGCACGGCCTCGTTTTCCATCTGCAGGCGGCGCAGTCGGCTTTGCTCCACGGCATGCTGGGCATCGTCCACCGTGCGTTGCTGCGCCGCGCGCGTGCCCAGCAGGGGCCAGCGCACCCCCAGGTGCATCTGGGTGCGCTGGTAGTCGCGGCTGAGGGTATCGGTCACCGCCTCGCGCGCGTTGTCCACGCCCGCGCCGCCAAACAGCTGGGCACCACTGCCCGCCTGCAGGGCGGCGCTGCGCTGCTCGGCCACGGTAACGTCCGCCTGCGCCAGCCGGGCCGATGGGGCGAAGGCGCGGACGCGGTCCTCCAGCTGCGTGAGGGAGACCGGCGGGCTGGCGTGGGCCGCGGCGCCCTGCGGGCCCGCGCAGATGCAGGCCAGCAGGGCGATCAGGGTGTGACGGGGGCTGCGCTGGAACATGTCAGAACTTGGTCTTGCGCAGCACCCACCAGGGCGCCATGGACGAGTCCAGGTGGGACTTCATGAACATCTCGGCCATGATGGAGAACGAGCAGTGGATGCGGTTGACGAAGGCAAAGAGGGGAAACAGCGGCAGGAAGCCCAGGTACCACACGTCGTCCCGCGGCCGCTCGGATACGGCCACGACGTACAGCAGGAAGTAAAACAGCAGCGCGGCCAGGTAGGCGAGGTAGATGAAGGCCAGCACGCCCATCACCACCCCCAAGGGCATGGTGAAGAGCATGGTGCCGGTGTACGCCACGATCAGGAACGGCAGCACGAGCTGCATCAGCAGGCCGTTCACGATGACGAACAGGAAGTTGCGCCAGCCCAGCAGGCGCGGGCGCAGGTTGAAGCGGAACTTGCGGATGAAGATGTAGAACATGTCTCCATCCCAGCGCAGGCGCTGGCGAAAGAAGACGCGCCAGGTGTCCGGGGCGTCCGTGTGCCCGACGGCGTGCGGGTCGAACACGATGCGCAGGTCCGGGTGCCGGCCGAAGTACTGCTTGATGCGCATCGTCATATCCAGGTCTTCGGCGGTGCCGGCGTCCCACCCGCCCAGGTTGCGCAGGAACCGGGTGCGAAAGACGCCGAACGCGCCGGAGATGTTGTTGACGATGTTGAATTCCGACAGTCCGGTCTTGCCCGCGCCGATGGAGAGCATGTATTCCAGTGCCTGCAGCCGCGTGACCAGCGAGCGCTTGGCGTTGCGCACGCGCAGGTTACCCGCCACGCCCACGACGCCCGGGTCATCGAAGTGGCGCGTGGCGTTGCGCACCATGTCGTTATCGAAAGAGGTGTCGCCGTCCAGTGCCATCACCACCTCGCCCGTGGCAATGGACAGGCCCGCGTTCAGCGACGACACGCGTCCCCCGCGCTGCCACTTGGGCAGCACCACCAGGCTGCGGCGCTGGGTGCCTGCCAGCAGCGACTGCGCGCGCCGCGCGGCGCGCAGCGTGGGGCCGTTTTGCAGCGCGCCGTCGATCACGGCGATGATCTCGATGAAGCCGGGGTACAGCTGTTGCGCCAGCGACCCGATGGTCTTGCCCACGTCCTCCCCCTCGGAATAGCAGGTGATGACGCACGACACGCGCGGATAGGCTTCGCGCTGGCGTAGCGGGCGGTGCTCACGCAATCCGTACTTCACCATGCCTGCGGTGACCAGCAGGAAGAAGGGCGCCTCCAGGAACACGACGAACGGAAAGAACTTGAGCGCCAGCTCCACCCAGTTCTGCTGGCTGGAGCTGGCGAACAGCGTCGCGAAGGCAAAGACGGCGGTGTCCCACATGCGGCGTCAGGCCTGGTCGAGCAGCCGTTCCATCAGCGCCGCTGCGCTGTCTCCGGCGCGCAGGTCCTGCGGCATCTGAAGATGGCGGATGCGCGCCTGCAGCGCCGATGGGGCAGCCGCCACCGTCTGGTCGGACAGCGCGCGCTGCAGTCGCGCGGACAGGCCTGCGGGGTCGGAGAACGGCAGGAACAGCCAGAGCTTGTCCTCCTGCGTGCGGGTGGTGATGTCTGACGTGCGCAGCAATTCGTGCAGGCGGCGCGCGAACTCGTCCAGCAGCAGGAAGACGCGCGCGGCCCCCAGCTCCTCGATGAGTTCCGTGGCGTTGGTGAACTCGATCAGCATGAGCCCGAACCGCATCTCCGGATGGCGCGTGGTCACGGCCAGTGCCCAGTCGAGCATGCGCCGGAAATGGGGCGCCTCAACGTAGTTGGCGGTGTCGAGCGCCGCAAACGACTCCTGGATCTGCCCTGCGCGCAGCGCGGTGCGGCCGTGTGCGCTCAGGCGCAGGCTGGCGATTTCGCGTACATCCAGGGCACTGGGCGCGCAGCTGGTGCGGCAGGCCAGGCAGCGTGCCTGCGTCGCGGTCTCCACGAACACGTGATGGCAGCTGCCGCAGGCGTACTGCGTCAGCGGGCGGTCATAGTCCACACCAATGTGGCGCAGCGCCGCGCTGCACTGGGGGCAGGAGAGACCGCCGTCGTGGTGGAAGTCGCTCTCGGGCGCCACATGCCCGCAGGAGAAGCAGTGCAGCGAGGCTTCCTTGCGGATCTGCAGGCTGGAGCAGTGCGGGCAGACGTCGATGTAGTGGATGTGAGCGCTGCCGCAGGTGCGGCAGTGGCGCGTGCGGTCCACGAGTTGGGCGGGCTCCAAGAGCTTGCGGCGCACCAGGGTCGCGAGGCAGGCACCGGGATCCTCGCCCCGCTGCGCCAGGGCGTCCACCACGGGATAGTGGTAGAGCATGGGGTGCGTGAGCGTGCACTGCGGCGCCAGCTCCATCGCGTCGCGCACGTACAGGAAGTACAGCACGCGCTCTTCCAGGCGCATGTCCGTCAGGGCCAGGCGCAGGCTGCGGCGTACGGCCAGGCTGCGCTCCGCGCGGGCCACCGCGTCGGCATAAGGTGCGGCGGTGTCGGCCAGCACGGAGGCTTCGCCCTCGCCGGGGGCCACCACGGCCAGGCGGTCCCACCAGGGGCTGCGGCGCAACTGGAGAATCAGATCGTCCGCGGCGGGAGCATCCCACCCCTCCAGGTAAAAACCGAGGGGCTGCACGGACGACAGCGTGAAGGCGTCCCAGGAATCGAAGACCTGGGCCTGGGGCTGTGCCGGAACCGGTTGTCCCGAGGGCCGCAGCACGACCATGGATTCGGCGGGGGGCGTGGCGGAAGAGGGCGATACAGTCATTCGGAACGGAACGCACCGCGCGCCGTCGGCACAGGCGGTTGATCAGCAAAAAGAGGGTGGATAGCGGCCAATAACCCACGTCCATCCGCGCGCGCGCCCTGCGGGAAGAGCGCCGGCGGCCATGTGGGGCGCAAGCCAAGGTTACCCGATTACAACGCGCCCCGGCCTCACGCGGTTGAATGAAGTCCGGCGGTACAGTCATGCCTTTGGGCATTTTCGAGGACGAGAGGACATGATTCTTGTAACCGGGGGCGCGGGCTTCATCGGCACCCACACCTGCGCGGCCCTTGCCGATGCAGGCATTCCCACCTTGCTGCTCGACAACTTCAGCAACAGCCGCCGCAGCGTGCTGGACCGCCTGGCGCGCATCACCGGCAAGCCGGTGGCGTGCGTCGAGGGCGACGTGCGCGACGCGCAGTTGCTGCGGCAACTGTTTGCGTCCCACCCCATCGAGGGCGTGATCCACTTCGCCGCGCTCAAGGCCGTGGGCGAATCGGTGCGCGAGCCGCTGCGCTACTACGAAAACAACGTGGCGGGGACGGTGAGCCTGCTGCGCGCCATGCAGGCGGCCGGCGTGCGCACGCTGGTGTTTTCCTCCTCGGCCACGGTGTATGGCGATCCGGCGAGCCTGCCCATCCGCGAGGACTTCCCGCTGTCGGCCACCAACCCTTACGGCTGGAGCAAGCTGATGATGGAGCAGGTGCTGGCCGATGTGGACCACGCCGAGCCCGGCCAGTGGCGCATTGCGCGGCTGCGCTACTTCAACCCCGTGGGCGCGCACGAGAGCGGGCTGATCGGCGAGGACCCGCAGGACATTCCCAACAACCTCATGCCCTACGTGGCCCAGGTGGCCACGGGCCAGCGCGAGGTGCTGAGCGTGTACGGCGGCGACTACCCCACGCCCGACGGCACGGGCGTGCGCGACTACATCCACGTGTGCGATCTGGCCGAAGGCCACGTGGCCGCGCTGCGCTACCTGCGCGCGCATCCGGGGCTGCTCACGGTGAACCTCGGCACGGGACGGCCGGTGTCGGTGCTGGAGATGGTGCGCGGCTTCGAGCAGGCCAGCGGCCGTGCCGTGCCCTACCAGGTGGTGGCGCGCCGCCCCGGCGACGTTGCCGCCTGCTGGGCCGACCCAGCCCAGGCCGAGCGCCTGCTGGGCTGGCGCGCGCGACGCGACGTGCAGGCCATGTGCCGGGATGCCTGGCGCTGGCAGGATGGCGAGGCGCGCCGACTGGGTGATGCTCCTTGATTGATAGCTGGTCGCGCTCGTCAGTCAAGGAATTGATGGGGGAAATGGTTTGGAAACCAAATCCGACGAGCGCGAAAAGCTATTGATTCAATAGCTGAGCATGGTGCCGCCCATGGTATCTTGCGGCCCTTCTTCTTCAAAAGCCGGAGTGCTGGCGCATGCTTGCCAAACGCATCATTCCCTGCCTTGACGTGACCGGTGGCCGTGTCGTCAAGGGTGTCAACTTTGTCGAGCTGCGCGACGCGGGCGATCCGGTGGAGATCGCCGCGCGCTACAACGCGCAGGGCGCCGACGAGCTCACCTTCCTGGACATCACCGCCACCAGCGACGAGCGCGACCTGATCCTGCCCATCATCGAGGCCGTGGCCAGCCAGGTTTTCATCCCCTTGACCGTAGGTGGCGGCGTGCGCACCGTGGAAGACGTGCGCCGCCTGCTCAATGCGGGCGCGGACAAGACCAGCTTCAACTCCGCCGCGATCGCCAACCCCGACGTCATCAGCCAGGCCTCGGCCAAGTACGGCGCGCAGTGCATCGTCGTGGCCATCGATGCCAAGCGCCGCCAGGGCGCGGAAGTAGCCGAGCGCGGCGAGGGCTGGGATGTGTACAGCCATGGCGGGCGCAAGAACACCGGCCTGGACGCCGTGCAGTGGGCCGTGGAGATGGCGCGCCGCGGTGCGGGCGAGATCCTGCTGACCAGCATGGACCGCGACGGCACCAAGAGCGGGTTTGATCTGCAACTCACCCGTGCGGTGAGCGACGCCGTGGGCGTGCCCGTGATCGCCTCGGGCGGCGTGGGCAACCTGGACCATCTGGCCGATGGGGTGCAGCAGGGCGGCGCGGATGCGGTGCTGGCGGCCAGCATCTTCCACTACGGCGAGTTCACCGTGCGCCAGGCCAAGGAGCGCATGCGCGAGCGCGGCATCCCCGTGCGGCTCTGACGCCGTGAATGGATGCCGAAAAGGCCTGTAGCGCGCTTCCAGCAAGCGCTATAAGCTATAAAAAATGCAGCATACATCGGCGTTGTAGCTGCCGATGACCGACAATGGACACCATGAACTGGCTTGATCAACTGAAATGGGATGCGCAGGGCCTGGTGCCCGTCATTGCGCAGGAGGCGGCCACGGGCGACGTGCTGATGTTCGCCTGGATGAACCGCGAGGCGCTGGCCAAGACCGCCGAGCTGGGCCGCGCCGTGTACTACAGCCGCTCGCGCGGCAAGCTGTGGTTCAAGGGCGAGGAGTCGGGCCATGTGCAGCAGGTGCATGACATTCGCCTGGACTGCGACAGCGATGTGGTGCTGCTGAAGGTGACGCAGCTGGGCCACGAGCCCGGCATTGCCTGCCACACGGGCCGTCACAGCTGCTTCTTCAACGCCCTCCAGAATGGCGCGTGGCAGGCTGTCGATCCGGTCTTGAAAGACCCCGAATCCATCTACAAATAAAAAGCCATGACCCGCACCGATACCCATGCCCCTCTGTCGCAGGACGCGCTTGCGCGGCTGGCCGGCGTCATCGAAAGCCGCAAGCCCGCCAACGGCGGCGACCCTGACAAGAGCTACGTCGCGCGACTGCTGCACAAGGGGCCTGACGCCTTCCTCAAGAAGGTGGGCGAGGAGGCGACAGAGGTGGTCATGGCGGCCAAGGACTTGGACCATGGCGCCGACAAGGCCAAGCTGGTGTACGAGGTGGCCGACCTGTGGTTCCACTCGATGATCGCGCTGGCGCACTACGGGCTTGCCCCCGCCGACGTGATTGCCGAGCTGGAGCGCCGCGAGGGCATCAGCGGCATCGAGGAAAAGGCCCTGCGCAAGGCCGCAGCCCGCAGCAGCGAAGAAGGAGGTGCGTGATGAACAACGATATCGTCGACGTGGAGCCCAGCGAGCGGGCCGAATCCCTCAAGACGGTCGGATGGGTCAGCTACATCCTGCACCTGATCGTGGCCGTGGCCGCGGTACTGCCGGGCGCGCAGCCTAGCGCCGCGCTGCTCATCGTCGCGCTGGTGATCGACCTGGTGAAGAAAAGCGATGCCGCGGGTACCTGGCAGGCCAGCCATTTCTCCTGGCGCGTGCGCACCGTGATCTGGGCCGGCGTGCTGTACGCGGTCACTGCGCCGCTGTGGCTGGTTTTCTTTTTCCCGGGTTGGATCGCCTGGGGCCTGATCTCCATCTGGTTCCTCTACCGCATCGTGCGCGGCATGGTGGCCATGAACAAAGGGCAGGCCATCGATGCCTGAGCAGGGCGCGCCGCAGCGGCTCAACCTCGCGCTGCAGGGCGGCGGCTCGCATGGCGCGCTGACCTGGGGCGTGCTGGATGCGTTGCTCGAAGACGGCCAGTTCCTCATCGACGGCGTGAGCGGCACCAGCGCCGGTGCCATGAATGCCGTTGCGCTGGCCCACGGATTCGCCCAGGCCGCGCGGGAACACAAAGACCCGCTGGAGGCGCACCGCGCCGGCTGCGAACTGGCGCGCGCCACGCTGGCGCGGCTGTGGGAAGGCGTGGGCACACTCGGCAGCCTGACCTGGGGCATCCCCTTGCCCGCTGCCGGGCCGCTGCTGGGCATGATGTCCCACTGGCTGTCGCCCTACCAGACCAATCCGCTGGACATCAACCCCCTGCGGAGGGTGCTGGAGCGCGAGGTGGACTTCGAGGCCCTGGTTTCTGCGCGTGCGCCGCAGTCCACCACTGTGCCGCAGGTGTTCGTGTGCGCGACCAATGTGCGCACGGGGCGCGGGGAGATTTTCACCGGCAAGCGGCTCAGCGCCGATGCCGTCATGGCCTCGGCCTGCCTGCCGCTGCTGTTCAAGGCGGTGGAGATTGACGGCGAGCATTACTGGGACGGTGGCTATTCCGGCAACCCCGCGCTGCATCCGCTGATCTACAAGACCGACTGCGCCGATGTGCTGCTGGTGCAGATCAACCCCATTGAACACCAAGGTGTGCCCGACAGCGCCAGCGAGATCATGGAGCGCATGAACGAGGTCACGTTCAACGCCGCCCTGCTGTCCGAACTGCGCGCCATCGAGTTCGTGCGGCGGCTGCTGGCCGAAGGCAAGCTGGACGCGCGCCGCTACAAGAGCGTGCGCATGCACCGCATCGATGGTGGCGCGGTGCTCGAGCCGTTCGGAGCCGCCAGCAAGCTGCGGGCGGACCTGGCCTTCGTGCGCCGCTTGTTCGACCTGGGCAGGGCGGCCGGCCAGGATTGGCTGCAGGCCCACCGGGCGGACGTGGGCGTGCGCACCACGGTCAACATCGCCGACAATGCGTGACCTTTCCACTGCCTGTTGACCGCCTTTTCGCCCTCCGCCATGCAGCACGACCCGAACTGCCTCTTCTGCAAGATCATCGCCGGCCAGATCCCCTCGAAGAAGGTGTACGAGGACGAGCGGGTGTTTGCCTTCCACGACATCCACCCGTGGGCGCCGGTGCATTTTCTCGTGGTGCCCAAGGTCCATCTGCATTCCATGGCGGCGGTCACGCCCGAGCACGCGGACCTGCTGGGGCACATGATGACGCTGGCGCCCAAGCTGGCGCAGGAGCAGGGCTGCAACCCTTATCCGGACGGAGGATTCCGTATCGTGGTAAATACCGGTTCCGAGGGCGGCCAGGAGATCCACCACCTGCACATGCACGTGATCGGCGGTCCCCGTCCCTGGCTCAAGGGGTAAGTTGGCACGCCTGCAGCCGCCGTGAAGTTGCTAGGGATATGAGGGGCCCGACATATCCGCCGTCTAGAATGGGCCGTATTCGTTAGGAGATTTTCATGGGTTCGTTTTCCATTTGGCACTGGCTCATCGTGCTGCTGATCGTCGTGATGGTGTTCGGCACCAAGAAGCTCAAGAACATCGGCTCCGACCTGGGCGGCGCGGTCAAGGGTTTCAAGGACGGCATGAAGGATGGCGCCAGCACCGATGACTCGGCCACCACCAGTGCGCCCGCGGGCCAGGTGACCAACAACAGCGCGGCTGCCGACAAGACCACGATCGACGTCGAAGCCAAGCACAAGAGCTGAACGCCCACGCCTTTCCTGCCTGAGCGTTCCTCATGATCGACATTGGCCTGTCCAAGATGGCGCTGATTGGCGCCGTGGCCCTCATCGTCATCGGCCCCGAGAAGCTGCCGCGCGTCGCGCGCACGGTGGGCACCTTGCTGGGCAAGGCGCAGCGTTATGTGGCCGACGTCAAGGCGGAGGTTAACCGCTCCATGGAGCTGGACGAACTGCGCAAGATGAAAGACACCGTGGAGAACGCGGCGCGCGACGTGGAGCAGACCATCCATACCAGCGCCAGCGATTTCCAGAAGGACATGGAGCACAGCCTGGGCGACGCCTCTGCTTCCGGCAGCACCTACGGGGTGGACCAAGGCCTGTCCACCGTGGTCCCGGCGTACAAGCACCCAGCCAAGAACTGGCGCCTCAAGCGCGGTGCCATGCCCCAGTGGTACAAGGCGCGCGCGGGCGTGCGCACGCGGGTGCAGTCAGGCGCGGCGCGCGTGGCACGGTTCCGCCCTCAGAAATTCCATTGATCCCCTGATG
Source organism: [Acidovorax] ebreus TPSY (assembly GCF_000022305.1). Taxonomy (NCBI): domain Bacteria; kingdom Pseudomonadati; phylum Pseudomonadota; class Betaproteobacteria; order Burkholderiales; family Comamonadaceae; genus Diaphorobacter; species [Acidovorax] ebreus. Next base: position 774,395 of record NC_011992.1, read on the forward strand.
GGCTGCGCCCCGCGCAGTCCGCGCGGGCCATGATCCCGCCTTCACCCCCACCATGTCCGAAACACCGAACAAAGAAGACGAGCTCGCCGGTACCGAGCAGCCTTTCGTGCAGCACCTGATGGAGCTGCGCGACCGCCTCGTGAAGGCCATGATCGCGGTGGGTGTCGTCGCGGCCGCCCTGTTCTTCTATCCCGGTCCCGGCCAGCTGTACGACTTCCTGGCCGCGCCTTTGGTGGCCCATTTGCCGCAGGGGGCGACCATGATCGCCACCTCGGTGATCTCGCCCTTCATGGTGCCGCTCAAGATCCTGCTGATGTCGGCATTCCTTGTGGCGCTGCCCTTCGTGCTGTGGCAGGTGTGGGCCTTCGTGGCGCCGGGGCTGTATTCGCACGAGAAGCGCCTGGTGCTGCCGCTGGTGGTTTCCAGCACGGTGCTGTTCTTCATCGGCGTGGCGTTCTGCTACTTCTTCGTGTTTGGGCAGGTGTTCAGCTTCATCCAGGGTTTTGCACCCAAGAGCATCACTGCCGCGCCGGATATCGAGGCCTACCTGGGCTTCGTGATGACCATGTTCCTCGCCTTCGGCTTGGCCTTTGAGGTGCCGATCGCCGTGGTGGTGCTGGCGCGCCTGAACGTCGTGAGCGTGGAAAAGCTCAAGAGCTTCCGCGGCTACTTCATCGTGGTCGCGTTCGTGATCGCCGCCATCGTCACGCCGCCGGACGTGGTGTCGCAACTGGCGCTGGCGATTCCCATGTGCCTGCTCTACGAGTTGGGGATCTGGGCGGCGCAGCTATTCATCCGCCATACCAAGGCACCCGAGGATCCGCAGGAATCCGCGCCGTGAGCGTGCGCTGAGCCACCGCCGCGCTGCAGGGGGCCGCCGGCGCCCGGTGGTGTACCGTTCAGGAGTGGGAACAAAAATAGCTTCCCGCGCTTTACAGACAAGCGCGGGAAGCTATTTTTTTGATAGCAATGCCGTTCAGCGGCGCTGCTGCACGCGGGGCCGCGTGCCCGGCACGACCGATACCTCCAGCCGCGCGTCGCCGCGCTGCAGCGCAAAGCTGGCCGCGGAGCCGGGCTTGAGGGACGCCACCGCCGTGAGCAGTTGCGACACGTTGTTGGTGGCTTTGTCCTCCACGCTCAGGATCACGTCGCCCGGCCGCACCCCCGCCACTGCCGCGGGACCGCCCTGCAGCACGCCGGTGATGATCACGCCCTCCGTGGCCTTCACGCCAAAGGTCTGCGCCAGTTCCGGGGACAGTTCGTTGGGCTCCACGCCGATCCAGCCGCGCGTGACCTGCCCGTCGCGCACGATACCGTCCAGCACCAGCTTGGCCGTCGACACGGGAATGGCGAAGCCGATGCCCATGCTGCCGCCTGAGCGGGAGTAGATGGCGGTGTTGATGCCCATCAGGTTGCCATTCACGTCCACCAGCGCGCCGCCGGAGTTGCCGGGGTTGATGGCCGCGTCGGTCTGAATGAAGTTCTCGAAAGTGTTGATGCCCAGTTGGCTGCGACCCAGTGCCGACACGATGCCGCTGGTGACCGTCTGGCCCACGCCAAAGGGGTTGCCGATGGCCAGCACCTGATCGCCCACGGCGAGCTGGTCGGAGTCGCCCAGCACGATGACGGGCAGCTTGTCGAGATCCACCTTCAGCACGGCCAGGTCGGTTTCAGGGTCGGTCCCGATCACGGTGGCGCGCGCGCGCCGGCTGTCGGTGAGCGTGACCTCGATCTCGTCGGCGCCCTCCACCACGTGGTTGTTGGTGAGGATGTAGCCGTCGGGGCTGATGATCACGCCGCTGCCCAGGCCGGTTTGCGCCTGGGTGCCCTGGTCGCCAAAGAAGAACTGGAACCACGGGTCGTTGCTGCGCGGGTGACGCACGGCCTTGCTGGTGTTGATGCTGACCACCGCTGGCGCCGCCCTGCGCGCCGCCCCACTGAAGCTGCCCGCCGCGGGCTGGGCGGACGTGGAGGAGGGCGCCTCGATGAGCGAAATGCCAGCGCCGCTGCGTGTGGCGCCGCGCTGCAGCCAGTCGGGCTGCAGGGTGGCCACCACGAAGTACGCAGCCAGCAGCACGGTGACGGATTGGGAGAGCAGGAGCCAGAGGCGTTTCATGGGGCGTGATGCGGTTGGAAGGCGAGCGCAAATTGTAGGCGTGTGCCCCGGTTTCGGGGCGTGGGACGGCGCGGCGCGAGTCCCTGCAGACGCAGTGGCGGGCCTGGCGTTGCGAGGGGCCTTCTTCGCGTCGCATCAGCGCATCTGGAACAGTTCCTGGTGGAAGGCCTGCGTGGGCAGGCCGTGCGCGGCCAGGTCTGCCCGCAGGGCAGAGGCGAACGGTATCGGGCCGCAGAACCAGACGCTGGCGTTTCGCCATTCGGGCACCAGCGCTCGCAGACGCTCGCCGTCCAGGCGCCCGTCCTGTGCATCCACGAACAGGTGCAGGCGCACGCCGGCGGCCTGCGCATCGACACGCAGCTTTTCCAGCGCCACCGGGTCGTGGTCGGCGGTGGTGTGGAACAGGTCGATGGGCCTGGTGGAGTGGGAGCCCCCGTGTGCGAGTTGTTTCATGCGTGCGATGAACGGCGTAATGCCGATGCCGGCGCCGATCCAGATCTGGCGCGGACGTGCGTCGTCGAATGTGAAGCAGCCGTACGGCCCCTCCACCGTCACGTGGTCGCCCACGCGCAGGCGGTCGGGCAGGCGGCTGGTGTGGTCGCCGAGGGCCTTGGTGATGAAAGTGACGCACGGGTCTTGTGGCATCCACGCCGATGCGATGGTGTAGGGGTGCGCGCCTTCCTTGGGGTCGGAGGTGACGAAGGCGAATTGCCCCGCGCGGTGCCCCGGCCAGAGGCCGTCGAGACGGATGCGCGTTTCCAGCACGCGCAGCGCGGGATAAGGCTGCAATGAAACGATGCGACCCTGAACGGTGCGGCGCCCGCCCACGCGGCGGGTCAGTACCAGCACGGCTGATACCGTGCCGGCGGCCACCAGCAGGGCCAGCAGCCAGCCGATCGGCTGCGACCAGTAGCTCCACTGCACCAGCACCACGGTGTGGAAGACCAGCGCCAGGTAAGCCACGGCCAGCAACTGGTGCGTCTTGGCGAACAGCCGGTACGGAAAGCGCTTGACCAGCGCCAGCACGATGAGCAGCACCGCTGCGTAGAACGCCCACTCGCCCACGCCTTCGGCGAGGCCGCGCCAATCGCGCAGCGTGGCCTCGGCAAGGCCCAGGTTCTCGGCAGGCGGGCGCGGCCCGCGCGGCGGTCGGGTGAGCCAACCCCATCCCACGGCCCATTTGGTGCCCTTGGCCCAGAGCCAGTGCACCGTACCGATCGCCAGCGCGGCGATGCCCAGCCACTTGTGCAGACGGTACATCTTGTCTAGCCCGTCCAAATGCCGCTCCAGCCACACGGGGCGCACGGCCAACAGCATGGCGAGCGACATCGCGCCCATCACCAGTACGCCGCTGTATTGCACCCAGACGGTGCGCAGCGCGAAGTAGCCCGGCTGCGCGGGCCATAGCGTGTCGGCCATCAGCCACAGCGCGGTGAGGCCGAGCAAGAAGGCCCAGAAGGCCCACGTGATGCGTTTCATCCCAATTCCCTGTTGGTTGTCATGGTGGTTTGCCAGGCAGTCTAGGAGCGCGTTTGCGCGGGATTTTTTAAGCAGTGTGAAGCATGGGTAAACACGTTTGATGTGGGTCAGCGCAGGGGCACATCGCGGACAATTGCCACATGTCTCATCCTTCGCATACCGACCGGGACGCGCTGCTGGCGGCCTTTGATGCCGAACTGCAGCCCGAACGCTTCAAGGATTACGGGCCCAACGGGCTGCAGGTGGAAGGCAGGCGCGAGATCGCGCGCATCGTCAGCGGAGTCACGGCCAGCCGGGCGCTGATCGATGCCGCCATTGCCGCGCGGGCCGACGCCATCTTCGTGCACCACGGCTTGTTCTGGCGGGGCATGGACGGCCGCGTGACCGGCTGGATGAAGCAGCGCCTGCAGCGCCTGCTGGCACACGACATCAATCTGTTTGCCTACCACTTGCCACTGGACGCGCATGCGCAGTGGGGTAACAACGCACAACTGGGGCGCGTGCTGGGCTGGCAGCCCGACCAGCGTTTTGGCGAGCAGGACCTGGGCTTTGCTGCGCCGGCGGACTTCGCAGATGTGGGTGCGCTGGCCGCGCACGTGCAAGCGGCGCTGGGCCGTGCGGCTACGGTGGTGGCGCCGGAGCAGGTGCGCCCCATCCGCCGCGTGGCCTGGTGCACGGGCGGCGCGCAAGGGTTCTTCGAGTCCGCCATCGCCGCGGGGGCGGATGCCTTCATCACCGGCGAGATCTCCGAACAGCAGACCCACCTCGCGCGCGAGACGGGCGTGGCCTTTATCGCAGCCGGCCACCATGCCACCGAACGCTACGGTGCGCCGGCGCTCGCGGCCCATGTCGCGCAGCGGTTGGGGTTGGAGCACCGCTTCATCGATATCGACAATCCTGCTTGATTTTTTGCTACTGAAAGTATAGCTGCTTGCGCTTTATGGTAGAGCGCTAGGGCCCTATTTGATCTATAGGCTTGTTCATGAATGCACTTCCCGCGCTTGCCATCACCCAGGGGGATCCCGCAGGCATCGGTCCGGAAATCGTGGCCAAGGCGTTTCGCGATGCGCCACAGGTGCTGCGCGGCTGCTTCGTCGTGGGAGACCTGCCGACCATGCGCCGTGCGGCGTCCTGCATCATGCGGCCGGGCCAGCCCAGTTTGCCCGTGGCGCGCCTGGATGCGCACCGTGCGCCGGTCGACCTGGCCGACATTCCGCCGCGCTGCCTGCCCGTATGGCAACTGCCGGAATTGGAGGGGGTGGCCCCTGCGCCCTGGGGGCGGGTGAGCGCCGAAGCCGGGCGTGCCGCGGCGGCGTGCGTGGTGTGGGCTGCGCGTGCTGCATTGCGTGGCGAGGTTGCTGCGCTGGTGACGGCGCCTTTGCACAAGGAGGCGCTCGCGGCCGCGGGCGTGCACCATCCCGGTCACACGGAACTGCTGCAAGCCGAGGCAGCGCTCCATGCGGGCGTGTCCTTGCAGCAGATGCCCGTGCGCATGATGCTCGCGAATGACGAGCTGCGCACCGTGCTCGTCAGTATCCACGTCGCGCTGCGCGATGCCATTACCGCGGTGACGCAGGACAGCGTGCTGCAGACGCTGCGGATCACCCATGCCGCGCTCTCGCGCAGCCTGGGGCGCGCTCCGCGCATCGGCGTGGCGGGGCTCAATCCGCATGCGGGCGAGGGGGGCTTGTTCGGCCGCGAGGAGCTCGAAATCATCGCGCCGGCCGTGACGCGGGCGCGCAGTGAGGGGATCGATGCCCACGGCCCGTTTGCACCCGACACCATTTTCATGCGCGCCCGCTCCACGCCGCAGCGCGCCGGCGAGTTTGACGTGGTGCTGGCCATGTACCACGACCAGGGCCTGATCCCGGTGAAGTATTTGGGCGTGGACAAGGGGGTGAACGTTACGCTCGGGTTGCCGCTTGTGCGCACCAGCCCTGACCACGGCACGGCCTTCGACATCGCGGGGCAGGGGACGGCGGATGCGGAGAGCCTGATCGAAGCCGTGCGCATGGCGCGGCAGTTGGCGCGGCCCTGAACGTCTCCCTGAAATGCAAAGGCCCGCCGCCCGGGGAGGGCGGTGGGCCTTTTTACGCGCCCTCTGGCGTGCTGTCAGCGCTTGAGGCTGTCGCGGATCTCGCGCAGCAGCTGAATGTCCTCGGGAGTGGCGGGCGGGGCGGGCGGCTCGACGGGTGTCTCACGCTTGAGCCGGTTGATCTGTTTGACCATCACGAAGATGATGAACGCGAGGATCACGAAATTGACCGCGACGGTGATGAAATTGCCGTAAGCCAGTACCGGCACGCCCGCTTTGCGAATCGCCTCCAGCGTATAGGGCGTGCCCTCCGGCACGCTGCCCAGCACGATGAACAGGTTGGAGAAGTCCAGCTTGCCGAACACCAAGCCCACGACTGGCATGATGAGGTCGCTGACGACGGAGTCGACGATCTTGCCGAAGGCACCACCGATGATCACGCCGACCGCGAGGTCAATGACGTTGCCCTTAACGGCAAACTCCCGAAACTCTTTGGCAATGCCCATTTCGTTTTTCCTTTGATATAGATGAAAACACTGAACTATTGCCTAGCTTAAGGCCAATAGCTGCGTTGGAATAACCATTTTCACTCCGCTACAATTTGCGGTTGACCCCTTAGCGAAGCATACCGAGGATCCCCATGAGTGAAACTCCGATCGACTCCAGCAAGCGGACGTGGCTGATTGCGTCCGGCTGCGCTGGTGCGGTGGGCGGCGTGGCGACTGCCGTTCCTTTTGTGAGCACTTTCCAACCGTCTGAAAAGGCCAAGGCAGCAGGTGCTGCCGTCGAGGTGGATATCTCGGGTCTCAAGCCCGGCGAAAAAATCACCGTGGAATGGCGTGGAAAGCCTGTTTGGATTGTCAAGCGCACGCCCGAGCAGCTTGCCGAGCTGCCCAAGCTGGATGCGCAGCTTGCCGATCCCAAATCGGCGCGCAACCCTGCGGAGCTCACGCCGGAATATGCGCGTAACGAATGGCGCTCCATCAAACCCGAGGTGCTCGTGGCCGTGGGTATCTGCTCCCACCTTGGCTGCTCTCCCACGGAGAAGTTCGCGTCGGGCCCGCAGCCTTCCCTGCCTGACGACTGGAAGGGCGGTTTCCTGTGCCCTTGCCATGGCTCCACATTCGACATGGCGGGCCGTGTGTTCAAGAACAAGCCTGCGCCTGACAATCTCGAAGTGCCGCCGCACATGTACCTGTCGGAGACCAAGCTCCTGATCGGTGAAGACAAGAAGGCCTGAGGGAGGCACTGACAAATGGCTGCTTATCGCGAATTCAAGGAAGTCTCGCCCAACGCGTCCGCGGGCGTGAAAGTCACCAACTGGCTGGAAAACCGTTTCCCCACGGCTTTCGATGCCTACAAGGTGCACATGTCGGAGTACTACGCTCCGAAGAACTTCAACTTCTGGTACATCTTCGGCTCGCTGGCCCTGCTGGTACTGGTGATCCAGATCGTCACCGGCATCTTCCTCGTGATGCACTACAAGCCCGACGCTGCCAAGGCGTTCGAGTCTGTCGAGTACATCATGCGCGATGTGCCGTGGGGCTGGCTGATCCGCTACATGCACTCGACCGGTGCGTCGGCTTTCTTCGTGGTCGTGTACCTGCATATGTTCCGCGGCCTGCTGTACGGCTCCTACCGCAAGCCACGCGAACTGGTGTGGATCTTCGGCTGCGCCATCTTCCTGGCGCTGATGGCCGAGGCGTTCATGGGCTATCTGCTGCCCTGGGGTCAGATGTCCTACTGGGGCGCACAGGTGATCGTGAACCTGTTCTCCGCCATTCCCTTCATCGGCCCCGATCTGGCGCTGCTGATCCGTGGCGACTATGTGGTGGGCGATGCGACGCTGAACCGCTTCTTCAGCTTCCACGTGATCGCTGTGCCGCTGGTGCTGCTGGGCCTGGTGGTGGCGCACTTGCTGGCGCTGCATGACGTAGGCTCCAACAACCCTGATGGCATCGAAATCAAGGGCCCCGGCAAGCCGGTGGATGAGCATGGTCACCCGCTGGACGGCGTACCTTTCCACCCCTACTACACGGTGCACGACATCCTGGGCGTGTGTGTGTTCCTGTTCATCTTCTCGGCGGTGGTGTTCTTCGCTCCCGAACTGGGTGGCTACTTCCTGGAGTACAACAACTTCATCCCGGCCGATCCGCTGCAGACGCCTGCCCACATCGCCCCGGTGTGGTACTTCACGCCCTTCTATTCCATGCTGCGCGCCATCACCACCGAGATGATGTACGTGTTGATCGCATGTGTGGTGCTGGGTGCGGGCTTCGGTGTATTCAAGGCCCGTTTGCCTGCGCTCATCAAGGGTGGCGTAGCGCTGGCAGCCGCCGTGGCCATCGCCCTCATGCTGGCTATTGACGCCAAGTTTTGGGGCGTGGTGGTGATGGGTGGTGCCGTGATCATTCTGTTCTTCCTGCCCTGGCTGGACCAGAGCCCGGCACGCTCGATCCGCTATCGCCCGACCTGGCACAAGTACCTGTACGCAGTATTCGTGGTTGTGTTCGTCATCCTGGCCTACCTGGGTGTGCAACCGCCATCGCCCATCGGCGAGCGGGTTTCGCAAGTGGGTACGCTGTTCTACTTTGGTTTCTTCCTGCTCATGCCCTGGTGGAGCCGCTTGGGTACACCCAAGCCTGTGCCGGACCGCGTGACTTTTGCTGCGCACTGAGCTGGAGACGACAACAATGAAAAAACTCATCCTCACGTTGGTTGCAGCTCTGGGTCTGGTGGCTGGGGCGCATGCCGCCGGTGGTGGCATGGCCTGGGACAAGGCGCCTGTCAACACCAGCGACACGGCGTCCTTGCAGAACGGTGCGAAGCTCTTCGTCAACTATTGCCTCAACTGCCACTCGGCTGCCTTCATGCGTTTCAATCGCTTGAAGGACATCGGTCTCACGGACCAGCAGATCAAGGACAACCTGCTGTTCACGACCGATAAGGTGGGCGAGACCATGAAGTCCGCCATCGATCCCAAGCAGGCCAAGGTGTGGTTCGGCGCCAACCCGCCCGATCTCACGGTGATTGCACGTTCGCGTGCAGGCGCTGGCGGAACGGGCGCCGACTATCTCTACACCTTCCTGCGCACCTTCTATCGGGACGACACCAAGGCCACGGGCTGGAATAATCTGGCGTTCCCCAATGTGGGCATGCCCCATGCCTTGTGGCAACTGCAAGGCGAGCGCCGCCCGATCTTCGAAGAGCGTGAAAGCCACGGCAAGACCGAGCATGTGCTCAAGGGCTGGGAGCAGGTTACTGCAGGCAGCATGACGCCGTTGCAATACGACCAAGCTTTAGGTGATCTCGTGAATTATCTGCAGTGGATGGGCGAGCCAGCGCAAAATACACGTGTTCGCATTGGCGTATGGGTGTTGATCTTCCTCGGCGTGTTCACGCTCATCGCATGGAGGCTCAACGCCGCCTTCTGGAAAGACGTTAAGTAAACGCTAGGTTCTTTGCCGCGCATTTCTGCGCTGCCGAGCATGTACAGAGTGGGTGCCCTGGCACCCACTCTTTTGATTTTTAGGAGCTGCTCACCATGATGGTGCTTTATTCGGGTACGACCTGCCCCTTTTCCCATCGCTGCCGTTTCGTCCTCTTCGAAAAAGGCATGGATTTCGAGATCCGCGATGTGGACCTGTACAACAAGCCCGAAGACATCAGCGTGATGAATCCCTATGGTCAGGTTCCCATCCTGGTCGAGCGCGACTTGATCCTGTACGAGTCCAACATCATCAACGAGTACATTGATGAGCGCTTCCCCCACCCGCAACTGATGCCGGGTGATCCGGTGGACCGCGCGCGCGTGCGCCTGTTCCTGCTGAACTTCGAGAAGGAATTGTTCGTTCACGTGAACGCGCTGGAGTCGCGCGCCACGAAGGGGAATGAAAAGGCATTGGAGAAGGCGCGCACGCACATCCGCGACCGGCTGACGCAGCTCGCTCCGGTGTTCTTGAAGAACAAATACATGTTGGGCGAGGGTTTTTCCATGCTTGATGTGGCCATTGCCCCCTTGTTGTGGCGCCTGGACTATTACGGCATCGAGTTGAGCAAGAACGCTGCACCATTGCTCAAATATGCCGAGCGCATTTTCTCCCGCCCGGCATATATCGAGGCGCTGACGCCTTCCGAGAAAGTCATGCGCAAGTAAGCTGCTGCGCCTTTTTCTTTTGCTTGCGTACGATGAAGCCCCAGGAATTTCCCTCCACGCGCCCCTATCTCATTCGTGCTCTGTATGAGTGGTGCACGGACAACGGCTTCACGCCCTATCTGGTGGTGCGTGTGAACGAATCCGTTCAGGTACCGCGTGAGTACGTCAACAACGGCGAGATTGTCCTGAACGCAAGCTACGACGCGACGAGCGGGCTGCAACTGGGCAACGATTTCATCGAGTTCAAGGCACGCTTCGGCGGCAGGCCGCACGACATCATGGTCCCGGTGCGCCGGGTCGTCGCCATCTACGCCCGTGAAAACGGACAGGGTATGGCCTTCCCGTTGGAGGAGGAAGTGTCCGTGCCGCCGGCCGCTGCTGTAGTGTCATCCGCGGACTCGGGCGCTGGACCGGGTGTCCCGGGCTCCACGGTTTCCGAGCGTGGTCCTGTTCAGTTGCAATCGGTGGACGGCTCTGTCAGCGATGCGCACGAGGAGGCGCCGCGACCGCCTCCGCCCACAGGAGGCGCTGGGCGTCCTTCGCTCAAGCGCATCAAATGAGACATCTTTCAAGGTGCATCAATTTGAGCCGTGCGTTTTGAACGCTAGAATCTGAAATTCGCCGATTTAGCTCAGTTGGTAGAGCACCCGCCTTGTAAGCGGTAGGTCGTCAGTTCGAATCCGACAATCGGCACCATTGCACAGGCCGCATGTTCGCAGGGACATGCGGCTTTTCTTTTGCGTGCGGCCTTTTCTTTTGCGACGCCATGCCTGCGGCGCAGCTGGCGTCTTTCGCCTGAGTGCTCAGGTTTGAACTTTCAGGCGTATGGAGTTAACCTCCCATCCCCGACTGCGCAGATGTGCCTCGAATGCGGGCAGCAATTGCCGGACTTTTGCGGCGGCGGCATTACTGCGGACCAGCAGGCACCAACAAGCGCCTTCAATCGGCCCTGCCTGAATGGCGGGGCGCAGCAGCGGGGGTATCAAGCCCTCGATGGCTTTTAGCCGGGCACTGGACTCCTGGGTGAGCGCGGTCAGCTTCGCCAACGTCGGCGACTCCTGCGTGGCTTGCTGGAGTGAGATGGCGTGGTGACGACGATTCATACAGAGACTGGTCCAACCAGCGACGAGGGAAAAACGTGCAGGTGATTATTACGGATGCGTGGCTCGCGCGAAGCCGCGCCATACACCTCAGCGGTGTGCAACTGATCTGCGCTCTAGCTGGGATTTTCATGGCACTGCTGTTCATGACCGTGATGGCATACCACTGGGTGCTGATGCATGGCGCGCGCGAGGGCTGGCCCGTAGTGGGCTCCATGGCACGACTGGCTGTGCAGGATGAGCAAGCCCAGCGCGAGCGGTTCATGCGCGCCAATATCGATGCGATGGCGCGCAAGCTGGGAGATATGCAAGCCCGTGTGCTCCAACTGGAATCGCTGGGTGAGCGTGTCCGAGGCCTGGCCGGTCTGCCTGCGTCCGAGGTGCAGAGCCTGCCGGGCCGTGGAGGCATGCTGGTGGCTGGGCGCCCGCTGGGGCTCGACGAACTGAATGCGGCCTTGGACGACCTGGTCGCCATCACCGGCCGGCGGACGGATTTGATGACGGTGGCAGAGTCACGCCTCTTTGACCAGCACATCCGCAAGCACTTGATCCCGACCCAGGTTCCCGTGCGCGACACGGCTGTTGGTTCGCCGTTCGGCTGGCGCATTGATCCTTTTACTGGCCAGTCCGCGTTGCATACCGGGCTGGACTTCTCGGCCGGAACCGGCACGCCCATCGTGGCCGCGGCCGGCGGCGTGGTGATCGCTCAGGAGTACCACCCCGCCTATGGCAACATGGTGGAGATAGACCACGGAAGCCAACTCGTCACCCGCTACGCCCACGCCTCCAAAACCCTGGTGAAGGCGGGGGACATCGTGCGCCGGGGACAGAAAATCGCGGAAGTGGGAAGTACGGGCCGCTCCACGGGGCCGCATTTGCATTTCGAAGTATGGGTGCAAGGCGTGCCGCAGGATCCGCAGAAATTCCTCTTCGCGGGAGAGCCCGCACCGATGCCACACGCCCTCACAGGGCGCGCTGCCATTGGGCACCTGGCGCACAGGTAGAATCTTTCGATCAGGCCCGCCACCTCGGATTGCAGGTACTTGCAATGGTGGACGGGGGTCTCCATCTGGATTCACATCATCACAGGGATTCCGGTCGCTCTGCCGCTCGTTGGCGTGTAGTGCGGTCGCGTTCGCATGGCCACCAACTTCCTCACCAAAATATTCGGCAGTCGCAATGACCGCCTGCTCAAGCAGTATCGCAAGACGGTTGCTCGCATCAATGCGATGGAGCCCGACTATGAAAAGCTGAGTGACGAGGCGCTGCGGGGCAAGACGCAGGAATTCAAGGATCGCATTGCACAGGGCGAATCGTTGGACGCTCTGCTACCCGAAGCCTTTGCCGTGGTGCGCGAGGGTTCCAAGCGCATCATGAAAATGCGCCACTTCGACGTGCAGCTGGTGGGTGGCATGGCGCTGCATTACGGCAAGATCGCCGAGATGCGCACGGGCGAGGGCAAGACGCTGACGGCGACGCTGCCCGTTTACCTGAACGCCCTATCGGGCCAGGGCGTGCACGTGGTGACAGTGAACGACTATCTTGCGGGCCGTGACGCGCAATGGATGGGGCGGCTGTACAACTTCCTGGGCCTCACGGTGGGTATCAACCTGCCTCAAATGCCCCGCGAAGAAAAGCAGGCTGCCTACCAGGCGGACATCACCTACGGAACGAACAACGAGTACGGGTTCGACTACCTGCGTGACAACATGGTGTACGACGCGCGCGAGCGCGTGCAGCGCGGCCTCAACTACGCCATCGTCGATGAGGTGGACTCCATCCTGATCGATGAGGCGCGTACCCCCCTGATCATCAGCGGCCAGGCAGAGGACCACACGGCGCTGTATGTGGCCATGAACAAGGTGGTGCCCCTGCTGGTGCGCCAGGAGGGTGAGGCCGACCCGCGTACGGGCGAGGGCGTGACCAAACCGGGGGATTTCACCCTCGACGAAAAGACGCACCAGGTGTTCCTGACGGAGCAGGGCCACGAGAATGCAGAGCGCATCCTGGCCAGCCAGGGGCTGATTCCGGAAGGGGCGTCGCTCTACGATCCGGCCAACATCACGCTGGTGCATCACTTGTACGCGGCGCTGCGCGCCAACCATCTCTACCACCGCGACCAGCACTACGTCGTGCAGAACGGCGAGATCGTGATCGTGGACGAGTTCACGGGCCGCCTGATGGCCGGCCGCCGCTGGAGCGAAGGCCTGCACCAGGCCGTCGAAGCCAAGGAAGGCGTGAACATCCAGGCCGAGAACCAGACGCTGGCCTCCATCACCTTCCAGAACTACTTCCGCCTCTATAACAAGCTCTCGGGCATGACCGGTACGGCCGATACCGAGGCCTATGAGTTCCAGGAAATCTACGGCCTGGAAACCGTGGTGATCCCGCCCAACCGGCCCAGCAAGCGCGACGACCAGCTCGACCGCGTGTACAAGACGACGCGCGAGAAGTACGAGGCTGCGATTGCCGACATCCGAGAATGCCACGAGCGTGGCCAGCCGGTGCTGGTGGGTACCACTTCCATCGAGAACTCGGAAATCATCGACGAGTTGCTGAACAAGGCAGGCCTACCGCACCAGGTACTCAACGCCAAGCAGCACGCGCGCGAGGCCGATATCGTGGCCCAGGCGGGACGCCCCGGCATGATCACCATCGCCACCAATATGGCGGGCCGCGGTACCGACATCGTTCTGGGCGGCAACGTGGAAAAGGCGATCGCCGCGCTGGAGGCCGATGAGTCGCTGTCAGAAGCCGAGCGAGCCGCGCGTGTGCAGGAACTGCGCGCGCAGTGGAAGCTCGACCACGAGAAGGTGACGGCACTCGGCGGCCTGCGCATCATCGCGACTGAGCGCCATGAATCCCGCCGTATCGACAACCAGCTGCGCGGCCGCTCGGGCCGTCAGGGCGACCCGGGCTCTTCGCGCTTCTATCTGAGTCTGGATGACCAATTGATGCGCATCTTCGCGGGCGACCGCGTCAAGGCCATCATGGACCGGTTGAAGATGCCCGACGGCGAAGCGATCGAGGCGGGTATTGTCACGCGCAGCATCGAGTCGGCGCAGCGCAAGGTTGAGGCGCGCAACTTCGACATCCGCAAACAGCTGCTGGAGTACGACGACGTCGCCAACGACCAGCGCAAGGTGATCTACCAGCAGCGCAATGAAATCCTGGACGCCCCCGACCTGGGCGTGTTGATCGACGCCATGCGCGACGATTGCCTGGCCGACGTGGTGCGCCAGTACGTGCCTGCCGAGTCCGTGGAAGAACAGTGGGACCTCGCAGGCCTGGAAAAGGCGCTGGCCAACGACTGGCAAGTGTCGTTGGCGCTGCAGAAAGAGGTGGAAGGCTCGGACGCCATCACCGACGAAGAGATTCTGGAGAAGGTGCAGCAGGCCGCCCGCGAGGCCTTCCTGGCCAAGGTGGGGCAGGTGGGCGCGGAGAACTTCACGCAGTTCGAGCGCATGGTGCTGCTGCAGAGCTTCGACACCAACTGGCGCGATCACCTCTCCGCGCTGGATTATTTGCGCCAGGGCATCCACCTGCGCGGCTATGCGCAGAAGCAGCCCAAGCAGGAATACAAGCGCGAGGCGTTCGAGCTCTTCCGCCAGCTGATCGACCAGGTCAAGAACGAAGTCACGCGCCTCATGATGACCGTGCAGGTGCAATCCAGCGCCCAACTGGACGAGGCCACGCAGGCCATGGAAGACCGGGGTGAGGGCATCAGCAACGTTACCTACAGCTCGCCCACCGAGACCGGCGAAGTGGAGACGGTGGCCGATGCCGCCACCGCCGCGCAGCCTGCCGCCGCCGGCGTGCGCGTGGGCCGCAACGACCCCTGCCCCTGCGGCAGCGGTAAAAAGTACAAGCAGTGCCACGGCAAACTGGCGTGATGCCGGCACAATGAAGAACACGGGCTGCGGCCCGTGTTCGCACTTTGGCAGTGCCTTTTCTCCTGTTTCCCCGACGTCTCTTTCTGAAGGAATACGACGCATGCCCGTGAATCTCTCCGCTCCTCTTGCATCGGATTTGCACCCCGTGGCCGGTGTGCGCATCGGCGTGACCGAAGCCGGTGTGCGCAAGGCGCAGCGCAAAGACCTGACCGTGTTCCTGCTGGACGAAGGCACCACCGTCGCGGGCGTGTTCACGCAGAACCGTTTCTGCGCCGCGCCGGTACAGGTGTGCCGTGAGCACCTGGACGGCGGCCAGGCGATTCGCGCCATGGTGGTGAACACGGGCAACGCCAACGCCGGTACGGGCGCGGACGGCCTCGCGCGTGCGCGCGCCACCTGCGAGGCACTGGCCGGCCACCTGGGTCTGGCGGCCAGCCAGGTGCTGCCGTTTTCCACCGGCGTCATCATGGAGCCGCTGCCGCACGAGCGCATTGCAGCCGCGCTGCCCGCCGCGCTGGCCGATGCACAGCCCGGCCACTGGGCGCGCGCGGCCGAAGGCATCATGACCACCGACACGCTGCCCAAGGCGTTCAGCACGCAGGTGCAGTTGGGCGGTGCAACAGTGACCATTACCGGCATCTCCAAGGGCGCGGGCATGATCCGCCCCAACATGGCGACCATGTTGGGCTTCCTGGCCACGGATGCCTGCATCGCGCCCGAGTTGCTGCGCCCGCTCGTGCGCGAGCTGGCGGACCAGTCCTTCAACCGCGTGACCATCGACGGCGACACCAGCACCAACGACTCGTTCGTGCTGATGGCCACGCACAAGGCGCGACACGCACCCATCACCTCGCTCGACAGCGCCGAGGGCCGTGTGCTCAAGGCCGCGTTGCTGGAAGTGGCGCAAAAGCTGGCACAGGCCATCGTGCGCGATGGAGAGGGTGCGACCAAGTTCATCACGGTGCGCGTGGAGGGCGGCCAGACGGGCGAAGAGTGCCGGCAGGTGGCCTATGCCATCGCGCATTCGCCGCTGGTCAAGACGGCCTTCTTTGCCAGCGACCCGAACCTGGGCCGCATCCTGGCGGCCGTGGGCTACGCAGGCATTGCAGACCTGGACCAGACCAAGATCGACCTGTTCCTGGACGACGTGCATGTGGCCGTGCAGGGCGGGCGCAATCCGGCCTACCGCGAGGAAGACGGCCAGCGCGTGATGAAGCAAAGCGAGATCACCGTGCGCGTGGTGCTGGGCCGCGGTACGGCGGTGGACACGGTGTGGACCTGCGACCTGAGCCACGACTACGTGACCATCAACGCGGATTACCGCTCTTGAATGCTTCCCTTTTGATAGCTGTCAGCGCTTGTTAGATAAGCGCTAGAGCCGGAAATGACTGATAAATTCGACCAGCTGATCGCACGTGCGGAGCAGCTCATCTCCCGTATCGAGGCGGTCTTGCCGCAGCCATTGTCGGCGCCGGACTGGGCGGCGTCCATCGCCTGGCGTTACCGCAAACGCAGCGGCGGCCATGGTGTGCTGGAGCCGGTGCGCCATGTGGCCGCCATGCAGCTGTCCGATCTCAAGGAGATCGATGCGCAGAAAGAAAAGATCCAGCGCAACACCCAGCAGTTCGTCGAAGGCAAGCCCGCCAACAACGTGCTGCTGACCGGTGCGCGCGGCACGGGCAAGTCCTCGCTCATCAAGGCATGCCTGAACAGCTATGCACCCCAGGGCCTGCGTCTGATCGAGGTGGACAAGGCGGACCTGACGGATCTGCCCGACATTGTGGACGTGGTCTCCGGCCGGCCCGAGAAGTTCATCGTTTACTGCGATGACCTGAGCTTTGAGGATGGAGAGGCCGGGTACAAGGCCCTGAAGTCGATCCTGGACGGCTCGGTCGCCGCGGCCACGCCCAATGTGCTGGTGTATGCCACCAGCAACCGGCGCCATCTGCTCCCGGAATACATGAAGGAGAACCTGGGCTACACCCACACCGACGATGGCGAGGTCCATCCGGGCGAGGCGGTGGAGGAAAAAATCTCCCTGTCCGAGCGCTTCGGCCTGTGGGTGAGCTTCTACCCGTTCAGCCAGGACGAGTACCTGGCCATCGTGGCGCAGTGGCTGGCTGCGCTGGGCGTACCCGCCCAAGCCATCGAGGCCGCGCGCCCGCAGGCGCTGGTGTGGGCGCTGGAGCGCGGCTCGCGCAGCGGCCGCGTGGCCTATCAATTTGCCCGGGATTTCGCAGGGCGGCAGGGCGAGGGCGCATGAGCGAATCGACCAGCACGCCACAGCGCAAGCACACCGAGGTCGCCGTGGGCATTCTGCTGCGAGAGGACGGTGCGATGCTGTTGTCCACCCGCCCCACGGGCAAGCCCTACGCGGGCTACTGGGAGTTCCCGGGCGGCAAGATCGAAGCCGGGGAAACCGTGGAGCAGGCGCTGCGCCGCGAACTCATCGAGGAACTGGGCGTGACCATCGGCCCGGTGGAGGCCTGGAAGGTGACCGAGCACGACTATCCGCATGCCCTCGTGCGCCTGCACTGGTGCAAGGTGCGCGAATGGAGCGGTGCGTTCGAAATGCGCGAGGGCCAGACCATGGCCTGGCAGCACTGGCCGCTGCAGGTCAAGCCGGTGCTGCCGGGCGCCTATCCCGTGCTGCAGTGGCTGGCCGAGGAGCGTGGCGAGGTCTTCGACGCTTCGCTGCTGGCGTGAGATGTTGCTTCAAAATACATAGCTGCTTGCGCTTGCTGGATAAGCGCTAGCAAGCCTTTTCTTCAAATATCACGGCTGGCGCTTGGGATCGCCGAACTCCGCATCCTCCGGCGGCGCCTCGGCCGGCATGCGGAAATCTTCGGCTGCCCAGGCCCCCAGATCGATCTGCTTGCAGCGTTCGCTGCAAAACGGGCGGAAGCGGTTGGCCGGGCTGTACAGGCTCGGGCCGCCGCAGGTCGGGCAAGGCACTCGCTTGCCTTGGGGCGCAGGTGTGTCGGAGCGGGAGGGTGTGCCGGTCATGTCGTGTCAGGCGCACAGGGTCAGTTCAAATGCTGCGTCCTCGGTGCTGGGAACCAGGCGGCCGCCTTCTTCCTGGCGCATCAGCCGCACCGAAACGATGAGGCGGTTGCCGCTGATCTCCGGGATGAGTTGCAGTGCAGGGTCGATCGCCAAGCGCAGCAGCTGGAAGGTGCGGCCCTGGGGCAGGTTCTGCTGGAACTGCCCGCGCTCGGCCGCCACTTTCTGCGGCAGCCCCGAATCACGCAGCAGGCGCAGCAGCACGTAGACGGACTCTGCCAACGGCCCCAGCGTGGCGGCCCAGTGGTGCAGGTCGTGCTGGCGGTCCTGGGGCGGACGGTGCTGCCACGCGTAGTAGGCGGGCAGATCGAAGCCGCAGGTGCCCCCGGGAATGCCCACGCGGCTGCGAATGCTCATGAGCCAATCGTTCTCGGTCAACGCCTGGCCGGCCTTGCCGGTTTGCGCGTTGAGTGCGGCAAAGCACTGGTCGAGCTGGGCGATCACGCCGTCCAGGGCTTCCTCGGAGATGGAGGGGTTGCCGCGATAGGCATCCAGCTGGTGCTTGTGCTTTTCCAGATCCTTGAGCACGTCGGCTTTGAGATCGGCGCGGGCCGCCACGTCCATGACCTCGAACATGGTCACGAGGGCATAGTGATGGTCCAGGGGATGCGGGCGCGCGATGAGCTCGCCCAGCCGGCGAAACAGCTGCTCAAGCCGCAGATAGGTTCTCAGGCGTTCGTTGAAAGGGTATTCGTAAAGGATCACGCTACGGGGTTCCTGAGTGCGCACGGTGTGGGGCGGGGTGCGAGCGCTGCGCTGCGGCAGGCCATTGCACACCACGCCGGTGCGAACACATCATAGCCCGAAGAATACGGCGATCTCGCGTGCCTTTGTTTGCAAATCTGACAGCGCCAACCCGTCGTTGTAGACCACCAGGTCGGCGGCCGCGCGGCGCGTGGCGCGTGGGCTCTGTGTGGCCATGATGGCGCGCACGGCATCGGCGGTCAGACCGCTGCGCATCTGCACACGCTGGATCTGCGTCTCCTCCCGGCAGTCCACGACCAGGACGGTGTCCAGCTGCCGGGCCCAACGGGGCGACTCCGTCAGCAGCGGAATGTCGAACACGATGAGTGCGTGGCCCGCGCGGTGCGCCTGTGCCGCAGCGTGTGCGATCTCGCGTCCCACGAAGGGGTGAACGATGGCTTCCAGGCGCTGCTTCGCCGTGGGATCGCTGAAAACGAGGGTGCGCATGCGTGCCCGGTCCAGCGCGCCGTCGGTGATGTAGTCGGGGCCGAACTCGTCGCGCAGGGCCGCGATGGCGGCGCCTTCCGCCTCGGTCACCGAGCGGGCGATGGCATCGGCGTCGATCAGTGCCGCGCCGTTCTGTCGCAACATGCCGGCCACCGTGCTTTTGCCGCTGCCGATGCCGCCCGTCACGCCCAGTTTCACCGAGCGGGGACCGGCCTGCCGAGAGCCCACCTTAAAGCCCCAGCACGGAAAAGACGGCCTGCATGATGCGCCCGGGGCCCCACAGCATGGCGGCCATGCCTCCTCCCACCAGGAACGGGCCGAAGGGGACGTACTTGCCTTCGCGCAGGGTGCTGGCCAGCTTCATGGCGATGCCGACGATGGCGCCGATGACCGAGGCCAGCAGGATGATCGGCACGAGCGCCTGCCAGCCAAACCAGGCGCCCAGCGCGGCAAACAGTTTGAAGTCGCCATAGCCCATGCCTTCCTTGCCTGTGGCCAGCTTGAACCCCCAGTACACGGACCAGAGGGACAGGTAGCCGGCCGCGGCGCCGATGACGGCATCCACGGGCTGCACTTCAATCCAGCGCAAGACGGCCGCAAGCAGGCCCGCCCACAGCAACGGCAACGTGATGTCGTCGGGTAGAAGCGTGGTGTCCCAGTCGATGCATGCCAGCGTGACCAGCGCGGCCGAGAAACCGCACCACGCGGCGGTCGTGAGGCTCCAGCCCCAGCGGAGCGCGCATGCATAGAACAAGGCACCCGTCGCCAGCTCTACCAGCGGATACCGGGGGCTGATGCGCGTGCCGCAACCCGCGCACCGGCCTCGCAGGGCTAAATAGCTCAGGACCGGAATGTTCTCGTACCAGCGGATCGCGTGGCCGCAGGAGGGGCAGCGTGAACGCGGCTTGGACAGGCTGAGGGGCTCGTTGTCGGCCTCAGGAAGCGCCGCCGAGGAAAGCAGCCCTACATCCTGCCCGTACTGCCGGCATTCTTCGGCCCATTGCCGTTCCATCATGCGCGGAAGGCGATGGATCACGACGTTGAGAAAGCTTCCGATCAGCATCCCCAGGACGCCCACCAGCACGGCGTCCACTGCTAGCGAGCCTGTCATCAAACCACTTGCCCGAGCTTGAAGATCGGAAGGTACATCGACACCACGATGCCACCGATCAGCGTGCCCAGGAACACGATGATGATGGGCTCCATCAGGCTGGACAGGCCGGCCACCATTTCATCCACTTCGGCTTCATAGAAGTCGGCGGCCTTACCCAGCATGTGGTCGATGGAGCCGGATTCCTCGCCGATCGCACACATCTGCAGCACCATGGAGGGGAATACGTTGGCATTCCCCATGGCGGCCGTCAGGCTGGTACCTGTGGAGACTTCCTGCTGAATCTTCTCCGTCGCGATGGCGTAGACCGAGTTGCCCGATGCACCGGCCACCGAGTCCAGTGCCTCCACCAATGGCACACCGGCAGCGAACATGGTCGACAGGGTGCGGGTCCAACGGGCAACGCAGGACTTGTCGATCAATGCACCGAAGATGGGCATTTTCAACAGGAAACGGTCCATGAAACGCTGCATTTTTTCGCTGCGCTTCCAGGCCTGCATGAAGAAGTAGAACCCCCCGCCGATGACGCCGAATATCAGCCACCAGTAAGCCACGAAGAACTCGCTGATGGCCATCACGAACAGGGTAGGAGCGGGCAGGTCGGCGCCGAAGGAAGTGAAAACCTCTTTGAACGCGGGAATCACGAAAATCATGATGATCGTCACCACGACAAACGCAACGATGATCACCGAGATCGGATACATCAGCGCCGACCGGATCTTGGATTTGATGGCCTCGGTCTTCTCCATGTACAGGGCCAGCCGGTCGAGCAACGCTTCCAGAATACCGGCGGCTTCGCCGGCCTCTACGAGGTTGCAGTAAAGGCTGTCGAAGTACATCGGATATTTACGGAATGCGGCATTCAGGGACGTTCCTGTCTCCACATCTCCGCGGATATCGTTGAGCAGCTTGGTCACACTGGGATTGGTATTACCCCGGCCCACGATATCAAATGCCTGAAGCAGTGGAACACCGGCCTTCATCATCGTGGCCATCTGGCGCGTGAACAGCGCGATGTCTTTGGGCTTGATCTTTTTGCCCGCGCTCATCCGGCGCTTCTTGATCTTGGTTGGCAGAACGCCCTGCCGCCGCAGCGTCGCCTTGACCTGGTTCTCTCCCGCAGCGCGTACTTCGCCGCGCACGATCTTGCCGCTACGATCCTTGCCCTCCCACTCGAAGACAAAGTCCTTGATGCCCCTCGATGCAACGGTCGCCATTGTTTTCTCTCTCGATTTGTTTATTCGTTGGTGACAGCCAAGACCTCTTCCAACGAGGTCAACCCCATTTTTGCCTTGTGAAGCCCGGATTCACGCAGAGAACGGACGCCTTCCAGGCGTGCCTGTTCGGCAATTTCCAGTGCGCTTCCATCGCGCAGGATGATGCGCTGGATTTCTTCGGACACCGGCATGACCTGGTAAATGCCCACGCGCCCCTTGTATCCGTTATTGCAGGCGGAGCAGCCCACCGGTCGGTAGGTAACCCATGAGCCGTCGATCTCCTCGTCCCGGTAGCCGGCCTCCAGCAGCGTCTCATGCGGAATGTCCACGGGCGCCTTGCAATTGGGGCACAAGCGACGCGCCAGTCGCTGCGCCGTAATAAGAATCACGCTGGATGCGATATTGAAGGGCGCGATGCCCATATTGCGCATGCGCGTCAATGTCGTGGGAGCGTCATTGGTGTGCAGGGTAGAGAGCACCAAGTGACCCGTCTGCGCGGCCTTGATTGAAATGTCTGCCGTTTCCAGATCCCGGATTTCACCCACCATGATGATGTCCGGATCTTGGCGAAGGAATGACTTAAGCGCGACGGCAAACGTGAGGCCGGCTTTCTCGTTGACGTTGACTTGGTTCACACCCGGGAGGTTGATTTCCGAAGGGTCCTCAGCGGTCGCAATATTGACGCCGGGCTTGTTCAACAGATTGAGACATGTGTAGAGCGATACGGTCTTCCCGGAGCCCGTGGGTCCGGTCACCAAGATCATTCCATAAGGGCGGTTGATGGCCTGCAGCAAACGCTCCTTTTCCTCGGGCTCATATCCCAGTGCGTCAATACCCAGCTTGGCGCTGCTCGGATCGAGAATACGGATCACGATCTTCTCGCCAAAGAGCGTAGGCAGGGTGCTGACGCGGAAATCGATAACCCGGTCCGGCCCAACCTTGAGCTTCATGCGGCCATCCTGGGGCACGCGTTTTTCCGAAATATCCAGGCGGGAGATCACCTTGATGCGCGAGGCCAGCTTCTCCTTGATGGCAATAGGCGGCGATGCGATTTCGCGCAATTCGCCATCTATGCGGAAGCGGACACGGTAATGGTGCTCGTAGGGCTCAAAATGCAGATCGGATGCACGCATATTGAAAGCATCCAACAGCATCTTGTGCAGAAATTTGACAACGGGAGCATCCTCGACTTCCGCGGGATTGTCGGCATCCTCGTCCGGAGCTTCATCAACGGGAATGTCGCCGAACTCAAAATCATTACTACTGTTAATGCCGTCGAGCGTTTCTGTACCGCTCTTCGTGCTCGCCTCAATCAAGCGGAGCAGCTTGTCATATTCCGCGATGATCCAGTCCACCCCCATTTGTGTGGTGAACTTGATCTTTTCTGCGGCCTCTTGAAATGTCGGATCCGCGGTGGCGACGATGAGCCGGTTATTGCGCTTACTGAGAGCGATGACTTTGTAGGACTGGCACAGTTTGACGTCCAACAGGTCTTTGGGGATGCGCTGCCGGTCGATCGCATCGACATCTAGCAAGGGGGCACCAAATACGGTGGATACCGTATGGGCCAGATCACTTGGCGTGATGATTTTCGATTCCGTGAGCTCTGCAATAAAGCTACTGCGGCTATTTTGTGACTTTTTGTAAATCTCTTCCGCCGCTTTTTGATCCAATTTGCCCACCGACATCAACGCGCGCGCCAGTCCGGGTAAGGCAATGGGTTGAGCTTCTTTCTGTGTGTCGATAGCAGCCATGTAACTAGCGGATTCTTATGGAAGGAAGGGAAACTCTTCAATCATCGCCGATCGCCCAAGGTGTGTACAGGCTTAATGGCGCAAGCGTTGTGTGAGTGACATTTGCCCCAGCCGGCGGCTCAAGGGCAGCATGGGCTCTGCGAGGGCAACCGCATTAAAGATTTGCGGTTCCTTGGCACCCGGACGGCGTCCAGATGCAAAAAAGCCCCGCGATGCAGGGCTTGGGCATGAAAATAACTGGTCGGGGTGAGAGGATTCGAACCTCCGGCCTCTACGTCCCGAACGTAGCGCTCTACCAGGCTAAGCTACACCCCGATTCTTCCGCGATCGCCGATGCTAAGTTCGACGCTCTAACAGCTGAGCCGCCAATTGTAGCAAACCTTTGGAGTGCGGATTGATTGGTAATTGAGCCGCTGCATCCATCGCGAGTTGTGCCTGTGTGGCGGCAGCCTGGCGCGTAGCATCCAAGGCGCCAGTCTTTTTGATAATGGAAATGACGGAAGATAGTTCGTCGGTGCTTCCTGTCTCGATGATGCTGCGCAGCAAGGCTTGCTCTTGGGTATTGCCTCGCTGCATAGCGATGATCAGCGGCAGGGTGACTTTTCCTTCCCGAAGATCATCGCCCAGATTCTTGCCCATTTCGTGGGCATTTCCATCGTAGTCCAGCACATCGTCGATCACCTGGAACGCGGTGCCCAGAGCTTGGCCGTAGCTCGCGCAGGCGTGTTCTATTTCTGGCGGACTGGCTGCCAGAACGGCCGCGAGACGCGCGCTGGCCTCGAACAGCTTGGCCGTTTTTGAACGTATGACGTTCAGATATCCTGATTCACTCAGGGACGCGTCATGCGTGTTCATGAGTTGCTGTACTTCGCCCTCGGCAATGACATTGGTTGCCTCTGCCAGGATTTCCATCACGCGCAGGCTACTGGTCTCCACCATCATTTGGAAGGCGCGCGTGTACAGGAAGTCACCCACAAGTACGCTGGCGGGATTGCCAAAATTTTCATTGGCTGTCGGTCGCCCGCGTCGCAGCGTAGATTCATCGACCACGTCGTCATGCAGCAAGGTGGCCGTGTGAATGAATTCCACTACCGCCGCCAGATTGAACCGTTGCGAACCTGTATATCCGAGGGCGCCGCTCATCAGCAGAAGCAGTGCCGGCCTCAGGCGCTTGCCGCCGGCGGAGATGATGTAACGGGCGACTTCGCCGACAAGCGGGACGGCGGATTGCAGGCGGGATGCGATGACCTTGTCCACCTCTTGCATGTCGTCGGCTATCAAGGCGAGGGTGGCGGCGGTGCTGGGGGAGTTGGCGGCCAAGGTGAGTGCGGGTGCGGAGAAGAAAGAAGGATTATAGGAAGGGTGGCGGGGCTGTCTGCCTGCGGGAAGCACAGGAGGCTGCTGCCTCTAGGCGGGGTTGACGACTCATGCTAGAATCGCCGGCTCTGCGGAAGTCCGTCCGTAGAACTCCAACTCAGATGAGGTTTACATGTACGCGGTCATAAAAACCGGTGGCAAGCAGTATCGCGTTGCTGCCGGCGAAAAAATCAAAGTAGAACAGATTGCTGCGGAAGTAGGCCAGGAGATCGTGATTGACCAAGTTCTGGCTGTCGGCAACGGCGCTGAACTGAAGGTTGGCACGCCCCTGGTGTCCGGCGCAACGGTGAAGGCCACGGTCGTGGCTCATGGCAAGCACGACAAAGTGCGCATTTTCAAGATGCGTCGTCGCAAGCACTATCAGAAACGTCAAGGCCATCGCCAGCAGTTCACCGAACTGCAGATCCAGGCGATTGCTGCTTAAATCAGGGAGCTGATCTCATGGCACAGAAAAAAGGCGGCGGCTCTACGCGAAACGGGCGCGACTCCAAGCCCAAAATGCTCGGCGTGAAGGCTTACGGTGGTGAGCTGATCAGCGCGGGTTCCATCATCGTGCGCCAGCGTGGCACGCGCATCCATCCCGGCGTGAACGTCGGCGTGGGCAAGGACCACACGCTGTTCGCCCTGGTGGATGGCCACGTGTCGTTCGGCACGAAGGGCGCTCTGTCCAAGCACACGGTCAGCGTGACGCCTGCTTAAGGCCCTTCGCCGCTGAAGCGACAACAAAGCCCCGACCCGTCGGGGCTTTGTTGTTTTCAGCGCCTGGCGCAGCCGCGCGCATGCGTGATGGCGCCCTTTTGCGCACCCTCCGGCGCCCAGGTGCGCTTTTTGTAAACTGGATACCCATGAAGTTCGTCGACGAAGCCTTTATTGACGTAGCCGCCGGTGACGGTGGCAACGGCTGTGTCTCCTTCCGGCACGAGAAATACAAGGAGTTCGGGGGGCCCGACGGTGGAGACGGCGGGCGTGGGGGGCATGTGTTCGCCGTGGCGGATCCCAATCTCAATACGTTGGTGGACTTCCGTTATTCACGCCGGCACGAGGCCAAGCGTGGCGAGCACGGCAAGGGCTCCGATATGTTCGGTGCCGCGGGTTCCGATATCACGCTCAAGATGCCCGTGGGCACCATCATCAGCGATGCCGACACGGGCGAGGTGCTGTTCGAACTGTTGACGCCGGGCGAGGTCATCACCATCGCCAAGGGCGGCGACGGTGGTTTTGGCAACATGCGTTTCAAGAGCGCGATCAACCGTGCGCCGCGGCAAAAGACGCCCGGCTGGCCCGGCGAGCGTCGCAACCTCAAGCTGGAGCTGAAGGTGCTGGCCGATGTGGGCCTGCTGGGCATGCCGAACGCCGGTAAGTCCACTTTCATTGCGGCGGTGTCGAACGCGCGGCCCAAGATTGCCGACTACCCTTTCACGACGTTGCACCCCAACCTGGGCGTAGTACGCGTGGGGCCGGAGCAGAGCTTCGTCGTCGCCGACATTCCCGGCCTGATCGAAGGGGCCTCCGAGGGCGCTGGCCTGGGGCACCAGTTCCTGCGCCACCTGCAGCGCACACGGCTGCTGCTGCACGTGGTGGACCTCGCGCCCTTCGACGAAGCGGTAGACCCGGTGGCCCAGGCCAAGGCCATCGTGGGTGAACTGAAGAAATACGATGCCGGACTGTATGAAAAGCCCCGCTGGCTGGTCCTCAACAAGCTGGACATGGTGCCATCCGAAGAGCGCGCTGCGCGGGTGAAGGACTTCGTGAAACGCTTCAAATGGAAGGGCCCCGTGTTCGAAATCTCCGCGCTGACGCGCGAAGGCTGCGAGCCCCTGGTGCAGTCCATCTTCCAGCACGTGCACGCCCAGCAGTTGGCGCAGAATGCGCCGGCTGAGGTGGACCCGCGCTTCGCTGGTGAGCCACCGCGTGGGTGATGCGAGGATTGCTATTTAATTTATAGCTGTTGGCGCTTGCCTGACAAGCGCTAGGGCCTAATTTCTTATAAAAATGGTGTCCAGTGTATTGCGCGACGCGCGTCGCATCGTGGTCAAGGTAGGGTCCAGTCTCGTCACGAATGAGGGACGGGGGCTGGACGAGGTGGCCATTGGGGAGTGGTGCCGCCAACTGGCAGCGCTGGTGCGGGGGCAGGGGGGCGAGCCGCGCGAGGTCATCATGGTCTCCAGCGGAGCGATCGCCGAAGGCATGAAGCGCCTGGGCTGGAGCAGCCGCCCCGGCGAGATCCACGAACTGCAGGCCGCTGCCGCCGTGGGACAGATGGGGCTGGCGCAGATGTACGAGACCAAGCTGCGCGAGCAATCCATGGGCAGTGCGCAGGTGCTGCTGACCCATGCCGACTTGGCGGACCGCGAGCGTTACCTGAATGCCCGCTCCACCCTGCTGACGCTGCTGCGCCTGGGCGTGGTGCCGGTGATCAATGAGAACGACACCGTAGTCACCGATGAGATCAAGTTTGGTGACAACGATACTCTGGGGGCTCTCGTCGCCAACCTCGTCGAAGCCGACGCGCTGGTGATCCTGACCGACCAGAAGGGGCTGTACACCGCCGATCCGCGGCGCGACCCGCAGGCGCAGTTCGTCCACGAGGCACAGGCTGGCGATGCGGCGCTGGAGGCGATGGCCGGCGGTGCGGGCTCCAGCATCGGCAAGGGCGGGATGATCACCAAGATCCTCGCGGCCAAACGTGCGGCGGGCTCGGGTGCCTCCACCGTCATCGCATGGGGGCGGGAGCCGGACGTGCTGCTGCGGCTGGCCCGGGGCGAATCGATCGGCACGTTGCTCGTGGCGCAGACGCAGAAGAACCAAGCGCGCAAGCAGTGGATGGTGGACCACCTTCAACTGCGCGGCTCCGTGACGGTGGATGCCGGCGCGGCGGCCAAGCTGCGCGAGGACGGTAAGAGCCTGCTGCCGATCGGCATGGTGGCGGTGGAGGGCGACTTCGTGCGCGGCGATGTGATCGCGGTGCGCGACGCCGGCGGCACAGAGATCGCCCGTGGTCTCGCCAACTATGCGAGCGCCGAGGCGCGCCTGCTGTGCCGCAAGCCTTCCGCAGAGTTCGAGCGCCTGCTGGGGTACGCGGCCGAGCCGGAGATGGTTCACCGCGACAACATGGTGGTGCTCGGCGCGCGATGACGCTTAAGAAGGGTGCGTCTTGCGGACGCGTGCCTTCTTACACACGCTAGGCGTCCAGTGGTTTCTTGGGGACGGGCAGGGTAGGCAGCGCCTCCAACGGCGCTGGCACGCTGTTTTGCGGGTCAGGGTCGAAGCTGGCGCCCGGAGGCAGTTCCATCCCGGGCTTGACCAACAGTGAACTGGTACGGGCCAGGGAGGCTTGGCCGCTGCTCTCGTGCTCGCGCGTACGCATGCCGCTGCGCAAATAGCGGTTGCGCTGTTCGTGGCGCGGCAGAAAACGCGCCAGTTCAGTCAGCGCCATCTCATATACGCCTCGCTTGAACTCGACCACCACGTCCAGCGGAACCCAATAATCGTTCCAGCGCCAGGCGTCGAACTCTGGATGGTTGGTGGCGCGCAGGTTCAGGTCCCAGTCGTGCCCCAGCAATTGCAGCAGGTACCAAATCTGTTTCTGACCCTTGTAGTGTCCGCGTGCATCGCGGCGGATGAACCGGTCTGGCACCTCGTAGCGCAACCAGTCCCGCGTACGGGCAATCACACGCACCTGGGGCGGCAGCAGTCCTACCTCTTCGTGCAGTTCCCGGAACATGGCCTGCTCGGGGGTTTCTCCGCGGTCGATGCCGCCTTGAGGGAACTGCCAGCTATGGGTGCGTATGCGCTTGCCCCAGAATACCTGGTTTCTCTGGTTGAGCAGGATGATGCCGACATTTGGGCGGAATCCGTCCCGGTCGAGCATAATCTAACCCCAAATTTTTAAAACTGCGGTCATTATGCACGCTACCTCGCGTGCGGCAAGCGCACCCGCCCCAGTTGTCAAGCCCGTTCGATGAAAGCTTCCCAATTTTTCATTTCCACCTTGAAAGAGGCGCCTGCCGACGCCGAGGTTGTCAGTCACCAACTCATGATGCGCGCAGGCCTCATCAAGAAGTTGGGTGCCGGGATTTACAACTACATGCCCATGGGCCTGCGCGTGATCCGCAAGGTGGAAGCCATCGTGCGCGAGGAGATGAACCGCGCAGGTGCCGTGGAATGCACCATGCCCGTGGTGCAGCCCGCCGAGCTGTGGCAGGAGACTGGGCGCTTCGACAAGATGGGCCCCGAGTTGCTGCGTATCCACGACCGCCATGGGCGTGACTTCGTGATCCAGCCCACCAGCGAGGAAGTGGTCACTGACATCGCACGCCAGGAACTGCGCAGCTACAAGCAGCTGCCCAAGAACCTCTACCAGATCCAGACCAAGTTCCGCGATGAACGCCGCCCGCGCTTCGGACTGATGCGCGGGCGCGAATTCATCATGAAGGACGCCTACAGCTTCGACCGTGACCAGGCCGGCGCCAAGGCGAGCTACCAGGTGATGGCGCAGGCCTATCGCCGCATCTTCGACCGCTTTGGCCTGCGCTACCGCGCCGTGGCGGCGGATTCAGGCGCCATCGGTGGCGACTTGAGCGAAGAGTTCCAGGTGATCGCCGCCACGGGTGAGGACGCGATCGTCTACTGCCCCGCCAGCGATTACGCGGCCAACATGGAAAAGGCCGAAGCGCTGGCCCCCGCGGGCGCGCGTCCCGCGGCCAAGCAGCCGCTGACGGTGACACCCACGCCTGGCAAGAGCACCTGCGCGGACGTGGCCGAACTGCTGAGCGTGCCGCTGAGCACTACGGTGAAATCGCTGGTGCTGGCCACGGACGAAACCGACGCGGCGGGCGAGATCATCCGCAGCCAGGTCTGGCTGCTGCTGCTGCGCGGTGACCACGACATGAACGAGATCAAGGTGGCCAAGGTGCCGGGCCTGGACGCGGGTTTCCGCTTTGCCACCGTGGCCGAGATCGCGGACCACTTTGGCTGCAAGCCGGGCTACCTGGGCCCGCTGAACCTACAGAAGCCAGTGAAGCTGGTGGTGGACCGCGACGTGGCCGTGATGGCCGACTGGATCTGCGGAGCCAACCAGGAAGGTCACCACATCACCGGCGTGAACTGGGGCCGCGACCTGCCGGAGCCCGACATGGTGGCCGACCTGCGCAATGTGGTGGCTGGCGACCTGTCGCCGGACGGCCAGGGGGAACTTGCCATCGAGCGCGGCATCGAAGTCGGCCATGTGTTCTACCTCGGCACCAAGTATTCCAAAGCCATGAATGCCACCTTCCTCGGCGAAGACGGCAAGCCCGCCTTCTTCGAGATGGGCTGCTACGGCATTGGCGTCACGCGCCTGCCGGCAGCGGCCATTGAGCAGAACCATGACGAGCGCGGCATCATCTGGCCCGACGCCATCGCCCCGTTCACCGTGGTCATCTGCCCCGTGGGCATGGACCGCAGCGAAGCCGTCAAGGCACAGGCCGAGTCGCTGTACGCCGACCTGCTAGCCGCCGGTGTGGACGTGATCCTGGACGACCGCGGCGAGCGCCCGGGCGCCATGTTTGCCGATTGGGAACTGATCGGCGTGCCCCATCGCGTGACCATTGGCGACAAGAGCCTCAAGGAAGGGCAGGTCGAATACCAGCACCGCCGCGATGCATCTGCCACCAAAGTGGGCGTGGCGGACATCCTGGCGCATGTGAAGGAACGGCTGGCAGCATGAACGCGGCGGGAGGTGGTCCAATGACCGACGAACGGCAGGGCCGGCTGTCGCGCCGCACCTGCCTGGCTTCGCTGGCGGCGGGGCCGGCTGCATGGCTGGGCGTGGCTGCACCTGCGCATGCGGGGAGCCAGCTGGAGGAGCCGTTGATCGATTCCGTGCGCACCGCGCTCAGCTCCGCCGTGGCAGACCTGGCACCGCCCGAGCCGCTATTTGCCTCCACCGAGGCACGCCTGCTGTATCTGCGCTGGCTTGGCACCATGAGCGACCGCCTGCGCCGACGCAAGCCCGAATGGGAAGTGCGCCGCGACTTCCTGCAGACGGTGTGGTACGAGTCCAAGCGCTCGGGGCTGGATGTGTCGCTGGTCATGGGCCTGATCCAGGTGGAGAGCGCATTCCGCAAGTTCGCCGTCTCTCCGGTGGGTGCGCGCGGCTATATGCAGGTGATGCCATTCTGGACCCGCGTGATCGGTGACGGCGACCCGGGCAAGCTGTTCCACATGCAGACCAACCTGCGCTTTGGCTGCGTGATCCTGCGCCACTACCTCGACCGCGAGCGGGGCGACCTGTACATGGCGCTGGGCCGCTACAACGGCAGCCGGGGCAAGGCGCCGTATCCGAGCGCCGTGTTCGCAGCGCAGCGCAACTGGTTCTTCCAGGAGCGTACTTCGGACGCCTGATCTACCGTCGGCCAGCGGGCCATACCGCGTCTTGCGGATGGCCACACACGCCGGCTGGTGCGGCCCTTGTCAGCAGCGCCGCCCCTTATTCAACGGGCAGCACTGGTTTGGGTGCGCCTTCCAGCCTTGACACCATCACCTGGTCGATGCGATAGCTGTCCACGTCCAGCACTTCGAACTTGTAGCCCCCGAAGGTCACGCTGTCGGTGCGGCGCGGCACCCGGCGCAGCATCACCATCAGAAAGCCCGCCAGGGTCTCGTACTCATCGGCGTGCGGCAGCTCGTCCAGGCCCAGGGCGTGCAGCACGTCGGACACGGGCGTGGTGCCGTCGATGAGCCAGGAATTCTCGTCGCGACGCACGATCTGCTCCTCATCCGCCGGGCCCACCAGGTCACCCATCACCGTGCTCATCACATCGTTGAGTGTGACCACGCCCACGACCAGGCTGTATTCGTTGACGATGACGGCGAAGTCCTCATGCACCTGGCGGAACTGCTCCAGCACTTCGGCCAGCGACAGCCGGTCCGGCACGATGAGCACCTTGCGTACCAGGCCCTCGTCGGCCAGCGAGATGGGTTGGTTGTTCAGCACGCGCTGGAACAGGTCCTTGGCGTCCACGTAGCCGACCACGTGGTCGATGTCGCCTTCGCACACGGGGTAGGTGGAAAACGGCTCGGCCGCAATGCGTGCGCGGATCACCGTGTCGGGATCGTCGCGCAGGAAATAAGCCACGCGGTCGCGCGGCGACATGCTGCTCGCCACGCTGCGCGTGTCCAGCTCGAACACGTTCTCGATCACCTGCTGCTCGCGCGCGGCCAGCACGCCGGCGCGCGCGCCGGCTTCCATCATGGCCAGGATGTCATCGGAGGTGACGCGGTCGTCGCGCAGCGCGTTCATGCCCAGCACGCGGAACAGCAGGTCCGCGCAGCGGCTGTACAGCCATACCACGGGCCGCAACAGCGCCATGGTGGCCTGCATGGGCGCCACCACGCGCAGCGCCAGGCGCTCGGGCTCCGCCATGCCCATGCGTTTGGGGAACAGGTCGGCAAACAGGATGAACAGCGACGTGATGACGGTGAATGACAGCAGGAAACCCGCCGTCTGCGCATGCGAGGCGCCCAGCCACATACCGAAGAAGCCGGAGAAGTGCGGGCTCAAGGTGCCTTCGCCCACGATGCCGCCCAGCACGGCCACGGCGTTCTGGCCGATCTGTACGGCGGTGAAATAGTCGCCCGGGTTTTCCTGCAGCCGCAGCACGCGGTCGGCGCGGTGGTCTCCCTCGTCGGCCAGCTGGCGCAGCCGCAGGCGGCGCGATGCCGCAAGGGAAATCTCGGCCAGCGAGAAGAAGGCACTGGCCCCGATGAGGGCGGTGATGACGATCAGGCTTTCGGACAAAGGCATGGAGCGAGGATGCAATGCCGCGCGCCTGTCGTGCAGCGGGGTGTGCCAAGCACGCAGGCACGGGGCCAGGTGCCGCCAAGTGTAGCGGGCCCGCGTGGCGGGGCGCTGCGCGCGCCGGCGGACATAAAAAAACCGCCCGGTGTGGGCGGTTGGTCCATTGGCGGCAGGACGCGGCGCTTCAGGCGGCGTCGCCGGTGCCCAGCACCTGCTGCAGTTCACCGGACTCGTACATCTCCATCATGATGTCCGAGCCACCGATGAACTCACCCTTCACGTAGAGCTGGGGGATGGTGGGCCAGTGGCTGTAGTCCTTGATGCCCTGGCGGATTTCCTGGTCGTCCAGCACGTTCACGGTGGCGATGTTCTTGGGGTCCACGCCGCAGGCCTTGAGGATCTGCACGGCGCGGCCCGAGAAGCCGCACATCGGAAAGCTGGCGTTGCCTTTCATGAACAGCAGAATGTCGTTGGTCTTGACCAGTTGGTCGATGCGTTGCTGGACGTCGCTCATGGGGTTCTCCTGAAGGGGGGCGCCCTGGGGCAGGGCGGCGATGGGGGGATTATTTCACTGCGGGGCGCCGCCGGGCATTGACCCGCCGGAGCATCGGGCTATGCCGGCCAGATCGTGGCGGCTTTGCACCTGGTCAAAGCCTGCGTCGCGCAGCAGTGCTTGCACGGCCTCGGCCTGGTCCCACCCATGCTCCAGCAGCAGCCAGCCGCCGGGCGCCAGCCGCGCAGGCGCCTGCGCCACGATGGTGCGGATGTCCTCCAGGCCGTCGGCGCCGCTGGCCAGCGCGGACAGCGGCTCATGGGTGAGCGCGGCCAGGTGCGGGTCCTGCGCGGCGATGTAGGGCGGGTTGCTGACGATGGCATCGAACGAACCGTCCACCCCATGCAGCCAGTTGCCTTGGATGAAGCGCACGGGCAGGCCCAACTGCCCGGCATTGGCGCGGGCCACGGCCAGCGCGTCGGCGCTGGCGTCCACGGCCAGCACCTGGGCGTCGGGGCGCTCATGCTGCAGCGCCAGGGCGATGGCCCCGCTGCCCGTGCCCAGATCGGCCACGCGCGGCGCGGCGCGGGTGGCCAGCACCTCCAGCGCCCACGCCACCAGTGTCTCGGTGTCCGGGCGCGGGTCCAGCACGCGTGCGTCCACGGACAGTGGCAAGCCCCAGAACTCTTTGCGCCCAAGAAGGTAGGCCACGGGTTCTCCCTTGGCCCGGCGCGCGCACAGCGCGGCGTACTGTTCCATGGCCGCCGCGGGCAGCGTGTCGCCGTCGTGCGCCAGCAGCCAGGCGCGGTCGGTCGGCGCGCGCCCCAGCACATGCAGCAGCAGCATCTGCGCGTCGATGCGCCCCAGCCCTTCGGCTTGGGCCTGGGTCAACGCCTGGGCCAGCGTGATTGAAGGCATGGGTGCTTCTCTATGGATAGCTGTTGGCGCTTGCTGTGTGGGCGCTAGAGGCCAAAATCACTCCAAACCCAGTTCGGCCAGCAGCTCGGCCTCGCGCGCATGCTGCAGGGCCTGCAGCACCTCGCCCAGGTCACCTTCCATGATGGCCAGCAGCTTGTACAGCGTGAGGTTGATGCGGTGGTCGGTGAGGCGCCCCTGCGGAAAGTTGTAGGTACGGATGCGGTCGCTGCGGTCGCCGCTGCCGATCAGCCCCTTGCGCAGCGCGGCCTCCTTGGCGGCGCGCTCGCTGCGTTCCTTTTCCTGGATGCGCGCCTGCAGCACCTGCAGCGCCTTGGCCTTGTTGCTGTGCTGGCTGCGCCCGTCCTGGCACTCGGCCACGATGCCGGTGGGGAGGTGCACCACGCGCACGGCCGAGTCGGTCTTGTTGATGTGCTGGCCGCCCGCGCCGCTGGCGCGGAAGGTGTCGATGCGCAGGTCCGCCGGGTTCAGCGTGATGGCTTGGTGCTCGTCGGGCTCGGGCATCACCGCCACGGTGCAGGCGCTGGTGTGGATGCGGCCTTGGGTTTCGGTGGCGGGCACGCGCTGCACGCGGTGGCCGCCGGATTCGAACTTGAGTGCGCCGTACACACCGCTACCGGAGGGGCCCGTACCGGGCTGGCCCTCGATGCGCAGCACCACTTCCTTGTAGCCGCCGATTTCGCTCTCGTTGGCACTCATGACCTCGACCTTCCAGCCCACGGTGGCGGCGTAGCGCGTGTACATGCGCGCCAGGTCGCCCGCGAACAGGGCGGATTCGTCGCCGCCCGTGCCGGCGCGGATTTCGATGAAGGCGTTGCGCTCGTCGTCGGGGTCTTTGGGCAGCAGCAGGCGCTGCAGCTCGTCCTCCAACTGCACGAGTTCGGTCTCTGCGGCGTGGATTTCCTCCTGCGCCATCTCGGCCATGTCGGGGTCTTCCAGCATCTCCCGCGCGCCGGCCAGGTCGGCCTCGCGCTGCTGGTAGCGGGCGTAGCGGCCCGCGACCTGGGTGACCTCGGCGTGCTCGCGCGAGATGCTGCGGTACTGCTGCATGTCCGCCATGATGTCTTCGCGCGAGAGCAGGAAGTCGAGTTCCTGCAGGCGTTGCGCGTAGCGTTCCAGCTGGCTGCGGAGAAAGGGTTTCATCAGGGGTGTGAAAGAAGGGTTTTGCTACCAGTCTGGTAGCTGCTTGCGCTTGTCTGGTAAGCGCGGTAGGCCGATGGGGCTTATGAAGTCAGGGGTGCGCGAGCGGGCGCCGCTACAGACCGTTTTTGCTGTGCGAGCGCAGGAACAGGCGCGAGACGGCCTGTGCGGTCTGGGCGCGTGCTTCGGCATCGCCCGCGCGCAGCTCGGCCATGGTGCCGTGCAGCATCTTTTGCGTGAGGCCGCGCGACAGCGCCTCAAGCACGGTCTCGATGTCCTCGCCCTTGGCCAGGCGCTTCTTGGCGCGGGCGATCTCCAGGGCGCGCCATTCGTCGGCCTGGGAGTTGAGTTGCTGGATCAGCGGCACCACGCCGCCGTTCTGCGCGGCGGGGCTGCGCAGCTCCATCCAGTGCACGAAGCTCTGCACGCCCGCGTCGATGATGGCCTCGGCCTGCGCCACGGCGGCCTGGCGATGCGCCTGTGCCGTCTGTACCACGCTGGCCAGGTCGTCCACGGTGTACAGGTACACGTCTTCGAGCTGCTTGACCTCGGGCTCGATGTCGCGCGGCACGGCCAGGTCCACCATGAAGATGGGGCGGTGGCGGCGCTTTTTCAGCGCGCGCTCCACGGCGCCCAGGCCAATGATGGGCAGCGTGCTCGCGGTGCAGCTGATGACCGCGTCGAACTCGTGCAGGTGGTCGGGCAGGTCGGCCAGGCGCATGACCTCGCCGCCAAAGCGCGTGGCGAGCTTTTCGCCGCGCTCCAGCGTGCGGTTGGCGATCGTGATCTGCTGGGGCGTCTTGGCCGCGAAGTGCGTGGTGCACAGCTCGATCATCTCGCCCGCGCCCACGAACAGCACGCGGATCTTCGTCAGGTCTTCGAACAACTGGCCGGCCAGTCGCACGGCCGCGGCGGCCATGCTGATGCTGTGCGCGCCGATGTCGGTGCTGGTGCGCACCTCCTTGGCCACGGCAAAGCTGCGCTGAAAGAGCTGGTTGAGCGTGGTGCCGAGCGCCCCTGCGCCTTCAGCGGCGCGCACGGCGTCCTTCATCTGGCCGAGGATCTGGGCCTCGCCCAGGACCATGGAATCAAGCCCGCTGGCCACGCGGAAGGCGTGGCGGGCGACGAGGCCGTTTTCCAGGCTGTAGGAGTGCGAACGCAGCAGCGCGGGGCTCACGCCGCCGCTGTGGGCCAGCCAGTCCAGCGTGTGGTCCAGCGCCGGGGCCTCGGCTGCGCAGTAGATCTCGGTGCGGTTGCAGGTGGAGATGATGGCCGTCTCCACGCCCGGGTGGCGGCCCGAGGCGCTGGACAGCGAATCGCGCAGCCCGTGCAGCGTGGGTGCGATCTGGTCCAGGGCGAACGCGAACCGGCCCCGCAGATCGAGCGGAGCGGTGTGGTGGTTGATGCCGAGGGCCCAGACTGCCATGGGGTGGGATTATAAAATCCGCCGCGCACTCAGGCAGGCCACCGCGCCAATGGCTTGATCTGCATCATGACTCCATGGACCTGCTGCTCGCCCTCAACCATCTGCTGAACTTCACCGCACCCGCGCTGGCGGTCGCCGTGCTGCTGGTGGCATGCAGCCATGTCTTTATGCGAAAACTGGCCAGAGCGCACGGCTGGATTGCGCCAATAGCTATCAACTTTGTAGTGGGGTGTTGCGTCCTCGTGGCGGGGTTGGTGCTGCTGGGGCGCGACGGCCGCATGGCCACCTACGCCGGCTTGGCGGCGGCCTGCGCCACCAGTCAGTGGTTGCTGCTGCGCGCCTGGCGCGGCTGATTCAACTCCCGCCCTGTCCGCACGCCTGCGCCAGCAGCCAGCCGCGCAGGTCGTCCAGGGCCGGATTGGGCGCGCGCCCCGTCGGAATGCACAGGTGGTAGCCGCGGTCCAGCAGCACGGGGTGGTCGATGGCGATGGCGATGCGCCCGGCGGCCAGCTCCGGCTCCACCAGCGCGCGCTGCACCACCGCCACGCCCAGCCCGGCGATCACCGCCTGCACCAGCAGCGACACCAACTCGAAGTCCGCCGCCGGCGTGAGCGGCCCGTGGACACAGCCCACACCGGCGAACCAGTGCGCCCAGTTGTCCGGGTAATTCGTGTGGAACAGCAGCGGCCGCGCGAGCAGGTCGGCCGGTGCGCGGATGGCCTGGGGCCCCTGCAGGTCGGCTGGGCGGCAGATGGGTACCAGCTCGCGCCCCACCAGGTAGTCGGCCGCGATGCCCGCGGGCCAGTCGGTGCGGCCCACGCGGATCCAGGCATCGATCTCAGGTGCGCTCAGAGGGTCGTCGCGCCGGTAGGGTGCGAACGACAGTGCGATGCCGGGGTGGCGCGCGTGGAAATCGGGCAGGCGCGGGATCAGCCAGTGGCTGAACAGCGTGGGCGCCACCGACAGGCGCAACTGGCGCGGGTTGCGCCGCGTGCGCACGGCCAGCGTGGCGGATTCGATGGTGGCGATCGACGGGCCCACGGCCTGCAGGTAGTCGGCCCCCGCGCGCGTGAGCACGCTGCGCCGGCCCTCGCGCGCGAACAGCGCCACGCCCAGGTGCTCCTCCAGCCGGGCGATGGCGCGGCTGATGGCGCCCTGGGTCACGCTGAGTTCATCGGCCGCCTGCGAGAAGCTACCCAGCCGCGCCGCGACGGCAAAGGCGTGCAGTTCGGGCAGCGACGGCGAGTGGATGCGCATGGGCGGTCGATTGATGAGTGTTGGTAATGGATTGCCGCCATTTTGTCGCTTTTCGTAAACGCGGGGGCGCTCAAGAATGGGGCTGCCCCCATTCATTCAAATACCGAGGAGATCCCCATGGCACTGCGCCGCACCCTGCTGTCCACCCTGGCCGCCTGCGCCGCCGCTGCGGCCTTCGCACCCCTGGCGCACGCCCAGGCGGGCGACTACCCCAACCGCCCCATCAAGCTGATCGTGCCGTTCGCGCCCGGCGGCTCCACCGACATGGTGGCCCGCCTGCTGGCCGACAAGATGGGGCCCATCCTGGGCAAGGCCGTGGTGGTGGACAACAAGGGCGGAGCCGGCGGCTCCATCGGCGCAGACGCCATCGCCAAGGCGGCACCGGACGGCTACACCATCGGCATGGCCACGGTGAGCACCCACGGCGCCAACCCCGCCATCTACGCCAAGCTGCCGTATGACGCGGTGAAGGACTTCGCCCCCATCACCAACGTGATGAGCGTGCCCAGCGTCTTCGTGGTGCACCCCAGCGTGCCCGCCAAGACCATGCAGGAGTTCGTGGCGCTGGCCAAGGCCAACCCCGGCAAGTACACCTTTGCCTCGCCAGGCACGGGCTCGCTGGGGCATGCCAACATCGAGAACTTCATGAACCTGGCGGGCATCGACCTGCTGCACATCCCCTACAAGGGCGCGGGCCAGGCCGCGACCGATGCGCTGGCGGGCCAGGTCAACGCGATGACGGACAACCTGCCCTCCACGCTGGCCAACATCCAGTCGGGCAAGCTGCGCCCGCTGGCCGTGCTGGCCTTGAAGCGCAGCCCCGTGCTGCCCGACGTGCCCACCTACACCGAGCTGGGCTACGCCGGCATGGGTGACGGCGGGTGGTTCGGCCTGGTGGCGCCCGCGGGCACGCCTAAGGAGATCATCGCCAAGCTGAACGCCGCCGCGCACAAGGCCATGGCCATGCCCGACTACCTGGAGAAGCAAAAGAGCATCTCCGGCGAATCCATGGCCAACACGCCCGCGCAGTTTGCCAAGCAGATCGACGCCGCCATCGCGCGCTACACGGCCGTGGCCAAGCGCGCCAACATCAAGCTGGACTGATGGTGCGCCTTTGACTGCGTTGCATGACGACCTGAGCCCCCGGCCGGACACTCCGGTCGAGGTCTGGCAACCCACGGGGCAGCCGCTGCCGCTGGTGTGCGACTCGCCCCACAGCGGCACGGCCTACCCCGACGATTTCGGCCACGCCGTGCCGCTGGCGCTGCTGCGCCGCGGCGAGGACACGCACGTGCACCGCCTCTGGCATACCGCGCCCGCGCACGGTGCCACGCTGATCGCCGCGACCTTCCCGCGCACTTACATCGACGTGAACCGGGCAGACAACGACCTGGACCCCGCGCAGATCGACGGCGCGTGGCCCGTGCCGCTCGCCCCCGGCCCCAAGACGCGCCAGGGCCTGGGCCTGGTCTGGCAGCAGATCAGCAAGGACGGGGTGGCCACGCCGCTGTATGCGCGTGCGCGCACGGTGGCCGAGGTGCAGCGGCGCATCGAGGGCTACTGGCGCCCCTACCATGCGCAGCTGCAGCAGGCGATCGACGCGAGCGTGCAGCGCTTTGGCCGCGTGTGGCACCTGAATTTGCATTCGATGCCCAATGACGTGTACCGGCGCCTGGGCCGCACGGACGCGCCGCCGCTGGCCGACTTCGTGCTGGGCGACCGCGACGGCACCACCTGCGCGCCCGAGTTCGTGCACCTGATCGCCGAGCAGCTGCGCGGCTTTGGCTACAGCGTGGCGCTGAACGAGCCCTACAAGGGCGTGGAGCTGATCGGCCGTATCGGCCAGCCGCAGCTGGGGCGCCACAGCCTGCAGATCGAGATCCGCCGCCCGGTGTACATGGACGAGGACACGCGTGCGCCCAACGCCGGCTTTGCGCCGCTGCAGCAGCACCTGGACCAGTTGCTGGGAGTGGTGGCGGGTTATGTGCGGTCGCAGCTGCCGGTTTGAAGCAAAATTGGCCTGTAGCGCTTGTCTGATAAGCGCTAGCAGCTATTGAAACAGGAGCGAATCGGGCTCCGTTCAGACGCGCTCCGACAGCGGCGGCGCTTCCTGGGCGGCGTCGCGCGGCGCCTGCGCCACCGAGGTGGTGGCTGGAGGCGACAGCGACAGGCCCGCATCGCGCAGCGCCTCCAAAATGGCGAACAGCACGTCGCTGCGCACGCCTCCCGCGTTGCGCGGGCTGCTCACGTAGCCGATCGCCAGGAAGGTGAGCGTGCCGCTCTGGATGCCTTCCAGCGTCACCGATGGCGCGGGGCTCTCCAGGATGTCCTCGTGCGCATGAAAGGCCTGCAGGATCAGCTCGCGCATGCGCCGCGCGTCGGTGTCCAGCGGTGCGGGCAGGCGCAGCAGCACCCGGCCCTGGGCGCTGCCCAGCGTCATGTTGCGCACGGTCTTGGTGATGAATTCCGAGTTGGGCACGATCACCGTGGAGCGGTCGCCCAGCTGGATCTCGGTGGCGCGCACGTTCACGCGGCGCACGTCGCCCTCGGTGTCGCCCAGCACCACCCAGTCGCCCACCTTCACCGGCCGCTCGGCCAGCAGGATCAGGCCCGAGATGAAGTTCTGCACGATGGCCTGCAGGCCGAAGCCGATGCCCACCGACAGCGCGCTCGCCACCCAGGCGATGCGCTCCACGCTGATCCCCAGGCCCGCCAGCGCCACGGCGATCACTACCACGCCGCCCACGTAGCCCAGCAGCGTGACGATGGAGCTGCGCATGCCCGGCTCCAGCGATGTGTGGGGGAAATAGCGGTCGCTGAGCCAGCGCTTGACGATGCGTATCGCCAGGAAGCCCGCACAGATCACCGCCAGCGCCGTGAGCAGTGCCTGGGGCGCCAGCGTGAAGTCGCCGATCTGCAGGTTGTGGTCCAGCTTGCTGCCGCGGCGGAACAGCTCGTCCGGGTTGGTGCCCAGCGGCGCCATCAGCGCGATCGCCATGTAGAAGAACAGCGCCACACGCAGCACGCCGGCCAGCAGCACCGCGGCCTGGTCCAGCAACTGGGCGTCGATGGCCAACGCGGCGTGGATGCGCGCGCCCAGGCCGCCGTGGGAGGAGAGCAACGCGTCGCACAGGTCGTCCACCAACTGCATCAGCAGATAGGTGGTGGCAAACACCACGCCCGACCACACCATCTGCCGCGCCAGCGTGCCGCCCAGCGCCACGAAGCCCAGCACCACGGCCAGCGCGGCCGCGGCCGCGGCAAGGCCCGCGCTGGCCAGGATCAACCCCACCCAGAGGGGGCGGCCCGCCTTCTCCGCGGGTGCCGCGTCGGTGGCGCCATCGGCCGCGTCCGCTGCCTGGGGCGTTGCCCGCAGCCGGCCCAGCGCGACGGCCACCGTCACCGACAGCAACACCGCGGACACGGCGTGCACCAGCACTTCGGCCGCCAGGCTGGCGCCCACGATGGCGTTGACCTGTGTGACCAGCCCGCCCAGCGCCGACAGTGCCGCGATCCACCACGGGAAGGGGCTGAGCCGGCGGGCGAGCGCGTCGGAGATGGGCAGCAGCCGCCAGGAACTGCGCCGGCGCGATAGCAGTGCGTGCCCCAGCGTGATGACGAAGGTGGCGTAGGCCGCGGCACGCAGGCTGGCCTGCTGCACGGCGCGCACGTCCTCGTCCAGCACGCCGCCGAGCTTGACCCCGCTCCACGCGAGTTGCAGCGCAGCGCTGACGATCAGCACGTTTGCCACCACCGCCGCCGCCGCCAGCAGCGTGCGCCGCAGCCGGGTGGCCGGCAGCCGCGCGGGCAGCGCGCGCACCAGCACACGCTCCGCCAGCCAGGTGCCCCCCACGGCCAGGGCGACGGCCAGGGCCAGGTAACCCAGGAAGGTGCCGCGGCGCGGCGAGTCCAGCGTGGCCTGCACGGCGCGGCGCAGGTTGGCGCCCAGCGCCTGCAGCCGCGCACTGTCGCCGGGCGCAGCGTAGCGCAGGCTGCGCCAGAAGGCGGGGGCCAGTGGCGAATCGACGCGCGTTGTGAGGGCCGCCTGGAACAGCGCGCGCCGCTGGCGCCCGATCTCCGCGCTGCGCTGCTCGGCATCCACTGCCACCAGGCGGGCGAGCTTGAGTTCCGCATCGATCACGCCGCGCTGCTTGTTCAGCGCGGTGCGCTGCTCGGCCACGTCGGGCGCATCCGCGGGTGCGCCTTTTTCGGGCGTGGGGCCCAGGCCTTCCAGGCGGCGGTCCAGGTCCGCCAGGTCGCTGGTGCGCTGGGCCACCACGCGCTCGGCCGCCGTGCCGATGGCGGCCACCTCGGTCAGCAGCTTGCGGCCGTCGTCCTCCTCGCCGAGCTTTGCGGGAATGGCGTCGAGCTGCTTGCGCAGTTCGTCCACCGAGGGCAGGGGGGCGTTGTCCTCACCCAGCGTGTCCACCGCGCTGGCCGCGGCGGAGGCGGGGGCCGCAGCGGGCCGGGTCTGGGCAAGGGCGGGCGTGCCGCCCAGCCACAGGCAGCAGGCCAGTACCAACCACTGCCAAAGGTGGCGTGCGCTCTGCGGGGGGAGACGGCGGCGCAGCGGGCGCGCGCCGGTGCGGGAAAGGCGATGCATGCGCGCATTGTCCGCTGCCGAGCGGCCCCGGCCTTGCCAGACGGCAGCGCGAGCGGCGTGCCCGGCACCGCCCGCCGGCGTGGACGGGTGGCGCCGCGTCAGGCCCCGGCGGGGCTGAACAGGTCCACGCGGTCGGTGATGATGCCGTCGGTGTGCAGCGCCAGCAGCCGCTGGGCGGCCCAGTCGTCGTTCACGGTGTAGCTCAGGGCGCGCATGCCGGCCAGGTGCACTTCGGCCACGGTGGCGGCGCTCCACAGCG
Source organism: [Acidovorax] ebreus TPSY (assembly GCF_000022305.1). Lineage (NCBI taxonomy): Bacteria > Pseudomonadati > Pseudomonadota > Betaproteobacteria > Burkholderiales > Comamonadaceae > Diaphorobacter > [Acidovorax] ebreus. The sequence continues at coordinate 816,781 of NC_011992.1, forward strand.
CATGGTTGCAGACCACGGCCACGCAGCCCCACTGGCGCGCGGTGTCCAGCCAGCCGTCATGCAGTTGGTCCAGCAGCAGGCCGCGTGGCAGATGCGGCGCGGTCTCGCGCGCGCCGGCCAGCGCCTGCGGTTTGAACGAGGTGAGCAGCGGTGGCACGCTCTGGCCGTGCCACAGGCGTGCCGCCAGCGCGGCCACGGCGCGGCCGGTTTCGGCTTCGGTACCGGGCGTGGGCTTGATCTCGATGTTGAGGAAGTGGCCGTTGGCGATGCACCAGCGCGCCAGGTGCTCCAGCGTGGGCAGCGGCTCGCCCGCGTACGTGCGCGAATGCCAGGCACCGGCGTCCAGCTGGGCCAGCGTGCCCCAGGGCTGATCGCCAGCGGTGCCGTGGCCGTTGGTGGTGCGCTCCAGCGTGGCGTCGTGCAGCAGGAACGCCACGCCGTCGCTGCTCAGCTTGGCGTCGCACTCGAACATGCGGTAGCCGTGCTGCGCGCCCAGGCGGAAGGCGGCCAGCGTGTTCTCGGGCGCCAGCTTGCCGGCGCCGCGGTGGGCGATCCAGCGGGGGTAGGGCCAGGCGGAAGGTGTCGTCATGCGCGGTGCTCCAGGCGGTCGGGTGCTACAGGCGCTTGCCGGTGCCGGCATCGAAGGTGTGCAGGCGGTGGGCGCGCGGCGTGACGTGGATGGTGTCGCCCGGCTGTGGCGCGGGGGCGCCTTCCTCGATGCGCACGATGAGCTGTTCGTCGCCCACGCGGCCATACACCAGGCGCTCGGCGCCCAGCAGCTCCACCGTCTCTACCTGCACGGCCCAGCCGCCGTCGGCGGTGATGTCCAGGTGCTCGGGGCGGATGCCCAGCGTGGTGCCGGGCTGGGCGCCCGGCGCGTGGTTGAGCAGGTTCATCGGCGGCGAGCCGATGAAGCTGGCCACGAAGGTGGAGGCCGGTGTGTGGTAGACCTCCTCGGGCGTGCCGAACTGCTCCATGTTGCCGGCGTTCATGACGATCATGCGCTGCGCGAGCGTCATGGCCTCCACCTGGTCATGGGTCACGAACAGGCTGGTGATGCCCAGTTCGCGGTGCAGCTTCTGGATTTCGATACGGGTCTGCGCGCGCAGCTTGGCGTCCAGGTTGGACAGCGGCTCGTCGAACAGGAACACCTGGGGCTGGCGCACGATGGCGCGGCCCATGGCCACGCGCTGGCGCTGGCCGCCCGAGAGCTGGCGCGGCTTGCGCTCCAGCAGGTGGCCCAGCTCCAGGATCTTGGCGGCCTTGTCCACGCGCGCCTTGATCTCGTCCTTGGCCACCTTGGCGATCTTCAGGCCGTAGGCCATGTTGTCGAACACGCTCATGTGCGGGTACAGGGCGTAGTTCTGGAACACCATGGCGATGTCGCGCCTGGCGGGCTCCAGGTTGTTGACCACGCGCTCGCCGATGGCGATGGTGCCGCCGGTGATTTCCTCCAGGCCGGCCACCATGCGCAGCAGGGTGGATTTGCCGCAGCCCGAGGGGCCGACGATGACGATGAACTCGCCGTCCCGGATCTCGGCGTTGACGCCGTGGATCACGGGCACGATCTGCTTGCCGCTGCCGTAGTGCTTGACGACGTTGGTGAGGGTAAGGGATGCCATATGTGCTATTTAATCAATAGCTGTTTGCGCTTGAAGGGTGGACGCTACAGCCGGTTTTGATGTTTATTTCTCGGTGTCGACCAGGCCCTTGACGAACCACTTCTGCATCAGGATCACCACGGCCGTGGGCGGCAGCATGGCAACGATGGCGGTGGCCATCACGATGTTCCAGTCCACGGCGGCCTCGCCGCCGGCCAGCATGCGCTTGATGCCGATCACCACCGGGTACATGTCTTCGGAGGTGGTCATCAGCAGCGGCCACAGGTACTGGTTCCAGCCGTAGATGAACTGGATCACGAACAGCGCCGCGATCGAGGTGCGCGACAGCGGCACCAGCACGTCCTTGAAAAAGCGCATGGGCCCGGCGCCGTCGATGCGCGCGGCCTCCACCAGCTCGTCGGGCACCGTCAGGAAGAACTGGCGGAACAGGAACGTGGCCGTGGCCGAGGCGATCAGCGGCAGCGTGAGGCCGGCGTAGCTGTTGAGCAGGCCCAGGTCTGCCACCACCTTGTAGGTGGGCAGGATGCGCACTTCCACCGGCAGCATCAGCGTCACGAAGATGGCCCAGAAGCACAGCATCTTGAACGGGAAACGGAAGTACACGATGGCGAACGCCGACAGCAGCGAGATGGCGATCTTGCCCACGGTGATGACCATGGCCACCACGAAGCTCACCCACATCATGTGCACCACGTTGGTGTTGGAGCCCAGCTTGCCCGAGCCGAACAGCGCGGCCTGGTAGTTCTCCCACAGGTGGCTGCCCGGCAGCAGCGGCATGGGCGACTGCACGATGGCATCCGCCGTGTGGGTGGAGGCCACCAGCGCCAGGTACAGCGGGAAGGCCACGATGGCCACGCCGAGGACCAGCACGGCGTGCGAAATGAAATTGAGCCAGGGGTTACGGTCGATCATGGTCAGTACTGCACTTTCTTCTCGACGTAGCGGAACTGCACCACGGTGAGCGCGATGACGATCAGCATCAGGATCACGGACTGCGCCGCCGAGCCGCCGAGGTCCAGCGCCTTGAAGCCGTCCTGGTACACCTTGTAGACGAGGATGGACGTGGACTGCCCCGGCCCGCCCTGCGTGGCCGCGTCGATGATGCCGAAGGTGTCAAAGAAGGCGTACACGATGTTGATCACCAGCAGGAAGAACGTGGTGGGCGACAAGAGCGGCAGCTGGATGTTCCAGAAACGCCGCCATGCACCCGCGCCGTCGATGGAGGCCGCCTCGATCAGCGCCTTCGGAATCGACTGCAGGCCCGCCAGGAAGAACAGGAAGTTGTAGGAGATCTGCTTCCACACCGAGGCGATGACGATCAGCGTCATGGCCTGGTTGTCGTTCATCATGTGGTTCCAGCCGTAGCCCAGCTCACCCAGGTAGTAGGTCACCACGCCGATGGAGGGCGAGAACAGGAACACCCACAGCACGCCCGCGATCACCGGGGCCACGGCATAGGGCACGATGAGCAGGGTCTTGTAGACCATGGCAAAGCGCACAATGCGGTCCGCGAAGATGGCCAGCGCCAGCGACACCACGATGCCGATGCCCGCCACCAGCACCGAGAACAACGCCGTGCGCTGGAAGGATTCCAGATAGGACGGATCGTCGAAAAGCTGCTTGAAATTGTCCAGCCCCACCCACTCGGTGCTCATGCCAAACGCGTCTTCCATCTGGAAGGACTGCAGGATGGCCTGGCCCGCGGGCAGGAAGAAGAAGATGCCGATGATGAGCAACTGCGGGGCGATCAACACCCAGGGCAGCCACGCCGAGCGGAAAAGTACGCGTTTTTCCATGACGTTCACAAACGAGAAAACCGCTGGCGCAAGGCTGCACCAGCGGGAAAAGGAAAAGCGGCCCCCAGGCAGGGGCCGCTGACCGAAGGGGCGTTCATGGGAACGCCTCGCCCGTCACGGATGACAGGGCTTACTTCTTGTACGAGCGCTCGAAGCGCGCCAGCAGTTCGTTGCCGCGGCTCACGATGGAGTCCAGGGCTTCCTTGGCCGTCTTTTTGCCGGCCCAGACCTGCTCGAGTTCTTCGTCCTCAATGGTGCGGATCTGCACATAGTTGCCCAGGCGGATGCCGCGCGAGTTGTCGGTCACCTTGCGCACCATCTGGTTCACGGCCGTGTCGGTGCCGGGGTGCTTGGCGTAGAAACCGGACTTGTCGGTCAGCTCATACGCGCCCATGGTGATGGGCAGGTAGCCCGTGCGCTGGTGGCTGGCGGCCTGCACCTTGGTGTCGGACAGGAACTCGAAGAACTTGGCCACGCCCTTGTATTCGGCGGGCTTCTTGCCGGCCATGACCCACAGCGATGCACCGCCGATCACGGTGTTCTGCGGTGCGCCCTTCACGTCGGGGTAGTAGGGCAGGGGCGCCAGGCCGTAGGCGAACTTGGCGTTCTTGGCCACGTCGCCGTAGAAGCCCGACGATGTCTGGATCATGGCGCACTCACCCGAGGTGAACGACGCCTGGGCCGCCGAGCCGCGGCCCTTGTAGACGAACTCGCCCACCTTGGCGGCCTGCGACAGGTTGTCGATGTGGCGCACGTGCAGCGGCGAATTGATCTTCATGCGGGCCTTGTAGCCGTTGGGCGACAGGCCGTTCTTCTCGGTGGCGAACTCCACGTTGTGCCAGGCGGAGAACGATTCGAGCTGCGTCCAGCCCATCCAGGCCAGCGTCATGGGGCAGCTGTGGCCGCTGGCCTTGAGCTTCTTGGCAGCCTCGAACACTTCGGGCCAGGTGGCGGGAGCCTTGTCGGGGTTCAGGCCGGCCTTCTTGAAGGCGTCCTTGTTGTAATAAAAGATGGTTGTGGAGCTGTTGAACGGGAAGCTCAGCATCTGGCCGTTGGGGTCGGTGTAGTACGCAGCCACGGCGGGGATGTACGCGCTGGGGTCGAAGGCAGCGCCCGCGTCCTTCATCACCTTGCCCACGGGTACCGTGGCGCCCTTGCTGGCCATCATCGTGGCCGTACCCACCTCGAACACCTGCAGGACGTGCGGCGCATTGCCCGAGCGGAACGCGGCGATCGCGGCCGTCATGCTTTCGTCATACGTCCCCTTGAAGGTAGGGATGACCTTGTACTCCTTCTGGCTCTCGTTGAACTGCTTGGCCAGGTCATTGACCCACTCGTTGTTGACAGCCGTCATGGAGTGCCACCACTGGATCTCTGTTTGAGCTTGTGCGGCCAGGCTGGTGGCGGCCACTGCGGCGGCCAGCGCCAAGTGTTTGATCTGCATGAATACTCCTCGTTGATAGACGATAGGCAGGAAAGCGGCGATGGTGGTCGCGTTCCGTGACAGGAATGTGTCGTTCTCGCACACTGCAAAAAGCGCAGCAACGGGGTAAACCCCGCGGCGCTTGGGTGACGAATTGTGTCACTGGCATGACGGTGTTGTGACAAACATCCGGCCGCGGCGGGGGTATGCATGGGCCGCCGCGGGCAATCGCATGGATGCCGACAGGGATTTGTGCATTGCACAATGATCCCCTCTCCTGTCCAGCGGCGCGCGCCGCTTGGGTGTTTTCATTTCCTCTCAATTTGCACGCCATGGCCAAGACTTCCCTGGATAAAAGCAAGATCAAGTTCCTGTTGCTGGAGGGCATCCATGCCTCTGCGGTGGAAGTGTTGCGGTCCGCGGGGTATACGCAGGTCGAGGTGCTGGCCGGGGCGCTGGAGGGCGAGGAACTGCGCCGCAAGATCGCCGACGTGCACTTCATTGGCATCCGCTCGCGCACGCAGCTCACGGCGGACGTGTTCGCGCATGCGCACAAGCTCGTGGCCGTGGGGTGCTTTTGCATCGGCACCAACCAGGTAGACCTGAACGCTGCGCGCGAGCGCGGCATCGCCGTGTTCAACGCGCCGTATTCCAACACCCGCTCCGTGGCCGAGCTGGTGCTGGCCGAGGCCATCCTGCTGCTGCGCGGCGTGCCCGAGAAGAATGCCGCGGCCCACCGCGGCGGCTGGCTCAAGAGCGCCACGAACGCCTACGAGATCCGCGGCAAGACGCTGGGCATCGTGGGCTATGGCTCCATCGGCACCCAGCTGTCGGTGCTGGCCGAGGCGCTGGGCATGCACGTGATCTTCCACGACGTGGTGCACAAGCTGCCGCTGGGCAATGCGCGCCAGGTCGGTTCGCTGCACGAGCTGCTGGGCCAGGCCGACATCGTGACCCTGCACGTGCCTGAGCTGCCTTCCACCCAGTGGATGATTGGCGCCGCCGAGATCGCGGCCATGAAGCCGGGCGGCATCCTCATCAACGCCTCGCGCGGCACGGTGGTGGAGATCGACCCCCTGGCCCAGGCGCTGAAGGGCGGCAACTTGCTGGGCGCGGCCGTGGACGTGTTCCCGGTGGAGCCCAAGAGCAACAAGGACGAGTTCGTCTCGCCGCTGCGCGGGCTGGACAACGCCCTCCTCACGCCCCACATCGGCGGCTCCACCATGGAGGCGCAGGCCAACATCGGCCTGGAGGTGGCGGAAAAGCTCGTCAGGTACAGCGACAACGGCACCAGCACCTCTTCGGTCAACTTCCCCGAGGTGGCGCTGCCCGAGCATGCCGGCAAGCACCGCCTGCTGCACGTGCACCACAACGTGCCGGGCGTGCTCTCGCAGATCAACAGCATCCTGTCGGACAACCACATCAACATCGCGGCGCAGTACCTGCAGACCAACGAGAAGATCGGCTATGTGGTGATCGACCTCGACGCGCGCTCGTCCGACCTGGCGCTGGAGAAGCTGGCCCAGGTGCCCGGCACCATCCGTAGCCGCGTGCTGTATTAAATAGCTATTGTTTTAATAGCTGCTTGCGCTGAATGGGCGGGCGCTGGGGCCTGATTTTGCTCTTGCCCGTTCTTGGCTGTCCCGCGCCAGCGGCGGGGCTCTACGGGCAGGACAGTGCGGTAACGGGCACTGGCTTAAAATCCCGACCCCGAGGCACGAGGGCGCCCTGCACGCCCAACCCAGGTTGATCCCATGAATGTTCCGATTGCGCTGGCCGCCCTGCAGACGCAAGGCGCCGAGCCTGCCCGTTTGCGCGAAATTCCGTACAACTACACCTCGTTTTCCGACCGGGAAATCGTGATCCGCCTGCTGGGCGCCTCCGCCTGGGATGTGCTGGACCAGTTGCGCCGCGAGCGCCGCACGGGCCGATCTGCCCGCATGCTGTACGAAGTGCTGGGCGACATCTGGGCCGTGCAGCGCAACCCCTACCTGCAAGACGACCTGCTGCACAACCCCGCCCGGCGCAAGCTGCTGGTGGATGCGCTGCAGCACCGCATGGCCGAGATCGAAAAGCGCCGCCTGCCGCAGGAAGACGCCGAGCGCGACCGCCGCGTGGGCGTGCTGGTGGACGCAGCGCGCCGGGCCATCGACGAGTTCGACGCCACGCTGGTCGAGGCCAGCGACCTGCGCAAGAAGGTAGCGCGCCGCCTGGGCCGCCACACCGCCAAGGACAACATCAAGTTCGACGGCCTGTCGCGCGTGTCGCACGTGACCGATGCGACCGACTGGCGCGTGGAATACCCGTTCGTGGTGCTCACGCCCGACACCGAGGCCGAGATGGCCGCGCTGGTCAAGGCCTGCATCGAGCTGGAACTGACCATCATCCCGCGTGGGGGCGGCACCGGCTACACGGGCGGCGCCATTCCGCTCACCTGGCGCAGCGCCGTCATCAACACCGAAAAGCTCGAGGCCATGACCGAGGTGCAGATGCGCCGCCTGCCGGGCCTGGACGCCGAGGTGGCCACCATCTGGACCGAGGCCGGCGTGGTCACCCAGCGCGTGGCCGATGCGGCCGAGGCCGCCGGTTTCGTGTTCGCCGTGGACCCGACCAGCGCCGAGGCTTCGTGCGTCGGCGGCAACATCGCCATGAACGCGGGCGGCAAGAAGGCCGTGCTGTGGGGCACGGCGCTGGACAACCTGGCCAGCTGGCGCATGGTGACGCCTGAAGGGCAGTGGCTGGAGGTCACGCGCGTGGGACACAACCTGGGCAAGATCCACGACGCCGACGTCGCCAGTTTCGAACTGGCGTACTTCCAGGCCGACGGCAATACGCCGATCCGCACCGAGCGCCTGGACATCCCGGGCAAGACCTTCCGCAAGGAGGGCCTGGGCAAGGACGTGACAGACAAGTTCCTCAGCGGCCTGCCCGGTGTGCAAAAGGAAGGCACCGACGGCCTGATCACCAGCGCGCGCTGGATCGTGCACCGTATGCCCGAGCACACGCGCACCGTGTGCCTGGAGTTCTTTGGCAACGCCAAGGACGCCGTGCCCAGCATCGTGGAGATCAAGGACTTCATGTTCGCTGAGCAAAAGCGCAGCGGCGTGCTGCTGGCGGGCCTGGAGCACCTGGACGACCGCTACCTGCGCGCCGTGGGCTACACCACCAAGTCCAAGCGCGGCGGACTGCCCAAGATGCTGCTGGTGGGCGACATCGTGGGCGACGACCCTGATGCCGTGGCCCGCGCCACCGCCGAGGTGGTGCGCATCGCCAACAGCCGCAGCGGCGAGGGCTTCACGGCGGTGAGCGCCGAGGCCCGCAAGAAGTTCTGGGCCGACCGCAAGAAGACGGCCGCCATCAGCCGCCACACCAACGCCTTCAAGATCAACGAAGACGTGGTGATCCCGCTGCCGCGCATGGCCGAGTACACCGACGGCATCGAGCGCATCAACATCGAACTCAGCCTGCGCAACAAGATCGAGCTGGCCGACGCGCTGGAGGAGTTCCTCGCGCGCGGCAACCTGCCGCTGGGCAAGCCCGAGGCGGGCGGCGAGCCGCCTTCGCCCGAGCTGCTGGAGGAAAAACTGGCCCTGGCCCTGGCCCTGGTGCGCGAGACGCGCGCGCTCTGGCAGGACTGGCTGCAGCGCGTGGAAGAACTGTTCCCCCAGCTGCAGGACCACCGCCTGCGCGCCAGCTGGAAGACGCAGATCCGCGACCCGCTGCGCAACATCTTCACCGGCAGCGACTTCGAGCCGCTGATGCAGGCGCTGGGCGACGTGCAAAAGCGCGTGCTCAAGGGCCGGGTGTGGGTGGCGCTGCACATGCACGCCGGCGACGGCAACGTGCACACCAACATCCCCGTGCACAGCGACAACTACGCCATGCTGCAGACCGCGCACGAAGCGGTGGCGCGCATCATGGTGCTGGCGCGCAGCCTGGGTGGCGTGATCTCGGGCGAGCACGGCATCGGCATCACCAAGCTGGAGTTTTTGACCGACGAGGAACTGGCGCCGTTCGCCGAGTACAAGCGCAAGGTGGACCCGCAAGGCCGCTTCAACCGCGGCAAGCTGCTACGCAATCAGGAGCTGCTCGCGCAGGACGGGCAAGCACTGCAGGCCCATTTGGCGCACAAAGGCTCGCGCACCTCGCTGATGTTCGCGGACCTGACCAATGCCTACACGCCCAGCTTCGGGCTGATGGGGCACGAGTCGCTGATCATGCAGCAGAGCGACATCGGCGACATCGTTGCCAGCGTGAAGGACTGCCTGCGCTGCGGCAAGTGCAAGCCCGTGTGCTCCACGCACGTGCCGCGTGCCAACCTGCTGTACAGCCCGCGCAACAAGATCCTGGCCACCTCGCTGCTGGCCGAGGCGTTCCTGTACGAAGAGCAGACGCGCCGCGGCGTGTCCATCCGCCACTGGCAGGAATTCGAGGACGTGGCCGACCACTGCACCGTGTGCCACAAGTGCTACTCGCCGTGCCCGGTCAAGATCGACTTCGGCGACGTGACCATGAACATGCGCAACCTGCTGCGCAAGATGGGCAAGAAAAGCTTCCGCCCCGGCAACAAGATGGCCATGGCGATGCTCAACGCCACCAACCCCGACACCATCAAGCTGCTGCGCGCGGGCATGGTCAACGTAGGCTTCAAGGCCCAGCGCATGGCCGTGGACGTGCTGCGCAGCGTGAGCCGCAAGCAGACCGCGCACCCACCTGCCACCGTGGGCACGGCGCCGGTCAAGGAGCAGGTGATCCACTTCGTGAACAAGAAGCTGCCCGGTGGCCTGCCCACCAAGACGGCGCGCGCGCTGCTGGACATCGAGGACAAGGACTACGTGCCCATCATCCGCAACCCGGCCGCCACCTCGGCCGACACGGAGGCGGTGTTCTACTTCCCCGGCTGCGGGTCGGAGCGCCTGTTCAGCCAGGTGGGGCTGGCCACGCAGGCCATGCTCTGGCATGCCGGCGTGCAGACCGTGCTCCCGCCGGGCTACCTGTGCTGCGGCTATCCGCAGCGCGGCAGCGGCCAGTTCGACAAGGCCGAGAAGATGATCACCGACAACCGGGTGCTGTTCCACCGCGTGGCCACCACGCTGAACTACCTGGACATCAAGACGGTGGTGGTGTCGTGCGGCACCTGCTACGACCAGCTGCAGGGTTACCAGTTCGACAAGATCTTCCCGGGCAGCCGCATCATCGACATCCACGAATACCTGCTGGAAAAGGGCATCACCCTGCCCGCGGGGCAGGGCGGCTACCTGTACCACGAGCCCTGCCACAACCCGATGAAGCAGGGCGACTCGATGAAGACCGTGCGCGCCCTGGTGGGCGACAAGGTGCTCAAGAGCGACCGCTGCTGCGGCGAGTCGGGCACGCTGGGCGTGACGCGCCCCGATGTTTCCACGCAAGTGCGCTTTCGCAAGACCGAGGAAATCCGCAAGGGCGAGGCGGCCTTGCGTTCCAGCGGCGCGGTGGGCGCGCAGGACAACATCAAGATCCTGACCAGCTGCCCCAGCTGCCTGCAGGGCATCTCGCGCTACCAGGACGACCTGTCCACCGGCCTGCTGGAAGCCGATTACATCGTCATCGAGATGGCCAAGCAGATCCTGGGCGAGAACTGGCTGCCCGAGTACGTGCAACGCGCCAACGCCGGCGGCATCGAGCGGGTGCTGGTATGAGCCAGGCCGCCATGCCCGGCATGTCCGCGCCTACCACGGGTGGCGCTGGCGCGTGCCCCCTGTGTGACTCCGACGCGGGTGCGTTGGTCTGGCGCGGCGCCAAGCTGCGCGTGATCCATGCGCAGGAGGCCGGCTTTCCGGCCTTCTACCGCGTGATCTGGGTGGACCATGTGGCGGAATTCTCGGACCTCTCCCCCGCCGACCGCCAGCACTGCATGGAGGCCGTGACGCTGGTGGAGCAGGCGCTGCGCGAGCAACTGGCGCCGGCCAAGATCAACCTGGCCAGCCTGGGCAACGTGGTGCCGCACCTGCACTGGCACGTGATCGCGCGCTACGAGTGGGACAGCCACTTCCCCGCACCCGTCTGGGCGCACCCGCAGCGCGAGTGCGACACCGCGCGTGAGACGCTGGTGGCCGAGCGCTTGCCCGCCCTGCACGCGCTGATGCGCGAGCGCCTGGAGCGCTGGGCCGACCTGGGTGAGCAGTGATGCTCATCAATTGATAGCTGCCAGCGCTTTCCCCTTGGGCGCTGGGGGCTGATTTGGCTCGCATCGCGCCGCCTTGGCTCCGGCGGCGGACAATAGCGGCAGGGCGGCGGTGCGCGGTCTCCGCCGCCGGTGTTCATTCCTTTTCATTGCGCAGGTGAAAGCCATGGCAGGTCTGACGGCGGGCGCGCCCATGCCCCAATCCATCACGGTGCACGAGCAGTCGCGCGTGCTGGAGGTGACGTTTTCCGACGGCGCACACTTTCGCATCCCGTTCGAGCTGATGCGCGTGTATTCCCCCTCGGCCGAAGTGCAGGGCCATGGGCCGGGCCAGCAGGTGCTGCAGACCGGCAAACGCGACGTCACGTTGACGCGGCTGGAGCCGGTAGGCAACTACGCCGTGCAGCCTACCTTCTCCGACGGGCACGACAGCGGCATCTTCTCGTGGGACTACCTGTACGAGCTGGGCCGCGACGAGCAGGCGCTGTGGGCAGACTATGCCGAGCGGCTGGCCGCCGCCGGCGTGGACCGTGATGCACCCATGGCGCCCAAGGCCGGCGGCCACGGCTGCGGCGGGCATTGAAGCGCAGCACGGCCCGCCCGCGTGGCCGCGCCGCGCCACGCTTTAGCCTAAATAGCGACAGATGACCTAGGCGCATGCGGGGTTGCCGCTGTACGCATGGTCAGTGGGCGCTTAGCATCGTGGTATGAGTACCACGCATTTCGGATTCCAGTCGGTTCAGGAAGAGGACAAGGCGCGCCACGTGCGCGGCGTGTTCGATTCTGTCGCGCCCAAGTACGACCTGATGAACGACCTGATGTCGGCGGGGCTGCACCGTGCCTGGAAGGCCTACACCGTCATGGTGGCCAACCTGCGCGAGGGCGACCAGGTGCTGGACATCGCTGGCGGCACGGGCGACCTGTCGCTGGCCTTTTCCAAGAAAGTGGGCGCCACGGGCCGCGTCGTGCATACCGACATCAATGAGGCCATGCTGCGCGTGGGACGCGACCGGCTGATCAACGAAGGCGTGGTGCTGCCCACGACGGTGTGCGATGCCGAGCACCTGCCGTTTCCTGACAACCACTTCGACCTGGTGAGCGTGGCCTTCGGCCTGCGCAACATGACGCACAAGGACGCTGCGCTGCGCGAGATGTGCCGCGTGCTCAAGCCGCGCGGCCGGCTGCTGGTGCTGGAGTTTTCCCGCGTGGCCAAGCCGCTGGAAAAGGCCTATGACTGGTATTCGTTCCAGGTGTTGCCGCGGCTGGGCAAGCTGGTGGCGGGCGACGATTCGAGCTACCGCTACCTGGCCGAGTCCATCCGCATGCACCCGGGCCAGGAAGAGCTCAAATCCCTCATGCAGCAAAGTGGCTTTGGGCATGTGGACTATCACAACATGACTGGCGGCATCGTCGCCTTGCATGTTGGAATCAAGTGCTGAAAGAGTTCATTGAAAACTATCGATATTTCGGAGAAGCCATGATGAAACTGTGGTCAGTGGTCTTGGTCGCCATGTTGGCGGTCGTGCATCTGGATGCGGATGCGCGCCGTCTCGGGGGCGGCAAATCCATCGGCAAGCAGTCCAGCAACGTGACCCAGCGCGACGCTGCGACGCCCCCCGCCGCTCCTGCCGCACCTACGCAGAATGCGACGACGAGTACCGCTGCGGCCAAGCCCGCCGCGGCGCCCAATACCGCCGCAGCCGCCCCCAGGAAGCCCTGGGGCGCCATGCTGGGCGGCCTGGCCGCGGGCCTGGGCCTGGCCTGGCTGGCCAGCTCGCTGGGCCTGGGCGCAGAGTTCGGCCAGTTCCTGCTGATCGCCCTGCTGGCGCTGGTGGTCATGGTGGTGGTCGGCATGGTCATGCGTGCGCGCAAATCCGCGGGCGCACCGGTGAACGCATCGCCCTTCGCCTTCCAGGGCGCGGGTTCCGCGCCCGCCGCAGATGCGCGCATGCCGCGCCAGTACAGCCCGGACAAGGTGGGTAACGACGCGTCCGCCCGCCCGTGGGAGCGCGGCGGCATGGCCTTCCAGGCGCCGGCCGCTGCCGCTACCGGCGGGATCATCGGCTCGGCGTTGTCGGGTTCGCAGAACTGGGGCGTGCCGGCCGGCTTCGACACCGAAGGCTTCCTGTCGGCCGCCAAGCGCAACTTCACCACGCTGCAGGCCGCCTGGGACCGCTCCGACGTCGCCACGCTGCGCTCCATGATGACCGACAGCATGGTTGACGAGATTCGCACGCAGCTCAACGAGCGCGAATCGCACCGCGGCGACCAGCAGCCCAACCAGACCGATGTGATCATGCTTGAGGCGCAACTGCTGGGCATCGAGGACCTGGGCGACGGCTACATGGCCAGCGTGGAGTTCTCCGGCATGATCCGCGAGGAGCCTTCCGCCGGCCCGAGCCCGTTCCGCGAGGTATGGAACATGACCAAGCCCAAGAACGGCGCCAGCGGCTGGCTGGTCGCGGGCGTGCAGGCGCTGCAGTAAGCATGGCGCCGCTGGAACCGGGCGGCGCACGGCGAAAAAGCCTGCTGCGCTGCGCCCAGTTCGGGGAATAATCGGGGACTATGGCAACACGGTCCCCTTTTTCTTTCCTGGACGGGCTCTTCGAACGCGTCATGTCTGGCCCCCTGCCGCCCGCGTGGCTGGTGCATGAGGTGCAGCACCGCACGGTGCTGTTCCTCAACCATGTGCTGATGCAGGAGCGGGAAGCCATGGACCGTCTGGCACGCCAGCGCGGCCGCGTTGCGCGCGTGCAGTGGCGCATCTTCTCGATGGCGCTGCAGGTAACGCCCGCCGGGCTGTTCGATCTCGCGCCTGCAGAGGCCGTGGCCGACCTCCGGCTGGAAGTGTCCGAGACCTCTCCGCTGTCGCTGGCCGGCAGTGCGCTGCGCGGCGACAAGCCCACCATCCGCATCGAAGGCGACGTGCAGTTCGCGGCCGAGATCAATTGGCTGGTGGACCATGTGCGCTGGGATGTCGAGGAAGACATGGCGCGCGTGATCGGCGATGCCCCGGCCCGCGCCGTGGCATCCGTCGTGGGACGCGCCGTGCAGGCGTTGCGCAGCTTCGTGGGCGCACGCGTGCCCGGCGGCCAGGCGCCCGCGCCCGCAGCGGGCGAGTTGCCGGACCGCTCCCCGCCATGAGCCGCTTTGCCCGCGGCATCACCATCGTCTGGGTGGTGCTGCGCTATGGACTCGACGAACTGGTGCTGTCGACCTTCCGGCAGCCGTGGCTGCGCGCCGTCACGCGGGTCATCACCTTCGGTCGCAAGCTGGACGCGCCGCGCGGCCAGCGGCTGCGCGAGGCCTTGGAGAGCCTGGGTCCGATTTTCGTGAAGTTCGGGCAGGTCCTGTCCACGCGCCGCGACCTCATGCCGCCGGACATTGCGGACGAGCTGGCGCTGCTGCAGGATCGCGTGCCGCCGTTCGACCCCGATGTGGCGATCGCCACCATCGAGCGCGCATTTCGCCGCCCGATCGGCGAGGTGTTCGTCTCGTTCGACCGACAGCCCGTGGCCAGCGCGTCCATCGCACAGGTGCACTTCGCGGTGATCCGTGACCGCCAAGGGCACGCGCGTGAAGTCGCCGTGAAGGTGCTGCGCCCCGGCATGCTGCCGGTGATCGACAAGGATTTGGCGCTCATGCGCATGATGGCCGGGTGGGTGGAAAGCCTGTCCGCCGACGGCAAGCGCCTCAAGCCCCGCGAGGTCGTGGCCGAGTTCGACAACTACCTGCACGACGAACTCGACCTGGTGCGCGAGGCGGCCAACGCGGCGCAGCTGCGCCGCAACATGCAGGGGCTGGACTTGGTGCTCATCCCGGAGGTGTTCTGGGATTTCTGCCATGCCGAAGTGTTGGTGATGGAGCGCATGAAGGGCGTGCCCATCAACCAGGTGGAGCGCCTGCGCAGCGCGGGCGTGGACATTCCCAAGCTGGCCCGCGACGGCGTGACCATCTTCTTCACCCAGGTGTTCCGCGACGGGTTCTTTCATGCCGACATGCATCCCGGCAACATCCAGGTGAGCCTGGCGCCCGAGACCTTCGGCCGCTACATCTCGCTGGACTTTGGCATCGTCGGGACGCTGACCGAGTTCGACAAGGAATACCTTGCGCAGAACTTCACGGCTTTTTTCAGGCGCGACTACAAGCGCGTGGCCGAACTGCACATCGAAAGCGGCTGGGTTCCCGCCCATACCCGCGTGAACGAACTGGAAGCCGCTATCCGCACCGTGTGCGAGCCGTATTTCGACCGGCCGCTCAAGGAAATCTCTTTGGGCATGGTGCTGCTGCGGCTGTTCCAGACCTCGCGGCGCTTCCAGGTGGAGATCCAGCCGCAGCTGGTGCTGCTGCAAAAAACCTTGCTCAACATCGAAGGGCTGGGCCGGCAGTTGGACCCCGACCTGGACCTGTGGAGCACGGCCAAGCCCTTCCTGGAGAAGTGGATGCTCGATCAGCTGGGTCCCCAACGCCTGTGGCGCGAGCTGCGTGCCGAGGCGCCGCACTACGCCAAGATCCTGCCCGACCTGCCACGCCTGCTCCACGACTTCCTGCGCCAGCGGCCCCATGACAACCGGGGCGATCTGCAGGAACTGCTGGCCACCCAGAAGCGCACCAACCGGCTGCTGCAAAGCATCATCTATGGCGGCCTGGGCTTCGTGCTGGGGCTGCTGGTCATGCAGCTCTTCGTGCGCGTGCGCATCTTCTAACTTCCTTCCCTCTCTCATTCCTCAGGAGTACCAGCGTGTTGCTCTTCATGGTGATTGCCTACCTGTTTGTCACCATCGGCATTGGCTTGTGGGCTGCCCAACGGGTGAAGAACACGGCTGATTTCGCGATTGCCGGACGCCACCTGCCCATGTACATGATCATCACCACCACATTCGCCACGTGGTTCGGCTCCGAGATCGTGCTGGGCGTGCCCGCCAAGTTCATTGAAGGGGGGCTCAAGGCCGTGGTGGAAGACCCGTTTGGCGCCGGCATGTGCTTGATTCTGGTGGGATTGTTCTTCGCGGCCAAGCTCTACCGCATGACGCTGCTGACCATCAGCGACTACTACCGCGAGCGCTACGGCCGCGCAGTGGAGGTGATCTGCTCGCTCATCATCATGCTCAGCTACCTGGGCTGGGTGTCGGCGCAGGTCACGGCGCTGGGGCTGGTGTTCAATCTGCTGTCCGGCGGTGCGGTGAGCATCCCCATGGGCATGGCCATCGGCGTGCTGTCCATCCTGGTCTACACGCTGTGGGGTGGCATGTGGTCGGTGGCGGTGACCGATTTCATCCAGATGATCATTCTGGTGGTCGGCCTGGTGGTGCTGGCCTGGTTCGCCAGCGACATGGCGGGGGGCGCGGGCAAGGTGATCGAGCTGGCCACCAGCCGCGACCTGTTTCAGTTCTGGCCCGAACCCACCTGGCACGAAATCATCTTCTTCTTCGGTGCCGCCATCACCATGATGCTGGGCTCCATCCCGCAGCAGGATGTGTTCCAGCGCGTCATGTCGGCCAATACCGAACGCGCCGCCACGCATGGCACGGTGATCGGCGGTACGGCCTACATCTTCTTCGCCTTCGTGCCCATGTTCCTCGTGGCAAGCGCGCTGCTGATCATGCCGCAGGAGACGGCTGAACTGCTCAAGGATGACCCGCAGAAGGTGCTGCCCACTCTGGTGATGGACAAGATGCCGCTCGTCATGCAGGTGCTGTTCTTCGGTGCGCTACTGTCGGCCATCAAGTCCTGCGCCTCGGCCACACTGCTGGCGCCCAGCGTCACCTTCACCGAGAACATCTGGCGGCAGTTCCGCCCTGAGAAGATCAGCGACCGCGAGAACCTGCTGGCCATGCGCATCAGTGTGCTGGTGTTCGCGGTGGGTGTGCTGGCCTATTCCATCAAGATGGAAGGCACGCCCATTTACGAGCTGGTGTCCAGCGCCTACCAAGTGCCGCTGGTGGGGGCGTTTGTGCCGCTGGTATTCGGCCTGTACTGGAAGCGTGCCAACACGCAAGGCGCGCTGTGCGCGGTGGCGCTGGGCATTGGCGTGTGGCTGGTGTTCATGGTCACCCCCGCGCTGCATGAGGCGTTCCCCCAGCAACTCGCCGGCTTGCTGGCCGCCATGGTCGGCATGGTGGCCGGTTCGCTTGCGCCGCAGGTGGTGCGCAATTCCCATGCGCCGCACCACCGGGTGGTGGGGGTGGAGTGACGCACGGGCGCGCGGTGCGGCCTGGGGTGCATGCCTATAATTGAAGGTTTTGCACATTCTTCGCACTTCTTCGTAATGCCTATTTACGCCTATCGATGCGGTTCCTGCGGCCATGCCAAGGACGTGCTGCAAAAAATCTCCGACGCGCCGCTCACCGTCTGCCCGTCCTGTGGTGCGCCGGCTTTTTCCAAGCAGCTGACGGCCGCGGGCTTTCAACTCAAGGGCACGGGTTGGTATGCCACCGATTTCAGCGGCCGTGCCAGTGCGCCTGCTGCGGCATCGGATGCTCCTAAAACAGAAGCTGCCAGCGCTGCTCCAGCAAGCGCTACGGCCACTTCTGACTCCTAACCTCGGATAACTCGCATGGCTGCCTTGCGCAAGTGGCTGTTCACGGGTCTGCTGGTCATCGTGCCCGGCGTCATCACCGCATGGGTGTTGAGCTGGATCGTGAGTACCCTGGATCAGACCCTCGCCATCCTGCCGGGCTCCTGGCAGCCAGACAAACTGCTGGGCTTTCACATCCCGGGCTTCGGGGTGCTGCTCACGCTCAGCATCCTGCTGGTGGTGGGGGCCTTGGCGAGCAACTTCGCGGGGCGCAAGCTGGTGGAGTGGGGCGACCGCCTGGTCAGCCGCATTCCCGTGGTGCGTTCGATCTACTCCAGTGTCAAGCAGGTTTCCGACACGCTGTTCTCTGAAAGCGGCAACGCCTTTCGCACCGCCGTGCTGGTGCAGTGGCCGCGCGAGGGGGTGTGGACGGTGGCCTTCATCACCGGCGCGCCCAGCGGCGAGGTGGCGGCTTACCTGCGTGACGAGTATGTGAGCGTCTACGTGCCCACCACGCCCAATCCCACGGGCGGGTACTTCGTGCTCATGCGCAGGAGCGACTGCATCGAGCTGGACATGAGCATCGATGCGGCCCTCAAGTACATTGTGTCGATGGGGGTGGTGTCGCCACCCGACCCCGTTGCCACGGAACCCGCTCCATAAGAAAACCGTCGTCGCCCGCCCGTGCCTGTGCGCCGAGTGGGTGGAAAGAACAACCATCGTCGCGTCCCACGAGGACGCAGGAAGACTGATCCATGGCCATGCGCTCCCACTACTGCGGTCTTGTGACCGAAGCCCTCCTGGGCCAAACCGTCACCCTGTCGGGCTGGGTGAACCGTCGCCGCGACCATGGCGGCGTGATCTTCATCGACCTGCGCGACCGCGAAGGCTATGTGCAGGTGGTTTGCGACCCTGACCGTCCCGAGATGTTCAAGGTGGCCGAGGACGTCCGTAACGAGTTCTGCGTGCAGGTCAAGGGTTTGGTGCGCGCGCGCCCCGAAGGCACGACCAACGACAGCCTCAAGAGCGGCAAGATCGAGGTGCTGTGCCAGGAGCTCAACGTCCTGAACCCGTCCGTGACGCCGCCCTTCCAGATGGACGACGACAACCTGTCGGAAACCACGCGCCTCACGCACCGCGTGATGGACCTGCGCCGCCCGTACATGCAGCGCAACATGATGCTGCGCTACAAGACGGCCATCCAGGTGCGCAACTTCCTGGACAAGGAAGGCTTCATCGACATCGAAACGCCCATGCTGGGCAAGAGCACGCCCGAGGGGGCGCGCGACTACCTCGTGCCCAGCCGCGTGCACGACGGCCAGTTCTTCGCGCTGCCGCAGTCGCCCCAGCTCTACAAGCAGATGCTGATGGTGGCCGGCTACGACCGCTACTACCAGATCACCAAGTGCTTCCGCGACGAGGATCTGCGCGCCGACCGCCAGCCCGAGTTCACGCAGATCGACTGCGAGACCTCGTTCCTGAACGAGGAAGAGATCCGCGCCATCTTCCAGCGCATGATCAAGGAAGTGTTCCAGCAGCAACTGGGCGTGGACCTGGGTGAATTCCCCACCATGACCTACCAGGAAGCAGCGCACCGCTTCGGCTCCGACAAGCCTGACCTGCGCGTGAAGCTCGAATTCACCGAGCTGACCGATGTCATGAAGGACGTGGACTTCAAGGTCTTCTCCGGCGCCGCCAACATGAAGGGCGGCCGTGTGGTGGCCCTGCGCGTGCCCGGTGGCGCCCGTGAAGAGGGCGGCCTGTCGCGCGGCGAGATCGACGGCTATACCGAGTTCGTGAAGATCTACGGCGCCAAGGGTCTGGCTTACATCAAGGTCAACGACAAGGCCAAGGGCCGTGACGGCCTGCAGTCGCCCATCGTCAAGAACATCCATGACGCCGCACTGGCCGAAGTGCTCCAGCGCACGGGCGCACAGGACGGCGACCTGCTGTTCTTTGGCGCCGACAAGGAAAAGATCGTCAACGACGCCATCGGCGCACTGCGCCTGAAGGTCGGCCACAGCGAATTCGGCAAGAAGAATGGTCTGTTCGAGAACCGCTGGGCGCCGCTGTGGGTGGTGGACTTTCCCATGTTCGAGCATGACGAGGAAGAAGACCGCTGGGTGGCCGTGCACCACCCCTTCACGTCGCCGAAGGACGGCCATGAGAACCTCATGGACACCGATCCCGGCAAGTGCATTGCCAAGGCCTACGACATGGTGCTGAACGGCTGGGAACTGGGCGGCGGCTCGGTGCGTATCCACCGCGCTGATGTGCAGGCCAAGGTGTTTGCGGCGCTCAATATCGGCCCGGAAGACCAGCGCGCGAAGTTCGGCTACCTGCTGGACGCGTTGCAGTACGGCGCGCCTCCACACGGCGGCCTGGCCTTCGGCCTGGACCGCCTGATCACGCTGATGACGGGAGCCGAGTCCATCCGCGACGTGATCGCCTTCCCCAAGACCCAGCGCGCCCAGGATCTGCTGACCCAGGCCCCTTCGCCTGTGGACGAAAAGCAGCTGCGCGAACTGCACATCCGCCTGCGCAACCCGCTGCCTGCAGCCCACTGAGGGGCGCGCGGGCTCCGACACCTAAGCGGCAGGCGCGTTCACGTGCCTGCCGTTTTTGTTTGCCATAACGTGTCCACAAGCTCTTGGAGGGAGACCATGCGCATGCTGTTCCGACGGCTGTCCCATACCGGTTTGCTGCTGTGCGTGGCGCTGGGGGTATCGGCTTGCGGCGAGAAGAAAACCGAGCTGGGCGAAGGCGGTTCGGTGGTCACTGGCTCGGCCGGGCCCCAGGGCCCGCGCAACGCCGCGCGCGAGCTGCTGCGCTGCGACAGCCCCGTGGCCACCGTGGCGCTGGCCGAGAGTCCCCACGGCTATGCCACGGGTGGTTACAACCTTCCCACCTCGCCCGTGCCCCTGATCAAGCTCATGGTGCAACAAAGCGGCTGCTTTCGCGTGATGGATCGTGGCGCGGGGCTGCGTGGTACGGTACAGGAGAGCGAATTGCGTGAATCCGGCGTGCTGCGCCCCAACTCGACCGTGGTCAAGGGGCGCGGCTATGAGGCGCAGTACACGCTCACTCCCAGCCTGACCTTCAGCGAAAGCGATGCCGGGCGCGGCCTGGCGGGCATCATGGGCATGATTCCGGTGCTGCGCGATCTGGCCGGCCTGATCGGCCTGGCCGAGCAGGTGAAGTTCAAGGAGGCGCAGACGGCGCTACTGCTGTCGGACAACGAAACCACCGAACAGGTGGCTGCCGCCACGGGCGCGGCCCGCACCACCGATCTGGGCATCGGCGGCATCATGATCGGGCGACTGGGGGGCGCATCCGGAGCAGGTTGGAGCAACACCAACGAAGCCAAGGTGGTTGCCGCCGCCTTCCTGGATACGCACAACGCCCTGGTGGAGCAGGTGCGGGCGCTGCAAGCCAAGCCCCTGCCGCCGCCGGTGCCGAGCCGCTAGCGCAGCGCGCATGCACAGGGACGGCGCCATGTACAAAATTCCCGAATCCGTGCTGGTGGTGGTGCACACGCCTGCGCTGGACGTGCTGCTGCTGCGCCGTGCCGACTCGGCCGAAGATTTCTGGCAATCGGTCACCGGCAGCAAGGATTTTGCGGGCGAGGACTGGGCCGTCACCGCCGCGCGCGAGGTGGCGGAGGAAACCGGCATCCAGGCCGCCGCTGCGGGCTGCGCGCTGCGCGACTGGGGCATGGAGAACATCTACAGCATCTACCCGCAATGGCGGCACCGCTACGCGCCGGATGTCTGCCTGAATACCGAGCGTGTCTTCGGCCTGTGCGTGCCGGCGCAGACGCCAGTGGCCTTGAATCCGCGCGAACACACGGCATATGCTTGGATGGGCTGGCGCGAAGCCGCGGACCGCTGCTACTCGCCTTCCAATGCCGAGGCCATACTCTGGCTGCCACGATTCGTTGGACGATGACCGCAACACCGATCGAACTGCCTGCCGAGCATTCCGGCATCCTGCGCGTAGCGACCTACAACATCCACAAGGGTGTGCAGGGGCTGGGCCCCGCGCGCCGGCTGGAGATCCACAATCTGGGCCTGGCGGTCGAGCAGCTCGATGCAGACATCGTCTGCCTGCAGGAGGTGCGCAGGATGAACCGCAAGGAGGCCAGCTACTTCGAGCGTTGGCCCCATGTGCCGCAGGCCGAGTACCTGGCCCCCGAAGGTTACGAAGCCATCTACCGCACCAATGCCTTCACGCGCCACGGAGAGCACGGCAACGCGCTGCTCACGCGCTGGCCGGTGATCGGCCACCAGCACGAGGACATCTCCGACCATCGCTTCGAGCAGCGCGGCCTGCTGCATGTGGAGGTGGAGATACAGGGCCGCCGGGTGCATGCCATCGTGGTGCACCTGGGCCTGGTGCCCGGCAGCCGCATCCGCCAGGTGGCGCAGCTGCAGCGCTTCATCGCGCGCGAGGTGCCCGAGGATGCCCCGCTGGTCGTCGCGGGCGACTTCAACGACTGGGGGCTGCAGATCAAGCGCATGCTTGCGGGCTTCGGGCTCTTCGAGTACGACGATGCGCCCCAGGCCTTCACCTACCCCGCCCGCCTGCCCATGGTGCAGCTGGACCATGTGTACGTGCGGGGCCTCACCCCGCTGGGGCTGCAGGTGCCGCGTGGGCGGATCTGGTGGCGCATGTCGGACCATTTGCCGCTGATCGCAGAGTTCAAGCTCTGACTCCATGGTCGCCCCCACGCGCGCGCACGCTACCGGCCGAGACCACCAGATCCAGCTGCTGCAGGGCACGCAGGAGTTGTTCCCGGCGCTGATCGCCGAGATGGATGCGGCGCTGTCCGATATCCAGTTCGAGACCTACATCTTTGACTGCACTGGCGCGGGCGCCGACGTGGCCGAGGCGCTGATGCGCGCAGCCCGGCGCGGCGTGCGCGTGCACCTGGCGCTGGACGGCGTGGGCACGGGGCGGCTGCCCGAGCCTTGGCGCACCCGCATGGTGCAGGCCGGCGTGCACGTGCAGGTGTATTCGCCGCTCGGCCCGCTGGGCCTGCTGCTGCCGATGCGCTGGCGCCGGCTGCACCGCAAGCTGTGCGTGGTGGATGGCTGCGTGCTGTACTGCGGCGGCATCAACGTGCTGGACGACTTCCACGACCCCAACCACGGCGCGCTCACCGCGCCGCGCTTTGACTTTGCCGTGCGCGCCGAGGGCAGCCTGGTGCAGCAGGCCAGCGAGACCATGGAGCAACTGTGGTGGCGCATGCGCGCGGTGCGCGACGTACGCCAGCGCCGCCTGTCGCTGGCCCTGGCCGACCTGCGCGCCGCCAGCGCCGCACGCCTGGCGGCGCGGCGCGCCGAGAGCCGTGCGCGGGGCATGCGCGCCGAGCTGGTGCTGCGCGACAACGTGCGCAACCGTGCACGCATCGAGCGCGCCTACCTGCGCGCCATTGCCCGCGCGCGGCATGAGGTCATCATCGCCAACGCCTACTTCGTGCCCGGTGGCAAGCTGCGCCGCGCGCTGGTGCTGGCGGCGCGGCGCGGCGTGCGCGTACAGCTGCTGCTGCAGGGGCGGTACGAATACTTCATGCAATACCACGCAGCGCGGCCGGTGTACGGCACGCTGCTGGCGGCGGGCGTGGAGATTCATGAATACGCGCCCAGCTTCCTGCACGCCAAGGTGGCGGTGATCGACGCGGACAGCCGCCGCGCCTGGGCCACGGTGGGCTCGTCCAACCTGGACCCGCTGTCGCTGCTGCTGGCGCGCGAGGCCAATGTGATCGTGCGCGACGCCCCCTTTGCCCAGGACCTGCGCAAGCGGCTGCGCCACGCCATGGCCCACGAGGGCCGCCAGCTTGACCCGCAGCGCTACGCCGAACGCCCCTGGCGCGAGCGCGCGCTGGACCGCATCGCCTTCGGCATCATGCGCGCGGCCCTGTGGGTGACGGGCAACCGCTACTGAATGCCGCGCCCTGCCGGTGGGATAATATTGCTATTGTTTGGATAGCTGCTGGCGCTTGCCCCATAAGCGCTAGAGGCATAAAAGGCTTATAAAGCCTGGATCGGCATTCGCTGGTACCATGCCGCCATGTCTTCAGAACCCCCAGCACCCCTGAGCGGCGCCGCGCCCGACGAGGGTACGCCCGTCTCCGTCAAGATTCGCGAACGGCTGAACGCGGCGCGCCGGCGCTTCCATGCCAACGACAACATTGCGGAGTTCATCCAGCCCGGCGAGCTGGAGCGCCTGCTGGACGAGGTCGAGGCCAAGATGCAGGGCGTCCTCGACAGCATGGTGATCGACACAGCGGGCGACCACAACACGCAGGCCACGGCGCGCCGGGTGGCCAAGATGTACCTCAACGAGGTCTTCAAGGGCCGCTACGTGCAGCCGCCGGCGATCACCGAGTTTCCCAACGCCGAGCACCTGAACGAGCTGATGATCGTCGGCCCCGTCACCGTGCGCAGCGCCTGCAGCCACCACTTCTGCCCGGTGATCGGCAAGATCTGGATCGGCGTGCTGCCCAACGAGCACACCAACGTGATCGGTCTGTCCAAGTACGCGCGCCTCGTGGACTGGGTCATGGGGCGTCCCCAGATCCAGGAGGAGGCCGTGGTGCAGCTGGCCGACCTCATCATGGAAAAGACCCAGCCCGACGGGCTGGCCATCGTCATGGAGGCCAGCCACTTCTGTATGTCCTGGCGCGGTGTGCGCGAGATGGACAGCAAGATGATCAACTCGGTGATGCGCGGGGTGTTCCTCACCAACCCCACGCTGCGCCGCGAATTCCTGGCCCTCATTCCCCGAAGGAGCTGACCCATGCTGGTCCGTCTTCTCTACGTCAGCCGCGCCGTCGATACCTCGCCCGAGGCCATCGAGGCCATCCTCACCCAGTCGCGCCAGCACAACCCCGCCAGTGGCATCACGGGCGTGCTGTGCTACGGCGGCGGCATCTTCCTGCAGGCCATCGAAGGCGGCCGCTCGGCCGTCAGCGACCTATACGGCCACATCCAGCGCGACCCGCGTCACAAGGACGTGGAATTGCTGGCCTTCGAGGAAATCACCGAGCGCCGCTTTGGCGGCTGGACCATGGGCCAGGTCAACCTGACCAAGCTCAACCACTCCATCGTGCTCAAGTATTCCGAGCGGCCCGAGTTCGACCCCTATGCAGCCTCGGGCAAAGTGTCGTTCGCGCTGCTCGAAGAACTCATGGCCACGGCCAGCATCATCGGCCGGGCCTGAGGGTGGACAGCCCCCTGAGCGGCTTGCGCCGCTGTCCCCGACTCCCGCGCGACGTGCGGGACGGGGGCGCCGTCAGTATGGCGGGGCGGTGCTGCCGGTCCAGGCGCTTGCCGGGCGGCGCACGTCTGGCGCATGCCGGTGCCGCCGTGGCGCACTGATGCCGCCGACCACCTCCTGAACGCCGCAGCCGGCCGCGAGGCGCTGCGGCGGCGGGCCCTTCATGTCGCTCAACGCCTTCGCACTCATCCTCCTCGCCGGCCTGATCCACGCCGGCTGGAACATCGCCGCCAAGAAGGCCGGCGGCGATGCGCGTTTCGCCTTCTTCACCTCGGTGCTCATGATGCTGGTGTGGGCACCGTTGGGCTGGTGGCTCGGGCGTGACGCCGTGCCGCTGTGGGGCGCGCGCGAGTGGGCCATCGTGGCCCTGAGCGGCGTGCTGCACGTGCTGTACTACGTGATCCTGCTGCGCGGCTACCGCAAGGCCGACCTCACCGTGGTCTACCCCCTCGCGCGGGGCACGGGGCCGCTGCTGACCGCGCTGGTGGCCGTCACGCTGCTGGGCGAGCGGCTGTCCGCCTGGGGCGTGCTGGGCATCGTGGCGGTGGTGGGCGGCGTCTTCCTGATTGCGGGCGGCCCCGGGCTGTTGCGCGCGGCGCACGACCCCCAGGCGCGCCTGCGTGTGCGCGCGGGCCTGCGCTACGGCGTGCTGACCGGCATCTTCATCGCCAGCTATACCGTGGTGGATGGCTACGCCGTCAAGGCCATGCTGCTGTCGCCCGTGCTGGTGGACTACATGGGCAACTTCGTGCGCGTGGCAGTGCTCGCCCCCGTGGCCCTGCGCAACCGCGCCGAGACGGCGCGCCTGTGGGCCGGGCAGTGGCGCTTTGCGCTGCTGGTGGCCGTGGTGAGCCCGATCGCCTACGTGCTGGTGCTGTTTGCCATGCAGGAGGCGCCCATGGCCCACGTGGCGCCGGCGCGCGAGGTCTCCATGCTGTTCGCGGCGCTCATCGGCGGGCACCTGCTGGACGAGGGCGACCGCGCCGCGCGCTTGGCGGGGGCGCTGCTGATTGCCGCCGGCGTGGTGGCGCTGGCGCTGGGCTAGGGACTGTTCACACTATTTTTGCCAGATGCGTTGCGATCAAAAGGGGCCAGGCGCAAGGCGCCAAACGAAGCTGGGGTGCGACCCCAGCGCGGCTTGGTCACGCCGCGAATGTCCCTTTTTGATCGCAACCCGAAGGGACCGGAGTGAGAACCGCGCCACGCGTCCTTGCCCTCCTAGCCAAGGCCCCGGCCTTGGCGTCGTCACGCGCCTAGATTGGCGCGGTTTTCACGCCCTTCACACTGGCAAAAACAGTGTGAACAGGCCCTGGCTGCAATGCTGCTGGTAGGGTGCGATTTTTCCAGCAGTCCCAGTCGGCGCAAGCCCATCGTGCTGGCGCTGGGCGCGCTGCAAGGCGGCAGCGTGGTGCTGCAAGACCTGCAGCCGCTGGATACGCTCGCCGCCTTCGGCCGATGGCTGGCCGCGCCGCGCGCGTGGGTGGGCGGCTTCGATCTGCCCTTCGGCCTGCCCCGCGAACTCCTCACTGGACTCGGCTGGCCGCTCGAATGGGCGAGCAGCATCGCGCACTACCGCGGCCTCACGCGCGCGCAAGTGCGTGAAACCTTTGCCGCGTTCTGCGCCGCGCGCCCTGCCGGCGCCAAGCTGGCCCACCGCGCCACGGACCGTCCCGCGGGCTCCAGCCCGTCGATGAAATGGGTGAACCCACCCGTGGCCTACATGCTGCACGCGGGCGTGCCGCTGCTGCTGGAGGCGGGTGTGCACCTGCCTGGCCTGCATGCCGGGGACCCGCGGCGCGTGGCGCTGGAGGCCTACCCCGGCCTGCTGGCGCGCGAGCTGATCGGGCGGCGCAGCTACAAGAGCGACGCGCGTGCGCGCCAGACGGCCGACCGGCACGCGGCGCGCACGGAGCTGCTGGGCCGCCTGGAGTGCGGCGACACCCGCCTGGGCCTGCGCCTGACAGTGGATGCCGCGCAGCGCACGGCACTGCTGGACGACGGCAGCGGCGACCGCCTGGATGCGGTGCTGTGCCTGCTGCAGGCCGCATGGGCATGGCGCTGCCGGCAGCAGGGCGACCTGCGCTACGGCCTGCCGCCCGACATGGACCCGCTGGAGGGCTGGATCGTCACGGCGTAACGTCTGGTCGTGCAGGTGCCGCGTCCAGCTCCACCCAGCCTGCGCCGCATTGCACATGTGCGCCGCCATGCCGCGCCAGGCAGAGCAGCGCAGCGGCATCCAGTGGCGGGGCTGGCTGGGACGCGAATGCCGCCAGGCCGGCGTCCGCCTGTCCGTCCGCCTGCACCCGCAGGCCGCTGCGGCCTTGCACGGCCTGCAGCGTGATGCGTGCGGGAGGCGGGGAGCCCGTTTCCGCCAGGTGATAGAGGGCGCCCAGCAGCAGGCACAGGGTGGTGTGTGCCGCGACGTGCGTCTCGGGCAACGGGCCGGGCGCTTGCAGGTCGGTGCCGCGCATGGCCAGCAGCGGCCGGGCCAGCTGAACCGCCTGGGCGGCCACGGCCGCCAGGGGCTGAGCGCTGTCCTGCGCGGGCAGGTCCCAATGGCGCAGGCGCTTGGCACTGTCGGCCAGGCGGGTCAGGTGGCCTTCGAACTGCTCCACCCGCTCCACTGCCTGTGCGGGCGGCAACTCGCCCGTGCCGAGCCGGCGCTTGAGTACGGTGGCCGCCATGCGCATGGCCGACAGCGGCCCCGCCAGGTCGTGCCGCACGGCGGGCATGGTGCGCGCAAGGATGGCGCTTTGCACGCCCAGCGCCATCCAGGCCTGGACGGGATCGTTGTCGGTGGGGAGGGTATTCATGGGCTGGCTGATTGGAACCGGGCGCCGGCGCCGGCAGGGTAGGACGGGGGCGCGAGTTGCCGCGCCCGTCGCGCTTCAGCGCGCTGGGCCGGTCAGGGCGAGGTAGGCGGCGCGCGTTTCCGGCGAAACCGCAGCCACCAGCTGGGCGTGCGGCGTCTGGTGGCGCGCCAGCGTGCGGGCCGATGCCACGGTCTTGGACTTGCAGAACCAGTGGCAGGTGTGCTGCATCAGCAGCAGCTCGGCCGTCATGGTGAAGGCCTTGTCGCGCGGCGACAGCCCGGCGTCGTTGCGCGCCACACGGGCGATGCCGCGCGCGTGCACGTCAATGGCCTCGCGCATGTCGAAGGTGGCGCCGGGCAGCAACTGCGTGGCAAACGGCAGGCCCAGCGCCAGGCGGCTCGCGCGCGCCAGCGGTGCGGGCACGCGGCGGAAGTCCGCCGCAAAGCGCTCAAACTGTTCGCTCAACTGTGCCTCGCTGCTGGCCAGCAGGTTCAGCACCTGCTGGCGGCGCTCGGGGTCCTGTTCGCCCATGGCGCGCAGGTAGCCCTGGGTCAGTGTCTCCATGAGCCGTTCGATCTGGTAGGGCTGCAGATGCTGCGCCAGCAGCACGATGCGCCGGCGCTGCTGCTGGGTGTTGAGCATGTAGGCGCCGGTGGCCGCGAGGGCCACCACGAATAAAAGGTCCATGGCAGACAAGTCCGTGAAAAGCGGGCGAAACCGTCGATTGTCGTGCCTGCGCACGCGGGCGCCGTGTGCGCGGTGCAGAATGGTGCGCCGCCGCTCCGGCGGTTCTCTGTCCCACCCTCAGACCGTCCCATGCCTTCGATCGAAACCCTTGTCGCGTTCTTTGGTGTTTCCGTGCTGCTGGCGCTCACGCCGGGGCCCGACAACCTGTTCGTGCTGCTGCAGTCGGCCCAGCGCGGCTGGCGCGCGGGCATGTGCGTGGTGCTGGGGCTGTGCCTGGGGCTGGTGGGGCACACCACGGCCGTGGCGCTGGGACTGGCGGCCGTGTTTGCCGCGTCGGCCGTGGCGTTCACGGTGCTCAAGTTCTGCGGCGCCGCCTATTTGGCCTATCTGGCCTGGGGGGCGTTGCGGGCGCCGGCCAGCGTGCCCGAGGAGGCGCCCCGCTACGGGCGCGGCGATGGCGCCGGGCGCCCGTGTGCCCGGTGGTGCACTGCGCATGGTGGGGCGCGGTGTGGTGATGAACCTGACCAACCCCAAGGTGCTGATCTTCTTCCTGGCCTTCCTGCCGCAGTTTGCCGACCCCGCGCGCGGCGGCATGGCGCGGCAGATCCTGGTGCTGGGGGTGGTGTTCATGCTGGCCACGTTCCTGGTGTTCGGCGCCATCGCATGCTTCAGCGGGGCGTTCGGCGCGCTGCTGCAGCGCTCGGCGCGCGCGCAGCGCATGCTCAACCGCGTGGCGGGCCTGGTGTTCCTGGGCCTGGCCGTGCGGCTGGCCACAGCCGAGCGCTGATACTCCACTTTTTATAGCTGCTAGCGCTTGTCTATCAAGCGCTGGAGGTCATTTTGGCTCGTGCCTTCAAGGCGCGGGCGGCGCGGGCCAGGGCCGCTGCGCGCCGCGCAACTGCTCGAAGGCGTGGGCCAGTTGCAGTACGCCCAGGTCGTCAAAGCGCTGTCCGGCAATCTGCAGCCCGATGGGCAGGCCGCTGGCGTTGTAGCCGCAGTTGACCGACGCGGCCGGCTGCTCCGACATGTTGAACGGCACGGTGAAGGCAATGTGCTCCAGCGGCCGCAGCGGGTCGTCGGTGGGCGAGGGCAGCTCGGCCGCGAAGGCGGTGATGGGCGCCACGGGCGAAAGCACGTAGTCGTACCCCGCGCAGGCGCGCACCGTGGCTACGCGCGTGGCGTGGAACTGCTGGCTGGCCTCGTACACCTGGGCCGCGTTGAGCGTGGCGGCGCTATCCGCCCAGGCGCGGATGTAGGGCAACACCTTGCCCCGCTGCTCGACGGTGAGCGTGCGCATGTCCATGTGCGAGCGCATGCGCCAGAAGTGGTCCATGCCGTCCAGCATGGCGCGCGTGAGGAACGGCTCCATGGGCTCGACGATGGCGCCCGCATCGGCCAGGCGCTGCGCGGCGGCCTGCACGGCGGCGCGCACCTCGGGATCGGTAGCCAAGCCGCAGCCCGCGTCCAGCAGCAGCCCCAGGCGCAGGCCGCGCAGGCGCTGCGTGCCGGGCGCGAGCCGCAGCCAGTCGATGGGCTGTGCTGGCAGGCTCATGCTGTCGCGCGCGTCGGGCTGCGACAGCACCTGCATCATCAGCGCGGCGTCCTCCACGCCGCGCGTCATGGGGCCGGCCGCGCGGCCGGTGTAGGGCGGATCGATGGGAATGCGGCCCAGGCTGGGCTTGAGCGTGAAGATGCCGCACCAACTGGCCGGCAGGCGCAGCGAGCCGCCGATGTCCGTGCCCACGTGCAGCGGCCCGTAGCCGGCCGCCGCCGCCGCGCCCGCGCCGGCGCTGGAGCCGCCCGGGCCCTTGGACAGGTCCCAGGGGTTGCGCGCCAGCGGATGAAAGCTCGACAGCCCCGAGGACAGCATGCCGTAATCGGGCATGGTGGTCTTGGCCAGCAGTACGGCGCCCGCCTCGCGCAGACGGGCCGCAGGCGGTGCGTCGGCCGCGGCGGGCACCAGGGGGAGCGCCGCGGTGCCCAGCGGTGTGGGATCGCCCTGCGTGGCGATGTTGTCCTTGAGGGTGACCGGCACGCCGTCCAGCGGGCCGCAGGGGGCGCCGCGCAGCCAGCGGGCCTCGCTCTGGCGGGCCTGGGCCAGCGCAGCCTCGGGGCGCAGCAGGTAGGTGGCCTGCAGGTGGGGCTCCCACCGCGCGACATGGCTGAGCACGTCGAGCAACGCGTCCACCGGAGAGATCTGGCGGCTGCGGTAGCCGGCGAGCAGTTCGCTGGCGGACAGCTCGTGCAATTGCGTCATGGCGATCCTTGTGTCATCGCGGAGGCGGTGTGGAGAGAACGGCTGTTCCACCCGGGCGGAAGTGGCCGTGCCGAGGGGGCTGGCGCTACCACGCGCCAGCTCCTTATGCCCAGTGCAATGCCGACAGGTCGTTGACGAACACCGGCATGTCCTTCCACAGACCGCGCAATTGCTTGTGGGCCACGGTGACCCATTGCGGCTGGTACAGGAAGGCGTGCACCGCGTCCTCGGCCAGCAGGCGCTGCGCGTCGCCCAGAAGGCGGGCGCGGTCGGCCGGGCGGGTGGCGGTCTTGATCTGCTCGTACAGCTGGTCGAATTTTTCCGAGTGGTAGCCCCAGTAGTAGTCCGGCTTGGCGAAATTGCCCAGGTCGAAAGGCTCCACGTGCGAGATCAGCGTCAGGTCGTAGTTCTTGTTGCCGTAGGTGCCGCTGAGCCATTGGGCCCACTCTACGTTCTGCAGCTTGGCAACGATGCCCACCTTGGCGAGCTGTGAGGCAATCAGCTCGCCGCCCTGGCGTGCGTAGGGCGCCGGCGGCAGCGTCATGGTGAGGGTGAGGGGTGTCTTCACGCCGGCCTCGGCCAGCAGGCGCTTGGCCTTCTCCACGTCATGCGGATTGATGCCCGTGGTGTCCACGTAGCCGAAGGCGCCGGGCACGTAGTGGCTGCCGATGGGCACGCCCAGGCCGTCGGCCGCGCCCTGGATGATGGCCTTGCGGTCGATCGCTGCGGCGATGGCGCGGCGCACGCGCACGTCGTTCAAGGGCTTGCGCGCGTTGTTGATCGCGAGGATGGTCTTGGCGCGCGAGCCGCTCACCACCACCTGAAAGCGCGGGTTGTTCTTGAACTGCGCCATGCTGCGCGGCGTGACGCGCGGGAAGGCGTCCACGTCGCCCGCCAGCAGCGCGGCCACCTGCGCCGCCGCATCGGGAATGAAGCGGAACGTGGCGCGGCGGATGCGGATGCTGGACGGCTGGCGCCACCCCGGCCATGCGGCCAGCGTGATGGAGGCGCCGCGGCTCCAGCCGGCGAGCTTGTAGGGCCCCGTGCCCACAGGCTTGGTGGCGTTGGTGGCGGCGCTCTTGGGTTCCACGATGATGGCCGTGGCCTGGCCCAGCACGAACAGCAGGTCGGGGTCGATGTCCTTGTTGAGCACCACCACGGTGTACTCGTCCACCGCCTGCGTGCTCAGGTTGGCAAAGCTGCGCTTGTCCTTGTTGGTGCTCTTGTCGCCGCCCGCGCGGTCGAAGGAGAACTTCACGGCTGCGGCATTGAGCGGCTCGCCGTTGTGAAACGTGACGCCCTTGCGCAGGCGGAAGGTGTAGGTCTTGAGGTCGGGCGAGACCTCCCAGCTCTCGGCCAGCAGCGGCGAGACGCTGCCGTCCGGGTTGATCTTGGTGAGCGTCTCGTAAATGTTGTAGAGCGTGACCTCGGCAATCGAGGACGCCGCGCCGGCCGTGGGGTCCAGCCCCGGCGGCTCTAGGGCGAGGGCCAGGGTCACGGCGTCCTTCTTGCCCTGTGCCAGCGCGTGCAGCGGCGTGGCCAGCGCGGCGGTGGCCAGGGCGCCGGAGGCGAGGGCGGTGCGGCGGGTGAACATGGGCGGGATCTCCTTGGACGGGTGGAATGCGTGCGGCGGGCTGTGCTCTGCTTTTTACTACAGGGCGCGGCCGGGCGTGGCGCGCGGGCGCCGTGCGGCTAGAGCGCGATGCGCGGTACCGCGGCCACCAGCGCCTGCGTGTAGGGGTGTTGCGGCGTGCTGAACAGCGTGTGCGGCGCGCCGCGCTCCACCACGCGCCCCTCGTGCAGCACCAGCACCTCGTCGCACAGGTGCTGCACCACGGCCAGGTCGTGGCTGATGAGCAGGTAGGTGACGCCCAGGCGCTCCTGCAGGTCCTGCAGCAGGTTCAGCACCTGGGCCTGCACGGACACGTCCAGCGCGCTCACGGGCTCGTCGGCCACGATGAGGCGCGGCCGCGTGATGAGCGCGCGCGCGATGGCGATGCGCTGGCGCTGGCCGCCCGAGAATTCGTGCGGGTACTTGTGCGCATCGCCCGCCCGCAGGCCCACCTGCTGCAGCACGGCGGCTGCCTGCTCGCGCAGTTCGGCGCGTGTGGCGCTTCCCAGGGCCTGCAGCGGCTCGGTGACGATGCGCTCCACCGTCTGGCGCGGGTCCAGCGAGCCGTAGGGGTCCTGGAACACCATCTGGAAGTCGCGCCGTGCGGCGCGCAGCGCGTGCGCGGGCAACCGGTGCAGGTCGCGCCCCAGCAGGTGCACGCTGCCGGCGCTGGGCGTGTCCAGCGCCATCACCAGGCGCGCCAGCGTGGACTTGCCCGAGCCCGATTCACCCACCACGCCCAGGCTGCGGCCGGTGGTGATGTCCAGGTCCACACCCCGCAGCGCCTGCACCTGTGCGCGAGGCCCCCACGGCCGTGTGCGGGGCAGCGGATAGTCCCGCTGCAGGCCGCGTACGCGCAAAAGGGGTGCATTCGGGTCGAAATGGCCTGTAGCGCTTGTAGGGAAAGCGCTGGCAGCTATTGAATTGATAGTGTTCACGCGCTCTCCCCCAGCTGTATGCAGCGCGCCATGTGGCCGGTGCCCAGCGCCGTGGCGGGCGGCAAGGCGGCGTGGCAGTCGGGCACGGTGAGCGGGCAGCGTCCGGCGAAGGGGCAACCCGGCGGCAGATCGGCCAGGTCGGGCACGGTGCCAGCGATCGTGGGCAGGCGTGCACCGGGCACGCGTGCGGAGCCCCACTGCGGGCGTGCGGCGAACAGGCCGCGGGTGTAGGGATGGGCCTGCGTGCGGAAGACTTCGCGCGTGGGGCCGGCCTCGACCACCGTGCCGCCATACATCACCAGCGTGCGCTGCACGTTCTGCGCGATCACGCCCAGGTCGTGCGAGATGAGGATCAGCGCCATGCCGCGCTCGGCCACCAGACCCTGGATCAACTCCAGGATCTGGCGTTGCAGCGTCACGTCCAGCGCCGTGGTGGGCTCGTCGGCAATCAGGAGCTGCGGCCCGCAGGCCAGCGCCATGGCGATGGTGATGCGCTGGCGCTGCCCGCCCGAGAAATGGTGCGGGTAGGCGTCCAGCCGCTGCGCGGCCTGCGCGATGCCCACACGTTCCAGCAACGCAACGGCCTCGGCGCGCGCCTGCCGGGCGGACAGGCCGCGGTGCAGGCGCAGCGGCTCGGCCACCTGCCGCCCGATGGTGTGCACGGGGTTGAGCGCGGTCATGGGTTCCTGGAACACCATGCCGATGCGGTCGCCGCGCAGCCGGCACCACTGGGGCTCGGTCATCGGCAGCAGTTCCTGCCCGTCCAGGCGGATGCTGCCCTGCACGCGCGCGCCTTCAGGCAGCAGGCCCATGAGCGCGAGCGCGGTAAGGGACTTGCCGCAGCCCGATTCGCCGATCAGCCCCAGCGTTGCGCCGGGCTGCAGGGCGAAGTCCACGTCATGCACGGCGCGCACCGGGCCGCGCGGCGTGCGCAGCGTGATGGCCAGTTGCTGTACGTCCAGCAATGGCGCAGGGGAGGGAGGT
Organism: [Acidovorax] ebreus TPSY; assembly: GCF_000022305.1. Classification (NCBI taxonomy): domain Bacteria; kingdom Pseudomonadati; phylum Pseudomonadota; class Betaproteobacteria; order Burkholderiales; family Comamonadaceae; genus Diaphorobacter; species [Acidovorax] ebreus. The sequence continues at coordinate 850,874 of NC_011992.1, forward strand.
GCATGCGCTGGTGTCATCGCTGGCGGGACAGTCGGGGGTCCAGCAGATCGCGCAGCCCGTCGCCCAGCAGGTTCAGGCCCAGCACCGCCAGCGCAATCGCCACGCCCGGCCACACGGCCAGCAGCGGCGCCTGGAACATGAGGGTCTGGGCCTCGGCCAGCATGCGTCCCCACGACGGTTGCGGGGGCTGCGTGCCCAGGCCCAGGTACGAAAGCGCGGCCTCGGCGAGGATCGCCAGCGCGAACTGGATCGTGGCCTGCACGATGAGCACGGAAGCGATGTTGGGCAGCACATGCTCGAAGGTGATGCGCCATGGGCCCTTGCCGCAGGCGCGCGCTGCCAGGATGTATTCACGCGCCCACACCGCCTTGGCCGATGCGCGCGTGACGCGGGCAAAGGTCGGTATGTAGAAGATGCCGATGGCGATGATGGCGTTCACCATGCCGGGGCCGAACACGGCCGTGAGCATGATGGCCAGCAGCAGCGCGGGGAACGCGAAGGTGAAGTCCGCCAGGCGCATGACGGCTTCCTCCACCCAGCCGCCGCGCGCCGCTGCCAGCAGCCCCAGCGCGGCGCCCAGCGCCAGGCCGATGCCCACGGCGATCACGCCCACCGCGATGGACGCGCGCGCGCCCACGAGCAGTTGCGAGGCCACGTCGCGCCCGTAGGCGTCGGTGCCCAGCCAGTGCTGCGCGCCGGGGGGCTGCAGGGCGGCATCCATCGCCATCTCATAAGGCGGCCATGGCGTCCAGACGAAGGAGAGCAGGGCGGAGAGCACCAGCGCCAGCGTGAGCACGGCACCGATCGCGCAGCTGGGGTGGCGCAGCGCACGGCGCCAGAACGCCGGCGTGTGGGGGCTGGGCGCGGGGAAGGTCGGCAGCGCGCTCATAGACCGCGGGCCTTTACGCGCGGGTCGATGGCCGCGTACAGCAGGTCCACCACGAAGTTCACCACCACCACCATGGCCGCCAGCAGCATCACGCAGTTGCGCACCACCACCAGGTCGCGGTTGGCGATGGACTGGAAGATCAGCCGGCCCAGCCCGGGCAGGTAGAACACGTTCTCCACCACGATGGTGCCGGCCAGCAGGTTGGCGAACTGCAGGCCCATCACCGTCACCACGGGGATCATGGCGTTGCGCAGCACATGGCCCCACAGCGCCGCGCGTTGCGAGAGCCCCTTGGCGCGCGCCGTGCGCACGAAGTCCTCGCGCAGCACGTCCAGCACGGCGGAGCGCGTGATGCGCGCCAGGATGGCGGCCTGCACCACGGCCAGCGCCACCGCGGGCAGCAGCAGGGCCTGCAGCGCGGGCAGCACGCCGCCGCCGGCTTCGGCGCTCCAGCCGGGAAAGCCCCCGGCCGAGAACCATTGCAGCTGCACCGAAAACAGCAGGATCAGCAGGATGGCAAACCAGAAGTTGGGAATGGCAATGCCCAGTTGCGCCAGCCCCATCACTCCCCAGTCGCCCAGGCGGTTGTGGCGCGATGCCGCATACACGCCAGCGGCCAGCGCCAGCGCGGTGGTCAGCAGCATGGCCAGCAGGGCCAGCGGAATGGTCAGCGCCAAGCGCTCGCCGATCAGGTCGGCCACGGGCGCGCTGTAGGCATGGCTGTCCCCCAACTGGCCCGTGAGCAGTCCACCCAGCCACTGCCCATAACGCACGAGCGCGGGTTGGTCCAGGCCCAGCCGGGCGGCGAGCTCGGCCACGGCCTCGGGTGCGGCGTCAGGCCCCAGCAGCACTTCGGCCGCGTTGCCCGGCAGAACCTCCAGCACCACGAACACCACGGCCGACGCGCCCAGCAGCGTGGCGATCAAAGTGGCGAGGCGTTGGAGGAAGAACAGGGCCATGGGAGTGAAGGCCGCGGCGCGCGGCCGGGGCGGTGGTGGGCCGAGCATAGGACAAAAACCGCGGGCGCATGGCGGCCATCCCCACGGGGGCACAGGGGTGGGCGGATAATTGCAGGATGCTGTTCACCGCCCGCCTGTCACCGCATTGCGCCATGTGCCGCAAGGGAGTTGCGCCATGGCGTTGATGATCACGGACGAGTGCATCAACTGCGACGTGTGCGAGCCCGAATGCCCCAACGAGGCCATCTTCCTGGGCCAGGAGCATTACGAGATCGAGCCCTCCAAGTGCACCGAATGCGTGGGCCATTTCGATGAGCCCCAGTGCGTGGCCATCTGTCCTGTGGCCTGCATTCCGGTCAACCCGGCCCACCAGGAAAGCCGCGAGACGCTGTGGCAGAAGTTCCAGCGCCTGAAGCCACCGAAAGTGGCTTGAATGTAGAGGTTTTTGGGCCGCTAGCGCTTATCTGGTAAGCGCTACCAGCTATCAAAACAATAGTTAATCTGCGCCCGCTTGTGGTGCGGCCTGCGCCTGGGCGGGGCGTGTGGCCTTGGGGCGGGGCGGCTTGGTGGTGTGCACGAGGAGCGTGGCCTTGTCCATGTCACCGGCCAGCAGGGCGGGGTAGGCCTTGAGCGAATGAAGAATGCTGTCCTCGATCAGCGTGCGCTGGTCGGGCGCGGGCTTCTTCAGCACCCAGTTCACCACCTCCGCCTTCACGCCGGGGTGGCCGATGCCGATGCGCAGCCGCCAGTAGTCGCTGGTGCCCAGTTGCGCGTGGATGTCACGCAGCCCGTTGTGGCCTGCGTGGCTGCCGCCGCGCTTGAGCTTGGCCTGTCCGGGCGGAATGTCCAATTCGTCGTGTGCGACGAGGATTTCCTCCGGCGGGATCTTGAAGAAGCGCGCAAGGGCCGCCACCGACTTGCCTGAGAGGTTCATGAAGGTCTGCGGCTGCAGCAGCCAGACGCTGTGGCCGGCAACGCTGGCGCGCGCGACCAGGCCGTGGTAGCTGCGCTCGGGGACCAGGGTGACCTTGAGTTCGCGCGCCAGCGCGTCGATCCACCAGAAACCCGCGTTGTGGCGTGTGGCCTCGTACTCCGGGCCGGGGTTGCCCAGGCCCACAAACAGTTTGATCATGTTGCGATTATCCGGCGCGCCTGAAGCGGCGCGACGTGCGCTTGCAGGGGGCCACAAAACGCCAACGGCCCACGCGAGGTGGGCCGTTGAGACGCAAGAGGCCGCCCCGTGGGGGGCACGGCCCGGCAGAAGTGCTTACTTCTTGCCCTTCTTGGCGGGTGCGGCTGCGGGTGCTGCGGCTGCGGTCGCGTCGGCCACCACTTCGGGCAGCTTGATCGACACCAGGGCGGGGTTCTTGTTGGAACCACGCACCACGGCCTTCACGCCGTGGGGCAGCTTCACGGACTGCAGGCCCATGGTGGACTTGGAGGTCAGGCCGCTCAGGTCCACCTTGATGAACTCGGGCAGTTGCGCGGGCATGCACATCACGTCCAGTTCATGGATCAGCGGGGTCACCGTGCAACCTTCCACCTTTACGGCCTGCGAGCCTTCGACGCCTTCGAAGTGCAGCGGCACCTTCAGGTGCACGCGGGTCTTCTCGTCCACGCGTTGGAAGTCCACGTGCAGCACTTGCTGCTTGAAGGGGTGGTACTGCACGTCACGCAGCAGCACCTTGGTGACTTGGCCGTTCAGCTCCATGTCCAGGATGCTGGAGTGGAACGCTTCCTTCTTGAGGGCGTGCCACAGGGCGTTGTGATCGATCTCGATCAGCTGGGGCTCGGCGGAGCCGCCATAGACGATGCCGGGGGCCTTGCCCGAAATGCGCAGACGGCGGCTCGCACCCGTACCTTGCTTGGCGCGCTCAAAAGCGACGAATTGCATGTTTGAACTCCTGAAGGGGCCGGCCGCGACCAGCCTGGCCCTGTTGATAAAGACCGCACGCCACCATGGCATGGGCCCGTGCTGTCTCCGAACAAGCAAGCCTCCCGAAGGAGGCTTGGGGCTGTGACACCTCCGCCAGCGGCGGAGCGATCATCAAGCCTGGTCGGAGAACAGGCTCATCACCGACTCACCCTTGGCAATGCGCTGGATCGTTTCGGCGATCAGCGGCGCCACGGAGAGCTGGCGAATCTTGGAACACCCCTTGGCGGCATCGCTCAGGGGGATCGTGTTGGTCACCACCACTTCATCGAGGGCCGTGCCTTGCGCGATGCGCTCAATGGCCGGGCCCGAGAAAATGGGATGCGTGCAATAGGCGTAAACGTTCTTGGCGCCGCGTTCCTTGAGCACTTCGGCGGCCTTCACCAGCGTGCCGGCGGTGTCGATCATGTCGTCCATGATCACGCAGTTGCGGCCTTCGATGTCGCCGATCACGTGCATGACTTCCGACACGTTCGCCTTGGGGCGGCGCTTGTCGATGATGGCCAGATCGGTGCCGAGCTGCTTGGCCAGGGCGCGTGCACGCACCACGCCGCCCACGTCCGGGCTCACCACGATCAGGTTCTCGTACTTCTTCTGGTTCAGGTCACCCAGCAGCACCGGCGACGCGTAGATGTTGTCCACCGGAATGTCGAAGAAACCTTGGATCTGATCGGCATGCAGGTCCATGGTCAGCACGCGGGCGACGCCTACTGCCTGCAGCATGTTAGCCACCACCTTGGCGGAGATCGGAACGCGTGTGGAACGCGGACGGCGGTCCTGGCGAGCGTAACCAAAGTAGGGAATCACGGCGCTGATGCGTTCGGCCGAGGCGCGCTTGAGCGCGTCGACCATGATCAGCAGTTCCATCAGGTTCTCGTTCGTCGGCGCGCAGGTCGACTGCACCACGAATACATCGCGGGCGCGGACGTTTTGCTTGATTTCGACGGTGACTTCGCCGTCGGAGAACCGGCCCACATCAATGGCGCCGAGAGTGGTGCCAAGATTTTGAGCGATCTCGGCAGCCAATCCAGGGTTGGCATTGCCCGTGAAAACCACGAAGTCGGGGGGGTTGGTTTGCATGAGCGACTCAGCCGTCTGAATTTAAATCCCGTGTGGGAAATAATCTTTGGCAGGGGAGGAAGGACTCGAACCCTCGCATGCCGGAATCAAAATCCGGTGCCTTAACCAACTTGGCGACTCCCCTACGCAGGTCAGCTGTCTTGCGTCAGCTCACCCAGTATCTTTTCATCCAAAAACCCAATCCGCTAGCGGATGAGACTTTAGATTTTCACACACTTTGACATGCCATGCAGCGGGTGCATCGTGCAGATCGACAGCGTGTGTGATTTGTGCAAACACCGCACTTCCAGAGCCTGTCATGCGTCCTTGCAACCCTTTTGATTCAAGCCAATTGATGGCTTGCGTAATCTCGGGGCACAAGGCCTGTGCGACTGGCTGCAGGTCATTACTTCCAAATTGGTAGTGTGTTGCAGCAAAGCCTGAGATTGTAGCACAACTCGAATCACGTTTAAGAGAGGGATGCGAAAAAATCATTCTCGTATCCAGCCCCGCTTCGGGCTTGACCACCGCGAAAGCCGCAGGCGGAAGTTGGTGCTCCAACTCAAGACGGCGAATTATGTCACCAATTCCCTCGACCCAGGCGCTTGCGCCGCACAAAAAAAACGGAACATCGGCGCCCAGCGTCAGGGCGATCGAGTGCAACTGCTGCCGAGACAGTTTCAACTTCCACAAGCGGTTGAGCGCCAGCAACGTGCTGGCCGCGTCCGAAGATCCGCCACCCAAGCCGGCTTGTGCGGGTATGTGTTTAGAGACGCCGATATGTACCCCTTGCGGGCAACCGGTGGCCTTTTGCAGCGCACGTGCGGCGCGCACGACCAGATCGTCCGCAGGCAGGGCGCTGGTAAGGTCTTCACGTGTGACGGTCCCATTGCCGCGCACCTCGAAATGCAGAACATCGCACCAATCGATCAACATGAAGACCGACTGGAGCAGGTGATAGCCATCGGGCCTGCGACCCGTGACATGCAGAAACAGGTTCAGTTTGGCCGGCGCCGGCACGTCGTACAGGGCTTGCATGGAAAGCGGTCAGAGGCTCAAGACAATGCGCAGCGTAGTGCGAGGCAGCGGCTGCTCGCGCGTGGCCGACAAGCGCCCCTGCTGCAGGGCATCGAGGTTGGTGCGCCAGCCGGCGACCTGGAGGGATTCGCCCTTCAGCCAGCTGAAAAGCGCGTAAATGGGTAGGTCGCTGCCGGTCAGGTCATGTACCAGGGTCTGCAGCGAGGCAGCCTCCCTGCGTTCCTGCCCCTGGACCAGCACGGCGCGATGCGGAGTCCATTCCACACGCGCGATGATGTTGCCCAGCGGGTTGATCAGAGTGAGCTCTCCCGCAGAGGGGTGGCCCTTCAATTCAAAACCGGCACTGAAGGATTGGCCTGCATCGTCTTCCACCTGAACGGCCAGCCGGCCCGACCAGTGGTCCGGGCTGGCATCCGCAGGGCGTGGCGGCTGCGCGCAGGCGACCAGGGTTGCCGCTGCAACGATCCCGAGCACCAGCCGGCCGCGCAGAGGGCGGTGGTCAGCCGCCAGTTGCGGCTGGCTCACAGACGCACTCCCAGCCGGTCGAGCGTGCCCTTGAGTGTGTCGTTGTCTTTGTTGATACGCAGGCCCTCGCGCCAGATGTCACGCGCGCGGTCATGTTCTCCCAGAGACCACAGAACTTCGCCGATGTGGGCCGCTATCTCTGCGTCCGGTTGTGTTTCGTAGGCGCGTTTCAGGATGGTCAGCGCTTCCTGGCGGTTGCCCAGGCGGAATTCCACCCAGCCCAGACTGTCGGTGATGAACGGATCGTTCGGTGCAAACTCAAGCGCTTTGACGATGAGCGCCTTAGCTTCCTCCAGCCGTACGCCCCGCTCTGCGAGGGAAAAACCCAGGGCATTGAGTGCGTGGTGGTAGTCGGGTTGGCGGGCGATGATGGCGCGCAAGAGGCGTTCCATGTCGTCGAGGCGGCCCGCCTTTTCCGCCAGCATGGCTTGGTCGTAGGCGAGGTCGTTGTCCGCGGGCGCCAGCGCTACGGCCTTGCCGAGGACCGTGTAGGCCTGTGCATATTGTTTTGCTTCGCGCAGCAACTGGGCTTCGGCCTGCAACTTGAGGCGTTCCTGATCCGGGGTGCTTGCGGGCACGGCGCGGATCAGTGCGCGCGCCTCTTCCAATTTGCCCTGGCGTACGAGCAGTGCAGCGCGGCGGCTTTGAGCCGTGAGCAGTTCGGCGGCATCTTCAATGCGCGAAAGCCAACCTTCGGCCCCGGCGTAGTCGCCACGCTTCTCCGCTACTTGCGCGTGCATCAGATATGCCTGGGTGAGCGCGCGCTTGCGTTGGGGCGTGGCGGGCAGGTCTTCGAGCAAGCCAGTAAAACGCCGCAGTGCTTCCTCCGCCTGCTCCAGCCGTCCGCCTTGCAGGTGTAGCGACGCCTGCAACAACCAGGCTTCGGGCATGTCGGCCTGTTCGCGATTGACTGCATCCAGTTGGAACTGTGCGTCGGCCAGGCGCTGAGACTCCAGCAGCAGGCGTGCGTAGGCCATGCGGACTTCGGGTAGGGGCTTGCCGGCCAGGTAACCCGCGAGCAGCGGCTCCGCCTGCGTGACGCCCTCTGCGAGCAGCTCGAGCGCCAGCATGGCGGCGCCATCGTCGGCAGGGTCTTGTGCATGGGCCTGGCTCGCCGCCTCCAGGGCGCCCGCCTTGTCGCTGGCTGCCAGGTCCATGCGCCCCACGGTGGTCCAGGCAATGGGGCCGATGGCCGGGTGGTTCAGTTCTGCCTGCAGGGCCTGGCGCACCACCTGCGCGGCCAGTGCCTTGTCGCTGGCACGGCCATAGAGCTGAGGCAGCGCGCGGATGGTGGATATCTTGTCGCGCGTCGGCGCGGTGCTCAGTTCCTGCTTCAAGGGTTCGGCGCTATCGCCGATGCGATTGAGGGCGACCAGGATGCGCAACATGTAGCGATTGGCATCGCGCGACTGCGGCAGGGCCTCCTTCCACGCACGCGCGGCCATCAAGGCGTATTCGCCCGAGCGCGACTGCAGGGCGATCTCGGTGGCGCGGCGGTACAACTGTGGGTCGCCGCTGCGACGTGCAGCGTCCAGCATCAGGGCATAACCGGTGCCGGGGTCGCCCCGGCTGGTGGTCATCTCGCCCAGCAGCAATTCGTAGAACAGCTCGGCATTCAAGGCGGCTGCATCGTCGCTGGCAGCCGCATCGGTATCTTCCAGCTCGGCTGGGGGGGCGGGGACGGTGGACTGGGCAGGCGTCTGGGCCATGGCCGGCAGCATGCTCGCCGCAGCCCAACATGCCAGTGCGACGGCCCTGAAACGAAGAGATTGCACCATCGGCCCATAATAATCCATGGCTCTTGAACTTCTTGACGAGTATTGCGATGCCTGAGCTGCCGGAGGTGGAAGTCACGCGGCGCAGCTTCGCTGGCGCGATCGAGGGCGCAACTGTCCGCGGCATTACGGTGGGCAAGCCCTTGCGCTGGCCGCTGGGCACGGAGCCCGCAGTATTGGTCGGGCGGCGGGTGTGCGGTGTGCGCCGGCGCGGCAAATACCTGTTGCTGGATCTGGATGAAGGGCTGCTGCTCATTCACCTGGGCATGTCGGGCAGCTTGCGCTTTGCACGCGATCTGCCCGCGCGCGGCGCCCACGATCATTTCGAACTGATAACGGACCACGGCACGCTGCGGCTGCACGACCCGCGGCGCTTCGGCGCCGTGGTCTGGGCGGCGGGTGAGTCCGATCCCCGTGCGCGCAAGCTGCTCGATGGGTGGGGATTGGAGCCGCTGGGCGAGGACTTCGCCTTCGAGGCCTTCCACGCGGGGCTGCGCGCCAAACGCACGCCCATCAAGCAACTGCTGCTCGCTGGCACGGTGGTCGTGGGTGTGGGCAATATCTATGCCTGCGAGGTGCTGTTCCTCGCGGGCATCCGGCCAACCACCCGCGCTTGCGCGATCGGACCCCAGCGTGCCCGGCGCCTGCACGGCGCAATCCGCGAGGTGCTGGCGCGCGCGGTGGAGCGGGGCGGCAGCACGCTGCGTGATTTCTCTAGCGCCGACGGCAGCGCCGGGCATTTCCAATTGGAGGCCAATGTCTATGGCCGCGCGGGCCTGCAGTGTCGCCAGTGCGGTACGCCCGTGCGTCTGTCGCGCCAGGGGCAGCGCAGCACCTATTTCTGTCCGCACTGCCAGCGCGCCTGACCGGGCTGCCTGGCGGCGGACCGGCGCAATGGCGATGCTATATTGCGCCATCTCCCGCCCACGCGGGCGCTTGCATTGATATCCGGGAGCAAAGTGGGACCTTCATTCAACGAACAGTTTGACCAGCACGGCGCATGGAGGCGTGCTTTCGCCCAGCAGCTCAAGCGCCTGGGGCAATGGATGGGTTCGCACGACCTCATGGACGCGGCTGTGGAGGAGCGTCTGCAGCGGCTGGAAGAGCAGGTGCGCAGCGACAAGGTGACCGTGGCTTTTGTGGCGGAGTTTTCGCGCGGCAAGTCCGAGCTCATCAATGCGATCTTCTTCGCCGGCTATGGCCGGCGCATCATGCCGGCCAGTGCGGGGCGCACCACCATGTGTCCGACCGAGCTGGGCTATGAAAACGGCACCGCCCCCAGCCTGCGCCTGCTGCCTATCGACACGCGCATGCAGTCCCTGGGGCTGGCCGAGTGGCGCCTGAAGGCAGACCGCTGGGTGAAGGTGCCGCTGGACATGGACGACCCGGCCCAACTCGCCCAGGCGCTTGAAAAAGTATCGGAAGTGCGCCGCGTGTCCGTGGACGAGGCGCGTGCGCTGGGTTTCTGGAGCGATGAGGCCGCCGACGAGAACCCCGTGCTGGACGCTGCCGGCATGGTCGAGGTGCCAATGTGGCGGCACGCGGTCATCAACATTCCGCATCCGCTGCTCAAGCAGGGGCTCGTGATTCTGGATACGCCGGGCCTGAACGCAGTGGGCGCGGAGCCCGAGCTCACCATCAACCTCATCCCGCAGGCCCACGCCGTGGTGTTCATCCTGGGCGCGGACACGGGCGTGACGCGCTCGGACCTGACCATCTGGCGCGACCACCTGGGCACGGCTGAAGACGCGACCGATGCGCGGCTGGTGGTACTCAACAAGATCGACACGCTGTGGGACACGCTCAGTTCCCCGTCGCAAGTGCAAGCACAGCTGGAGCGCCAGCGCCAGACATCGGCCGAATTGCTGGGCGTGCCGCTCAGCCATGTCGTGCCCGTGTCGGCCCAGAAGGGCCTGGTGGCCAAGATCAACTGTGATGACATCCTGCTGGAGTCCAGTGGGCTGCCGCTGCTGGAGGAAGCGCTGGCCGAGGGCATCATGGGCCGGCGCCAGGCCATCCTGCGGGCCACGGTGGCCAGCGGCGTGGCAAGCCTGCAGTCCGAGACGCGGCGGGTGATCAACATCCGCCGGCGCGATCTGGATGATCAGATGCTGGAGTTGCGCAGCCTGCGCGGCAAGAATGCCTCGGTGATCGACGCCATGCGCGGGCGCATCGAGCAGGAGCAGCAGGAGTTTGAAGCCAGCACGGCCAAGATTCAGGCCGTGCGGGCAGTGCACCTGAAGATGCTGCGCGAGGTGTTCCACCAGCTTGGGCCGCGTTCGCTCAAGGCGCAACTGGTGGAGCTCACCGAGGCGCTGCAGCCCAAAGGGCTCAAGCTGGGCGTGCGCAAGGTATATGGCGACACCTTCGCCAAGGTGCGCACCATCATGGAGGCCGCGCAGTCCACGGGCATCGAGATCCAGGCCATGCTGGGCGGCACCTTCCGCCAGCTCAACACGGAGTTCGGCTTCTCGTTGCAAGTACCTGCGGCGCCCCAATTGGGTAACTATGTGCAGGAGATCGTGGCAATCGAGCAGCGGCACCTGCAATACGTGGGCATGGGCAACACGCTGCGCCTGGCGCAGCCGGAGTTCGCGCAGCGCCTGTTGCGGGCCATGGGCCTGCGCCTGCGCACCGTGTTCGAGTCCGCGGCCAACGAGCTGGAGCTGTGGAGCAAGACGGCCACGGCGCAGTTGGACGCGCAACTGCGTGAGCGCAAGCGCAGCTTCTCGCGGCGCATCGAGGCGGTGAACCGCATCCAGCAGGCCGCCAACGGGCTGGTGGACCGCATCGCCGAGATCGAAGAGGCCGAGCAGCACCTCGCCGAACTGGAGCAGCGGCTGACCGAGCTGACCTCCGACCTCGTGCGGCAGCCGCAAGCGCCTGAGGGCGTGGACATCGACATACCCCTTACCGAACCCCAGCCGCTCGCGGCGTCATGAGCGGTCCGTCCGCAGAGCTGGCGACCCAGGTGGTGCGCTGGCAGGCAGCGCATGGGCGCAACCACCTGCCTTGGCAGAACACGCGCGATGCATACCGCGTGTGGCTGTCGGAGATCATGCTGCAGCAGACCCAGGTGGCCACGGTGCTGGAGTACTACACGCGCTTTCTGGCGCGCTTTCCCGACGTGCGCCAACTGGCTGCTGCGCCGCAAGACGAGGTACTGGCGCTGTGGAGCGGCCTGGGTTACTACAGCCGCGCGCGCAACCTGCACCGCTGCGCGCAGATCGTCGTGCACCAGCACGGGGGGGAATTCCCCCGCACGGTGGATGAGCTGGCGGCCTTGCCGGGCATCGGCCGCTCCACGGCAGGGGCGATAGCCGCTTTCTGCTTCGGCGTACGGGCGCCGATCCTGGATGCCAACGTGCGGCGCGTGCTCACGCGGGTGCTGGGGTTCGGCGCCGACCTGGCCGAGGCGAAGAACGAGCGCGCGCTATGGCAGCAGGCCGAGGCGCTGCTGCCACGGCAGGACCTGTCCCATGCCATGCCGCGCTACACGCAGGGCCTGATGGACCTGGGCGCCGGCATCTGCCTGCCCCGCAACCCCAATTGCCTGCTGTGCCCCTTGCAAGAGGCCTGCGTGGCGCGCCGCGACGGCAACCCGCAGGACTACCCGGTGCGCACGCGCAAGCTCAAGCGCAGCGCGCAGGCCTGGTGGCTGCTGCTGCGCCAGGATGGTGCTGGCCGGCTGTGGCTGGAGCGGCGTCCGCCCACCGGCATCTGGGCGGGGCTGTACTGTCCGCCGGTCTATGACAGCCGCGCGGCGCTGGACGAGGCGCTGCAGCTGCACGCCAGCTGCGATGCGCGGGATCTGCCGGCCTTCACCCACGTGCTGACGCACCGCGACCTGCACCTGCATCCGGTGCTGGCGCGCGATGCAACGCCGCAGCCGGATGCGCATTGCGCTGAGCAGCAGTCGGGGTGGTTCGCTCCGGTGCAATGGCCGGCGCTGGGGCTGCCCGCGCCCGTGCGCAAGCTGCTCGCCTCCCTTGGGGACGACTGTCAAAAATGAGAGCTGGTAGCGCCCGTAGATAGGCGACTTCCGGTAGAAAACTATTGCAAATCGTTCAATAGCAAGCGCTAGCAGCTACTAAAACAATAGCTGTCACCTAGCGGTGCATGCTAGATGCCGTCGAGCTCGCGGTGGCGGCGCAGCGTATTCCAGCGGCCCTCGAAGCGCGCCGCCAGCTGCTCCACCAGGTAGACGGAGCGGTGCTGTCCTCCCGTGCAACCGATGGCCACGGTCACGTAGCTGCGGTGGTTGTGGGCCAGCGCGTCCAGCCAGTGGTCCAGGAAGTCGCCAATGTGCGCCAGCATCAGCGCTACTTCGGGCTGCTGACGCAGGTAGTCGATGACCGGCGCGTCCTTGCCCGTGAGGGCGCGCAAGAGCGGCTCGTAGTGGGGATTGGGCAGCATGCGCACGTCGAACACATAGTCGGCGTCCATGGAGATGCCGCGCTTGAACGCAAACGACTGGAACACCAGGGTCAGCCGACTCGGCGGCACCGACAGCAGGTCCTTCACATAGCTCAGCAATTGCGAGGACCGCAGGGTGCTGGTGTCGATGACGTGTGCCTGCTCGCGCAGCGGGGCCAGTAGCTCGCGCTCCAACCGCATGGTGTGCAAAAGCGGGCGCGGACCTTCGCGCATCTCGGCCTGGGACAGAGGGTGGCGGCGCCGGGTTTCTGAAAAACGCCGCACCAGCACGTCGTTGGTGGCGTCCAGGAACAGTTGGCGCACCTGCACGCCCTGCTCGCGCAGGCCGGCCAACTGCTGCGGCACCAGGGGCAGGGCGGTGGCGCTGCGCACGTCCATGGCCACGGCAACGCGGTGGCCGTGGTGCGCGTGCTCCAGCTCCACGAAGGAGGTCAAAAGTTCCGGCGGCAGGTTGTCCACGCAGTAGTAGCCCGCGTCTTCGAGTGCATGCAGCGCGACGGACTTGCCCGAGCCGGACATACCGGTGATGACGACGACTTCCAGATCCATGGCTCAGGGTGTGGGTTTGGCGGCGCCCTGCAGCATCTCGCGTGCATGCGCCAGGGTGGTAGGGGACAGACGCTCGCCGCCCAGCATGCGCGCAATCTCGGCCACACGCGCCTCCTCGTTGGCGGCGGCCACGCTGCTGGTGGTGCCCTCGGCGTGCTTGTGTTTGGCCACCACAAGGTGATGGTCCGCGCACGCGGCCACCTGGGGCAGGTGGGTGACGGCCAGTACCTGCCGGGCCGTCCCGAGCTGCTGCATCAGACGGCCGACGGTCTCCGCCACGGCGCCGCCCACGCCCGAGTCCACCTCGTCAAAGATCAGCGTGGGCGCCTCGCCCAGCTCGCTGGTGGTGACCGAGATCGCCAGCGCCATGCGCGACAGCTCGCCCCCCGATGCCACCTTGCCGATGGGCCGCGGCGTCATGCCCGGGTGGCTGCTGACCAGGAAAGCCACCTGGTCGATGCCGTGCGGCCCAGGCTCGGCCTTGTCCAGTTGCACCTCGAAGCGCCCGCCCGCCATGCCCAGGCCCTGCATGGCGCGGGTGATGGCCTGCGCCAGTTGCGGCGCAGCCTTGGCGCGCTTTTGCGACAGGGCGCGTGCGGCCTTCTGGTAAGCGGCGCCATGGGTTTGCTCGGCGGCCTGCAATGCGGCCAGGTCAGTGGCGTTGTCCAAACGGTGCAGCGTGTCCTTCCAGTCTTGCAGCAGCGCGGGTAGTTCGGGTGGGGTGCGCTTGTAGCGGCGCGCTAGCTGCATCCACTGCGATACGCGGGCGTCCAGCTGCTGCAGCCGATCCGGGTCGGGCTCGGCGTGGCGCAGGTAGCTTTGCAGAGAGTGCGCCACATCGCCCGCCTGGGCGATGCAGGAGGTCAGCACCTCATTCATGGTGCGAAACGACGCGTCCACATGCTCGTAGTCCTGCAGCAGGTGCTGTGCCTGCGCCAGGGCCCGCAGCGCGCCGCCCGCGTCTTCGTCCTCCAGCACACTCAGGGCGGCCTGGGCGTTGTCCAGCAGCGACTGGGCGTTGGACAGTCGCGCATGCTCGACATTGAGTTCCTCCCATTCGCCATCGCGCGGCGCCAGCTTGTCCACTTCGCCGATCTGCCACTGCAGGCGCTCGCGTTCCTGTTGCAGCGTGTCCTGAGCAGCGCGGGCGTGGGTCAGCGCCTGCTGCGCGTCGCGCCAACTCGTCCACAGCGCGGCCAAGGGTTGCACCTGCACGCCGGCATAGGCGTCCAGCAGGCCGCGCACGGCGTCGGGCCGCGTCAGGCTCTGCCAGGCGTGCTGCCCATGAATGTCCAGCAGATGCTCGCCCACGGCACGCATCTGCGCTGCCGTGGCGGGGATGCCGTTGATCCAGGCGCGGCTCTTGCCTTGCACATCGACGGTGCGGCGCAGCAGCAGCGTGTCGTCGCGCGGAAAGCCCGCCTCGTCCAGCCAGGCTGCCAGCGCGATGGTGCCACCGTCGAATTCGGCGCAGACGTCGGTGCGCTGCGCGCCTTCGCGGATCACACCGGAGTCGGCACGCGCGCCCAGCACCAGTTGCAACGCGTCGATCAGGATGGACTTGCCGGCTCCGGTTTCACCGGTGAGCACGGTGAAGCCGGCATGCAGGTCCAGTTCGAGCGATCGCACGATCACGAAATCGCTCAGGGCGATCCGCCTCAGGGCCATGGTCAAGAACCTCCCTCGTACCAGCCCAGCTTCTTGCGCAGGGTGGCAAAGTAACTCCAGCCGCGCGGGTGCAGAAAGCACACCCGGTGCGCGGAACGGCGCACCAGTATGCGGTCGCCATGTTGCAGCGATGCGAGCGACTGCATGTCGAAGTTGGCGCTGATGTCGCGCCCGCCGGCCACCTCAATGGCCACTTCAGTCGCGTCGGAAAGCACGATCGGCCGGTTGGACAGGGTGTGCGGCGCGATCGGCACTAGCACCCAGCCGGGGATCGATGGGTGCAGCATCGGGCCGCCTGCAGACAGGGCATACGCCGTGGAGCCGGTGGGCGACGCGACGATCAGGCCGTCGGCGCGCTGGTTGGAAACGAATACGCCGTCTACCTCCACGCGCAGCTCCACCATGCCGGAGGTGGAGCCGCGGTTGACCACCACGTCGTTGAGGGCCAGCGCCTCGAACACGCACTCGCCACCGCGCATCACGCAGGCCTGCATCAACGGGCGCACGTCTTCTTCGTAGTCTCCGTGCAGGATGGGCGTGAGCGCGTCCTGGTAGCCCTCCAGCGGAATGTCGGTAATGAAGCCCAGCCGCCCCTGGTTGATGCCCACCAGCGGCGTGCCGTAGCCGGCCAGCCGCCGGCCCACGCCCAGCATGGTGCCGTCGCCGCCTACGACCAGGCACAGGTCGCATTGCCGGCCGATCCCCTCCACATCCAGCGTGTGGTATTGCGTGAGGCCCGTGTGGGCGGCGGTTTCGGCCTCCAGCGTCAACTCGCAGTCCTGCTGGGTGACGAACTGGGCAATGCTCTCGATGATCTGCCGTGCGCTGTCGGACGCTGAAACGGCGCCAGGCCCCGGGTATTTGCCTATGACTGCAACGCGGCGGAAGATGGGCTTCATGCAGAAATTACATCATTAAAGTGATGTCATTTTGCGGACGCGCTTGAGCATGCGTTCTTTGCACGCGCTGTCACGCTCCGATTCCAGCGCGGCCACGACGATCCAGTCCTTGGGGTCCTTGCCAAGCTCTTCCGCGAGGGCTCCGGCAATGGCGGGGCTGAGGCTTCCTCTGTACTTCGCTGTGTACAGGGCGCGCTTTGTGAGTCCAAGCGATTCAGCCCAGGCGCTGAGGTCTTTAACTTGCTCTGCATCTGCTAGCAAATTCATAGTGCTGTGCATCTTCACTCCTTTACTCGTGTTGTATAAAAGTTACACGAGTTGAATAAATCATACTAGGCTCTTGTTATTCCTTGTGAATAACGATAGGCTCCGTTCGTTACGCGACTTGTGTAACGCATCTAGGAGCCGGCAATGCCCCATTCCCCCATCACCGCAGGAACCAAAGTCGTCTACCAGGAAGGCGTCTACACGGTCCGCGCCGTAGACGGCAACGTTCTCGAGCTGGCTTACCACACGGGCGATTTCTTCCGCCTGGTGCACGCCTCCAGCGTCCTCGTTTGCCCACCCCCTGCCACCCAAACGGCGGCCAGCTTGCCGGCTCCAGTCGCCGGGCAGGGGGCGGGCACCCCTTCTGCGTTCCTCGCATGGGAATGTGTCGATGGACCTGATCCTCTGCCGCGTTGGGAGCGGCACTGCGGCTCTCGATCTGAGGTGTTGATCGGTGCCTCCTTTGCCCTGTTGCTGGACCCTTGGGGCAACGTATGAGGCTCGTCTCCAAACACGCCCAGGTCGGCTACCAGACCCCCGGCGAGCGCCCCGGCTGCCGCAACTGCGCGCACTTTGAAGTCACGCGCCATGACAGCCCGGTCATCGCCCCGCGCACGGCCTGCACGCTGCACGACCTCGAAGTCACCAGCGGCGGCATCTGCAACAGCCACAAGCTCCAGCGCAAGGCCGGCGAGGCCGAGCTCGCATTCTTGGCCCGCCAGCGCAATCTGCTGGAGCACCAGGCCGCAGATCTGCGCGATGTAGTGCAGGCAATGAAGGAACAGACCCAGCGAGCTCGCCAGTCCCTGGCGGGCTTCGACGGTCGTACGCACGCGATCTCCCGCGGTCGCGTTGTTCCCCAAGCTAGGGAGCGTCGCGCATGAAGCCCATCAACGGCGGCCAGTCGGCCTTGATCCACATGGGCTACGCGGTCCAAGAGCCGCGCATGAGCGCCGACGCTTTGCGCATCGTTCGCGTGGCATCGCACCTGCGCATGTGCCTGCAGAGCCCCGAGCGCTCCGCATGGTTCGACCACCATGTTTTTGAGGTGGACACGCTGCTTCGCGGCTATGCCACGGACTACATCACCCAGGCCACGACGGACCTGGACTTTCACGCCTTCCTGAGTCGCGAAGCGGCTGCAGGACGGCGTTTTTCGCGCGCTCTGCCACGGGGCGGTTTTTGTCAGGCGGGCGTGGTAGCACCGCCTGACAGTCTCATGTGCGAGACAAACGCATCCACGGGGCGGCGCTGATGGCCTACGACACCGTCAAGCTCCGTTCTCCGTTCATGGACGCCTCGCTGATGGCCCGCATCGAGCAGCAATGCATCCTGCGTTCGGGCCTGCACCTGGGGACCGGCGAAGTGCTGTACGAGCTCCACGCGGGCGAACTGCTGGGCTCATGGGACAGCCGCATTGCGATCAAGCCGATGCACGAAGAGCATGTCGCGGACAAGAACGGCCGCGTGGCGATGCACCCTTGCGAGCCGTACCTACTGGTCGAGGCCAGCGTGCACAAGGTCATGTTGGGCCACAACGTGTACGGAGGCCCCAGCGACTTCCGGCAAGCGTGCTGCGATCTGATCGCCCTCGTCGAAAAGCTTTTGGACACCGACTTGCCAGGAGCGGACTGGTGGACCGTCCACCGCGTGGACGTGGCGAACGTCTTCGACCTGCCACAAGCCCAGGTGAAGCGCTTCTTCGAGTCCATGCAGTTGCTGAGCTTCCCCAGGCGCGGCAAGAAGGCCATGAAGACTGCCCAGTCGCTGTACTTCCCCGGCAAGACAACCACGGTCAAGTTCTATCACAAGGGGCCGGAGTTCAGGCTCCACGACGCGGGACGCTTGAAGCGCTTTTTCCGCATCCTTTTCAGCCACCTGCACGGCGACGACGACGGCAAGAACCATGAGCGAGCCGAACGGAAAGTGCAGGCCCTTCAACGCCTGGCGGACAAGCGCCTGCGCGTTGAAGTGGAAATCCACGCAGACAAGCTGCAGTACGACTTTGGCAGGTGCCCCCTGGTGTCCGAAGTCCGCGACGACTACCTGCAGCGCATTCACGACAGCGAAATCGAGCGAGTACTCCGAGAAGGGAAGCAAGGCATGGAAACCGTCCGCACCGAAGAGGCTGTATGGCAGCGCCTGCAGGAATGCCATCCAGCCAAGCTCGCTCACGTTCTGCACGCCTTCTGGCAGGTCATGGCCACACGTGGCGATGACAAGGCCCGCGAGCGCTACACCAAGCCCACTTTCTACCGCAACCGCAAGCTGCTGGAAGAGTCCGGCGTGAGCTGGCGCGGCTCGGACGTTTTCATCGTCGCCAACGACTGTCCTATCCACGATTTCGCGCCGTTGCGCGCGGATCGCCGCTTCTGCCACCTCCCGGCGCGGAATCGGCCTGAGTACCACGTCAGCCGGGACCTGTTGCGGCTTGCCGCTTGAAAGTTGAACCATGAACGCACCCGCCACCGCATCCCCATCCCAGGGAACCCGCGCACCTGCTCCCATGCAAGTGGTGATCAAGGGCCGCATCGACGCCGCGCGCCGCCACGACAAGACCACGTACACGCGCATCGTCACGCCTGCGCCCGATCCGTACAGCCGTCCCCAGACCGTTGAAGTGCGTAGCCGCCAGCGCCTGGGCCAGGCTGGCGACGAAATCACCGTGCAGGCCCAGCTCGGCGGCTACACGCGCAAGCCGTTTCGCAGCACCGACAAGGAAACGGGCGAAGTGACCATGGTCACCCCGGTGGACTTGACCCTGGACGCCGTCGAATGACCGCGCAACAGATGCTCATCCTCGCCATTGTTGGCGGCTTGGCTGGGGGCGTGCTGTGGAGTGCGTTCACGGCTTGCGCAAATGTATTGGCAGCCAGGCTCACGGCTTGGGAAGAGCGCGAAGCGCGTATAGGCGCGGCCCGCGCGCGCGCTGCGCGCCCTGTCGAGGTCGGTGCACGCTCTGCGGGCGCTGACCTCGACAGCAGCACTCACGGCCATGGCTGACCCTCAGGTCATCCAGTGCGCGGCGGAATGCGTGGTCACGGTTGTCCACGAAATCCGCATCCCCCCTTTCACGCTCTCCATTGAGGAGGGCGCAGCGATCGCCGGAGCCATCACGGCGGTGTGGGCTGCGGCCTATGTGTTTCGCATGGTCGCGCAGTTCATTTATTCCCGATGGCACTCAACCTCTGAAAGCGAGTAACCCATGTCTCTTTTCCTTAAAGCCAAGCAGGCCGGTCTGAACTTCGTGAAGTCCAGCAAAACCCACGCCGGCGCAGCTGCGGCCCTGGTCGTTACATCCCCCGTGTTTGCGCAGACCGCTCAGGCGCAACCTGATGTGACTGAGGTGGTCGCGTACATCCTGGCGTCTACAGCCACCATTGCGCTGATCGGCAACGCCAGCTTGATCGTGCGTGTTTCGCTGCGTGTCTACAACTGGGTGCGCTCGGCCATTCGCTGATCGTTTGATCGGCGCGCCCCTGACCGGCCGGCAGGGGCCTTTGCCAAAGCGTCCACGTTGGGTGCTTCGTCAAGGGGAGGTTTCATGGGCCTGTACGTCATCATCGCGATCTTGGGGGCGGCGTGGCTCATCTTCTCCGCTTGATCGTCTTTTCCTTCTTTGTGTGCGTGGTTCCGGCATCTGCGGCTGTCCCTAAAGGGCCGGGGGATTGCGTTTCCAGTGCCCCAAAGGCTGAGGGTAGCCCGCATAACATCTGTGGTGGCTATGGCCCTGCGGAAACCACGTTTGTTATTCGGCTCGATACGAGCAACGCTACGACTACGCGGTGCAAGGGTGGCGCGATCTGTAATGAGGTCGGTTTCGTGAGTAACCTTCACTGGAACACGGTTAGCCTCTGCCCTTCCGGCTCTACCCCGAACGCACAGGGCACGTGCGATTGCACGGCGCCCCTGGTTGAGAAGGACGGCGCATGCGTCGCGCCATCGGATCCGGTTGCTGAGTACTGCGCTTCTCTACCCGGAGCGCAGCATTCCAATCAGGAGGTGGTGACGGGTAGCAGTGCGCCGCCCTCTGTGGGCTGCACGCCGACGATGTATGTCGATCAGACAACGCGGGGGTGTGGCGGAACGTTTCAGCGGGAGTTCAGCGCGCAGCACGACGGAAAGTGGTATCACTACGGCACTCTCACGCTGACGGGTGGTACCTGCAACCTCGTAGAAGGCGCCACTGGAGAGAACCCGGACGGCACCACGCCCACGGACGCTGCCCCGCCTGCTGATGATCGCAAGTGTCCCAATGGCTTCCCTGGCACGGTGAACGGCATTGAAACCTGCGTTCCGTATTCCGGTCAGAACGGTGTGGGCGTTTCCGGTGGCACGACGACGACAACGAACCCCGATGGCAGCACCACCACGACAACGACGCAGGGGCAGACTTCGTGCACTGGTGCTTCGTGCACCACCACAACCACCACGACGACGACAACCGGTGGCGGCACGCCGTCTACGACGACCACCAGCACTACGACCACGCGCAATGAGTTCTGCCGCAAGAACCCGACGGACCCCGTGTGCACGGGGTCGGCTACCGGTGGCGGGGGTACTGGTGATGGTGACGAGAAAGCGTCCAGCTTTGGCGGCTCCTGCGGCGCCTGGACATGCGAAGGCGATGCGATCCATTGCGCGATAGCCAAAGAGCAGCATCAGCGTGCCTGCAAGCTCATTGACGATCACACCAGCCAAGAGGCGCAGCTGTACGCCAGCAGCAAGGGTAAGGACGGCAACGTCACGGCAGATCTGCCGGGTAACTCGTCGCTGAGCTTCGGCGCCGAACACTACGACTCCACTGCGCTGCTCGGCGGCGGCTCGTGCGTGTCGGACCTCAGTGTGGAAGTGTTCGGGAACGTGGTCTCCCTGCCGGTCAGCAACGTCTGTCCCTATGTCCAATGGCTGCGCATCATCCTGCTGGCCATCGGCGCTTTGTTGTGGATGGTCATCGTGTTCAAGGGGTAAGCATGCCGGCGTTTCTCGCAATGCTGCTGGGTGGTCTGATCAACGTGGCGGGCACCATCGCCGGCCGCGTGTTGATCGGCTTGGGCATCAGCGTCATCACGTTCTCGGGCCTGTCGGTCACGCTCACATGGGTGAAGAACCAGGCCATATCCGCGCTGCAGGGCCTGCCTGCGGAGATGGTCCAACTGCTGGCCTACGCGGGCGTGGGCGAGTTCGTCAGCATCGTGGCCTCCGGCCTGGCCGCGCGCCTGCTGCTCAACGGCCTGACCGATGGCAGCATCAAGAAGTGGGTGATGAAATGAGGCCCTTGCGCTCTCTGCGCCGCCAGCGCGGCTTTTTGTACCTTACTACTGGCGGCAACGGCACCGGCAAGACGCTGTTTACGCTCTATGACGTGCGCAAGCTCCAGCTGGAGACTGGTCGCCCGGTGTACTTTTCTGGCTTTGAGGCCAAGCAGCCGCTGCTGGATTTTGGGTGGCAACCCTTTGAGCCGGAGTGCTGGCAGGATCTGCCTGACGGGTCGATCTGCTTGGTGGACGAGTGTCAGAAAGTCATGCCTGTGCGCGGCACCGGCAAGCCGCCGGAGTGGATTGCGGCTATCGCCGAGGTGCATCGCAAACGCGGCTTTGACTTCTTCCTGATCACGCAACACCCGCTTAATTTCGATTCGTTCGTCCGTCGTCTGGTGGCCGCGCCTGGTTGGCACCGGCACTTCAAGGCGAGCTCCATGGGTGACAGCTCCAATGAGCTGAAATGGTCCTCGGTTAAGGACAACCCGCAGGTGGCCAATAGCTCGGCCATGGGCGAGGTGACATCCCGCGCGTTCCCTCGGGAGGTGTATGACTGGTACGCCTCGTCCAGCCTGCACACGGCGCGCAAGCGGATCCCGCTGAAGGTCTGGGGCGCCATCGCGGGCGTCATTGCGGCGTTCGGCATGGTCGGTTTCGCCGTGTGGCACTTCCTCGGCTACACCGGGGCGCCAGCGGCTGCTAAGCCGGCAGCTGCCCCGGAGGCGTCCGCGCTGTCAAAGATGCTGACCCCTGCTGCAGCGTCTGGTGTCGGTAGCTCGGAGCGGCAGCCGCTGACGGTGGCTGAGTACGTCGAGCAGCGCAAGCCGCGCCTGCCTGGGTTCCCCAACACGGCCCCGGTGTATGACCAGGTCACGCAACCCGTCGAGGCTCCGTACCCTGCAGCCTGTGTCAAGATGGGCCAGCGTTGCGACTGCTATACCCAGCAAGCGACGCTGCTGCAGGTGGCTCACGACGTGTGCATGCAGATCGTCCAGCGCGGCTATTTCATGGATTGGAAACGTCCTACGACGGAGGCAGTCCGACAGCCGCGGCGCGACGAACCAGTGCGCCAGGCTGCGCCAGTGCAGTCGCCCGTGGTCATCAACATGCCTGCCCAGGCCCAGCAGGTCCAGCCAGTGTCTGAATGGTCACAAGGGCTCGCGGCGCGGAATGCTGAAGTGCGCTCCATGGTGCGCTAGTCGGCGCGCAGGTCCTGGGCGTCTACGGTTTCCTTGACAAGTGCCCAGCGATAGCCGGCAGGGGCCGGCGGTCTTTCGTGGGTGCGGCGGTTGCCTCCGGCTTCACGGATGCCATCGCGCACCCCGGCTTTGATCACCCAGTAGGTAGCCCAAAACAGCAGGATCAGGATGATCAAGCCCACGACGGCTTCAAAGATCATGGCTCGCATCGCCACTTGTTCAAGCTGCTGGTAGTTCATGGGCGGGAGTCTATCTTCCCCAACTCAGGGAAAAAGGATCCCCCCGGGGTATGGGGCAACGCCCCATGGTCTCGCCTGGCCGCGCCCGTGGCCCCACGGCACGTGGCACCAGGTCAATCCGCGCCCGCAGCAACCATGCCCACCAGGCCGAAGGCAACCCGAAGGTGTCGCGGCAGTCGCGCCCCTGCAGCAGCTCGCCGCGAAGCGCACGGGTGAAGCCACTGGGAGGCCTACTCGTGCTTGAGAAACACGGTATTGCGCGAAGCGCTCCAACGCCTGCAGCGGAAGGGTCTGGACTCCAGAGGAGATCGGAGATCTCTGGCAGGAGTCTGGAGCCTGCAGCATCGCCGCCGACAGGCAGTGCCACAGCCCCCACGACACCAGCGAAGCACCTCAGAGGGAAACGCAGTTTCCCGGCAGAGGTGTGCAGCGAAACGCCCCAACTCGGGGAAAAGGAACCCCCCGGGGTATGGGGCAACGCCCCATGGTCCCGCCTGGCCGCGCCCGTGGCCCCACGGCACGTGGCACCAGGTTAATCCGCGCCCGCAGCAACCATGCCCACCAGGCCGAAGGCAACCCGAAGGTGTCGCGGCAGTCGCGCCCCTGCAGCAGCTCGCCGCGAAGCGCACGGGTGAAGCCACTGGGAGGCCTACTCGTGCTTGAGAAACACGGTATTGCGCGAAGCGCTCCAACGCCTGCAGCGGAAGGGTCTGGACTCCAGAGGAGATCGGAGATCTCCGGCAGGAGTCTGGAGCCTGTAGCGGGATAGCATTGCCCAAAAGGGAGGGCAGGGCGTGACCGTATGGGGATATGCGCGCGTGTCGACGCTGGAACAGAACACTGCAGCTCAGCTCGCGGCGTTCCGGCGTGCAGGCATTGAGCAGGTCGTTGAAGAAAAGCGCTCGGGCGTGAAGGACCGCCCCGAGCTCGAGAAGCTGCTACTCCAGCTGCAGGCCGGTGACGTCCTGGTCGTCTACAAGCTGGACCGTTTGGCGCGGTCCGTGTCGCACTTCGTGAAGGTGTTCGACCAGCTCAAGGCGAAGGGCGTGGGCTTTCGTTCGTTGACCGAAGCCATAGAGACCGACACGCCGCAAGGACGCATGTTCCTGCACCTGTTGACGGCGTTCGCCGAGTTCGAGAGGGAGTTGATCCGGGAGCGGTGCCTGGCTGGGCAACGTGCCGCGCGTGCGGCGGGGAAGACGTGGGGGAGAAAGCGGGTTCTGTCGGACGACGACGCGGCTCAAGCGGCAAATGCGTGGCGCAGTGGTTGGTACACCCAGGCCGTATTGGCGGACATGCTGGGCGTCACCGTTGCTTGCCTGCGAGACTGCATCCACCGGCATGAGCGTCGGGGCCGGTGGGCGGGGTTACCAACGTAAAATGATTCAATGCTTGATGACCGCTCCAAGTTGTTACTCAAGGCCTTGGTGGAACGCTACATAGCCGAGGGGCAGCCGGTCGGCTCCAGAACCTTGTCGCGGGCATCAGGGCTTGAATTGTCGCCCGCCACCATACGCAATGTGATGGCAGACCTGGAGGACCTGGGGCTTATTGCCAGCCCCCACACCTCCGCGGGCCGTGTGCCCACCGCCAAGGGCTATCGCCTGTTCGTCGACACCATGCTCACCGTGCAGCAGGAGCAGTTGCCGACAGTCCAGCTCATGCCCGAGCAGCCGCAGAAGGTGATCGCCAACGCCGCCCACCTGTTGTCGAGCCTGTCGCAGTTCGTGGGGGTGGTGATGGCGCCGCGGCGCGCCTCGGTGTTTCGCCACATCGAATTCCTGCGGCTGTCCGAGAAGCGTTTTTTGGTGATCATCGTCTCGCCCGACGGTGATGTGCAGAACCGCGTGATCTTTACCGAGGCCGATTACTCCCAGTCGCAACTGGTGGAGGCCGCCAACTTCCTCAACGCCAACTACGCGGGCCTCACCATGGAGCAGGTGCGCGAGCGCCTGAAGCTGGAGGTGGACAAGCTGCGCGGAGAAATCGCGGCGCTGATGCAGGCCGCGGTGAGCGTGGACTCGGAGGCCATGTCGGGGTCGCAGGACGAGGTGGTGTTCTCGGGCGAGCGCAACCTGCTGTCTGTGAGCGATTTTTCCAGCGACATGAGCCACTTGCGCCGTGCGTTCGACCTGTTCGAACAAAAGACGCAGATCCTGCGCCTGCTGGACATTTCCAGCCGGGCAGAAGGGGTGCGCATCTTCATTGGCGGAGAGAGCCAGGTGGTGCCATTTGAAGAGCTGTCCGTGGTGAGTGCACCCTATGAGGTCGACGGTCAGGTGGTGGGCACCCTGGGCGTGATCGGCCCCACGCGCATGCCCTATGACCGCATGATCCAGATCGTGGACATCACCTCCAAGCTGGTCTCCAACGCCCTGAGCCACCGAAAGTAGCCCCTACAATACGCGCCGCTGCGCCGCCTACGAGGCAGGGCAGCGCACCCCTTGGGGCGTTAGCTCAGTTGGTTAGAGCAGAGGACTCATAATCCTTTGGTCGTTGGTTCAAGTCCAACACGCCCTACCAAGTAGATAAAAGAAATTCTGCTATCAATATGATAGCAGAATTTTTTCTTTGAGGGTCCATGTAGCCATCAGGCAATGGTTTTGGGTGGCTTGCCGTCAGTTCACCCATCGCTGTCGATCGACCTCTGGTCGCTGGGTTTTTCCCCGAAGCTCGATGCTGGCGAGTATTCGCTGGCTGCGCTGACACCGGAACTGATCGCCAAGTACCGCGACGACCGACTCTCTGGCCTGGATCGCAAGGACTCCAAGGGCAAGCCTTTCCCCAAGGACTCAGTGTTTAGCTTGGAAGCTTTGCGATTACCTTGATTTCGAACTGGAAGCCGTAAAGCCAGGTTACGCCGATACCGGTCAGCGTGGGATAGGGGGCATTGCCCCAATAGTCCGGCACGATCTGCCAAATGCGCTCGAAATTCTTCTCGGGATCCACTACGAACACCGTCACGTCGACTACGTCGTCAAAGCTGCACCCGGCTGCCTCCAGCACAGCGTTCAGGTGAGTGAAGGCGAGGCGGACTTGAGATTCCAGATCGGGCTCTGGCGTGCCATCTGCACGGCTGCCCACTTGGCCCGAGACGAATAGAAAGCCGTTGGACCGGACCGCTGGTGAGTAGCGGTTCTTCTTGTAAAGAGCTTGGCGGCCTGGCGGGAAGACAACGTCGCGTGGAGGCATGGGGATATCTTTCATTGGTTAAAAGAATCCACTGTAGACACGGGATCTGTTCGGATAAACAGGAAAGTATCATCAACAGTGTTTGCAAAATCCGGACAATCTCCTGACCTCGATGGATCGTTTCGACGCTATGGTGGCCTTTGCTCGCGTGGTAGAGACACGCAGCTTTACCCAGGCCGCTCAAACGCTGCACATGAGCAAAACTACGGTAACTCAGCTTGTGCAGCAGTTGGAAGCGCGTTTACGGGTCAGGCTTTTGAACCGCACCACCCGCAAAGTGAACGTGACAGCCGAAGGTGCCGCCTATTACGAGCGTGTCGTGCGTCTGTTGGGCGACCTGGATGATGCGGAGACCAGTCTGACCAGTGCCTCAAGCGCGCCTCGAGGCCGCCTGCGGGTGGACGTGCCCAGCCCTCTGGCACGCATGGTCCTTGTTCCGGCTTTTGCTGCATTCCATGCGCGCTATCCGGACATCCAGCTGCACATGGGTGTGAGTGACCGAGTGGTCGATCTGATCGATGAAAACGTCGATTGCGTGGTGCGGGGAGGTGAGCCGGGCGACGCCTCGCTTGTGGCAAGGCATGTAGGCGATCTTTCCATGGGGCTGTATGCGGCACCTACATACTTGGCGAATGCCGGAATGCCCTTGCACCCCAAGAACCTGGAGGCCGCACCGCACCACATCGTGGGCTTTCTGGGATCAAGCACCGGACGCGTCTTGTCCTGCGTATTGCACCGCGGTGACGAACAAGTGCGCGTGATGGGCCGTTACGCGATTGCCACCGACGATGGCAATGCCTACCTGGCGGCAGGCGTTGCCGGTCTGGGGGCGCTCTGGTTGCCTCAGTACATGGCAGCGCCGCATCTGGCGCGGGGCGAACTGGCGCCGCTGTTTGAGGACTGGGCCATTGCGCCGATGCCGCTGTATATCGCGTTTCCTCCCAACCGTCATGTGGGCGCTCGGCTGCGGGTGTTCATGGATTGGATGGTTGAACTGATGAAGACGCATGCTCCGCTGTCCGGGGCGTATCCGCATCGGCGCTGAGAGGAGGGGCGTTGGACTGCGCCAGGGGATTGCGCCACCTGGCAGCCAACGGGTGCGGCGGCACGGCCTGCAGCTCACAGCTTCTCTGGCCATAACGACAAGCGGCGCTCTTGGGGCACACTCTGATTGATGACTGTCGCCAGCTCCAGCATTCAACTTGAATCTGCCCCGGCCTCGTTCAAGAGCGCCAAAGCTTTCGATGCATGGTTGAGGAAGAACCATGCCGCTTCGGGCGGCCTCTGGCTCAAGATCGCGAAAAAGGGCGCTCAAGAACCCAGCGTTACCTACCCCCAGGCGTTGGAAATCGCACTCTGTTGGGGCTGGATCGACGGTCAGAAAAAAGCTCTCGACGATCAGCACTACCTCCAGCGTTTCACGCCGCGGCGCGCGCGCAGCATCTGGTCGAAAGTCAACGTCGACAAGGTCGAGGCACTCATAGTGGCGGGCCGCATGCAGGCGCCTGGCTACGCCCAGATCGAAGCGGCCAAGGCCGATGGGCGCTGGGCACGGGCTTATGACAGCGCTCGTACGTCTACCGTACCCGAGGATCTGTTGGCCGCGTTGGAAATTGACGCAAAGGCCAAAGCCTTCTTTGCAACGATCAATGCGGCCAATCGTTACGCAGTACTGTGGCGCATCCAGACAGCCGTGAAAGCAGAAACGCGCGCCAGACGAATCGCCCAGTTGGTTGATATGCTCGCACGCGGCGAAACCATCCACCTTTTCAAAGCTCGTTCTCGCGCCGGACAGTGAATGCCACGCGCATGGCGCGACGGCTTGCTGTCGGCACCAGTCCTTCAAGCACTACCTGACCCCAATGTCACACCCCGCTATCGCGTTGATAGCGGGGTTTTGTCTTTTCGTCTGCGATCAACGCGACAGCGGTCGGCTGCGCGGCTGCTTTGTTCGGAAATTGCATTACGCGCAAATAGGCCGTTGCCTACGGCGCGGGACCGGTCCGCCTCACACCATGGGCTTCTCTTGCATTCCAACCCCACAACCTGGAGAAGACCCATGCCCAAGCCACGTTATGACGAAGCCCAACTCAAGGATCTGCTGTTGCAGATGATGGAAACCGAGCTGGGTGGTGAGCAGGTGTACCGCGCGGCAATCGACTGCGCGACCAATGAAGACCTCAAGAAGGAATGGGAGGGCTACCTCGACGAGACGCTATCGCACCAAAACGTGGTACGCACGACCTGCGAAAAGCTGGGAATCGACCCCGACGAGGTGGTGCCTTCGCGCCTGGTGGTCAAGCACATCGGCGATTCGCTGGTTAAGGCGATCGAGTTGGCCCGGCAGGCCGGCAATCCTGCGCAGGCCCAATTGGTTGCCTGCGAATGCGTGGTGTATGCCGAGACCAAGGACCACGCCAACTGGGAGCTGCTGGGCAAGGTGGCGGAGGTGGCGACCGGGGATGTCGGTCGCGCCCTGAAAGATGCCCATGAGCGCGTGGAGAAAGACGAGGACCACCACCTGTACCACACCAAGGGCTGGTGCCGCGAGCTGTGGATTGCAAGCCTGGGCATGCCGGCGGTGCTGCCTCCGCCGGAAGAGGTCAAACAGGTAGAGACGGCCATTGGCGCGTCGCGCGCGGAGCAGCAACGCGACGCGATGCTTTGAGGAGGCTGCGTGGCGCGCCCCGCTGCATTGCGCCGCACGCCGCTGCCGCGCAGCAAACACGTGCTGCTGTTGGTGGATGTGATCAATCCGCTGAATTTCCCTACAGCGGCAGACCTGCTGCCCGGAGCGGTACGCGCCGCGAACGCCATTGCGCGGCTGAAGGCACGCCTGGCGCGGCGCGGGGTCACGGCGATCTATGCCAACGACAACTACGGCACGTGGCACAGCGACTTCCGTGACATTCTCACGGCCTGCCGCGCGCTGCCGGGGGCGCGCGGCGAGATGGCCTGCCTGCTTGCGCCCGCGCCGCAGGATCTGGTGATCCTCAAGCCACAGCATTCGGCGTTCCATTCGACTCCCTTGCAGCATTTGCTGGACAAGATGCAGACCGAGCAGCTGATCATCGTGGGCCTGGCCGCCGACATGTGCGTGATGCTGACGGCCACCGATGCGCGCATGCTGGGCTACAAGGTGTGGGTGCCGTCGGATTGCACCGCCGCGGAATCGGAACACCGCAAGACGGAGGCCCTGCGGCAATTGCATGAGGTGTTCAAGTGCGCCGTACGGCCTGCGGTACGGGCGGCTGCACCCTGACTGACCGGAGCGACCGCTATGTTCAACCTGGACTTACCCGCCGCAGAGCTGGTGCTGCGCGCCGCCATGGTCTACGGCCTGCTGCTGGCGCTCATGCGCGTCAGCGGCAAGCGCACCGTCGGGCAATTCACGCCGTTCGACCTGCTGGTGGTGATGCTGGTCAGCGAGGCCGCGGGTCCGTCCATGACGGGCAAGGACCAGTCGCTGTGGGGTGGTCTCATCGTTTGCCTCGTGCTGATCGGATTGAACATCCTGGTGGGGATACTCACGGCCCGCTTTCGCATGGCCGAGAAACTGCTGGAGGGCGAGGCGATCCTGCTGGGGCGCAATGGGCATGTCTTTGACACGGTGCGCAAGCGGCATCGCGTATCGGAGAACGACGTGGAGCGGGCGTTGCGCGAGGCCGACTGCGAGAAAGAGGAAATGCGCTACCTCTTCCTGGAAGCCGACGGCAGCTTGAGCGTGCAAAAGCACCGGGAGGATTAGCCGCGTCGCCGCCGGGTTACCGATGGTGACGGCCCGTGCACCGCGGCTGCGGTATGGTGCTGCATTTTTCGGAGCAGGAGGCAACAGGCATGCGTTATTTCATGAAGGCAGGCGGCGCCGTGGCCGTGGTAGGGCTGATGATGGCAGGTTGTTCGTCGATCGGACCGGGCAGCAGCCCGGCGCCCGCGCCCATTGGCGCCAGCACGGCCCCGGTGGGCGGTGAATGCAACGCCCAGAGCGCGCAGGCGGCCGTGGGTAAAAATGCCACGGCCAAGGTGGTGGAGGACGCGCGTGTGCGCTCCGGCGCGCGATTGGCGCGCGTGCTGCGCCCGGGCCAGATGATCACCAAGGAGTTCGATGGCCAACGCCTCAACCTGGAGGTGGACGCCAGCGGCAAGATCATTGCCGTGCGCTGCGGCTGATCAGCCGCAGGAATGTGGCGCCGACGAAGTGTGCGCGGCTGTGGCCGGGCACGCTTCGTCGGTGTGCTTTCGGCGCCCGCTCAGTCCGCCAGGAAGAGCGCCTGCAGGTCGCTCAGAAAGTCAAAGCCCCGCTGCGTGGGACGCACGCGCTCCATGTCGCGCGTGATCAGGCCCTGCGCCTCGGCCTGCTGCAGGCCAGCGGCTATGGCCGTGATCGCCAGGCCCGTACGGGCGGTGAAGTCCTGCAGCGCAAAACCCTCCTGCAGCCTTAGCGCATTGAGCATGAACTCGAACGGCAGGTCCGCGCGGCGCACGTCGTCGTCTTGCGCGATGGCGCGCCCTGCGAGTGCTCCGGCCATGTAGAGCTGCGGATCGCGCAGGCGCACCTGGCGCACCACCCGGTGCGCAAAGCTGAGCTTGCTGTGCGCGCCCGCGCCAATGCCCAGATAGTCGCCAAACTGCCAATAGTTGCGGTTGTGCACGCATTGGTGGCCCTCGCGTGCATAGGCCGATACCTCGTAGCGTGCAAGGCCTGCCGCGCCCGTCAGTTCGGTGATGCGGTCGAGCATGGCATAGGCTGCGTCGTCCTCGGGCAGCGGTGGGGGGTACTTGGCGAAGTAGGTGTTGGGCTCGATGGTCAGGTGGTAGATGGAGATGTGCGGCGGCTGCAGCGCGAGCGCGGTGCGCATGTCCTCGTCCAGCTCGGCCGGCGTCTGGCCGGGCAGGGCGTACATGATGTCGAGGTTGAAGGTGTCGAAGGCCTGTGCGGCCTCTTCCACCGCGGCCAGCGCCTGTGCGCGGTTGTGCACGCGGCCCAGCGCCTGCAGGTGCCGGTCGTTGAAGCTTTGCACGCCGATGGACAGCCGCGTGACCCCCGCGCCGCGGTAGGCGCGAAAGCGCTCCTTCTCGAACGTGCCGGGGTTGGCCTCCAGCGTGATTTCGCAGCCCGCGTCCAACCGCAGGCGCGCACGGATGTCGCCCAGCAGCCGGTCGATGGACTCGGGTGCAAACAGGCTGGGCGTGCCGCCGCCAATGAAGATGCTGTGCACCGTGCGGCCCCAGATCAGCGGCAGGGCGGCCTCCAGGTCGGCCAGCAGGGCGTCGATGTAGCGCGCTTCGGGCACGCCGCCATCGCCACCCATGCCGCCGCGCGCCTCGTGCGAGTTGAAGTCGCAGTACGGGCATTTGCGCAGGCACCACGGCAGGTGCACGTACAGCGACAGCGGCGGCAGGCTGGGCAGCTGCAGCAGGCCGGGGCGCATGTAGTGCTGCACGTCGCGCAGCGGCGCGCCGGACTGCGCGGCAGGGAGGATGGGGATGGTCATACGAGTCTAAAAACCATAGCTGCTGGCGCTTGCCTGACAACCATTTCAGTATCAAAAGACATTGAAACCCTTATCTGGCAAGCGCTAACCGCTCACCTTTCTGAGGTTCCGGCAAACCAATGCTCGCGCATCAGTTCCAGCATCTGGCGCGATGAGCGGCCGCGGTGGCTGTGGGCGTTCTTCACCTCGGGCGGCAGCTCGGCAAAGGTCTTGCCGAAGGCGGGCAGCACCATCACCGGGTCAAAGCCGAAGCCGCCCGTGCCGCGCGGCGCGCGTGCAATCTCGCCGGCCACGCGGCCCACGGCGATCAGTGGCTCGGGGTCCTGCGGGCTGCGCACGGCCACCAGCGTGCTGACCATCGCGGCGCGGCGGTCGTCGATGCCCTGCATCTGCTCCAGCAGCGCGCGCACGTTGTTGGCGTCGCCCTTGTCGTAGCCGAACTGCGTGGCGTAGTAGGCCGTCTGCACGCCGGGCTGACCGCCAAAGGCCTGCACGCACAGGCCGGCGTCGTCCGCCAGCGCGGGCAGGCCGGTGTGGGCGCTGGCAAAGCGGGCCTTGGCCAGTGCGTTCTCGACGAAGGTGTGGAACGGCTCCTCGGCCTCGCCCACGCCCAGTTCGGCCTGGGGAATGAGCTGCACGCCCAGCGGGGCCAGCATGGCCTGCAGTTCGGCGAGCTTGCCGCGGTTGTTGGAGGCGAGTACGAGTTTCATGGTCAAAAAGGTCTTTAGCGCATATCAATCAAGCGCAAACAGCTATCAATTGCGTAGCGACTGCCGTTGCAGGGCGACCAGCTCGGCGATGCCCTTCTCGGCCAGCGCCAGCAGTTGGTCCATTTCCTGGCGCGAGAAGGCCGCGCCCTCGGCCGTGCCTTGTACCTCCACATAGTGGCCGGTGCCGGTCATCACCACGTTCATGTCGGTGTCGCAGGCCACGTCCTCCACATATTCCAAGTCCAGCAGCGGTTGGCCCTGCACGATGCCCACGGACACGGCGGCCACCGCACCGGTGAGCGGCGATGCGCTGATCTTGCCCGCAGCCAGCAGGGTGTTGACCGCGTCCTGCGCCGCCACCCAGGCGCCCGTGATCGCGGCGGTGCGTGTGCCGCCGTCGGCCTGGATCACGTCGCAGTCGATCTGGATCGTGCGCTCACCCAAGGCTTTGAGATCAAAGACTGCCCGCAGGCTGCGGCCGATGAGGCGCTGGATCTCCTGCGTGCGTCCGCTTTGCTTGCCGCGCGCGGCCTCGCGGTCGCTGCGGGTGTGGGTGGAGCGGGGCAGCATGCCGTACTCGGCCGTCACCCAGCCTTCGCCGCTGCCGCGCTTGTGCGGCGGCACCTTCTCCTCGACCGACGCGGTGCACAGCACGCGCGTGTTGCCGAACTCGATGAGTACCGCGCCCTCGGCATGCATGGTGTAGTGGCGCGTGATGCGGATGGGGCGCAGCTGGTCCAGGGCGCGGCCGCCGCTGCGGGCAAAGGGGGTGGTGTTCATGGCAGGTCCAGGTCAAAGAAGGGGCTCCCCGCGCTCCTGGCGGAGAGCGGAGGAGGCGGTGCGCCCGGGCCGCGGCCTACAGCTTGCGCGCGGCAGAGCGCCGGATGGCTTCGTTGATTTCGGCGATCGAGCGTTCGATGGTCTCGTCGTCCAGGTCGTCCGCAAAGCTCTCCAGCGGGCCAGCCTGAATGGTGGAGGCGAACACGTCGTCACTGATGCTGTCGGTGGAAATGCCCTGGGTGGACTCGAACGTGTCGGGTGTTTCCCACTCCATGGCCACCACGGTCACGTTGTCGCTGCTGTCCCCGGCCTTGCGCAGGGCGTCCTCGACCAGGTCGGGCACGGCGTTGGAGACGGTCTGGCGGCCCAGCTGGCGTGCGATGGTCTCATCGTCCAGCGCGCCCCACAGGCCGTCGGAGCACAGCAGGATGCGGTCACCCTGCTCCAGCAGCACGGGGCCGGCCACGTCGTACAGCGGCTTGGTGGGAGAGCCCAGGCAGGTGAACAGCACGTTGCGGTTCACGCGCTCCAGCCCGGCGATGGCGGCGTTGCGCAACTCCAGGTAGGAGTGGTCACGCGTGCGCATGAGCAGCTCGCCCCCGCGCACGAGGTACAGGCGCGAATCGCCGCAGTGGATCCAGCTGGCGCGCCCGTCTTGCACCACGGCGATCACCAGCGTGGTGCGCGGCGTGTCGAGCATGTCCTTGGTGGTGCCATAGCGCAGGATCTGATGGTGCGCGCCCAGCAGTGCGGTGGAGAGGAACTCCTGCACATCCTTCAGCGTGGGCTTGGCTTGGCGCTGGAACATCGCGGAGACCGTCTGGATGGCGATCTGCGCGGCGACCTCGCCCTCCGGGTGGCCGCCCATGCCGTCAGCCAGCACGAACAGCACCGACTCGCGCGTGTAGCAGTACCCCATGCGGTCTTCGTTCTTCTCGCGCCCGCCGCGGCGGCTGATCTGAAAGACAGAGAACTTCATTTAGGCCGCGCTCCCAGACCGGTGGCTTCGCCCACCTTTTGCACGTTTTTCTTGGTGTCCGACACCAGGGTGTCGAGCTGCATGCGCATCTTCTCGGCCACCGACAGCTTGGTATAGCGGCGCTCGCCCTCGCGGCTGAGCTCCTTTTGCAGCGCGAACACCGATTGCGGGCGCGACAGCGGATCGAGCGCCATGCACCATTCGACCACCTCGATCAGGTTGTCCGAATACACGCCGCGCAGCTTGTTCAGCGCCAGCGACAGGCGGTCCTTCTCCTGGCGCTGCGGCGCCTCGTTGGGCGGAAATCCCTGCATGCACGCATAGATGCAGGCGCCAACGGCGTAGATGTCCGTCCAGGGGCCCATCTGCGAGTCGCGGCGGTACATCTCGGGCGCAGCAAAGCCGGGGGTGTACATCGGGCGGATGAAGTTGCCCTCTTTGGAGAGTACCTCGCGCGCGGCGCCGAAGTCGATCATCACCGCGCGGTTGTCGTCGGTGATGAAGATGTTGGCGGGCTTGATGTCCAGGTGCAGCATCTTGTGCTGGTGCACGATGCGCAGGCCGCGCAGCACCTCATCGAACAGCGAGCGGATGGTGGACTCGCGGAACACCTTCTGCGTCTTGAGGTCGCGTGCGGTGATGATGAAGTCCTGCAGGGTCGCGCCCTCCAGGTAGTTCATCACCATGTAGACGGTCTCGTTCTCGCGGAAGAAGTTGAGCACGCTCACCACGGAGGCGTGCGAGATCTGCGCGAGCGCACGGCCTTCCTCGAAGAAGCTCTTGAGGCCCAGACGGTAGAGCGAGAGCTTCTCGGGCGGCACCTTGGGCAGCAGTTCGCCCGGTGCACGCGTAGCCAGAGAAGCGGGGAGGTATTCCTTGATGGCCACTTGCTGGCCTTCGGCGTCAATGGCGAGGTACACCACGCCAAAACCACCGGAGGACAGCCGTCGCACCACGCGGTAGCCGCCAATGGCGGTATCGGGGGGCAGGGGGGCCGGCTTGATTTTTGACATAGGAAGCGAAGGCAGTCGTGGGCGCGGGTGGGGAACCCGGATAATCGCTGGATCGCAAGCAACCAACCACCGAAAAGTCCAATGGCAGTTTACAGCATGACCGGATACGCCAGCGCGCAGCGCGGCGTGGCTACTGCAGGGGACGACAAGGACGGGCCCGTACGGCGCCTGGGCCTGGAAATACGTGCGGTCAACAGCCGCTTTCTGGACCTGTCTTTCCGCCTGTCCGATGAACTGCGCGCCCAGGAGCCGGCGCTGCGAGCCCTGCTCACGCAGCGCCTCAAGCGCGGCAAGGTCGAGGTGCGCGCTTTCGTGGACAACGACGACTCCGCCGCGCTCGCCGAGCCATCCCCGCGCATCTTGCAACGGGTAGGCGCGGTGCAGGATGCAGTGCGTTCGTGGCTGCCCGACGCCAGGCCGCTGTCGGTGGCCGACGCGCTGCGCTTGTGCGCCAATGCCGGTGCTCCTGCGCTGGACTGGAGCGAAACGGCAGCGCGCGCGGCCGAGCAGGCGCTGGACGACCTGGTTGCCGCGCGCCAACGCGAGGGCGAACGCCTGGCCGCCATGCTGCAGGAGCGCATCGCGCAGTTGCGCGAGCTGGCCCGCCAGGCGGTGCCGCTGGTTCCGCAGCTCGTGGAGCAGCAGCGCCAGCGCTTCATGGAGCGCTGGAAGGAGGCCATGTCGCTGGCCGAAGGCGCGGTGGTGCCCGAAGCGGCCCAGGACCGCGCCCTGACCGAGGCCACGGCCTTTGCCATCCGCATCGACGTCGCGGAAGAAGTCACGCGGCTGCAGTCGCACCTGGACGAGATTGCCCGCCTGCTCAAAAAAGGCGGCGAGGTCGGCAAGCGGCTGGATTTTCTGATCCAGGAACTGCACCGTGAAGCCAACACGCTGGGCTCCAAGTCGGCTGCCATGGACCTCACGCGCATCAGCGTGGACATGAAGGTGCTGATCGAGCAGATGCGCGAGCAAGTGCAGAACATCGAGTGATAATCCTGTTTTGATAGCGGCTCACGCACACTCCATATGGACTATCCCGGAAATTTGTTTGTAGTCTCTGCCCCCAGCGGGGCGGGTAAATCCAGCTTGGTCAAGGCCCTGCTGGAGCTGGACTCGCATGTGCAGCCCTCCGTGTCGCACACGACCCGCGCGCCGCGCGGGCAGGAAAAGCACGGCCGCGAGTACTTCTTCGCTTCCGAGCAGGAGTTCGACGCGATGGTGGCGGCTAACGGCTTCGTCGAGTGGGCGAACGTCCATGGACGCCGTTATGGAACCTCCCGCAAGGTGATCGAGGAGCGCGTGGCCCAGGGGGCGGACGTGGTCTTGGAAATCGACTTTCAGGGCGCGCTGCAGATCAAGCAGGCCTTCGCGAACGCCGTGCTGGTCTTTGTGCTGCCGCCCAGCTGGGACGAGTTGCGCGCCCGGCTGGAACGCCGGGGCGAAGATGCGCCCGACGTGATTGACCTACGCCTGGAGAACGCGGCAGAGGAAATGGCGCAGGCCAGCAAATTCGACTTCGTTATAATCAATGAGGTCTTTGAGCGAGCGCTTTTCGACCTGAAAACCATCGTTCATGCCCAGCGTCTCAAGTACGCCGCCCAGCGCCGCGCCCGGGCCGAAACCTTCGAGTCGCTCAATATTCCCTGATCCCTGGAGAACACCATGGCCCGCATTACCGTGGAAGACTGCCTCGAGCAGATTCCCAACCGTTTTCAACTGGTGCTCGCCGCCACCTACCGTGCCCGCATGCTCAGCCAGGGCCACGCCCCCAAGATCGAGAGCCGCAACAAGCCAGCCGTGACGGCACTGCGCGAAATCGCCGCTGGCAAGGTCGGCCTGGAAATGCTCAAGAAGGTTCCGGGCTGAGCGATCGTCAGCCTCCGGTGATCCCGGTAAAAGAGCACCGCGTGGCGGTGCTTTTTTTTGCCTGCGCTTGCCGCTCGGGCGGGGCGCGCTACATTTAAGCCATGAACGTCGTGTTGAACAAGGCAGCTGTTGACAATCCGCAGGTCGTCCCTGTGGCGGTTGACAGTTCTTCTGCTGCGGCCGCCAACGCCGCGGCGGCGAGCTTTGCTGCGCTGCTGGAAAAACTCGACTACCTTGACGAAGCCAGCATCGAGCAGGTGCGCCAGGCGTACCGTTACGCCGATGAAGCGCACTTGGGGCAGTTGCGCAGCAGTGGCGAGCCCTACATCACGCACCCGATTGCCGTGGCGGCGCTGTGCGCGAGCTGGAAGTTGGATGTCCAGGCCCTCATGGCAGCCTTGCTGCACGACGCCATGGAAGATTGCGGCATCACCAAGTCCGATCTCATCGACCGGTTTGGTGCGCCTGTGGCGGAACTGGTGGATGGTCTCACCAAACTCGATAAGCTGCAGTTCAATACCCGTGAGGAGAACCAGGCCGAGTCGTTTCGCAAGATGCTGCTGGCCATGGCGCGCGACGTGCGCGTCATCCTCATCAAGCTGGCGGACCGCACGCACAATATGCGCACGCTCTCCGACATGCCGCGCAGCAAGTGGGGCCGCATTTCGTCGGAGACGCTGGAGATCTATGCGCCCATCGCGCATCGATTGGGGCTGAACCAGACCTACCGCGAACTGCAGGACCTCGCCTTTCGCCACCTGCATCCATGGCGCTATGCCACGCTGTCCAAAGCGGTCACGAAGTCGCGCAACCGACGCCGCGACATCGTGCAGAAGGTGCAGACGGAAGTGGATGCCGCATTTGCGCGGCTGGGCATGCACGTGCGGCTGGCGGGACGTGAGAAGACACTCTTTGCGATCTACCAGAAGATGATCACCAAGCACCTGAGCTTTGCGCAGGTGACGGATCTCTATGGCTTCCGTGTCATCGTGCATTCGGTGACGGACTGCTATACCGCCTTGGGTGTGTTGCACCAGATGTACAAACCGGTGCCCGGCAAGTTCAAGGACCATATCGCCATTGGCAAGCTCAATGGCTATCAGTCGCTGCATACGACGCTGGTGGGACCTGCTGGCCTGAACATCGAGTTTCAGGTTCGCACCGAGGAAATGCACATCGTGGCGGAAGCGGGTGTGGCGGCGCACTGGCTCTACAAGGCGAAAGATGCGGATGGCGCGGTGGCAGAACGCCTGGGCACCAAATGGCTGCAGTCCTTGCTCGACATCCAGAATGAAACGCGCGACGCGGCCGAATTCTGGGACCACGTCAAGGTGGACCTGTTCCCAGATGCCGTCTATGTCTTCACGCCCAAGAGCCAGATCATGGCCTTGCCCCGCGGAGCCACTGCGGTGGACTTTGCCTATGCGATCCACAGCGACGTGGGCGACCGCACCACGGCGGCGCGCATCAACAACGAACAGGTGCCCCTGCGCACCGAACTCAAGAACGGGGATGTGGTGGAAATCATTACCACACAGGGCGCCCGGCCCAACCCGGCTTGGCTGGGGTTCGTGCGCACAGGGCGTGCGCGTTCCAAGATTCGCCACTATCTCAAGACGCTGGCGCAGAACGAGTCGGCGGGCCTGGGCGAGAAACTGCTGACCCAGGCGCTGCGCGCCGAGGGCATCGAACAACTGCCTGACGTGCAGACCCAAGCGCCCATTTGGGAAAAACTGCTGCGCTTTACGGGCAATCGCAGCCGCGCGGAACTCATGACCGATGTGGGACTGGGCAAGCGCATTGCCGGCATCGTGGCCAAGCGCCTGGTCGTGTTGCTATCGGAAGATGGCCAGCGGCCGGATGCATTGCTGCTGACCCGCGAGCGCTACAGCTCCCATGAAACAGTCTCGCAAGGGAGCATCACCCTCGACGGCAGC
Organism: [Acidovorax] ebreus TPSY; assembly: GCF_000022305.1. Taxonomy (NCBI): domain Bacteria; kingdom Pseudomonadati; phylum Pseudomonadota; class Betaproteobacteria; order Burkholderiales; family Comamonadaceae; genus Diaphorobacter; species [Acidovorax] ebreus. The sequence continues at coordinate 889,543 of NC_011992.1, forward strand.
GAGAATGCATCTGTTCAATATGCAGCGTGTTGCCGCCCGGTGCCGGGTGACCCCATCGTGGGATACCTGGGCCGCGGCGAGGGCCTGGTGGTCCATCACGCGCAATGCGGGGTAGCCAAGAAACTGCAGCACAAAGATGGCGAGCGCTTCATTGCCGTCGACTGGTCCGATGAGCCTACCCGCCAATTCGAGACCGGTATCACCGTGACCGTGACCAATGGCAAGGGGGTACTGGCTCGCATCGCATCCGAATTTGCCAACTCAGAGGCAGATATCGTCCGTGTGGACATGGACGATGCGATGGACACCACTGATCTGCGTTTTGTGGCAGCGGTGCGTGATCAACACCATGTAGAGGCCGTGTTGCGCAATCTGCGCCGCACGCATTCCGTATTGCGAGCGTTCCGCGTGCTTCCCCAGCCCGCTTGAGGGCCTGGGTTCGTCACCGAGGCGCCGCGACAGGGTATTCGACACGCAGGATTTCCAGGGTACGTAGGCCGGCGGGAGTCTGCAGGGTCACTTCGTCTCCCTCCCGGGCTTTGAGCAGCGCGCGTGCCACGGGAGAAATCCAGCTGATCTGCTGCAGGCTGTTGTCGGCTTCGTCAATGCCCAGAATCGTCACCGTGCGCTCCACACCGTCCTCCTCGGCGTAGGTGACCGTGGCGCCGAAGAAGACTTGGTCACTACCCGTGTGTACCGATGGGTCCACGACATCCGCGATTTCCAACCGTTTCGTCAGGAAACGGATGCGCCTGTCGATCTCACGCAGCCTTTTCTTGCCGTACAGGTAGTCGCCGTTCTCCGAGCGGTCTCCGTTGCTGGCGGCCCAATGGACAATTTCTACCACCTTGGGGCGCTCATCATCGATAAGGTCCAGCAACTCGCGGCGAAGGCGCGCATATCCCTGGGGTGTGATGTAGTTCTTGCTGGCCCCCACGGGCGCTTGCGGGGGGAGGGACGGTTCGTCGTCGGTATCTGTTTCCTTGGTGAATGCCTTGCTCATATGCTTATCGTGCCTGAAAGGGAGCAAATGCCAAAAACGAAAAAGCCCTGGAACCTTGCAGTTCCAGGGCTTACCGTTTGGTGCGGCTGGCAGGAATCGAACCCACGACCCCTTGGTTCGTAGCCAAGTACTCTATCCAGCTGAGCTACAGCCGCTAAGTTTTGAATTATAGCACGAAGTTTTCAAGCTATATCAAAAATCGTCACTGGCTAACTAACTAACTCAGTCGATCAGCGCATTGTGACGATGGCGTGATTGTAGCGGAGTTTTCGCCCGGTTTTGCGAAATCGCTCGATGTTGCTCACTTGCGTGTGTAGCCCAGGCAGGCGCCTGCGTTGGGCATGCCCTTGCACTCCCGGTAGAGGCGCCGGTCGCGTTCTGCCTGGCTTTCGCCGGAATGGTTCTGCGTGTGCTTGATCCGGATGGCTTTGGACCTCTTCGAAGCGCTGGCTGCCTTCTCGGGTGTGGCTGCGGCATGGCTGTGAAGTGACGCAAAGGACAACAAGAGCGCGGCAACGCCGACACCCACTGGCAGGGAAAGAGACCGGCGGACAAACGTATCCATGAAGCGCATAGTGGTCTTTCAAAAAGGGGTTGCAACGTTTTGCAGTACGGTTTGCATCATGCCCGAAAGCCCGTTGCACAGGGGTTGGGCGGCGGCGAAGAAGTGGAGGAAAAGCGCAGCGGTATAATCGCAAGGTTTTGCATGGTGCAAGACGCACGCTGTCGACCCTTCCAGTCGCGGCGCAAGTACAACCAGAGCCATAGGCAGTTGGTGCAGCAATGCGGCTGCCTGCTTGGGCTCTTCTATCAAGGAAAAACATGATCGCATCATCCGTCAAGGCCGAAGTCGTCAAGGCCAATGCCCGTTCCGCCAACGATACGGGCAGCCCGGAAGTCCAGGTGGCACTGCTCACCGCCCGCATCAACGAGCTGACTCCTCACTTCAAGCAGCATGCCAAGGACCATCATGGCCGCCGTGGTCTGCTGCGCATGGTGAGCCGTCGTCGCAAGCTGCTGGACTACCTCAAGGCCAAGGACGCCGACCGTTACACGGCACTGATCGCCAAGCTGGGCCTGCGCAAGTAAGCGCGCCGGCATGCCGAGACGCCTGGGTTAGCTCTGTCTAGCTCAGGCGTTTTTTACTTCGGAGACGCAACTGCAGAGCGAAGCTGTGTCATTCCAGGGGCCTTGCCTTCCGATGGGCAGGGCAGGGTCGCTGGAATGGCATCGTGTTCTGAATTGCGCTCCAAGCCTTGCTGGCACTGTGCTGCCAGCTATTATTTTGAGAGCAAGGAGTCACTATGAGCATTTTTAACAAGGTTACCAAGTCGTTCCAGTGGGGTGACAAGACCGTTGTCATGGAAACGGGTGAGATCGCCCGGCAGGCCTCAGGCGCCGTGCTGGTGAACATTGACGACACCGTGGTGCTCGCTACCGTGGTGGGGTCCAAGCAGGCCAAGCCTGGCCAGGACTTCTTCCCGCTGACGGTGGACTACATCGAGAAGACCTACGCCGCCGGCAAGATCCCCGGCAGCTTCTTCAAGCGCGAGGCCAAGCCCAGCGAGTTGGAGACGCTGACCAGCCGCCTGATCGATCGCCCCATCCGCCCGCTGTTCCCCGAGGGCTTCTACAACGAGGTGCATGTGGTCATCCACACCATCTCGCTGAACCCCGAAGTGGACGCTGACATCGCCGCCATGATCGCCGTGAGCGCAGCGCTGTCCGTTTCCGGTATTCCGTTCAATGGCCCCATCGGCGCCGCACGCGTGGGCTACGTCAATGGCGAATACGTGCTGAACCCCGGGCAGACCGCGCGCAAGAGCTCGCAGCTGGACCTGGTGGTGGCGGGCACCGAGGCCGCTGTGCTGATGGTGGAGTCCGAAGCGCAGCAGTTGTCCGAAGAGATCATGCTGGGCGCCGTGGTGTTCGGCCACGAGCAGGGCAAGGTGGCGATCAACGCCATCCATGAGCTGGTGCGCGACGCTGGCAAGCCCGTGTGGGACTGGCAGCCGCCTGCCAAGGACGAGACTTTCATCGCCAAGGTCACGGCCCTGGCAGAGGACAAGCTGCGCGCGGCTTACCAGATCCGCAGCAAGCAGGCCCGCACCCAGGCCTTGCGCGAGGCATCGGCCTCGGTGCTGGAATCGCTGAAGGGCGAGGGCGTGGAGTTCGACGCCGTGAAGGTCGAGGCCCTGCTGTTCGACATCGAAGCCAAGATCGTGCGCAGCCAGATCCTGGCCGGCGAGCCCCGCATCGACGGCCGCGACACGCGCACCGTGCGCCCCATCGAGATCCGCAACTCCGTGCTGCCCCGCACCCACGGCTCCGCCCTGTTCACGCGTGGCGAGACCCAGGCGCTGGTGGTGTCCACGCTGGGCACCGAGCGCGATGCGCAGCGCATCGACGCACTGGCCGGCGAGTTCGAAGACCGTTTCATCTTCCACTACAACATGCCTCCCTTCGCCACGGGTGAAGTGGGCCGCATGGGCTCGACCAAGCGCCGCGAAATCGGCCACGGCCGTCTGGCCAAGCGCGCCCTGGTGGCCTGCCTGCCGAGCAAGGACGAGTTCCCCTACACCATCCGCGTGGTGTCGGAGATCACCGAATCCAACGGCTCCTCGTCCATGGCATCGGTCTGCGGCGGCTGCCTGTCGCTGATGGATGCCGGCGTGCCCATGAAGGCGCACGTGGCCGGTATCGCCATGGGCTTGATCAAGGAAGACAACCGCTTCGCCGTGCTGACCGACATCCTGGGCGATGAGGACCACCTGGGCGACATGGACTTCAAGGTGGCCGGTACGACCAACGGCATCACCGCCCTGCAGATGGACATCAAGATCCAGGGCATCACCAAGGAAATCATGCAGGTCGCCCTGGCGCAGGCCAAGGAAGCACGTATGCACATCCTGGGCAAGATGCAGGAAGCCATGGGTGAAGCCAAGACCGAGATCTCATCCTTCGCGCCCAAGCTCTACACGATGAAGATCAACCCCGAGAAGATCCGCGACGTGATCGGCAAGGGCGGCGCCACGATCCGTGCCCTGACGGACGAGACCGGCTGCCAGATCAACATCGAGGAAGACGGCACCATCACCATCGCAGCCACCGAGGCTGCCAAGGCTGATGAAGCCAAGCGCCGCATCGAAGAGATCACGGCCGAGGTTGAAGTGGGCAAGGTCTACGAAGGCCCGGTCACCAAGATCCTGGACTTCGGCGCGTTGATCAACCTGCTGCCCGGCAAGGACGGCCTGCTGCACATCAGCCAGATCGCCCACGAGCGTGTGGAAAAGGTGGGCGACTACCTGCAGGAAGGTCAGGTCGTGAAGGTCAAGGTGCTGGAGACCGACGACAAGGGCCGCGTCAAGCTGTCCATGAAGGCGCTGGCTGACCGCCCCGCTGGCGACAGCGGCCGTCCCGCCCCTGCGGAGCGGGGCGAGCGTCGTGAGCGCCGTGATGGCGGTGCTTCCGAGCAACAGCAGCAGTAAGCCGGGGGTGTTCCTTCGGGAATACCTGTTTGCTATTGAAATGAGAGCTGCTAACGCCCGATGGACGGGCGCTAGCGGCTCAAATGATTCAAAACTGCCATGAATGACGTGATGCAGGCCGTAGAGATTGCGGCGTTTGGCCCGCCTGAGGGGCTGCGTCTCGCCGAGCGCCCGGTGCCGCAGCCGGGAGACGGCGAGTTGTTGATCCGCGTGGCGGCCAGCGGGGTGAACCGCCCCGACGTGCTGCAGCGCAAGGGCAACTACGCGCCACCCGCGGGCGTCTCCGATCTGCCGGGGCTGGAAGTGGCGGGCGTTGTCGAGTCCGGCGATGCCGCCGCCATGGCGCAGGCGGGCCTTCGCGTGGGCGACCGGGTGTGCGCTTTGGTTGCGGGCGGCGGTTATGCGCAGTGGTGCGTCGCGCCTGTTGCGCAATGCCTGCCGGTGCCGCAGGGCTTGAGCGACGTGGAGGCGGCCTCGCTGCCGGAAACCTTCTTTACCGTCTGGAGCAATGTGTTCGACCGCGGCCGCCTGCAGGCGGGAGAGGTCCTGCTGGTGCAGGGCGGCAGTAGCGGCATTGGCGTTACGGCTATTCAGTTGGCGCGTGCACGCGGCGCCACGGTCATCGTCACGGCGGGTTCGGACGAAAAGTGCGCAGCCTGCCTGGCGCTGGGTGCGCACCACGCGATCAACTACAAGACACAGGACTTCGTGGCCGAGGCGCGGCGCCTTACCGATGGGCGCGGCGTGGACGTAGTGCTGGACATGGTGGCCGGCTCCTACGTGGCGCGCGAGGTTGAGTGTCTGGCCGAGGACGGCCGCGTGGTCATCATCGCGGTGCAGGGCGGGCTGGATGCGCAGTTCAATGCGGGGCTGGTGCTGCGCAGGCGGCTGACCATCACGGGCTCCACGCTGAGGCCGCGTCCCGTGGCGTTCAAGGGCGCCATTGCGCAGGCATTGCGTGAGCATGTTTGGCCGCTGCTGGCGTCGGGCGCGGTGAAGCCGGTCATCCACAGCACCTTCCCGGCCGCGCAGGCCGCGCAGGCGCATGCGCTCATGGAATCCAACCAGCACGTGGGCAAGATTGTTTTGACATGGACGACATGACACAGAAAAAGAAACTCATTGCCGGCAACTGGAAGATGAACGGTAGCCTGCAGGCGAATGCGGTGCTGCTGCAGGCATTGCGCGATGGCTTGGGCGCGCCCGGCTGTGGCGTGGCGGTGGCCGTGCCAGCGCCCTACCTGGCGCAGGTGCAGGCCTTGGTCGCGGGCAGCGAAATCGCTCTGGCTGCCCAGGATGTATCGCAACATGAAACGGGCGCGTTCACCGGCGAGGTCTCTGTGAGTATGTTGCGCGACTTTGGTGCACGCTACGCGCTTGTGGGGCACTCCGAGCGTCGCCAATACCATGGCGAAACCGATGCCGTGGTCGCGGCCAAGGCCCAGCGGGCGCTCTCGGGCGGCGTCACGCCGATCGTATGCGTGGGAGAAACTCTGGCCGAGCGCGAGGCGGGCCAGACCGAGACCGTCGTCAAGCGCCAACTGGCGGCTGTAATCCATGCCGTGGGGCACTGCGTGAGCGAGATCGTGGTGGCCTACGAGCCTGTCTGGGCCATCGGCACCGGCCGCACGGCAACGCCAGAGCAGGCGCAGCAGGTGCATGCGGTGCTGCGCGCTCAGCTCGCCGCCGCGACCGAGAGCGCGGACCGCGTGCTCATCCTGTATGGCGGCAGCATGAATGCTGCCAACGCAGCCGAACTGCTGGCGCAGCCGGATATCGATGGGGGCCTGGTGGGCGGTGCGTCGCTCAAGGCCGCGGATTTCTTGAAAATTATCGCTGCAGCGCATAGCTGACAAGCGCTGGTAGCTATTAAATTAGGAGTGATGGGATTATGGGACTGGTTGTGAACGTGATTCTGGCGGTGCAGATGCTGACCGCCCTCGGGATGATTGGGTTGATCCTGATCCAGCACGGTAAGGGTGCGGACATGGGGGCAGCCTTCGGTAGTGGCAGTTCCGGCAGCTTGTTTGGGGCCAGCGGCAGCGCCAACTTCCTTTCGCGCACCACGGCGGTCCTGGCGACGGTGTTCTTCGTGGCAACCCTGGCATTGGCATACTTTGGCAACCAGCGTCCGGTGAGCACTGGTAGTGTTCTGGAGACGCCCGCAGCCGCTGTCCCCGCCTCGACGGCGCCTGCGGTCGATGCCTCTGCGGCAGCTCCAGCGCCGGCGGTGGAGCCTGCCTCCGGCGCCGCTCAGATCCCGACCAAGTGAACGTTTGAGGCGTCGCAAAAAAACGCCTCATCCGTTTGTGACAGGGTTTTTCCGGGGTAGAATCCCAGATTGTCTGGAAAGCCAAAACCGTTATTTCCGGTCCTCATGCCATCCAGATGCATACAGCAGCCGTCGTGGTGAAATTGGTAGACACGCTATCTTGAGGGGGTAGTGGCGAAAGCTGTGCGAGTTCGAGTCTCGCCGACGGCACCAATCACAAGAAGCCGCCTCCCTGGTCCGCGTTGCGGGGCATGCGAGGCGGTTTTTCAGCGGTGAGCACATCTGCCAGATGAACCTCGATCAATACCTCCCTGTCCTATTGTTCATTCTGGTCGGCATCGGTGTCGGTGTGGTGCCGCTTCTTCTGGGCTATGTGCTTGGCCCCAATCGCCCGGACGCGGCGAAAAACTCCCCCTATGAGTGCGGCTTCGAGGCATTTGAAGACGCGCGTATGAAGTTTGACGTGCGCTACTACCTGGTGGCCATCCTCTTCATTCTGTTCGACCTGGAAATTGCCTTCCTCTTCCCTTGGGCGGTGACTCTGCAAGAGGTGGGGGTGACGGGGTTTGTCGCTGTGCTGGTTTTCCTGGCCATCCTCGTGGTGGGCTTTGCCTACGAATGGAAAAAAGGCGCCCTCAACTGGGAATGAGCCGCCGCTCAAAGGAATGACGCAATGATTGAAGGTGTGATGAAGGAAGGCTTCATCACCACGAGTTATGACTCCGTGGTGAACTGGGCCAAGACCGGATCCCTTTGGCCCATGACCTTCGGACTGGCCTGCTGCGCTGTCGAGATGATGCATGCTGCCGCCGCACGTTATGACCTGGGGCGTTTTGGCGCGGAAGTGTTCCGGGCGAGCCCGCGACAGTCGGACCTGATGATCGTGGCCGGCACGCTGTGCAACAAGATGGCGCCCGCTCTGCGCAAGGTGTACGACCAAATGGCCGAGCCGCGCTGGGTCATCTCCATGGGCTCTTGTGCCAACGGCGGGGGCTACTACCACTACAGCTATTCGGTGGTGCGTGGCTGTGATCGCATCGTCCCTGTGGATGTGTACGTTCCCGGTTGTCCTCCGACGGCCGAGGCGCTGATCTACGGGATCATTCAGCTGCAACAGAAGATCCGCCGCACCCACACCATTGCGCGCGCCTGAAGGGACGAAGATGACTGCTATTGCCATTCACCCTGAGAGCCTGCGGGACGTGGTTGCCTCCGCTCTGGGTGACCGCGTGCGCCAGATCTCGGTGGCGCTGGATGAGGTGACCGTGGTGGTGTCCGCTGCGCGCTATCTCGAAGCCATGCAAATCCTGCGCGATGCGCCCGATTGCAAGTTCGAGCAATTGATTGATCTGTGCGGCGTCGACTATTCTGCCTATGGCGCCACGGGCTCGGAAGGACCGCGCTACGCCGTGGTTTCCCATTTGCTCTCCGTTTCCCTCAACCAGCGGTTGCGCGTGAAGGTGTTCTGCTCCGACGACGACTTTCCCATCGTCGCCTCGGTTACCGACATCTGGAACTCGGCCAACTGGTTTGAGCGCGAGGCATTCGATCTGTTCGGCATCGTGTTTGACGGGCACAACGATCTGCGCCGCATCCTGACCGATTACGGATTCATCGGCCACCCGTTCCGCAAGGACTTCCCCTTGTCCGGCCATGTCGAGATGCGCTATGACGCCGACCAGCGTCGCGTGATCTATGAGCCCGTGACCATCGAGCCGCGCGAAGTGACGCCGCGCATCATCCGCGAAGACAAGTACGGAGGCCTGCACTGAGGCGGCATGCCGCTTGGTGATCGACCATGGCTGAAATCAAGAACTACTCCCTGAACTTCGGACCGCAGCACCCGGCAGCACACGGCGTGCTGCGCTTGGTGCTGGAACTGGATGGCGAGGTCGTACAACGGGCCGACCCGCACATCGGGCTGTTGCACCGTGCCACCGAAAAGCTGGCAGAGCACAAGACCTACATCCAGTCCTTGCCCTACATGGACCGTCTCGATTACGTGTCCATGATGTGCAACGAGCAGGCCTACTGCTTGGCCATCGAGAAGATGCTGGGCATCGAGGTGCCACTGCGCGCGAAGTACATCCGAACGATGTTCGGCGAAATCACGCGCCTGCTGAACCACCTGATGTGGCTGGGTTCGCACGGTAACGACTGCGGCAGCTCCACGATCCTCATCTATACCTTCCGTGAGCGGGAGGACTTGTTCGACATGTACGAGGCCGTTTCTGGCGCTCGCATGCACGCGGCCTACTTCCGTCCGGGAGGCGTGTACCGGGACCTGCCGGACAGCATGGCCCAGTACAAGGTCAGCAAGATCAAGAACGCCAAGGCTATCGAGGAGCTCAACCGTAACCGCCAGGGTTCGCTGCTGGATTTCATCGACGATTTCACGCAGCGCTTCCCCAAGTGCGTAGACGAGTATGAGACCCTGCTGACAGACAACCGGATCTGGAAGCAGCGTACGGTGGGTATCGGCGTGGTGCCGGCTGAGCGCGCGTTGAACCTGGGCATGACCGGCCCGATGCTGCGCGGCTCGGGCATTGCATGGGACCTGCGCAAGAAGCAACCCTACGACGCCTATGACCGCGTGGACTTCGATGTGCCGGTCGGGGTCACGGGCGATAGCTATGACCGCTATCTCGTTCGCGTGCAAGAGATGCGCGAGTCCAATCGCATCATCAAGCAGTGCGTCGATTGGCTCAGGGCCAACCCCGGCCCCGTCATCACGGACAACCACAAGATCGCGCCGCCCTCGCGCGAGGCCATGAAGTCCAACATGGAAGAGCTGATCCACCATTTCAAGCTCTTCACGGAAGGCTTCCGCGTGCCGGCGGGCGAGGCTTACGCGGCCGTTGAGCACCCCAAGGGGGAGTTCGGTATCTACATGGTGAGCGACGGTGCGAACAAGCCCTACCGCCTGAAGATCCGCGCACCCGGGTTCGCGCATCTGGCCACACTCGACGAAATGGCGCGGGGCCACATGCTGGCCGACGCCGTGGCCATCATCGGCACCATGGATATCGTGTTCGGAGAGATTGACCGATGATTACCGAAGCGACCAAGCAACGTTTTGCCCGCGAAGTGGCGAAATACCCCGCAGACCAGAAACAGTCGGCGGTGATGGCGTGCCTGTCCATCGTCCAGCAGGAACAGGGCTGGGTCAGCGCCGAGAGCGAGGCCGTGATCGCCGAGTACCTGGGCATGCCCCAGATCGCCGTGCATGAGGTCACCACGTTCTACAACATGTACAACCAGCAGCCGGTGGGCAAGTACAAGCTGGCCGTCTGCACCAATTTGCCGTGTCAGCTGCGCCGTGGGCAGGATGCGCTGCACCACCTTGAGAAGAAGCTGGGCATTTCCATGGGCGAAACCACCGCCGATGGCCTTTTCACCTTGCAGCAATGCGAATGCCTGGGGGCCTGCGCCGACGCGCCCGTGATGCTGGTCAATGACCGCAACATGTGCAGTTTCATGGACGACGACAAGCTCGACCAGATGGTGGATGGCCTGCGCGCTGCGGAGGGCAAACAATGACCACGGCTGCACAAGTGCTGTCGCAGTTTCAGGCGACGGGCGTACAGACCTGCTTCCATGACCGCCATATCAATCCGCAGATCTATGCGGGCTTGAACGGCAGCAACTGGAGCCTCAAGGATTACGAGGCCCGGGGAGGCTACCAGGCCCTGCGCAAGCTGCTGGGCAAGGATGGTGGTGAAGGCCTGACCCAGGACCAGGTGATCGCCACCATGAAGGAATCCGGTCTGCGCGGCCGTGGTGGTGCGGGCTTCCCGACTGGCCTGAAGTGGAGCTTCATGCCGCGTCAGTTCCCTGGCCAGAAATACTTGGTCTGCAATTCCGACGAGGGGGAGCCGGGCACGTGCAAGGATCGCGACATCCTGATGTACAACCCGCACATCGTGATCGAGGGCATGATCATCGCGGCCTACGCGATGGGCATCTCTGTGGGCTACAACTACATCCACGGCGAGATCTTCCAGGTCTACGAGCGCTTTGAAGCGGCGTTGGAAGAGGCGCGCGCTGCAGGCTATCTGGGTGACAACATCCTGGGCAGCAGCTTCAGCTTCCAACTGCATGCGCACCATGGCTTTGGGGCGTATATCTGCGGTGAGGAAACCGCGTTGCTGGAATCGCTGGAAGGCAAGAAGGGCCAGCCGCGCTTCAAGCCGCCATTCCCGGCCAGCTTTGGCCTGTACGGCAAACCCACCACGATCAACAACACCGAGACGTTCGCCGCGGTGCCGTGGATCATCCGCAATGGCGGTCAGGCTTACCTTGAGTGCGGCAAGCCCAACAACGGCGGCACCAAGATCTTCTCGGTGTCCGGCGACGTAGAGCGTCCAGGCAACTATGAAGTGCCCTTGGGCACGCCATTTGCCAAGCTGCTGGAACTGGCGGGTGGCGTGCGCAAGGGTCGCCAGCTCAAGGCGGTGATTCCGGGTGGTTCTTCCGCTCCCGTGTTGCCGGCGTCCATCATCATGGAATGCACGATGGACTACGACTCCATCGCCAAGGCCGGCTCCATGCTGGGCTCGGGCGCCGTGATCGTGATGGACGATTCCCGCAACATGGTGGAGAGCCTGCTGCGTCTGTCGTATTTCTACGCGCATGAATCCTGCGGTCAGTGCACACCCTGCCGCGAAGGCACGGGCTGGATGTGGCGCGTGATCAATCGTATCCAGCACGAAGCCGGGCGGGAGAGCGATCTGGACCTGCTCAATTCCGTCGCGGACAACATTCAGGGCCGGACCATCTGCGCGCTGGGCGATGCGGCAGCCATGCCGGTGCGCGCCATGCTCAAGCATTTCCGTCCGGAGTTTGAAGCGCTGATCCGAAACGCCCACCCATCGGGTTCCACCCCCGCCAGCGCCTGAACGCGAGTACAGCATATGGTTGAAATCGAACTGGACGGGAAGAAGGTAGAAGTCACCGAAGGCTGCATGGTGATGCATGCGGCCGAGAAGGTGGGTACCTACATTCCCCATTTCTGCTACCACAAGAAGCTTTCCATTGCCGCCAATTGCCGCATGTGCCTGGTGGAGGTGGAGAAGGCCCCCAAGCCCCTACCCGCATGCGCCACACCCGTGACGCAGGGCATGATCGTGCGCACCAAGAGCGACAAGGCGATCAAGGCCCAGCAGTCGGTGATGGAGTTCCTGCTCATCAATCACCCGCTGGACTGCCCCATCTGTGACCAGGGCGGCGAATGCCAGTTGCAGGATCTGGCCGTAGGTTATGGCGGCGATTCCTCGCGCTACGGCGAGGAAAAGCGCGTGGTGGCGCACAAGGACGTGGGCCCACTGATCTCCATGGAAGAGATGACCCGCTGCATCCATTGCACGCGTTGCGTTCGTTTCGGCCAGGAAATCGCAGGCGTGATGGAACTCGGCATGGTGAACCGCGGCGAGCATTCGGAGATCACGACCGTGATCGGCGATACCGTCGACTCGGAACTGTCGGGCAACATGATCGACCTGTGCCCGGTGGGGGCGCTGACCAGCAAGCCCTTCCGCTACAGCGCCCGCACGTGGGAACTGTCTCGCCGCAAATCCGTGAGTCCGCACGACTCCACGGGCGCCAATCTCATTGTGCAGGTCAAGAACCACAAGGTCATGCGCGTCGTCCCGTTCGAGAACGAGGATGTCAACGAGTGCTGGATTGCTGATCGCGACCGTTTTTCCTATGAGGCATTGAATTCCCCCGACCGCCTGACACGTCCGATGCTCAAACAGGGCGGGGAGTGGAAGGAAGTCGATTGGCAGACGGCTCTGGAATATGTGGCCAACGGTCTGCGGTGCGTCAAAACCGAGCACGGCGCCCAGAGCATCGGAGCGCTGGTAAGCCCGCACAGCACAGTAGAAGAGTTGTTCCTGGCCGGCGCGCTGATGCGCGGGTTGGGTAGCGACAACATCGACCACCGTCTGCGCCATGCGGAGTTCGGCAAGGCCGAAGGTGTGCGCTGGCTGGGGACGTCCATCGCATCCCTGAGCACGCTGCAGTCCGTGTTGGTCGTTGGCTCGAATCTGCGCAAGGACCATCCCTTGTTTGCACAGCGAATTCGGCAGGCAGCGCGCCATGGGTGTGCGGTAAGCGCTATTAATTCAGTAGCAAATGATTGGGCTATTCCGAATGTCCGCACCAAGCTGGCCCCAGCGGCCGGCTGGAGCACGGCGCTGGCGGAAGTCGCAGCCGCCATCGCTGCAGAGAAGGGCGTGGCTGCCCCCGTGCAAGGGGCTGCCACCAGCGAAGAAGCCCGGGCCATTGCTGCTGCATTGCTGACGGGGGAGCGCAAAGCCATTCTGCTGGGCAATGGTGCTGCCCATCATGCCCAAGCGTCGAGCCTGCTGGCGCTGGCGCAGTGGATCGGTGCCCAGACCGGAGCGACGGTGGGTTACCTGACGGAGGCCGCCAATACGGTCGGTGCGCAGTTCGTGGGTGCGCAACCCCAAGAGGGCGGGCTGAACGCTGCACAAATGCTGGATGGCCGCCTGAAGGCAGCCCTGCTGCTGAATGTGGAGCCTGAGCACGACTCCGCCCTGGGTGCTGCAGCGGCTCAGGCTTTGGCGCAGACCGACATGGTCGTCACGCTGAGCCCGTTCAAGACCAACCTCGAGTTCAGCGACGTGCTGCTGCCGATCGCTCCGTTCTCCGAGACCTCGGGCAGTTTCGTCAACGCCGAAGGGCGCCTGCAGAGCTTCCATGCCGTGGTCAAGCCGGCCGGTGAGGCGCGTCCTGCGTGGAAGGTATTGCGCGTGCTGGGCAATCTGCTCGGCCTGGAAGGCATGGACTACGAGACGTCCCAGGACGTGCTGGTCCGTGCGACCGGCAAGCCCGCAGGTGAGTGCACGCAGCTGCCGGCGGAGCGCCTGAGCAACGCCACATCGGCCGAGCCGAAGCTGGGCGGCGAGTGTGCTGAACCCGTCGTGGCAGCCATCTATCAGCTCGACAGCCTGGTGCGCCGCGCACCGTCGCTGCAACTGACTGCCGACGCGCGCGCGGCACGTGAAGGAGTCGCCGCATGATCGATGCAATCTACAACGGCGGCCTCAATCTGGTTGCGGCCGGATGGTGGACCGGGGTGGCTTGGCCCGTACTCTGGATCCTGGTCAAGATCGTCTGCATCGTGGGTCCCCTGATGGGTGCCGTGGCCTACCTGACGCTGTGGGAGCGCAAGCTGCTGGGCTTCATGCAGGTGCGCATGGGGCCCAACCGCGTGGGCCCCTTCGGTTTGCTGCAACCTCTGGCTGACGGTCTGAAATTGCTCTCGAAGGAGTTGATCCAGCCCACGGCCGCGGCCAAGGGCTTGTTCTACCTCGGCCCGGTCATGGCCATCATGCCTGCCCTGGCGGCCTGGGTGGCGATTCCCTTCGGACCCGATGTAGCGCTGGCCAACGTCAATGCGGGTCTGTTGCTGATCATGGCCATCACCTCCATCGAGGTCTACGGCGTGATCATTGCGGGGTGGGCGTCCAACTCCAAGTACGCCTTTCTGGGCGCGCTGCGTGCGTCTGCGCAGATGGTGAGCTACGAAATTGCCATGGGTTTCTGCTTCCTGGTCGTCATCATGGTATCGGGCAGCATGAACCTGACCGAGATCGTGCTGGGCCAAGGGCAGGGCACGATGGCGGCCATGGGCCTGAACTTCCTGTCGTGGAATTGGCTGCCCCTGCTGCCCATCTTCTTGGTCTACCTGATCTCGGGCGTGGCCGAAGTGAACCGCCACCCGTTTGACGTGGTGGAAGGTGAGGCGGAAATCGTCGCCGGTCACATGGTCGAGTATTCAGGCATGGGTTTCGCCATCTTCTTCCTGGCCGAATACGCCAGCATGTGGCTGGTTTCCATCCTGGCGGTGGTGATGTTCCTGGGCGGCTGGCTGCCGCCGATCGAAGCCCTGGGCTTCGTTCCGGGCTGGATCTGGCTGGGCATCAAGACGTTCCTGGTGGTATCCATGTTCATCTGGATTCGCGCCACGTTCCCGCGCTTCCGCTATGACCAGATCATGCGTCTGGGTTGGAAGATCTTTATTCCGGTCACGCTGGTATGGCTGTTGATCGTGGGCGCCTGGTTGCTGTCGCCCTGGAACATCTGGAAATAAGCGGGGACATCCATGGCTGCTGTTGCTGCTCCTGCATCCTTTTCAATCAAGGATTTCTTCAAGAGCTTCATGCTCTGGGAACTGGCGAAGGGCATGGCCCTGACCGGTCGCTATACCTTCCGTCGCAAGGTCACTGTGCAGTTCCCCGAGGAGAAGACACCGTTGTCGCCGCGCTTTCGCGGCCTGCACGCGCTGCGCCGTTATGACAACGGCGAAGAGCGCTGCATTGCCTGCAAGCTGTGCGAAGCGGTGTGCCCGGCGCTGGCGATCACCATCGAGTCCGACGTGCGTGAGGACGGTTCGCGCCGTACCACCCGTTATGACATCGACCTGACCAAGTGCATTTTTTGTGGCTTTTGCGAAGAGAGCTGCCCGGTGGATTCCATTGTGGAAACGCAGATCTTCGAATACCACGGCGAGAAGCGCGGTGATCTGTACTTCACCAAGGACATGCTGCTGGCCGTGGGCGACCGCTACGAGCCCGAGATCGCAGCCGCCAAGGCGGCGGACGCCAAGTACCGTTGATCGGGTTGCCTCACCGCACCTGACTTTTTGAAAAGACCCGATTCATGGACGCCAAAACCGGTTTCTTCTACTTGTTCTCGGTAGTGCTGCTGTACGCGGCCTTCCGGGTCATCACGGCGCGCAACCCCGTGCATGCCGTGCTGCATCTGATTCTTGCCTTCTCGCAGGCCGCCGGCGTGTGGTTTCTGCTGAAGGCGGAATTCCTCGCCATCACGCTGGTGCTCGTCTACCTGGGCGCCGTGATGGTGCTGTTCCTCTTTGTCGTGATGATGCTGGACATCCGCATCGATACCGTGCGACGCGGTTTCTGGAAGCACTTTCCTTTGGCGGCATTCATCGGTGCCCTGGTGGCATTCGAGATGGCCGCTGTGCTCATGACTGGTTTTCGCGGCATCGAAGAGCCCAAGGCCGTTGAAGTGCTGGTGAATGCTGCGGGGCAGGTGGTGCCTTACTCGAACACCAAAGCCTTGGGCAAACTGCTCTACACAGAGTACCTGTACCCCGTTGAAGTGGCTGCGGTGATCCTGCTGGTGGCCATGATTGCAGCCATCGCCCTGACCTTGCGCCAGCGCAAGGACTCCAAGGCCATTGACCCTTCGGAGCAGGTGCGCGTGCGTGCCCGTGATCGCCTTGTCATGGTCCAGTTGCCCGTCACGCAGCAGGCCGCTGCGCCAGCAGTCCCCGAGTCTGCAGAGGAGAAGAAGCAATGACATTGACTCTGGGTCACTTTCTCTCGCTAGGCGCCATGCTGTTCGCCCTGGCGGTGATTGGCATCTTCCTGAACCGTAAGAACCTCATCGTCCTGCTCATGGCGATCGAGCTGATGCTGCTCGCGGTCAACATCAACTTCGTGGCGTTTTCTCATTACCTGGGCGATATGCACGGTCAGGTATTCGTGTTCTTCATCCTCACGGTGGCGGCTGCTGAGTCCGCCATTGGCCTGGCCATCCTGGTGCTGCTGTTCCGTAACAAGACCAGCATTGATGCGGAAGATCTCAACACCCTCAAGGGTTGATGGGTCGCCCCGGTACTTGCAAGGTTCTCAAGAATGAGTCAAACCCTTTCTGCTTCGACGCTGCTGGCGGTGCCCCTGGCGCCGCTCGTCGGCTCCGTGCTTGCGGGCATCTTTGGCACGGCCTTCGGCGGCAACTGGTTCGGTCGCCGTGCTTCCCATTCGCTCACCATCCTGGGGGTGTTGGTCGCCTTCGTGCTCTCGGCGATGACGCTCAAGAGCGTGGCTGTGGATGGCGCCCGTTTCAACGAGACCATCTATACGTGGATGGTGGTGGGCGGTCTGAAGATGGAGGTGGGCTTCCTCATCGACAGCCTTACCGCCATGATGATGTGCGTGGTGACCTTCGTCTCCTTGATGGTGCACATCTACACCATCGGCTACATGGAGGAGGACGAAGGCTATAACCGTTTCTTTGCCTACATCTCGCTGTTCACGTTCTCCATGCTCATGCTTGTCATGAGCAACAACCTGCTGCAACTGTTTTTTGGCTGGGAGGCGGTGGGCTTGGTGTCCTACCTGCTGATCGGCTTCTGGTTCAACAAACAGTCGGCGATCTTCGCCAACATGAAGGCCTTTCTGGTCAACCGCGTCGGCGACTTCGGCTTCATCCTTGGCATTGGCTTGATCGCTGCCTACGCGGGCACCTTCAACTACAGCGAGATCTTCGCCAAGTCGGGCGAACTGGGCGCGATTGGCTTCCCCGGCACCGACTGGATGCTGATCACCGTGATCTGCATCTGCCTGTTCATCGGCGCGATGGGCAAGTCTGCTCAGTTCCCGCTGCACGTGTGGCTGCCCGACTCGATGGAAGGCCCGACACCGATTTCGGCGCTGATTCACGCGGCCACCATGGTGACGGCCGGCATTTTCATGGTGTCGCGCATGTCGCCGCTGTTTGAGTTGTCGGATACCGCGCTGAACTTCATTCTGGTGATCGGCGCGATCACCGCACTGTTCATGGGTTTCCTGGGCATCATCCAGAACGACATCAAGCGGGTGGTGGCGTATTCCACGCTGTCGCAGCTGGGTTACATGACCGTCGCCCTGGGCGCATCGGCCTATTCGGTGGCCGTCTTCCACCTGATGACGCATGCGTTCTTCAAGGCCTTGCTGTTCCTGGGCGCCGGCTCGGTGATCATGGGCATGCACCACAACCAGGACATCCGCTGGATGGGAGGCGTGCGCAAATACATGCCTATCACTTGGATTACCTCGCTGTTGGGATCTCTGGCCCTGATCGGCACGCCGCTGTTCTCAGGCTTCTATTCCAAGGACAGCATCATCGAGGCGGTGCATGCCAGCACGCTGCCGGCTGCGGGCTTCGCCCATTTCGCCGTACTGGCCGGCGTGTTCGTGACGGCGTTCTACTCCTTCCGTATGTATTTCCTTGTGTTCCACGGCAAGGAACGCTACGACCAGAATCCCGATGCGCACCACGGCGACCACCATGGCCACGATGACCATCATGAGCCGCATGAGTCCCCGTGGGTGGTGACCGTGCCGCTGATTCTGTTGGCCATTCCCTCCGTACTGATCGGCTTCATGACCATCCAGCCGATGCTGTTTGGCGATTTCTTCAAGGACGTGATCTTCGTGGACGCCGCCAAGCACCCCGCGATGGCGGAACTGGCGGAGATCTTCCACGGTCCGTTGGCCATGGCTCTGCACGGCCTGCAGACGGCACCGTTCTGGCTGGCACTGGCTGGCGTCGCGATGGCGTACTACATGTACATGGTCAACCCGGCGCTGCCCGCGGCCATCAAGCGTATGTTCCAGCCGATCTATACCTTGTTCGAAAACAAGTACTACCTCGACTGGATCAACGAGAACATCATCGCGCGTGGTGCCCGCGGCTTGGGCATTGCCCTGTGGAAGGGCGGCGACCAAGGCGTGATCGACGGGGCCCTCGTGAACGGCTCGTGGAAGCTCGTGGGACGTATCGCAGGCCTGGTGCGCTGGCTCCAGTCGGGCTATGTCTACCACTATGCGCTGGTGATGATCCTGGGTGTGTTCGCGCTCATGACTTATTTCGTCTGGCTCAACAAGTAGGAGAAAAAAGAAAATGGGTTTGTTGAGTCTTGCCATCTGGGTGCCCATTGCCTTCGGCACCCTCCTGCTGGCCTTGGGGCGCGACGAGCATGCACGCATGGTCCGCTGGCTGGCGCTCATCGGCGCGCTGCTGGGTTTGGCTGTCACGCTCCCGCTCATGGGCGGCTTCGACAACGGCAGCGCGGCTGCGCAGTTTGTCGAAAAGTCCATGTGGATCGAGCGCTTCAACGTCTACTACCACCTGGGTGTGGACGGCATCGCTTTCTGGTTCGTGCCGCTGACGGCGTTCATCACCGTCATCGTCGTGATTGCCTCCTGGGAATCGATCACCGAGCGGGTGAATCAGTACATGGGCGCGTTCCTGATCCTTTCGGGTCTGATGGTCGGCGTCTTCAGCGCCATGGACGGCATGTTGTTCTACGTGTTCTTCGAGGCCACGCTGATCCCGATGTACCTGATCATCGGTATCTGGGGCGGGCCGAACAAGATTTACGCGGCTTTCAAGTTTTTCCTGTACACGCTGCTGGGCTCGCTGCTCACGCTGATTGCGTTCATCTACCTGTACAACCAGTCGGGCGGCAGCTTTGACATCGCTACGTGGCACAAGCTGCCCCTGTCGGCGACCGCGCAAACCCTGCTGTTCTTTGCCTTCTTCGCGGCGTTTGCCGTGAAGGTGCCTATGTGGCCGGTGCATACCTGGCTGCCCGATGTGCACGTGGAAGCGCCCACGGGCGGCTCCGCAGTGCTGGCCGCCATCATGCTGAAGCTGGGCGCGTATGGTTTCCTGCGCTTCTCGCTGCCGATCGCACCAGACGCTTCGCGCGAATGGGCGTGGCTGATGATCACCCTGTCGCTGGTGGCTGTGATCTACGTGGGGCTGGTGGCCATGGTGCAAAAGGACATGAAGAAACTCGTGGCCTACTCGTCGGTTGCGCACATGGGCTTTGTCACGCTGGGCTTCTTCGTCTTCAATGACATGGGTGTCTCGGGTGGCCTGGTCCAGATGATTGCGCACGGCTTCGTGTCCGGCGCCATGTTCCTGTGCATTGGCGTGCTGTACGACCGCGTGCATTCGCGCGAGATCGCTTCCTATGGCGGCGTGGTCAACACCATGCCCAAGTTCGCGGCCTTTGCGCTGCTGTTCACCATGGCCAATTGCGGGCTGCCGGCTACGGCGGGCTTCGTCGGTGAATGGATGGTCATCATCGCCGCCGTGAAGTTCGACTTTTGGGTCGGCCTTGGCGCGGCGTTGGCGTTGATCCTGGGCGCCAGCTATTCGCTGTGGATGTACAAGCGCGTCTATCTGGGCCCCGTCACGAACGACAACGTGCGCGGCCTGACGGATATTGGCGGACGGGAATTCCTTGTGCTGGGATTGCTGGCGATTGCCGTGCTGTACATGGGCGTCTATCCCAAGCCCTTCACGGACGTGATGGATGTGTCCGTGGCAGAGTTGCTCAAGCATGTGGCGCAATCCAAGCTCAACTGACCAGACTGAACCGAGAGATACGAGATGATTGACAACATCAGCTGGCTGGCGATTTATCCCGAGATCGTGCTGCTGGTCATGGCTTGCGTGATTGCCCTGGTGGATCTGGGCGTCAGCAGCGCGCGCCGCACGGGAACCTACGTGCTCACCATGCTCACCCTGGCGGTGGTTGCCGCGCTCCAGGCCATGTACGCGAGCAGTGGCAACACCTTCTATGCCTGGGGCAACATGGTGGTCAGCGATGCCATGGGCAATTGGCTCAAGTGCTTCGCGACCGTGGCCGTGATGGTTTTGCTCGTCTATGGCCGTCCCTATGCCGCGGACCGCGACATGCTGCGTGGTGGTGAGTTGTTCACGCTGACCATGCTCGCTCTGCTGGGGATGTTTGTGCTGATCTCGGCCAACAACTTCCTGCTGATCTATCTGGGCCTGGAACTGCTCACGCTCTCCAGCTATGCCCTGGTGGCCCTGCGGCGCGACAACACCACGGCCACCGAGGCCGCGATGAAGTATTTCGTACTGGGCGCCATGGCCAGCGGCTTCCTGCTGTATGGCCTGTCCATGCTCTACGGCGCCACCGGTTCGCTGGACATCGGCCAGGTATTCAAGGCCATCAACGCGGGGCAGATCCGTCACCAAGTACTGGTGTTCGGCCTGGTGTTCGTGGTCGCCGGGCTGGCTTTCAAGATGGGCGTGGTTCCGTTCCATATGTGGGTGCCAGACGTCTACCAGGGCGCGCCCACGGCCGTGACGCTGTTCATCGGCAGCGCACCCAAGCTGGCCGCGTTCGCCATGACCATCCGCCTGCTGGTGGACGGCCTGTTGCCGCTGGCCATCGACTGGCAGCAGATGCTTGCGGTACTGGCCATCGGGTCGCTGCTGGTGGGTAACCTGGCTGCGATCATGCAGACCAATCTCAAGCGCATGCTGGCGTACTCGACGATCTCGCAGATGGCATTCGTGCTACTGGGCCTGATGTCGGGTGTGGTGCATGGCAACGTGGACGCCACCGCTGTGGAGAACGCCTACAGCTCCGCCATGTTCTACGTGGTGACCTATGTGCTCACCACGTTGGCGGCCTTCGGTGTGATCCTGCTGTTGGCGCGCGAAGGTTTTGAAAGCGAAGAAATTTCCGACCTGGCCGGTCTGAACCAGCGCAGCCCGCTGTACGCAGGCGTGATGGCCGTGTGTCTGTTCTCGATGGCCGGCATTCCGCCGCTGGTCGGTTTCTATGCCAAGCTGGCCGTGCTGCAAGCGCTGGTCGCGTCCGGGCAGGTACTGCACATCGCCTTGGCGGTATTCGCCGTCATGATGTCGTTGATCGGCGCGTTTTACTACCTGCGCGTGGTGAAGGTGATGTACTTCGACGCACCATTGACTGCTACCAGCGTGTCCGCACCGTTGGACGTGCGTGTGGTGCTGACCATCAATGGCGCTCTGGTCCTGGTCCTGGGATTGCTGCCGGGTGGGCTGATGGCCCTGTGCGCCGATGCCATCGTGCGCGCCCTCGCCACCTGACCGGGCGCCGCGGCTGCCATGACCCAGACGGGGGCCATCTGGCTGGTAATTTTGGCCGCCCTTGTGGCGGCCAATCTCCCTTTCATCAATGACCGGTGGCTGGTCGTCGGCGCGCGCGCCCGGGAAGGCAAACCCTTCTTCGTCCGCGCGCTGGAATTGGTGTTGCTGTACTTCCTGGTCGGTGGTCTGGCGTTGGCGCTCGAAAAACGGGCGGGGCAGATTGCGCCCCAGGGCTGGGAGTTCTACGCGGTCACCGGGGCGTTGTTCGTGACGCTGGCATTTCCGGGGTTCGTCTACCGCTACCTGATGCGTCGCCGCGACCGCAGCGCGGCCGAGGACTGATGAGGGTTGGCCTTGAAGGTACTCGACCTGCTGTGTTCGCTCGACCACACGTTTGAAGGCTGGTTTGCGAGTGAGGGGGACTTTCACAGCCAGCAGGCCCGTGGCCTGGTGCAGTGTCCGATGTGCGGAGACTCGCAGGTGCGCAAGGGGGTGAGCGCTCCCCGGTTGAACCTGAGCACCGGGGCCTCCACATCGCGGGAAGCCGCTGCGACGGCTCCCGCTCCCGTTCCGCCAGAGGGGGTATCCGCTGCCTTTCAGGCCGCATGGCTTGCCATGGCGCGCCGGGTCATGGCGCAGACCGAGGACGTGGGAGACCGCTTCGCATCCGAGGCACGCCGCATGCACTACGGCGAGACGGAAGAGCGCGGCATACGCGGCCAAGCGACGCCCCAGGAAACCGCCGAGCTGCTGGATGAGGGCATTGCAGTGCTGCCGCTGGCGTTGCCGCAGGCAGCGAAAGAGCCTCTGCACTAGGGTTCTGGCTTTGGCTGGCTCTAGCGCGTCGGCGCCGCCCCCAATGACCCTTCAACGCGAGAACTGCAGCGCTGCCAAGCGGGCATAGACGCCGCCCTGATGCAGCAAGTCCTCGTGCCGCCCCTGCTCGACCATGCTTCCATGGTCCATGACCACAATGCGGTCCGCATGCTGGACGGTGGCCAGCCGGTGGGCGATGACCAGGGTAATACGTTGGCGGGAATGCTGGCGAAGCGCGGTGTCCAGCGCAAGCTGCACGGCACGCTCGCTGTGCGCGTCCAGGGCGCTTGTGGCCTCGTCCAGGAGCAGTACGGGGGCGTTCTTCAGCAGCGCGCGGGCTATGGCAATGCGCTGGCGTTGGCCTCCTGAGAGGCGCACGCCATGCTCGCCGAGAAAGGTGTCGTACCCCTGCGGCAGCGCGTCGATGAATTCATGGGCAAATGCGGCGCGTGCCGCTGCTTCCACCGCGTGCCGGCTCGCCTGCGGATCGCCATAGCGGATATTGTCCAGGGCCGATGCGGAAAAAATCTCGGCGTCTTGCGGAACCACGCCAATGTGGCTTCGCAGCACCTGCGGGTCCATGTCGCGCAAATCCACGCCACCCAACGTGATGCGGCCCTCGCTCACGTCGTAGAAGCGTTGCAGCAATTGAAAGACGGTGGACTTGCCGGCGCCGCTGCTGCCCACCAACGCAACGGTTTCTCCTGGCAGCAGGCGCAGGTCGAAGTGGCGCAGCGCGGGTGGCACGGGGCGCGAGGGATAGGAGAAGCCTACGCCCGTGAACTCGATCGAAAGGTCTGTGGCCCGCGGCATGGCGGGCCGGGATGGTGCGGCAAGCGTGGGGCGTGTTGCGAGCAGTTCCATCAGCCGCTCCATCGCACCCGCGGCGCGCAACAGGTCGCCATAGACCTCGCCCAGCACGGCTACGGCACCCGCGAGAAACATCGCATAGAGAATGGTCTGCCCCAGTTGCCCGGCCGAGAGCGTCCCTGCAAGGACCGCCTGGGCTCCGAGATACAACCCCCACAGCAACAGCGCGGCGCTGGCAATGATGATGAAGGCCATCAGCGCTGCACGGGCGCCGCTGCGGCGCAGGGCTGCACGCAGCGCACTCTCCGTAGCCGCCGCGAAGCGGGCGGCTTCGCGTGCTTCAGCCGTGTAGCTTTGCACCACGGGAATGGCGCCCAACACCTCTGCGGCGATGGCGCTGGCATCTGCCACGCGGTCCTGGCTTGCGCGTGACAGACGCCGTACACGCCGTCCGATCCACATCGACGGCAGCACGATGGCGACGATGGCCCCGAAGGCGAGCGCCATCACGTAGGGTGTGCTCCAGATCAGCATGCCCAGCGCCCCGGCGCCCAGCACGGCATTGCGCAGCCCCATGGACAGCGATGAGCCCACGACGGTCTGCACCAGTGTCGTGTCGGCCGTGAGGCGCGACAGCACTTCCCCCGTTTGCGTGGTTTCAAAGAACTCCGGGCTCTGCCGCAGCACGTGTGCGTAGACGGCGTTGCGCAGATCTGCCGTGACGCGTTCGCCCAGCCAGCTCATGAGGTAGTAGCGTGCGGCCGACGCCAATCCAAGTGCCACGGCGACCGCGAACAGCACTGCAAAGTGCGTGCGCAAGGCCGGTGCGCCGACGCCCTTTCCCCCCGGGGTGGCAGCGCTAATCGCACCATCGATCAATTGACGCAGGGCCGTGGGAAAGGCCAGCGTTGCCAAGGCGGCGAGCAGCAGAAACGCCATCGCGCCAGCGAGGTGTATCCGATAGGGACGCAGGAACGGCGCCAGTTCCCTCATCAGGTGGCGCATGTCCTGGGGTTTTTTCTGAGCGTTGGTGGACCTTGCCATGCGCCAGTGTAGGGCGGAAGAGTCGCTGGGTTACGCGGCGCCGAAGCGGTCCACGAACGCCGCTGCAAAGGCCGGGCCACCACTGAGGGTCAGCGTCAAGGTCACCCACGCCTGGGGCTGGGATTGTGGTCGTGGATGAATTTGCCGTTCGTGGATGTCGAACCCCAGCGCCAGCAAGGGCAACCCGTCGCGCTCGCAATGCAGGTCGTAGTCCCACAGTCCTCCCGTCTCGACCGGGCCGCGCAGAGCGCCGAACTCGGTGTGCGCCCAGTCCAGCAGCGCTGTAATCTCCGCTAGCAGCTCGGGCAGGCGATCCGTGGGCACGCTGGCCACGGCATCCCAGGTGGCCGTGCCTTCCTCATCCTCGCTGTAGTCAAAATCCAGAAAATGCAAAGTCATGCGACAACCCAGCCCTGTGATGCGGGCGCTGTTTCTTCAGGAGAAATCATGCTGAAGTGCCCCGAGCCTATTGCATCCCCGCCCGCGTTGCGGGCCGACGGGATCTGCTTCGGCTTTGCGCAACGGCCCTTGTTCCAGCATTGGAGCGCGGATTTTCCCGCAGGCCTGGTGCTGGTGCAGGGTGGGGACGGGGCGGGCAAGACCAGCCTGTTGCGCCTGATGGCCGGAGAGTGGGCGCCGCAGGCCGGGCGGATGCTGCTGCATGGCACGAGCGCGACGCAGAATCCTGCGCAATACCGGGCACAGGTCTTTTGGCGCGACCCGCGCGCGCCGTGGCCGCAGGCGATGACGGCGCGGGACTGGGCCGCCGGGCTGCGCACGGTCCATGCGCGCTGGTCCGAGGAGGACTGGCACGCCCACGTCGTGGGCTGGGGCATTGCCGGGCATTTGCACAAGGCCATGCACCAGCTTTCCGCAGGCAGCCAGCGCAAGGTGCTGATGGCCGGTGAACTGGCCAGCGGCGCCCCACTGACATTGCTGGATGAGCCGCTGGCCGGCCTGGACAAGGCGTCCATTGCCTACCTGCTGCAGGCGCTGCAGCGGGAGGCAAGTGCACCCCGCACCGCTGGGCGCGTGTTGGTGGTGGCGCATTACGATGCGTTGGGCGATCTGCCCTGGCGCCACCGGGTGGTACTGCCGGAATAAACTGGCGCACCTTTTTCCGCGCCTGCTGGCGCAAGGAGTTGTCGTGGAAGCCCTGCTGTTTGCCCCCGCCGCCGTTGCCATTGCGCTCACGCCCGGCCCCAACAATTTCTGCGGGCTCAACAACGGCATCCGCGCCGGTGTCGCGGCCGCGCTGATCGCGACCGTGGGGCGGGTGGCCGCATTCGCCATTTTCCTCAGTGTCTCGGCCGTGGGATTGGGGGCCATGCTGCTGGCTTCGGAGGCCGCATTCACGGCCGTCAAATGGGCCGGCGCCGTTTATCTGTTCTGGATTGGCTGGCGCGCATGGCGCAGCCGGGAGTTCGGTGGCGCGGCGCTGGTCGAAGGAGATGAGGCACCCGCACCCGCGCGCGCCTCGGTGCGCGCCCTGATGGCACAGGAGTTCCTGCTGGGCATCACCAACCCCAAGGCCATCATCCTCTTTGCGGCCATCTTCCCGCAGTTCATCGATCCGGCACAGCCCGCGGCGCGGCAGTTCTTGGTGCTGGGCAGCATCTACCTGATGGCGGAATTCGTGGCCACAGCGGTGTATGCCACGTGCGGGCGGCAGATCCGCCGCGTGATTCGCACGCAGCGCGGCGTGGTGCGGCTGAACCGTGCCACAGGTGGCTTCTTCATGGGAGCAGGCGGCTTGTTGCTGACGGCCAAGCGCTAAAAAAAAGCCGGCCCAGGGGCCGGCTTGCGCGGTGTGCCGCAGGCGCGGGGCCTGCGCAGGAGTATCAGACCACGCCTTGCGCCAGCATGGCGTCGGCCACCTTCACGAAGCCAGCCACGTTGGCACCGTTGATGTAGCTCACGCTGCCATCGGCGCGCTTGCCGTATTGCAGGCAGGCGGCGTGGATGCCCTGCATGATCTGGAGCAGGCGCGCATCCACTTCGTCGCGGGTCCACGACAGACGCATCGCGTTCTGGCTCATTTCCAGGCCCGAGGTGGCCACGCCACCGGCGTTGCTGGCCTTGCCCGGTGCGTACAGCACGCCCGCCTGCTCGAACAGCTTGGCTGCCTCGTTGGTCGAAGGCATGTTGGCGCCTTCAGCCACGCACAGCACGCCGTTCTTGATGAGGGTGTTGGCGTCGTTCTCGTCCAGTTCGTTCTGCGTAGCGCAGGGCAGAGCCACGTCCACCTTGACATGCCAGGGACGCACGCCGGCTTCGAACTTCACACCGGTGCGGGCGGCGTAGTCGCTCACGCGGCCGTAATGGTGGTTCTTTACGTCCATCAGGATGGCCAGCTTCTCGGGGGTGAAGCCGTCTTCGTCGATGATGGTGCCGCTGGAGTCCGACACGGTGATGACCTTGGCGCCGAGTTGCATGGCCTTTTCCACGGCGTACTGGGCCACGTTGCCCGAGCCGGACACGGACACGCGCAGGCCGTCGAAGCTGCGGCCGCGGGTCTTGAGCATCTCGTCGGCGAAGTACACCGTGCCGTAGCCGGTGGCCTCGGGGCGGATCAGCGAGCCGCCGAAGGCCAGGCCCTTGCCCGTGAACACGCTGGCGGCGTTGTTGGCCAGCTTCTTGTACATGCCCGCCATGAAACCGACCTCACGGCCGCCCACCCCGATATCACCCGCGGGCACGTCGGTGTCGGGACCCACGTGGCGGAACAGCTCCGTCACGAAGGCCTGGCAAAAGCGCATGACTTCGGCCGGGCTCTTGCCCTTGGGGTCGAAGTCCGAGCCACCCTTGCCGCCGCCCATGGGCAGCGTGGTCAGCGCGTTCTTGAAGGTCTGCTCGAAGGCCAGGAACTTCAGCACCGACAGGTTGACCGAGGGGTGAAAGCGCAGGCCGCCCTTGTAAGGGCCGATCGCCATGCTGTGCTGGATGCGATAGCCGCGGTTGATATGCACATTGCCGTGATCGTCGAACCAGGACACGCGGAACATCACCACCCGCTCGGGCTCCACCAGGCGCTCCAGCAGGCCTTGCTCGGCATAGCGCGGGTTCTTTTCGATGAACGGCCACAGGCTTTCCATGACCTCGGTCACGGCTTGCAGGTATTCAGGCTGGCCGGGGTTGCGCTGTGCAACCTGTTCAAGGAAATGGCCCACGGATTGGTGCTTCATAAGGACTTTCTGCTCAAGGGAAATTTAGCGATGCGGCAATGCAGCATCGAATTATGTCAAAAAGACATGTGGTTATGCACCATTTTGGATTTGATGCCTCGCAATGGGACAGGTTTTCGGGGTTGTCGCGCGTTGCTGGTGCGTTTTCTTGCGCGCTTTTGGTGCGAAGTCAGTGGCGAATGCCCTGTTGCGCGGGATTGCGCAACGGTTTGACCTGGGGCACGGCTGCGCCGCCCTGGGCACCGCCAAAGCAGCGCTGGCAGTGCAAGGCAGTCGGGGGAGAAGGGAATGCCGCTGGGTGGTAGCGGCGTGAGAGGGTGTGTGGATGCGCTCAGCGCCCGCGCAGGAACAGCGCGTCCAGCTCTTTCATGCTGAGCTGGCGCCAGGTGGGGCGGCCGTGGTTGCACTGGTCGGAGCGATCGGTGACTTCCATCTGGCGCAGCAGGGCGTTCATCTCGTCCAGCGTCAGCCGGCGATTGGCCCGCACGGCGCCATGGCAGGCCATGGTGGCAAGGATCTCGCTCTGCGCGCGCTGCACCACGGTGCTGGCGTCATGGGTGGCCAGCTCAGCCAGCACGCTGCGCGCCAGCTCCACGGGGTTGCCCTGGGCCAGCGTGGTGGGCACGGCGCGCACGGCCAGGGTGCGCGGCGAGAACGGCACGACCTCCAGTCCCAGCCGGGCCAACGTGTCGGCATGCGCCTCGGCGGTCGCCACCTCTTCGGGGGTGGCGGCAAAGGTGGCGGGGATGAGCAGTGGCTGGCTGGCGATGCGTGCACCTTGGTCCACCTGGGCCTTGAGCCGCTCGTACACGATGCGTTCGTGCGCCGCATGCATGTCCACCACCACCAAGCCCTGCGCGCTTTCGGCCAGGATATACACGCCATGGACCTGCGCCAAGGCGCGGCCCAGCGGCCAGGTGTGTCCATCCTCGACGTGCGCAGTCGCCATGTCGACGGCAGCCAATGGAGCCGCGCTGGCGGGCGAGAAGGACGGCGCCGTGGGCGCGCCTGGAGCGACCGGTGCCATGGCGGTGGTTGCCGGCATACCGGGCGGTGGCGCAGCCGTGGATGTGCCCCATAGAGCTTGCAGGTCAGAGACCTTGTGGCCTGCGCGCTCTTCAAATTTGATAGCTGATTGCGCTTGCCAATAGGGGGGATGAGCCGGGTTTCTATCTGAATCGCCCACGGATGGAGCGGCAGGCGCTACAGAAGTTGAAGCGGCGGCAGCCGCCAGCGCCTGCGCGCGCGGCGCCGCCAGAGCGTTCTCCACCGCGTGGCGCACGGCCTGGTGCACCTCGCGGCTGTCGCGAAAGCGCACCTCGATCTTGGTCGGGTGCACGTTCACGTCCACACGCTGCGGGTCGATCTGTATGTACAGTGCGTACACCGGCTGCTTGTGGCCGTGCAGCACGTCCTCGTAGGCGCTGCGCGCAGCATGCGTGAGCACCTTGTCGCGCACGAAGCGGCCGTTCACGTAGCAGAACTGCTGGTCTGCACGCGAACGGGCCGCGTCGGGCAGCCCGGCGCGGCCCGTCACCGTGACCGCGCCCAGGCGCAGGTGCACAGGTACGGAGTCGCGAATGAAGTCCTCGCCCAGCACGTCGCTCAGGCGCTGCTGCAGGGCCTGCTGGCGTTCGCCCTCGTCCGCAGTGGCAGCGGGAGCCAGTGTGGCGCGCCACTGCTCCACCAGCTTGCCTTCGTGCCAGATGGCAAAGCCCACATCGGGCCGCGCCAGCGCATGGCGGCGTACGGCCTCGATGCAGTGGGCGAGCTCGGTCGCGTCGGTCTTGAGGAATTTGCGCCGCGCGGGCGTGGAGAAGAACAACTCCTTGACCTCCACGGTCGTGCCACGGCTGCGTGCCGCGGGGCGCAGTTCGCCGCTGCGCGCATCCAGCAGAAAGGCGCTGGCCTGCTGCGCGGTGCGCGACAGCAGCGCCATCTCGGACACCGACGCGATGGCGGCCAGCGCCTCGCCGCGAAAACCCATGGTGGCGACCGATTCCAGGTCGTGCAGGTTGGTGATCTTGCTCGTGGCGTGGCTGCGCAGGGCCACCGGCAGCTCATCCTGCGGGATGCCGCTGCCGTCGTCCTCCACGGCGATCAGGCGCACGCCGCCCGCCAGCAGGCGCACGGTGATCTGGGTGGCGCCCGCATCCAGGGCGTTGTCCACCAGCTCGCGCACGGCAGAGGCGGGGCGCTCCACCACTTCGCCCGCGGCGATCTGGCTGATGAGCTCGTCGGGCAGGTCGCGAATGGGGCGCCGGGGCGCGGGGGCGAGGGCGGTGTCGGAAGGCTGTGCGGTCACGCGGGGATTTTAGGTGGCGATGCGACCGCGGGTGCTGTGAGGGTCAGTGGCGGTGGCGGTAGCCGCGGTCGTTGTTGCGGCCGACCTCGTTGCCGATCAGCGCGCCGGCGGCGGCGCCGCCCACGGTACCCAGCGTGGAGCCGAACACCGCGCTGCCCACCAGGCCGCCGGCCACGGCGCCGACGCCCGTGCCGATCTGTGCGTTGCTGGGCCGGTGGGCGCAGCCGCCCAGTGCAAGGGCGCCCGTGAGCAGTGCGGCAGTGGCGATCAGGCGGCTGTGGCGGAGGACGGTCATGGCGGTTCCTTTCGGGGAAATGGTCTTGTAATGAGGTGGGGCGCGGTGCGCACGCCGTGGGTGCACTATGGCGCGGCCGTGTGAAGTGTGCCCCGCGGTTTGTTTGCCAATTGCCAACAAGTGTGAGCAATTGCCAATGGTGGTGTGGTGCAACCAGGGGCATTGGGGGCGCGGGTACATTACGGCGCACTTCGCCAACGGGAGGTTTGTGTTTTGGAAGTCTTTGCGTTCCTGATCGATTTCATCCTGCATGTGGACAAGCATCTCGCCGCCTTCGTGGCCAGCTATGGCCCCTGGGTGTACGCGCTGCTGTTCATCATCGTGTTCGTGGAGACGGGCGTGGTGGTCATGCCCTTTCTGCCGGGTGACTCGCTGCTGTTCGTGGTGGGGGCGCTCAGCGGTGCAGGGTTGATGAACTTCCCGCTGGCCTGCGCGGTTCTGCTGGCTG
This sequence comes from [Acidovorax] ebreus TPSY, assembly GCF_000022305.1. Taxonomy (NCBI): domain Bacteria; kingdom Pseudomonadati; phylum Pseudomonadota; class Betaproteobacteria; order Burkholderiales; family Comamonadaceae; genus Diaphorobacter; species [Acidovorax] ebreus. Next base: position 919,924 of record NC_011992.1, read on the forward strand.
CGGCGATCCTGGGCGACCAGTGCAACTACAGCATCGGGCGCTATTTCGGACCCAAGGTATTCCAGTGGGAAAGCTCGCGCTGGTTCAACAAGAAGGCCTTCGACCAGGCCCATGCGTTCTATGAGCGCTATGGCGGCATCACCATCGTGCTGGCGCGCTTCATGCCCTTCATCCGCACGTTCGCTCCCTTCGTGGGCGGCGTGGCGGCCATGGGGCGGGGCAAGTTCACGGCCTACAACGTCGGTGGTGCGGTACTGTGGGTCGTGGGCATCTGCACGGCGGGGTACTTCTTTGGGAACATGGCCTGGGTGCAGCGGCATCTGGACAAGATCATCTGGGCCATGATCTTCATCCCCGGCCTGATTGCCATCTTTGGCGCATGGCGCGCCGGGCGCAAGGCACAGGGAACTGCGGTTGCTATTGAATAGATAGCTATTCGCGCTTGCTAGAAGCGCGTTAGGGCCATATTCCATATAAAACGCCACCGCCTCGCGAGAGGGGTGGCGTTCTGCATGGTGAGGCTCTCAGGCGGGCCGTCAACGGCGGCGATCGCGGTCCCGGTCTTCACCCAGTTCGTGGCCGATCAGCGCGCCGGCAGCGGCGCCGCCAATGGTGGCGGCCGTGCCGCCCACGGCGCTACCGAGGGCGCCGCCAGCCACGGCGCCGACACCGGTGCCGATCTGGGCGTTGGTGGGATTGGACGAGCAGCCCACCAGGCCCAGGGCGGCTGCGCAGGCGGCGGCGGAGAGAAGGTGGCGGTATTGCATGGTGGCTCCTTATGGTCAACAGACCCCGGTGTGGGGCCGTGACTCAACTGTCACTCCGTCGGCCCCGCGCCGGTGTAGGCCCGTCTTGCCGGCGCGTGTAGGACGCGGCGGCCCTCGGCCCTAACCCGGCACGAGACAGATCGTCACCAGCAGCGAGGCGTCCTGCAGCGCCCGCAGCACATGCGGAATGCGCGGCACCAGGTGCAGGAAGTCGCCCTCGCGCAGGGTATGCGACTGCGCGCCGGCCTGGAAAAGCACCTCGCCCTCCAGGCACAGCAGCGTGACCTCACCCGGTGCGTCGTGCTGGTGCTGCTCTTTACCGGCGGGCAGCACCACGCGGATCACTTCCAGCTGGCCGGCCTTGATGAGGGCGCAGGTGGGGGTGTCGTGCAGGCGTGGCGCCAGGGGCCGGAGGCTGACGACTTCGCAGGACTGGGCGTGGGGCAGTGCCATGGCGGTCACGGCCGCGCTGCTCAGACGGTGCGGCTGCGCGCCAGCGGCGGGTTTTTCGCGAAGTATCGGACGATGCCGCGCATCAGCGCGTCGGCCAATTGCTCTTGATACGCGGCGGACCGCAGCTTGGACTCTTCCTCGGGGTTGCTGATGAAGGCCGTCTCCACCAGCACGCTGGGAATGTCGGGCGCCTTGAGCACGGCAAAGCCCGCCTGCTCCACGCGCGGCTTGTGCAGTTTGGCCATGCTGCCGATCTCGCCCAGCAGCACGCTGCCGAGCTTCAGGCTGTCGTTGATCTGCGCCGTGGTGCTCATGTCCAGCAGCGCGCGCTGCACATGGCGGTCCTGCTGGGCGCCCAGGTTCACGCCGCCGATCAGGTCGGCCTCGTTCTCCTTGTTGGCCAGCCAGCGCGCGGCCGAGCTGGACGCGCCGCCCTGGCTCAGCGCGAACACGCTGGCGCCGCGTGCCGACGGGGTGGTGAAGGCGTCGGCGTGGATGGACACGAACAGGTCTGCCTGCACGCGCCGCGCCTTGTCGACGCGCGCCGCTAGCGGGACGAAGAAGTCACCGTCGCGCGTGAGAAAGGCGCGCATGGGATTGCCGCCCACCTGCGTGGCATTGATGCGGTCGCGCAGCAGGTGCGCCACTTTCAGCACCACGTCCTTTTCGCGCGTGCCGCGCGGGCCGATGGCGCCCGGGTCTTCGCCGCCGTGGCCGGGGTCCAGCGCGATGATGATGAGGCGGTCGGTGGAATACGCCGCGCGGGCCGTCGTAGGCGGGGTGGCGGGTGCGGCAGGGCGCGCCGGGGCGGCGGGTGCCGGCGCCACGGGTGCGGTTGCCACCGCCGTGCCCGGCACGGGCAGGGCAGGGGGCATGGCCTGCGGTGCGGAATGCCGTGCAATCAGGTCACCCAGCGGGTCCGTCAATGGGGGAGCCGCCATGGCGCGCCCTGTACCTATTGCGCTGCCGGGCAGCGGCGCGGTGGCGTCGCGCAGCCGCTCGGCGATCAGTGCCTCCAGCGGGTCGGGCGGCTGCGCGGGATACAGGTCGAACACCAGCCGGTGCTGGTACGCGGCCACGGGCTGCAGCGTGAAGACCTGCGGCCGCGCCGCCTGCTTCAGGTCCACCACCAGGCGCACCACGCCGGGCGCGTTCTGGCCCACGCGGATGCCGGCGATGTTGGGGTCGTCTGCGCGCACCTTGGCGACCAGTTCGCGCAGCGAGGGGTTGAGGTCGATGCCCTCGATGTCCACCGCCAGGCGCGGCGGCGTGTCCACGAAGGTCTGGCGGGCCGTGAGCGCGCGGTCCGATTCGATGGTCACCCGTGAATAGTCGGGCGCGGGCCAGACACGCACCGCGACGATGGTGGCGCCGCGTGCGATCTGCTGCGTGCCCAGCAGCAGTACCAGGCTACCCGCGCGCAGCAGGGTGCGGCGGCTGTGAAGGGGGGAAGGGCGGCGGGCATCGCTCATGGGGTGTCCAGTCCTTGCAGTATGGCGCTGCCATGGGGCGTGTGGGCTCGCAGCGTCACGTGCCGGACTGAATCATCCTCCGCTTCAATGTGAATAGCAATATCCGCAGGCGGGATGAGGGTTCCTGCATGGCCAGGCCACTCGGCCAGCTTCAGGCCGGGGCTGGCGAAGATGTCGCGAAAGCCTGCGTCTTCCCACTCGCGCGGGTCGCTGAAGCGGTAGAAGTCGAAGTGCCAGATGTTCATTCCTGGTGCCTGGTGCGGCTCGACCACGGCGTAGGTGGGGCTCTTGACGCGCCCCTGCACGCCCAGGGCGCGCAGCAGGTGGCGCACGAGCGTGGTCTTGCCTGCGCCCAGGTCGCCATGCAGGGCGATGAAGGCATTGCGCAGGCCGGGCTGCGCGGCCAGGCGCACGGCGAAGCGCGCCGTGTCGTCCTCGTCGTGCCATTGCAGCGACAGGCAGTGTGGCGTTTCTACAATCGGGTGTTGATGGTGTGCAGCAGTCAACTCGTTCCTCAAATACAAGGCTGGGCCCGCGAGCTGGGATTTTCCCAAATCAAGGTGGCCGGCGTGGACTTGTCCTCCGCCGAGCCCGGATTGATGCAATGGCTGGCCCAAGGGTTCCATGGCGAGATGCATTACATGGCGGCGCATGGCCTGAAGCGTGCCCGCCCGGCGGAACTGGTGCCCGGCACCGTGAGCGTGATCACCGCGCGCATGGACTACCTGCCGCGCGCGATGGCGCTGGATGCCCCCGAAGGCTGGCAGGCCATTGAACTTGGCCGGCTGGCGCGACCCACCGAGGCGGTGGTTTCCGTCTACGCCCGGGGGCGCGACTACCACAAGGTGCTGCGCGCGCGGCTGCAAAAGCTCAGCGACCGCGTTGCTGAGGCAGTAGGGCCGTTTGGCCACCGCGTGTTCACCGACTCGGCGCCGGTACTGGAGGCCGAGCTTGCGCGCCGCAGCGGCCAGGGTTGGCGCGGCAAGCACACACTGGTGCTGAGCCGCGAGGCCGGCTCGATGTTCTTTCTGGGCGAGATCTATGTGGACATGCCCCTCGAACCCACCGAGCCCGTCACCCACCACTGCGGCAGTTGCCAGGCATGTATCGACGTCTGCCCAACGCAAGCCATCATCGCGCCGTACCGCTTGGATGCGCGCCGCTGCATCTCCTACCTCACCATCGAGCACGCCGGGCCCATTCCGCTGGAGTTGCGCCCGCTCATGGGCAACCGCATCTACGGCTGCGACGACTGCCAGCTCATCTGCCCGTGGAACAAGTTCGCGCAGACCAGCAGCCTGCCCGATTTCGATGTGCGCGCGGGGCTGGTGGGGCAGCAGCTCGTGCATCTGTTTACGTGGGACGAGGAGACCTTCCTGCGCATGACCGAGGGCGGCCCGATCCGTCGCATCGGCCATGAGCGCTGGCTGCGCAACATCGCCGTGGCGCTGGGCAACGCGTTGCGCACGACCCGCGACCCTGTCGTTCGTGCGGCGCTGGCCGCACGCGCCGATGACCCGAGCCCGCTGGTGCGCGAGCATGTGGCCTGGGCGCTGGCGCAGGAAAACTGAATAAAAATGGCCTGCAACGCTTGCAGGGCAAGCGCAAGTAGCTATTAATTAAATAGCGTCAACGCAACAAGCCCAGAGCGAAGGGCAGGCTCACCACCCCCAGCACGGTGGACAGCGTGACCAGGCCTGCGACATACGCGCCGTTGTAGCCCATGCGTGCGGCGAGTACATAGCAGGTGGATGCGGTGGACACGGCGCAGAACGCCATCAGCACCGAGGTCTGCGTGGCGTCCAGCCCCAGCAGATGCGCGAACCCCCAGGCGATCAGCGGCTGTGCCAGGTGGCGAATGGTCAGCACCGACGCAGACAGCAGCTTGCTGCGTGTGAGCAACCCGAACTGCATGCCCGCGCCTGCAGCCATGAGCCCCAGCGCCAGCGACGCGGCGCTGATGCGACCCACCGTGGGCTCCAGCCACGGCGGGATGCGAAAGCCCAGCAGGTTGGCCGCCAGCCCCGTCGCCGTGGCGATGATCAGCGGGTTGCGCAGCAGTTCGCGCACGAAGCCCTGCTGGCCGCCGCGCGCCATGGGCCACACGGCGGCCACGTTCAGCAGCGGTACGCACACGCCAATCAGCACCGCCACCATGAGCAGGCCTTGCGCACCCGCCAGGCGCTCGGCCAGGGCCAGCACGATGAAGGAGTTGAAGCGGAAAGCCACCTGCGCCGCCGCCGCGTGGTCGCGCCGGTCGATGTGCCTGCCCAGCCAGGGCAGGTGCGGCAGGCTGTAGGCCAGCAGCACGCCGCACAGGCCCGTGCCCACGCCAGCCACCACCAGGCCGGTGGCCTCGCCCACGTTGATGGGGCTCTTGACGATGGACTGGAACAGCAACACCGGGAACAGCAGGTAATACACCAGGCTTTCCACCGGCTGCCAGACGGAGCGGTTGAGGGGCGTGTAGCGGCACAGCAGGTAGCCGAACAGGATCAGCGAGAAATCCGGGAGAAGAAGCTGCACGTAACTCACGGCGCGCAGCATACCGTGGCGCTGTAGGCCGGCGGCGCGAATGATTGGGGAAACTCCCAACAAATCAGCGCGGCGCCCGCGGTGGTCAAAGCGGCATGGCACCGTAGGATCGCCGCCTACCCCCTGTTTTTTCCACCAAACACAATTTGATGAGGAGATTTCGCATGCAACGTCGCAACCTGCTGGCTTTGGCGCTGGCGGCCACCGCGGGCACCGCCTTCGCCCAGGGCTACCCCAACAAGCCCGTCAAGCTGCTGGTGCCCTTCGCGCCCGGCGGCACCACCGACATCATCGCCCGCGTGATCGCCGACCCACTGTCGCGCGCGCTCGGCCAGTCGGTGGTGGTGGAGAACCGGGGCGGCGGCGGCGGCGTGATTGGCGCGCAGGAAACGGCGCGCGCAGCACCCGATGGGTACAACCTGGGCGTGGCCACCGTGTCCACCACGGCGGCCAATCCGGCCATCAACTCCAAGATCCCGTACAACCCGATCACGGACTTCACGCCCATCATCAACATCGCGGCCACGCCCAACATCATCGCGGTGCACCCCAGCTTTCCGGCCAAGGACTACAAGTCCTTCCTGGCGGAGATCCAGAAGAACCCCGGCAAGTACTCGTACGCGTCCTCGGGCACAGGCGGCATCGGCCACCTGCTGATGGAGTTGTACAAGAGCCTCACCAACAGCTTCGTCACGCACATTCCCTACCGCGGCGCGGGTCCGGCCCTCAACGACACCGTGGCGGGTCAGGTGCCCATCATCTTCGACAACCTGCCCTCGGCGCTGCCCTTCATCAAGAGCGGCAAGCTCGTGCCCATCGTGGTGTCCGCGCCGCAGCGCGTGGCGGCACTGCCCAATGTGCCCACGTTCAAGGAAGTGGGCCTGGAGCCGGTGAACCGCATGGCCTACTACGGCATCCTGGGCCCCAAGAACCTGCCCAAGGACGTGGTGGACAAGATCAACGGCGGCGTGAAGAAGGCGCTGGAAGATGCCGCCGTGCGCAAGCGCATCGAGGACACCGACTCGATCATCGTCGCCAACACGCCCGAGCAGTTCGCCGAGCAGATCAAGGCCGAGTTCGGCGTGTACAAGCAGGTGGTGCAAAAGCAGAAGCTCACGCTGGAATAAGCGCGCCCCCAGCCCTCTGAAAAACGCCCGCCTGCCGCGGGCGTTTTTTTGATGCTATGGTTTTCGCCATGTTGCCCGACAGCCAGAACGCCATAGACCCCTTCATCGACGCCCTGTGGCTGGAGGACGGCCTGTCGCGCAACACGCTGGCCGCCTACCGCCGGGACCTCACGCTGTATGCCCAATGGCTGGCGCAGCAGAACCCTCCGCTGGCGCTGGATGCCACGGCCGAGCACCACCTGCAGGGCTACTTCGCTGCCCGCCACGCGCAAACGCGCGCCACGTCGGCCAACCGCCGCCTCACCGTGCTGCGGCGCTACTTCCACTGGGCATTGCGCGAGCGGCGCATCGCAGCCGACCCCACAGTGCGCCTGCAAGCCGCGCGCCAGCCGCTGCGCGTGCCCAAGACGCTGACGCAGGCGCAGGTGGAGGCCCTGTTGCATGCGCCGGACGATGCCACGCCGCTGGGCCTGCGCGACCGCACCATGTTGGAGCTGATGTACGCGAGCGGCCTGCGCGTGAGCGAGCTGGTCACGCTGAAAACCTTCCACCTGGGGCTGGCTGAAGGCGTGCTGCGCGTCATGGGCAAGGGCGGCAAGGAGCGGCTGGTGCCCTTTGGCGAAGAGGCGCACCGCTGGCTGCAGCGCTACCTGGCCGAGGGGCGTGGCGCCATCCTGGGCGGGCAGCAAACGGATGACCTGTTCGTCACGCAGCGCGGCGCGGCCATGTCGCGCGTGATGTTCTGGGTCATCGTCAAGAAATGCGCGCAGGCTGCAGGCATCACCGCGCCGCTGTCGCCCCACACGCTGCGCCATGCCTTTGCCACGCACCTGTTGAACCACGGTGCGGACCTGCGCGTGGTGCAACTGCTGCTGGGCCACGCCGACATTTCCACCACCACCATCTACACCCACGTGGCGCGCGAGCGGCTGAAGGCGCTGCATGCGCAGCACCATCCGCGCGGTTGAAGGGGCATGGCGCGGAGTGCCGGCGGACAGCGGCAAACGGGTGAAAAATCGCGCTCTTTCTTGAAACTCTGGAGTTGCAATGACAGATTCCGTGCGCCGTCGCGTGCTGGCCTCCCTCGCGCTGGCTGCCGCGCTGCCCCTGGGCGCGCAGGCCCAGACTTGGCCCGCCAAGCCCATCCGCATCGTCGTGGCCTATCCCGCGGGCGGCGTCAGCGACGTGGTCGCCCGCGCGTTGGGCGACAAACTGTCCGAACGCCTGGTCACGCCCGTGGTGGTGGAGAACAAGGCCGGCGCGGGCGGCACCATCGGCATGGACGCGGTGGCTAAGGCGGCGCCCGATGGCTACACGCTGGGCTTCTCGGCGATCAGCCCGCTGGTGCTCAACCCGCACCTGGGCACGCCGCCGTACGACGCAACGCGCGACATCGTGCCCGTGGCCAGCGTGATGTACTCGCCCGTGCTGTTGTTGGGCACGCAGGCCGCCAAGGAGCGTGACTTCCGCAGCCTGCTGGCGACCGCCAAGGCGCAGCCGGGCCAGGTGCGATGGGCCACATCGGGGCTGGCATCGCTGGGCCACATCATGCTGGAACACATCATGCAGGGCAGCGGCGTGCAGATCACGCACGTGCCCTACAAGGGCGGCGGGCAACAACTGAACGATGCGCTTTCGGGTCAGTTCGAGGTGCTGTCCACCAACGCCGGCCCGGCCGTGATGCAGCAGATCAAGGCGGGCAAGCTGCACCCGCTGGCCGTGGGTGCGCCCGCGCGGCTGACCACCCTGCCGAACGTGCCCACGCTGGGCGAACTGGGCCTGCCCGCGGCCAACCTGAATTCGGTGTTCGGCATGTTCGCGCCAGCGGGCGTGCCGGCCGCGGTGCTGGAGCGCTTGAATGCCGAGATCAACCGTGCGCTGGCGCTGCCTGACATCCAGGCGCGCCTGGAGGCTTCGGACAACGTGCCCACGGGCGGCAGCGCCGAGGCATTTCGCCGGCAGATCGCGGCGGAGTCGCAGAGCAACGCGCGCATCATCCGCGCCGCCAACATCCGCCTGAACTGACGGCTGCCCCGTGCGCGCGCCGGCCGGCCCGCGCACAGGGGACATCGGGTTTATTCGTCGGCCGTCAGGCTCTCGGCCCAGGCCAGTGCCTGCAGGTGGGCCCAGTTGACCTGGCGGTTGGACAGGTGCAGCGCTTCGGCCGTGCGCGCGAAAGCCTCGTCGTCACCGCTTTCGCAGGCCTTGGTGAGCTCCAGGAAGGGGGCGAACACGCCCTTGTTGTGCAGCAGTGCGTCAAGCACCGGCTGGGGCAGGGCCACCGTTTCCAGGGCGCGCTCCAGCGGCACGCCCAGCATCGCATCCAGCAGCGAGAAGACCCCCACCACGAAGGCGTTGTCGCATTCCTCGGGGGGCAGCAGCTCGGCGGCCAGCAGTTCCATGAGGCGGCCGCGCACCACGGCCGTCTGGCCCACGGCGGGCGGCGAGCCGCTGGCGCGCGAGGTCGTCATCAACAGCGCCGCCCAGCGGAACAGCTTCTTCAGGCCCAGGATCATCACCGCGTGACGGAACGAGGTCACCTCGCACGACAGGCCGAAGCCCGAGGAATTGATGAAACGCAGCAGGTTGAAGGACAGCGTGGGGTCCTTCTTGAGCAGCTCCTCGATTTCTCCGGTGCTGGCCTGCTGGCGCACCAGGTTGATGAGCTGGATGATGGTCGCCTGCGAGGGACGGATGGTTTGCGCCTTGACCAGCGAGGGCTGTGCGAACCAGTAGCCCTGGAACAGCTTCACGCCCAGCGAAGCCATGCGCTGGTACTGTTCGGCCGTTTCTACCTTCTCGGCCACCAGGGTGGCCTGCGAGTGGGCTTGGGCGAACTTCACGAGCGGCTCGGCGAGCTCCGGCTTGAAGGCCTGCATGTCCAGCTTGATGAACGAGGCCAGAGGCACCCAGCTGCTGTAGGCGCGCCGCAGCACGTCCTGGCTGAAGGCCAGCCGAAAGCCGCGCGTGCGCACCGCTTGCAGCGTGGGGATGTACTGCTCGATCTGCTCGGCCGTGGCCTGGGCGCCGAGCGTGGGTACTTCCAGCACCACTTTTTCAGGGTGGATCAGCTCCAGGTGTCCGCCGGCCAGGCTGTCGTGCGTGCAATTGATGAAGACGGTTTTCTTGCCCACCAGCGCCTCGGAGCCCGCATACGACAGCGCGTTGAACAGCAGCGCCGCATCGCTGGCGGCGGTGTGCGCGTCCGCGGCGGTGGACCGGTCGAACAGTTCGTAGCCAAAGACGGTGCGCTGTTCGTCGAGGATGGCCTGTCGTGCGATGACGACCTGGTTCTGCGCCTCAGTGGCCTCGGGTGACGGCTGGGCGGAATCGGCGGGGAGCTGTGCGGCGGTGTCTGAATGGCTCGACATGGATGGCGTGGGAAGTTCGTTGGATTCTAGGAGGTCGGCGCGGCAGTGGCTCAGGCGGGCGCCATCTGGTCCGCCCAGGCCAGGGCTTGCAAGTGGGCCCAGTTGATCTGCTGGTTCGTCAGGTGGAGCGATTGGGCGATCTGGTCGAAGGTGTGGTCGTCGCTGGTCTCGCAGGCTTCGGCCAGTGTCAGCAGCTGGCCGTACACGTTGCTGCGTTGTAGCAGGGCGGTGGATAGCTCTTCGGGCAGGTTGAGCAGCCCCACGGCGGAGGCCAGCGGCATGCCGAGCATCTGGTCCAGCATGGAGAAGATGCCGATCACGAACGCCTGGTCGGCTTCTTCGGCGGGCAGAAATTCCTGGGCCAGCAGTTCCATGAGGCGGCCGCGCACCACGGCCGTCTGTCCCACGGCCGGGGGCGTACCGCCGCTGCGCACCGCCGTGAGCAGCAGGGCGGCCCAGCGGAACAGCTTCTTGAGTCCCAGCAGCAGCACCGCCTGGCGAAAGGAGGTGATCTCGCGCGTCATGCCCAGCCCCGCGGAGTTGATCAGGCGCATCAGGTTGAAGGCCAGCCCAGCATCCTTTTTGAGAACCTCTTCGATCTCGTCGGTGCTGGCCTGGCTGCGCACCAGGTTGAGCAGCTGCACGATGCTCGCCTGGCCGGGGGTGAGCAGTTTGGCCTCCACCAGCGTGGGACGCGAGAACCAGTAGCCCTGGAACATTTCCACGCCCATGGACGACACCATGTCGTACTGTTGCGCGGTTTCGAGCTTTTCCGCGATCAGTTCGGCCTGGGAATGGCGCCCCGCGTAGTTGATCAGCACCGCGAGCTGGTCGCGCGCAAGCACCGACATGTCGAGTTTGATGTAGTCGGCCAGCGGCAGCCAGGGCGCGTAGGTGGATTCCAGCACCGTGTGGTTGAAGGCGAGGTGAAAGCCGCGGCTGCGCAGCGCCTGCAGGATGGGAAGCCGCGCATGCACTTCGGCCGCGGCCACGTGGCCCAGCGGAGGGATCTCCAGCACCACCTTGTCGGGGTTCACCAGTTCCAGGTGCCCGCCCGTCAGGCTTTCGTGGGTGCAGTTCACGAAAATCAGCATCTTGCCCACCAGCTCTTCGGTGCCCGCATGCGACAGCGCGGTGAAGACCAGGATCACATCGCTGGCGGCCGTGTGGCCGACGGTGGAGCGCGAGCGGTTGAAGAGTTCGTAGCCGACGACCGCCTGCTGGCCGTTCATGATGGCCTGCCGGGCGATCATGGAGCCGGTGCTGCCAGCCTGGGAGGCGCCGGCCGCCGGCGGAGAAGCGGGAGGTGTGGGGTTCGTCATGGAATGCCTGGGCGTGTGCGGGATACCGGGCGATGCGGATGCCGCCGCAGGCGCGAGGGCTGGCGGCAGCGGCGTGGCGTATCGCTGCTGGCATTGTAGGGAAGAACCCCCGCTGGCTCGGGGATGGCAGTGCGGATGGAGGCGATTCAGCCGTGCTGCAGCCAGCGCATCTCCGCCTCGCTGAAACCGGCGGCGCGGCGTGCCGCCTCGTTCAGCGGCGGCTTCGGGCGGGGGGCTTCGTAACGCTGGACCAGCGCGGCGTAGTGCGCCACGGGGTCCAGTCCGTCACGCGTGCACAGCCAGCCGTACCAGTGGTTGCCGATGGCCACGTGGCCCACTTCCTCGCGCAGGATGGTGTCCAGGATCGCCACGGCGGCCAGCGCGTCCGGTGTACCGACCTGGCGCAGCTTGTGCTGGATCAGCGGCGTGGCGTCCAGTCCGCGCGCCTCCAGGGTGCGCGGCACCAGGGCTATGCGCGCCACGATGTCGTCGGCCGTCTTCTCGCACATGCTCCACAGGCCCTGGTGCGCGGGAAAGTCGCCATAGTCATGGTGCAGTTGCCGGCGCAGGTGGTCACGCAGCAGGCGAAAGTGCTTCGCCTCCTCGGCCGCCACGCGCAGCCAGTCGCGGTAGAACGTCTCGGGCATGCCCGCAAAGCGCCAGATGGCGTCCAGCGCGAGGTTGATGGCGTTGAACTCGATATGGGCGATGGCGTGGATCAGCACCGCGCGCCCCTCGGGCGTGGCGGGCGAGCGGCGTGCCACGGCGGTGTGGTGCAGCAGCTGCGGCCGCGCGGGGCGGCCGGGCAGGGTGTCGGCGGGCGGGGCGGTGAGACGCGTTTCTGTCGCTATTGAAATGCGAGCTGCTTGCGCATACATATCCAGCGCTGCGGCCGATTTTTCTTCAGGGTCGCAGAGGCGCAAGACCTCCAGGGCACGTTGGCGAAGCTCCATCCCTACAATTCTAGGTTCCCCCTACACAAACAACGGAGACAAACAAGCGATGGCGATCTATGAACTCGACGGCGTGGCGCCGCAGGTGGCCGCATCGGCCTGGGTGGCCGACAGTGGCCAGGTGATGGGCGACGTGGTGCTGGGCGGGGACGCCAGCGTGTGGTTCGGCACCGTGGTGCGTGGCGACACGGCGTGCATCACCATCGGCGCGGGCACCAACGTGCAGGACGCGAGCGTGCTGCACGCCGACATCGGCCAGCCGCTGGTGATCGGTGAGCGCGTCACCGTGGGCCACCAGGTCATGCTGCATGGCTGCACCGTCGGGGATGAATCACTGATCGGCATTGGCGCCATCGTGCTCAACGGCGCGAAGATCGGCCGCAACTGCCTGGTGGGCGCCGGCTCGCTGGTCACCGAAGGCAAGGAATTTCCCGACGGATCGATGATCCTGGGCAGTCCGGCCAAGGTGGTGCGCCAGCTCACGCCCGAGCAGATCGAAGGGCTGCGCCAGAGTGCGCGGCATTACATGGAAAACGCGCGCCGCTTCAAGGCGGGTCTGCGCAAGCTGGGGTAATAGCCCGGCCGTTGATTGACTGGAAATACAGCGTGTCCGAACTGCACAAGTTTTTGTTTGATGGCCTGCCCGTGCGCGGCATGATCGTGCGCCTGACCGAGGCCTGGACAGAGCTGCTGCGCCGCCGCGCGGCCAACACCGAAACGGGGCCATACCCCGCGCCCGTGAGCGAGCTGCTGGGTGAGATGGCCGCCGCCGGCGTGCTGATGCAGTCGAACATCAAGTTCAACGGCGCGCTGGTGCTGCAGGTCTTTGGTGACGGCCCGGTCAAGCTGGCCGTGGCCGAGGTGCAGTCCGACCTGAGCCTGCGCGCCACCGCGTCGGTGTCGGGCGAACTGCCCGCGAACGCGGGCCTGCCGGACATGGTGAACGTGGGCGGCGGCGGGCGCTGCGCCATCACGCTGGACCCCAAGGACCGTCTGCCCGGCCAGCAGCCCTACCAGGGTGTGGTGCCGCTGTATGGCGACCACCAGGAAAAGCTGCACAAGCTCAGCGACGTGCTGCAGCACTACATGCTGCAGTCCGAGCAGCTTGATACCACCCTGGTGCTGGCTGCCAACGACCAGGTGGCCGCGGGCGTGCTGATCCAGCGCATGCCCCTGAAGGGCGAGGCCAACCTGGCCGGCGGCCATGGGCGCGAGGACGAGGACCAGATCGGCCGCAACGAGGACTACAACCGTATCGCCACGCTGGCGAGCAGCCTCACGCGCGAGGAGCTGCTCACGCTGGACGTGGACACCATCCTGCGCCGCTTGTTCTGGGAGGAAAAACTGCTGCGCTTTGCGCCTCAGCAGGGCGATAGCGGCCCGCGCTTCGCGTGCTCCTGCAGCCGCGAGCGTGTGGGCAACATGCTGCGCAGCCTGGGCACGGAAGAGGTCGAGAGCATCCTGGAGGAGCGTGGCAACATTGAGGTCGGCTGCGAATACTGCGGCCAGCAGTACCACTTCGACCCGGTGGATGCCGCGCAGCTGTTCACCGATCCGCACAAGCAGCCGCCCGCGCCGTCGCGCATGCAGTGATCCAGGCGGCCGCTCTGGGCGGCTTTCGCGAGCCAGCCTGCGCGCCGCGGCGCTGCAGGCGGTCGCGCTTCAACGAGCGTGAAGCGTCCGCCTCACGCCCCTGCACCCAGGCCGCGCAGCGCGGTGAACAGCCGGTGCTCGCACTGGGGCTCCACGCATTCTTCGCAACCCCAAGCGCGCAGCCGAGGACGGCTGGGTTCCGACTCCAATTCGGCCTCAACGTTTGATGGATAAGCGTGAGTAGCTATTAAATCGATAGCGTTTAGTGCGTTGCGAAGTTGCGCCGCTGGCGGCCCGTACAGCACCTGGTAGGCCGTGCCGGCTTGGGCCAGCGCGGCGCGCAACTGCAGTTCATGTGCATCGGGAAGGTCCAGTGCGCACAGCAGCGTGAGGTCCGCTGGCAGGGCTGGCAGATCGGGGCCGGCCGCCGCGACTGCGAGCGCGGGACAGTGCTGAGCGATGCCGTCGCGTAAGGCGGTGCAGGCGGGCGTGTGCGCGCCCAGGATGGCGATGCGCGCCATTGCAGCGCCGGGCACGGGGCCGGGCGAGGGGCTCACTTGCGGGCCGGCGTGACGTGCACGTAGATCTCGCCGGGTTTGACCATGCCCAGTTCGCTGCGCGCCTTTTCCTCGACCATCTCCAGGCCGTCCTTCAGGTCCTGCACTTCGGCGGCCAGGCGCTCATTGGCCTGGCGCGCCTGCGCATTCGCCGCCTGCTGGGCGGCGATCTGCCGGCGCATGTCCTCTACATGGCCGACACTGCCGCGCCCGGTCCACAGCTGCGCGTGGATCCCCACGAGGAGCAGCAGCAGGGCGAGCGGAACGATGCGTGTGCCCATGGCGGGGCGCAGCGGTGCGGGTGGGCTTAGCGCAGGTTGTAGAACGCGGCGCGGCCGGGATAGAAGGCGATGTCGCCCAGGTCTTCTTCGATGCGCAGCAGCTGGTTGTACTTGGCGATGCGGTCGGAGCGCGAGAGCGAACCGGTCTTGATCTGGCCGGCGTTGGTGCCCACGGCGATGTCGGCGATCGTCGAGTCCTCGGTCTCGCCCGAGCGGTGGCTGATCACGGCGGTGTAGCCGGCGCGCTTGGCCATCTCGATGGCGGCGAAGGTCTCGGTCAACGTGCCGATCTGGTTGATCTTGATGAGGATCGAGTTGGCGATGCGCTTGTCGATGCCTTCCTTCAGGATCTTGGTGTTGGTCACGAACAGGTCGTCGCCCACCAACTGCACGTTCTGGCCCAGGCGCTCGGTCAGGGTCTTCCAGCCGTCCCAGTCGCCTTCGGCCATGCCATCTTCGATAGAGATGATGGGGTACTTGTCGCACCAGGTGGCGAGCATGTCGGTCCACTGCTGGGCGGTCAGGCGCAGGCCGCCTTCGCCTTCCAGCACATACTGGCCGTCCTTGTAGAACTCGCTGGCGGCGCAGTCCAGGCCCAGGGCGATCTGCTCGCCCGCGGTGTAGCCGGCGGCTTCAATCGCCTGCAGGATCAGCTGGATGGCGGCTTCGTGGTTTTCCACGGAAGGCGCAAAACCACCTTCGTCGCCCACGGCGGTGCTCATGCCCTTGTCGTGGATGATCTTCTTGAGCGCGTGGAACACCTCGGCGCCCCAGCGCACGGCCTCGCGGAAGCTCGGCGCGCCCACGGGGATGATCATGAACTCCTGCAGGTCCAGGCTGTTGTTGGCGTGCGCGCCGCCGTTGATGACGTTCATCATCGGCACGGGCAGCTGCATGCCGCCCATGCCGCCGAGGTAGCGGTACAGGGGCAGGCCGGACTCTTCGGCGGCGGCGCGGGCCACGGCCATGGAGACGGCCAGCATGGCGTTGGCGCCCAGGCGGCTCTTGTTGTCGGTGCCGTCCAGGTCGATCAGGGTCTTGTCCAGGAAGGCCTGCTCGGAGGCGTCCAGGCCCAGTACGGCCTCGCTGATCTCGGTGTTGATGTGCTCCACGGCCTTGAGCACGCCCTTGCCCAGGTAGCGGGCCTTGTCGCCGTCGCGCAGCTCGATGGCTTCGCGCGAGCCGGTGGACGCGCCCGAGGGCACGGCCGCGCGGCCCATCACGCCCGATTCCAGCAGCACGTCGCATTCGACGGTGGGATTGCCGCGGCTGTCCAGCACTTCGCGGCCTACGATGTCAACGATGGCACTCATGGGTTTCCTTTTGCGGGAGTTTTTAATCAAATTGGCCGCTAGCGCTTTTCCATCAAGCGCTGGCAGCTATCAAATGTGTAGCATCAGAGGCCTTCGACGCACACCAGCCGCATGATGGCCGCGCCCTCGCGCGCCGCACGGGCCTTGCCGTATTCGGGCGAATGGTAGAACGCCTTGGCCGCCTCGAAGTTGGGGAACTTGGCGATCACCACACGCTCGGGCTGCCAGTCGCCCTCCATCACCTCCACCTGGCCGCCACGCACGCAGATCTCGGCGTTGTGCGCCGCGAAGGCGGCGGTGGACCACTTCTTGTATTCCTCGTACTGCGCGGGGTTGGTCACGCGGACGTTGGCGATGATGTAGCCGCTGGGCATGGTGTCAGGCTCCAAAGTTGTTTTCGAGAAAACCGTTCTTCTTGGTCACGTCGTCGAGCGCCACCAGCGTTTCAAGCAACGCGCGCATGTGCTTGAGCGGCACGGCGTTGGGGCCGTCCGACCATGCCTCGGCGGGCTTGGGGTGCGTTTCCATGAACAGGCCCGCCACGCCGACGGCCACGCCGGCACGCGCCAGCACGGGCACCATGTCGCGCGCGCCTCCGCTCACGGCGCCCAGGCCGCCGGGCTTCTGTACCGAGTGGGTCACGTCGAACACCACGGGCGCGCCGGAATTGCGCATCTCGGCCAGGCTGGTCATGTCGGCCACGAGGTTGTTGTAGCCAAAGCTCACGCCGCGCTCGCAGGCCAGGAAGCGGTCTTCCGACAGGCCCACCTCGCGCGCGGCGGCGCGGGCCTTGTCGATGACGTTCTTCATGTCCCAGGGCGCAAGGAACTGGCCCTTCTTGATGTTCACCGGCTTGCCGCTTTGCGCCACGGCACGGATGAAATCCGTCTGGCGGCACAGGAAGGCCGGGGTCTGCAGCACGTCGACCACGCTGGCCACTTCGGCCACGTGCGAGGTGTCGTGCACATCGGTCAGGATGGGCAACTGCAGCTGGCGGCGCACTTCGTCCAGGATCTTCAAACCGGCATCCAGGCCGACACCGCGCTTGCTGGTGCCGGACGAGCGGTTGGCCTTGTCGAACGAGCCCTTGTAGATCAGCGGGATGCCTAGCGGCGCGCAGGCCTCCTTGAGTTGGCCGGCCACGTCGAGCGACATCTCCAGGCCCTCAATGGAGCAGGTGCCTGCGATCAGGAAGAAGCGTTGGTCCAGGCCGACGTTGAATCCGCACAGCTGCATGGGCTTTCCTTCCAATCAGGCTTTCGCCGCTGGCTTCTGGTGTTCCACGGCCGCCTTGATGAAGGCGTTGAACAGCGGGTGGCCGCTCCAGGGCGTGGACTTGAACTCGGGGTGGAACTGCACGCCGATGTACCAGGGGTGAACGCTCTTGGGCAGCTCGACGATCTCGGTCAGGTGCTCACGCTGCGTGAGCGCCGAGATCACCAAGCCGGCGGTGCGCAGCTTGTCCAGGTACTGCACGTTGGCCTCGTAGCGGTGGCGGTGGCGCTCGGTCACCACGTCGCCGTAGATGCTGTGGGCCAGCGTTCCCGGCTGCACGTCGGAGGACTGCGCGCCCAGGCGCATGGTGCCGCCCAGGTCGGAGTTGGCATCGCGCGTCTTGATGGTGCCGTCCTCGTCCTTCCACTCGGTGATGAGGGCGATCACGGGGTGCTTGCAGTGTGCGTCGAACTCGGTGGAGTTGGCGCCCGCCAGGCCCGCCACATGGCGCGCATATTCGATGGTGGCCACCTGCATGCCCAGACAGATGCCCAGGTAGGGCACCTTGTGCTCGCGGGCATAGCGGGCGGTGGAGATCTTGCCCTCCACACCGCGGCTGCCGAAGCCGCCGGGCACCAGGATCGCGTCGTACTGCGCCAGCTGTTGCGCGGCGTTGTCGTCGGTGATGGTCTCGGAATCCAGGTGGGTGATCTTCACGCGCACATGGCTTTGCATGCCTGCATGCTTGAGCGCTTCGTTGACGGACTTGTAGGCGTCCGACAGTTCCACGTACTTGCCCACCATGGCGATCTGCACCTCGCCGCGCGGGTGCTCGGTCTCATACACCAGGTCGTCCCAGCGCTTGAGGTTGGCGGGCGGTGTGTTCAGGCGCAGCTTGTCGCAGATCAGTCCGTCCAGGCCCTGCTCGTGCAGCATGCGCGGCACCTTGTAGATGGTGTCCACGTCCCACATGGAGATCACGCCCCATTCGGCCACGTTGGTGAAGAGGGAGATCTTCTCTTTCTCTTCCTCGGGCACGGCGTGCAGCGCGCGGCACAGCAGTGCGTCGGGCTGGATGCCGATCTCGCGCAGCTTCTGCACGGTGTGCTGCGTGGGCTTGGTCTTGAGTTCGCCGGCCGCGGCGATCCACGGCAGGTAGGTCAGGTGCACGAAGGCCGAATTGTTCGGGCCCAGCTTCAGCGAGAGCTGGCGCACCGCCTCCAGGAAGGGCAGCGACTCGATGTCGCCCACCGTGCCGCCCACCTCGCAGATGGCCACGTCCACGGCGTCTGGCGTGCCGATGCCGGCGCCGCGCTTGATGAACTCCTGGATTTCGTTGGTCACGTGCGGGATCACCTGCACGGTCTTGCCAAGGTAGTCGCCGCGGCGCTCCTTCTCCAGCACGCTCTGGTAGATGCGGCCGGTGGTGAAATTGTTGGCCTGCTTCATGCGCGTTTCGATGAAGCGCTCGTAGTGGCCGAGGTCCAGGTCGGTTTCGGCGCCGTCGTCGGTCACGAAGACCTCACCATGCTGGAAGGGCGACATGGTGCCCGGGTCCACGTTGATGTACGGGTCGAGCTTGATGAGGGTGACTTTGAGACCCCGCGATTCGAGGATCGCGGCAAGGGAGGCTGAGGCGATTCCCTTGCCCAGGGAAGACACCACACCGCCGGTGACGAAGACGAATTTGGTCATGTCTTTGATGGTGGTGGGAAATTGGGATTGTAATCAGCCCACTGCAGGGATGCAGTGGCAGGGGCCATGCCCTCTGCTAAATTGCGCCCCCATGAACGAACAGTTGGCTGGCAAACACATTGTCCTGGGCTTGAGCGGCGGCGTGGCCTGCTACAAATCGGCGGAACTGTGCCGGCTGCTGGTGAAGGCAGGCGCTACGGTACAGGTGGTGATGACCGAAGCGGCCGCGCAGTTCATCACGCCCGTGACCATGCAGGCGCTGTCGGGCCGCAGCGTGTACACCTCGCAGTGGGATACGCGCGAGGCGAACAACATGCCCCATATCAACCTGAGCCGCGAGGCGGACGCGATCCTCATTGCTCCGTGCAGCGCGGACTTCATTGCGCGGCTGGTGCAGGGGCGGGCCGACGAGTTATTGAGCCTGCTGTGTCTGGCACGGCCCCGGGATCGGGTGCCGTTGCTACTGGCGCCCGCTATGAACCGCGAGATGTGGGGCCACCCGGCCACACAGCGCAACCTGGCCCAGGTGGCGCGCGACGGCGCAACGGTGCTGGGCGTGGGCTTTGGCGACCAGGCCTGTGGCGAGACGGGCGACGGCCGCATGCTGGAGGCCGCGGAGATTCTGGAGGAACTGGAGGCCTTCTTTACCCCCCAGTTGCTCACGGGCCAGCACGTGCTGATTACCGCAGGCCCCACCTTCGAGGCCATTGACCCGGTGCGCGGCATCACCAACCTGTCCAGCGGCAAGATGGGCTTTGCGATTGCCCGCGCGGCGCGTGCCGCTGGCGCACAGGTCACATTGGTCGCCGGGCCGGTGCATCTGCCCACCCCGCGGGGCGTGCGGCGCATCGACGTGCGTTCAGCACAAAATATGCTTGCAATCGTTGAGGAGCAAGCGCGAGAAGCTACTATTTTCATCGCTACGGCCGCGGTGGCGGACTGGCGTCCCGCCACTGCTGCGCTGCACAAGATCAAGAAGGACGGCACGGGCGACGTGCCGGCGCTGGAGTTTGTGGAGAACCCCGACATCCTGGCCACGGTGGCGCGCACCGAGCGCGCGCGCGCTGGCCGTCTGTACTGTGTGGGGTTTGCCGCCGAGAGCGAGAACCTGCTGGAGCATGCCAGCGCCAAGCGCGAGCGCAAGGGCGTGCCGTTGCTGGTGGGCAATATCGGCCCGGCCACGTTCGGGCAGGACGACAATGCGCTGCTGCTGGTCGACGCGCAGGGCCATCGTGAACTGCCCCGTGCTTCCAAGGAGGCGCTGGGCCATCAGCTCGTGGCGGAGATCGCGCGGCGCCTTGCCGCCGTTTGAGCGGGTAGGGGCGCACCGGTTGGGCGATGATCGCGGGTTCGGCCCGCGGTGCTGCCGGCGTGACACCGCGCGACCATTCCTTTGAACCTCTGCTCCCATGAAAATCGACGTCAAGATTCTCGACCCCCGCATGGCGGATCAATTGCCAACGTATGCCACGCCCGGCAGCGCGGGGCTGGACCTGCGCGCGTGCCTGGACGCGCCGCTCACGCTGGAGCCCAACGCCTGGCAATTGGTGCCCACGGGCATCGCCATCTACCTTCAGGACCCGGGCTATGCCGCGCTGATCCTGCCGCGCTCGGGGCTGGGCCACAAGCACGGCATCGTGCTGGGCAACCTGGTGGGCCTGATCGACAGCGACTACCAGGGGCAACTCATGGTCAGCGCGTGGAACCGCAGCCCCCAGGCCTTCACCCTGCAACCCATGGAGCGTCTGGCGCAGTTGGTCATCGTGCCGGTGGTGCAAGCCCAGTTCAACGTGGTGCAGGAGTTTCCGGCCAGCGAGCGCGGTGAGGGCGGCTACGGCTCCACGGGCAAGCACTGAGCGCCAGCGCCGCTGTCGGCCCCTGCCTACATGGCCGGAGCGCACTTCACTACGAGGCCCGCCGGGCATGGCCGGCAGCGTGGAGGATGCCGCGGTGCTTCAATCTCCCAATGGGTGGCCGCTTTCATGTAGCCATGCTTGCATTGTTGAACCAAGGAGATTTCCATGCGTCCTCATTCCCGCTTCATCGCCTTGGCCGGCTCCGCGCTGGTGGCTGGCGCACTGGTCGCCTGCGCCGAACAGCCGCGCTATTCTGACTACCATCCGACGCCCGGCTACACCAGCCAACCGGCGCCGGGATACACCACCTACCCCAACCAGCAAGGTACCGAGTACGGCACCGTGGCCTACATCGAGGGACTGCAGGCGCGCAACCGCACCTCCGGCGCTGGCGCGATCCTGGGTGCCGTCGTGGGCGGCGTGCTGGGCAATCAAATTGGCTCGGGCTCCGGCCGCACGGCGGCCACCGCCATCGGGGCCGTGGGTGGCGCGGTGGCGGGCAACGCCATCGAAGGCCGCAATAACACCGGCGATTACGAGGCCTATCGCATCACGGTGAATCTGGACCGGGGCGGCCAGCGGGTGTACGAAGTGCCGTCGCCAGGCGATTTGCGCACCGGCGACCGCGTGCGGCTGTATGGCGGACAGATATCGCGCATGTAAGACTATTGACGCGCCGATGGTGGCGCCGCACACACACAACGGGCTCCCGAGGGGAGCCCGTCTTTTGGGGCTGTGTGTCGAGAAGTGCGTGGTTCAGTGGATCAGGTCGCTGCCCGGCGCCTGCGGCTGAATGCGGAAGAACCCCGTACCCGCTGTGCCACGGCCGATTTCTTCCTCCGTGGCTTCGCGCACCGCGTGCACCTTGAGCTGCAGCCGCAGTGCGATGCCTGCCAGCGGATGGTTGCCGTCCAGCACCACGTGCTCAGGGTAGATCTGCGCCACGGTGTACAGCGCGTCGCGCGGTGCATCGGGGTTGACGCCTTGGGGCAAAGCCGTTCCCTCGAACGTCATGCCTTCTTCGATATCCGCGGGAAACAGTTGGCGGGGCTCCAGGAAAAGCAGCTTGTCCTGGTAGTCCCCGAAGGCTTCCTCGGGCTCCAGGTGCAGCGAGAGTTCGGCGCCGACGCCATGGCCCTGCAGGGCCTGGTCGATGCGGCCCAGCAGGTCGTCGCCCCCCACGAGGAATTCCACGGGATCGTCGAGCACATCCAGTTCCTCGCCCAGCGTGTCTTTCAAGACCCAGGTCAAGGCGACCACACATTGTTCGGTAATTTCCATAGGAGAATTGTCGCAGTTCACTGCCCTGCCGCGCGCGCGGCCATTTTGATTCCATGGACGTTCAACAACCGCTGGCCCTGCTCGGGGGCCTGAGCCCGGCGCAGTTCATGCGCCGCCACTGGCACAAGAAGCCGCTGCTGGTGCGCCAGGCCATCCCCGGCTTCAAGCCGCTGCTGAGCCGCGCCGAACTGCTGGAGCTGGCCGGGCAGGACGGTGTGGAGTCGCGCTTCATCCAGGATAAGGCCGGCCAATGGGTGCTGCGCCACGGGCCGTTGGCACGCCGCTCCCTGCCGTCCCTGGCCACGCCGCGCTGGACAGCGCTGGTGCAAGGCGTGGATCTGCACAACGATGCCGTGCACGCGCTGCTACAGCAGTTCCGTTTCGTGCCGGAGGCGCGGCTTGATGACCTGATGATCAGCTATGCCACCGACGGCGGAGGCGTGGGGCCGCATTTCGACAACTACGACGTCTTCCTGCTGCAGGCCCATGGGCGGCGGCGCTGG
Organism: [Acidovorax] ebreus TPSY; assembly: GCF_000022305.1. NCBI lineage: Bacteria > Pseudomonadati > Pseudomonadota > Betaproteobacteria > Burkholderiales > Comamonadaceae > Diaphorobacter > [Acidovorax] ebreus. The sequence goes on from NC_011992.1 coordinate 942,218, forward strand.
CGCATCGGCCGGCAAAAGGACAAGACGCTGCGCCCCGGGTTGCCGCTGAAGATCCTCGCGGCTTTCGAGCCCGAAGAAGAGCATGTGCTCGAGCCCGGCGACATGCTCTACCTACCGCCGGGCTGGGCCCACGATGGCATTGCCGAGGGGGAATGCATGACCTATTCCATCGGCTTTCGCTCGCCCAATGGTGCCCAGTTGGCGCATGAGGTGCTGCAGCGTATGGCGGAGGCGGCGGCCGACGAGGAGGGGGCCATCTACCGTGACGCACAGCAGTCCGCTGTTGCGAACCCGGGAGCCATCCCGGCCGCGTTGCAAGACTTCGCACGCAAGGCGGTGCAGCGCGCGTTGCAGCAGCCTCAGGCGCTGGAGTGCGCACTGGGCGAGGCTCTGACCGAACCCAAGCCCAACGTGTGGTTCGAGCCGTCTCCGGCGGGCATGCTGGAGAGCGTGGTGCTGGACCGGCGCACGCGCATGATGTATGACGACAGGCATGTGTTCATCAACGGCGAAAGCTATCGCGCGGCCGGTCGCGATGCGGTACTGATGCGTCGCTTGGCCGACGAGCGTCTCCTGGACTCGCGGGACCTCGCGCGGGCGAGCGATGAAGCATTGGAGCTGCTGTCCGCATGGTGCGAGGCAGGCTGGGCCCATGCGGGCGCGCAGGCCTGACGCGTCGCCGCCGGAGACAAACCATGGAAGACGCCATCTCGCACGCACAGTCATCGCTGCCCGCTGGCCGGTTTGAAGGGCGGGTGGCATTTCAGCAACTGGTGCGCGATGCCCTGGCATGCGCTGCGCGCGAAGGTTGGCCCGAGCTCATCCTATCGGACGCCAGCTTCCACGATTGGCCGTTGGGGGAGCGCTCCGTGGCCGATTCCCTGCAGGACTGGGCGCGGGCGGGGCGGCGCTTCGTGCTGGTGGCGGCGGGGTTCGATGAAATCGTGCGGCGGCACGCGCGCTTTGTGCAGTGGCGCGTGCGCTGGGACCACATCATTGTCTGCCGCAAGGCGTCCGTCGCAGATCCGCAGGATGTGCCCAGTGCGCTGTGGTCGCCACTGTGGGCGCTGCAGCGGCACGACCCGGTGCGGTGCAACGGCGTCGCAGGCGCCGAGCCGGAGCGCCGCATCATCCTGCGCGAATCGCTGCAGGAGTGGGTAGACCGCAAGAGCACTCCTGGATTCCCTGCATCCGTACTTGGCCTGTGACGGATTCACCCTCTTTGTAACAAGGGTAGCCAGTTATTCGTGTTATCCACTATTGACGAAATCTTTCTATAATTTCGAACTGGTTTTGCCCCCGGCGTTTGCTTCGCAAAGCGTAGCGCCACTGCCTGACTAGCCGCGTGGATGGCGGCGTTGGGCTGTTTGATAACAATCGTTCCCCTTGATAGGACACCAAATGAAGAACTCCGTTGTTCTGGCTGCTTTGATCGCTGCTGCCGCTCTCGCCGCTTGCGGCAAGAAGGAAGAGCCCGCACCTGCTCCCGCTCCTGTGGAAGCTCCCGCTCCCGCACCGGCTGTTGAGCCCGCACCTGCTCCCGCGCCCGCAGCGTCTGTCGAGGCACCTGCTGCTGCCGCTACCGACGCAGCTTCCGATGCCGCCAAGGCGGCTGCTGATGCTGCTGCTGCCGCCGCTACCGGCGCTGCCGCTTCCGAAGCCAAGTAAGAACACTCTGATGCCGGGCCCCTCCAAGGGCCGGGCTTTCTGCAAACCCCGTACCGCAAGGTCGGGGTTTTCTTTTTTTGGGCAATGGCTCAGTAGCTGGCCTCGATCCAGGGAGTGCCCTCGCGCGGATCGGCCACTACGATGTCACTTGCATGCCACCCCACAGCTTGCGCCAGAGCGGATTGCGCGAGATCCGGTCGGTTGTTGCGTGCGCTCAGGTGTGCAGCCACCACGTGTCGCAGATTCGGGTGATGTACGGCGTGCAGGATGTCCGCGCTGACATGGTTGGGAAGGTGCCCACGCGGACCTGCGATGCGCCGTTTCAGGAACACGGGATAGTCGCCCGACGCCAGAAGGTCGGCGTCGTGGTTGGCTTCGAGCAGCAGCGCGTGACAACCCTGCAGCCGTTCCACCACCGTTTCTGCCGCATGGCCCAGGTCGGTCAGTAGGCCGATGTGCGTCGCGCCATCGCTGCAGCGCAAGTGCAATGGTTCACGTGCGTCATGGGGCACGCTGAAAGGATGTGCGCAAAAGCTGCCCATATCGACGGGTACGCCATCGCACGCCACATGCAGCAGGCCGTCAAGGTCGGGTGCCCCTAGGGCGTCGTAGGTGCCCTCGCTCATCCAAACGGGGATGCGTTCGCGCAGGGCGAGCTTCAGCACGCAGCCCACATGATCGGAATGCTCATGCGTGATGAAGACGGCATCTAACTGCGCCGGGGCCGTGCCGGCAGCCTCCAGGCGCCATTGCAGTTGCCGGATGCCCAGCCCGCAATCCACGAGCAGGCGCCGGGTATGCGCGCCGCTACGCCCTTCAACCAGCGTGGCGTTGCCGGTGCTGCCGCTGGCCAGATTGCGAAAGCGCAGCATCGTGTAGGCGCAAGCGGCGCGGCGCCGGCCCTTTTACTTCAGATCATCCGCGAGCACGCGCACGATGCGCTGTGCATTGGCGGAGGTCTCGGGCGCGCCTGCGGCGTTGAGCACAGACACGGTGCTTCGGTTGCCCTCGCTGCGCACCACGATGCGGTACTTCAGCGGCGGCACCGCGTCGGGCGAGCGGCTGAACAGCTTGCTGAAGAAGCCTTGCTCCTTCTTCTCGGTCGGGGCGACGTAGCGTACGAAGTACACGCCCTGGCTGCGGTCTCGGTCCTCCACGGTGAAGCCGGTGCGGTCCAGCGACACGCCCACGCGGCGCCACGCGCGGTCAAAGCCTTCATCAAGCTGCACCACCGGCACGTTGTCGACCGTGGCCATGCGCGCGGACGGGGCGGAGGGTACGGGCGCTGCTGCGGCGGCCTTGGATTGCTCCTCGCTCACGCCCAGCTTGACCATCAGCCGGCGCAGGAATTCGGTTTCCAGTTCCGGATCGGCCGGGCGGGGCTGCCAGACGGTGTTGTCCTTCTGGGTGTTGGTGTAGACCTCCACCATGCCGCGGTGGCTGATGTAGATCTCCGTGCCGCCGCTGGCGTTGCGCTCCAGGCGGGTCCGGAACTTGTCGCGTTCGCCCGTGGAATACAGCGAATCGAAGACCTTGCCAATCGTGGAGCGGATGATGTCCTGCGGCAGCTTGGCGCGGTTTTCGGCCCAGTCGGTCTCCAGCAGGCCGAGCTTGGGTTGTTCCAGCACGTACACGAAGCCGTTTTCGATCCAGAAGTCACGCACCGGGTCCCACAGTTGGTCGGCAGGGCGGTCCACCACCAGCCATCGTTGGTTGCCGTCGCGCTCGATGCGTACGTCTCCAATGGACTTCGGGGCTGCGCTCGCCGCGCCGCGGGGCTGTTGCGCCTGGCCGGCTTCGAAAGCGGCAGCAGACACGACCCCGCCAGGCACCGTGTAGCGTGTGTCGCGCGAGAGCTGCGTCAGGTCCGGAGGCACCTCCAGCGTTGCCCCCTTGGTGGCGCTTTTGTAATCGATCTTGTCGTTCTCCAGCACGGAGCAAGCGGACAGGGTCACGGCAAGGCCCAGCAGGCCCAAACGGGTGGTAGCGTTCACGCGAAAATCCTCATTGATCCAGATTCGGCCGGGAGCGTTCCAAATACGCTGCAAGCTGGCAACAGGCTGGGTGAAATTAGAGCTTAGAGCAGCCCCGCGGCGCGCAGGGCGGCCTCGACCACGGCTTCGTTGCCCTGGCTCAGGGGCGTCATGGGCAGGCGCAGAGCGCCGCCGCACAGGCCCATGCGCTGCACAGCCCACTTCACGGGGATGGGGTTGGCCTCGACGAACAGTTGCTTGTGCACGGGCATCAGGCGGAACTGGATCTCCATGGCGCGGCGGGTGTCGCCGGCCAGCGCGGCTACGCATAGCTCGTGCATCAGGCGGGGCGCCACGTTGGCCGTCACGCTGATGTTGCCCTGGCCGCCGCACAGCATGAGCGCCACGGCCGTGGGGTCATCGCCGGAATACACGGCAAAGCCCTTGGGCACGTCGCGGATGAGCCATTGCGCGCGTTCGATGTTGCCTGTGGCTTCCTTGATGCCCACGATACCGGGCACCTGCGTGAGGCGCAGAACGGTTTCGTGCTGCATGTCCGCCACCGACCGGCCGGGCACGTTGTACAGCACCATCGGCAGGTCGCCCACGGCCTCGGCGATCGCCTTGAAGTGGCGGTACTGGCCTTCCTGCGTGGGCTTGTTGTAATAGGGCACGACCTGCAACTGGCTGTCGGCGCCGACCTTCTTGGCGAACCTGGCCAGCTCGATGGCCTCGGCCGTGGAATTGGCGCCGCAGCCCGCCATGATGGGTACGCGCTTGGCGGCCTGTTCCACGGACACGCGAATGATTTCGCAGTGCTCCTCCACGTTCACCGTGGGCGATTCGCCGGTCGTGCCCACCACGCCGATGCAGTCGGTGCCTTCTGCGATGTGCCAGTCGATGAGTTTGCGCAGCGCGGGGTAGTCCACACTGCCGTCGTCATGCATGGGCGTGACGAGGGCGACGATGCTGCCGGTCAGGGGGGCGCTGGGAGAAGTCATGTCCGCGTTCAAAAACGGTAAAAAGACATTCTAACTAGACGGGGCCCTGCAGCGGCGCGCGCAGAGGCTCGTCCATGGACGGCGCAGGCCGCACGGCGGCGATGCGCTGCACGAAGCGCGCGGGCGCGTCGAGGAAGCCTTCCTCGTAAGCCACGATGCGCAGGTCCCGGCAGGCCTGCAGCAGTTCGCCCGGCCTCAGAAGGAATTCGGCCCGCGCAGGCCGGCCGACAGTTTCGTTGCCCACGGCGAAGGTCTCATAGAGCAGCACGCCACCGGGCGCCACGCTGTCCACGATGGTGGGCAGCAAAGGACGCCACAGGTAATTGGTGACCACCACGCCGGCAAAGCGCTGCCCGGGCAGGGGCCAGGGGCCAGCCTCGATATCCGCAACGATCGTTGCGCCCCATGGTGCTATTCTTTCGATAGCTTCTGGCGCTTTATCTATGCCCGTTACCGGGTGTTTTCTTTCATAAAACCAGCGCATGTGACGGCCGTGACCGCAAGCCACGTCCAGCACACTGCCGCCCGCAGGCACCAGGTGGGACCAGCGCTGTATCCATTCCGAGGCCGCGGGCAGCGGCGCATGGGCGGTGCCGTGCGGGGCCATCGTCAGAAGCAGGCCCAGATCTGGTCCGCCAGCGTCAGCATGAAGTCGGGCTGCAGGTACAGCACGAACACCCCCAGCAGCACCGCGAGCAGCGCTGCTGCGACGATCGACCGCTTGTACAGGGTGCGCATGGTCAGGCCGCCTGAGGGGTGGCGCGCACGATGGCGCCCTCGCGTACGGGCAGGTTCACCAAGCCGGCGAGGATGCCCAACACAATCGCCAGGTACCACACGATGTCGTAGCTGCCCGTGCGGTCATACAGATAGCCGCCCAGCCACACGCCCAGGAAACTGCCGATCTGGTGGCTGAAGAACACGAAGCCGCTGAGCATGGACAGGTGCTGCACCCCGAAGATCTGCGCAACGGTGGCATTGGTGGGGGGCACCGTGGACAGCCACAGTGCGCCGATCACGGCCGAGAACACGTAGACCGACAGCGGCGACAGCGGCACCAGCAGGAAGATGGTGATGGCCACGGCACGGGCGAAATAGATGAACGCCAGGATGTGGCGCTTCGGGATCCGTTGGCCCAGCGAGCCCGCGATATAGGTGCCGAACACGTTGAACAGCCCGATCAGCGCCAGCGCATAGCTGGCCACCTGGGGCGTGAGGCCCTGGTCGCGCAGATAGCTAGGCATGTGCACACCGATGAACACCACCTGGAAGCCGCACACGAAGTAGCCGGCGGTGAGCAGCAGGAAGCTGCGGTAGCGCAGCGCCTCGGCAAAGGCCTCGCCCACGGACTGGGTACGTTTGATGGGGGCGCTGCCATGAAAGCCCGGCTCGCGCAGGCCGAAGGCCAGCGGAACGATCAGGATCACCATGGCCGAGAGCACCAGCAGGGCCTCTTGCCAGCCCAGGCGCAGGATCAGTTGCCCCTCCAGCGGCACCATGAGGAACTGGCCGAACGAGCCCGCCGCAGCGGCCACGCCCATGGCCCAGGAGCGCTTGTCGGCCGGGATCTGCCGGCCCAGCACCCCGTAGATGATGGCGTAGGTGGTGCCCGCCTGTGCAGCGCCGATCAGTACGCCCGTGGTCAGCGAAAACAGCAGCGGCGTGGGAGACAGCGCCATGCCGGCCAGGCCCATGGCGTAGAGCGCTGCGCCGCCGATCAGCACGCGGAAGGCGCCCAGGCGGTCGGCCAGCATGCCGCCAAAGATGCCGAACAGACCCCAGGACAGGTTCTGAATGGCCATGGCCAGGGCAAAGGTCTGGCGTGTCCAGCCCATGTCCTGGGTGATGGGCTGCAGCCACAGGCCGAAGCCGTGCCGGATGCCCATGGACAGAGTAACGATGGCGGCGCCGCAGATCAGCACCTGGGCCATGGACAGTTTTCGGGTTGCGTCGTGCATCCGGCGAATGTAGCGAAAACCCGTTTCGCCTGCTTGGCGCCCCCTGTGCAGCACGCTGGCGGGGCAAGAAAGCGTCACCATCCTGGTTTTATATCCAGCACTACAATCCGCCGCCATGGCAGTCAAACCCGCATCCACCTCCGCCAGCGACTACTCCGAAGGCTCGATCCGCGTCCTCAAGGGACTGGAGCCCGTCAAGCAGCGGCCGGGCATGTACACCCGCACCGACAACCCCCTGCACATCATCCAGGAGGTGCTGGACAACGCGGCCGACGAGGCACTGGCGGGCTTTGGCAAGAAGATCAAGGTGACCTTGCACACCGACGGCTCGGTGAGCGTGGAGGACGACGGCCGGGGTATTCCGTTCGGCCTGCATCCCGAGGAGAACGCACCGGTGGTGGAACTGGTGTTCACCCGCCTGCACGCGGGCGGCAAGTTCGACAAGGGCAAGGGCGGGGCCTACAGCTTCTCGGGCGGCCTGCATGGTGTGGGCGTAAGCGTCACCAACGCCCTGGCCACCCGGCTGGAGGTGGCCACCCACCGCGAGGGCCAGGTGGCGCGCCTGGTGTTTGCGGGCGGCGATGTGACCGAGCCGCTGGCGGCGCGCCCGCTGCAGGCGGGCGAGCGCAAGCAGGGCACCACCGTGCGCGTCTGGCCCGACGCCAAATACTTTGAGTCCAGCAACCTTCCGATGGGCGAGCTGACGCACTTGCTGCGCAGCAAGGCGGTGCTCATGCCCGGCGTTACGGTGCAACTGGTCAATGAAAAGACGCGCGACACCCAGACCTGGCAGTACAAGGGCGGTCTGCGCGACTACCTGGCGCAGACGCTGAGCGCTGACCCGGTGATCCCGCTGTTCGAGGGCGAGGGCTTCGCCGACCGCCACAACGAGAGCTTTGCCGAGGGCGAGGGCGCCGCATGGTGTGTGGCCTTCACCGAGGAAGGCCAGCCGGTGCGCGAGAGCTACGTGAACCTGATCCCCACCAGCGCCGGCGGCACCCATGAAAGCGGCCTGCGCGACGGCCTGTTCAACGCGGTCAAGAGTTTCATCGAGCTGCACTCGCTCCTGCCCAAGGGGGTGAAGCTGCTGCCCGAGGACGTGTTTGCGCGCGCCAGCTATGTGCTGGCGGCCAAGGTGCTGGACCCACAGTTCCAGGGGCAGATCAAGGAGCGGCTGAACTCGCGCGACGCCGTGCGGCTGGTGTCCAGCTTCGTGCGCCCGGCGCTGGAGCTGTGGCTGAACCAGCACGTGGAATACGGCAAGAAGCTGGCCGAACTGGCCATCAAGGCCGCGCAGACACGGCAAAAGGCCGGCCAGAAGGTCGAAAAGCGCAAGGGCTCGGGCGTGGCCGTGCTGCCCGGCAAGCTCACCGACTGCGAAAGCCGTGACCTGGCCTACAACGAGGTCTTCCTGGTCGAGGGCGACTCGGCCGGCGGCAGCGCCAAGATGGGCCGCGACAAGGAAAGCCAGGCCATCCTGCCGCTGCGCGGCAAGGTGCTCAACACCTGGGAGGTCGACCGCGACCGCCTGTTTGCCAACACCGAGGTGCATGACATCTCGGTAGCCATCGGCGTGGACCCGCACGGCCCGAGCGACACCCCCGACCTGTCCGGCCTGCGCTACGGCAAGATCTGCATCCTCTCCGACGCGGACGTGGACGGCTCGCACATCCAGGTGCTGCTGCTCACGCTGTTCTTCCGCCACTTCCCCAAGCTCATCGAGGCCGGCCATATCTTTGTCGCCCGGCCACCGCTGTTCCGCGTGGACGTGCCGGCGCGCGGCAAGAAGCCAGCGGCCAAGGTGTATGCGCTGGATGAATCCGAGCTGGAAAGCATCCTCGACAAGTGCGCCAAGGACGGCGTGCCGCGCGAGAAGTGCCAGATCAGCCGCTTCAAGGGCCTGGGCGAAATGAACGCCGAGCAGCTGTGGGAGACCACGCTCAACCCCGACACGCGCCGCCTGCTGCCGGTGCAGTTGGGCACGTTCGACTTCTCCGCCACCGAGGGCCTGATCACCAAGCTCATGGGCAAGGGCGAGGCCGCCGCGCGCCGCGAGCTCATGGAGCTGCACGGCGACCTGGTGGATGTGGACATCTGACGAAGGCACTCGCCATGACTGCGCGCCTGGGATACCGTATGCGTAACAGCCTTTTGGGGCTTTTGCGCACGGCTGGCATGTGCTGCGCGCTCCTTTTTTTGCAGCAAACCGCGCATGCGGACCTGTGGGCCTTCGTGGACGAGCGCGGCGTGACGCATTTCGCCGCGCAGCAGCTGGACGAGCGTTACGCGCTGTTCTTTCGCGGCAACGACTTCGACTCCGAGCGCGACGGCTCCAACACCGGACGTCAGGGTGCGGCCGATGTCTCCACCGGGCCGGCCAGTCCCTCGGGGGCGCGGCTGCTGGCCTTCTTCGAGGTGTCGCACGACTACAAGCTCGTGCGCCAGCACCTGCGCTCGGCGTCGGCGCGCCATGGCGTGGACTACGCGCTGCTGCAGGCGGTGATCGCCACCGAGTCGGGTTTCAACACCCGTGCGGTTTCACCGCGCGGCGCCGTGGGGCTGATGCAGCTCATGCCCGCCACCGCCAGCCGCTTCGGCGTGAGCGGCGACACCAGGCGCTCGGTGGAGCAAAAGCTGGTGGACCCCGCCACCAACGTGGCCGCGGGCACGCGCTACCTGCGCTACCTCATGGATCTTTTCGAGGGCCGCCTGGACTTGGCGCTGGCAGCCTACAACGCGGGCGAGGGTGCCGTGCAGCGCGCCGGCAACCGCGTGCCCGCCTACCGCGAGACGCGCAACTACGTACAGAGCGTGATGGGCCTGTATGCGCTGCTCAAGCCGCCGCTACCGACGCGCAATCAGCGCGCGAACCCGGGGCGCGTGCGCATGGAACTGCCCGCCACGCCCCATTCACTATCCGATGCCGGTGAGCGCGCCGACACGCAGCGCATGTCCACGCCTGCGCCCACGCGCCTGGCCCGGCAGTCATCGACCGAGTCTGTCTTCACTGAATGAGCGACCAACCCACTCTCGACTTCTCCGCGCCCGCCGACCACGGCGACAGCCTAGAACTGGCCGGCTACGCCCAGCGCGCCTATCTGGAATACGCCCTCTCGGTCGTCAAGGGCCGCGCGCTGCCCGACGTGTGCGACGGCCTCAAGCCCGTGCAGCGGCGCATCCTCTACGCCATGGACCGCATGGGCCTGGGCTACAGCGGGCCAAACCGCAACGTGGCGGCCAAGCCCGTCAAAAGCGCCCGCGTGGTGGGCGACGTGCTGGGCCGCTTTCACCCGCACGGCGACCAGTCGGCCTACGACGCACTGGTGCGCTTGGCGCAGGACTTCAACCAGCGCTACCCGCTGATCGACGGCCAGGGCAACTTCGGCAGCCGCGATGGCGACGGCGCGGCGGCCATGCGCTACACCGAGGCGCGTTTGACCCGCATCGCTGGCCTGCTGCTGGACGAGATCGACATGGGCACGGTGGATTTCGTGCCCAACTACGACGGCAGCACGCAGGAGCCGCGCCAGCTGCCCGCGCGGTTGCCATTCGCGCTGCTCAACGGCGCCAGCGGCATCGCCGTGGGTCTGGCCACGGAGATCCCCAGCCACAACCTGCGCGAGGTGGCCGACGCCTGCGTGGCCCTGGTCAAGAAGCCGCAGCTGAGCGACGAGGAGCTGTTCGCGCTGGTCCCCGGCCCTGACTACCCGGGCGGCGGCCAGATCATCAGCACTGATGCGGACATCCAGGACGCCTACCGCACGGGCCGCGGCAGCCTCAAGGTGCGCGCGCGCTGGAAGATCGAGGACCTGGCGCGCGGCCAGTGGCAGATGGTGGTGACCGAGCTGCCGCCCGGCGTCTCCGCGCAGAAGGTGCTGGAGGAGATCGAGGAGCTCACCAACCCCAAGGTCAAGACCGGCAAGAAGGCGCTCACGCAGGAGCAGACGCAGCTCAAGGCTGCCTTGCTGGCGCTGCTGGACGGCGTGCGCGACGAGTCCAGCAAGGACGCGCCGGTGCGCCTGGTCATCGAACCCAAGACCGGCAAGGTGCCGCAGCAGGACCTCATCACCGCGCTGCTGGCGCACACCAGCCTGGAGACTTCCGCGCCCATCAACCTGACCATGGTGGGGCTGGACGGCAGGCCCGTGCAGAAGTCGCTGCGCGAGATGCTGCAGGAGTGGATCGACTTCCGCCAGACCACCATCACGCGGCGCAGCCAGCACCGGCTGGACAAGGTGCTGGACCGCATCCACATCCTGGAGGGGCGGCAGCTGGTGCTGCTGAACATCGACGAGGTGATCGCCATCATCCGCCAGGCCGACGAGCCGAAGGCGGCGCTGATCGCGCGCTTTCACCTGTCGGACCGCCAGGCCGAGGACATTCTGGAAATCCGCCTGCGCCAACTGGCGCGGCTGGAAGCCATCAAGATCGAGCAGGAGCTGAAAGAGCTGCGCGACGAGCAGGGCAAGCTGGAGGACATCCTCGCCAACCCCGCCTCGCTGCGCCGCCTGATGGCCAAGGAGATCGAGGCAGACGCCAAGCTGTTCGGCGACGCGCGCCGCACGCTGATCCAGGCCGAAAAGAAGGCCGTGGCCGAGGTCAAGGTGCTGGACGAACCCGTCACCGTGGTGGTGTCCGAAAAGGGCTGGGTGCGTGCGCGCCAGGGCCACGGGCACGAGGCGGGCAGCTTCGCCTTCAAGTCGGGCGACGGCCTGTACGGCACCTTTGAGTGCCGCACGGTGGACACGCTCATCGTCTTCGGCAGCAACGGGCGGGTGTACTCGGTGGCCGTGTCCAGCCTGCCGGGCGGGCGTGGCGACGGCCAGCCCATCACCACGCTGATCGAGCTGGAGGCCGGCACGCAGCCGGTGCACTACTTCGCCGGACCGGCCAACGCAGCGCTGCTGCTTGCAGGCTCGGGCGGCTATGGTTTCCTGTCCACCGTGGAGCACATGACCGCACGCAACCGTGGCGGCAAGGCCTTTGTGAACCTGGGTGAGGGCGAACGCCTGTGCCGCCCCTCGCATGCGGCGTTCACCAGCGGCAGCCAGCCGCTGGCGCCCGCCACCCATGTGTGCTGCGCATCCGTGGGTGGGCGAGTGCTCACGTTTGAGATCGCCGAACTCAAGCTCATGGAAAAGGGCGGCCGCGGGCTGATGCTCATCGACCTGGAGCCCAAGGACCAACTGGCCGGCGCGGCGGCCTACACGCGCAGCGTGCGCTTCGTGGGCGTGGGCCGTGGCGGCAAGCCGCGCGAGGAGCAACTGGAGATCCGCTCGCTCAACAACGCGCGCGCGGCGCGCGGGCGCAAGGGCAAGGCGGCCGACTTGGGTTTCAAGCCGTCCGACGTGCTGCGCGTGGAGTGATTCAAAAACAATAGCTGGTCGCGCTTGCTGGTACAAGCTTTTACGGATAAAAGCCGTTGAAGTTCCGGTGTAGAAAGCGCGAGAAGCTATTTTTTTGATAGCGATAGTATGTCGCGTGGGCGGCGGGGCTTCTTTGTTGCGTTTGGTAGCATTCTCGCAACCCCGCCATAACGAATTCCAGGAGCCCACCCCATGAGATCGCTGCGCATTTCCCACAAACTCTGGCTCGCCGTGGGCTGCATCGTGCTGGCCCAACTGACCGTCGTGGGCGTGGCTGGTGTGCGCTCTGCCAGGGCGCAGGCCGAATCCGACGCCTTGAGCCGCGAGATGACGCAGCGCGTGCAGACGGCCACACGCTGGGCCGGCCTGACCGAGACCAATGCGGCCCGCACGCTGGCGCTGGTGCTCAGCACCGACGCCGTGGTGGAGCAGGCGTTCAAGGGCGACATTGCCGCCACCTCGGCGCGCATCAGCGAACTGCAAAAGGGGCTGGAAGCCATGGCCCTCACGCCCGCCGACCGCGAGCAGATGGGGCGCATCGCCACCGCGCGCAAGGCCATGATCGATCTGCGCAACCAGGCCCGCCAGCTCAAGGACGCCGGCAGCCATGATGAGGCGGTGCGCCTAGCGCAGCGGTCCTACGTGCCCGCAGTGACCGCCTACCTGGGCACGCTGCAGGAATTCGTGCGCATGCAGGAGCAGACCGCCCAGGCGCGCCAGGCAGAGATGGCCGCCACGCGCATGCTCACGGTGAAGCTGGCGGCCGCGGCCGCAGCCATGATGCTCGCGGCCATCGTGCTAGGGGCGTATTTCCTGATCCGCAGCATCCAGCGCCCACTGGCCGAGGCCAACGCGCTCGCGGCGCGCGTGGCGGACGGCGACCTGCGCGAGCAGGCGGTGGATGTGCAGCGCGGCGATGAATTTGGCGAGCTGCTGCGTTCGCTGGCGGGCATGCGCGACTCGCTGGCGCGCATGGTGCAGGAGGTGCGCCACACCACCGACAGCATTGCCGTGGCCAGCGCGCAGATCGCCACCGGCAACCAGGACCTGTCCGCGCGCACCGAATCCACCTCCAGCAACCTGCAGCAAACCGCCGCGGCCATGGAGGAGTTCACCAGCACCGTCCAGCACAGCGCGGCGACGGCGGGCCAGGCCAGCCAGCTGGCCGGCGGCGCGAGCGACGTGGCGCGCCGCGGCGGCAGCGTGGTGGGGGAGGTGGTGTCCACCATGGACGACATCCAGCACAGCAGCCGCAAGATCGCCGACATCATCGGCGTCATCGACGGGATCGCCTTCCAGACCAACATCCTGGCGCTGAATGCGGCCGTGGAGGCCGCGCGCGCCGGTGAGCAAGGTCGGGGCTTTGCCGTGGTGGCGGGCGAAGTGCGCAACCTGGCGCAGCGTTCGGCGTCGGCCGCCAAGGAGATCAAGGACCTGATCAGCGACTCGGTGGGCCGCGTGGAAAGCGGCTCGCGCCTGGTGCACAGCGCCGGCTCCACCATGCAGGAGGTGGTGCAGTCGGTGCAGCGCGTGGCCGACATGATGGGCGAGATCACCGCCGCCGCCACCGAGCAAAGCGCGGGCATCTCGCAGGTGAACCAGGCCGTGGGTCAACTGGACCAGATGACGCAACAGAACGCGGCGCTGGTGGAGGAGAGCGCCGCCGCGGCGCAAAGCCTGCGCGAGCAGGCCGATCACCTCACGCGCGTGGTGGCAGCATTCCGCATCGATGGCGCGGTAGCTGCTGTGCCGTCAGCCGCACGCCCCGTGCCGGCCGCTCCACAGGCACGTCCCATGCCGGTGGCACCTGTGGGCAAGGCACCCGCCGCGCCCCGCGCGGCGGCAGCGCCGGCACGGGCGCCGGCGCAGCGTGTGGCGGCCCCCCTGCGTGCGGCTGCTGCACCTGCCGCCGCCGCACGGCCTGCGGCACTGGCCCAAGGTGGTGAGGACGATTGGGAGTCCTTCTGATCCGCGTGCGGTCGCACGCCTTGCGCTGACGGGGCGCCTTGCTTGCCACGCGGGCGCGCGGGGCTGGCTCCTTCACCTCCCGCATGCCGCGACGAGCGCACGCGGGAGGCTGGGAAAGAACGCGGTGCGCGGCTTAGGCCAGCTCGGCGATCAACTCGATCTCCACGCAGGCACCCATGGGGATCTGTGCCACCCCAAAGGCGCTGCGCGCGTGCTTGCCCTTGTCGCCGAACACTTCGCCCAGCAGTTCGCTGGCGCCGTTGGTCACCAGGTGCTGCTCGGTGTAGTCGCCCGTGGAGTTCACCAGGCTCATCACCTTCACGATGCGCTGCACGCGGTTCAGGTCGCCGCCGGTGGCCGCATGCAGCGTGCCCAGCAGGTCGACGGCCACGGCGCGCGCGGCGGCCTTGCCTTCCTCGGTGGTGATGTCGCGGCCGAACTGCGCGGCCCAGGGCTTGCCGTCCTTGCGGGCAATGTGGCCGCTCAGGAACACCAGGTTGCCGGTCTGCACATAGGGCACGTAGGCGGCGGCGGGCACGGCCACGGGGGGCAGGGTGATGTTGAGTTCCTTCAGCTTGTCGTAAACGCTCATGGCAATCCTTGAAAACGAGGGCGGGCGCGGCACGGCCCGGGAAACGCGCCCACGGCCGCTGATGCGGCGTGGGACCGGGCGAGTGTTGCACATCGCCACGCCGGCGGAGCGCCCATCGCGTGCGTTCGCATAGCATGCGGCCATGGACCAGTGGGCGCCCGAAGGGCCACAGCACCAGCAGGGAGGGAGCACCGCCGCGCGGGTGGCGACGGCGTCCGCTCGCGTGCCGATCGCTTGCGTGCCTGTGGTGCGGTCCTGGCATCTGCCCATGGCGCTGGCTGCGGGGGTGCTGGGCGTGGCGCTGCAACTGCAGCAGCCTTCGCTGTGGCCCTGGCCGTCCTATGCGGGGTTGATGGTTGGCGCGCTGCTGGCGGCCGGGGCGCTCGCCTGGTGGGCCGGTGTGCGCGGCACGCGCCGCTGGCACGGCAGCGGCGTGGCGATTCTGGCCGCGGTGCTGATGTACGGGCTGTGCGGCATGCGCGCTGCGGTCTTCCTGGAGCAGTCTCTGGCGCCGGCGCTGGAGGGGCGTGATCTGCGCGTGACGGGCGTGGTTGCCGCCATGCCGCAGCCGCGCGAGACCGGATTGCGCCTGCGGCTGGAGGTGGAGGCGGCGCAACTGGACGGTGCGCCCGTGCGCGTGCCGCCGCTCATCGACCTGACCTGGTATGCCGGCGGGCTGGGTGATGAGGCAGGCGCGGACAGTCCTCCGCCCGCTGTGCGCGCCGGTGAACGCTGGCGCCTGACCGTGCGCCTGAAGGCGCCGCACGGCGGGCGCAATCCGCACGGCTTCGATTACGAGCTGTGGCTGTGGGAGCAAGGGGTGCAGGCCACGGGCTACGTGCGTACCAGCGCGCGGCTGGATGCGCTGCACGGCCCGCCTGAGCGGCTGGGCGCCACCTGGCGCCACCCCGTGGAGCAACTGCGCCAGCGGGTGCGCGACGCCATCGTGCGCACGCTGGTGGACCCTGCGCAGGATGCAGCCCGCCAGCGTGCGGCCGGGGTGGTGGCGGCGCTGGTCACGGGCGACCAGCGCGCCATCGAGCGGGCAGACTGGGATGTGTTCCGCGCCACGGGCGTGGCCCACCTCATGAGCATCTCGGGGCTGCACATCACGCTGTTTGCCTGGCTTGCGGCCGCACTGCTGGACCGGGCCTGGCGCCGCTCGCAACGCCTGTGCCTGGCCGTGCCCGCGCCCACGGCGGCGTTGGTGGGCGGTGTGCTGCTGGCCGCTGCCTATGCGCTCTTCAGTGGATGGGGCGTGCCCGCGCAGCGCACGGTGTGCATGTTGGCCACGGTGGCGCTGCTGCGCCTGTCGGGGCGGCGCTGGCCCTGGCCGCAGGTGTGGCTGCTGGCCTGCGCGGTGGTGCTGGCGGTCGATCCGTGGGCGCTACTGCAGCCGGGCTTCTGGCTGAGCTTTGTGGCCGTGGCCGTGCTGTTTGCTACCGATTTGGGAGCTGCTAGCGCTTATCCAGTGGGTATTACAGGCCGTTTTTATGCATTGCTTCGAGAACAGTGGGTGGTGACGCTGGCGCTCACGCCCCTCACGCTATTGCTGTTCGGGCAGGTTGCGCTGGTGGGGCTGCTGGCCAATTTGGTGGCGATTCCGTGGACCACGCTGGTGGTCACGCCGCTGGCGCTGCTGGGGGTGCTGTGGGCGCCGCTGTGGCAGGCGGCGGCGTGGTGCGTGCAGGCGTTGTCGGTGTTGCTGCAGTGGCTGGCAGCCTGGCCCTGGGCGCAGGTCGCTCTGCCCATGGCCCCGCAGTGGGCCGGCGCGGCAGCCGTGACCGGCGGCGTATTGCTGGCGCTGCGCCTGCCGTGGGGCGTACGTGCCCTGGGCCTTGCGCTGCTGCTGCCGGCGCTGTGGTGGCAGCCCGCGCGCCCGCAGCCGGGGCAGTTCGAGCTGCTGGCCGCCGACGTGGGCCAGGGCCAGGCCGTGCTGGTGCGCACGGCGCGCCATGCGCTGCTGTACGACGCCGGCCCGCGCTACCACCAGGACAGCGACGCGGGCGAGCGCGTGCTGGTGCCCCTGCTGCGCGCGCTGGGCGAACGGCTGGACCTGCTGGTGTTGAGCCACCGCGATACCGACCACACCGGCGGCGCCGCGGCAGTGCTGGCGCAACAGCCGCAGGCACGCCTGCTGGGGTCGATTGAGGCCGACCATGCACTGCAGGCCCTGCGGCCCGCCGAGCCTTGCCTGGCAGGCCAGCACTGGAACTGGGACGGCGTGCTTTTCGAAGTGCTGCACCCGCCGCGCGATGCGGGCGATGGGCCGGGCGCCCGTGCGCCGACGTCCAATGCCACGAGCTGTGTGCTGCGCATCGCAGCCGCGGGGACCAGTGACAAGACCGGCGGTGCGGTGGCCCTGCTGGTGGGCGACATCGAGCGCGCGCAGGAACAGGCGCTGGTAGATGGCGGTGCAGCGCTGGCGGCAGACCTGCTGCTGGTGCCGCACCATGGCAGCAAGAGCTCGTCCAGCGCGCCATTCCTGGATGCCGTGCAGCCGCGCACCGCGCTGGTGCAGGCCGGCTACCGCAACCGCTTCGGCCACCCCGCGCCCGACGTGGTGGCGCGCTACCGGCAGCGCGGCGTCTTGCTCGTGCAGTCGCCGCCCTGCGGTGCGGCGCGTTGGGTATCCGATGCGCCGCTGGCCGTGCACTGTGAACGAGAGGCCACGCGGCGCTACTGGCACCACCGCGTGTCCGAGGCGTCACTTTTGCCGCAGCCGTAGCGTTGCCGGGCCTGCAACTTGCTATCCTGGGTGCAGGAGGCACGCCGCATGCAGCAGTTCGACGAGATGTACACCGTGCTGCCCTTCGGGGGCAGCGACGTGCGGGCGCACTACCGGCATTACGGCCAGTGGCTGGCGCAGCAGCCGGCCGATGCCATGCAGGCCCGCCGCGCGCAGGCCGAGGTGATCTTCCGCCGCGTGGGCATCACCTTCGCCGTGTATGGCGACAAGGACGAGGAGGGCGCCGGGACCGAGCGGCTGATCCCCTTCGACCTGATTCCGCGCATCATCCCCGCGCAGGAATGGCGCCGCATGCGGCGCGGCCTGGTGCAGCGCGTCACGGCGCTCAACCGCTTCATCCACGACATCTACCACGGCCAGGACATCCTGCGCGCAGGCATCGTGCCTGCCGACCTGATCCTGGCCAATGCGCAGTTCCGTCCCGAGATGGTGGGCCTGGACGTCCCGCAGGACGTGTACGCGCACATCGCGGGCATCGACCTCGTGCGCGCGCCGGGCGCGGATGGCGAGGGCATCCACTACGTGCTGGAGGACAACCTGCGCGTGCCGTCCGGCGTGTCATACATGCTGGAAAACCGCAAGATGATGATGCGGCTGTTTCCCGAGCTGTTTGCGCTGCACAAGGTGGCCCCCGTGGCGCACTATCCCGACCTGCTGCTGGACACGCTGCGTGCCAGCGCGCCGGCCTGGAGCAGCGCCGACCCCACCGTGGTGGTGCTCACGCCCGGCATGCACAACAGCGCCTATTTCGAGCACGCCTTCCTCGCGCAGCAGATGGGCGTGGAGCTGGTCGAAGGCCAGGACCTGGTCGTCAAGGACAACGTCGTCTACATGCGCACCACGCGCGGCCTGCAGCGCGTGCATGTCATCTACCGGCGCGTGGATGACGACTTCCTCGACCCACAGGTGTTCCGGCCCACCTCCACACTGGGCTGCGCGGGGCTCATGCAGGCCTACCGCGCGGGCAACGTGGCCATTTGCAACGCCGTGGGTACAGGCATTGCGGACGACAAGTCGGTGTACCCGTACGTGCCCGAGATGATCCGCTTTTACCTGGGCGAGCAGCCCATCCTGGCCAACGTGCCCACCTGGATGTGCCGCCGCCCTGAAGACCTGCAGTACGTGCTGGGGCATCTGCCGGAGCTGGTGGTCAAGGAAGTGCACGGCGCGGGCGGCTACGGCATGCTCATCGGACCCGCGGCCACGCGCGCCGAGATCGAGGACTTCCGCGCCGCGCTCCTCGCTAATCCCGCGGGCTACATCGCCCAGCCCACGCTCTCGCTCTCGACCTGTCCTACCTACGTGGATGCGGGCATCGCGCCGCGCCACATCGATCTGCGGCCCTTCGTGCTCAGTGGACAGAAAGTGCAGATGGTGGCCGGCGGGCTCACGCGCGTGGCGCTCAAGGAGGGCTCGCTCGTCGTCAACTCGTCGCAGGGTGGCGGCACCAAGGACACCTGGGTGCTGGGAGATGAGGATGGAGGTCAATGAGATGCTGAGCCGCACTGCCGACCATCTGTTCTGGATGTCCCGCTACACCGAGCGGGCAGACAGGTCCGCCGCAGGCGGGCTTGCGCCACAACACGGCGGGCGCGCGCAGCGCGTGCGGGGTTTGCTGCCCGCCCAAGCCGAGGAGGCCACATGCTGAGCCGCACTGCCGATCACCTGTTCTGGATGTCCCGTTACACCGAGCGGGCAGAAAACACCGCCCGCATGCTCAACGTCAGCTACGAGACCTCCCTGCTGCCGCAGTCCGATGCCCAGGCGCAGGAGGGCTGGCGCGGGCTGCTGTCAATCAGTGAGCTGATTCCCGCCTACACCGCGCGGCAGGGTGCGATCACGGCCACGGGTGTGTTGCGGTTCATGGTGTGCGACGAGGGCAACCCGTCGTCCATCGCCGCGTGCCTGCGCGCGGCGCGCGAGAACGCGCGCGCCGTGCGCGGTGCCCTCACCACCGAGGTGTGGGAGACGCTGAACCAGACCTGGCTGGAGCTGTCACGCCAGCTGCGCGAGGGGGCCTTCGAGCGCGACCCCGGGCAGTTCTTCGAATGGGTGAAGTACCGCTCGCACCTGTCGCGTGGGGTCACGCTGGGCACCATGCTGCAGGACGAGGCGTTTCACTTCCTGCGCCTGGGCACCTTCCTGGAGCGCGCCGACAACACGGCGCGGCTGCTGGACGTGAAGTTCCATGCGGTGCAGAGCGATTTCCATGGGTTGGCGGGTGATGCCCGCCGTTCCACGCCCGAGGCCGACTTCTACCACTGGAGCGCCATCCTGCGCAGCGTTTCGGCGTTTGAGGTCTACCGCAAGGTGTACCGCGACGTGATCACGCCCGAGCGCGTGGCCGACCTGCTCATGCTGCGGCGGGACATGCCGCGTTCGCTGCATGCCAGCATGCACGAGGTGGTGGACAACCTGGCCGCCGTCGCGCATGAGCATTCGGGGGAGACCGAGCGGAGGGCCGGGCGTCTGCTGTCCGATCTGCGTTACGGCCGCATCGACGAGATCCTGGCCACCGGCCTGCATGCCTACCTCACGCAGTTCCTGGACCGCGTGAACGAACTCGGCGGCTGCATCAGCAGGGACTTTCTCGCGCCCGCGGCGGACTGACCGGCACTTCCGGGCCCGGGCTCCGGGGGGGGTTTATTGGCCCTGTGCCATCTGGCGGCTCTGGGCATCGTGCGCGCAGTTCGCGCGCGCGCCTTGGCGGGCAGGGGGCACCAGGCCGTACTGGGCCAGCACGCTGGCCTCCAGCTCGCCCGACTCGCGCGCGCATTGCAGTTCGGCAATCACTTCAGCGCGTGTGCGGCCGACAGCGTTGGTACGGTCGTGGGTGGAATGGGGCATGGCGGCCACCTGCGTCTGTGCCGCCGAGGGCGCGGGGGCGTGCTGCGGCACCTGGGCCAGCGCGCCCGTGGTGGCGGTGCCGGCCAGCGCCAGTACGGCACTGGCGATGGCGCCGCGCAGCAAGGGGCGGCGCGTGGAAGGGACCTGCGAGGTCAGCGTATGCAAGGCGTTCATGAGGGCTCCTGTGGGGACACTGCCGGCGGCACCATGCCGTCCGTGGAGCCACTGTGCCGGCCCGCCCGTCGGCGTTCCAGCGCATTGCGACGAGCCGCGCGCCGGCGTGCGCCAGCTGCCGTGCACGTTCGCCAGTGCGGCCGTCGCCGCGGTCAACGCGATGCGTTGCGCCGCTGCTCGCGCAGCATGAACAGGTACAGGCCCTCGACCTTTTCGCGCGCCCATGGCGTCTTGCGCAGGAACTTGAGGCTGGAGGCGACGCTGGGGTCGCTCTGGAAGCAGCGCACGGGAATGCGGCTGGCCAGACCCTCCCAGCCGAAATACTGCTGCAGCGCCACGACCATCGCCTCCAGCGTGATGCCGTGCAGCGGATTGCGGGGCTGTGCGGGTGGTTGTGGGGCGGGCGCTCCAGGTTGGTCGGTCATGGACGGCGAGCATACGCGCTTGCCGCTCACGAACGTTGGTTTGAAAGAAATTGCCCTATAGCGCTTATTTGGTAAGCGCCAACAGCTATTAAAAATATAGCAATTGCCTCTACTGGTGTTGCAGCAGCGGCTCGTTGGCAAACAGCTCCGCAGCCCAGTCGACGAAGGCGCGTACCTTGGCGCTCAGATGGCGGTTGGGCGGATACACCACGTACACGGGCAGCACGGGGTGGGACCAGTCGGGCAGCACGCGCACGAGCTCGCCGCGCTCGAAGTGCTGCTGGGCCTGGAAGGTGGTGATCTGCCCCACGCCCTGGCCGGCGACGAGGGCGTTCAGATAGGCGTTGCTCTCGTTCACGGCCAGGTGAGAGGGGCCCGAGGTTTCGATCACCTCGCCGTCCTTGTGAAACTCCAGCGGATAGCGGCGCGCCGAGACGGGCGAGAAGTAGATCACGGTGCGGTGGCTGCGCTCCAGGTCCAGAGGGTGCGCGGGCACGCCAAAGCGCTCCAGGTAGGCGGGCGCGGCCACGGTGATGAATTCCAGGTTGCCGATGCGCCGCGCCACCAGGGACTGGTCGGCCAGCTCGCCGCCGCGGATCACACAGTCGACGTTGTCGCCGATGAGGTCCACGGTGCGGTCGCTGACGCCCAGGTCGATCTGGATGTCGGGGTAGCGCTCCTGGAACTGCGCCAGGTTTGGCACGATGAGCAGCCGCGCCACCGACGATCCCACGTCCACGCGCAGACGTCCGCGCGGGTTGGCGCGCGCCTGGCTCATGCTGGCTTCGATGTCGTCGAAGTCGGCCAACAGGCGCACGGTGCGGTCGTAGAACGCGGCGCCGTCGGCCGTCACGGTGACGCGGCGCGTGGTGCGGTTGAGCAGCTTCACGCGCAGGCGCTCCTCCAGCGCCTGGACGTGCTTGGTCACGGTGCCCTTGGGCAGCTGCAGTGAATCGGCGGCGCGCGTGAAGGTGCCAGCTTCGACCACCCGCGCGAATATGCGCATGGCCTGTATCTGGTCCATGTGCTTCTCCTTCTCTTGTCCCTTGTGAGGCCGACGGATTTTCACACGCACCGTGCGCGCCGATTGTTCGGCATTGGGAAACAGTGCGGTGAAAGATGCACCATTTATCGGCACTGCCCGCCTCGCTACATTTCCCATCAACCGGACTTGCCGGCCAACCCAACCATGATCCAGAGCACCCGTCCTTCATCGCCCTCCCTCTGCACCGACACCACCATTGAGGTGGCCACGGAGCAGCAGGTGGCCGTGCGCATGTACGGACGCAAGAAAGCTGGCGAGACGTCGCCGCTGGTGGTGCATTTCCATGGTGGCGCATTCGTGTCGGGTGACCTCGACAACGGTTGCACGGTGGGTGGGCTGCTGGAGGCCGCGGGCGCGCGGGTGGTGTCGGTGGCGTACCCGCTGGCACCGGCGCATCCGTTTCCCCAGCCGCTGGAGACCGGCTACGCCGTGCTCAAGTGGGCGTTCAAGCACCGCTCGCGCCTGGCGGGGCCGGGTGCGCTCGTGTATCTGGCGGGCGAGGAGGCGGGTGGCAACCTGGCGGCGGGCATCAGCATGATGGCGCGCGACCAGTCGCACCCACCGCTGGCCGGCCAGATCCTGCTGTCGCCCATGCTGGACCCCTGCGTGGGTACTCCGTCGCTGCGCGCCGCCACGGGCGAAGCCACGGCGTGCAAGTGGGCCGATGGCTGGCTGAAGTTTTTCCGCTGCGCGCGCGATGCCGAGCATCCCTACGCCGTGCCCGGTACCGCGCAGCGGCTGGCGGGGCTCCCGCCCACGCTGGTGCTGGTGGGCGACACCGACCCCCTGCGCGACGAGGCGCTGGCCTACGCCGCGCGCCTGGAAGCGGCGGGGCTTGCGGTCAAGCGGCATGTCTTCACCCAGGCGGCGCAGTGGCCCGACGCCCTGCTGCAACCCGGAACGAATCCCTGCCCCTGCGCGGTGCAGGTGCAGGAGCAGTTCCGGCTTTTCTTTGAGGCCACGCGATGTCCGGCATCGAGCTGAGCCTTGGGATCCAGCCCCTGTACGGGCTTTAGGGAGGGGCGAGGCGCCTGATCCTCACCCGCGGTGAGTTTTCGCGCGCCGAGCCCGCTCCAGCGCCAACCCGGCGTTCCCGCTGCCCCTGCTGTTCCGGCTTTGCGTGCCGGAGGAGAAAGCCTTGCCTGAATCTGCCGCCGCGCACTGCGAGCGGCCTGTCGTTGATTGCCGAAAGGCCTGGAGGAATCACCATGAATTCACCATTTTTCTCGTCGTCCCGTCGCCGCTGGTGGACCGCCGCCGGCGTGTCCCTTGCCGTGGCCGTAGCCGGGGGAACCGTGCTGGGCCTGCAAAGTTCGCATGCCGAGGCGCCCGCCGCTGGCACGGCCCCGCAGGCCATGCCGGTCTCTGTGGCGGCCGTGCTGCAGCAGGACATTGCGCTGTGGGACGAGTTCTCCGGCCGGCTGGAAGCCGTGCAGCGCGTGGACATTCGCCCCCGTGTGGCGGGCGCCGTGCAGGCGGTGCATTTCCGCGAGGGCGCACTGGTGAAGCAGGGCGACCTGCTCTTCACCGTGGACCCTGCGCCCTACGCGGCCGAGGTGGACCGTGCGGAGGCACAGGTCGTCGCCGCGCAGGCCCGCGTGTCCTACACCCGCAGCGAGATGGAGCGCGCCACGCGCCTGTGGGAAGAGCGCGCCATTGCCCAGCGCGAGCACGACGAGCGTGCCAACGCCCAGCGCGAGGCCGAGGCCAACCTGCGCGCGGCCCAGGCGGCGCTGCAGACCGCGCGGCTGAACTTGGGCTACACGCAGGTGCGCGCGCCCGTCGCGGGGCGGGTGGGCCGCATCGAGGTCACGGTGGGCAACTTGGTGGCGGCGGGGGCCGGCGCGCCGGTGCTTACCACGCTGGTCTCGGTGAGCCCGATCTATGCGAGCTTCGACACTGACGAGCAGGTGGTTGCGCGTGCGCTGGAAGACCTGCGCACCAGCACGCGCTCCAGTGGCAACGCACGTGCCGCGGTGGACCGCATACCGGTGCAGATGGGCACGGGCACCACGGGTGGCACGCCGCACGTGGGGCACCTGCAACTCATCGACAACCAGGTGGACGCCCGCAGCGGCACGGTGCGCGTGCGCGCGGTGTTCGACAACGCCGACGGCACGCTCATGCCGGGCCAGTTCGCACGCATCCGCATGGGCCAGGCGCACCGCTCCTCGGCCGTGCTCATCAACGAGCGCGCCGTGGGCACGGACCAGAACAAGAAGTTCGTGATGGTGGCGGGCGAGGGCGACAAGGCCGAATACCGCGAAGTGCACCTGGGGGTGCACGTGGATGGGCTGCGCGTCGTCACCTCGGGCCTCAAGGCTGGCGAGCGCATTGTCGTGAATGGCCTGCAGCGCGTGCGCCCCGGCGTGCAGGTGGCGCCGCAGGAGGTGCCCATGGCCGCCAAGGCCGAACTGGACGGCAACGGCGCGCAGGCGCGCGCCACGCCCAAGCAGCCCGCTGCCTGAGGGGGCGGCGCAACGAAGGACCTTCACCATGAACCTGTCCCGCTTCTTCATCGACCGCCCGATCTTCGCGGGCGTACTGTCGGTGCTCATCTTTCTTGCCGGGCTGATCGCGCTGCGCGCGCTGCCGATCTCGGAATACCCCGAGGTCGCGCCGCCCTCCGTGGTGGTGCGCGCCACCTACCCTGGCGCCAACCCCAAGGTGATCGCCGAGACCGTGGCCATGCCGCTGGAGGAATCCATCAACGGCGTGGAGGGCATGCTCTACATGGGCAGCCAGGCCACGACCGACGGCGTGATGACGCTCACCGTGACCTTTGCCCTGGGCACCGACCCGGATAAGGCGCAGCAACTGGTGCAGAACCGCGTCTCGCAGGCCGAGCCGCGGCTGCCGGAGGAGGTGCGCCGCTTGGGGCTGACCACGGTCAAGAGCGCACCCGACCTGACGATGGTCGTGCACATGGTCTCGCCCAACGGCCGCTACGACATCGACTATCTGCGCAACTACGCCGTGCTCAATGTGAAGGACCGCCTCGCGCGCATCCAGGGCGTGGGGCAGGTGCAGATCTTTGGCGGCGGCGACTACTCCATGCGCGTGTGGCTCGACCCGCAGAAGGTCGCGCAGCGCGGCCTCTCGGCCAGTGATGTGGTGGCCGCCATCCGCGGTCAGAACGTGCAGGCCGCGGCCGGCGTGGTGGGCGCATCGCCGGGCCTGCCGGGCGTGGACCTGCAGCTGTCCATCAACGCGCAGGGGCGCCTCACGACCGAGGAAGAGTTCGGCGACATCATCGTCAAGACCGGCGAGGATGGCGCGGTGACCCGTCTGCGCGACGTGGCCCGGCTGGAGCTGGGCGCGGCCGACTACGCGCTGCGCTCGCTGCTCAACAACGACCCGGCCGTGGGCATGGGCGTGTTCCAGGCGCCGGGGTCCAACGCGCTGGACATTTCCACCAACGTGCGCGCCACCATGGCAGAGCTGCAAAAGAACATGCCCGAGGGCGTGGAGTTCCGCATCGCCTACGACCCCACGCAGTTCGTGCGGGCGTCGATCAAATCCGTCATCCAGACGCTGCTGGAAGCCGTGGCGCTGGTGGTGATCGTGGTGATCCTGTTCTTGCAGACCTGGCGCGCCTCCATCATTCCGCTGCTGGCCGTGCCGGTGTCGGTAGTGGGGACGTTCGCCGTGCTGCACCTGCTGGGCGTCTCGATCAACGCCTTGAGCCTGTTCGGACTGGTGTTGGCCATCGGCATCGTGGTGGACGACGCCATCGTGGTGGTGGAGAACGTGGAGCGCAACATCGAGGCGGGCCTGACGCCGCGCGAGGCCACCTACCGCGCCATGCGCGAAGTGAGCGGGCCCATCATCGCCATCGCGCTGGTGCTGGTGGCGGTGTTCGTGCCGCTGGCGTTCATCAGCGGCCTGACCGGGCAGTTCTACCGCCAGTTCGCGGTGACCATCGCCATCTCCACGGTGATCTCGGCGATCAATTCGCTCACCCTGTCGCCAGCGTTGAGCGCGCTGCTGCTCAAGGGCCACCACGAGCCCAAGGATGCGCTCACGCGCGGCATGGACCGTGCGTTCGGCGGTTTCTTCCGCCGCTTCAACCACGTGTTCCACCGGGGCTCGCAGGCCTACAGCGGCGGCGTGCGCCGCGTGGTGGGGCGCAAGGCGCTGATGCTGGCCATTTACCTGGCCCTGGTGGGCGTCACCTGGGGCCTGTTCAAGGCCGTACCGGGCGGCTTTGTGCCGGCGCAGGACAAACAGTACCTGATCGGCTTTGCGCAGCTGCCCGACGGCGCCACGCTGGACCGTACCGACGACGTGATTCGCCGCATGGGTGAAATCATGAAGAAGAACCCCAACGTGGAAGACGCCATCGCGTTTCCGGGCCTGTCGATCAACGGCTTCACCAACAGCTCCAACGCGGGCATCGTGTTCGCCACGCTCAAGCCCTTCGCCGAGCGCACGCGCGCCGACCAGAGCGGTGGGGCGGTGGCCGGGCAGCTGAACCAGGCATTCGGCGGCATCCAGGATGCGTTCATCGCCATGTTCCCGCCGCCGCCGGTGGCGGGGCTGGGCACCACGGGCGGGTTCAAGCTGCAGATCGAGGACCGTGCGTCGCTGGGCTACGAGGCCATGGACGCGGCCGTGAAAGCCTTCATGGCCAAGGCATACCAGACGCCCGAGCTGACGGGCCTGTTCACGAGCTGGCAGGTCAACGTGCCGCAGCTCTATGCCGCCATCGACCGCACCAAGGCACGCCAGCTGGGCGTGCCGGTCACGGACATCTTCGATACGCTGCAGATCTACCTGGGCAGCCTGTATGCCAATGACTTCAACCAGTTCGGCCGCACCTACAGCGTGCGCGTGCAGGCCGACGCGGCCTTCCGTGCCCGCGCAGAAGACGTGGCGCTGCTGAAGGTACGCTCCACGACGGGCGAGATGGTGCCGCTGTCGGCGCTGATGAGGATCGAGCCCAGCTTCGGCCCCGAGCGTGCCATGCGCTACAACGGCTTCTTGTCGGCCGACGTGAACGGCGGGCCGGCGCCCGGCTACTCGTCGGGCCAGGCGCGGGCGGCGGTGGAGCGCATCGCCGCCGAGACGCTGCCCCAGGGCATCTCCTTCGAATGGACCGAACTGACCTACCAGGAGATCCTGGCCGGCAACTCCGCGGTGTTGGTGTTCCCCATCGCCATCCTGCTGGTGTTCCTGGTGCTGGCCGCGCAGTACGAGAGCCTCACGCTGCCGATCGCCATCATCCTGATCGTGCCCATGGGCCTGTTGGCCGCCATGACGGGCGTTTGGCTCAGCGGCGGGGACAACAACGTGTTCACGCAGATCGGGCTCATCGTGCTGGTGGGACTGTCGGCCAAGAACGCCATCCTGATCGTGGAGTTTGCGCGCGAGCTGGAGTTTTCCGGCCGCACGCCGGTGCAGGCCGCCATCGAGGCCAGCCGCCTGCGGCTGCGGCCCATCCTGATGACCTCGCTGGCCTTCGTGATGGGGGTGTTGCCCCTGGTGCTGTCCACCGGTGCGGGTTCCGAGATGCGCAGCGCGATGGGCGTGGCGGTGTTCGCCGGAATGATCGGGGTGACGGCCTTCGGTCTCTTCCTCACCCCCGTGTTCTACGTGGCGCTGCGCCGCATGGCCGGTAACCGCCCGCTGCAGCAGCACGGTAGCCATACCGCGCCATTGATCGAAGAGACCGGCGCCGGCGGCGCGGCGCGTCCCCTGCCGGCCGCGCCGCGCGGGCAGCACGAATGAAAAAGGAATTCCCCATGACGATGCTTTCCCTTGCTTTCCCCGCGCGACTGGCGCCGCTGGCCGCGGCCCTGGTGCTGGCAGGCTGCATGGGCGCGCCGCTGGCGCCGCAGCCGGAACACGCGGGCGTTGCCGTGCCCGCCGCCTTCAGCGCAGCGGCGACGGAGGGTGCACCGGCCTGGACGACCGCGCCGCCGGCGGAGGCACAGCCCCGCGGCGCCTGGTGGCTGGGTTTTCAGGATCCGGTGCTGAGCGATCTGGTCGAACGCGCTGGTCAGGCCAATACCAGCGTGCAGGAGGCTGCGGCCCGCCTGGCCGAGGCGCGCGCGCTGCTGCGCTCGGCAGATGCAGAGCGCGCACCCCAGGTGCGCGCCAACGCTGGCGTCTCACGCCAGGCCGGTGTGACCACCACCAATGGCACGCAGCCTGCCACGCTCGCAACGGCGGGGCTGGGCGTGTCCTACGAGCTGGATCTGTTCGGCCGGCTGGCGCGCGCCAGCGATGCGGCGCGGCTGGACGCCCAGGCCCGCGCCGCGCTGCTGCAGAGCACGCGGCTGATGGTGCAGGCCGACGTAGCGCAGACCTATTTGCAATTGCGTGCGCTGCAGGCGGAGCGCGCGCTGGTGGATGAGAGTCTGGAAGCCTACCGCGGCACTCTGTACCTCACGCAGCGCCGCTACCAGGCGGGCGACGTGGCGGAGCTGGACGTGGCGCGCGTGCAGACGGAGGTGGCGGCCACCGAATCCGAGGCACTGGCGCTGGAGCGCCAGCAGGCGCAGCTGCGGCATGCATTGGCCGTGCTGGTGGGCGACGTGGCCACGGGCTTCTCGCTGCCACCGGCGGCGGTCGAGGCCGCGCTGCCGGTGATTCCGCCCGGCGTGCCCAGCACGGTCCTGGCGCGCAGGCCCGACGTGTCTGCGGCCCAGGCCGCGGTGCTGGCGGCGCAGGCACGCGTGGGCGTGGCGCAGGCGGCGTGGTTTCCCGCGCTGGCACTCACGGGCAGTGCGGGCTTTGCATCGCCCGAGCTGGGCGATCTGTTCAAGTGGTCGGCGCGTTCCTGGGGCATTGGCATGCTGCTGTCGCTGCCGCTCTTCGATGGCGGCCAGCGCGCCGCCCAGGAGGAGGGTGCGCGCGCCCGGCTGGAAGGGGCGCTCGCCGCCCACCGCGGCCAGGTGCTCACGGCCTTTCGCGAGGTGGAAGACCAGCTCAGCGCGCTGCGCCTGCTGGCCGACCAGGCGCAGGCACAGGACCGCGCCGTGCAGTCCGCCGCGCGCGCTACGCAGCTGTCCGATTCGCGCTACCGCAACGGTCTGGTGAGCCAATTGGAGTTGCTGGATGCGCGCCGCAGCGAGCTGCGCAACCGCCGGCAGGCGCTGCAGGTGCGCACAGCGCAGTACGTGGCCACGGTGGGCTTGGTACGCGCGCTGGGCGGGGGTTGGGATACCACCAGCTGAGCGCGTAGGGATTCGCGCCCACGCGACTGCGCCGCGGGGCGTTGCACTCTATAGTGACCGGTTGCGGCCGGCGCGGGTCTTGCCCCTGCGCCTGGCGCCCGTTTTTTCTTGACATGACACCAGGAGCCCACTGCATGACCTATCCCGACACGCGCCTTTTCATCGCCGGCCAATGGCAGGACGCCGAGAGCGGCAAGACCATCGCCGTGCACAACCCGGCCACGGGCCAGGAAATCGGGCGGGTGGCGCATGCGGGCATTGCCGACCTGGACCGCGCGCTGGCGGCTGCGCAAAAAGGCTTCGAGGCGTGGCGCGACACGCCCGCCATCGAGCGCGCCAAGACCATGCGCCGGGCGGCGGCGCTGATGCGCGAGCGCGCCGACGCCATTGCCGCCATCCTCACGCAGGAGCAGGGCAAGCCGCGGGCCGAGGCGCGTGTCGAGGCCATGGCCGCTGCCGACATCATCGAGTGGTTTGCCGATGAGGGCATGCGCGTGTACGGCCGCATCGTGCCGTCGCGCAACCTGGCCGTGCGCCAGATGGTGGTGAAGGACCCGGTGGGGGTGGTGGCCGCGTTCACGCCCTGGAACTTCCCCATCAACCAGGTGGTGCGCAAACTGGGCGCGGCGCTGGCCGCGGGCTGCGCGGTGCTGGTCAAGGCGCCCGAGGAGACGCCCGCCAGCCCGGCCGAGTTGATTCGTGCGTTTGCCGATGCCGGCGTGCCTGCCGGTGCGGTGGGCCTGGTGTACGGCAACCCGGCCGAGATCTCCAACTACCTGATCCCGCACCCCATCGTGCGCAAAGTCACGTTCACCGGCTCCACCCCCGTGGGCAAGCAACTGGCGGGGCTGGCGGGACAGCACATGAAGCGTGTGACCATGGAGTTGGGCGGCCACGCCCCTGTGATCGTCTGCGAGGACGCGGACATCGAACTGGCGGTCAAGGCCTCGGGCGGCGCCAAGTTCCGCAACGCGGGGCAGGTCTGCATCTCGCCCACGCGCTTTTTGGTGCACGAGAGCGTGCGCGCCGACTTCGTGGCCGCGCTCACGCGCCATGCCCAAGGCCTGAAGGTGGGTGACGGCCTGGCCGAGGGCACGCAGATGGGCCCGCTGGCCAACCCGCGCCGCGTGGCGGCCATGGCCGACCTGCTGGGCGATGCCGTGCAGCAGGGCGCCACGGTGCGCACGGGTGGCGAGCGGCTGGGCGAGGTGGGCAACTTCTTTGCGCCCACGGTGCTCGACAACGTACCCACCCATGCACGCATCTTCAACGAGGAACCCTTCGGACCCGTCGCGGCCGTGCAGGGTTTCACGCAGCTCGAAGCGGCCATCGCCGAGGCCAACCGCCTCGCCTACGGCCTGGCGGGCTACGCGTTCACGCGCTCGCTCAAGAATGCCCACCTGCTGAGCCAGCGCGTCGAGGTGGGCATGCTGTGGATCAACCAGCCCGCGACGCCCTCGGCCGAGCTGCCGTTTGGCGGCATCAAGGATTCGGGCTACGGTTCCGAGGGCGGCCCTGAGGCGCTGGAGGCCTGCCTGAACACGCGCGCGATCTCCATCACCCACGTCTGACGCCGCCCTTCAGCACCACCAGCCCCGGCCTGCCGGGGCTTTTTTTACACCGCGCTCAGAAGCGGTAGGTGCCCGTCAGCAGCACGTTGCGGCGCTCGCCGTAGAAGCAGTCGCCGCGCGCCAGGCACTGGGTGATGTTGACCTTGTCCGTCAGGTTGTTGATGTTCAGCGCCAGGCGCCAATCGCCCGCGTCGTAGGCCACCATGGCATCGGCCAGCAGCACCGACGGGGTGTCGATGGCCGGGGTGCCGGTCCACTGCGATCCGGTGTAGCGCACGCCGGCGCCCACCGTCCAGCCGCCGCGGCCCTGGGCCGCGAAGCGGTGCATGAGCCAGCTGGACGCCGTATGCCGCGGCACGCCCGCCACGCGCTGGCCCTGGTCGCCCGCGTTGCTGCGGCTGATGGTGGCGTCGGCATAGGCATAGCCCAGCGTCCAGTCCCAATGGCGCGCCAGGCTGGCGGTCATCTCGGCTTCGAGACCCTTGATGGTGACCTCGCCGATCTGCAGGCTGTTGAGCGGGTTGCTCGGATCGGTGGTCTTGCGGTTCTTCTCGCGCAGGTGGTAGAGCGCCGCAAAGGCCGAGATGCCGCGCCCTTCGGGCATCCACTTCACGCCGGCTTCCCACTGCTGGCCGCGCTGGGGTTTGTAGGGCGTGCCGTACACGTTGACGCCTCCCAGCGGTTGGAACGACTCTGAATAGCCCACATACGGTGCCCAGCCCCCGCCTGCCTGGTAGGTCAGGCCCAGGCGCTTGGTCCAGGCCTTGTCGTCCACCGCCGCGGCGGGGCGGCCTTCGGTGTCGGTCTTGGCGCGGTCATGGCGCAGGCCCAGCGTGGCGGTCCACGCACCCCAGCGCATCTGGTCCTGCAGGTACAGGCCCAGCTGGCGCTGCGTCACGTCGGGCAGGGCCGTCAGGGCGGCGCTGCTGGGCGGGGTGAAGTTGCCGTACACCGGTGCATATACGTCGATGGCGGGCGCCACGGCGCGCCAACTGGACTGGCTGGTGTGGTTGCGCTGACCGTCCACGCCGACCAGCAGCGTGTGCTCTACCGCGCCCGCGCGCAGGTGGCCTTCCAGCTGCGTGTCGATGAGCAGCAGGCGGCTGGCGTTGCGTTGCCAGGCGGCGTCGCGCAGCACGGTGCGACCATTGGCGTCGAACACCGGACGCGCGGGTCGGCCGCTGGCGGCATTGGCGGCGAAGCTGGTGTAGAGCGTGCGGTAGTCCACGTCGCTCACGGTGCGGCGCAGGTTCTGGCGCAGCGTCCAGTCGCCGTTCAGGCGGTGGCTGAAGAGGTAGCCCCAGGAGGCGTTCTCGGTGTCGTAGGCGTCCCAGCCCGGTTCGCTGATGAAGGTGTTGGTGGGAATACGCCCGTAGGCACTCGGCAGCCGCGTGCCCTGCCAGGGGAAGAAGCCGATCAGCGAGCCGCTTTGGTCCTTCTGGTAGTGCGCCTGCAGCGTGAGCGAGGTGTCCGCGCTCGGCCGCCAGGTGAGCGATGGCGCGAACACCACGCGGTCATCGTCCACGTGGTCCACCTGCGTGCCGCTGTCGCGGCCCACGGCCACCAGGCGATAGAGCCACCGGCCCTCGGCATCCAGCGGGCCGGTCAGGTCGGCGGCGATCTGCTTGCGCGCATGGCTGCCTACCTGCACCTGCACCTCGCGCTGGCGCTCGGCCAGCGGACGCTTGGACGTGAGGTTGAGTACGCCGCCCACGCTGCCCTGGCCGTAGAGCACCGAAGAGGGGCCGCGCAGGAATTCCACGCGCTCCAGCGTGTAGGGCTCTGCCTTGACATTGTTGTACGTGCCATAGGTGCGCAGCAGGCCGTCCAGGTACTGCGTCACATCGCCGCCGCGCGCCTTGAAACTGTCCACGCGGCTGTCGAAGTAGCTCGATACGATGCCCGCGCTGTAGCGCGTGGTCTCGCGCAGCGTCTGTACCCCCTGGGCTTCCATTTGGTCGCGCGTGACCACGCTGATGGCCTGGGGTGTCTCGATGAGCGGAGTGTCGGTCTTGGTGGCCGACAGCGCGCGGCGGGCCACGAAGCCCCGTACCGGTTCGGTGGCGCTTTGCTGCGCCGGGTCGGCGCTGATGGTGACCGCGGGCAGGGCGGCTTCGGTGGTCTGGGCATGCGCGGCGGCGCCGCACAGCAGCGCCACGGCGGCCTGTGCGGCGGCAGTGCGCGTGGCGGGGGAAGTGCGAAAGATCATGGTGCTATGAATAGTGAAGCTGGTTGCGCAGGATGGACGGACGCTGCAGCGTGTTTTGATAGAAATTGAGGGGTTCAGAACGTGTAGTCCAGCGTGACGTAGAGCGAGCGCGGCTCGCCCGGTGTGACGGCCGCAAAGCCCGCGGCCGTGGTGGATGCGTCCACGTAGTAGCGCCGGTTGGCGGCGTTCTTCAGGTTGGCTTGCAGTCGCACGCCGCCGCCGAACTGGTAGCCCAGCGCGAGGTCCACCACGGTGTAGCCGGGCAGGCGCCACCGGTTGTCGTTGGCGGTGAACTTGTCGCCCTGGTGGACCAGCCCGCCGCCGACCCACAGGCCGGGCACCCGGGGCAGGCGGTACTGGGTCCACAGCGAGGCGGTGCGCCGCGGGGCGAGGGCGACGCGGTGGCCCACGTTGGCGCCGGGCACGGTGTCGGCCAGCACCTTGGGGTCGAGGAAGGTGGCCTGCGCGGTGACGCTCCAGCCCGGGGTGATGCGGCCTTGGGCCTCCACTTCCAGCCCCTTGATGCGCTGGCGGCCTGTCAGCACCGAGTAGCCGGGGTGCTCGGGGTCGTTGGCCGGTGCGTTGGTCAGTTCCAGCGCGAAGGCCGACACGGTGGTGAGCAGGCGCTGGCCCAGCCATTCCTGCTTCCAGCCCACCTCCAACTGCTTGCCCTCGGAAGGCGGTGCCGCGCGGTCGCCCCACAGCAGCGTGCCCGAGTTCGCCTGGAACGAGCGCGCATGGCTCACATAGAACATGCTGGCGGGCAGGGGCTGCCAGCTCAGCGCGGCGCTGGGCTGGGTCTTGCTCAGATCCGTGGCGGGCTTGGTGTAAGCGTCCTTGAGCCGGTCGTGGCGCAGGCCCAGCAGCAGGCTGAAGTCGCCCAGGGCGAGCCGGTCCTGCACGAACAGGCCCGTGTTGCGCGTGTCCGAGGCCACGGCGGCGCTGCCGCCGGAAGCCGCGGGCGGCACCAGGCCCGTCACGGGCTGGTACAGGTCCACTGCACCCAGGTTGCCCGTGCCACGCGCACCGTACACGCCCTCGATGGCACGCCAATCCAGCCCGGCGAGCAGCGTGTGGCGCACGGGACCCGTCCGCACTTGTGCGCGCAGTTCGGCCAGCGCGGTGTCCGACGTGTAGTTCTGCCCCGGTGCCAGCCAGTAGCTGCGCGCCACCTGGCCGCCCGTCACCGGGCCGATGGGGTAGACCATGTTCACGTTGCGAAAGGTCTCGTTGCGCGACAGGTGCACCCGCCCTTCAAGGCTGTCGGTGAAGCGGTGCTGCAGCTCCGTGGAATAAAAGCGCAGGTGCCCGTCGGTGCGCAGCCAGGGCTCGCCATAGAAGGTGCCCACCGGGAGCACGTCCGCGCTGCGCGGGTTCTGCGGGTCGGGCACCGCCAGCCCCACGGTGGATACGCCTTCCAGGCTTTGGTACTCGGCCTGTGCGCGCCAGCGCGTGTCCGGCGTGAGCTGCCATTCCAGGCTGCCGGCCAGACCCTGCTTGCGCGGTGTGTTGCCGTCCACGAAGCTGCCGCCGCGGCTCGCGCTGCCGTCCAGCCGGTAGCGCAGCGTGCCGTCGGCATTCAGGGGGCCGGTGAGGTCGAATTCGGCATTGCGCCAGCCGTGGCTGCCTGCGCCGATCTTCACGCTGCGCAGCGGATCGGCCTGGGGCCGCTTGCTCACGTAGTTGACGAGGCCGCCCGGCGCCACCTGGCCGAACTCCAGCGCGGCCGGGCCCTTGATGACCTCGACGCGTTCGATGTTGAACAGCGGTGGGTCGAGCAGGTGCACGAACTTGGCACCGTCGCGCAGGTAGTTGTAGGTGTTGTTGGCCCACAACCCGCGGATCGCGAACTGCGAGTACGAGCCTGCGTACTCGCTGCGCGAGGACACGCCGGCCGCGTTGCGCAGCACGTCGCGCTCCGTGGTGGCCAACTGCTGCTCCAGCAGCGCGCTGTCGATCACGCTCACGGCGCGCGGCGTCTCCAGCACTGGCAGGCCCAGGCGCGAGCTGCTTTGCGCGCGGCGCGCGGGCGTGGCGGCGGCGCCCGCCGTGGAGTCGACCACGTCTACCTGGCGCAGGGTGGGGGTGGCGGTTGCCGCCGGCGCGCCCGGCGGGGCCTCGGCGGTCTGCGCGATCGCGCTGCCGCACAGCAGCCACAGCGCGGCCTGCGCGGCCAGGGCCACGGCCGTGCGCCGCGGGCGGGGAACAAGGGGAGGTTTCATGGCGGTAGGGGATGCAAGGGGCGGGACACCGCTCAGCGCGCCTTGGCGGTCGGTGCGGGCAGGGCGGGCAGGGCGGGCGATATGGCGCCGTGCGTCTGCACGAAGCTCAGCGTGGTCACGTAGCTCGCTTCGCCATAGGGCTGGCCCAGGTGCTCGCCGGGGGTCTTGTCGGTGTGCTGGACCTCGGCCACGTACTGGCCCTGCCATGGCAGGGCAAAGCGCACCGTGCCGTCTTCGCCGGTGGTGGCCTCGCGCGACCAGCCGGAGGGCGCCACCAGCGTCACCTTGGCCTTGGGCAGCGGGGCGCCCTGGAACACCACGCGCAGCGTGCCGTCCTGCCCCGTGGGCACGAGGTCCAGGGGCGCGGCGGCGTCCACCGGCTGCGCCAGGCTGGACACCCAGCGCGCCGCGGGGCGCCACAGCAGCGGCGGACGCTGCGTCTTGCTGCGGTCGATGAGCGGGTACGGGGCTTCCGCCCAGAGCGTGTCCGCAGCGCTTTGCGGCGCATAGACGAAGGCCGTGGGCGTGCGGCGGCCTTCGGTCGACCGCGCTCCGGCCTGGCGTAGCACAGGCACTGCGGTGAATTTATCCAACAGGCCCGGCGAGGTCTCGCGCAGGTTATCGGCGTATTCACCGAAGTGCAGGCGCGTCTCGTTCGGTGCCTGCTCCAGCCAGACCTGGTGGGCCTGCGCAGCGCCGCCGGCCAGCAGCAGCGCACCGGCCAGCCGCGCGAGGGGGTGTCGAGGGATGAGGGACATGGGCGTGTTCTCCTGTGAATGGATGGATGTATGCGCGGAATGGCGTTTGCTATTGAATGAATAGCTGCCAGCGCTTTACGGGTAAGCGCTGTGGCAGGTTTTTATGTGAAATACAGGCGGGCGCATGAAGGCTCTCGCAAGTGCGCCCCGGGGCGCCTTGTGGATAACGCTGGCTGCCTGCGCCAGCCGGGGCGGCTGGCGTGGGTGGCTCTGAAAGAAGTGCGTGTGCGTCGGCACACCGGCCCGCGATGCGGGCCATGCGGGCTCAGCCCGGCCCGGCGCCGGCGCAGCCCGTGGCCGCGGCCCCTACGAACAGCGCGGCCAGCAAGGCCGCCACGCCGGCGGTGGGCAGCCAGCGTGGCCGCCAGGTGGCCAGCGCCGTGGCGGCCAGCGCTGCCAGCGAGAGGGCTACGCTCCACCACACCAGGCCCATGGGCACGGTCGGGGCCGGCCGTCCCACGGCATGGGCCAGGGCCGCTGCCAGCAGTACCCAGCCCGCGCCGCGCAGGCGCTGCAGCGTGGGCGCGGTGGCGGATCGGCGCAGCGCGTCCTCGTGGTGCCGATCCATGCCCAGGGCCATGGCGCACCAGCCGGCCAGGCACAACAACAGTTCCGTCATCTCAGGCTCCCACGCGGTGGCCGCGCGCGGCCGTTAGGTGTGCCGGCACGGCCGCTGGGGGCCTTGCGCTGGCGGGCGCTCGCAGCGGCCGCAGCCGGTAGGCCAGCGCCAGCAGCAACGCGCCGGTGGCGAGGAATGCCAGGTCCATGCCTGCCAAAACCCAGTCGCGGGCTGGCAGGCTGACGCCCAGGTGCGCGTGCGTGGTGGCTGCGTTCAACAGCGGCAGCAGCACCCAGAGCGACCCGGCCAGTGCCAGCAGGGCGCACCAGCCGCGCCGGCCCGGCGAGACGGCCGCGAGCAGCAGCGCTAGCGCCCATGCGCTGAAGAAACAGGCCAGCTCCGCATCGGCCCGCGCCGCCCAGTGCAGGGGCAGCAGCCGGTTGGCAGCGAGGTAGACCGCCAAAGCCAGCGGCAGGCCGGCCAGCGCCGCCAGGTTGAGGGTGGACACCAGCCGCTCGCCGAAGGGCAGGCGCTGGGGCTGCCCGGCATGGGGACGCCGTGCCTGCGCTTGGCGTTTGACAGTCCACAGCACCAGGCCGGTGGCGATCATCAGGCTGCCCAGCACGCCGAAGCCGAACAGGGCCCAGCGCAGGCCGGGACCTGCGAACCGTGCAAGGTGCAGGCCGTAGAGCACGCCATAGGTCTGCCGTGCCGCGCCGGCGGGGGCGGCTTCGTGCAGCAACTGGCCACTGGCGCCATCGAACCACAGGCGTTCGGGACCGTACTGCAGGCGGTCGCCGTCATGGCGCGTGACCTCCAGGCGCACATCGCCGCCGGGGTCGCGCTGCGCGCGCAGGCGCTGCACGCGCCCTCCCTGCCAGTGGGTCTGGGCCTGCTGCATGGCAGCGGCCACGGCCAGCGGTGGCAGGGGCGCGGGCGGACCTGCCTGGGCGGTGCCCGCGCTGCGCGGGGCGTCCCCCTGCAGTTCTGCGAAGTAGCTGGCCGTGTCGGTGCCGCGTGCGCCGGGATACACGGCGGCAATGCCCGCCGGCAGGTACAGCGAGTGAAAGATCATGAGTCCGCTGAAGGTGATCACCAGGTAGAACGGCAGCGCCAGCACGCCGCTGACGTTGTGCGCATCCAGCCATGCACGCTGGCCGCCCTTGGCGGGGCGAAAGGTGAAGAAGTCCTTGAAGATGCGCCGGTGCGTGACCACGCCGGTGAGCAGCGCCACGAACATCAGCAGCGTGGCCACGCCCACGATCCAGCGCCCTTGCTGCACCCATCGGCCCTGGTGCGCAGTGCGCAACTCGAAATGGAAGCGGTAGAAGAAGTCTCCCCCCGCCGTGGCCCGTGGCGTGAGGATGTCGCCGGTGGCGGGGTGCACCAGCAGGGTCTGGAAGCGCTCGCGCGGCCACGCGTGCCACAGCAGCGACACCTCGGGCTGGCGCTCGTCGGGCAGGCGCATGATCCACTGGGTGGCCTGCGGTGCGTGCTGCCGCAGGGCGGCCAGGGCGCGCTCGGCGACGGCTGCCGCGTCATCTGCCCTGGCGGGCGGCAAGGCCTGGAGTTCGGGGCGCATCCAGTGGTTGAACTCGGGCTTGAAATACGACAGCGTGCCCGTCACGAAGATGGCAAACAGCAGCCAGCCCAGCAGCAGCCCCGCCCAGGTGTGCAGCCAGGCCATGGCCTGGCGAAAGCCCTCGCGTGCGGGGGCGCGGGATGCATCGGCGGGCGGGCTCATGCGGCACCCGCCAGCCATTGCGGCACCTGGGCGGCCAGCCCCAGCAGCATCGCAGGGCCCAGCACGCCGCCCCAGGCCTGCCAGGCCGTGCGCGCAAAGAAAACCCAGGCGATGGCCAACGCATAGACCAGCCACGCCAGCAAGGTGGCGGCCAGCACGGCGTCCACGCGGGTGCTGCGTTGTGCCAGGGCCAGCGCGGCCGCAGCCGTGAAGGCCGCCGTGAGCGCGTAGCCTCCCGCCACCGCGGCCAGTGTGCGCGAGGCCACGGCGAGCCGGTAGCGCCACAACGGTTGCGTGGGCCTCATCGGACTCCCTCCTGTGCCGCGAGGGAGCGGGACGGCCGCACGGCGGCCGAGGCCTCGCCGTTGAACAGGGGCGGGGCGGCGTCGAGGCGCAACGTCAAGGCGGAGCAGGTGCGGATCACGGGTTACTTAAGATATGTCATGAGAACGATTCGCATTTAAGTATAGGTGAGAAATGCCTGCGCACGTGAAGGCCGTCCGCCGTTGCGATGCGTGCGCGCGACAGGTGCCGCTGCGCGGGCACCACAGGCAGGCCCATGCACGGCGCCGGCTTGGCCGTGCACCGCAAAACGGGCTGTAACGTTGCGGAAGCGTCCGCGTGAGCGTCAGCCGCGCTCAACCGGCCGGCCGGGGTCGCTGCACCACTCGCTCCAGCTGCCGGCAAACAGGGCCGTGGGACCCAGGCCCGCGATTTCCATGGCCAGCAGGTTGGGCAGGGCACTCACGCCGCTGCCGCATTGATGGACGACGGTGGCGGGGTCGCGGCCATCCAGCAGGTTGGTGAACTCGGCACGCAGCTGCTCCGGGCTCTTGAAGTGGCCGTCCGTTCCCAGGTTCAGGCCGAAGGGGCGGTTGAGTGCGCCGGGGATGTGGCCCGCCACGGGATCCAGCGGCTCCACCTCGCCCCGGTAGCGCGGTGTGGCGCGCGCGTCGACCACCGTCTGGCCGGGCTGACCCAGTTGCGCCAGCACCTCCTGCGCGCTCACCAGCCGGCGCAGCGGCGCCTGCAGCCGAAAGTGCGACTGGAAACGCGCCGGCTCGTCGCCGCTGGCCACCGCGCCGCCGGCGGCCTGCCAGGCCTGCAGCCCGCCGTCGAGCACGGCCACGGCATCATGCCCCGCCCACTTGAGCATCCACCACAGGCGGCCGCAGTAGTTGGCGCCGTTGCGGTCGTACACCACGGCCTGCATGTCATTGGCAAAGCCGATGTCCGAGAGCCAGGTCGCAAATCGCTCGCGGTTGGGCAGCGGGTGGCGCCCGCCCGATGCGGGCTCGTCCGCCGCCGAGGCCACGACCGTGCCGCCCGCGCCGGGGGCACCATGGCGGGCGCTCAGGTGCTTGTCCAGGTCGGCGTGGAAGGCGCCGGGGATGTGCGCCTCGCGGTATTGGCTGGCGCCCAGGGTGGGTTGGGTGAGGTCGAAGCTGCAGTCGAACACCATCAGCGGCTGGCCGCTGTGCAGGAGGGACTGCAGTTCAGGAACGGAGATCAGC
This sequence comes from [Acidovorax] ebreus TPSY, assembly GCF_000022305.1. NCBI lineage: Bacteria > Pseudomonadati > Pseudomonadota > Betaproteobacteria > Burkholderiales > Comamonadaceae > Diaphorobacter > [Acidovorax] ebreus. Next base: position 981,742 of record NC_011992.1, read on the forward strand.
GTGGTGTAGTGCATGGTCGGGCTCTGTGCGTATCGATCAGGCCCCATTGTCGTGGCGTTGGGCGCGCCAGCGCGTCAGTGTTCTTCGGCAGGCGTGTCCGGCGCGGCCCGGGCACGCAGTACGGTGGCCGTGATGCCGCTGCCCACGATGAGCGCCATGCCCGCCCAGCCGATGAGTGGCAACTGGTCGCCGAACAGCGCCACGCCGTAGATGCTGGCGAACACGATGCCCGAGTACTGCAGGTTGGCCACCACCAGCGTGCCGCGGGCGGTGAGGGCGCGCGAGTAGGCACGTGTCATGCACAACTGCCCGCCCGCGGCCAGCAGGCCCAGCGGCAGCAGCCACAGCGCGGGCCACCCGGGCCAGTCGGACATGCCCGTGACCAGCATGGCCGCGCCGCCGGCTACGGCCGAGCCCACGGCGAAATAGAACACGGTGCGCGTCTCGGGCTCGCCCAGGCGCGACAGCGCCACCACCTGCATGTAGGCGAACGCGGCGGTCAGGCCCGAGCACAGGCCCACCAGGCCCGCGAAGGCCTGGTTGTCGTCGATGCTGGGGCGCAGCATCATGACCACGCCCGCGAACCCGACCAGCACGGTCAGCACCAGGGTCACTTGCAACGGCGGGCGCGGCTGCGCGCTGGAGGGGCGCCAGGCGAGCAGCGCGCCGCCGATCAGGAAGGCGGCGATCCACACGCTGCTCATGTAGTTGAGCGTCATCGCCGTGGGCAGGGGCAGGTAGGCGATGGCGTAGAACCACGCGCCCAGCGAAGTCACGCCGATCAGGCTGCGCCAGGCGTGCATGCCGGGGTAGCGTGTGGCCAGCGCCACCTTTTGCGAGCGTGCCAGCGCCCAGAGGATGGCCATGCCGATGAAGCCGCGGTAGCAGACCAGCTCGGCCGCGTTGAAGTAGGCCGAGGCCATCTTCACGCAGACCCCCATGCTTGCGAACAGGAACGCCGCCAACACCATCCAGAGCGCTTGCATGGAAAACCTATGGGTATGAATAAAAATAGCTGCCAGCGCTTGTGTATCAAGCGCTGGCAGCTATTGTAATGGTAGCGTGGGGCGGCGGTGTGGGGCCTTAGCCGCGGGACACGGCGGCACCCATGCGACCGCGGTACCACTCGTGGAAGTGCTGCATGCCGTCCTCCATGGGGCTCTGGTAGGGGCCGACCTCGTTGTCGCCGCGTTCCATCAGGGCCTTGCGGCCCGCGTCCATGCGCTCGGCGATCTCGTCGTCCTCGATGCAGGTTTCCATGTAGGCCGCACGCTGCGCCTCGACGAACTCGCGCTCGAAGGCGACGATTTCCTCGGGATAGTAGAACTCCACCATGTTCAGCGTCTTGTCCACACCGATCGGGTGCAGCGTACTGACGGTAAGTACGTGCGGATACCACTCCACCATGATGTGCGGGTAGTAGGTAAGCCAGATCGCGCCGCGCTCGGGCATCTTGCCCTCGCGGTACTTCAGCAGCACCTCGTGCCACTTCTTGTACACGTCGGAGCCCGGCTTGCCGAACGTGGAGGCCACCCCCACGGTTTGCACGGAGTATTCCTTCTGGAACTCCCACTTCAGGTCGTCACAGGTGACGAAGTTGCCCAGGCCCGGATGGAACGGACCCACGTGGTAGTCCTCCAGGTAGACCTCGATGAAGGTCTTCCAGTTGTAGTTGCACTCGTGCAGTTCCACATGGTCGAGCGCATAGCCCTCGAACGACAGCTCACGCTGCGTGCCCATGCCGGCCAGGTCGGCGGCGATGTCGCGACCGTTGTCCTCGAACAGCAGGCCGTTCCATTCGCGCAGCTTGTAGTTGTTGAGATTCAGGCAGGGGTCGTGCGCGAAATGCGGCGCGCCCAACAGCTCGCCGCTGGTGGAATACGTCCAGCGGTGAATCGGGCAGACGATGTTGCCGCCCGCATGGCCCTTGCCTTGGGCCTGCAGGTTGCCGCGGCCCTTGAGCATCACTGCCTGGCGGTGCCGGCAGACGTTGGAGATCAGCTCCACCTGCCCCTGGGCATTGCGCACGAGGGCGCGGCCCTCCTTTTCCTGGGGCAGCGCGAAGTAGTCGCCCACCTCGGGGACGGCGAGTTGGTGCCCCACGTAGCGGGGCCCTCGCTGGAAGATCGTCTCCAGTTCGCGCTGCAGCAGCGCTTCGTCGAAATAGCTGGAAACTGGTAGTTGGCTTGCGGCCTGCTGCAGTTGAAGACTTAAATCAGACATGGGTGACCTGACCTAAAGACTCCCCACAGGGAGGGTGCGCGTGCGCACGGGGCTATAGAAAAAACGAAACCGGCCCAGGGAAGTACTCCTTAGCCGGTTCGTGGTGAAGGAATGGGATTATAGGTGGTGGGGTTATTTCCGCGGCGGGTGTACGTGTATTGCGCGCGCCTAGCAAGCCGCGTGCGGCGTCCGGGGCGGCGATCTCCCGCCGGCCGCGGGGGCATCCCCGCGGCCTTCGCCGGGCAGGCGCGGGGCCCTGCGCCTAAAATTGGCCGTTTCCACTTGCGCCCTTGGCGCTGCGTCTCCATGGCCAAGGCCCCCGCCGCCCCTTCATCCACCCAGCCCGATCCCGTCAGCTACGAAGCCGCACTGGAAGAGCTTGAGCAGCTCGTGGGCCGCATCGAGTCGGGCCAGCTGCCGCTGGACCAGATGCTGGCGGGCTACCAGCGGGGCGCGGTGTTGCTGAACTTCTGCCGCGCGCGCCTGGACGCGGTGCAGGACCAGATCAAGGTGCTGGACGAAGGCACGCTGCAGCCATGGACGCAGGAGTGACGCCCGCCATGTCCGCCGTACCTGTGTTCGATTTCGATGGCTGGATGCGCGCGCAGCTTGCGCGGGTCGAGGACGCCCTGTCCCACTGGGTGTGCCCCGATGCGCCCGCAGGCCTGGGCGAGGCCATGCGCTATGCCGTGCTGGATGGCGGCAAGCGCCTGCGCCCGCTGCTGGTGCTGGCCGCTTGCGAGGCCGTCGGTGGAAACGCGCAGGCCGCCCTGCGCGCCGCCTGCGCGGTGGAGCTGATCCACGCCTATTCGCTGGTGCATGACGACATGCCCTGCATGGACAACGATGTGATGCGCCGCGGCAAGCCCACGGTGCATGTGCCCTTTGGCGAAGCGCGTGCACTGCTGGCGGGCGACGCACTGCAGGCGCTGGCATTTGAGCTGCTCACGCCCGAGGATGGGGTACCGCCGGCCATGCAGGCGCGGCTGTGCCGTGAGCTGGCCCGCGCCGCAGGCGCCGACGGCATGGCCGGCGGGCAGGCCATCGACCTGGCCAGCGTGGGCCTGCAGTTGTCTGAAGACCAGTTGCGTCAGATGCACCGCCTGAAGACGGGCGCGCTGCTGCAGGCCAGCGTGGTGATGGGCGCGGTCTGCGGCCAGACCCCGGAGGGCACGCTGCGCGCGCTGAGCGACTACGGCGCAGCCATGGGGCTGGCCTTCCAGGTGGTGGACGACGTGCTGGACGTGACCCAGGACTCCGCCACACTGGGCAAGACCGCCGGCAAGGACGCCGCGTGCGACAAGCCGACCTATGTCTCGCTGATGGGGCTGGAGGCCGCGCGCGCGCATGCCGAAGCCCTGCGCGCGCAGGCACTGGCGGCGTTGGCCGCCAGCGGCCTGACCGACACGCGGGCGTTGGCGGCGTTGGCCGACATGGTGGTGCGCCGTTCGCATTGATGATGGGCAAGGCTGCGCATGGCGGGGCTGGTGTCTTTTTATGAATCAAATTGGCCTCTAGCGCTTGTTCATCAAGCGCTAACAGCTACTAAAAACATAGCATATGTCCACGACGAACTATCCGCTGCTTGAGCGCGTGAACGATCCCGCCGACCTGCGCCGGCTGCCCCGTGCCGAGCTCAAGGCGCTGGCTACGGAGCTGCGCGCCTTCGTGCTGGAGAGCGTGTCCAAGACCGGCGGGCATCTGTCGTCCAACCTGGGCACGGTGGAGCTGACCGTGGCGCTGCACGCCGTGTTCGACACGCCGCGCGACCGGCTGGTGTGGGACGTGGGCCACCAGACTTACCCGCACAAAATCCTGACCGGGCGGCGCGACCGCATGCCCTCGCTGCGCCAGCTGGGCGGCCTGTCGGGCTTTCCGCAGCGCGCCGAGAGCGAATACGACACCTTTGGCACCGCGCACTCGTCCACCAGCATCTCCGCGGCGCTGGGCATGGCGCTGGCGGCCAAGCAGCGCGGCGACGAACGCCGCTGTGTAGCCATCATCGGCGACGGCGCCATGACCGCCGGCATGGCCTTCGAGGCGCTGAATAACGCCGGCGTGGCCGACGCCAACCTGCTGGTCATCCTGAACGACAACGACATGAGCATCAGCCCGCCCGTGGGTGCACTGAACCGCTACCTGGCGCAGCTCATGAGCGGACAGTTCTACGCCAAGGCACGCGACGTGGGCAAGAGCGTGCTCAAGAACGCGCCACCGCTGCTGGAGCTGGCCAAGCGCCTGGAGCAGCAAGCCAAGGGCATGGTGGTGCCGGCCACCCTGTTCGAGAAGTTCGGCTTCAACTACATCGGCCCCATTGATGGGCACGACCTGGACTCGCTGATTCCTACGCTGGAAAACATCCGCGGTCTCAAGGGCCCGCAGTTCCTGCACGTAGTCACCAAGAAGGGCCAGGGCTACAAGCTGGCCGAGGCCGACCCGGTGGCCTACCACGGCCCGGGCAAGTTCGACCCGCGTGTGGGCCTGGTGAAACCGGCCACGCCGCCCAAGCAGACCTTCACGCAGGTCTTTGGCCAGTGGCTGTGCGACATGGCCGAGAAGGACGAGCGCCTGGTGGGCATCACGCCCGCCATGCGCGAGGGGTCGGGCATGGTGGAGTTCCACCAGCGCTTTCCCGAGCGCTACTACGACGTGGGCATCGCCGAGCAGCACGCCGTGACCTTTGCCGCCGGTATGGCGTGCGAGGGGGCGAAGCCGGTGGTTGCGATCTACTCGACCTTCCTGCAGCGCGCCTATGACCAGCTTATCCACGACGTGGCGCTGCAGAACCTGCCCGTGGTGTTTGCCCTGGACCGTGCGGGCCTGGTGGGTGCGGACGGCGCCACGCACGCCGGAGCGTATGACATCGCCTTCGTGCGCTGCATTCCCAACATGAGCATGGCCTGCCCGGCCGACGAGCGCGAATGCCGCCAACTGCTCACCACCGCCTACGAGCAAGACCACCCTGTGGCCGTGCGCTACCCGCGCGGCGCGGGCGTGGGCGTGGCGCCGCTGCCCGATCTGGAGGGGCTGCCCTTCGGCAAGGGCGAGGTGCGCCGCAAGGGCCGGCGCATGGCCATCCTGGCTTTCGGCACGCTGCTGTACCCGGCGCTGCAGGCGGCCGAGGCGCTGGACGCCACGGTGGTCAACATGCGCTGGGCCAAGCCGCTGGATACGCAGCTGCTGCTTCAGGTGGCAGCGGAGCACGATGCGCTGGTCACCGTCGAGGAGGGCTGCATCATGGGCGGCGCCGGCAGTGCCGTGGCCGAGGCGCTGGCCGCCGCAGGCGTGCAGCGCCCCTTGCTGCAACTGGGCCTGCCCGACGCGTTCATCGAGCATGGCGACCCGGCCAAGCTGCTGGCCCTGCAGGGGCTGGACGCCGCTGGCATGCAGCGCTCCATCACCGAGCGCTTCGGCGCATTGCCGGGCGAGCAGGCGCTGGCAGCGGCCTGACGCGCTTTCCTTCCCTTCACAACAATGCAGTCACCCCGCGGCAGCGTGCCGCTGGGATGCGTCGCGGCGCCTGTGCAGCCCATCGCGGAGGCCTGCGCTGCTCCTTGCCCGGCCGAGTAATACGCGCCATTCGCGGATTTTTCAGGGGAAACCCGCAACGGGGCCGGCAACCCACGTTTTTACAATTTACCTCCGCTCATCGGCGGGATTCAGCGGCGCGTACACTCAACCGCGTTACTGTTTGTTTGCTTCATCATTTCGGAGAATTTGTCCATGGATCGTCGCTCAATCATCAAGCAGGCCGGTTTGGCTGGCGTACTCGCAGCCGGGGTTGCACCCGCAGTGCATGCCCAGGCCGCCGTTCGCTGGCGCCTTGCCTCCAGCTTCCCCAAGTCGCTGGACACGATCTTTGGCAGTGCAGAAAAATTGTCCCAGGCCGTCAAGGCGATGTCGGGCGGCAAGTTCGAGATCTCCGTGCACCCCGCCGGCGAGCTGATGCCCGCGTTTGGCGTGGTGGATGCGCTGCAGGGCGACACCATCGATATGGCCCAGACGGCCGCCTACTACTTCACCGGCAAGGACCCCGTGTTCGCCTTCAGCTGCGCCGTGCCCTTCGGTCTGACCACGCTGCAGATGGCAGCCTGGAAGGACCACGGCAACGGCCGCAAGTACCTGGATGCCTTCTTCGAGAAGTACAACTTCAAGACCGCCAGCGCCGGCAACACCACCACCCAGATGGGCGGCTGGTACCGCAAGGAAATCAAGACCGTCGCTGACCTCAAGGGCCTGAAGATGCGCCTGGGCGGCGGCGTGTTCGGCGAGGCCATGGCCAAGCTGGGCGTGGTGGCGCAGAACATGCCCGCCGGTGACGTGTACCAGGCGCTCGAGAAGGGCACGCTGGACGCCGTGGAGTTCGTTGGCCCGTACGACGATGAAAAGCTGGGCTTCAACAAGGTGGCGCCGTACTACTACTATCCCGGCTGGTGGGAAGGCTCCGCTGACCTGGAGTTCTTCATCAACATCAAGAAGTACAACGCCCTGTCGCCCGAGCACAAGGCGATCCTGGACGCAGCCACCCGCGTGGCCGCTGCCGACATGACCGCCAAGTACCAGGTGTTCAATCCGCGCGCCATCAAGAACCTGGTGGCCAACAAGACGCAGCTCAAGGCGTTCCCCAAGGCGATCATGGACGCCGGCTTCAAGGCGTCGATGGAAGTGTTTGCCGAGCACGAGGCCAAGTCGCCCGAGTTCAAGAAGATCCACCAGGACATGCGCGCCTTCCAGCGTGACCAGATCCTGTGGAACCGCTTCTCGGAGTTCCCGTTCAACCAGTACATGAACAGCGTGAAGATCTGATCGCGTGGCGGGCTGCTGCCCTTGCGGCGGCGGCTTGCGACCAATCCAACGAGGCCGCAGTTCCCTGCGGCTTTTTTGTTGCCCGCGCAAAATAAAAAAAGCCCCGGCGTACCGGGGCTTTTAGTGGGGGTGAGACGGCTTACTTGCTGCCCGAGCCCATGGCGTCCTGCAGCGCCTTGGCTGGGTCGTCCGAGCCGTAGCCGCCGTCGGCAGGGGGCGCCAACTCGCCCTCCGGTGCCGGTGCCGGTGCCTGCTCGGCGTCTGGAGCGGGCTGCGATGCGAACGGGTCGTTGCCTGGCGCACCGTAGCTCTCCGCATCCTGGAGCGCATCCATCATTTGCGCGCCCACCGCTTCCATGTTCACTTCCACCTTTTTGTCCAGGCTGCCCGTCACGAGGGACGGGAAGGCGATGAGCAGGCTCACCATGATCAGCTGGATCAGAACGAAGGGAATGGCGCCCTTGTAGATCTGCATGGTGGTCACGGGCTGGATGGCCTTGTGCGTTACCCGGTCGATGTAGGGCTTGTCCGGGGCCACCGAGCGCAGGAAGAACAGCGCGAAGCCGAAAGGCGGGTGCATGAACGAGGTCTGCATGTTCATCGCCAGCAGCACGCCGAACCAGATCAGATCGATGCCCATCTTGTCGGCGACGGGTCCCAGCAGCGGCACCACGATGAAGGACAGCTCGAAGTAGTCCAGGAAGAAAGCCAGAAAGAAGATCATGAGGTTCACCACGATCAGGAAGCCCACCTGTCCGCCGGGCAGGCTGGCCAGCAGGTGCTCCACCCACTTCGGGCCGTCTGCCGCCTGGAACACCAGGCTGAACGTGGTGGCGCCGATCATGATGAACATCACAAAGCTGGCCAGGCGCGTAGTGGCGCCCAGCGCCTGCTTGAGCAGGGGCATGTCCAGGCGCCGGCGCGCGAAGCCCATGACCAGCGCCGCCATGGCACCCATGGCGCCGCCTTCGGTCGGTGTGGCAATGCCCAGGAAGATGGTGCCCAGCACCAGGAAGATCAGCAGCAGTGGCGGAATCAGCACGAAGGTCACGCGCTCGGCCAGACGGGAGAGCATGCCCAGCTTGAGCACGCGGTTGATGCTCGCGATGACGAACGCGATGAAGGTGCCGCCGCACATGGCGGTGACGACCTTCTCATCGGTCGGCACGTCCAGCACCTCGGTGCCTGTCCACCACGTATGCACGTCGGCCATGTGAGCGGCCAGGAAGATCGATGCTGCCGTGGAGATGCCCATCACGACGGCCAGCGAGGCATAGCCGGAGCTGCCATTGTCTTCACGGTAGATGCGCGCCTCGGGTGGCAGGGCGGGTACGGACTGGGGCTTGAAGATGGCCAGGATGACCACCCACAGCACGTAGAGGCCGACGAGGATGAAGGCGGGCACGAATGCGCCCTTGTACATCTCGCCCACGCTGCGGCCGAGCTGGTCGGCCATCAGGATCAGCACCAGTGATGGGGGAATGATCTGGGCCAGGGTGCCGGATGCGGCAATCACACCGCTGGCGAGCCGCCGGTCGTAGCCGTAGCGCAGCATGATGGGCAGCGAGATCAGGCCCATGGAGATCACCGAGGCCGCCACCACACCGGTGGTGGCCGCCAGCAGCGCGCCCACGAAAACCACCGCCAGCGCCAGGCCGCCGCGCAAAGGGCCGAACACCTGGCCCACCGTGTCGAGCAGGTCCTCAGCCATACCACTGCGCTCCATGATCAGGCCCATGAGCGTGAAGAAGGGCACCGCCAGCAGCGTGTCGTTGGCCATGATGCCGATCAGGCGCTGCGGCAGCCAGGCCATCACGGACGAAGGAAAGACCCCCAACTCGATCCCCAGGAAGCCGAACAGCAGGCCGCAGGCGCCCAGGCTGAACGCCACGGGGAAGCCCAGCAGCAGGAAGATGATCAGGCCCCCGAACATGACGGGGGCGTAATTGCTTGTGATGAATTCCATGAAATGCTTTCCTGGGGCAGATCAGCGTTGCGCGGCGGGAGCGGCGGACAGGGCCTGCTCCTGCTTTCTCTCAGCTTCGGCGCGCAGCGCCTCGGCCAGTTCTTCTTCAGCGCTCTTGTCGCTGAGCTTGCCCATGGGATCGGGCCCCTGGCCACGCAGGAAAGCGATGCGCTTGATGAGTTCGGACCAGCCCTGCAGCATCAGCAGCGTGATACCGACGGGAATCGCCACCCATACGGGCCAGCGGATCAGGCCGCCAGGATTGCCGGACACTTCACCCGACTGGTACATCTGGATCACGACCGGCACGCTCAGGTACAGGATGGTGATGCACAGCGGGGTGAGAAAGAGCGCAAAGCCCACGATGTCGATCCACACCTGCACCTTCTTGGGCAAGCGGCTGTTGACCACGTCGATGCGCACGTGCTCGCGGTTGAGCAGCGTCCAGCCGGCGGCGATCAGGAAAGACCATGCGAACAGGTACCACTGCACTTCCAGAAAGGCGTTGGAACTCGTGTCGAACGCCTTGCGCACGATGGCGTTGGCGGCACTGATGAAAGTGGATGCGAAGATGAGCCAGATTGAATACTTGCCCACGAACGCGTTGAGCCTGTCGATGGCCCGCGACAGTGAAAGTAAAGCCTGCATGGTGTCTCCAAGAAGATGGCTGGGTGCGCGTGTCTGTCCGCACGCGGGGTGGGGCATGGGCCAGATCGATTTGCAGAACGCTGACGCTGCCGTCGGTAGGCAGGGCACGGTCGGCGGCGCCGCGCACACGTTCTTACAAAGGTGACATTCTACGAAGTCACGCAGCCTCGCCAGGTAAAGGGTTTAGCCTGCCCCCGCAGGGGGAGGGGCGTTGCGCTGCTATGAAAATGGGAGAAAACGGCGCACGCAATAGCGCAGGCGGTCCACGCGCTGCCGCACGAAGGGCGACGCATCGCCCGTGCGTCGCCAGGAGGGGATCGGGGCTTTCAGTCGCCCATGACCACGCCTTCGCGCCGCGGGTCCGCTCCGCCGAGCCACATGGGTTTGCCATGCACTTCGCTGCGCGTAATGGCCTGCAGGCCGCTGGTCATGTTCATCTCGCGCACTTCCGCGCCGCGTGCGCGCAGGTTGTCGATCGTGGTGGAGGTGAAGCGCTTTTCCTCCAGCAGGGTGGGGCCGTTGAGGTTGCCGAAGTTGGGCAGATTGATCGCCTGCTGCGGCGTCAGGCCCCAGTTGAAGATCCCGTAGATCGTCTTGGCGGTGTAGTGGATGATGAGCGCGCCGCCCGGGCTGCCTCCGCTCATCAGCAAGCGCCCGGACGCCTTGTCAAACACCAGTGTGGGCGCCATGGACGAGCGGGGGCGCTTGCCCGGCTCGACGCGGTTGGCGATGGGGCGGCCCTGGGCGTCGCTCGGCGCAAAGCTGAAGTCGGTCAGTTCGTTGTTGAGTAGGAAGCCCCCGCTGCGCGCGCTGCTGGTGCTGACCATCTGGCGGGAGCCGAACTGGTCTTCGATGGTGGTGGTCATGGCGACGGCATTGCCCCGGGCATCGACGACGCTGATGTGGCTGGTGCCGTACTCTGGCTGGTCGGGCATGGGCGCCATGCTGGTCTGCGCCCCGCCGGGGGTTCCGGGCTGGGCCACCTTCATGCTCTGCGGCTGGATGAGGCGTGCGCGGCTGGCGAGGTAGGCCGGGTCCAGCAGGCTCATCCAGCTGCCGGCAGGGGGGCGCACGAAATCGGGGTCGGCCACGTATTGCGCGCGGTCGGCGAAGGCCAGGCGGGCGGCTTCGTTGTACAGATAGAGCCAGTCGGCCGTGGGCAGCGGGCCCAGCGGGTCGGCGGAACCTTGGGGGCCCTCCTGCAACGGCATGGTCGTGGCATCGGTGTTCTTCAGGATGCCCAGGATCTGCGCCACGGCAATGGCGCCGGAACTGGGCGGCGGAAAGCCGCAGACGCGATACGCCTTTGCGCCAATCTGATAGTCGGAGCACAGGGCCTCCCGTTTCTTGGGCTGGTAGCCTGCCAAGTCGGCCAGGCTGAGCCCGCCGGGATTGCCTGCGTGGCCCTGAACCTTGGCCACGATGGCCTGGGCCACTTCCCCTTCAAGCAGCGCCTTGGAGCCGTTCCTGGCAATGGCACGCAGCACGCTCGCCAGCTCAGGATTCTTGAGCGTGTGCCCCACGGGCCAGGGTTGGCCGGCGGCATCGAAGAAATAGGCGCGCGCCACCGGGTCCTGCGCGAGGAACTTCTCATTGGCCAGCAAGGTGTGCAGGCGCGCACTGACCTTGAAGCCCTGTTCCGCCAACTGGATGGCGGGCTCGAACAGTGTGGCCCAGGCAAGCTTGCCGTGTTCCTTGTGGGCCTGCTCCAGCATGCGCACCGTACCCGGCACGCCGACCGAGCGCCCGCCCACCACAGCGTCATGGAAGGCCATGGGCTTGCCATTGGCGCCAATGAACAGGTTCTCCGTGGCGGCCGCGGGGGCGGTCTCGCGCCCGTCGTAGGCCTCGACCTTGCTGCCAGCCGCGTGCAGCAGGAACGCGCCGCCGCCGATGCCACTGGACTGCGGTTCCACGAGGGTAAGCACCATCTGTACCGCGATGGCCGCATCCAGCGCCGAGCCGCCTGCCTTCAGCACCTGGTAGCCGGCGTCGGTGGCCAGCGGATTGGCGGCTGCCACCGCGAAGCGCTCGGTAGCCCAGCCGGGCTTCTCCGTGTAGCCGGAAGAGCCCTCGGGCTGTTGCGGCACCTGGTAGTGGAATGCGGCGGGGGGGCTTGAGCAGGCCGCCAGCGTCACCACCGCGAGGGCAGCGACGACAGAGGCGGTCATACGTTGGGCGCGCAGGTACGGTCGCATCGGGGTCTCCTTGGTGGTGGCGTGATCCGGGCCATCGTACTGGGCAGGAAGGTTACACGCTCCCGCTGTTACATGCTGGTACGCTGCTGTTGGCAGGTGGTGGATAAGTGTCATGCAGGATGGCGAAAATGGTTACGTTTTGACATACTCCGCGCACCCACTGGATCACGGCGCGCCACGCGTCTGTGACGCATCTTGCACCGACCCCCGAAGCACGGGGCTGATGAAGGTTTCCTTGAAAAGCTCCCCCGACGTGTGGCTGGTCGCTCGGCCCCTTGGCAGGCATGACGGCCATGCCTGAGCGCAAGGAACGGCTGGCTGTTCTGCGCGATTCGCTGCGCGACCCACAGGGCCGGTGGTTGCGGGGCGCCCTATGGGTGCTCGTGCTGGCGGCGCTGGGTGCCTGGCTGGCAGTGGAAGCGGTCGCGCTGGTGCGCTCGGAACAGCGCCAACACGAACGCAATCAGCTGCTGGAAGGCATGGAGCAGACGCTGCTGGGCGAGAGCAGCAACGGCCCGCTGCTGGGGATGGTTACCTTGCTTGGCTTGAGCGAGCCGTCACTCAAGGCTGCCGCGCAGGGCTTTCTGCCCTACGATGCGCCGCCGGTGCTGGCGCGCCTGGGCGTCATCCGCGGCCGCTTCATGGTGGATGGCGCCTACGTGATCGCGCGCGACGGCACGGTGGTAGCGCATGACACCGCTGGTAACCGCACGACCGGTGCGCAGCTGGGACATCGGCCCTATTTTCAGCAGGCCTTGCAGGGCAATGCGTCCGTATATGCCGCCCTGGGCGGCACGTCGCAGGAGCGCGGCCTCTATTACGCAGCGCCGCTGTATGAGAGCGATACCCCGTCCAGTCCCATCATCGGTGTGGTTGCCGTCAAGGTGGGGTTCTCCCATTTCGACCGCCTGCTCACGCGGGCGGGGCATCCCGTGCTGCTGATGTCGCCGCAGGGCGTGGTGTTCTCTTCCACCCGTCCGGAGTGGCTCTACGCGATGACCGCGCCCCTGACGCAGGAACGCATCGACGCGGTGCGCAGCACGCGCCAGTTTGGCAGCCGTTTCGACAACGGGCTGGTGTCGGCCCTGCCGTTTTCCATCGACTCCCGCGAAGCGCTGATCGACGGCGTGCGCTATGCCGTGGGCCGCCGCGCCGTGGACTGGGAGGACCCTGCGGGCCCCTGGCAGCTGGTGTTGCTGGACGACATGAGTGCCATCATGCCCATGGGGTTGCGCTGGATGGTGGGAGGGGGCGCGTTCGCGCTCTTCGCGCTCGTGGGTGCCATGGCGCTGGACGCGCTGCGCAACCGGCGCCGCCTGGCGGAGAGCATGCAGCGCTTTTCCGTGCTGGGCGCGGCACTGGAGAACAGCCCCATTTCCATCGTCATCACCGATGCGGAAGGGGTGATCGCGTGGGTCAATCCCCAGTACGAACGCAACACCGGCTACACGCTGGGTGAAGTGCGCGGGCGCAAGCCATCGATAGCCGCCAGCGAACACACGCCCGCCGGTACTTACCGGGACATGTGGAGCCGGTTGCTGGCCGGCCATTCCTGGCGCGGACGCTTCGTGAACCGGCGCCGGGACGGCACCCTGTACCACGAGGAAGCTACGCTGTCGCCGGTGTTCGACGCCAAGGGCCGGCGCATCGCGATCGTGGGGCTGCTGCAGGACGTGACCGCACGCATCGAGGCCGCGCAAGAGCTGGAGCGGCGTGAGCGCCACCTGAGCGAACTGCTGGAACAACAGACAGCGCTTTTTGACAACGCGCCGCCCATCGTGCTCGTCTGCGACGGGCAGATACGGCAGTTCAACCGCGCCCTGGCGGAACTGCTGCGCTCCTCGGACGAGGCCCTGGCGGGAACCCCGGTACAGGAGCTGTTCGGAGGCGAGGCCGGCTACGGCGCCTTCACCGCACGGACCGTTCCCATGCTTCTGGCCGGTGGCTCGGTGCGCGAGCAGGCCGTGCTGCGGCGTCCGGACGGCACGTCGTTCACGGCGCGCATGGCGGGCCGCGGGCTGAAGATGGAGGGCGTGCAGATCGCATCGCTGTGGGTGATCGAGGACGTGACCGAGGCGCAGCGCGCCGAGGCTGCCACGCGCGAAGCCAACGCGCGGCTGGAGCTGGCGCAGGAGGCGGGGCACATCGGCGTGTTCGACTACAACCTGCTGACGCAGCGCATGGTGTGGTCGCCCCAGCTGGAGCAGCTGTATGGCGCGGCGTCGCTGCCGGCGCAAAAGGACGGGCATGCCGCAGAGAGGCCGTTCCAGGCGTGGGTGGATGTGATCCATCCCGAAGACCGTGCGCGCGTGCAAGGCCTGCTGGCGCAGGCACAGGCCGGCCAGGGCGGCGGCCGTCTGCGCGATTCCTGGCGCATCGTGCGCGCCGATGGCAGTACGCGCTGGATCCTGTGTACCGCGCGCGTGGTGCGCGACGAAGCAGGACAGGCCGCGCGCATCATCGGCGTGCAGGTGGATGTGCATGACCAGAAGATGTTGGAGGCGCGCGTGGCCGAGCAGCTCGCCTTCCAGCAGGCGCTGATCGATGCCATTCCGGTACCGCTCTTCTACAAAGACGCGCAGGGGCGCTACCTGGGTTTCAACCGGGCCTATGTCCAGGCCTTCGACATCCATACGGAAGACTTCATCGGCAAGACGGTGCTGGACCTGGAGTTCCTGCCCATGCTGGAGCGCGAACGCCTGCACGCGGATACCGAGGCCGCGCTGCGGGGCGCGCAGTCCGTGCACCGCGAGGTGGCCATGCCGTATGCCGATGGACTGGTGCACCACACGATGTTCTGGCTGCATGGGTTCAACCGCCCGGACGGCTCGGCGGGCGGAGTCATCGGCACCTTCGTGGACGTCTCCGACCGCCAGCGCGCCGAAGTGGAACTGCGCCGCGCCAAGGAACTGGCCGAGGAGACGGCGGCGCTCAAGTCGCGTTTCCTGGCCAACATGAGCCATGAGATCCGCACGCCGCTTAACGCGATCATCGGCATGTCGCACCTGGCCCTGAAGTCGGGGCTGGATGCGCGCCAAAGCGGCTACGTGGTGCGCATGCAGCAGGCGGGCCAACATCTGCTGGGCGTGATCAACGACATCCTGGACTTCTCCAAGATCGAGGCCGGCAAGCTCGTGGTGGAGCGCAGCCCCTTCGCGCTGGACCGTATGCTGGAAGGCGTGGCCGACGTGGTGGGCTTCAAGGCGGCGGCCAAGGGGCTGGAGCTGGTGCTGGACGTGGCCCCCGACGTGCCGCAGCACTTGGTGGGCGACGCGTTGCGCCTGGGGCAGATCCTCATCAACTTTGCCAATAACGCCGTTAAGTTCACCGAGCAAGGAGAAATCCATCTGCTGGTGCGGCTGGAGCGCAACGAGGGCGCGCGCGTATGGCTGCGCTTCGAGGTGCGCGACACGGGCATCGGCATCGCGCCGCAGCAGATGCAGCGCTTGTTCCAGAGCTTTGAACAGGCGGACACGTCTACCACGCGCCGATACGGTGGCACCGGCTTGGGCCTGGCCATTAGCAAGAGCCTGGCCGAGTTGATGGGCGGTGAGGTAGGCGTGCGCAGCGAGCTGGGGCATGGCTCGGCCTTTTGGGTGACCGTGCCGCTGGAGCGTGGCGAGCCCCTGCCCCGCGCGCTGCTGCGCAGCGATTGGCGCGGCTGCCGGGTGCTGGTGGTGGACGACAACCACACCGCCGCCCAGGTGCTGGTGGACATGCTGCAGACCATGGGCCTGCAGGCCACGCAGGTGCACTCGGGCGTGCAGGCGCTGCAGGCACTGCGCGACGCGGTGGCCGAGCAGCGCCCCTACGGCCTGCTGCTGCTGGATTGGCACATGCCGGGGATGGACGGGATCGAGTTGGCGCGCCGCATTCGCGGGCTGGGCCTTGCGCATATCCCGCAGATGCTGATGGTTACGGCGCACGGGCGCGACGAGGTGATGGACGCAGCGCGCAGCGCGGGGATCGACAACGTGCTCGTCAAGCCGGTGAGCGCGTCGGTGCTGTTCGACACGCTCATGCAGCCGCTGGCCCAGGCGTGGGACGTGCATCCGCTGCCGCGGTCTGCGTCCGGCGCCGCACCCGCCGTGCTGCGCGGCGCGGTGGTGCTGCTGGTGGAAGACAACGAGCTCAACCAGATCGTGGCGCAGGAGCTGCTGCGCGATGCCGGCATGCACGTGGATGTGGCGTCCAACGGCCAGGAGGCCATCGCATGCATCGACCGGCGCCGGTACGACGTGGTGCTTATGGACATGCAGATGCCCGTGATGGATGGCGAAACGGCCACGCGGCAACTGCGTGCCGACCCGCGCCATGCCGGCCTGCCGATCATCGCCATGACTGCCAATGCCATGCAGGCCGACCGGGAGCGCTGCTTTGCCGCGGGCATGAACGACCACGTGCCCAAGCCCATCGACCCCGACGTGCTGTGGGCCACGCTGGTGCGCTGGCTGTCGCCGCGCCCCGAGGCGGCATCGCACTCGCCCGCACCCCCGGCGAACGCGCCGCTGGCATCTGCATTCGCGCCTGCCCTGCCACAGGGCGTGCCGGGCCTGGATACCGCGCTGGGCCTGAAGCGGGCTTCGGGTAAGCCGGGGCTGTACGCCGAACTGTTGCAGCGCTTCGCGCTGAGCCAGAGTGACGTCGTCCAGAACCTGCAGGCGGCCATACAGGCGGAGGACTGGGCACTGGCCGAGCGCACCGCGCACACGCTGCGCTCGGTGGCCGCCAACCTCGGTGCGCAGCCGGTGTCGCGGCATGCGCAGGCACTGGAGCAGGCGCTGCGCTCTCAGGCGCCGGCAGAAACGCTCCAGCCCCTGCTGGCGGCCCTGGCAGAGCATATGGCGCCTTTGCTGCAGGCGTTGGGTGCCTGGACCCGGCAGGCCCCGGGCGCGGGCGCTCGCGAGGCCACCGTGCCGCCGCAGACGCCCGCCCAGCTGCTGCGCGGGCTGCGTACGCTGCTGCGCGCGGACGACCCGGCCGCAGGCGACTACCTCCAGCGCAACGCGGCTGGGCTGGCCGCCTTGCTGGGTGCGGACTTCGATGCGCTGGAGCGCAGCGTGCGCAGCTTCGCCTATGACGACGCGCTGCGGCGGCTGGAGGCATGCCCGGCGGCCCCGGCGGAATGACGCCCCATCCCACCAACTCTTTGGCAGGACTTCCCATGGATCAGCAACGCTACGTGAACGCCGCCCCGGACCGCCTGGTCGACAAGCCCATCGCCACCGTGCTGGTAGTGGACGACACGCCCGACAACCTGACGCTCATGGCCGGACTGCTGCAGGGGCATTACCGCGTCAAGGTGGCGGCCAGCGGTGAGAAGGCCCTGGTAATCGCGCAGTCCGACGCTCCGCCCGACCTGCTGCTGCTGGACATCATGATGCCCGGCATCGACGGCTACGAGGTCTGCCGGCGCCTCAAGGCCAACGAGGCCACGCGTCACATTCCGGTGATCTTTCTCACCGCGCGCTCCGATCCCGACGACGAGCGCGAAGGCCTGGCGCTGGGGGCGGTGGACTACATCACCAAGCCCATCAGCCCCTCCATCCTGCTGGCGCGCGTGGCCACGCACCTGGCGCTCAAGGCCACGGCCGACTTCCTGCGCGACAAGAGCGCCTACCTGGAGCGCGAGGTGGCGATGCGCACGCTGGAGGTGCAGGCGATCCAGGACGTGACCATCATGGCGATGACTTCTCTGGCCGAGACGCGCGACAACGAAACCGGCAACCACATCCGCCGCACGCAGCTGTACGTCAAGGCCCTGGCTGAGCGTCTGCGCCACCACCCGCGCTTCGAGGCGGCCTTGAACGACCGCATGATCGACCTGCTGTACAAGTCGGCGCCGCTGCACGACATCGGCAAGATCGGCATCCCCGACAGCATCCTGCTCAAGCCGGGCAAGCTCACGGTGGAGGAGTTCGAGATCATGAAGACCCACACCACGCTGGGGCGCAAGGCCATCGAGGATGCCGAGCAGCGCCTGGGCATGCGCGTGGCCTTCCTCAGCGTGTCCAAGGAGATCGCGTACAGCCACCAGGAGAAGTGGGACGGATCGGGCTACCCCGAAGGCCTCAAGGGCGACGCCATTCCCGTGTCTGCGCGCCTGATGGCCGTGGCCGACGTGTATGACGCACTCATCAGCAAGCGCGTGTACAAGCCGGCGTTCTCCCACGAACAGGCCTGCACCATCATCCTCAAGGGGCGGGGCACGCACTTCGACCCGGACATGGTGGATGCGTTCGTGGAACTGGCCGACGACTTCCGCGGCATCGCACAGCGCTACCCCGATCCCCATTGAAGTGCTGCAGCAGTTCAAATAAAAATAGCTGCCATGGCGCTTGCAGCAAGCGCGGGCAGCTATTGTTTTATGAGTGTGAGGATTACGGCGCTGCCGTGGGCCGGGTCTGGGTGTCCTCCGCGGCGCTGTCCGGTGCGGTGGGCGTGGCGTCGTCTGGCGACTGCGCGGCCGCCTCGTCGTCGGCCACGCCAGCGACTTCCGTGACCTCGGCGGCCTGGCGCACTGCGGCCTTGTCGCCCGCGCTGGCGAACTTGCTGTATTTGCCCAGCAGAGTCACCAGCTGGCCATAGATGCGTGGCGCGCCGGCCAGGCATTCGCGCTGCTCCATGTAGTCGGCCTCGCCCGTGAAGTTGCCCACCAAACCGCCGGCCTCGGTCACCAGCAGACCGCCCGCGGCCACGTCCCAGATCGACAGGCCGCTCTCGAAGAAGCCGTCCGTGTAGCCGGCGGCCACATAGGCCAGGTCCAGCGCGGCAGCGCCGGGGCGGCGCAGGCCCGCGGTGCGGGGCATCACCTCGGCCATCATGTTCAGGTATTGCTTGAAGTTGTCGCCGGGGCGGAAAGGGAAGCCCGTGGAGATCAGGCATTCGCCCAGGCGCGTGCGCTTGCTCACGCGGATGCGGCGCTCGTTCAGGAAGGCGCCGCGCCCGCGCGTGGCGGTGAAAAGGTCGTTGCGCGAGGGGTCGTACACCACGGCCTGCTCGACCTTGCCGCGCACGGCCAGGGCGATGCTCACGCAGTACACGGGAAAGCCGTGGATGAAATTGGTGGTGCCGTCCAGCGGGTCGATGATCCAGACGTACTCGGAATGCTTGGAGCCGTGCTCCGAACCCGATTCCTCGGCCAGGATGCCGTGGCCGGGGTAGGCGGTGAGCAGCGTCTCGATGATGGCCTGCTCGGCGGCATGGTCCACCTCGGTCACGAAGTCGTTGATCTGCTTTTGCGAAATACGCACGGCCTCCACGTCAAGGGCCGCGCGGTTGATGATGGCGCCGGCGGCGCGAGCGGCCTTGATGGCCACGTTGAGCATGGGGTGCAGATTGGACGACATTGGATTGTGACGAAGGAGCGGGGCGGCTGGTGGCCGCGGGGCGCGCAGCCGGCGATGCGGGCGCAAAACGGGCATTTTACCCATCACCCTCCGGGCTTGCACGCGCGGGCCTTCGGGCGCTTTGCAGCAGCGGCGACAATGGCAGGCTTGCTCCCGAGTCACTTCGCGCCATGAGAACCCGCTTCATCCTGATCCAGACCAGCCACGCCGGCAACGTGGGCGCCACGGCCCGCGCCATGAAGACCATGGGTTTCGATGACCTGGTGCTGGTCGCACCGCGCTGGCCCAACGTGCTGCGCAAGGAGGAGACCATCCAGCGGGCCAGCGGCGCGCTGGACGTGCTGGCCCATGCCCGCATCGTCGCCACGCTGGACGAGGCGCTGGAGGGCGTGAGCCACCTGTGTGCCACGGCGATGACGCCGCGCGACTTCGGCCCGCCCACGCGCACGCCGCGCCAGCATTTCGAGATGCTATTGAATAATGAGCTGTCAGCGCTTGATGGCAAAGCGCCAGGGGCTGATTTGGCTAGAAAACCGTCGCCGGAATCCGGCGTGGCATTCCTGTTCGGCTCCGAGCGTTTTGGCATGGCCAATGAGGATGTGTACCGCTGCCATGTGGCGCTGAGCATTCCCACCAATCCGCAGTTCGGCTCGCTCAACCTGGGCGCGGCGGTACAGGTCATCGCCTATGAATGGCGGCAGGCCCTTGCCACCCGTGGGGAGGGCTTTGCGGTGCAGGAGTCCGCCCCTCAGGGCGAGCGCGCGGACGCCGCGCAGGTGGCCGGCATGCTGGCGCACTGGGAGCAGGCGCTCACGGGCATCGGCTTTCTGGACCCGGCCGCGCCCAAGAAGCTCATGCCGCGCTTGAACCAGCTTTTCAACCGCGCGCAACTCACGCAGGAGGAAATCCACATCCTGCGCGGTGTCGCCAAATCCATGCTGCAGGCCACGCAGGCAAACCGCTAGACTGCCAAGCTTCTCGTTACACCATTGCCCTTCATGCTTGCCCGCCTGCGATCTGACGTCCAGTGCATCCTCGAACGCGACCCGGCTGCGCGCAGCACCTGGGAGGTCATTACCTGCTATCCCGGCCTGCACGCCATCTGGCTGCACCGGCCGGCTCACTGGTGCTGGACGAACGGCTTCAAGTGGCTGGGGCGCTTCATCTCGCACTTTGCGCGCTGGTTCACGGGCATCGAGATCCACCCGGGCGCCAAGATCGGCGAGCGGGTTTTCTTCGACCACGCCATGGGGGTGGTGGTGGGTGAGACCGCCGAGATCGGCGACGGCTGCACCATCTACCAGGGCGTGACGCTGGGCGGAACCTCGCTCTACAAGGGCACCAAGCGCCATCCCACGCTGGGCAAGAACGTGGTGGTGAGCGCGGGCGCCAAGGTGCTGGGCGGCTTCGAGGTGGGCGATGGGGCCAAGATCGGCAGCAACGCCGTGGTCATCAAGCCGGTGCCGGCGGGTGCGACGGCCGTGGGCATCCCCGCGCGCATCATTCCGTCCAAGGAAGGCCAGAGCGCCGATGTGACCGAGCCGCACAAGCCCGAGGAGGCCAAGTTCAGCGCCTACGGCGTGACCTCCCTGCAGGACGACCCGCTGACCCAGGCCATGCGCGGCCTGATCAATTCTGCCGCCACGCAGGAGCACCAGATCGCACTGCTGTGGCAGGCCATTGAAAAGCTCTCCAGGTCCACCCCGCAAAGCGGCGGCTGCGTACCCGACGAGGCCGTGCGCTGCGAGCAATTCCAGGCGGCCAAGCTCAACGACATCATTGGCAAGTAAATAATCCATGGAAGTCACCCAGGCCCTGCGTGCGCGCCGCTCGGTGCGCGCCTTCCTGCCCGACGCGCCCCCCGCGGCGACGGTGCAGACGATTCTTCAAGAAGCCGCACAGGCGGCCTCCGGCGGCAATCTGCAGCCCTGGCGCGTGGTGGCCCTCACGGGCGCGCCGCTGCAGGAGTTGTTGGGGGTCGTCGCCCAGGCGCAACCCGAGGAAGGACCGGACAACCAGTCCTACCCGCCGGGCCTATGGGAGCCCTACCGCACACGCCGCTTCGCCAACGGCGAAGACCTGTACCGCAGCATCGGCATTCCGCGCGAGGACAAGGCCGGGCGCCTGCAGCAGCTGGCCAAGAATGCCGAGCTGTTTGGCGCGCCCGTGGGCATTTTTGTGTGCGTGGACGAGCGCATGGGTCAGCCGCAATGGGCTGATCTGGGGATCTACCTGCAGTCGCTGATGCTGCTGGCGGTGCAGCATGGGCTGGCCACCTGCGCCCAGGGCTTCTGGCGCCGCTATGCCGGCACGCTGCAGCAGCAGCTGGGACTGCCCGAGCCGTACCGCGTGGCCTTTGGCGTGGCGCTGGGCTATGAGGATGCGGCGGCGCCCATCAATACCCTGCGCTCCTCGCGCGCTCCCTGGGGCGAGTGGGGCGAGATGCGCGGTTTCTGAGCCCGAGGAAGGGCTGCCGGGGCCTTTTGTTGGATGAACGCTCCTAATTCAATAGCTACCAGCGCTTGATATATAAGCGCTAGCGGCCTATTTTCCCTTGATGGGCGTTGGCTCGCCTCAGTGAGGCTTGATGGCGATCTTGAGCACCCCGTCGCGCTGGTGCGCAAACAGGTCGTAGGCCTCCACGATGTCGTCCAGCTTGCGCTGGTGCGTCACCAGCAGCCCCAGGTCCAGGCGGTTGGCGGCGATCACGTTCATCAGGCGGCGCATGCGCTCCTTGCCGCCGGGGCACAGCGCGGTGCGGATGGTATGGTCGCCCAGGCCCGCAGCGAACTGCGCCAGCGGGATCGACAGATCTTCCGAGTACACCCCCAGGCTGGACAGCGTGCCGCCGGGCTTGAGCACCTTCATGGCCTGGGCGAACGTGGCCTGCGTGCCCAGGGCCTCGATGGAGCCGTCGGCGCCCTTGCCGCCGGTGAGCTTCATCACCTCCTCCACCACATCCACGTTGCGGAAGTTCAGCGTCACGTCGGCGCCCATCTTCTTCGCAACCGCCAGGCGGTCGTCGTTGCCGTCCACGGCGATGATGGTGGTGGCACCCAGCAGCCGTGCGCCGGCGGTGGCGCACAGGCCGATGGGGCCTTGTGCGAACACCACCACGGTGTCGCCGATCTTGATGTTGGCGTTCTCCGCGCCCTTGAAGCCGGTGGACATGATGTCCGGGCACATCAGCACCTGCTCGTCGGTCAGCCCGTCGGGAATGGGCGCCAGGTTGGCCTGGGCATCGGGCACCAGCACGTACTCGGCCTGGGTGCCGTCGATCAGATTGCCAAAGCGCCAGCCGGCCGTGGCCTTGTAGCCGTGGCAGCCGCACAGACCACGCGGCACCAGGTAGCTGCCGTCCTGGCTGGGATAACCGTCCTGCGCCGCGTAGCTGTTGAAGTTGGGGCAGATGGCGCCGGCGATCACGCGCTGGCCTTCCTGGTAGCCCTGCACGGCGCTGCCCAGTTTCTCGATCACACCCACGGGCTCATGGCCCACGGTCAGGCCCTTGGCCACCGGATATTCACCCTTGAGGATGTGCACGTCAGTGCCGCAGATGGTGGTGGTGGTGATGCGCACCAGCGCGTCGTTGGGCCCCACGTCGGGAATGGGCTTGTCGGCCAGTTCGATGCGGCCTTTTTCGACGAAGACAGCGGCTTTCATCATGGCGGTCATGCGGGGCTCCTTTGCGGGGTGAAGCCGCCACATTACGCCGGGTACGCGGCGGCGGGGCTACGGTTGAGTGGACTGCTCGGGTATGGCCATGCCCTGTGCCGCGCCCACGGCGTCGTCCACGCTCCAGAAAAGCGGAATATGCGTGAGCCCGGCGCGCTGAAGCGCGGCACGCGGGTGGTCCTTGATGCGCGCGAGCAGCAGCGCCAGTCCCCGGCGCGCCAGATGGGCCTGCAACTCCTGCAGGGCCTCCAGCGTGGTCACGTCCATGTCGTCGCTGGACTCCACGCTCAGCACCACGGCGCGCACGCCCTGGGCTCCTGCGTGCGTGGCCACGATGTGCGCCATGGCCTCGGCATTGGCAAAGAACAGCGGTTCGTCCGGCCGCAGCACCAGCACGCCCGACGTGCGCTGCGCCTGCGGGTGCAGCTTGAGCGCGACGAAATCATGCGTGCCCGGCAGGCGGCCCAGCTCGCTGGCGGCCGGCTGCGCAAAGCGGCGCAGCGCCAGCAGCAGCGAAAGCCCCACCGCGAGCAGCATGCCGAACAGCACGCCCAGCACCAACACCCCTGCCGCGGCGGCCAATGCCATCCAGGCGTCGCCATTCCAGCGCAGCGTGGCCCACAAGGGGCGCGGGCCCAGTTTGTGCGACAGGATGCCGATCACCACCGCACACAGCACCGGCAGCGGCACAAGCGCCAGTGCGCCTTGCGCCAATCCCAGCGCCAACGCAATCGCCGCTGCGGCGACGAGGCCCGTCCAGCGGCTGTGCCCCCCAGCCTCGTAGTTGGCCGACGAAGCCGAGAAGCCTGCGCCCACGGGCAGGCCCTGCAGCAGGCTGCTGCCGATGTTGGCGGCGCCCAGGGCCAGCATCTCGCGCCGCGCGTGCACGCGGTCGCCCGCTTGCAGGGCCAGGGAGCGGGCCGACCCCCACGACTCGGCGAACAGGATCATCATCAGCGCTGGCGCCACCTGGGCGGCGCGCACCCAGTGGTCCCAGTCCAGCCGCGGCCAGCCCCACTGCAGCCCCTGCAGCGTGACAGGCCCCACTAGCACCACGCCGTGTGCCGCCAAAGGCAGCGCCGCGGACAGCGCGATGCCCAGCGCCAGCACCAGCACCGAGGGCTGCACCCAGGCATGCCGCGCCTGGGCGCGCTGTAGCGCCAGCCACAGAGCCAGCGCGCCGCAGCCCAGCGCCGCCGTCAGACCCTGTGCGTTGCCGAGCCTGCCCAGCCAGTCCCACAGCAGGCCGGGCGTGTGCGTGCCCTGGGCCGGAACGCCCGTGAGGCCGGGCAGTTGCTTGACGACGATGGTGACCGCGAGCGCCCACGCAAAGCCGCGCAGCACGGGGCGCGAGACGAACGCCGCCAGGAAGTCGGCGCGCGCGAGCGCCGCCACGATGAACAGTCCGCCGGTGACACCGACCAGCGCGAACGCGCCGCCCGTGCCTTCCGCCGCCACGACGGACGCGAAGATCGCCGCGGCCGACGACGTGGCCGAGAGCGTGGCGAAGCGGCTGGTGCCGATGAACGGATAGACGAGCAGCCCGACGAGCGCCGCCACCAGCGCATGGGCCGGCGGTACGCCGGCGATGGCGGCGTACGCCAGCGCCTCGGGAACCAGCAGGCCGGCGATGGCCAGGCCGGCCAGGAACGTGTTGCCTCCGCGGGGGCGCGAAGGCGCGGCAGGACGATCGGTGGGCAGCATGGCACGGCCCCGTGGCGGGGCGGCGCGCTCAGCGCTGGGGGCGCACGGCGGTCTTGGGGCGGAAGGCCTTGCAGACCTCGGGGCGTGTCTCCAGGTAGGGACCGCCGATCAGGTCGATGCAGTAGGGCACGGCGGCGAAGATGCCCGTCACGCGCTGTGCGCCGCTGTCGTCCTTGAGGCCCTCCAGCGTCTCGGCAATCGCCTTGGGCTGGCCCGGCAGGTTGATGATGAGGCTCTGGCCGCGAATCACCGCCACCTGGCGCGACAGGATGGCCGTGGGCACGAACGTCAGCGAGATCTGGCGCATCTGCTCGCCAAAGCCCGGCATCTCCTTGTCGGCCACGGCCAGCGTGGCCTCGGGCGTCACGTCGCGCAGCGCGGGGCCGGTGCCGCCGGTGGTCAGCACCAGGCTGCAACCAGCGTCCACCAGTTCGACCAGCGTGGCGCTGATGCGCTCTTTCTCGTCGGGAATCAGGCGCGGCTCGAAAGCAATCGGGTTGTGCAGCGCGCGCTTGAGCCAGTCGTGCAGGGCGGGCAGGCCCTTGTCTTCGTACGTGCCGCTGCTGGCGCGGTCGCTGATGGAGACGATGCCGATCTTGACCGGCTCGTAGGACGGGGCTTTGTGGGTGTCAGGCATCGTCTTCGCGCTCCTCATGCACGGCCAGGGCGGCCGCTTCGGTCATCTGGTGGCGCACCAGTTGGAACAGTTCGCGGTAGGCACGCCCCTTGCGCGGGGCCTCGCCCTGCGACTGGGCCACCCGGGCCTCATGGTCGGACGGCGCATCCTTGCGCGCCTGGCGAATCAGCGCGCGGATCTGTTGCGTGTCCGTGCGCGGAAACTGCTCCAGCCATGCTGCCAGCGCATTGTCGTCCGCAATGAGGCGGTCGCGCCAGTGCTCGGCCTGGTGCAGGGCCAGCTTCTCGGCGGCGGAGCCGTTGCGCTGCTCGTCCAGCGCGGCGTGGATGGCCGCTACGGTGTCTTCTTCCAGCTTGCGCATGAGCTTGCCCACGAACTGCATCTGCCGGCGCTTGCCCTCGAAGTTGGTGATGCGGCGGGCCTCGGCCAATGCATCCTGGAGCTTTTCGGGCAGGTCCAGGCGCGCGAACAGGTCGCTGCGCAGCGTGAGCAGCTCGGAGCCCAGGTCCTGCAGCGCCTCCATCTCGCGCTTGAGGTCGGTCTTGGTGGCACCGTCGGTGCCTTTGAGTTCGGCCTTGAGCTGCAGGTCCATCTCGCTGCCTTCGGCAACGAAATGGCCCTTCACAAAATAGCCTTTTTTGGGTTTGCGTGACATGGGTGTGCTGGGGGCGGAAACAGGCCCTGCGCGGCGCAGCGGCAATGGCGCCTGCCGCGCGGCGGCGCGGGTCGGCAAGTATCATAGCCGCCGCTATGAATACATCCAGCAACCGCGCCGCCAGCGGCACTTCTTCCCAGCCCGACAGCGGCTTCAGCTATACCCGAGAGTTCTTTGAAGGCCTGGTGGACCATGCCCTGGCCCATGCCAAGAAGTTGGGTGCTACCGACGCGGGGGCGGACGCCTCGGAAGGCTGCGGCCTGTCGGTGAACGTACGCAAGGGCGAGCTGGAGACGGTGGAGCGCAACCGCGACAAGTCGCTGGGCGTGACGGTGTACGTGGGCCACCGCCGTGGCAATGCGAGTACGTCCGACTTCTCACTGGCCGCCGTGGAGCGCACGGTGCAGGCGGCCTACGACATCGCCCGCTTCACCGCCGAGGACCCGGTGGCCGGCCTGCCCGACGCGGCCGACATCGCGCCACAGGAAACGCACCGCGACCTGCAACTGTTCCACCCCTGGGCCATCACCAGCGAAGAGGCCGCGCTTCTCGCGCTGGAGTGCGAGGCCGCCGCCTTCAAGACCCACAAACGCATCACCAACAGCGAAGGCGCGGGCGTGTCGGCGCAGCAGAGCCATTTCTTCAGCGCCCACACACGCGGCTTTCGCGGCGGCTACGCCAGTTCGCGCCACAGCATCTCGGTGGCGCCCATCGCCTCGCTGCCGGGGCGCAATGCCGAGATGCAGCGCGACGCCTGGTACAGCTCCATGCGCGACGCGCGCGAACTGGCCGCGCCCGAGGCCGTGGGCCGCTACGCCGCCCAGCGCGCGTTGAGCCGCCTGGGCAGCCGCAAGATCCCCACCACCGAATGCCCGGTGCTGTTCGAATCGCCCCTGGCCGCCGGCCTGCTGGGCGGCTTCGTGCAGGCCGTGAGCGGCGGCGCGCTGTACCGCAAGAGCAGCTTCCTCGTCGATTCGCTGGGCAAGCAGGTGTTCGCCAAGCACATCGACGTGGCCGAGGACCCGTTCATCCTGGGCGGCAAGGGCAGCTCGCCGTTCGACGATGAGGGCGTGCGCGTGGCGCCGCGCCAGGTGGTGGAGGCGGGCCGCGTGCAGGGCTATTTCCTCAGCACCTATTCGGCGCGCAAGCTCGGCATGCCGACCACGGGTAACGCCGGCGGCTCGCACAACCTGGTGCTGTCTTCGCGCCTTACGAAGCCCGGCGACGACCTGGACGCCATGCTGCAAAAGCTGGGCACGGGCCTGTTCGTGATCGAGCTCATGGGCCAGGGCGTGAACTACGTGACGGGCGACTACTCGCGCGGCGCCAGCGGCTTCTGGGTGGAGAACGGCCGCATCGCTTATCCGGTGCACGAGATCACCATCGCCGGCAACCTCAAAGACATGCTGCGCGGCATCGAGGCCGTGGGTGCCGACGCCTACACCTATGGCGCCAAGACGGTGGGCTCCATCCTCATCAACCGCATGAAGGTGGCGGGCAGTTGAGCCGCGCCACGCTGGCAGTCCGCGCATGAGCACGTCGCTGTCGCGGGCCGACTGGGCCAAGGCGCTGGTGGTGGTTGTGGTCTGGGGGCTGAACTTCGTCGTCATGAAGTGGGGCCTGGCCACGCTGTCGCCGCTGGTGCTGTGCGCGCTGCGCTTCCTGGCGGCGTCGCTGCCGTTCCTGCTATTCGTGCGCCCGCCGCGGCACCTGTCCTGGGGCGTGATGGCGGCCTATGGCTTGGTGCAGGGTGTGGGACAGTTCGGCCTGCTGTTCACCGGCATGCAGCTGGGCATGCCGGCGGGCATGTCCTCGGTGGTGCTGCAGACGCAGGCATTCATCACCATGCTCATGGCGGCAGCCTTGTTGGGCGAGACGCCGCACCGCTGGCAGTGGCTGGGCCTGTGCATCGCCATCGGCGGGCTGGTGTTCATCGGCGCGGCGCACGGCGACGGCGCCTCCGGCATGACCCTGGCGGGCTTCCTGCTCACCGTGGGGGCCGCGGCCATGTGGGCCGGCTCCAACCTGCTCACGCGCGTGGCGGCGCGCCAGGGGCCGTACGAGCCCGTGTCCTTCATCGTCTGGAGCAGCGTGTTCCCCATCGTGCCGCTGTTGCTGTTGGCCTGCGTGGTGGACGGCATGGAGGCCGTGGTGCAGCAGTTGCGTGGCCTGGGCGGGCGCGAGTTGGGCGTGGTGGCCTATCTGGCGCTGTTGTCCACCCTGCTGGGCTATGGCCTGTGGACGCGCCTGCTGCAGCGCTACGCCGCCAGCACCGTGGCGCCGCTGTCGCTGCTGGTGCCGGTGGTGGGACTGCTGTCGGCCATGCTGCTGCTGGGCGAGCGCCCCACGGCCTGGCAATGGATGGGCACGATGGGCGTGCTGGCGGGCATGGTGATCAACCAGTTCGGCGGGCTGTGGGCCAAGCGCCGCCGCGGGGCTGCATCTATATAGAAATTGGCTCTAGCGCTTGCCAGTCAAGCGCTAGATGCTCCTGAAAAGGTAGCAAAACACGCGTTCGGCGCGGCAACTTGCCTCTCAGCCGCCGCGCACCATGGAGAGGATCTTGGCCGTGTCGAGCTGGCGCGCGGTCGCCTGCATCTGCGGCAGGTAGCGCGCCTGCAATTGCTGGCCGTCCTGCATCACGTGCTGGTAGGCGTCCTTGAGCATATCGGTGGACAGGGTGCGCCCGCCCGCATAGTACTGGTTGGCCACATGCCCCAGCGCATAGGTGGCCGCAAAGCTCATGCCGCTGCTCACCGCCTGGCGCCCCAGGCCGCCCAGCAGGCCCTTGCCGGCCTTGCCCAGCAGGCCGCTGAGCAGCTTGCGGCCTGCCTGCTCCAGGTACTGCGAGGTGAGCCCCACGCCCAGCGTCGCGAGGAAGTCCTTGATGTGCCCGCGGTCCAGCTCATAGCCGTAGCTCTGGCCGATCTGGTAGACCAGCCGCATTTGCAACGGGATGATCGCCAGGGTGGACAGGTTCTCGGGCAGCAGTTCGATGGCGCCGTTCATGATCGACGCCTGCAGGATCTTGCGGTCCATCTCGGCGGGCGGCAGGCTGCCGGGGCGGCGCTGCGCGGCGGTGGTGGGCAGCGCGTCCGCAGCGGCGGGGTGGGGGGCCGGTGTCGCAGGCGCAGTGGATGCGTCCAATGGCGTTTGCAGAGGCGCTTGCAAAGGGGCGTCGGCCACGGCCTGGGCCTGGGCATCGAATCCCCCTGTGGTATGCGCGCCCCCCAGACCCCAGGCCTGGCGCACCTGGGCCAGGAAGGCGTCTTCCTTGGCGCTGGTGTGGCCGTCGGCTTCGCACACGCACACGGCCATCTCATAGGCCAGCTGGCGCGACTCGGGAGAGGCCAGGCGGCCCAACACTTCTGGTAGCTGCACGCGGCGCAGCAGCACGTCCTGGTACAGGCCGGGCAGGTTGATTTGCGCGTCGCCCGCAAGGCCTTGCGCGACCTCGCGGATCTGCTCACGCTCGCGGTCGTGCTTCTCGCCGTCGGCGTACGAGGCCATCAGGCATAAGGTGAGGGTGGCGCGGATTTCTTCTGCGGTCATGGTGCTCCTGAGGCGGTGAAGAGATGCAGATGGGAGTGCAAGGCGGCAGCGGGGTTCCCTGCCGCGCTGGCCCTTTATCCGTTGGAAAAACAAAAACCGCCCGAGGGCGGTTTTTTTCACGGACGGTTCACATCGCGAGGCCGTCAGGCGGCGACCATGGGCACGACCTTGTATTCGCCCGCGGCGATTTTCTTTTGCCACTCGGCCGGGCCGGTGATGTGGGCGCTGGTGCCGCCCGCGTCCACGGCCACGGTGACGGGCATGTCCACCACGTCGAACTCATAGATCGCTTCCATGCCCAGGTCCGCAAAGCCCACCACCTTGGCGTTCTTGATGGCCTTGCTGACCAGGTAGGCGGCGCCGCCCACGGCCATCAGGTAGGCGCTTTTGTGGTTCTTGATGGACTCGATGGCGACCGGGCCGCGCTCGGCCTTGCCGATCATGGCGATCAGGCCGGTCTGCTCCAGCATCATGTCGGTGAACTTGTCCATGCGCGTGGCGGTGGTGGGGCCGGCGGGGCCCACGGCCTCGTCCTTCACCGGGTCCACGGGGCCCACGTAGTAGATCACGCGGTTGGTGAAGTCCACGGGCAGCTTCTCACCCTTGGCCAGCATGTCCTGGATGCGTTTGTGCGCGGCGTCGCGGCCGGTGAGCATCTTGCCGTTCAGCAGCAGCGTCTGGCCAGGCTTCCAGCTCGCGACCTCTTCCTTGGTAAGGGTGTTGAGGTCCACGCGCTTGCTGGTCTCGGTGTTGGGCGCCCAGTCCACTTTGGGCCACAGGTCCAGGCTCGGCGGGTCCATGTAGACGGGGCCGGAGCCGTCCATCACGAAGTGCGCGTGGCGCGTGGCCGCGCAGTTGGGGATCATGGCCACGGGTTTGCTGGCCGCGTGCGTGGGGTACATCTTGATCTTCACGTCCAGCACGGTGGCCAGGCCGCCCAGGCCCTGAGCGCCGATGCCGAGGGCGTTGACCTTCTCGTACAGCTCCAGGCGCAGCTCTTCGACCTGGTCCAGCTTCTCGCCGCGCTGGCTCTTGGCCAGCAGCTCGTACATGTCCAAGTCTTCCATCAGGCTTTCCTTGGCCAGCAGCACGGCCTTTTCCGCCGTGCCACCGATGCCGATGCCCAGCATGCCCGGCGGGCACCAGCCGGCGCCCATGGTGGGCACGGTCTTGAGCACCCAGTCCACCAGGTTGTCGCTGGGGTTCATCATGACCATCTTGGACTTGTTCTCGCTGCCGCCGCCCTTGGCGGCCACGGTCACGTCCAGCGTGTCGCCGGGCACGATCTGCACGCTGATGACGGCGGGTGTGTTGTCCTTGGTGTTCTTGCGAGCGAACTGCGGGTCGGCGACGACCGAGGCGCGCAGCGTGTTGTCGGGGTGGTTGTAGCCGCGGCGCACGCCTTCGTTGATGGCGTCCTCCAGGCTCTGGTCGGCGGCGAAGCCCTCGAAGCGCACGCCCATGCCCACCTTCAGGAACACGTTCACGATGCCCGTGTCCTGGCAGATCGGGCGGTGGCCCGTGGCGCTCATCTTGCTGTTGGTGAGGATCTGCGCCATCGCATCCTTGGCCGCGGGGCTCTGCTCGCGCTCGTAGGCGCGGGCCAGGTGCTGGATATAGTCGGCGGGGTGGTAGTAGGAGATGTACTGCAGCGCGGCAGCTACGGACTCCACAAGGTCGTTGTACCGGATGGTCGTGGTCATGTGGGGGAGGATTCTTGTGAAACGGACGCCCGCGATTATCGCCCTGCACCTTGCACGAGCCTGATGCAAGGGCAAAAGCAAGGGTAAAAGTCCCGCCCGCCCATCCGCCCGGCGTGGCGGCAGGGGCTTTCAGTGGCCGTGCGGCCATTTGCGGTGAAATCGCACCCGTTGCTCCTTCCCGGATCAGAAAGGCCTTTGCATGACTTCCAGCACCCGTATCGAACGCGACACCTTCGGCCCCATCGAGGTGCCGGCCGACAGGCTCTGGGGCGCGCAGACGCAGCGCTCGCTGCAGAACTTCGCCATCTCGGGTGAACGACAGCCGCAGGAACTCATCCGCGCGCTGGCGCAGGTCAAGCGCGCGTCGGCCCGGGTCAACCACGCGCTGGGGCTGCTGGGCGCGGACAAGACGCGCGCCATCGTCGCCGCGGCCGACGAGGTGCTGCTGGGCGAGCACGACGACGAGTTCCCGCTGGTGGTCTGGCAGACCGGCTCGGGCACCCAGACCAACATGAACGTCAACGAGGTGCTGGCCAACCGCGCCAGCGAGCTGTTGGGCGGCGAGCGCGGCGAGGCACGGCTCGTACATCCCAACGATGACGTGAACAAGAGCCAGTCCAGCAACGACGTGTTCCCCACCGCCACGCATGTGGCCGCGGTGCAGGCGCTGGTGCACCGGCTGTTGCCCGCCATGGAGGAGCTGCGCGCCACCCTGCAGGCCAAGGCCGAGGCGTTCGACGACATCGTGAAGATCGGCCGCACCCATCTGCAGGATGCGACGCCGCTCACGCTGGGGCAGGAAATCTCGGGCTGGGTGGCGCAGCTTGCCCATGGGGAGCGCCACGTGCGCGCGGCGCTGCCGCACCTGCATGAACTGGCCCTGGGCGGGACGGCCGTGGGCACGGGCCTGAATGCGCCCGAGGGCTACGCCGAACGTGTGGCGCAGGAGCTGGCCCAGTTCACCGGCCAGCCCTTCGTGACCTCGCCCAACAAGTTCGAATCGCTCGCATCGCAGGACGCGCTGGTGCATGCCCACGGCGCGCTGAAGACGCTGGCGGCCAGCCTCACGAAGATCGCCAACGACGTGCGGTGGCTGGCCAGCGGCCCGCGCAGCGGCATCGGCGAGATCACCATCCCTGAGAACGAGCCCGGCTCGTCCATCATGCCCGGCAAAGTGAACCCCACGCAGTGCGAGGCGCTGACCATGCTGTGCGCCCAGGTGCTGGGCAACGATGTGGCCATCAACATCGGCGGGGCCAGTGGCAACTTCGAGCTGAACGTGTTCCGCCCGCTGGTGGCGCACAACTTCCTGCAGAGCGTGCGGTTGCTGGCCGATGGCATGGTGAGCTTCAACGAGCACTGCGCCGTGGGGATAGAGCCCAACCGCGCGCGCATCGCGGAGCTGGTGGAGCGCTCGCTGATGCTAGTGACGGCGCTCAACCCGCACATCGGCTACGACAAGGCCGCGGCGATTGCCAAGAAGGCGCACAAGGAAGGCAGCACGCTGCGCGAGGCCGCGCTGGCGCTGGGCCACGTGACGCCCGCGCAGTTCGATGAGTGGGTGGTGCCCGCCCGGATGGTGGGACGCTAGAGATTCGGCGAGCGCGGGGGCGTGCGCCGCGAGAGGGGAGCGCCTTACTCGTCGCCTCGGCCATCCGCGGCGGCCTGGTCCACCAGCGTCTGCAGGCCGGTGGCGTCCAGGATCTCGATGCCGCGGGGGCGCACGCTGATCAGGCCCTCGCGTTCCAGCCATTTCAATTCCACGTTCACGCGCTGGCGCGAGCCGCCGAGCAGGCAGGCCAGCTCGTCTTGCGCCAGCGACAGGCCCAGCGGCACGCTCTCGCCCGGCTCGGTGCGCTGCGGGCCGAAGCGCTGCAGCAGCTGTAGCAATTGCTTGGCCAGGCGCGCGCGCAGCGGCAGCGTGGCCATGTCTTCCATCATGCAGTACAGCGACCGCATGCTCCATGCCTGCAGCGTGAGCAGCGCCTCGCCGAACGAGGGATGCTCCTGCAGCAGCGTGCGGAAGGTGGGTTCGGGCACGCTCAACAGCGTGGTGGGGCCATGGGCATGCGCGTCGTAGGTGCAGGGACGGCCGTAGAGCACCTCGGCCTCACCCACCCAGATTCCGGGCTCCACATAGGCCAGCGTGACCAGCTTGCCGGAGGGCGTGGTGCGTTGAAAGCGCAGCGCGCCACTGGCGCAGGTGAACCATTCGCGGATGGGACGGCCCTGCTCGACGATCAGGTCGCCGTGTGCGTGGCGCGTCACATGGCCCAGGCGGAAGATGTCGTGCCGCAGCGAGGGCGAGAGGGTGGAGAACCAGGGGCTGCGGTCCAGGGCCTCGCGCTCGCGCGCCGACAACAGGGGACGTTGCAGCGACACGTCGGCACAAAAGCGCAGGGGAGCGGGCATGGTGGTTCGTCGGTGAGGGCGCCGGGCGCGGGAACAGAGGCTGCGGCATTCTAGGCGCCGTCACGCTCGGTAACAAACCCTTGTCCCCACCCGGCGTAGGCCGCTGTGGCTGCCCGGGTGCGTTTAAAGCAAAAAGTGCCCTAAAGGCGCTTGTGGTAAGCGCAAACAGCTATTAAAAAAGGAGCTAGCTCAGTCCTGAGCGTCCTGAGGCGCCGCGGGTGGGTCGAAGGCAAAGCCCACGCCATAGACCGAGCGTATCCAGTCGTGCCCGGCGGGGTCGGCGCTGCGCAGCTTGCGGCGCAGATTCTTGATGTGGCTGTCCACGGCGCGCTCGTTGGGCTCCTGCGGCGAGTCCGGGTAGGCGTGCTGCAGCAACTGGGCGCGCGACAGCACGCTGCGCGGGTGTGCCAGCAGGGTGCGCAGCAGATGCCATTCGCGCGGTGTCAGCGCCACGAGGGTACCGTGCAGCGTGGCTTGCAGCTGGGCCTCGTCCAGCACCAGCGCGCCGTAGGCCAGCTCCGCCTGCGCGGCGGCCTGGGCCAGCGGTGCGCGCCGGCGCAGCACGGCCTTCACGCGCGCCACCACCTCGCGCGGCGAGAAGGGCTTGCAGATGTAGTCGTCCGCGCCCAGTTCCAGGCCGATGAGGCGGTCCACCTCTTCCACGCGGGCAGTGATCACCACGATGGGGTTGTCGGTGTGGCGGCGCGCCTGGCGCAGCACCTCCAGCCCGTCGATGCCGGGCAGCATGACGTCCAGCAGCGTCAGGTCCGGCGGCTGGGGGGCGGTCAGGGCCTGCAGGGCCGTGCGGCCGTCAGCCGCGTGCTCCGGGGCGTAGCCCGCGTGGCGCAGGTAGTCCAGCAGCACGTCGGCAATGTCCTGCTCGTCCTCCACGACGAGGATGCGTGCGGGCGTGGTCATGGCGAGGGGTTCTCCAGTAGAGGCAGCGTGAGGGTGATGCGCAGGCCGCCCAGAGGCGAGGCGCTGGCTTCGATCTGGCCGCCGTGCGCCTGCACGATGGTGCGGCAGATGGCCAGGCCCAGGCCCGAGCCGCCCAGGTCGCCCGAGGCGCGGCGGCGCGAGGCCTCGGCACGGTACAGGCGCTCAAACAGGTGCGGCAGCTCGTGCGGCGCCACGCCGGGCGCCGTGTCGTCCAGGCGCAGCGTGAGGCGCGGCGAGCCGCCATTGCGCAGCACGCAGGCCGACACCTGCAGCTGCCCGCCGGGGTCGGTGTAGCGCAGGCTGTTTTCCAGCAGGTTCAGGAACACGCGGTGCAACTGCTGTGCGTTGCCGTGTACCTGCAGCGGCTGCTTGGCGAGCGTGGCCAGGTCTGGCGCGGCCTGCAGGGCGACACCCGTCTGGTCGAAGCGCGACTGCATGCCGGCCATGGCCTCGCGCAGCAGCGCGAGCGGCTGCACGGCGCTCATGACGGGCGGGGGCTGGTCGCCTGCCATGTCCACGCTGGCGCGCAGATCGCCCACGAGCTGGATCAACCGCATCACCTGGCGGTGCAGGCGGCGCGCGGTCTTCTCGTCGAACGGGCGCACGCCGTCCTGCACGGCCTCGATCTCGGCGCGCATCGCGGCCAGCGGCGTGCGCAGTTCATGCGCGGTGTCCCCGATCCACTGGCGGCGCGAGGCCTCGACGCTCGCAAGCTGCTCCGCCATGGCGTTGAAGGTGTGGATCAGGCGGGTGAATTCCTCGCTGTCGGCCTGTTCGGGCACGCGGGTGTGCAGCTCGCCTGCCGCAATGGCCTGCGCGCCGGTCACCAGCGTGTCGATGGGGCGCAGCCAGCGCCGCGCCAGCCACCAGGACAGCAGCAGTGCCAGCGCCAGGCCCGTCACGCCGCTCCACACCACGAAACCGAGCTGCTTGGACAGAAATGCGCGGTCCGCATCGCGCTCCAGCCCGTCAAGCGGCGCCAGCACCAGGTGGCCGATCAGGCGCCCCTCGCCGTCGCGCAGCGCGGTCCGCGCACCGCCGGGCACGGGTGCGGCGCCGGCCACCACGCGGCCCTGCCCATCCACCACGCCCAGGCGGCGCGACAGCGCATCCACCGGTGGCGGGGCCGTGCCGGACGTGACCTGGGGTAGCAACAGGGGCTCGGGCGCAGGCACGGGAGCGGGTCCGAAGGTCGGCATCTGGACGTTGCGCGGGCGGCGCAGCTCGCGCCACAGGCCGGGCTGCTCGCGCAGTGTCTGCCAGCCGCCCTGCTGTTCATACGCGGCCTGCAGGCGGAACACCAGCCAGTCCATGCGCGCCAACTCCACCTCGGCCACGTAGGGGCCCAGCCCCCGCTGCAGCCCCAGCAGCGAGAAGCCCACGAACAGCACCAGCATCACGACCAGCAGCGCCGACAGGGCCGCAAAGGCCTTGCCTTGGAGGGTGAGACGCGGAAGTTGCATGAAGTGGGGAGCCGCTTGACCGTGGTGAACCGCCGAGGATGGCATGGCCGGGCCACCCCCGGGGCCTGGCCGCGGTGGCACGAAGCGCGCCAAATGCAACCAATGGCAACGCCTCGCCCGCAGGCATGGGCGGGGCGAAAGCCCGCCCCGCCCGATTCTGGTGCTACTTAAAAGATAGCTGTTCGCGCATGAGGGACGGGCGTTGTCTCCTGTTTTTATGCAAATTGTTGCAAAAGCACCCGTCAGCGGGCCGCGGCCAGCGCCTGCTGCACCCAGCCGTCAAAGGTCTTCTGGTGTGCCTTGATCCAGCCGTTCACATGGCGTTCGATGTCGGCGGCCTTGTTCTGGCCCCGGCTCATCAGGTGGTTCTGGGCGTTGATGTCGGCCACGGGCAGCTGCATCACTTCGAACAGCTTGGCGGCGGCGGGGTTGGCCTCGGCCCAGGCCTTGTTGGCCACGATCTGCTGCTGGTTCACCACGAAGCCGTAGTTCTTGCCGTTGGGCAGGCGCGTGTCCAGGCCTTTTTGCTCACCGGGCAGGGAGGAAAAGGGCACTTCCAGCCAGACCACGTCCTTGCCGGGCTTGAGCTCGTTGCTCACCCAATAGGGCGTCCAGGTGTAGTACAGGACGGGCTTGCCCGCGCGGTAGCGCGTGATGGTGTCGGCGATCAGCGCGGAGTAGGTGCCCTGCTGGTGCGTGACGGTGTTGCGCAGGCCGTAGGCGTCCAGGTGGTGCTCGATCATGGCCTCGCAGCCCCAGCCGGGCGTGCAGCCCGTCAGGTCGGCCTTGCCGTCGCCGTTGGTGTCGAACAGCTGGGCAATTTTCGGGTCCTTGAGCTGCTCGACGTTGGTGATGCCATGCGCGTCGGCGGTCTTCTTGTCGATCAGGTAACCCTGCGCCGCGTTGCCCGAGTAGGTGCCGCGCCGGTAGAGCTTCGCGTCGCCGCCGGCGTTCTTGTAATAGTCGGCATGCAGCGGGTTCCAGTGGTCGGCCATGAACGTGGCGTCGCCATTGCCGATGGCGATGTGGGCCGTGGGGTACTCCACCTCCTGGATGGGCTGCACGTCGTAGCCGAGTTTTTCCAGGCCCTTCATGACCAGCAGTGTCTGGAAGGTCTCCTCGGCGATCGAGCTCTTGAGAGGCAGCACCTTCACGCCCTTGCCGGGCAGGGCGGTGGGCTGGGCCAGCGCAGCGGTGGCGCCCAGCGCCAGGCCCAGACCCGCGGCAACCGCGGCCAACGGCGCGCGCAGGCGGCGGGCGAGGGCGGCGCATGCGCCGAAACGTGCAGTGTGTGTGGGAGAGGTCAGCGACAGAAGAGTCATCCGGGGTTTCCTTTCTGGTGGTGAACGGGAGTGGTGTCAGGCCGCGGAGTTGCGGGGGGTGGCAAGCGGGGCGGCTTGCGACGCGGGCGCTGCGGGCTTGCCGCGCACGGCGCGCAGCACCAGGCCCGCGGGGCCGGTGTGCCACCAGCGCGCACTGGCGCGCCGCGGCTGGCCCATGGCCTGGGTGAGGCGGTCCAGCACGATGGCCAGCAGCACGATCCCCAGGCCGCCCACGGTGGCCAGGCCCATGTCCAGCCGGCCGATGCCGCGCAGCACCATCTGGCCCAGGCCGCCCACGGCGATCATCGAGGCGATGACCACCATCGACAGCGACAGCATCAGCGCCTGGTTGATGCCGGCCATGATCGAGGGCATGGCCAGCGGCAGCTGCACCTTCCACAGCAATTGCAGGGGCGAAGCGCCATAGGCGCGGCTGGCCTCGATCAGATCAGGGCGCACCTGGCGCAGGCCCAGGTTGGTCAGGCGGACCAACGGCGGCAGCGCGAACACGATGGTCACGATCACGCCCGGCACGTTGCCGATGCCGAACAGCATCACCACCGGCACCAGGTACACGAAGGCGGGCGTGGTCTGCATGGCGTCCAGCAGCGGGCGCGTCCAGCGCTGTGCGCGTTCGCTGGCCGCCAGCACGATGCCCATGGGCAGGCCGATGACGACGCAGAACAACAGCGATGTGAGCACCAGCGCCAGCGTCACCATGGCGTCGGGCCAGATGCCCAAGAGCGCCACCAGCCCCAGCGACAGCGCCGCGCCCACGGCCAGGCCGCGGCCGGCGAACTGCCAGGCCAGCAGCGTGACCAGCGCGATGAGCGCGGGCGCGGGCACGGCCAGCAGCAGGTCGGTCACGCCGGTGAGCGTGGCGTCGATGGGCGCGCGCACCGCCTGGAAGAACGGGCGGAAGTTCTCCACCACCCAATGCAGGCCCTCGTTGATCCAGCCCTGCACGGGCAGGCCGTCCGTGGCGATCTGCTGCCACAGGCCGGCCAGGCCGGCGTCGGGCTCGGGCATCGGCGCCGCCGCGGCGTCAAGCCAGTCCGCGCCGGCCGCGGCATCGGTGCCGGCTGCGCCGCCGGCGCCCCACGGGTCGGCATCCGCCGGTTGCAGCGCCGTGTCGCCGGCCCAGGGGTCGCTGGCTTGTGCTTGCGCCTGAGCGGGCGCGGCGTCCGCGGGTGCCCAGGGATCGTCGATGGCGGCGGTCTCTTGCGTTGTGTCGTTCATGCGTGTCCTCTCCTTGGGTTGTTCTTAGCGGGGCGCTGCCACCGGCGTGCTGGCTTGCGCCGGGAAGTGGGGGTTGAGCTGGATGGGTGGCACCTCCGCCTGCGGCGGCGGCACGGGCGGCGTGTCGCGGTCCAGGAACTTCATCAGTGTGGTGCGGCTGATCACGCCCTGGTAGATGCCGTCCTCGTCCACCACCGGCAGCGGGCAGGGCGCACTGCTCATGGGGCCGAACAGGTCCGCCACCGGCGTGGAGGCATCCAGCGGCTGGGCATTGGGTAAGAAGGCGTGGTGCAGGCCCAGCGCGCCCTGGCGGCCGTGCAGCGCTTCGCGCAGCGACTGCGACGACACCACGCCCAGCAGGCGCTTGCGGCTGTTGAGCACGTAGGCGTGGTCGCGGTCCGAGTCCTCCAGCAGGCGCAGTGCCGCGCGGCAGCCGCGGTCGTCGTGCTCGGACACCACGGTGAGCGCCTGGCGCGCGATGTCGGCCGCCTTGAACACCGCCGCAGCGTCCACGCCGCGCACGAAGCTGCGCACGTAGTCGTTGGCAGGCGCGCGCAGGATCTCGTCGGGCGTGCCCACCTGCACCACGTGGCCGTCCTTCATGATGGCGATGCGGTCGCCGATGCGCATGGCCTCGTCCAGGTCGTGCGAGATGAAGACGATGGTGCGGCGCTTGATCTGCTGCAGGCGCAGCAGCTCGCTTTGCATCTCGGTGCGGATGATGGGGTCCAGCGCGGAGAACGCCTCGTCCATGAGCAGGATGGATGGGTCCGCGGCCAGCGCGCGCGCCAGCCCCACGCGTTGCTGCATGCCGCCCGAGAGTTCGTCGGGGTAGCTGGCGCCCCAGGCGCCCAGGCCCACCTGCTGCAGGGCCTCCTGCGCTGCCTGCTGGCGCTCGGCACGGTCCACTCCGGCGAGTTCCAGCCCGAAGGCGGCGTTGTCCAGCACCGTCATGTGCGGCATCAGGGCGAACGACTGGAACACCATGCTGATGTCCTTGCGCCGCAGCGCGCGCAACTCGCGGTCGCCCAGACGGTTGATGTCTTGGCCGTCCACCAGGATGCGGCCGCTGGTGGGCTCGATCAGGCGGTTGAGCATGCGCACCAGCGTGGACTTGCCCGAGCCCGATAGGCCCATGACGACGAAGATTTCGCCGGCCTCGATGGTGAAGCTGGCATCGAACACGCCGATGGAATGGCCCGTGCGCTCCAGGATCTGCTGCTTGCTCAGGCCCTGCTGCACCAGGCGCAGCGCTTCCTGCGGCGTGTCGCCGAAGACCTTGAAGACATGGTCGATGATGATTTGCTTGGCCACCGTGTGGGTCCTTCCTCGGTTGTGACGGGTTGAACGGGCCCCTGCCGCACCAATGGCGGCAGGAACGCAAAGGCCAAAGCGACACACGACCCCGATGCGGCGTCCCCGCGAGGGCACGCGCGTCGCCAATCGACGGGCGCGGCCTGCAGGGCCGGGAAGAGGGCGGACACGAAAAGTGACCAGATCGGCCCGAATGGCACGCGAACGGTGCGCAAGGGCCTGGGTGCGCGGCGCAAGAGGTCTGGCTGAGGACTTGCGCAGTCACGCGGATGCCGTGCGCCGCGCATTGGCGGCAGGGCACCCTGGGGCATCAGGGGCGAATACTTCGGCCTGTGTGCCAGGGCCGCCAGCAGTGGGAGGCGCGTTGGCACGGGGCGCTCTCGGGCAACGCAGCCACAAAGAGCGAATTACCTGCGTGGCAGGTTGTAAAACACCGTGAAAGTATAGTTATTCGGTGTTTTTTAGTCAAAAAACGGGTTTTTTGATTTGTGCTATTTCGCGCGTGGACGGACGGCGGGCTCGCCGGTTGCTGCAAAATTAATAGCTGCTCGCGCTTGCTGCATGGGCGCTAGAGGGCTTTTCAAGCAAAAAACCCATGGAGCGCGGGCGTTCCATGGGTTTGCGGGCGATTGGCCGGGTGCCCGGCCGCATGCCTCAGTGCTTGTCCTCGGAAGTGTGCAGCAGCCGGTCGGTGAGTGCGATGGCCAGCGCGCTGAACAGGAAAGTGACGTGGATGATGGTCTGCCACATCAGCACCTTCTCGCTGTAGTTGGCGGCGTTGATGAAGGTCTTGAGCAGGTGGATCGAACTGATGCCGATGATCGACAGGCCTAGCTTCACCTTGAGCACCGAGGCGTTCACATGGCCCAGCCACTCGGGCTGGTCGGGGTGGCGGTCCAGGCCAAGGCGGCTCACGAAGGTCTCGTAGCCCCCGACGATCACCATGATGAGCAGGTTGGAGATCATCACCACATCGATCAGCGCCAGCACCACCAGCATGATCACCGTCTCGTTGAGCGAGGTGACGGGCGTGTCCGGCTTGTAGCCGATGCTGGTGATGAGCGCCTGCAGCGCGGCCTCGTGGCCGAAAGCCGCTTCCACCAGGTGCCACAGTTCCAGCAGGAAATGCCAGACATAGACGCCCTGGGCGGCGATCAGGCCCAGGTACAGCGGCAGTTGCAGCCAGCGGCTGGCAAAGATCAGGGCAGGCAGGGGGCGCAGCGGGGCGTTTGCCATGTGGGCGGAATGGGGGGAAGGGGAAGTCATGGTGACGGGAAATGCGTCGGGAAGGTGAGGCGCGCGATTTTAGGGGCAGCCCGTTTCGCCCCGAAGACATGCCACCGTCAGGCATTTCACGCATGCCAGGGCATGGCGCTGGAGCGCTGCCGTATGCTGTGGCGCTCCGTCAGTGGCCTGTAAGTACCAGGGCTGAAAGTACCACCCAAAATTCTTAGCTTCAGGAGACAAACCCATGAGTGCATCGTCCAATGCCATCGAATCCGTATTGGTGGAGAACCGCGTCTTCCCGCCTGCCGATAGCGTGGTGAAGGCGGCCCGCGTGTCGGGCATGGCCGGCTACGAGGCCCTGTGCGCCGAAGCCAACAAGGATCCCGAGGGCTTCTGGGCGCGCCTGGCGCGCGAGCACCTGCAATGGACCAAGCCGTTCACGCAGACGCTGGACGAGTCCAAGGCGCCGTTCTACCAGTGGTTTGCCGAC
This sequence comes from [Acidovorax] ebreus TPSY, assembly GCF_000022305.1. NCBI lineage: Bacteria > Pseudomonadati > Pseudomonadota > Betaproteobacteria > Burkholderiales > Comamonadaceae > Diaphorobacter > [Acidovorax] ebreus. The sequence goes on from NC_011992.1 coordinate 1,023,264, forward strand.
GGCGAGCTCAACGCCAGTGCCAACTGCCTGGACAAGCACATGGGCACGCCGGTCGAGAACAAGGCCGCCATCCTCTTCGAGGCCGACGACGGCACCGTCACCCAGGTCACTTACCGGCAACTGCTGGAGCGCGTGAGCCAGTTCGCCAATGCCCTGAAGGCGCACGGCGTGCAGCAGGGCGACCGCGTGCTCATCTACATGCCGATGGGCGTGGAAGGCGTGGTGGCCATGCAGGCCTGCGCGCGCATCGGCGCCACGCACAGCGTGGTGTTCGGCGGTTTCTCTGCCAAGGCGCTGAACGAGCGCATCATCGATGCGGGTGCCGTGGCGGTGATCACGGCCAACTACCAATTGCGCGGCGGCAAGGAACTGCCCCTGAAGGCCATCGTGGACGAGGGTCTGTCCATGGGCGGCTGCGACAGCATCAAGAATGTCTTCGTATACCAGCGCACGGCCACGGCCTGCGACATGGTGGCGGGGCGTGACAAGACCTTCTCCGAGATCCTGGCCGGGCAGAGCACCGAATGCCCACCCACGCCCGTGGGCGCGGAGCATCCGCTGTTCATCCTCTACACCAGCGGCTCCACGGGCAAGCCCAAGGGCGTGCAGCACAGCACCGGCGGCTACCTGCTGTGGGCCAAGGTGACGATGGAGTGGACCTTCGACATTCGCCCCGACGACGTGTTCTGGTGCACGGCCGATATCGGCTGGATCACGGGCCACACCTACGTGGCCTACGGCCCGCTGGCTGCGGGTGCCACGCAGGTGGTGTTCGAGGGCGTGCCCACGTACCCCAACGCCGGGCGCTTCTGGCAGATGATCGAGCGCCACAAGGTCACGGTGTTCTACACGGCGCCCACCGCCATCCGCTCGCTCATCAAGGCGGCCGACTCCGACGAGAGCGTGCACCCCAAGAACTGGGATCTGTCGAGCCTGCGCATCCTGGGCAGCGTGGGCGAGCCCATCAACCCCGAGGCCTGGATGTGGTACTACCGCCATGTGGGCGGCGAGCGCTGCCCCATCGTGGACACGTTCTGGCAGACCGAAAACGGCGGCCACGTCATCACCCCGCTGCCGGGTGCTACACCGCTCGTGCCGGGTTCGTGCACCTTGCCGCTGCCGGGCATCCAGGCTGCCATCGTCGATGAAACCGGCAAAGACCTGCCCAACGGCGCGGGCGGCATGCTCGTGATCAAGCGGCCCTGGCCCTCGATGATCCGCACCATCTGGGGCGACCCCGAGCGCTTCAAGAAAAGCTACTTCCCCGAAGAGCTGGGGGGCACCACCTACCTGGCCGGCGACGGCGCCGTGCGCAGTGCCGACCGTGGCTACTTCCGCATCACGGGCCGCATCGACGACGTGCTGAACGTGTCGGGCCACCGCATGGGCACGATGGAGATCGAGTCCGCCCTGGTCGCCAAGACGGACCTCGTGGCTGAGGCCGCCGTGGTGGGCCGTCCCGACGACCTGACGGGCGAGGCGATTTGCGCCTTCGTGGTGCTCAAGCGCTCGCGCCCCACGGGCGAGGAGGCCAAGCAGATCGCCACCGAACTGCGCAACTGGGTCGCCAAGGAGATCGGCCCCATCGCCAAGCCCAAGGACATCCGCTTCGGTGACAACCTGCCCAAGACCCGCAGCGGCAAGATCATGCGCCGCCTGCTGCGCTCGATCGCCAAGGGCGAACCCATCACCCAGGACACCAGCACCCTGGAAAACCCCGCAATCCTGGATCAGTTGGCGCAGTCCAACTGATGCAGGAGGCGCCGCAAGGCGCCGGCGCGCAGCGCTTGCGGGGTTGGACGGCACTCATATCTGCGCAGCAGATGTGATGTGCTGGCAAAAACATTGGATCAGTTGGCGCAGTCCAACTGATGCAGGAGGCGCCGCAAGGCGTCGGCGCGCAGCGCTTGCGGGGTTGGACGGCACTCATATCTGCGCAGCAGATGTGATGTGCTGGCAAAAACATTGGATCAGTTGGCGCAGTCCAACTGATGCAGGAGGCGCCGCAAGGCGCCGGCGCGCAGCGCTTGCGGGGTTGGACGCACTCCTATCTGCGCAGCAGATGTGGAGTGCCGGCAAAACCCGCATCCGTGGGCCCAGCCCAGCGGGTGAAGGGGTGCCGCGAGGCGTCGGCGTCCAGACTTTGCAGACCCAAGCCGCTTCTTGCCAGGCGGCTTTTTCATTTCGGGCGAAGCAGCTTTGAACCCTGGCGTTGTAGGAGCAGGGCGCAAATACCGGGTTGGGCCATGACGGGCATGCCGCCATGGGGTACAACCCGCGCATTGGCCGCACATCCCGTGGGTTGAAAACAGATAGCGGTCCAGCTGGCCATCAGGAGTCCCTTGCATGAAGCTCAAAACCCTCATCCTTTTATTGATCGTCGTGGCCATCGGTGCGTTGGCAGCACTCAATTGGGCGACGCTCTCGGTGCCTACCGTCGTTTCATTGGGCGTGGCCACGGTGCAGGCGCCCCTGGGGCTCATCATGCTGGGGCTGACCGTCCTGCTGGGGGCCTTTTTCTTGGCCTATGTGCTGACGCTGCAGGGCTCCGTGCTCATGGAGACGCGCCGCCATGGCAAGGAGATGGCGGCGCAGCGCGAACTGGCCGACCGGGCGGAGGCATCGCGTTTCACGGAGCTGCGCCAGTTCCTGGAAACCCAGCACCGCACGGGCTACGACGCCCTGATGGCGCGCCTGGACGCGCTGGAGGCGCGCCTGAGCGCGCGGGCGCAGGAATCGGACAACATCACTGCCGCCTACGTGGGACAGTTGGAAGACCAATTGCACCGCCGGGGCGAGCCGAAAGCCGTGCAGCCCGTGCCGCCGGTGCGCACGGAGCCGGAACTCAGGCTCTGACGGCCCTTGCGCCATAAAAAAGGCCGCAGGGCGTGAGCGCTGCGGCCTTTTTGCAGGGCGCGCCGCGAAGGCGCTTTCCCCTCTGGATTACTTGAGCGACAGGACCCATGTCGCCAGCTTCTTGGCGTCGGCGGCGTTCACCTGGGCGTTGGCGGGCATGGGCACGGGGCCCCACACGCCGGAACTTCCCTTCATGATCTTCTCGGCCAGCTTGTCTGCGGCGCCTGCTTGGCCCGCGTATTTGGCGGCAACGTCCTTGTAGGACGGGCCCACCAGCTTCTTGTCCACGGCGTGGCAAGCCATGCAGTTCTTGGAGGTTGCCAGGGCCTGGTCGGCGAATGCAGGGGCTGCAACCGACAGCGTCATGGCGAGGGTGATCAGTGTGCGCTTCATCGCGGGGTTTCCTCTAGGGTTGGGGTACATTTAGCCTTCAATGGGATTGTAGTGTTCGCCGTTGACGGGCTCCAGGCCAAAGCTCGCGCGGCACCAAAGGATGTGACCATGTATGCGCTGCTTTTAGGCATCTTGTTGATACTTCTCAAATATCTGGAGATCGGCCCTGTGGCGAATTGGTCATGGTGGTGGGTGTTGTCTCCTTTTGCGGTAGCTGCGGCCTGGTGGGCCTGGGCGGATGCCACCGGCTACACCAAGCGCAAGGCCATGGAAAAGATGGACCAGCGCCGCAAGGACCGCATCAACAAACAGAAGGAATCCATGGGCATGGGTCCGCGCCGACCGCGCTGAGGGCTTCTTCCCTGTCCAGACAACCCGCAGCGGTGCACGCGCCCTGCGGGTTTTTCTTGGGCGGTGATGGCGCAGCAATGATCCTGTTTTGATAGCTGCTGGCGCTTATTGGATAAGCGTTTGCGGCATTTTTCATGAAAAGTCATCCAGCACCGCACCCTTGCTGGCGCTGGAGGCGTTGAAGGCAAACTTGGCCTGCACGCCCCGCATGTAGCGCGGCGTGGGTGGCTGCCAGGCGGCGCGGCGCTGTGCCAGCGTGGCGTCGTCCACGTGCAGCTGCAGCAGCAGTTGGTGGGCGTCGATGGTGATCGTGTCGCCCTCATGCACCAGCGCAATAGTGCCCCCCGCAGCCGCCTCGGGCGCGACGTGGCCCACCACCATGCCCCAGGTGCCGCCCGAGAAGCGCCCGTCGGTGATCAAGCCCACGCTCTCGCCCAGGCCCGCACCGATCAGCGCGCCCGTGGGGGCCAGCATCTCCGGCATGCCCGGGCCACCCTTGGGGCCGAGGTAGCGCAACACCATCACGTCGCCCGCGACGATCCTGCCGTCCAGGATGGCCTGCAGCGCCGACTGCTCGTCGTCGAACACACGCGCGGGCCCGGTGATGACGGGGTTCTTCAGCCCGGTGATCTTGGCCACGGCGCCTTCGGGACTCAGGTTGCCCTTGAGGATGGCGAGGTGCCCCTCGCGGTACAGCGCCTTGTCGATCGGGCGAATCACGTCCTGGTCCGGCCGTGGAGCGTCGGGTACGTCGGCCAGGGTTTCGGCGATGGTTTTGCCGGTGATGGTCATGCAGTCGCCGTGCAACAGGCCGGCATTCAGCAGCACCTTCATCACCTGGGGAATGCCGCCCGCGCGGTGCAGGTCGACGGCAAGGTACCGGCCGCTGGGCTTGAGGTCGCAGATCACGGGGACCTTCTTGCGCATGCGCTCGAAGTCGTCGATGGACCACTCCACACCCGCCGCGTGCGCGATCGCCAGGAAGTGCAGCACCGCGTTGGTGGAGCCGCCCGTGGCCATGATCACGGCCACGGCGTTCTCGATGGCTTTGCGCGTGACGATGTCGCGTGGCTTCAAGTCCTTGCGGATGGCCTCGATCAGCACCCGGGCGGATTCGCGGGCCGAGTTCATTTTCTCGTCGTGCGGATTGGCCATGGTGGAGGAGTAGGGCAGGCTCATGCCCAGCGCCTCGAAGGCCGAGGACATGGTGTTGGCCGTGTACATGCCGCCGCACGAGCCCGTGCCCGGGATGGCGTGCTGCTCGATGTCCTTGAGTTCCTGGTCGGTCATCCTGCCTGCCGCGTTCTGGCCCACGGCCTCGAACACACTCACGATGTTCAGGTCTTGCCCCTGCCAGCGGCCCGGCAGGATGGTGCCGCCATACACGTAGATGGCCGGCACGTTGGCGCGCAGCATGCCCATCAGGCCGCCGGGCATGTTCTTGTCGCAGCCGCCGATCACGACCACGCCGTCCATCCACTGGCCCTGCACGCAGGTCTCGACGCAGTCGGCAATCACCTCGCGGCTCACCAGGCTGTACTTCATGCCCTCGGTACCCATGGCCATGCCGTCGCTGATGGTGGGCGTGCCGAAGACCTGGGCGTTGCCGCCCGCTTCCTCGATGCCTGCGATGGCCGCGTCGGCCAGGCGTTGCAGGCCGCTGTTGCAGGGCGTGATGGTGCTGTGCCCGTTGGCCACGCCCACCATGGGCTTGGCGAAGTCGCCCTCCTGGTAGCCCATGCCGTAGAACATGGAGCGGTTGGGCGCGCGCGCCTTGCCCTGCGTGATGTGGGCGGAGCGGCGGTTCAGCGGCAGCGGGTCGGTCATGGCGGGTCCTGCTTCTGCGGTGGCGAGACGGCCGAGTGTGGACGCCGCCGCAGCGGCTGTCCATGCGGGTGAATGCGGGGCCAGGGCGCCAACGTGGGTACCGGGGCTACGACATAATCAAACGGTTTTGCCTAGGGCGGGGCTCAAGAGGTTTCCGCTGCGGCGCGCGCAGGCCCCCAAGCGCACGGGCCCATCGACTTTCCTGAGCCACTCATCTCCCGCAACCACGATGCCCGCATACCGTTCCAAGACCTCCACCGCCGGCCGCAACATGGCAGGGGCCCGCTCCCTGTGGCGCGCCACCGGCATGAAAGACGCCGATTTCTCCAAGCCCATCATCGCGGTGGTCAACTCGTTCACCCAGTTCGTGCCCGGCCATGTGCATCTGAAAGACCTGGGCCAGCTCGTGGCGCGCGAGATCGAGGCCGCCGGCGGCGTGGCCAAGGAATTCAACACCATCGCCGTGGATGACGGCATCGCCATGGGCCACGACGGCATGCTGTATTCGCTGCCCAGCCGCGACATCATTGCCGACAGCGTGGAATACATGGTGAACGCGCACTGTGCCGACGCCATGGTCTGCATCAGCAACTGCGACAAGATCACCCCCGGCATGCTCATGGCCGCCATGCGGCTGAACATTCCGGTGATCTTCGTCTCCGGCGGCCCCATGGAGGCCGGCAAGGTGCAGCAGACCGTGCCCGGCACCAGCACCATCCAGATCAAGAAGCTGGACCTGATCGACGCCATGGTGATGGCCGCCGACGACAAGGTGAGCGACGCCGACCTGGCCGAGGCCGAGCGCAATGCCTGCCCCACCTGCGGCTCCTGCTCGGGCATGTTCACCGCCAACTCCATGAACTGCCTGACCGAGGCGCTGGGCCTGTCCCTGCCCGGCAACGGCACCGTGGTGGCCACGCACGCCGACCGCGAGCAGCTGTTCAAGCGCGCGGGCCGGCGCATCGTGGAGCTGGCGCGCCAGCACTACGAACAGGGCGACGAGCGCATCCTGCCGCGCTCGGTCGGCTTCAAGGCCTTCGAGAACGCGATGACGCTGGACATCGCCATGGGCGGCTCCACCAATACCATCCTGCACCTGCTGGCGATCGCGCAGGAGGCCGGCATCGACTTCAGCATGGCCGACATCGACCGCCTGTCGCGCAGCGTGCCGCAGCTGTGCAAGGTGGCACCCAACACCGACAAGTACCACATCGAGGACGTGCACCGCGCCGGCGGCATCTTCGCCATCCTGGGCGAGCTGGAGCGTGCGGGCAAGCTGCACACCGACGTGCCCACCATCCACGCACCCACACTGGGCGAGGCGCTGGCGCAGTGGGATGTGACGCGCACGCAGGACGAAGCCGTCCAGACGTTCTACAAGGCCGGCCCCGGCGGCGTGCCCACGCAGGTCGCCTTCAGCCAGAGCGTGCGCTGGCCCAGCCTGGACCTGGACCGCGCCGCGGGCTGTATCCGCTCCGCGGAGCACGCCTTCAGCAAGGAAGGCGGCCTGGCGGTGCTCACCGGCAACATCGCCAAGGACGGCTGCGTGGTCAAGACCGCGGGCGTTCATGAATCCATCCTGGTCTTCGAAGGCCCGGCGCATGTGGTCGAAAGCCAGGACGAGGCGGTGGAGAACATCCTGGCCGACAAAGTGAAGGCCGGCGACGTGGTGGTGGTGCGCTACGAGGGCCCCAAGGGCGGCCCCGGCATGCAGGAAATGCTCTACCCCACGAGCTACATCAAATCCAAGGGCCTGGGCAAGGCCTGCGCGCTGCTGACCGACGGGCGCTTCTCGGGCGGCACCTCGGGCCTGTCCATCGGCCACTGCTCGCCCGAGGCGGCAGCCGGCGGCGCGATCGGCCTGGTGCGCGACGGCGACCGCATCCGCATCGACATTCCCAACCGCACCATCAACGTACTGGTGAGCGACGAGGAGTTGGCCCAGCGCCGCGCCGAGCAGGACGCCAAGGGCTGGAAGCCCGCCCAGCCACGTCCGCGCAAGGTCTCGGCCGCGCTCAAGGCCTATGCCAAGCTCGTGACGTCGGCCGACAAGGGCGCGGTGCGCGACGTGTCGCTGCTGGACTGACGTGGTGCGGTGCACGCCCATGCCGGGCGTGCGCTCCTGATTTATGAGCTGCTCGCGCTGGATGGAAGCAATTTAGAGGGGCATTTGAGCTTCAAATGTCCGTACGGCCAGCGCCAACAGCTCTTTTTGTTGTAGCAACGGAATGCCATCGCCCATGAACGAGTTCCAGCAACGCATCGCAGCCAGCTTCGCGGCACAAGGTTTGATGGCCACCCTCGGCGCCCGGCTGGCGCTGGTGGTGGAGGGTGAGGTGCATATCGAGATGCCGTTTTCCACCCACCTGTCGCAGCAGCAGGGCTTCGTGCACGCCGGGGCCATCACCAGCATCGTGGACAGCGCCTGCGGCTACGCGGCGCTGACCCGCTCGCCCCCCGGCTGCGAGATCGTCACGGCCGAATTCAAGACCAACTTCATGCGGCCCGCCATGGGGACGCGCTTCCTGGCCGTGGGCAAGGTGCAAAACGCCGGGCGCATGCTCACCGTGTGCACCGGCGAAGTGCGCGCGTACACGGGCGACGGGCCCGACTACAAGGTGGTGGCGTTGATGCAGGCCACCATGGTCAACGTGCCGGCCGGCGCCTGAGAGCGCCGCAGCCTCACGAGCCCGAAGGGCCGCCCGCCTGGGTCTGCAGGTAGTTGGGCAGGCCGATCTTCTCGATCAGGCCGAGCTGCTTTTCCAGCCAGTAGGCGTGGTCTTCCTCGGTGTCGCGCAACTGGGCCAGCAGCATGTCGCGGCTCACGTAGTCGCGGTGGGATTCGCACAGGGCCATCGCGGCCTTCAAGCGGGCCTGCACGGTGTATTCGGTGTCCAGGTCCTTGCGCAGCATCTCCTGCGCGGACTCGCCGGGCGTGAAGTCGTGCGGGCGCATATCGGGGCGCCCGCCCAGCATCAGGATGCGGCGCAGGATGGCGTCGGCATGCTGGGTTTCCTCCTCCATCTCGTGACCCATGCGCTCGTACAGGCGGGTGAGGCCCTGGTCCTCGTACTGGCGGGAGTGGATGAAGTACTGGTCACGCGCGGCCAGCTCGCCGCGCAGCAGATCCTTGAGGCAGTCGATGACTTCCGGGTGGCCTTGCATGTTGTTGTTCTCGTGGGGGTGGTGATGGCGTGAGTATCCGGCGCCTTGCGCGCCGGTTCAATGGCGGCCGTCAATTCCCGGGCGCGGGCGCCCTGGATGCGGGCCGTACGCAGGCGCATTCTCATCCTGGCAGCGTTGGACGGGCGCGGGCGTGTCACGGCCCTGCGGCACAATGCCCGCCATGCTGATGTACCCCCAAATCGACCCCGTGGCCCTGCAGGTCGGGCCTTTGTCCATCCACTGGTACGGCCTGACCTATCTGGCCGGTTTTGCGCTGTTCATGTTCCTGGGCATGCGCCGCCTGAGCCACCAGCCCTACGCATCCCTGCGTGGCGACCAGGCGTGGTCGCGCAAGGACGTGGAGGACATCCTGTTCCTGGGCGTGCTGGGCGTGGTGGTGGGCGGGCGGCTGGGGTACTGCCTGTTCTACAAGCCGGGCTACTACCTGAGCCACCCGCTGGAGATCTTCTACGTGTGGCAGGGCGGCATGAGCTTTCACGGCGGGTTGCTGGGCGTGATCGGTTCCATGCTGTGGTTTGCGCATTCGCGCCGCAGGCCCTGGCTGCAGGTGGCCGATTTCGTAGCGCCCTGCGTGCCCACGGGGTTGGCGGCCGGGCGCATCGGCAACTTCATCAACGGCGAACTGTGGGGGCGCTTCGCGCCGCAGGATCTGCCCTGGGGCATGGTGTTCCCGCAAAGCGGCTCCATGCTGCCGCGCCATCCGTCGCAGATCTACCAGTTCCTGCTCGAAGGCCTGCTGCTGTTCGTGCTGCTGTGGCTGTACGCCCGTCAGCCACGCAAGCGTGGCGAGGTAGCGGCGGCGTTCCTCGTGGGCTATGGCGTGCTGCGTTTCACGGCCGAGTATTTCCGCGAGCCCGACAGCTTCCTGGGCCTGCTGTCGCTGGGCATGAGCATGGGGCAGTGGCTGTGCATCCCGATGGTGGCGGCCGGGGTGGCGATGTGGGTCTGGGCGCAGCGGCAGGACGCTCCTGAGGGATTTGCATAAAAGAAGGCGCCAGCGCTTGTCCAGCAAGCGCTGGCAGCTCTCATTTTTGATTGTTCCTTGCGGGCGGCGCGGTGGCGGAGTGTTGCCGCGTTGCGTCAATATGCTCCGCTAGGGATAGTCCCCATCCCGGCGGCTTGGCATGCTTTCATAATTATTGAAAATTACGCGAAATGATGCAGTTTCGCGACCACTTGTGTGCCATTCGTGACGTCATAACGCCTGCCGCCCATTCACCATGCGCCGTCCGCCTGCCAATTCCCTGCACCACCAGGCCGCCGAGATGCTGCGTCAGCAGATCTTTGCGGGCGAACTGGCGCCGGGCAGCTTCGTGGACGAGGCCGCGCTGTGCGAGCGGCTGGCCGTGTCGCGTACGCCGCTGCGCGAGGCGCTCAAGGTGCTGGTGGCGGAAGGGCTGCTGCGCCATGAGCCGCGCCGCGGCTGCTTCGTGGCCGAGATCACGGAGCGCGATCTGCAGGAGATCTTCCCCGTGATCGCGCTGCTGGAGGGCCGTGCGGCCTATGAGGCCACCGAGCACGCAGGCCCCGCCGACATCGACGCGCTGCAGGTGCTGCACCAGCGCCTGCAGGACCATGCCGAGGCGGGGCGCATCACCGAATACTACGAAGCCAACTACGCCATCCACGAGGCCTTCATCACCCTGGCGGACAACCGCTGGCTGGCCCAGGTGATCGGCGACCTGCGCAAGATCCTGCGCCTGGCGCGGCACCAGACGTTGCAGGTGCCCGGCCGGCTGCAGCAGAGCCTGTCGGAGCACCGGCAGGTGTTCGCCGCACTCCAAAAGGGCGACGCCGCCGCGGCCGAGCAGGCCATGCGCAACCACCTTCTGGCGCAGCGCGACGCGCTGCGCGAGCTTGCACGCAACCACCCCTCACGGATCACACCATGAACGCCGCCTCCACCTGGATCTCGCGCAACGTGGACCGCCTGCGGTCCGCAGACAGCAAAGCCGCCAGCAAGAACAAGGACAAGGACGGCGCAAGCGCCGCGTCGCCCAAGCCTGCGGCCGAACGCTCCACGCACGAGCGCCTGCAGGCCACGCTGCGCAGGAGCGGCGAGGCGCTGTCGCCCCGCGTGCTGCGCCGGTTGCTGACCGACCTGCAGGAAGTGGTGGCCCCGCGCGTGAGCGAGATCGAAGGCGGGCGCCGCGCGCAGGCCATTGCCGCGTGGTACGCCGAGGCCACGCCCGAAGAGCGGCGCGACCTGTGGTTGCTGATGTGCGAGCAGTTCGCGCCCGATGCCACGCGTTTCAAATCGGCCCAGCAGCGCTACGAGGCCGCCGCCGGCACCGACGATGCGCCCCAGGCCGAAGCCCACCTGCGCCGCGCCATGGTGTCGCCGCGTACACGGCTGCTGCAGCGCTTTGCGGTGTTTCCGGCAGGCATGCGCTTCCTCGTGGACTTGCGCGCCGAGCTGCTGCCCCTGCTCAAGAGCGACAAGCGCCTGCTGCCGCTGGACGCGGAGCTGGAGCAATTGTTCTCCACCTGGTTCGATGTGGCGTTCCTCGAACTGAGGCGCCTGTCGTGGGATTCGCCCGCCTCACTGATCGAAAAGCTCATCAAGTACGAGGCGGTGCACGACATCCGCAGCTGGGCGGACCTGAAGAACCGACTGGACAGCGACCGCCGCTGCTACGGGTTCTTTCACCCCCGCCTGCCCAATGAGCCGCTGATCTTCGTGGAGGTGGCGCTGGTCAACGAGATTTCGTCCAGCATCACCCCGCTGCTGGACGAGGCCGCCGAGGCCGCCGACATCCAGCGTGCCACCACGGCGATCTTCTACTCGATCAGCAGCACGCAGACGGGGCTGCGCGGCGTGAGCTTCGGCGATTCGCTCATCAAGCACGTGGCCGAGACGCTCACGCAGGAATTCCCGCGCCTGCGCACCTTCGCCACGCTCTCGCCGATCCCGGGCTTTCGTTCCTGGCTGTCCAAGAACTGCGCCGCGCAGCTGGAGCAGCTCGACGAGAAGCGCCTGGCCGAACTGGGCCGCGCCGTGGGCTTCGAGCCGCCGCAGGCCGCGCATGTGCTGGCCGCGGCCGACAAGGCGCTGGAGCTGCCGCCCAAGTCACCCGTGCGCCAGCTGCTCATGCAGTGCGCGGCGCGCTACCTGGGACGCGAGCTGCACGACGGCAAGCCGGTGGACCCGGTGGCGCGCTTTCACCTGGGCAATGGCGCGCGCGTGGAGCGGTTGAACTGGGCGGGTGACCCGTCGGCCAAGGGGCTCAAGCAGTCCTTCGGGCTGATGGTCAACTACCTGTATGACCTCAAGCGCATCGACAAGCACCACGGCCTGCTTGCGCAGGGGCGCGTGCCCGTGTCGGGCGATATCGACAGCCTGTGCCGTGACTGACGGCGCGCTGCCTCGGCGCCAGCGGGCGCGGCGGGCCTTGTATGCTCGCGCCCAGCTGCCCTCGGCGGCCTTGGCCGAGCGGGCGCGCCGCGCCTGAGCACCTGCCAACCCACCCTTTTCACAACAGAAAGACAGGAGACAACGCCATGCGAGAGAGAGAGAACTTGAGCCAGATCGCCACCGCCACGCTGCAACGCCGTGACATGCTGCGCGCAGCCGGCGCTGCGGGCCTGGCGCTGGCCACGGGCGGTGCCTGGGCGCAAGGCGCCAGCGGCTGGCCGACCAAGCCGGTCAACATGGTGGTGCCGTTCCCCGCGGGCGGCGGCACGGATGCCTTTGCGCGCCCATTGGCTGCGCAGTTTGCCAAATCCACGGGCAAGACGCTGGTGATCGACAACCGCGGCGGCGCGGGCGGCACCGTGGGTGCCAGCGTGGCGGCCAAGGCGCCAGCCGATGGCTACAACCTGTTCATGGGTGGCGTGCACCATGTGATTGCACCGTCCATGTACCCCAAGCTGGACTACGACCTGGAAAAGGACTTCGTGCCGCTGGCCTTGGTGGCCAACGTGCCGCAGGTGCTGGTGGTGAACCCGCGCAACGTGACGGCCACCAACATGAAGCAGTTCATGGACTTCGTGAAGGCCAACCCCGCCAAGCTGAACTATGCGTCGGCCGGCTCGGGCACCTCGCACCACCTGGCGGGCGAGCTGTTCAAGCTGCAGACGGGGACTTTCATCACCCACATCCCCTATCGCGGCGCGGGCCCTGCGCTGCAGGACCTGATCGGCGGCAACGTGGACATGCTGTTCGACGGCCTGGGCTCGTCGGCCTCGCACATCAAGGGCGGGCGCATCAAGGCGCTGATGGTGTCGGGCTCCAAGCGCAACCCGGCCTTCCCCGACGTGCCCTGCGCGGCAGAGGTGGGCCTGCCGGACTACACCGTGTCCACCTGGTATGGCCTGTGGGCGCCCAAGGGCACGCCGGCCGATCTGCAGGCGCGCATCGTCGAGGAGATCCGCAAGCTCGGCCAGGCCGAGGAGCTCAAGGCCATCTGGGCCGGCAACGGCGCGGAGTTCGGCACGCTGTCGCAGGCGGACTTCGCCAAGATGGTCAGCAGCGAGATCAAGCGCTGGGCGCAGGTGGTGAAGGCCTCGGGCGCCAAGCTGGAGTGATGTAGCCCCCCACTGCGGCGCCCCTCCAGTGGCGCCGCCTCCACCCCCACGAAGAGAGTCCGATCGCATGCCAGGTGAAGTTGTCGCGGCCATGGCCGCAGGAGAGGCCGCCGGCCGCGGCGTGGTGCGCGTGACGCTGCGCCACGAGGGCCGGCTCAACGCCATGTCGCGCGCCATGTGGCGCCAGTTGCGCACGGTGTTCCAGGACATCCAGCGCAGCGATGGCGTGCGCTGCGTGCTCATCGAGGGGGCAGGGGAGGCGTTCTGTGCGGGGGGGGATATTTCCGAGTACCCCGCCTTTCGCTTCGACCCCGCGCAGCTGCGCGACTTCCACGAGAGCGATGTCTGGGGCGGGCTGGCGGCCATGCTGGACTGCGACGTACCCATCGTCGCGCGCATCGCAGGCGCCTGCATGGGCGCGGGCGTGGAGATCGCCAGCTGCTGCGACATCCGCATTGCCGCTGCCGGCGCGCGTTTCGGCGCGCCCATCGCCAAGCTGGGCTTTCCGATGGCGCCGCGCGAGGCTGCCTTGGTGGCGGGCGCCGTGGGCGACGTGACGGCGCGCCAGATGCTGTTGGAGGCGGCCACCTTCAGCGCCGCCGAGATGGCGCAGCGGGGCTTTCTGAGCCGCGTGGTCGACACCGAGCAGCTGGATGCGCAAGCCCTGGGCACGGCGCTGCGCATCGCAGCCTTGGCGCCCGGTGCGGCCCGGCTCAACAAGCAGACCTTGCGCGCTATACGGAAGAATGTGCCGCTAGCGCCCGACCAGCAAGCGCAAGCAGCTTCTGATTTGATAGCAAATAACGCACTGGCCGACCCCTACGCCTATGCCGACAGCGCCGAACACCGCGAGGGTATCAACGCCTTCCTGGCCAAGCGCGCTCCCGTTTTCTGAATCCTTTGTGTGTGCACCACCATGAGCTCCTCCTCCCAGAACCTGTTTTCCGCGCTGCGCGCCGCCTTTCCTGCTGACCTGGACCAGACCGCCGTCGAGGCCGCCTCGGCCGCGGGTGCGCCGCTGCTCTACACCTGGCGCGACCTGGACCGCGCCAGCGCCCGCATCGCCAACCTGCTGGCATCGCTGAAGCTGCCCGAGGGGAGCCGCATCGCCGTGCAGGTGGAAAAGTCGGTCGAGGCCATGCTGCTGTACCTGGCCACGCTGCGCGCCGGCTACGTGTTCCTGCCGCTGAACACCGCCTACCAGAGCGCAGAGATCGAGTACTTCATCGGCAATGCCGAGCCGGCCGTGGTGGTCTGCACGCCGGGCAACTTCGGCTGGGTGTCGAAGATCGCCTTTACCGCCGGCACGCAACATGTGTTCACGCTGGGCGACGACCGCACCGGCAGCCTGCTGGAGCGCGCCGCGCACTTCGGCGACGAGCACCGCGCCGTCCCGCGCAAGGCTGACGACCTGGCTGCCATCCTCTACACCAGCGGCACCACGGGACGCAGCAAGGGCGCGATGCTCACGCATGGCAACCTGCTGTCCAATGCCCAGGTGCTCAAGGACTACTGGGGCTGGAAGCCCGGCGACGTGCTGATCCACGCGCTGCCCATCTTCCACGTGCACGGCCTGTTCGTGGCCATCCATGGTGCGCTGATCAATGGCAGCAAGATGATCTGGATGGCGAAGTTCGACCCCAAGGCGGTGATCGCCGCCATGCCGCGCGCCACGGTGTTCATGGGCGTGCCCACGCTCTACGTGCGCATGCTGGCCGAGCCGGCGCTGACCCAGGCCGCGGCCAGCCACATGCGGCTGTTCATCGCGGGCTCGGCGCCGCTGCTCATCGAGACTTTCAAGGAATGGCAGGACCGCACGGGCCACACCATCCTGGAGCGCTACGGCATGAGTGAGACCATCATGCTCACCAGCAATCCCTACGCGGCCGACGCGCGCCATGGCGGGCAGGCGGAGCGCCGCGGCTCCACCGTGGGCTTTCCGTTGCCTGGCGTGGGCCTGCGCGTGGTGGACGATGCCGGCAAGCCGGTGCCCGTGGGCGAGATCGGCAACATCCAGGTCAAGGGCCCCAACGTGTTCAAGGGCTACTGGCGCATGCCCGAGAAGACCAAGGAAGAGTTCAGCGCCGACGGCTGGTTCAAGACCGGCGACGTCGGCAAGGTGGATGAGCGTGGCTATGTCAGCATCGTGGGCCGCAGCAAGGACCTGATCATCAGCGGTGGCTACAACGTCTACCCGGCCGAGATCGAGGGCTACATCAACGAGATGCCCGGCGTGGCCGAGAGCGCCGTGGTCGGCGTGCCGCACCCGGACTTCGGCGAAGTGGGTGTGGTGGTGGTCATCCCCAAGCCCGGTGCAAAGGTGGATGGCGATGCGGTCATCGCATCGCTCAAGAGCCAACTGGCCAACTTCAAGATTCCCAAGCGCTGCTTCGTCACCACCGAATTGCCGCGCAACACCATGGGCAAGGTGCAAAAGAACCTGCTGCGCGACCAGTACAAGGGGCTGTTCGCCTGAGCCGGCGCGGCATTGCAATACAAAAAGGCGGCCTGGGCCGCCCTTTGCTATTTAGATGATAGCTGCTAGCGCTTGATGGTAGGGCGCTAGAGCCTGATTTGATGCTTAGCGCAGCACCAGCACCGGAATGTGCGAGTGCGTCAGCACGTGCTGCGTCTCGCTGCCCAGCAGCAGGCGCTTGATGCCCTTGCGGCCGTGCGAGGCCATCACGATCAGGTCGCACTTGTGCTTCTTGGCGGCGGCGATCACGGCTTCGGCGATCAGGTCGGACTTGGCGACCACGGTCTTCACGGTCACGCCTTCGTCGGTGCCCTGCACCTTGACCTTGTCCACCAGTTCCTGGGCCGCATCCGCCCACTGCTTCTCGATGCGCTTGATGTCCGCGGCGTCCACGGGCAGGCCACCTTCGAAATAGCTGCGCGGATACCGGGGGACGACCTTCAGGGCGACCACCGACGCACCTGTGAGCCCCGCCAGCGAGAGCCCGCTTTCCACGGCCTTTTGCGACAGGGGGGAACCGTCGGTGGCGATCAGGATGCGTTTGTACATGTGCAGCTCCTCATTTCGTTAAGAACGGTAAAAGCATAGGATAGTTCGTGGTCCATGTCTTGATTCAAGTCAATGAGTCCTTCGCGCAATCCGAATAGTCTTGAGGCTATGTCAAATCCTGATGCCGACCCGTGGGCGTCGCCCCTCTCCACGGCTGCACCGGATGAGGTCGCGCTGCTTGATGACCCCCAGGAATGGTCGGCCTTTGGCAAGCCCTGCACATCTACCCCCGCAGGTGCGGATGCCCAGGCGGGTCCGTGGGAGTCGCATGTGGTGCTCGACGGAATGCACTGCGCCGCCTGCGCCCTGACCATCGAGGAAGCCCTGCGGCGTGTGCCCGGCGTGGCGGAAGCGGACGTGAGCGCCGCCACCCGCCGCGCACGCGTGGTATGGGACCCGCGACGAGTGCGCCCGTCGCAGTGGATGGGCGCGGTCCAGAAGGCCGGTTACCGCGCGCTGCCTGCCCTGGATGCGCTGGCGCGGGAGCAGCGCCAGCGCGAGAACCGCAAGGCGCTGTGGCGCTGGCTGGTGGCGGGTTTTTGCATGATGCAGGTCATGATGTACGCATGGCCTGCCTACCAAGCCATGCCCGGCGACCTGACCATGGAAATGGAACAACTGCTGCGCTGGGCCTCCTGGGTCATCAGCCTGCCGGTGGTGCTGTTCGCCTGCGGGCCTTTCTTCTCCAGCGCGCTGCGCGATATCCGGCAGCGGCGGGTCAGCATGGATCTGCCCGTGGCGCTGGGCATGCTCATCACCTTCGTGGTCAGCATGGCGGGCACGTTCGATCCGACCGGCCCCTTTGGCCGCGAGGTCTACTACGACTCGCTGACCATGTTCGTCTTTTTCCTGCTCACGGGCCGCTGGCTGGAGTTGCGCCTGCGCGATCGCACGGCAGGGGCGCTGGAAGCCGTGATGAACCGGTTGCCCGACAGCGTGGAGCGGCGGGCGGAAGACGGTAGCTTCACGCGCGTGGCCACGCGCCGTCTGCAGGCCGGCGACGTGGTGCGCGTGTTGCCGGGGGAGGCCTTTCCCGCGGATGGCCGCATCCTTTCAGGCGGTACCCAGGCCGACGAGGCGCTGCTCACCGGTGAATCCACGCCCGTGGACCGACCCGAAGGCAGCCGCGTGACGGCGGGCAGCTACAACCTGCGCGCACCGGTCACGGTGGAGGTTTTGGCACTGGGCAGTGAGACGCGCTTTGGGCAGATCGTGGCATTGATGGAGAGCGCGTCTTTGCAAAAGCCCCGCCTGGCGCAGCTGGCGGACCGGGTGGCCCGGCCTTTCCTGGTGGCGGTGTTGTTGGCCGCGGGTCTGGCGGCAGTGTGGTGGTGGCCGAGCGACCCCAGCCACGCCCTGATGGTGGCGGTGGCGGTGCTCATCGTTACGTGCCCCTGCGCGCTGTCTCTGGCCACGCCGGTGGCCATGCTGACGGCTGCGGGTACCTTGGCGCGGAGGGGCGTGCTGGTGCGCAACCTGCAAGGGCTGGAGGCGCTGGCCGCGGTGGATACGGTGGTCTTCGACAAGACGGGCACGCTGACCCGCGATGGGCTTGCGCTGCATGCCGTACATGTGGCGCCAGGGGCCGGCTGGGGCGAGGGCGAGGCGCTGGCGCTGGCTTCGGCGCTGGCGGCGCATTCACTGCATCCCGCCTCGCGCGCGCTGGCATCGGCCGCGCAGTCTGCCGCGGCGGCGCCCGCGGGCTGGACGGTCCATGCCGTGCAGGAGCTGCCGGGAGCAGGCCTGGTGGCCCGTGCATCGTCACCATCGCACGCACAGGAAACGATTCTGCGCCTGGGCTCTGCGGCCCATGCCCGCGTGCCTGCCGTGGGCGGCGATGCGGGGCCGCAGGTCGTGCTGTCGATGGAATGCGAAGGCGCGGCGGTGGAAATCGCGCGGTTCGTGCTGAGCGAACAACTGCGCCCCGAGGTCGCGACGGCCGTGCGCGGGCTACGCGCCGAAGGCGTGGCGGTCGAGCTGCTGTCCGGCGACCGGGCCGAGTCCGTGCAACGGGTGGCTGCCCAGGCGGGCATCGGCCAGGCCCGGGGAGACTGCACCCCGCAGGACAAGCTCGCGCATCTGCAGACGTTGCAGGCGCAAGGACACCACGTGGCGATGGTGGGCGACGGGCTCAACGACGGCCCCGTGTTGGCCGGTGCGCATGTCTCGTTTGCGTTCGGCCGCGCCGTGCCCCTGGCCCAGTCTCGGTCCGACTTCGTGGTTATGGGCGAAAATCTCGCCCTTGTTGCGCAGGCGCTCTGGCTGGCGCGGCGCACATTGCGCATCGTCCGCCAGAACCTGTGGTGGGCGGCTGCATACAACGCGCTGTGTGTGCCCCTGGCGATTGCGGGCTACATGCCGGCTTGGCTCGCGGGCCTGGGCATGGCGCTGAGTTCACTGCTCGTCGTGCTCAACGCGGCCCGCCTGGCGCGCCTGCCGGACCCGATCAGCCACGAGAGTTCCGACGACTGCGCTGGTGCCCCACGTGCCGTGAGCACGCCCTTGGAGGTCGTCTGATATGGACATCCTGTATTTGTTGATTCCGCTCTCCGTCGTACTGGTGCTGTTTGTACTGGCGGGACTGTGGTGGGCCGTCTACCGTGGCCAATTTGAGAACGTCGATCAGGAGGGGGAGCGCATTCTGAGGGACGGTTGATGTTCGTCAATAGGCCTACTGCGAGCCTGGTTAAAACTTTTTACTGCAAATACTAGAGGTGCCCGATGGATTCTTCACAAACAAGAGTTGCGCACTACGACGACACCGTAGTACGCCAGTTTTCTATCATGGCTGTCGTATGGGGGGTGGTCGGCATGCTGGTAGGCGTGTTCATCGCCGCCCAGCTGACCTGGCCTGAACTCAACTTCGGCATTCCATGGCTGAGCTATGGCCGGCTGCGTCCGCTGCACACCAATGCCGTGATCTTCGCATTCGGCGGCTGCGGCCTGTTCGCCACCAGCTATTACGTGGTGCAGCGCACTTGCCAGGCGGGGCTGTTTCTGCCCAAGTTGGCGGCGTTCACTTTTTGGGGCTGGCAACTGGTCATCGTAGCGGCGGCCATCAGCCTGCCGCTGGGCTATACCTCCGGCAAGGAATATGCCGAGCTGGAATGGCCGATCGACATCCTGATCGCTGCCGTGTGGGTCTCTTATGCGGTGGTGTTCTTCGGAACGATCGGCCAGCGCAAGGTGAAGCACATTTACGTGGCCAACTGGTTCTTCGGTGCGTTCATCATCGCCGTGGCGCTGCTGCACATCGTCAACAGTGCGGCCATTCCGGCGGGCTTCATGAAGAGCTACTCCGCCTACGCAGGCGTGCAGGACGCCATGGTGCAGTGGTGGTACGGCCACAACGCCGTGGGCTTCTACCTCACGACCGGCTTCCTGGGCATGATGTATTACTTCATCCCGAAGCAGGCTGGCCGTCCGGTGTACAGCTACCGCCTCTCCATCGTCCACTTCTGGGCGCTGATCTTCACGTACATGTGGGCGGGTCCGCACCACCTGCACTACACCGCGCTGCCTGACTGGACGCAATCCGTGGGCATGGTGTTCTCGCTGATCTTGCTGGCGCCCAGCTGGGGCGGCATGATCAACGGGATCATGACGCTGTCCGGTGCCTGGCACAAGCTGCGTGACGATCCCATCCTGCGCTTCCTGATCGTGTCGCTGTCGTTCTACGGCATGTCCACGTTCGAAGGACCGATGATGTCCATCAAGACCGTCAACGCGCTCTCGCACTACACCGACTGGACTGTGGGGCACGTGCACGCAGGCGCGCTGGGCTGGGTGGGTCTGATCACCATGGGTTCGCTGTATTACCTGGTGCCTCGCCTGTTCGGCAAGGAGAAGATGCACTCCATCAAGGCAATTGAACTGCACTTCTGGATGGCCACCATCGGCATCGTGCTGTACATCGCCGCCATGTGGATTGCTGGCGTGATGCAAGGTCTGATGTGGCGCGCAGTGAACCCCGACGGCACGCTGACCTATACCTTCGTGGAAGGCGTCAAGGCGACCTATCCGTTCTACGCGATCCGCTTCTTTGGCGGTCTGCTGTACCTCGGCGGTATGTTGGTGATGGCATGGAACGTCTGGGTGACGGCGATCTCCGGACGCTCCGTCAAGGTAGCCATTCCCGCCGTGAAACCCGCTCACGCCTGAAGTTCGGAGGGTCAACTACATGTCCAATACGCATAACAAAGCATCCACCGGCTTCACGCACGAGAAGGTCGAAACCAGCAACTTCCTGATGATCGTGCTGATCTTGCTGGTTGTGGCCGTCGGCGGCCTGGTGGAAATCGTTCCTCTGTTCTTTCAAAAATCGACGACTGAGGCCGTTCAAGGCGTGAAGCCTTACACGGCAGTGCAACTGATCGGACGCGATATCTACCTGCGCGAGGGTTGCTACAACTGCCACTCGCAGATGATCCGTCCGTTCCGTGCGGAAACCCTGCGTTATGGCCACTACTCGGTGGCTGGCGAGTTCGTCTACGACCATCCCTTCCAATGGGGTAGCAAGCGCACTGGGCCCGACCTGCATCGCGTGGGTGGAAAGTACAGCGATGAATGGCATCGCATTCACCTGAACAATCCGCGCGACGTGGTGCCCGAATCCAATATGCCCGCCTACCCCTGGCTGGAAAAGAACCAGATCGATCCTTCCGTTGTCGCTCCTCGCATGAAGGCATTGCGCACAGTCGGCGTCCCGTATACGGATGAGGAGATCGCCAGCGCCGCCGAGCAGGTCAAGGGCAAGACAGAGATGGATGCCGTGGTGGCCTATCTCCAGGTTTTGGGCCGTGCGCTCAAGTAATCGAGGAGCTGGTCATGGACATCACCACCATGCGTATCGTGGCCACGCTGGCGTCGCTGGCGTGTTTCGTGGGCATCTGGTTCTGGGCCTTCATGCGCCGCAACCGGGCCCGGTTCGAGGAGGCAGCACAGTTGCCCTTCGCCGAGGACTGAAGAAGTCTCCACAAGAAAAGAGATAACCCATGAGCGATTTCACGAGTAACTTCTGGTCCTTCTACGTGGCCGGAATCACCATCATCGGTATCGTGGCCTGCGGCTTGCTGCTGTGGATCACGTCCCGCAAGAAGGTCGAGGCTACGGCCGACAACACCACCGGTCACGTCTGGGACGAAGACCTGACGGAAATGAACAACCCCATGCCCCGTTGGTGGATGTGGCTGTTCATCATCACGCTGGTATTCGGTGCTGGCTATCTGGCTGCCTATCCCGGATTGGGGACCTTTAAGGGTAAGTTGGGCTGGACGCAGCTGGGCGAGTACCAAGCCGAAGTGGACAAGGCTAACGCAGAGTTGCAGCCCCTGTATGCGCGGTTCGAGGCCATGCAGCCCCAAGAGATGGCGGCCGACACAGCGGCCATGGCAATTGGTGAGCGTCTGTTCATGAACAACTGCGCGCAGTGTCATGGTTCCGATGCCCGCGGCAGCAAGGGCTTCCCCAACCTGGCCGACGGTGACTGGCTGCACGGCGGTGCGCCTGATCAGATCCAGAAGACCATCCACGATGGGCGCATTGGCGTCATGCCTCCCATGGCGGCCGCCGTGGGCTCGCCGGAAGATGTGCGCAACCTCGCCCACTATGTCCTGAGCCTGTCGGGAAGCCCGCATGACTCCCTGAAGGCGTCTCTGGGCAAGTCGAAGTTCACTGCGTGCGCTGCATGCCACGGGATGGACGGCAAGGGCAATGTGGCCCTGGGTGCCCCTAATCTGACGGATGACATCTGGCTGCATGGCTGGGGCGAAGCTGCCATCACCGCTATGATCAACAATGGCAAGACCAACGAGATGCCTGCCCAAACGGGCAAGTTGACCGATGCACAGATCAAGGTGTTGACGGCATACGTCTGGGGTTTGTCCAATAAGGCCGGCGCCCCGCGCTGATGCTCCCTGTGCGGCCGGCTCCCCGTCGAGGGGCGCCGGCCGTTTTGCGTTTTGGAAGTTGCACTTCCTTTTTGAGATTCCACCATGAAGCCAGCCGAAGGTCAGCCCCGTAAGGTGATTCCTATCACGCCAGTGGGGGCCGAAAGTTCGCAGACCGAGGTCATTTCGCTCTATGAGGCGCAAAAGAAAATCTATCCACGCTCGATAAGTGGAGTGTTCGCACGTTGGCGTTGGGCGATGGTGTTTCTGACACAGCTGGTTTTCTATGGCCTGCCATGGCTGGAGTGGGGCCAGCGCCAAATGGTGCTCTTTGACCTCGGAACACGCCGTTTCTATATTTTTGGTTTGGTGCTTTACCCGCAGGACTTCATTTATCTGACGGGTTTGCTGATTATTTCCGCGCTGTCGCTTTTTCTGTTTACCGCAGTGGCGGGACGCCTGTGGTGCGGCTTCTCCTGTCCCCAGACCGTATACACGGAAATGTTCATGTGGATCGAGCACAAAGTCGAAGGCGACCGCAGTGCCCGTATGCGCCTGGACAATGGTCCGTGGACATTTGAGAAGATCTGGAAAAAAACTGTCAAGCAAGCCATTTGGATTGCGGTCGCGTTCTGGACCGGCTTCACCTTCGTGGGCTATTTCGTTCCGATTCGCGAGCTGGGGGGAGAGCTGCTGGCCCTGCAAGGAGGGTGGCAGATATTCTGGGTGATCTTCTATGGGTTGGCCACGTACGGCAACGCAGGATTCCTGCGCGAGCAGGTATGCAAATACATGTGCCCTTATGCGCGTTTCCAAAGCGCAATGTTCGACAGGGACACGCTGGTCGTCTCTTACGATCCTGAGCGCGGCGAGCCTCGCGGGCCCCGTAACAAGACGGTAGACCACAAAGCTGCGGGACTGGGTGACTGCATCGATTGCACGCTGTGTGTCCAGGTCTGCCCAACGGGTATCGATATTCGCAACGGACTGCAATATGAATGCATTGGTTGCGGTCTCTGCGTGGACGCTTGCAATACCGTGATGGATAAGATGAAGTATCCGCGCGGGCTTATTCGCTTTTCAACGCAGAACGGCGTCAAGAACCACTGGACCCAATCGCAAATGCTCAAACGCGTGCTGCGACCCCGGGTGTTGTTCTATTCAGCGGTGCTGGTGGTGTTGTGCATCGGCATGCTGGCCAGCTTGGTGGTACGCACCCCGTTGAAGGTGGACATCGTGCGCGACCGCGCTGCGCTCTCGCGCATCGTGGCGGGAGGCAAGCTGGAAAATATCTACCGGCTGCAGATCATGAACGCCACGGAGGGGGCGCAGCGCTACACCATCAGCGCCCACGGTATGGAAGGGCTGGAAGTGGCGTCCGAGACCGCAATTGACATTGGACCGGCGGAATCGCGATGGGTGGTTGTCCGTCTTCAAATTCCGTATGGCTCAGCATCTCCTGGATCGCATACGGTGTATTTCGATATTCAAGCGCAGGGTGATAAAGCCCAAGTGGCAGAGAAATCCGTGTTCCTTGTACCTCGCTGAAGGCGGTCGTGGAATGCAAATGAACAAGCTGTGCTCATAAATGAGCGAGGAGTTGGTATAGATGTCGAGTAATTCCCCCATGAATCTGGAAGACGCAGGAAAGCCTTGGTGGACGTTTGGCCATGTCTGGCTTGTCATCGCGGGGCCGGTGATTGTCATCATTGCGGGCTTCGTGACCCTGTGGCTGGCCGTGAGCCAACCCGACCCCGTCATCGCGGAAGACTATTACCAACGGGGATTGAACATCAACGAGACCCTGAAGGAGTCTGGAGGCGACATGACGCCTGCCATGAAGGGGCGCAACCATGCAGCTACGCCGCTGGAGGATCAACCGCGTTGACCGGCAGGGCGAGTCCTCTTTGCATGCCGGAGAACAGATGCTAGGCTGTCAACTACACCTGCTAGGAGATGGGCGAATGTGGATGCAACGATTGATGTGGATCGCGTGGCCGGCCTTTTTGATGGCGGGCGTCATGGAAATGGTGGTGTTCGCCTTCGTGGATCCAGAAGCGCTGCAGTGGTTTGATCAACCCCTGCATCTCTCGCGCGAAGGTGTGTATACCATCGCCTTCTTCACGTTCTGGTTCGTACTCATGGCTTCCAGCGCATTGACTACGCTGTTGTCACTCTCGCCCTTTGAGTTGAATCGCTGCCCCGTGCCCAAAGGGGCGCGGCCGGCTGATTGCGCCAAATACGTTTCCTGATCTTTCCGCCGATCAGTTATGAATGAACAAAAAACCGAGGCTTAATGGCAGGCTTGCTGGCTGTTGACAATGCGCTTCAGCGCATCGGTATCGACGATGCGCACATGGCGCTGTTTTACTTCCACAATACCTTCTTCCACGAACTTGGAAAACGTGCGGCTGACGGTTTCCAGTTTCAATCCCAGGTAGCTGCCGATCTCTTCGCGTGTCATGCGCAGCACCAATTCGGATTGTGAGAAACCCCGGGCATGCAAGCGTTGTACGAGATTCAACAGGAATGCGGCAAGGCGTTCCTCGGCACGCATACTCCCCAGCAACAGCATGACCCCATGCTCGCGAACAATCTCGCGGCTCATGATCTTGTGCACATGGTGCTGTAGTGCCGTTACTTCGCGCGACAACTCTTCAATACGATCGAAAGGCATGACGCATACTTCGGCGTCTTCAAGCGCTACCGCATCGCAAGTGTGACGGTCGCTCACGATGCCATCCAGGCCGATGATCTCGCCCGCCATTTGAAAACCCGTCACTTGGTCGCGACCGTCTTCGGTGGCGACACAGGTCTTGAAGAATCCGGTGCGGATGGCAAAAAGGGATGTGAAGGGTTCACCGTTCCGGAAAAGCGTGCCGCCACGCTTGATCTTGCGTCGTACAGCAACAATGTCATCGATGCGCTTGAGTTGCTGGTCGTCCAGACCCACGGGCATGCACAGCTCACGCAGATTGCAGTTTGAGCAGGCAACTTTGATGGTCTGGAGATTCGTATGCATGGGAACCCTGTTCATGGCTTGAGCTTACCTCTGAACGGCTGGGAGACATGGAATGCCGTAGGCCGTTGGACGACTTTGAGCCGAAGTCAAATTGTCGCCACAAGGACCTTATGGGCGCTTGATCAACGTCAAGGACTCATGGGGGACTCTACGGCACAGTGATATGAAAGTGCAAGGAATCCCGTCATGACCGTTGTTACAACAGAGCTCCTGCGTCGCTTTGACGTTCCAGGGCCGCGCTACACCTCTTATCCGACTGCTGATCGTTTTGTCGAGGCCTTTGGCGAGCGGGAATACATCCTTGCGCTGCAGCAGCGTCGCGTGGGGTCGGTAGCCAAGGCGATGCCTTTGTCGCTTTATGTCCACATCCCATTTTGTGAATCGCTGTGCTATTACTGCGCGTGTAACAAGATCATTACCCGGCATCCAGAGCGGGCAGAGGTCTACTTGCGTTACCTCAGTCGTGAGATCGACCTGCATACGGCGCACTGCGGTGTGGGTCAGCATGTGAGCCAGCTGCATTTCGGCGGAGGCACGCCTACTTTTCTGACGGATGACGGTTTGCGCGAACTGATGGGCATGCTGAGGCGTAGTTTCGTCCTCGTTCCGGGGGGGGAGTACTCCATAGAAGTGGACCCCCGGACCGTGGATGAAGCGCGGCTGGGATTGTTGGCGGAGCTGGGTTTCAATCGCCTGAGCTTTGGCGTGCAGGATTTCGACCCTGAAGTACAAAAGGCCGTGCACCGCATTCAGCCTGCCGAAAAGGTGTTCGCGTTGGTCGATGCGGCTCGGAAGCTCGGGTTTGAATCGGTGAACGTGGATTTGATCTACGGGCTGCCGCGCCAGACACCGGAGTCGTTTGATCGCACCTTGGAGCAGGTAGCCGAGCTGCGGCCAGACCGGATCGCGCTGTATGCGTACGCTCACTTGCCAGAACGCTTCAAGTCGCAGCGACGCATCATCACGGCCGAGTTGCCCATGGCTTCGGCCAAGGTGTCCATGCTGGCCCGGTCACTTGATGTGTTCCAGGAAGCCGGCTACGTCTACGTGGGCATGGACCATTTTGCGCTGCCTGACGATGCGCTGGCGGTGGCCAAGCGGCAAGGCAGGCTGCACCGCAATTTCCAAGGCTATAGCACGCAGCCCGATTGCGACCTGATTGGTCTGGGCGTTTCTGCCATCGGGCGCGTGGGCGCTACTTACAGCCAAAATGTGAAAACGCTGGACGAGTATTACGACTGCATTAACCAGGGGCATTTGCCTGTGGTGCGCGGGCTGGCGTTGACCAAGGACGACTTGGTGCGCCGCGCAGTCATCATGGCGTTGATGTGCCAAGGTGAATTGCTGTTTGAGCCGTTGGAACAGTCCTGGCTGATTGATTTCCGCAGTTATTTCGATGCGGAATTACAGCAACTGCAAGAAATGGCGGCTCAGGGCTTGGTGAAAATCAGTGATGAGGGCGTTGAAGTCACGCCCATGGGGTGGTATTTCGTGCGGGGCGTGGCCATGGTGTTCGACAAGTATCTACAGGCTGACCGCAACCGCGCTCGCTTTTCCCGGATTATTTGACCCATGCTGTGGGCGATGGCCACGACGGCCTTCCTGATGGGGCTGATGGGAGGGGCACACTGTTTGGCGATGTGTTCTGTTCCCTGCGCGGCGCTTACGGGGCTGGGTGGCACGCCGGACGCCACCCACACCATTCAATGGGCGTCCCGCCGCGGAATCCTCCAACGGGTAGCGCAGTTTCACGTGGGGCGCCTGATTGGCTACGGCGCCGCAGGGGCGGTGGTTGCGCTGGCCATGGAGCAACTCGCGTGGCTGGGGCAAAGCACCTCGGCATTGCGCCCCCTTTGGACGCTGATGCACGTGCTCATCCTCGCGTGGGGAGGGATGATGGTGGTGCAAGCGCAGCAGCCCCTGTGGGTTGAGCGGGCGGGGCGTGCTGCCTGGGCGAAGGTCAAGCCCTTGGTCTCTCGGCCTGGCGGGCTGCTGACCGCGGGTGTGGCCTGGGCGCTCCTGCCATGCGGCCTTCTGTACACCGCACTGTTGACTGCCGCTCTCAGCGGAAGCGTGCTCCGCGGAGCCTTGTGCATGGTCCTGTTTGGCGTGGGAAGTGGTGTATGGCTGGTGTTGGGGCCGTGGACATTTGGCCGCATTCGCGCTTGGATCGGCGTGAAGGGTGGGGCGTGGGGGTCTCGGCTGGCAGGTGGTGTGCTTTTTTCCCTGGGTGCATGGGCGCTGTGGATGGAGGTTGTCCATGGGCAGCCGGCGCCGTGGTGCGTGCCCTGAAAACAGCGTTTTGTGGAACCACAGCGACTCCGCGAAGCATGCCGTGGCAAGCGAATGGCGCAAACCGAGGCGCTCAGGCGTGACGTATCGCTGTCAGATCTATACCAGCGGAAGTGACGAGTCTGTTCTCATCGACGTGGAGAAATCCAGCTACGCATCGCTGCCTTACTGGATGCGCCATCGTGCGTATGAGGGCGCGCTGCGTGTCGGCGTGATTGCCGAAGGACTGGGAAACGCCCGAACCACGCCAGGATATTTACCATCGGTGCGACGACTACCAAGGTCTGCTCTGTGCCTTGCAGATGGGTGGGTTGCGCGCGCTGGCCGCGGAGCGCCGGATTTTCTGAGCAGGTATTGAGGTCGCTGGCACTCACCCGGAGCGAGGGCGCAAGAGATTACCGGAGAAAAGGTGTCTGCGAATGCCACCGGACCGGCATCCTGAACCGGGGGTTCAGGTGGGCGAGGGCAGCCAGGCGTTGGGTTCATCTGACGCGAGATGATCACGCTCACCGGGCGATGTACCAAGCCCGTGCTCAATGAGCATTGGTTCAAGGAAATATAAAGCCCGGCAGCACCGCAGACATGTTCATTGTAGTGGGCCGCCCGTGTGCAGCCAGGGGCCAGGCTTTTACCGTAATGGTTATAGGAGGCGCCCATCCTCGCCCAGCGCCTCGTCCAGGCGCAGGAGCAACTGCTGCACGCGCTCATCGCTGTCGTGCACGTGCGGCGCGACCGGGGTGGGGGCGATGCGCGCAGGGGCTGAGGCGGCTGCCAAATCGGCGGCTTCGCGGTCGGCGATCTCGAAAGCCAGGTTGAGGGCCGCCAGCACGGCGATGCGCTCACGCGCGCGTACTTTGCCCGCGTCACGGATGCGCGTCATGGCGGTATCCACGCGCTCGACCGCCTCCAGCAGGCGCGACTCCTGGCCGTCCGGGCAGGCCAGGAGATAGCTTTGCTGGAGGATCTGTACCTCGATCTGCTTCATGGCGCGTCTTTCGTCTCGGCAGTGCCGGGGAGTTCGGGCTCGGCAGGCAGGCGGTCCAGCAATGCGTTCACGCGGGCACGGGCCGCCTGCAGGCGGGATTGGAGGGAATCGCGCTCCTGGGTGAGCGCCGCGACCTGTTGCGCCAACAGGGCATTGGTGCGCTGCAACTCGGCATGGCGCAGCAGCAGCCGCTCAACGCGCTCGGCGATCTGGTCGATGGAAGAGGGGGAGGCCATACGCTGCCGATTGTAGGGATCGGCGTGCGAACCATCGTAAAATTGCGCAGTTGGTGCTAGCGGCGTGGTTCACATGCCGCAGTTCAACGGGAAGCAGGGAGGGGCCCTCCGCCATGGAGTGCGTCCTGTGCCTGCGCTGCCCCCGCAACGGTCAGCGGATGAGCCGTACCTCGGCTCCCTCTTCATTGACAAGCCACTGAGCGCCTTGAACAAGCGTTTGGGAAGGCGATGCAGAGCGTTCCGCCAGCCCGGATACCGGCCAACGAGGTGGCTCCGCGTTTCCTTTTGTGAAACCTGGGCCGTTATGCCCAGGTGCCGACGGGGAGGTCGGCCGTGGCGATCTCTCTGTTTGCCCCACATGACAAACACCCGTCCGTTCAATGTGCGCTTGAGTGCGCTTTCCGTGCACGCGCGCGTCGCCGTGCTGCCGCTGGCGCTGGCCGCCGCTTTCCCCGCCGTGTCCCAGACCCTGCTGGCCCAGGCAGCCACAGAACCCCAACTGCGTGAAACCGTCATCACGGCAACCCGCGTGGCCCGGCCGCTGGCCGACATCGTGTCCGATGTGTCCGTCATCGACCGTGAAACTATCGAAGCCAGCGGCGCGGTAGGCGTCATTGACGTGATCTCGCGCCTGCCAGGCGTGCAGATCACGCGCAATGGCGGCCAGGGCAGCAATGGCAGCGTCTACCTGCGCGGCGCGGAGTCGCGCTTTACCGCCGTGTACCTGGACGGCGTGCGCCTGGACTCGCAATCCACCGGCGGCGTGGTGTGGGAGCAAATCCCGTTGTCGCAGATCGACCGCATCGAGGTCGTGCGCGGGCCAGCGGCTGCTGTATACGGCTCGGATGCCATGGGAGGCGTGATCCAGCTCTTCACCAAAAAGGGCGAGGGTGCGCCGGCGCCCTACGTGGGCGTGGGCCTGGGCAACCAGGGCACGCGGACGGTGCAGGCCGGCGTGAGTGGTGGCACCGAGCAGGTGGACTATGCGCTGGGGCTGTCGCATGAGCGCGCCGATGGCTTCAGTGCCCGCGTAGGCTCCGCCTACAACCCGGACGAAGACGGCTACCGCCGCACCTCTGCCAATGCCCGACTGGGCGTGCAGTTGGACACGACCCATCGCCTGGAGGGCACGCTGCTGGCCAGCAACCTCAACTCGCAGTACGACGGCAGCAAAACGGCCGACGACCGCAATCACCACCAATTGCGCACGGCCAGCCTGGCATGGCTGGCCAAGTGGAGCGACGTGTACAGCACGCGCTTGCAGGTCACGCAGGGGCAGAGTGAATACAGCACCCGGCCCAACTTCTACATGACCGAGACCACGCTGCACAATTACCTGCTGCAAAACGAGTGGCGCCTGGGCGCGCATCTGTTCACAGCCGCGCTGGAGCGCCGCGAGGACGAGTTGCACAACCCCGCCACCGAGTTCGTGGGCGACCTCCAGCGTGACCGCTCACAGAACGCGCTCGCGCTGGGCTATGGCCTGAACCAGGGCGCCCATACGCTGCAGGCCAACCTGCGCTATGACGACGACAGCGAGTTCGGCGGCAAAAGCACGGGCAGCCTGTCCTATGGCTACGCCATTACGCCGCAGTGGCGCGTCACCGCAGCGGCCGGCACGTCCTTCCGTGCACCCACGCTCTACCACCGCTTCAGCGAATACGGCGCGCCCGACCTGCAGCCCGAGAAGGGGCGCAACGTGGAGCTGGGCGCGCGGTGGACGCAAGGAGAGAGCAGCGTGGGTGTCGTGGCGTACCGCAACCGCGTCAGCAACCTCATCAATTTCGGCGCCGCGGGCCGCTGTGATTCCAGCTTCGGCTGCTACGAGAACGTGGGCCGCGCCGAGTACAAGGGCGTGACGCTGTCGGCCGCACACCGCATCGCGGGCGTGTCGCTGCATGGCTCCATCGACTGGCAGAACCCGCGTGACCTGGACAGCGGCAAACTGCTGGCGCGCCGTGCCAAGCGCTACGCCACGCTGGCTGCCGACACCCTGGTGGCAGGCTGGACGCTGGGGGCAGAACTCTACGCATCCGCGCGCCGGTACGACAACGCGGCCAACACCAACGTACTGGGCGGCTACACCACGCTCAACCTCTACACCAGCAAGCGCGTGGCGCGCGACGTGACGCTGCTGGCCCGCGTCGACAACCTGGCCGACAAGGACTACCAGTTGGCGCGCACCTACGCCACCGGCGGCCGCACGTTCTACGTGGGCCTGAAGTGGGCGCCGCAGTAACGCCATCACCGACTGCCACACCATGAGCCGCTGTCCCGCCCTGGTCATCGCCGCGCCCGCCTCTGGGCAGGGCAAGACCACCGTCACAGCCGCTTTGGCGCGCCTGCATACACGCCAAGGCCGGCGCGTGCGGGTGTTCAAGTGTGGGCCCGACTTCCTGGACCCGCACTGGCACCAATTGGCCAGCGGCGCCCCCGTGCACCAGCTCGATCTGTGGATGACCGGTGCGGCAGATTGCGCGCAGCGCCTGCGCGCCGCGGCGGCCGAAGCAGACCTGCTGCTCATCGAAGGGGTGATGGGGTTGTTCGACGGCGAACACAGCGTGGGCGACCTGGCGCAGCGCTTTGGCATACCGGTGCTTGCGGTGGTGGATGCCTCTGCCATGGGGGGCACGCTGGGCGCCATCGTGCATGGGCTGCGGTACTACCGTGCGGGCCTGCCATGGGCCGGTGTCTTGGCCAACCGCGTGGCGGGCGACCGCCATGCGCAGATGCTGCGGGACGGCTTGGCCGACGCTGCGGACTGGCTGGGTGCGCTGCCACGGGTCGTGGGTGACGCTGCGGGCGGGAGGGAGCCTGGTGGCCTTCTGCCCGAGCGGCACTTGGGACTGGTGGCAGCGCACGAACTGCCCGATGCCCTGCAGCGGCTGGACGCCGTGGCCGATGCGCTGGCCGGCACGCCCCTGGGCCGCATGTCCGCCGCGGACCTGCAGCGCTGGGCGGTGGACTTCGGCGGCACGCCCGTGGGCCGTGCCACCATCACGCCGCTGCTGGCGGGCCGCACTGTGGCCGTGGCGGCGGATGAGGCTTTCTGCTTCATCTACGAAGCCAATATCGACACCCTGCAGCAGCTGGGCGCGCGCGTGGTGCGCTTTTCGCCGCTGCGCGATGCTGCGCTGCCGGCCTGCGACGCGCTGTGGCTGCCCGGCGGCTACCCCGAGCTGCACGCCGATGCGCTGGCCGCCAATACGGCCATGCGCGATAGCCTGCAGGCGCACGTGACGGCGGGTCGGCCCGTGTGGGCGGAGTGCGGCGGCATGATGGCGCTGCTGGAGTCCATCACCCTGGCCGACGGGCGCCGCGTGCCCCTGTGGGGGCTGCTGCCGGGTCAAGCCACCATGCAGCGGCGCCTGGCCGCGCTGGGGCCGCGCGCGCTGCGCATGGGTACGCATGAGTTGCGCGGCCACACCTTTCACTACTCGATCACCGACAGCCCGGCCGCCGTGTGCGCACGCGCCCAGCGTCCCGATCACGCAGGGGCACCGGACGGCGGTGAAGCCGTGTACCGCCACGGCAGCATCCACGCGAGTTACTTTCACGCATGGTTTGCATCCAGCCCGCAGGCGACCGCAGCCTTGCTGGGCGCGGAGGCGGGGCCATGAACGCGGCGCCGCAGACCATCGCCCGCAGTGAACTCATCCTGGGTGGACAAAAGAGCGGCAAGTCGCGCCGCGCCGAACTGCTGGCGCGCCAGTGGCTGCAGGCCGCGCCGGCACACCGCGCGTTGCTGCTGGCCACCGGCCAGCCGTGGGACGACGAGATGCGTGCGCGCATTGCCCGCCACCAGCGCGAGCGTGCCGAGCGTGTGCCCGGCCTGCAGACCGTGGAAGAGCCGCGCGATCTGGCCCACGCCCTGGCGTGCCACAGCACCCCACAGACCCTGATCGTCGTGGACTGCCTCACCCTGTGGCTCACCAACTGGCTCATGCCGGCCGACCCCCAAGATGTAGAGCAAAAACAGCCTCTAGCGCCCGACTGGCAAGCGCAGGCAGCTCACTTTTTTGAAGCGTTGACGCACGCGCCCGGCCCCGTGGTGCTGGTGGGCAACGAGATCGGCCTGGGCGTGATCCCCCTGGGGCGCGAAGTGCGCGCCTTCGTGGACGCGCTGGGCGCCCTGAACCAGCGCGCGGCGGCAGCCTGCCAGCGCGTCACGCTGATGGCGGCGGGCCTGCCGCTTACCCTGAAGGACGTACCATGATGCCTCTTCGCTGGCGCCGCCAGCTTGCTGCCGCCGGCTGGATGCTGGGTCTGCTGCTGGCCTTGCCCAGCGCCCACGCGGTAACCATCACCGACGACCGGGGCCGCGCGCTGCGGTTCGACCAGCCGCCCCAGCGCATCGTGAGCCTGCTGCCGTCGCTGACCGAGAGCGTGTGCGAGCTGCAGCGCTGTGAGCGCCTGGTGGGGGTGGACCGCTACTCCAACTGGCCCGCGTCCGTGCGGCGCCTGCCCCAGGTGGGCGGCGGACTGGACCCGAACATCGAGGCCATCGTCGCGCTGCGCCCGGACGTGGTACTGCTGTCCGTCAGCAGCCGCGTCAGCGACCGGCTGGAGGCGCTGGGCGTGAAGGTGCTGGCGCTGGACCACAAGACCCATGCGGACGTGCGCCGCGTGCTGGGGGTGCTGGGTGAACTGCTGGCCGTTCCGCCGGAGCACGGCGCGGAGCGCGTGTGGCGCGTGATCGATGCCGCCGTGCAAGCCGCCGCGCAGTCGCTGCCGCAGCGCGCGCGCGGGGCGCGGGTGTTCTTCGAGGTCAGCCGCGGCCCCTATGCGGCGGGGGCCAGTTCGTTCATCAGCGAGACGCTGGTGCGCCTGGGCGCGCGCAACGTGGTCCCGCCCGAGCTGGGGCCCTTTCCGCGTCTCAATCCCGAGTTCGTCCTGCGCGCACAGCCCGACGTACTGATGGTGGCCAACCGCAGCATGCAACCCATGACCCAATACCCGGGGTGGAACCACCTGGCCGCGGTCAAGGCGGGCCGCGTGTGCGACTTCGGGCCCGAACTGTCAGACGTGGTGGTGCGCCCCGGCCCGCGCATGGCCGAGGCCGCGCGCATCATGGCCCGCTGCCTGGCGGAGAAGTACGAATGAGCGCGCGCCTCCCGCAGCCCTCTACCATGGTGGCGACCACCGCCATGCCAGCAACCTATGCCACCTCCTTGCACCCCGACGCCAGCGGCCGCCGCGCGCGCTGGCTGGGCCTGTGGCTGCTGGCCGCCAGCGTGGCGCTGCTGCTGCTCGGCGCCAGCGTCGGCAGCACGGGCTTTGGCAGCCTGCTGAACCTGCGCGGCGACCCGCTGGCGCAGCAGATCGTGTGGGACATCCGCCTGCCGCGCACGCTGGGCGCATGGCTGGCCGGCGCGCTGCTGGGACTGGCGGGCGCCATTGCCCAGGGGCTCTTTCGCAACCCGCTGGCCGACCCGTACCTGCTGGGCAGTGCGTCGGGCGCGGCGCTGGGCGGCGCCGTGGCCATGGCCGTTCTGGGTGTGTCGCCCAGCACGGCGAGCTGGCTGGCGCGACTGGGCGTGACGGGCTTGGCCTTCGCGGGTGCTGCGGGCGCCGTGCTGCTGACGCTGGTGTTGGCCCGTGGTGTGCAACACACGCTGCGCCTGCTGCTGGCGGGCGTAATCGTGGGCGTGGTGCTTGGCGCTGCGCGCGACCTGATCCAGGTGGCGCAGCCCGCCATTCTGGAGCCGATGCAGGTCTTCACCATGGGCAGCTCGGCCTTCGTGGGCTGGCAGGCCTGCGCCATCATGGCTGGCGGCTGGCTGCTGTGCGCCGCCACGGCCTGGGCGTTGTCGCGCCTGCTGGACGGGCTGATGCTGGGCGAAGCCACGGCCGCCAGCCTGGGCCTGCCCATCGTGCCCATGCGCGCGGGGCTGGTGCTGGCGCTGGCCCTGGCCACCGGCACGGCCGTGGCGCACACTGGGCTGATTGCCTTCGTCGGGCTGGCGGCGCCGCACCTCGTGCGCTCGATCGCGCGCGTCACCCACCAGTGGCATGTGTGGCTGTCCAGCCTGATGGGCGCGGTGCTGCTGCTGGCCGCCGACATCCTGGCGCGTTGGGTGGTGGCGCCGCAGGAACTGCCCGTGGGCGTGCTCACCGCCGCGCTGGGCGGCAGCTACCTGCTGTGGCTCATGCACCGCCGGGTGTTGGGAAGCTCGCTATGAAGAACATAGCTGTTAGCGCACGCCAGATAAGCGCCAGCATCGCAAATGCCTCTATCTTGCGCGGCATTGACCTGGACCTGCCCGCTGGCCGCTGGACCAGCGTGGTCGGCCCCAATGGTGCGGGCAAGTCCACGCTGCTCAAGGTGCTGGCAGGCCTGCTGCGCCATGCGCGTGTGCAAGGGCGGGTGCAGTTGCTGGGCCGCGCGCTGGCCGACATTCCCCCGCGCGAGCGCGCCCGCCAACTGGCCTGGCTGGGCCAGAACGAGTCCGCCGCCGAAGACCTGCCCGCCTACGACGTGGCCATGCTCGGCCGCCTGCCGCACCGTGCCTGGATGGCGCCGGCCAGCGATGCCGACCATGCCGCCGTGCAGCAGGCGCTGCACACCACTCAGGCGTGGGACTGGCGCGACCGTCCGCTGTCGGAACTGTCGGGAGGCGAGCGCCAGCGCGTGCTGCTGGCGCGCGCGCTGGCCGTGCAGGCACCCGTGCTGCTCATGGACGAACCCCTGGCCAACCTGGACCCGCCGCACCAGACCGATTGGCTGCACACCGTGCGCGACCTGGTGGGGCAGGGCGGTACCGTGGTCAGCGTGCTGCACGAGGTATCCATCGCGCTGCAGGCCGACGACATGCTCATCATGGCTGCCGGCGGCGTGGTGCACCACGGGCCATGCCAGAGCACGGCCACGCACGCCGCGCTGGAGCAGGTGTTCGAGCGGCGCATCCAGGTGCGCGAGATCGACGGCCTGTGGATGGCGCTGCCCCGCATGGAGCGGTGAACGCGCTGCGCCCCTTTCCCCTTGAACCCCTTGCGGCCGGCGGCCGGCCGCAGAGGGCATGGAGTGTGAACGCATGAATTTGGACGCCGGTTTTGCCCAGGTCGCGCAGGTGCTGCTGTGGCCTGTACCCGTGCGGGTGGCGCTGGCCTTTCTCCGTGCCCTGTGGATGCGCGGCGCCATGCGCATGCAAGCTTGGCAGCGCTGGCGCCTGCCGCATTACCGTTCTGCGCGTGCCACCCGGCCTCTCGATGGAGGAGCTGGCGCTGCAGTTGGTGCGCCACATGCGGCCTTCCAGGCGCGGCGTGCTCCATCGTTTCACGTGACGGCTTGATTTCCCAAAACTTCTTCTTGAGGCATTGCATGCAGATTGAAACTCCCCCCACCGAGAAACGCTACGACAAGGCCGAAGGCGAGCGCCGGGGCCTGGTCATCGTCAACACCGGCGACGGTAAGGGCAAGAGCACGGCGGCCTTCGGCCTGGCGCTGCGCGCGCATGGCCGGGGCAAGGCCGTGAAGGTCTTCCAGTTCATGAAGGTGCCCAGCGCCCGCTTTGGCGAGCACCGCATGTTCGAGCAGATCGGCTTGTCCATCGAAGGCCTGGGGGACGGCTTCAGCTGGAAGAGCAAGGACTTGGACCACTCCGCCCAACTGGCGCGCGACGGCTGGGCCAAGGCCCGTGCGGCCATCCTGTCGGGCGAGAACTTCCTCGTTGTGCTCGACGAAATCACCTATCCCCTGATCTATGGCTGGCTGCCACTGCAGGAGGTGCTGGACACCCTGGCGGCGCGGCCCAAGGATGTGCACGTGTGCCTGACGGGCCGCCGCTGCCCCGAGGAAATCATCGCCATCGCCGACACGGTGACGGAGATGAAGCTCATCAAGCATGCGTTCCAGGCGGGCATTCCCGCGCAGCGCGGCATCGAGGACTGAGGGGGCGCCGCGCCATGCTGTATGCGCAGACCGTGCCTACTCCCTTGGGCGAGATGCTGGCCGTGGCTTCAGACCGGGGGCTGTGTCTGCTGGAGTTCGTGGGGCAGCCGGGTGTGGAGCGTGAGTTGGCCCAGGTGCAGGCTGCTCGCGGTGAGGTCCTGCGGGAGAAGGGCAATGCGGTCACCGTGCTGCTGGCCAGTGAGTTGGCGGAATACTTCGGGCGCCGCCGCCGCGTGTTCGGTGTGCCGCTGGACCTGGTGGGCACGCCATTCCAGATCGCCGCGTGGCAGGCGCTGCTGGCCATCCCTTACGGCGAGACGCGCAGCTATGCACAGCAGGCGCGGACCATCGACCAGCCCACGGCCACGCGCGCCGTCGCTGCGGCCAACGGGCAGAACAAGGTCTCCATCGTCGTGCCCTGCCACCGGGTGATCGGCAGCAACGGCAGCTTGACCGGCTTTGGCGGCGGCCTGCCGCGCAAGCGTGCGCTGCTGGCGTTGGAAGATACTTCCGCGCAGCGCGATTGGTTGAACGAGACGCCATAACGGCCCCCTCGCCCACACCGCCGCCGAACGCGCGGCCTTTTATCGCGCCGTTGGCGCGCACCGCCAGCGCCGTCCAGAACCTCTGTCTGCAGCGCGAGCGCGGCCGCGTGCCGCTGGCACCGGTGGTCTATGACGGCGACTGGGGGTGCCCGGCGACCGGTGGCGTTGATGGCGGTGCGTGCCCACGGCAACACTGCCGAATATGCGTAAGCGCACGGTCATCCCACCCTTGAGGGCGGCGGCGTAAGCGGCAACGATGGTGTCCACCAAACCAGATAGGTGGACACCATGACCGAAGCCCAGAACAAGACCCGTCGGCGCCACAGCGCCGAGCTCAAGCAGCAGATCCTGGCCGAGTGCGCCCAGCCCGGTGCATCGGTGGCCAGCGTGGCGCTCTCGCACGGCATCAACGCCAACGTCGTGCACAAATGGCGCCGACTGGCCCATGCCCCCAGCACAGATATGCAAGTTCCCACCTTCGTGCCGGTGACGCTGCCTGCGCCCAGCTGTGCGCCGGCCCCAGACATCCGCATCGAGTTGCGCCGTGGCGCTACCAGCATCTCGCTGACCTGGCCGGTCTGCGCGGCCGAGCACTGCGCGGCCTGGATGCGGGACCTGCTCAAGTGATCCGCATCGACGCCCTGTGGCTGGCTACCGAGCCGCTGGACATGCGTGCCGGCACAGACACCGCGCTGGCCCGTGTGGTGGCCGTCTTCGGTGCTGCGCGTCCGCATCACGCCTACCTGTTTGCCAACCGGAGAGCCAGCCGCATGAAGGTGTTGGTGCACGACGGCATTGGGGTGTGGCTGGCGGCGCGGCGCCTGAACAGCGGCAAGTTCGTCTGGCCGCGTGACGGTGCGTTGACCACCACGCTCAGCCGCTCGCAGTTCGACGCTCTGGTGCTCGGGTTGCCTTGGCAGCGCCTGGGCGATGGTGGCCT
Organism: [Acidovorax] ebreus TPSY; assembly: GCF_000022305.1. Lineage (NCBI taxonomy): Bacteria > Pseudomonadati > Pseudomonadota > Betaproteobacteria > Burkholderiales > Comamonadaceae > Diaphorobacter > [Acidovorax] ebreus. Next base: position 1,061,228 of record NC_011992.1, read on the forward strand.
CATCACCGTGCTCTGAATCTGATCGCTGACATGCGGCCTGCCAATCGGTGCATGTGCCAATGGCGTGGCGTTACCGGCGCTGGCACAGTCATGCCCATGGTCGTAGAGCCGCAATCCCTGGATAGTCTGAGTCCCGAGCAATTGCGCTCGGCGCTGCTGTCCATGCTGCAAGCCGCTGCTGCCAAGGACCAGGAGCTTGCCTTCAAGCAGACCCTCATCGACAAGCTCACGCACGAGAACGCGCTCTTGAAGCGCATGAAGTTCGCCGCCCAATCAGAGCGCTTCAGCCCTGAGCAGAAGAGCCTGCTCGACGACGAGATCGAAGCGGACCTGGCGGCCGTGGCCAGCGAGATCGACGCGCTGGCGCAGACGCAAGCACCGGCCACCCCCGAGAAGAGACAGGCCAAGCGGATGCCCTTGCCGGCGCACCTGCCACGCCGCGAGATCCGCCACGAACCCACGTCCACCACGTGCGCGTGTGGCTGCCAGATGAAACGCGTGGGCGAGGACGTGGCCGAGAAGCTGGACTATGTGCCCGGCGTCTTCAGTGTCGAGCGCCACATCCGCGGCAAGTGGGCCTGCGCCCGGTGCGAGACCATTCAACAAGCGCCGGTCGAGGCGCACGTCATCGACAAAGGTATCCCCACCACCGGCCTGCTGGCCCAGGTGCTGGTGGGCAAGTACGCCGATCACCTGCCGCTGTACCGGCAGGAGGCGATCTTCGGCCGCGCTGGCCTGGCCATCCCTCGCTCGACCCTGGCGCAGTGGGTGGGCACCTGCGGGGTGCGGCTGCAGCCGCTGGTCGATGCCCTGAAGACCGAGATCCTCAGCCACCGGGTGCTACACGCCGATGAGACGCCGGTGGCCATGCTCAAGCCCGGCGATGGCAAGACGCACCGCGCCTACCTCTGGGCCTATGCGCCGGGGGCCTTCGAGAGCATCAAGGCTGTGGTCTACGACTTCTGCGAATCCCGCTCGGGCGAACACGCCCGGCGCTTCCTGGGCCACGGCACCGACAAGGCCTGGAAGGGCTGCCTGACCTGCGACGACTTCAGCGGCTACAAGGCCTTGATCGCCAGCGGCGTGACCGAGGTGGGCTGTCTGGCCCATGCCCGGCGCAAGTTCTTCGACCTGCACGCGGCCAACCAGAGCCAGATCGCCGAGTTCGCCCTGCAGCAGTTCGCCCGGGTCTATGAGATCGAGCGGGACGTCAAAGAGCTGGACACCGAGCAACGGCAAGCCGTTCGGCAGCAGCAGACCCGGCCGATCCTGGACGCTCTTAACGAGTGGATGACGCTGCAACGGCGCCAGGTGCCCGACGGATCAGCAACCGCCAAGGCGCTGGACTACAGCCTGCGGCGCTGGGATGCGCTGACCCGATTCGTGGATGACGGACAACTGCCGGTCGACAACAACTGGATCGAGAACCAGATCCGGCCCATTGCCATCGGTCGTAACAACTGGCTGTTTGCCGGCAGCCTGCGTGCGGGCCAGCGAGCGGCCGCCGTCATGAGCCTGATCCAGTCGGCCCGTATGAACGGGCACGACCCGTATGCCTACCTCAAGGACGTGCTCACGCGACTGCCCACGCACAAGGCCAGCCGCATCGTCGAGCTCCTGCCACACCGCTGGAAACCCGCCGACGCCTGATCACCGGCCTCGGTAGGCCTGGGTTTGCCGGACGCTTACGAATATGCAGCCATGCTGGCGCTTCTGATCTACCTGCTGGGTCAGCGGAGTTCGGCGGAATGGGTCAGCTGGGTGATGGTGGGCGTGACCGCGTCGCGCTATCTGTTGGTGATGGGCGTGTTGGCTTCTGCCACGTTGGCGCGTCCCAACCCTTTCCGTGCCGTGGGGGCGCTGGGCACCTATGTTGGCGGTACCGTACTCGCATTGGCGTTGCTTTTTGCAGCGGCATAGATGTGGTGCGCAACGGTCTTGGGGCCGTTGTGTTTCGGGAGGGGCACCACGCACCGGCTATGAAAGAAGTGGTTCCAGGCGCACGCGAACCATGTCACTCGGCACACGCGCCCCTGAAGCTGCTGGAGGCGCTACCGGCGAGTCATTGCGCACCATGTTGTGAATGCAGGGCTACAGGCAGTTGTCCCATCACGGGTTGGTATGTGAACCTGGAAAACCCGCTTCATCCGCCCCCGAATGGACATAAAAAAAAGCGCCCTCGCGAGGCGCTGATTTTTCTGGCGGTGGCGGAGACTGTGAGATTCGAACTCACGGACGGTTGCCCGTCGGCAGTTTTCAAGACTGCTGGTTTAAACCACTCACCCAAGTCTCCGCGAAGCCGCCTATTGTAAGCGGGTGGCGGGGTGGCGCGGTGCTTGTGGTGTGGCCCTGTAGGGGCTCGTAGTCAGCGCTTTAGCGCAGCCGCCAACTGGGCTTTGTTCATCTTGGAACGCCCGGGGATGCCCCTTCGGCGGGCGTCCTCGTAGAGTTGCTCGCGCGTGCGGCCTTGCGGGCCCTGGTGCGACCGCTGGCCTCCGCGTACCGGGGCAGGCGTGTCCTGCAGTGTGTGGGGATCGGCCTGCTTGGCCTCGCCGTGCTGGGCACGTTCCTTGTTTACGGTGCGTGCGGCGATTTCTTCGGCGGTGTCCCGCTTTTCGCCGCGCTCCAGCAGGCTGTCCTTGATGTGCTCGTATTGGCGCTCGCGTTTGGCGCTCCAGGTGCGTTGGGGCATGGCGGCACTCCGCTGTGGAAATGGCTTCCAGCCTAGAAGGCGTGTGCAGGCGCGCCGTCGGCACCAGGCCTCCTTTGTCGTAGGACGCGGGCGGACTATGAATGAAATTGGCTGTTAGCGCTTTACGGATAAGCGCTAACAGCTATATTTTCAATAGCAAAATGATGCTACATGCCGAGTGACCGGAGCAGCGCCTCGGTGTCGGCATCCGCTGCGCTGGCAGGGGCTGCCGCTGGCGCGGGTGCTGCCGCCTGCGCCATGAGTGCGTCGGGGTCGGGCGCGTCCTGGGGTTCGAAGTCGTAGAGCTTGATGAACTGTGTGCGGTCGATCGCCAGTTCCAGATAGAAGATGTTGTTGCTGCCCGTGTAGAAGGTCACGCGGCGGGCCTCGGGCTGGTCGAGGTTGGCGTCCACGCTCAGCACCACCTGTTGGTTCAGCACCAGCATCTTGGGCTGGTTCTGCGTGATGTGGGTCTGCAGTTCGCGGCGCACCTTGCCGGTGAAGTCACCCACCACCTGGTTCATCAGTTCGCCCATGACGTTGCTGACTTCGTCAGAGGTGAAAGAACTGGCCAGTTCCTGCGCCGACATGCCCATGCTGAGCATGTAGCGCTCGTAGATTTCCATGGCTGCGGCGGCCGAGAAATTGATGATCACCAGCCCCGAGAAGCCGCCGTCGAACAGCACGAAGCAGCCAATGTCCGGCTTCAGGCAGGTCTTGGTGATGCGCTGCACCATGCCTGAGTAGTGCACGGGGCCCTGGGTGGCGACCGTCAGCACACGGGTCACGGAGTTGCACAGCGAGACCAGCACGTCTTCGGTGCCGTAGACGACGGAAGTGGAGGGAGGAGTCATGGGGATGCGGTGAAAGTGCGGCGACGGCGAACGCAAAGGTGGCGAAGGCCAATGCGCGAATCATGACATGCCCTGCTGCGCACGCGGGTGCGCGAGGGCCCCTGTCCAACGTGGTTAACCGCTGTCGTTCATAAATTTTGAATCGAAACATCAATACGGTTGAAACTTACCGCACGGAGCGCACTCTAGACTGCGTCACTTCACCAGAGCGCCGTCTCTGCCGCGGGTTGCATCCGCGCAATCGCCGCGCACTGTTCCTCTACCGCCACCATTCCGTATGACCACCGCTTCCGCACCACGGCCCGCGCGCTACGGCGCCACCGCCATCGCCCTGCACTGGATCATGGGCCTGTCCATCGTGGCCGTGATTTGTGTCGGCTGGTACATGACGGGGCTGCCGTTTTCGCCCCAGCGCCTGAAGCTCTACAACTGGCACAAGTGGGCGGGCGTGGCCATCCTGGCGCTGTCGGTGCTGCGGCTGCTGTGGCGCCTGACCCACCGTCCGCCCGCATTGCCTGCGGCGGTGCTGGCAGCCATGCCGCGCTGGCAGCAGGCCGCGCATCATGGCGTGCATTACCTGATGTATGCGCTGTTCCTCATCGTGCCGCTGGTGGGTTGGGCCTACAGCTCGGCCGCGGGCTTTCCCATCGTTTTTCTCGGCCTGGTGCCGCTGCCTGACTTTGTGCCGGTCAGTCCTGCCCTGGCGGAGGCCATCAAGCCCCTGCACGCCATCAGCGCCTACGCCTTGACCGCCCTGGTCGTGCTGCACGTGGCGGCAGCAGTCAAGCACCAGCTTATCGACCGTGACGGCCTGGTAGGCCGCATGCTGCCGGCGCGTGGCTGAGCCCGTTTCTCTTCCTGTCCTGATCCATGAATGGAGCATTCACCATGATGCAGTCGTCCCTTCCCCGTCTTGCTGGCATGGCACTGGCCGGCGCCGCGCTGCTGGCCGCAGGCAGCGCCTTCGCGCAGCAAAAGCTCGTGCCCGAGCAGAGCGAGATCGTCTTCGTGAGCAAGCAGATGGGCGTGCCCGTCGAGGGTCGCTTCAAGAAGTTTGATGCCCAGGTCGCTTTCGACCCCGCCAAGCCCGCCACCAGCAAGGTGGCGTTCACGGTGGATACCGGCAGTGCCACGCTGGGCGTGAAGGAAACCGATGCCGAGTTGCCCAAGCCCGTGTGGTTCAACGTGCCCAAGTTCCCGCAGGCCACGTTCCAGTCCAGCGCCATCAAGGCCGTGGGCGCAGGCAAATACGAAGTGGCCGGCAAGCTCAGCATCAAGGGCGCGGCGCATGACGTCGTGGTGCCCGTCACCCTGACCCAAAGCGGCGCCATCACCACCGCGGCGGGCAGCTTCGCCATCAAGCGCCTGGCGTTCAAGATCGGCGAGAACGAATGGGCCGACACGTCCATGGTGGCCGACGAGGTGCAGGTCAAGTTCAAGCTGGCCCTGACCGGCGTGCCCAAGCTTTAACGCTTCCCCTTTTTAATCACCAACCTCTACTACGGAGAAACCGACATGCGTTCCACCTTCCTGACCATCGCTGCCGCCGCTGCCCTGACCGCGGGTGCCGTGCACGCCCAGCCCGCCACGTACGCCGTGGACCCCACGCACACTTTCGCCACGTTCGAGATCAGCCACTTTGGCGCCAGCGTGAACCGCGGCCGCTTCGACAAGAAGGAAGGCACCGTGCAGTTCGACAAGGCCGGCAAGACCGGCAAGGTGGAGCTGACGCTGCACATCGACTCCGTCAATACCGGTACCGCGTCGTTCGACAAGCACCTGCAGAGTGCGGACATCTTTGACGCCGCCAAATTCCCCACCGCCAAGTTCGTGGGCGACAAGTTCACCTTCGAGGGCGACAAGCTCACGGCCGTGTCGGGCAACCTGACCATCAAGGGCAAGACGCAGCCCGTCACCCTGAAGGCCAACCAGTTCGCCTGCTACGACAGCCCGATGCTCAAGCGTGAAGTGTGCGGCGGCGACTTCGAGACCACGATCGACCGCACGGCCTTCGGCGTGGATTACGGCGTGCAGTACGGCTTCCCCAAGAACGTGCGCATCGTGGCGCAGATCGAAGCCGTCAAGCAGTAAGCCGGCAAAAACACGGGCCCGGCTGTCCAGGTCCGTCCTCCTGCCTCAAGGGCTGGTGCCGTCAGGTGCCAGCCCTTTTTTCATTGCGCACGCAAAACGGCCTTTACGCCCCCAACTGGTCCGCCAAGTCCAGCAGGTCGCGGGCGTGCAGGTCGTTGCCTGGGCGTGGTGAGACGTCCTTGGCGTGGCCCGCACCGAACTCCAGCGGTCGCTCGATATAAGCCGTGCGCAGGCCGCAGGCGCGCGCGCCCGCCAGATCGTCGTGGTGGGCGGCCACCAGCATCACCTGCTGCGGTGGCAGCTCGAACACGCGGGCCACGCCCAGGTAGGTGGCGGGATCGGGCTTGTAGGCGCGAAAGACCTCGGCGCTCAGGATGCAGTCCCAGGGCAGGCCGGCGCGCTTGGCCATGTGGGTGAGCAACCCGATGTTGCCGTTGGACAGGGTGGTGATGGTGTAGCGGCGTTTGAGCCGCGTCAGCCCCGCCACGCAGTCGGGCCACGGGGAGAGCCGGTGCCACACGCGGTTCAGGTGCACGCGCTCTTCCTCGCCCAGGTGCGCCAGGCCAAAGCGCGGCAGGATTTCGTCGAGGATCTGGCGGTGCAGGGCGTCGATCAGCGTCCAGCCCTGCGCGCCGCTCATCACCCGCGCCATCGCTGGCTGGTAGCCCGCGCGCCAGGCGCGGGCGAAGGCGTCTGCGTCCACGCGGGGGTGGTGCTGCTGCATTTCGCGCACGATGCTGCCGTGCCAGTCCACCACCGTGCCAAAGGTGTCAAAGGCCAGCACCTGTACGGTGCGGGCGATCTCCTGAAAAGCGGAATCAGCGTTCATGGTCGGCCCTGTGATGGCATTGCGCCGCAGCGTAGCACCTGTATCGCGTACGTGCAGCCGCCCCAAGCCCGTGCGCCGGCGGGGAAGGGTCGTGCGTGCTATGGTCGCGCGCCCTGGGGTTAACCCTGGTTTTCGATCTTTCCATGACTGTTTCTGCCACGCCCACTTCCAGCACTGTCACACCCGCCGCCGATGCCGATGCCGCCAGCCCCGCGGACGAGCGCACGCTGGTGCGCGCCGTGCTGGCCATGGGCGTGGGGGGCTTTGCCATCGGCACCGGCGAATTCGTCATCATGGGCCTGCTGCCCGAGGTGGCGCTCGACCTGGGGGTGAGCATTCCGCAGGCCGGGCACGTGATCAGCGCCTACGCGCTGGGCGTGGTGGTGGGCGCGCCGGTGCTGGCCGTGCTGGCGGCGCACTGGGGCCGGCGGGCGCTGCTCATGGCGCTGATGGCGGTCTACGCCCTGGGCAACTTTGCGTCGGCGCTGGCGCCAGGTTATGCGTCGCTGGGGCTGCTGCGGCTGGTCAGCGGCCTGCCGCACGGCACCTACTTCGGCGTCGCGGCGCTGGTGGCCGCGGCACTGTCACGGCCGGGCCAGCGCGCCCGGGCCGTGGGCTGGGTGATGCTGGGGCTGACCAGCGCGACGCTGGTGGGCGTGCCCATCGCGGCGGCGCTGGGCAGTCTGCTGGGCTGGCGTGCGGCCTTCGTGTTTGTGGGGGCCATCGCGCTGGCGGCGGTGTTCATGGTGCGGCGCTGGGTGCCCGACATGCCCGCGCCGCAGGGCGCCAGCCCCTGGCGCGAACTGGGCGCGCTGGCGCGGGGCCAGGTGTGGTTCACGCTGGGCATCGGCGCCATCGGCTTCGGCGGCATGTTCGCGGTGTTCAGCTACATCAAGCCCACGCTGCTGGAAGTGGCCGGCATGCCGGCGGCGCTGGTGCCGTTCACGCTGTCGCTGTTTGGCCTGGGCATGGTGGCGGGCAACCTGGTGGGCTCGCGCATGGCGGACCGCGCACTGATGCCCACCGTGGGCAAGCTGCTTTGGTGGTCGGTGGCGGTGATGGTGGTGTTCGTCGCGGCGGCGCACCACCCGCTGACGGCGGCGCTGTCCGTCTTCCTGCTGGGTACGGTGGTGGCCATCGGTCCCGCGCTGCAGATCCGTCTGATGGACGTGGCGGGCGATGCGCAGACCCTGGCGGCCGCGCTCAACCATTCGGCCTTCAACGCTGCGAATGCGCTGGGGGCCTGGCTGGGCGGTGTGGCCATCGCAGCGGGCGGCGGCTGGACTTCCACCGGCTGGGTGGGGGCGCTGCTGGGCCTGGGCGGCCTGGCTGTGTTCACAGCGGCGCTGGCCTGCGAGCGGCGGACACGGGCTCGCTGATCTGTTGTTTTGCTATCAAAAAAGAAGCTGCTGGCGCTTGTTTGACGGGCGCTAGGGGCCTTTTTTACCTTAAGTCACTGCGCGCGGCCATGGTGGCGCGCAAGGTACACCCTCTCGTCCAGCGACGACAGCACCAGCGCCAACACAATCCCTACCGCCGCGCCCAGGGTGGTATCGAAGATGCGTGACAGTGCCATTTCCGCCGCTTCGCCATGGTGCGCCATGTTCGTCATCAGCAGAGCCATCGGCGTCACGAAAATCTGGCCCAGTGCGTAGTTGAACCCGATCACCGCCTCGGTCAGCACCTGCAGCACGGCCACGGCCAGCAGCAGCGTCCAGAACGATGGCTCGGACGAGAGGATCGCCCAGGCGATGCCAGCGCCCACCACGGTGCCCAGCGTGCGCTGCCAGCCGCGGTGCACCGTGCCCGGCAGGTGCGCACCTTGCAGCACGGCCACCGCGCCAATCGACGCCCAGGCCGGGTGCGCCCAGCCCGCGGCGTGTGCCAGCAGGGCGGCCAGCGCGGCGCACAGCGCCACGCGTGCCGACTGCACGGGTGCGTAACCCGGCGTGAGGGGCTTCGGGGCACGTGCCCCCGCCGTTGCCTGGACGGGTGTTGCGGCCGGCGGTGCTACTTCCAGGTCGCGCAGGCGGTCGGTCAGCAGGCACAACAGCCAGGCGGCGGCCACGCCCAGGGCGGTGGCGCCGGTGCGCCCGGCCAGTGCCAGCGCGCTGTCAACCGGACTGATCGCGGCGCTGGCCGCGAAAATGAAAATCACCGCTCCCGGCGCCCATCTGCATGCGGTGGGCCAGCGATGCCAGCAGCCCTGCCATGCCCGACAGGGCCAGCAGCATGGCTACCGGTCCCAGCCCCGACCAGGCCAGCAGCGACAGCAGCGCCACGGGCATGACCAGCAGCGCCCCGGCCTTGAGGACGACGCCGCGGCGGCGGGCCAGCGGCGCGAAGCGCCCGAACAGTGCCGCCAGAGCGCCCAGGCCGCCGAAGCCCGCCACCTGGGCCCAGGGCGAGGCATGCAGCAGCCCGGCAACCAGGATCACCGCCAACGCCACCTGCGCGCCGGCAATCGTGGCGTTGCGCAACGAGGCGGGGCGCTGCAGCGACAGGCTCTCCCGCAGCCGCGCGGATGCCAACGCCTGGCGCAGAGCGTGGCCGTGGGAGCTGGGAAGGAGAGGGCGGGTTGGCAACGCCATGGCATCAGTCCTCGTGCTGGGCGCTGGCAATGCGCGCTTCGATCTGCTCGAAGGCCTGCAGCAGGGTGCGGGCGGTGGCCTCGTCCAGATCGGCCAGCAACTCATCCTCGATGGCGGCAAGGCGCTTGCGGATGCCGTTGGCCGTGCGCTTGCCAGCGGCAGTGAGGCGCACGAGCTTGATGCGGCGGTCGCTCGCGTGCGCCTGGCGCTCGACCAGTCCCTGGGCAGCCAATGCGTCCAGCAGCCGTACCAGGCTGGAGCCATCCAGCCCCACGGCGGCTGCCAGCTCGGTCTGCGAGATGCCGTCGCCCAGGCGGTGCAGGTGCACCAGCGGCGTCCAGACGGCGTCGCTCAGGCCTTCGGCGGCCAGTTGTGCGTCCAGTGTCTTGCGCCAACGCCGGCCCAGGCCCACGAGCCGCACGCCCAGCAGGCGCTTGGGGTTGGCGGGGCGGGCGGCATCGGACGGTGAGGCAGCAGTCATTTTGTTATTCTAGCAAATCATTTGAATTCAAATGATTTGTTGAAAAATAAGGGCCGCGCACCATGGTCTGGGGGGCGGCCCTGCTGTGCGCTGCGCTTACTTGCGGCGCGCGGCGCTGCTGGCGACGGCCAGTGCGGTCATGTTCAACACACGGCGTACGGTGGCTGCGGGCGTGAGGATGTACGCCGTGGCCGAGGTTCCCATGAGAATCGGGCCCACGGTGACACCGCCGCTGGTGGTGGTCTTGAGCACGTTGTAGAGGATGTTGGCCGAGTCGATGTTCGGGCAGATCAGCAGGTTGGCCGAGCCGGTGAGCGTGGAGTCCGGCAGGTAGTTGTTGCGGATCTTGGGCTCCAGCGCGGCGTCGCCATGCAGCTCGCCATCGCATTCGATCTCGGGATGGCGGGCCACGAACAGGTCGCGCGCTGCGCGCATCTTGCGTGCCGAGGCGCGCTTGGACGAGCCGAAGCTGGAGTGCGACAGGAACGCCACCTTCGGCGGAATGCCAAAGCGCTGCACTTCCTGCACCGAGGACCAGGCGATGTCGGCCAGCTGCTCTGCCGTAGGGTCTTCGTTGACGTAGGTGTCGGCGATGAACAGCGTGCCGTTGTTGGTCGTCATCAGCGCGTTCAGCGCCGCGTATTGCTGCACGCCGGGTGCATGGCCCAGGATGCTGTGGATGCGTTCCAGGTGCGTCTCGTAGGTACCCACCAGGCCGCAGATCATTGCGTCGGCATCGCCCAGCTTCACCATCAGCGCGGCGATGATGGTGTTGGAGCGGCGCACGGCCGCCTTGGCCACCTCGGGCGTGGCGCCGTCACGCTTCATGAGCTGGTGGTAGGCCTCCCAGTACTGGCGGAAACGCGGGTCGTCCGAGGGGTCGCAGATCTCCACGTCCTTGCCCGGCTGCATGCGCAGGCCGGCCTTGGCGATGCGTGCGGCGATCACCGCCGGGCGTCCGATGAGAATCGGGTGGGCGATACGGTCGTCGATCGCAAACTGCGCGGCGCGCAGCGCACGCTCGTCCTCGCCGTCCGCATAGGCCACGCGTTTTTGCGCGTTGGGCAGCGTCTTGGCGGCGTTGATCACCGGGCGCATCAGGATGCCGGTCTGGTACACGAAGCGCGACAGGCTCTCCTTGTACGCCTCCATGTCCTCGATGGGACGGCTGGCCACGCCCGACTCCAGCGCTGCCTGCGCCACGGCGGGGGCGATCTTGAGGATCAGGCGCGAATCGAACGGCGTGGGGATCAGGTAATCGGGGCCGAAGGTCAGCTCCTGGCCGGCATAGGCGGCAGCCACTTCCTCGCTGATGTTTTCCTTGGCCAGCGCGGCGATCTGGCGCACGCAGGCGAGCTTCATGGCCTCGGTGATCTTGGTGGCGCCGCAGTCCAGCGCGCCGCGGAAGATGTAGGGGAAGCACAGGACGTTGTTGACCTGGTTGGGGTAGTCCGAGCGGCCGGTGGCGATGATGCAGTCCGGGCGCACGGCCTTGGCCAGTTCGGGGCGGATCTCGGGCTCGGGGTTGGCCAGCGCCAGGATGATGGGCTTGTCCGCCATGGTCTTGACCATCTCGGCCGTGAGCACGCCGGGGGCCGAGCAGCCCAGGAATACGTCGGCGCCGTTGACTGCGTCGGCCAGCGTGCGTGCATCGGTCTTCTGTGCGTAGCGTGCCTTGGATTCATCGAAGCCGCCGGGGCGACCTTCGTAGATCACGCCCTTGGAGTCGCACATGAAGATGTTCTCCACCTTCACGCCCAGGCCCACCATCACGCCCACGCAGGCAATGGCGGCGGCACCCGCGCCCGAGACGGCGACCTTGACCTGGTCGATCTGCTTGCCCACCAGTTCCAGGCCATTGAGCAGCGCGGCGCTGGAGATGATGGCCGTGCCATGCTGATCGTCGTGGAACACCGGAATGTTCATGCGCTTGGACAGCTCGCGCTCGATGTAGAAGCACTCGGGCGCCTTGATGTCTTCGAGGTTGATGCCGCCCAAGGTGGGCTCGAGTGCTGCCACGATCTCGATGATCTTGTCGGGGTCGCGTGCGTCCAGTTCGATGTCGAACACGTCCACGCCGGCGAACTTCTTGAACAGGCACCCCTTGCCCTCCATCACCGGCTTGCCGGCCAGCGGGCCAATGTCACCCAGGCCCAGCACGGCCGTGCCGTTGGTGATCACACCGACCAGGTTGCCGCGCGAGGTGTAGTCGAACGCCTTGGTCGGGTCGGCCTGGATGTCCAGGCAGGGATAGGCCACGCCAGGCGAGTAGGCCAGCGACAGGTCGCGCTGGTTGGACAGGGGCTTGGTGGGCGTGACGGCGATCTTGCCGCGCGTCATGTTGCGGTGGTATTCGAGCGCGGCTTCGCGCAGTGCCGCTTCAGCGGCAGACAGGGGCTGGGTCATACGAAATACGAATGGTGCGGTGCACGAAAAAACAGGCCAACACGGGCCGGACAAGCTTACTGCATGCTGACGCAAACAGAGGGCCTGCACGGCAGCCTGCGTGGACGACAACAAACCTTCCGCGCCCCGTGCGCCATACGGCACGCGGGGCGCGATCCTTCGGGTGGAAGGCGCGGGGCAGGGCGACGTTCAGTGGGCGTCGGCCTGCCGGGCGGCGAGCACGGCCGCAGAGGTGTCGCGGCTGGCTCCATTGAAGAAGATGTTCAGGACCACGGCAGTGATCGAGGCCAGCAGAATACCGGATTCGATCAGCGGATGGATGGCATGGGGCATCCACTGGCGGAAGTTGGGTGCGATCAGCGGGATCATGCCCACCCCGATGGACACCGCAACGATCATCGCGTTGTTACGGTTCTTCTGAAAGTCCACGTTCGACAGGATGCGGATGCCCGTGGCCGCCACCATGCCGAACATCACCAGCCCCGCGCCGCCCAGCACCACGGTGGGCAGCGACTCGATCAGCGCCGCCATCTTGGGCAGCACGCCCAGCACGATCAGGATCATGCCGCCGGCCACGCACACCCAGCGGCTCTTGACGCCGGTGACGGCCACCAGCCCCACGTTCTGCGAGAAGCTGGTGTAGGGGAAGGTGTTGAAGAGGCCGCCGATCAGCGTGCCCAGGCCGTCGGTGCGCAGGCCGCGCGTGAGATCGTCGCGCGAGATCTCGCGCCCCGTCATCTCGCCCAGGGCCAGGAACATGCCGGTGGACTCGATCATCACGACGATCATCACCAGCGTCATGGTCAGGATCAGGATGGGGTCGAACACCGGCAGCGCGATCTCGAATGGCAGCACCATGTCGAACCACTGTGCCTGGGCCACCTTGTGAAAGTCCATCAGCCCCATGGACGCAGTGACCACCCCGCCCACGATGATGCCCAGCAGCACCGAAATGTTGGCCCAGAAGCCCTTGCCAAAGCGCGCCACCAGCAAGATGGTGAGCAGGACGACGCCCGAGATGCCCACGCCTGTCAGGTCGGCATAGCGCGGGTTGGGCAGCGTGGGCACCACGGCGAAGCCCTTGGGCACTGGCGGCAGCGAGGAGCCGGGCGCGCCGGCGGCGGCCTGGGCCTCGGCCAGCCATTTGAGGTGCTCCGGGTTGGGAACGGCCGGGGCCGTGGGCCCCACGGGGTTGCCGAAGATCCAGTTGATGCCCACGCGCATCAGGCTGATGCCGATCACCGCGATGATGGTGCCCGTGACCACCGGCGGAAAGAACCGCAGCAGGCCGCTGATCACCGGCGCGATGAGCATCGAGACCACGCCCGCCCCGATCACCGCGCCAAAGATCAGCCCCGCGCCCGCCTGACCGCCCGTGGCTTGCGCCATGGACACCATGGGCGCCACGGCCGCGAAGGTCACGCCCATCATCACCGGCAGCTTGATGCCGAACCACTGCGTGGCACCCCAGGCCTGGATGAGCGTGACCAGCCCGCAGACGAAGAGGTCGGCAGAGATCAGGTGCGCTACCTGCTCGGGCGGCAGGTTGAGCGCGCGCCCCACGATGAGCGGCACCGCCACCGCGCCTGCGTACATCACCAGCACATGTTGCAGACCCAGCGTGGCTGCGCGGCCCCAGGGCAGTTTTTCGTCAACCGGATGAACGTTCGTGGACATGGGTGTTCCTTGGAATCCTGGCTTGCTGTTCAAGGGGCTTCTGCCGTGCCGGACAGGGCTGCCATTGCGCACGGCAATCCATACAAAAATTGTATACAAAGTATGGGGAATTGCCTGTCGTAAGGCGACCCCGATCAAGGTCGAATTGCTAGGGGTTTGCCCTTGCTGATTGCCGCGGCGGTGTCGGCAGACAACGGCGCAGCTACGCCCGGCGGGTGCTCGCCCCCAATCGGCGCGATGGGATCGGCGCAGGGCGTAAAAAAGCCCGGCATGGGCCGGGCTGGAGCATTGGTGCGGCTGTGCGTCAGGCCATCAGGTCTGCCAGGCTGCGCGCTATGACCTTGGTGGCGCGGCGCAGGTCTTGCAGCACGACGCGCTCGTCGGCGCGTTTGGCGTGCGATTCAAGCACCGTGCGCGGGCCCGCGCCGTAAATCACGCCGGGGATGCCGCGCTCCACATAAAGGCGCACATCGGTGTACAGCGGCGTGCCCACGGCGGGAGGCTTCTCGCCAAAGACTGCCTCGCCGTGTTGCTGGATGGCCTCCACCAGCGGCTGATTGCCGGGCAGCGGCGTCATGGCGTTGGCCAGCAGCAGGCGTTTGATGTCCACGCGTAGGGCGTCTGCGCTCCCGTAGCCGCGCTCGGTATTGAAGCCTTCCACCGCCTGGGTGATCACGGCGCGGATGCGCGCCTCGACCTCGGCGGGGTTCTCCTCCGGGATCATGCGGCGGTCGAGCTTCAGCACCACCTTGCCGGGCACCACGTTGGTGTTGGTGCCACCCTCGATGCGGCCGATGTTCAGGTACGGGTGCTGGATGCCCGGCACCTTCGACGTCACCTGCCGGTACTGCACATTCTCGACATACAGCGCGTTCATGATGGCCACCGCGCCCTGCAGTGCGTCCACGCCCGTGTGCGGCACCGCGGCATGGGCCATCTTGCCCTGCACGGTGACCTCCATCTGCAGGCAGCCGTTGTGCGCGGTGACCACCTCGTAGCTGAAGCCCGCGGCGATCATCAGATCGGGCCGGGTCAGCCCCTGCGCCAGCAGCCAGCCGGGGCCGAGCAGGCCGCCGAACTCCTCGTCGTAGGTGAAGTGCAGCTCGATCGCGCCCTGCGTGGGCTTGGCCACCGCCTCCAGCGCGCGCACGGCGAAGGTGAAGGTGGAGAAGTCGCTCTTGCTCACCGCGGTGGCGCGGCCATACATGGCGCCGTCTTCGATCTGGGCGCCGTACGGGTCCCTGGTCCAGCCTTCGCCGGGCGGCACCACGTCGCCGTGGGCGTTGAGGGCGATGGTGCGGCCCGAACCTGTGGGTCCGTAGGGTCGGCGCACGATCAGGTTGGTGATGGACTCCATGCCGTAATCCTTGACCTCCTGCGCGGGAACGGCGTGCTTCTCGGCCTCGAAGCCGAAGGCCTGGATCAGTTCAGCGGTGCGCTCGGCATGCGGTGCATTGTTGCCGGGCGGCGTGTCGGTGGGCACCTGCACCAGTGCTTGCAGAAAGCGCACCTGCTCGTCGAAGTGCTGGTCGATCCACGCATCCAGTGCGGCGTAGGTGGCTTGGCGGTCTTGGTTCATGGCGGAGCGTTCCATGGATGGGTTATTCGGCGGCCAACTGCTCCAGCACATGGCTGAAGGCATCCACCGCCAACTGGATGTCATCGGCGGTGCTGGATTCCAGCGGGTTGTGGCTGATGCCGCCGTGCAGGCCGCGCACGAACAGCATGGCCTGCGCCATGATTTCGTGCAGTTTCATGGCGTCATGGCCGGCGCCGCTGGGCATGCGGTAGACGGGGACGCCCAGGGCGTCGACGGCCTTCTCCCAGCGGTGCTGCCAGGCGGGGGCGCTGGGGGCTGCGGCGACCTTCATGGCCAGCTCGGCCCGGTACTGCAGGCCGCGGCGTTGGGCGATTTCCTCCAGCTGGGCCAGCACGTCGGCCACCATGGCATCGCGCTGCGCATCGGTGGGCGCGCGCATGTCCAGGCTGAAACTGCACTTGCCCGGCACCACGTTGATGGAGCCGCCTGGCACCTGCAGCATGCCGATGGTGGCCACGCTGTCGCCATCGCGCGCGGCGCGCTGCTCCATGTACAGCGCGAGCTCGGCCACGCCCAGGGCGGCGTCGCGGCGGCGGTCCATGGGCGTGGTGCCCGCGTGGCTGGCCATGCCCAGCATCTCGCAGACGTAGCGCACGCCGCCGTTGATGGATGTGACCACGCCCAGCGGGATGTCCAGCTCGTTGAGCACCGGGCCCTGCTCGATGTGCACCTCGATGAAGCCCAGGTAGCGGGCAGCATCGCGCCGCAGCTTCGGGATGTCGCCAATGCACAGACCGGCGTGCTGCATGGCCTCGCGCATGGTGATGCCGTCGGCGTCCTTCTGGTCCAGCCATTCGTTGCGGAAGTCGCCGATGAGCGCGCCCGAGCCCAGGAAGGTGGCCTTGTAGCGCTGGCCTTCCTCTTCGGCAAACGCCACCACTTCGATGCCGAACGGCAGGCGCCTGGCCTGGCGGTGCAGCTCGCGCACGCAGGCCATGGGCACGAAGATGCCCAGACGCCCGTCGTACTTGCCGCCGTTGCGCACGGTGTCGTAGTGGCTGCCGGTCATCAAATACTTGCCGTCGGGTGTGGCCGGCTTGTAGCGGCCGACCACGTTCCCCACGGCGTCGATCTCGACCTCGTCAAAGCCGCAGTCGCGCATCCAGTGGCTGATGCGCTGGGCGCAGGCGCGGTGCGCATCGGTGAGGTAGGTGACGGTGAGCTGGCCTTTCTCGGCATAGCCCGGGTCGCTGTGCTGGGCCAGGCGCTCGTGCCAGTCCCAGACGTCGTTGCCCAGCACCGGCTCGGCGCCGAACTTGTCGTTCAGGCGGATCTCGGCAATGCGGTGGATGTTGCGCAGTGCCTCGGCGCGCTCGAAGTCGGGGTGGTTGGACAGGCGACGTGCGAACGTGGCGATGATCTCCTGCCTCGACAGTCCCGTGCCGCGCGGCCCGCGCACCGCCAGGATGAAGGGAAAGCCGAAGCGGGCGTTGTAGTCGGCATTCAGTTGCTGGATGCGCGCGAACTCCTCGGGCGTGCAGTGGGTCAGGCCCGCCTGGCTTTGCTCGTTCGTGGACTCGGTCGTCAGCGCCTGCGCCACCATGGCCTTGCCCGCCAGCTCGGGGTGGGCGCGGATCAGCTCCAACAGCCTTTCCAGGCCGGCGCCGTTCAGCACCTGCACCATGGCGTACTTGAGCTGCGCCAGCGAGCGGAAGGGGCGCTGCTGCAGCGCCGCCTCGGCGATCCAGGGCGAATGCTCGTACAGGCCGTCGAGCATCTGCAGGGCCTCGGCGGGGGAGGCGGCGTTGAGTTGTTCCAGGGTCCAGGCCATCGTGGCTCCTACTACTATCGAAAAAATAGCTGCTCGCGCTTGTTGGATAAGCGTTACAGCCCGATTTGGCTTAAATGGCGGGTGCGGGAAAGCGCTGCGCCCAGTGGCGCGCGAGGTCGATGCGGCGGCACACCCAGACGTGGTCGTGGTGTTGGATGTGGTCCAGGAAGCGCTGCAGCGCCGTGATGCGGCCGGGACGGCCGAGCAGGCGGCAGTGCATGCCGATGCTCATCATCTTGGGCGCGTTGTCGCCGGCCGGGTCGCCCTCGGCGTAGAGCGCATCGAACGTGTCCTTCAGGTACTGAAAGAATGGGTCGGCGTGCGAGTAGCCCTGCGGCAGCGCAAAGCGCATGTCGTTCACGTCCAGCGTATAGGGCACGACGAGCTGGTGGTGCGCGCTGCCGTCGCTCTTGGCCACCTTCATCCAGAACGGCAGGTCGTCGCCGTAGTAGTCGCTGTCATAGGCAAAGCGCCCGTCATCGGCCACCAGGCGGTGGGTGCGGGGGCTGTCGCGCCCGGTGTACCAGCCCAGGCCGTGGTCGCCGCCGTGGCCGTAGAGCGTGTCGAAGATCTCCAGGCACTGCGCCATGTGGGCGCGCTCCACCTCCTCGGGCACGTTCTGGTAGTGGATCCACTTCAGGCCGTGGCAGGCCACCTCGTGCCCCAGCTCGGCGAAGGCCTGGGCCACCTCGCGGTGGCGCTGCAGCGCGGTGGCCACGCCGAACACCGTGAGCGGCAGGCCGCGCCTTTCGAACTCGCGCAGGATGCGCCACACGCCGGCGCGCGCGCCGTATTCGTAGATGCCTTCCATGCTCATGTGGCGCTCGGGGTAGGCGGCCGGGTTGAACATCTCGGACAGGAACTGCTCGCTGGCGGGGTCGCCGTGGAGCACGCAGTTCTCGCCGCCCTCCTCGTAGTTCAGCACGAACTGCACGGCCACGCGGGCGTTGCCAGGCCAGTGCGGGTGCGGGGGTGTGCGGCCGTAGCCGATCAGGTCGCGGGGGTAGGGCGCCGTCGTGTCGTAGGTCATGGCGATACGGAGGAAAGGGCCATCGAAAGGTCGTTGGTCGGCAGGTCGCGGTCGAAGGTCAGGCCCGCCTCCACGTTGTCCAGGTGCTGCTGCATCAGCTGCACGGCCTGCGCCGCGTCGCCCGCGGCCAGTGCCGCGACGATGGCGGCGTGCTCCTCGTGCGAATGCTCGGCGGCGGTGGTGGACTGGTACATCAGCGTGATGAGGGCGCAGCGCGAGATCAGCTCGCCCAGCAACTGGGCCAGCACGTCGTTGCCCATGAGTTCGGCCATGCGCACGTGGAAGTCGCCCAGCAGCTCGGTGCGCTGGCCCACGTCGTTGCCCTCCATGGCCTTCTTCTCGGCCGCCACATGGGCCTTCAGCGCGCGGATTTTCGCGGGCGTGCTCTGCGCCAGGAAGGCACGCACCATCTCGGCCTCCAGCATGCGGCGCACGGCGAACACCTGGCGCGCTTCCTGGACCGAGGGCGCGGCCACGAAGGCGCCGCGCGCGGGCTCCAGACGGATCAGGCGGTTCTGCGACAGCTGGAACAGCGCCTGGCGCACCAGCGTGCGCGACACGCCGAAATGGTCGGCGAGCTTCTGCTCGGCCAGCTTGGTGCCGGGCAACAGGCGGTGCTCGACGATGGCGCGCGTGAGGCTTTCGACGATGAAGCCGGTGGTGGAGGTTTCCATGCGGCCATCATAGTCGTGAAAGACAATTTTTGTATACAGTTTCTGTGGACTGTTAAATGCCTGGTGCGCTGCCGTTGAAGTGCTGGGCCACGAAATCAACGAAGGCCTTGACCCGCGCGGTGGCTGCATGCCGCTGCGGGTACACGGCGTGGATGTCCGCCGGCGGCGTGTCGTAGTCCCGCAGCACCTGCACCAGCCTCCCGCTGCGCAGGTAGCGAGCGATGTCCCATTCCGCGCGCATGACGATCCCCATGCCCGCCAGTGCCCAGTTCACAGCAATCTCGCCGTCGTTGGTGCTCAGGTGGTTGCGCAGCCGCACCGTCTCCTGCTTGCGGTGGCCGTTGAAGCGCCACACGCCGTGGGCGTCGTCGCCCTGGCGGATGTCGATGCAGTCGTGTTGCGGCAGCTCAGCCGGCCGCGTGGGCGTTCCGCGGCGCGCCAGGTAGGCGGGTGCGGCGCACAGCAGCCGCCGATTTGGGGCGAGGCGCCGCGCAATCACGCGCGCATCGGGCGGCTCGCCGAAGCGGATGCACACGTCGAACCCATCGTCCGCCAGCGGCGGTGGCTGCACCGACAACTGCAGCTGCAGTTGGATCTGCGGATGGCGGCGCACGAAGGCAGGCACCAGTGGCGCGATGTGGCTGCGCCCGAAGCCCAGGGTGGCGTTCACACGCAGCAGGCCCTGGGGCTCGGCCTGCATGTCGCTCACCAGTTGCTCCATGGCGTCGATCTCCGCCAGGATGCGGCGCGCGTGCCGCAGGTAGGTATTGCCCTCGGCCGTCAGGTGCAGTCGCCGCGTGGTGCGGCTGACCAGCTGCACGCCCAGGCGCGATTCCATCTGCGCCAGGCGCTTGCTGGCCGCCGCCGTGCTGATGCCCAGCTCTCGCGCGGTGGCCGACAGGCTGGCCCAGCGCGCCAGCAGGCTGAAGAAAGCCATCTCTGACGGGGCGGTGGAGGGGGTGCTCATTGTTGAATGAAAGTAAACAATGGCATCACTTTAACGCGGTGATATGTGGGCATGGCATCGCTAGATTCAGGGCCATGCCACGCATGTTGCGCGGCCTTCTGATTTGAGGAGCGAGCATTTCCATGAGCAAGACCTATCGCATTGCCTGCATCCCCGGCGACGGCATCGGCAAGGAGGTAATCCCCGCCGGCCAGGCCGTGCTGGAGGCATTAGCGGCATCCCAGCCGGGCCTGGGCTTTGCGTTCACCAGCTATGGCTGGGGCGGAGACTGGCATCGCGCGCACGGCGAGATGATGCCGGCCGACGGCCTGCAGGCGCTCAGGGACAAGGACGCCATCCTGTTCGGCT
Source organism: [Acidovorax] ebreus TPSY (assembly GCF_000022305.1). NCBI lineage: Bacteria > Pseudomonadati > Pseudomonadota > Betaproteobacteria > Burkholderiales > Comamonadaceae > Diaphorobacter > [Acidovorax] ebreus. The sequence continues at coordinate 1,081,239 of NC_011992.1, forward strand.
CGGCCGGCGACCCGCATATCCCCGATCACATCACGCTGTGGGGCTTACGCCTGAAGATCTGCCAGGGGTTCGACCAGTACGCCAACGTGCGCCCCACGCGCATCCTGCCGGGCATCGATGCGCCGCTCAAGCGTTGCGCGCCCCAGGACCTGGACTGGGTCATCGTGCGTGAAAACTCCGAAGGCGAATACGCCGGCGTGGGCGGCCGTGTGCACCAGGGCCATCCGCTGGAGGCCGCGACCGACGTGAGCATGATGACCCGCGCCGGTGTGGAGCGCATCATGCGCTTTGCGTTCAAACTGGCGCAGTCGCGTCCGCGTAAGCTGCTCACGGTGGTCACCAAGAGCAACGCCCAGCGCCACGCCATGGTGATGTGGGACGAAATCGCGGTGCAGATCAGCCGCGAATTTCCCGATGTGCGGTGGGACAAGGAACTGGTGGACGCGGCGACCGCGCGCATGGTGAACCGCCCCGCATCGCTGGACACCATCGTCGCCACCAACCTGCATGCCGACATCCTGAGCGACCTGGCCGCCGCGCTGGCGGGCAGCCTGGGGATAGCGCCCACCGGCAACATCGATCCCGAGCGCCGCTACCCCAGTATGTTTGAGCCCATCCACGGCTCGGCCTTCGACATCATGGGCAAGGGCCTGGCCAACCCGGTGGGCACGTTCTGGAGCTGCGTGATGCTGCTGGAGCACCTGGGCGAACACGCCGCCGCGCAGCGCCTGATGCGTGCCGTGGAGCATGTCACCGCCAACCCTGCGCTGCACACGGGCGACCTGGGCGGCCAGGCCACCACGCAGCAGGTCACCGATGCGGTGTGCGCCCAACTGGCGCAGCCGGTGGGACAGCAGGCAGCGCTGGCCTGAGCCGGTGGGCGGCACGCACCGCCCATGCGTTTTCATCACGACAACACAGGAGACAAGAGATGAGGAACCTTCGCAAACGCGCCCTGCTGGGTGCTTTGGCCGCCGCCGCGGCGCTCGCGTTGCCCGGCGCCTGGGCCCAGACCTGGCCCAGCCGCAGCGTGAGCATCATCGTGCCGTTCCCCGCGGGCGGAACTACCGACGTGCTGGCACGGGCGCTGGGGCAGGAGCTCTCCAAAACCCTAGGCCAGCCCGTGGTGGTGGAGAACAAGCCCGGCGCCGGCGCCACGCTGGGCGCTGACTATGTGGCCAAGGCCAAGGCGGACGGCTACACGCTGCTCATGGGTGCTGTGCACCACACCATCGCCACCAGCGTGTACCGCAAGCTGGGCTACGACTTTGAAAAGGACTTCGCTCCCATCACTACCGTGGCCCTGGTGCCCAATGTGCTGGTGGTGAATCCGCAGGTACCTGCCAAGACGGTGCAGGAACTGCTGGCACAGGCCAAGGCGCAGCCCGGCAAGCTCACCTACGGCTCTAACGGCACGGGCACGGGACAACACCTGATCGGCGCGCAATTCGAAGGCATGGGCGGCGTGCAGCTGCTGCACGTGCCCTACAAGGGCAGCGGCCCGCTGACCACCGACCTGCTGGGCGGGCAGATCAGCATGTCGTTCGACACCGTCACGCCGGTGCTGCCGCACATCAAGGCCGGCAAGCTGCGCGCGCTGGCCGTGACCACGGCCAAGCGCTCGGTGGCACTGCCCGACGTGCCCACGCTGGAGGAGGCGGGCCTCCCGGGCTTCGACATGGGGACGTGGTTCGGCATGCTGGCGCCAGCGGGCACGCCCAAGGACATCGTGGCGCGGCTGAACGCCGACATGGTGAAGATCATCCAGTCGCCCGAGTTCCGTAAGAAGATGGACGACATCGGCGCAGATCCCATCGCCAACACGCCCGAGCAGATGGCGCGTCAGATCAAGGACGATACGGCGCGCTTTGCGCGACTGGTCAAGGAAGCCAAGGTTTCGCTGGATGGACGGTAGGGCTTGTGCCGGCCGCGTGCTTTGGATAATGCGCGGCGGAGACAACGACCCATGACCATGACAGCCCCAGACCCCTTGCGAGACCCTCAAGCCTTCCTGCTGCACCTCTACCGCGTGGCGGTGCAGCGCGCCCAGCCCTTGCACAGCATGGCGCAGCATCTGCCGCCGCCACCCAAGGGGCGCACCGTGGTGCTGGGCGCGGGCAAGGCGGGTGCCTCCATGGCGCAGGCGCTGGAGGCGCTGTGGCCGCAGGATGCACCGCTGTCGGGGCTGGTGGTCACGCGCTACGGCCACATACCGCCGCGGCCCGAGGGGTTGGCGCAGCGCCTGGAAGTCGTCGAGGCCGCGCACCCCGTGCCCGACGCGGCGGGCCTGGCCGCGGCCGAGCGCATCCTGGCGCTGACCCGAGGGCTGACCGAAGACGACCTGGTGCTGTGTCTCATCTCGGGCGGTGGCTCGGCGCTGCTCACGCTGCCGGCCGAAGGCATCACGCTGGAGGAGAAGCAACGCATCAACCGCGCACTGCTGGAAAGCGGCGCGGCCATCGGCGAGATGAACTGCGTGCGCAAGCACCTCTCGCGCATCAAGGGCGGTCGCCTGGCGGCAGCCTGCGCGCCGGCGCGCGTCGTCACGCTGACCATCAGCGATGTGCCGGGGGACGACCCTTCCGTGATCGCCAGCGGCCCCACGGTCCCCGACGCCAGCACCTGCGCTGACGCGCTGGACATCCTGGCGCGCTACCGCATCGACATTCCCGCCGCCGTGCACACAGCGCTGCAGGCCGGTGCACTGGAAACCCCCAAGCTCGGCGATGTCCGCTTTGCCGGCCATGCGGTGCACATGATCGCGACGCCCCAGCAGTCGCTGCAGGCAGCGGCGGATGCGGCGCGCGCGGCGGGGGTGGCGGCGTACATCCTGTCCGACGAGATGGAGGGCGAGTCGCGCGAGGTGGGCAAGGTGCACGCCGCGCTGGCGCGTGCGGTGGCGCGCCACGGCCAGCCGTTTTCGCGGCCGTGCGTGATTCTTTCGGGCGGCGAGACCACCGTCACCGTGCGCCCGCGCGCCCCGGGCGCGCCGAAGGGGCGCGGCGGCCGCGCGGGCGAGTTCTGCATGGGCCTGGCGCAGGCGCTGCAGGGGCAGGAAGGGGTGTGGGCGCTGGCGGCCGATACCGACGGCATCGACGGCGTGGAAGACAACGCCGGCGCACGCGTGGCACCCGACACGCTGGCGCGCGCGGCGGCGCAGGGCGCACGCATCGGCGACCATCTAGACCGCAACGACGCCTACGGCTACTTCGAGCGGCTGGGCGATCTGGTCGTCACGGGGCCCACGCACACCAATGTGAACGACTTCCGCGCGCTACTTGTTTTGTAGCTTGCCGCGCCTGCTGTTGCTGGATTTCAGATACGAATGCATCTGAATGCGGCTTCTATCAGGCGCTGGCAGCTCACTTTTTTGATCTGCTGGCGCGGGCGCGCCCTGTCTGAGTGCGCGCGGCCTGCCGGCTGTTCCCCATCAGGCGATCCGCGCGGGAACTGTCCTGGATGGCGCACCAAAGGACGTGGCGTTTATCGCGTACAAAAGTTGTATACACTTTGTTCGTAGGGACGGGGAGCGTATCACTTGCCTGCCCATTCGCCAGCGGATTCCTCATCACCATCGGCGGGCCGCGGCTTGCCATTGCAGGAGACTTCACCATGGGCCTCAGCACCCACGTTCTTGACACCATGCACGGTTGCCCCGCGGCGGGCATGGTGGTGGCGCTGTATGCCACGCAGGGTGACCAGGCCACGCTGGTCAAGCGCCTGGTGCTCAACCCCGATGGGCGCACCGATGCGCCGCTGTTCGACAACGCCAGCCTGCGCACCGGCACCTACCGGCTGACGTTTGATGTGGGGGCGTATTTCAAGGCGAAAGGCGTGATGCTGCCCGAGCCCTCATTCCTGGACCGCGTGAGCCTGGACTTCGGCATCGCCCACGCCGACCAGCATTACCACGTGCCGCTGCTGGTCAGCCCCTGGAGCTATTCCACCTACCGCGGGTCCTGATGCTGCAAGCCCGCGCTGTGTGCCGCGCGGCGCAGGGCAAGGCGGAGCTAATTCCTTGCGAGTCGCGCATGCCTGCTTTGGGCGGGCTGCGGCGGTGCAGATGCCCGCAGTCGCTACGGCTATTGCTGCGCTTCGCGCCTTGCAAACCAGGGCGCGCGCCATCGCAGAGGCCTGTGCGGCGGCGTCTTAGAGCTGGCCCTCGGTCAGCGTGTCGAGCTGAAAATTCCCGGACTTGTCCCACAGCCAGGTGTCGGTGTAGGTCACGCGCGCCATGCGCGTGGGCACGGGGAAGGGCGCTGCCGCGCGCACCGTGCGTTCGATCTCGGCCACCACGTCGGGCGCATGGCGGGGCGCACGCATCCAGCGCAGCGAAGTCACGCGGCCCGCGCGGTCGATGTCCACCTCCAGCACGCCAATGGCGTGCAGCAGCGGCGGTAGCTTGCCCTTGTAGATGCGCGCTGCATTCAGGCCATAAATGTGGCTGGCGGCATCCTGCCGGTAGGCGCGCGGGGTGGCCGCGGAGGACGCGCGTGCCGAGCCCTGGGCGGCCGGCACCGGACCGGTGACGCGCGCGTCGCTGCCCGGTAGGCGCGAGTCCTGGGCGGAGGGCGCCTCGGGCCCCGACTTGCAGGCCGAGACGATCGCCGCGACCAATGCCATCACCCCGGCGGGCAGCCACCACGTTCGGCGCGCACGGGATGCACGCTGGGCCGAAGAGGACGGGGCAGAAGGCAGCTGTGGCATGGTGTTTGTCGCTATGCTGTACCGCGGCCACGACCGAGGCGGTGGCGCGCATGAATCAAGCTGGAGGAATCAGCGAGTGAAGGCATTGGACTGCCTGCTGGAGCGTATCAAGACCGCACCCGCCTGCCTGGTGACGGTGGAGTCTACCCAAGGCTCGGCGCCGCGGGAAGCCGGGGCATGGCTGGCGGTGTTCGCGGTGGGCGACGACTTCGTCGGCACCATCGGTGGCGGCCATCTGGAACTGCAGGCGCTGCGCGAAGCGCGTGAACGCCTGGCGGAGCACCTGGCTGGCAACCCTTCGCGCATGCCGCGCGTGCGACATGCGCTGGGCCCCAGCCTGGGGCAGTGCTGCGGCGGCGTGGTGCAGCTGCGGTTTGAATGCGTGGGGGCTGCTGACGCGCCGGCCTTGCGCCAACGTCTGGCGCCGCGGCTGCAGCCGGTGGCGCTTTTCGGCGGCGGCCATGTGGGGCATGCGCTGGCGCGGGTGCTGGCGCCGCTGCCGTTTGCGCTGCACTGGATCGACAGCCGCGATGGCGTGTTCCCGCCGCAGGGGGACGGCGCGTCCGTGGTCTGTGAGCAGTCCGACCCGGTACAGGCGGCCGTGCCGGGTGTGGCACCGCAGTCCTTCGTGCTCATCATGAGCTTCAGCCACGCGGAGGATCTGGACATCGTGGCGGCGTGCCTCGCACGGCAGCGGGCGCGCGGCGATCTGCCGTTCATCGGCCTGATCGGCAGCCGCACCAAGTGGGCCACCTTCCGGCACCGGCTGGCGGCGCGGGGGTTCTCGGATACCGAGCTGGCGCAGGTGACCTGCCCGATCGGCGTGCCCGGAATCGCCGGCAAGCAGCCCGAGGTGATCGCCGTGGCCGTGGCCGCGCAGTTGCTGCAGCGGCTGGCCTGAGATTGCGTATAAAAATGGCTGCTGGCGCTTATGGAGCGAGCGCCAGCAGCTATTAATACAGGAGTTGCGTGGGTCACGCCAGCGTATAGGCCGTCTTCACCGTCGTGAAGAACTCCTGCGCATAACGGCCTTGTTCCCGCGGGCCGTAGCTGGAGCCCTTGCGCCCGCCGAAGGGCACGTGGTAGTCCACCCCGGCCGTGGGCAGGTTCACCATCACCATGCCCGCCTGTGCATGGCGTTTGAAGTGCGTGGCGTATTTCAGGCTGGTGGTGGCAATGCCGGCGGACAGGCCGAATTCGGTGTCATTCGCCACGGCCAGGGCTTCGTCGTAGTCGCGCACGCGGATCACGCTGGCCACGGGGCCGAACACCTCTTCGCGGTTGATGCGCATCGCCGGCGCCGTGTCCACGAACAGCGCGGGCGCCATGAAGAAGCCTTCGTTGCCGCTGCCCGTGTGGCAGGCCACGCGCAGGCCGCCGGCCGCCAGCACGCCGCCCTCGGCCTTGGCGATCTCTACGTACGACAGGTCTTGCTCCAGCTGCGCCTGGCTCACCACAGGGCCCACGTCAGTGCCCGTGGCCAGCGCATCGCCCACTTTGATTTTCGCCATGCGTGCCTGCAGCGCCTCGATGAACTTCGGGTAGATGCCCTGGGTGACGATCAGGCGGCTGGACGCCGTGCAGCGCTGGCCCGTGGAATAGAACGCGCTCTGTGCGGACAGCTCCACTGCCTGCGCGAGGTCGGCATCGTCCAGCACCACCTGCGGATTCTTGCCGCCCATCTCCAGCTGCACCTTCTTGCCGTTCTGCACGCACGCCTGGGCGATGCCGCGGCCCACGCCGACCGATCCGGTGAAGCTGATGGCGGCCACGCCGGGGTGCTGCACCAGCGCCTCGCCGATCACGCGCCCGCGGCCCATCACCAGGTTGAACACGCCGGCGGGGATGCCCGAGCGGTGGATGATCTCGGCCAGCGCCCACGCACTGCCGGGCACCAGGTCGGCGGGCTTCAACACCACGCAGTTGCCGAACGCCAGGGCCGGCGCGATCTTCCAGGCGGGGATGGCAATGGGGAAGTTCCACGGCGTGATCAGACCCACGACGCCGATGGGCTCGCGCGTGACCTCCACGCCGATGCCGGGGCGCACCGAGGGCACGGTCTCGCCCGCCAGGCGCAGGCATTCGCCGGCGAAAAACTTGAAGATCTGCCCGGCGCGGGCGACTTCGCCGATGCCTTCTGCGCGGGTCTTGCCTTCCTCGCGCGCCAGCAGTGCGCCCAGCTCCTCGCGCCGCGCGAGGATTTCATTGCCGATCTTGTCCAGCGCATCGTGGCGCGCCTGGATGCCCGACGTGCTCCATGCGGGGAAGGCAGCGGTGGCGGCCGCCACGGCGGCGTCCACGTGCGAGGCGTCGCCCTGGGCGTATTCGCCCACCACATCGGCCAGGTTGCTGGGATTGGTGTTGGGTGCGGCCTGGGACGTGGAAACCCATTCGCCGTTGATGAGCAGGCCGTGGGGGGAGGAAGCAGACATGGGAATCCTTGGGAAGTGTGTGGACAGAGGGAGAGGCGGGCACGGCCGTGAAGGCGCGCCATTTGAAATATTGGAACACTAATATATTAGTGCACGAATGCGAGAATCCACGTATGCCCATACTGACCAAGTTCCGCCTTGACCGTTCGCGCCTGGCCGCCCCGCAGGTCTTCGAAAGCCTGCGCGAGGCCATTCTGACGCTGGAGCTGGTGCCCGGCGCGATGCTGGTGCGCAGCGACCTGGCCGGGCAATTCGGCGTGAGCCAGACGCCCATCCGCGAGGCGCTGCTGCGCCTGGAAGAGGAGGGCCTGGTGGAAGTCTTTCCCCAGCACGCCACGCTGGTCAGCCGCATCGACGTGGCGGCCGCGCGCGAAGCGCACTTCCTGCGCCGCTCCATCGAGCTGGAGATCGTGCGCACGCTGGCGCTGCAGCCGCCCCCCGGCCTGGTGGTGCAACTGCAGGCGCAGTGCGCACTGCAGGAATCGCTGGCCGCCGCGCAGCGCTATGACGACTTTCTGGGAGCGGACCATGGCTTTCACCGCCTGATGTATGAGGCGGCCGGCGTCATGGGCCTGTGGGCGCTGGTGCGCCGCTACTCCGGCCATGTGGATCGCTTGCGCCGCCTGCACCTGCCCACCGCAGGCAAGACGGGCGTCATCATGCGCCAGCATCGGGCCATCCTCGACGCCATTGACCGGCAGAACGCTCCCGCGGCCCAGGAGGCGTTGCGCGAGCACCTGTCGGGCACGCTCAGCGCGGTGGACAACGTATGCGCCCAGCATCCGGATTACATCCTGCAGGGTTAGGGACAATCCCTGAGCCATTTCAGCGGCCGTTGCCAGAAAAGTGCATACACTTCCTGTTCACAAAACGGGTCGCAGCGGTGCCCCGGCAGCTTCCTGCCACGGTGCGCGGCCCCTCTTTTTCTGCTCAGAGCGCCCGCAGTGGTGAGCAGCTTGCAGGCGGCCCGCCGGGCCGCCAAGGTTGAAACACGATGGAAAGCTACTTCCTCGACTGGGCCAATCTGCTGCTGCGCTGGCTGCACGTCATCACTGCCATCGCCTGGGTGGGCTCCTCGTTCTACTTCGTCTTTCTGGACAGCAGCCTCACGCCGCCGGTCGACGAGGACCTGAAGCGCCAGGGCGTGAACGGCGAGCTTTGGGCTGTGCACGGCGGGGGCTTCTACCACCCGGTCAAGTTCAACGTGGCGCCCCCGAAGCTGCCGGACCATCTGCACTGGTTCTTCTGGGAGAGCTACACCACCTGGCTCAGCGGCTTTGCGCTGCTCACGGTTTCGTATCTGTGGAACGCGGGCATCTACCTGGTGCATCCGGCCGACCCGCTCATGTCGCCCGCCATGGCCATCGCGGCGGCACTGGCCTTTCTGGTGGTGTTCTGGCTGCTGTACGACGGCATCTGCCGCGTGTTCGGCCAAAAGGCCAACGGCGATGCCATCGTGGGGACGCTGGTGCTGGTCCTGGTGTGCATCGCCGCGTGGCTGGCCTGCCGCATCTTCCCCGGCCAGGCGGCTTTCCTGCTGATGGGCGCGATGCTCGCCACTTCGATGAGCGCCAACGTGTTCTTCTGGATCATTCCCGGCCAGCGCAAGGTGGTGGCGGCACTGAAGGCCGGCCAGCCGGTGGACCCGGTGCATGGCAAGCGCGGCAAGCAGCGCAGCGTGCACAACACGTACTTCACGCTGCCGGTGCTGTTCGCCATGCTCTCCAACCACTACGGCTGGCTCTACAACCATGGGCAGAACTGGCTGGTACTGATCCTCATGATGTTCGCGGGCGCGGCCATTCGCCAGTTTTTCGTGATGCGCCACGGCTACAAGCTGGGCCGCAACGGCCATCCCTGGCCCTATGCGGCCGTGGGCGTGGTGGTGCTGGTGGGCGTGGTGGTATGGCTCAAGCCGGCTGCGCCGGCCGTGTCCGCCGCCGCGCCGGCCGCCGCAGGCTACGAACAACTGCACGCCGTCATACAAAAACACTGCGTGGTGTGCCACAGCGCCAACACCATCGCGCAGAAGAACGTGAAGTTCGACACCCCGCAGGACGTGAAGAGCCACGCGCAGCAGATCTACCAACAGGTGGTGCAGCTGCGCAAGATGCCATTTGGCAACCCGGGCGCACTGTCCGACGAAGAGCGCGAAACCTTCAAACGCTGGTACGAAAACGGCGCCAGCATCGCGCCCTGACGCCCCCCGGTATTGCGGGCATCATCCGGGGCCATGCACCTTTACCGATCTGCGCTCCTGCGCTTTGCCGATGACGGCACGGCCCTGTACGAAGAAGACGGCCTGTTGGCCACCGCGCCCGATGACCAGGGCGTGCAGCGCGTGCACGCCGCCGGCGCGTGGCGCGCGCTGGCGCCCCTCTATCTTCCTCAGGCCTCGCAGCCGGTGACCCACTGGCCCGGCCGCATCATTGCACCGGGCTTCGTGGACATGCATGTGCACTACCCGCAGCTAGACGTGATCGGCTCGCCCGCCGAAGGCCTGCTGCCCTGGCTGGAGAACTACACCTTCCCGCACGAGTCGCGATTCGCCGATGCCGGCTACGCCGCGGGGGTGGCGGGCTTTTTCCTGGATGAGCTGCAGCGCAACGGCGTGACCACGGCGCTCACCTTCGCCACCTCGCATCCGGGCTCGGTGGATGCGCTGATGGCGCAGGCACAGGCGCGGCGGCTGCGCCTGATTGCCGGCAAGGTGCTGCAAGACCGCCACTCGCCCGACGGCGTGCGCGACGCGACCGAGCAATCCCTCATCGACACCGAAGCGCTCATCCAGCGCTGGCACGGCAAGGGGCGGCTGGGCTATGCGATCACGCCGCGTTTTGCCCCCACCAGCACGCCGCAGCAGCTGAGCGGCGCGGGTGCTCTGGCCGCGCGCTACCCCGACGTATGGGTGCAGTCCCATGTGGCGGAGAACCAGCAGGAGATCCGCTGGGCGCAGGAGCTGTTCCCCGGCACGCGGAGCTACCTGGATGTGTATGCCCGTGTCGGCCTGCTGCGTGTGCGCGCGGTGTACGCGCATTGCATCCATTTCGACGACGAGGACCGCGCCGCCATGCGCGAGAGCGGCGCGGTGGCTGCCGTGTGCCCCACGAGCAACCTGTTCCTGGGCAGTGGCCAGTTTGACTTTGCGGGCGCGGACCGCATGGGCTTCGGCTACGGCTTGGCCAGCGACGTGGGCGGCGGCACCAGCTTCAGCCCTTTCCACACGATGCTGGCCGCGTACTACGTAGGCCGGGAGGGGCAGACCAAGACGGGACTGAGCCTGGCGCCGCAACGGCTGTGGTGGCTGCATACCGCCGGCGCCGCGCGGGCGTTGGGGTTGGATGGCGTGGTGGGCAACCTGCAGCCGGGTTGCGAAGCCGACTTCGTGGTACTGAATCCTGCGGCGACCCCGCTGCTGGCGCGGCGCACGGCGGGCGCCGCCCACCTGGACGAACTGCTGTTCGCGATGATCGTGCTCGGCGACGACCGTTTGATCGAGCGCACTGTCATTGCATGAAATATTTGCCTCTGACGCTTATGTATCAAGCGTCAGCAGCTATCATTTAAGTAGCTTTCATTCGCCTAGAATACGCGCCAGGAGTACCCCATGAGCATCAAGAGCGACAAATGGATCCGCCGCATGGCCGAGCAGCACGGCATGATCGAGCCGTTCGAGCCCGGCCAGATCCGGCAGCAAGACGGGCGCAAGATCATCAGCTACGGCACCAGCAGCTACGGCTACGACATCCGCTGCGCGCGTGAATTCAAGGTCTTTACCAACATCCACAGCACCGTGGTGGACCCGAAGAACTTCGACGAAAAGAGCTTCGTGGACTTCGAGGGCGACTACTGCATCATCCCGCCCAACAGCTTCGCGCTCGCGCGCACCGTGGAGTACTTCCGCATCCCGCGCGACGTGCTCACCGTCTGCCTGGGCAAGAGCACCTATGCGCGCTGCGGCATCATCGTCAACGTCACGCCGTTCGAGCCCGAGTGGGAAGGCTACGTGACGCTGGAGTTCTCCAACACTACGCCGCTGCCCGCCAAGATCTACGCGGGCGAGGGCTGCGCGCAGGTGCTTTTCTTCCAGGGTGACGAGGAATGTGCCGTGAGCTACAAGGACCGCAACGGCAAATACCAGGGCCAGCACGGGGTGACGCTGCCCAAGGCCTGAAGGACCTGCCAGAAGGACCGCGGCCTGGACCGTGGGGTGCGCGCCGGCGCCTGCGCCGGCGCTTGCCGCCGTCCTACACGCAGGCTGGCCCTGCGCCGGTGGTACGGCTGCGTGGCGCTGCCTAGGATGGCTGCAGTGTTTCAGGAGTACTGCATGTCCCGCCCCATCCATGATCCCGCCTCCCCCGCTGCGCCCCGGCCATGGGATCCGCCCGTGAAGTCTGCGTCGATGCCCAGCCTCTGGATGTGGCTGGGTGCCGCCATCGTCATCCTTGCGCAGTTGTGGGTGCTGCAGGCGGTGGTGGAACGCCACACGCACCAAGCCCACGAACGGATGGCGAAGTACGTCAACCACACGCTGCAGCCGCGCCCGTCGCAGGACATGTTGCTGGCAGCGCAGTAGTGCGCGGCGCGAAATCCCGAGGGTGCCGCCGCGGGCGTAACATCGGCGGCTGGTGCGTCGTGCACGCAGGAGATCACCCATGAGATGGGAAGGCAATCGCGAATCGGACAACGTGGAAGACCGGCGCAGCGGCGGCGGGGGCGGCTTCATCGGCGGACGCTCGATCGGCATTGGCACCATCGTTGTGGCGCTCATCGGCTGGGGTGTGTTTGGCATCAACCCGCTGACCACCATCGGCGTACTGTCGGGCGGGGGCGCGCCGCAGGTCCAACAGGGGCCGGCCCAGCGTCCGCCGCAGGGCGACCGTGAGGCCGCCTTCGTCTCCACCGTCCTGGCGTCCACGGAGGATGTGTGGGCGCAGGTGTTCCAGCAGGGTGGGGCGCAGTACCGCCAGCCCAAGTTGGTGCTCTACCGCGGCGCCACGCCCACGGCCTGTGGCACGGGGCAGAGCGCGATGGGACCGTTTTACTGCCCCGGGGACCAAAAGGTGTACCTGGACATGGATTTCTTCGACACCATGAGCCGCCAGCTGGGTGCGCCAGGCGAATTTGCCCGCGCCTACGTGATCGCGCACGAGGTCGGCCACCATGTGCAGACCCTGCTGGGCACCACCGGCAAGGTGGACGGCATGCGCGGGCGCGTGAGCCAGCGCGAACAGAACGCGCTGTCGGTTCGGCTGGAACTGCAGGCCGACTGTTACGCCGGCATTTGGGCCCACCATTCGCAACAGGCCAAGAACTGGCTGGAGCAAGGCGACATCGAGTCCGCGGTGAACGCCGCCGAGCAGATCGGTGACGACGCGCTGCAGCGCCAGCAGACCGGCACCGTGCGGCCCGATGCATTCACCCACGGCTCCAGCGCGCAGCGCGTGCGGTGGTTCACGCAGGGGTTCAAGACCGGCAGTGTGCAAGGCTGCAACACTTTCAACGCACAGTCGCTTTGACACCGTGAACGCGCGCTAAGCCGTCGTTTTCGCGCCAAGCAGGAGACGCCCCGGTACAGGCCGTCGACGGCCTGGTTGGCCTTCGCCGCTGCTGCAATGCGACAATAGCGGCTTCATGACACAACCCTATTCCACTCTTGCGCTGGCCGAGCCGCTCAAGCGCGCCGTAGCCGAGATGGGCTACGAGAACATGACGCCGATCCAGGCGCAGGCGATCCCTGTCGTGCTGACCGGCAAGGACGTGATGGGTGCGGCGCAAACCGGCACCGGCAAGACGGCGGCTTTTTCGCTGCCGTTGCTGCAGCGCCTGCTCAAGCACGAGAACAGTTCAGCCTCTCCCGCGCGCCACCCTGTGCGCGCGCTCGTGTTGCTGCCCACGCGCGAGCTGGCGGACCAGGTGGCGCAGCAGATCGCGCTGTACGCCAAGTACACCAAGCTACGCAGCACGGTGGTGTTTGGCGGCATGGACATGAAGCCGCAGACCATCGAGCTGAAAAAGGGCGTCGAGGTGCTGGTGGCCACGCCCGGCCGTCTGCTGGACCATATCGAGGCCAAGAACGCGGTACTCAATCAGGTCGAGTACGTGGTGCTGGACGAGGCCGACCGCATGCTGGACATTGGCTTCCTGCCCGACCTGCAGCGCATCCTTTCCTACCTGCCCAAGCAGCGCACCACGCTGCTGTTCTCCGCCACCTTCTCGCCCGAGATCAAGCGCCTGGCCGGCAGCTATCTGCAGGACCCGATCACCATCGAGGTCGCGCGCCCCAACGAGACCGCCTCCACCGTGGAGCAGCGCTTCTTCGCGGTAGACGGCGACGACAAGCGCCGCGCCATCCGCCATGTGCTGAACGAGCGCGGCCTCAAGCAGGCCTTCATCTTCGTGAACAGCAAGCTGGGCTGCGCGCGCCTGGCCCGCAGCCTGGAGCGCGACGGTCTCAAGACCGCCGCGTTGCATGGCGACAAGAGCCAGGACGAGCGACTGAAGGCGCTGGATGCCTTCAAGAGCGGCGAGGTGGACCTGCTGGTCTGCACCGACGTGGCGGCGCGGGGCTTGGACATCAAGGACGTGCCCGCGGTGTTCAACTACGACGTGCCCTTCAATGCAGAGGACTATGTGCACCGCATCGGCCGTACGGGCCGCGCCGGCGCATCGGGTCTGGCCGTCACGCTGGCGGCCAGCAGCGATACCCGCCTGGTGGCGGATATCGAGAAGCTCATCAAGAAGAAGATCGAGCTGGAACCGCTGGAATTGCAGGAAGATCGTCCGCGGGGCCGCTACAACGACGGCCGCCGCGCCTGGGGCGGCGACGATTCGGGCGAGGGCGCTCCAGCCGCCCCCCGCAGCCGCGAGCGCAGCGCGTACCGCTCCGCGCCTGCGGCGTCTCGCGATCCGTTCTTCGACAAGCCCTACGAGGCCAGCACCTCGGCCGGTGCGTCTGCGAGCTGGGAGGTGGCCCCCAAGGCATCGCCCGCGCGTGGCGGCATCTCCGCCAACATCAAGCCCAAGCGCAAATTACCCGCCTTGTTCAAGGCACCGCAGGCCTCTACGGCCGAGCCATCAACCCACTGAAAACACAGGCCGCCGTTCAGCGGCCTTTTCAATAAAAAATGCCTCTAGCGCTTGCGGGATAAGCGCTGATAGCTATGTTTTTAATAGCGAATGCTAGGGGTGATTGTGCCCGCCAGGGCCCGCCAACTGCGCGATCAAGGGGGCATCTACGGCGCCAAAGGCGAGCACTGTGCCGCCGCGCTGTGCGGCAAAGGCCTGTGCGGCCTCCCGTGTCGAGAACGCGGGCAGATTGCCGGCGCGCATCGGCCCCCGCGCCGACGAGCCGTGCACGTAATAGGCAGACAGCGCGTCCGTCCAGCGGGCGCCGCCCGCGGCCGCAGGGCGCGCGGTGTCGGTGACGTAGTGCGCCATGATGTCCCGTGCATTGCGGCCGGGGCTGTAGCGGACCACGTCCTGCAGGTACATGAACAACGACAGGGGCGAGTCGAAAAACTGTGCGTCGCCATTGCGAAAGATGACCTGCGCCGCCCAGTCGGGCGAACGGGCGGGGAACATGCCGCACACGGGGCAACGCGCATCCACCGGAATGGGGCGCGCTGCCGTGGGCGGCAGGCCTGACGCGGGGTCGTACGGCGTCGGGGGTGCGACGATGCAGACGTCCGGCTCCAGGGCGGGAGCCGGCTGGGGCCGCAGCGCGCTGCGCAGGCTCGGCACGCCCCAGAGCCCGCCCGCCGCGGCTGCAAACGCCAGCGTGCCCGCAACCAGCATGCGCCTGCGGCGTGGCTGGTGCGGCGGAGGACTCAGGGTGGATGCAGACATGGTGCAAGGGCTGTTACATGCGGGTGTCGTGCAGCGCACCGCCGCTCAGGTCCACCATGTCGAGCTTTATGTCCGCAAAGCGCAGCACCTTGCCGCCATGTTCACCGGCGAACTTGGCTGCATCGGCCTCCTGCGCGAAGCTGGCGATGGTGGGGCCCATGGAGCCATGCCGCTTGCTGCCCAGCACGTAGACGGCGGTCTTGGCGTCGATCCAGTGGCCTTTGGGTTCGTTCCAGTCGGCCTTGCCCATGTCCTGCACGTACACGGCGCGCACTGCACGCACTTGTTCGCCGGCAAGCAGGGTGTTGAACAGCTCGATGGTGTCGCAGAAGAAGGAGGGCTTTTCCTGGCCGGCGTAGTGGATCTGCGCCTTGGGGCCGGGGTAATCTGCAAGCAGCATGCCGTCGAGCTCGCAACTTGTGGAACGGTCGATCTCCACGGGCGCAAGGGACTGCTGTTCGGCTGCCTTGTCGCCGCAGCCAGCCAGCAGGCTGCTGGTGGCCAGCGCCGTGAAGGCGGCCATGCCCAGTGCACGGCGACGGGTGATGCAGGAACAGGTCATGGCTTGAATCTCCAGTTGGCGATGGCGAGCGGCAGGGCGATCCACGCCAGCATCACGCCACCCATGATTGCGGGGCTACCCAGCGACGAGGGAACGACGCTGGCGAGCCCGTAGAGCGTGCGCACGTCTTCGAGCGAGAACACGTTGAGGATGCGGAACACGTCGGCCGGGTTCAGCAGCAGCAGCCAGGCGAACGCATCGCCCGCGAACTGCCCGCCCGTGGCTACCAGCAGGCCCAGCAGCAGCAAATCGAACACCAGCACGAAGAAGAACCAGGTAGCAATGGCCAGACCCGAGGCGCGCGTGCGGTCGCGTGCCAGCACCGATAGCATCACTGCCAGGCTCAGGAATGCGAGGCCCAGCAATACCGAGCTGATCATGAAGCCGCCGTAGTGGAACAGGGCATTGGCGCTCATGTGACGCCACAGCAGCACCGCCACCAGCCCGAAGCCCGCCAGGGTGGAGAGCGCCAGCGCAGCCGCCAAGCCCAGGTACTTGCCCAGCAGCAATTCCAGCCGGGTGATGGGCAGGGCCAGCAGCAGATCGAGTGAGCCGCGCTCGCGCTCGCCCACGATGGCATCGAACCCCAGCAACAGCGCAATCAGCGGGATGAGGTAGATGACCAGGCTGACGAGGCTGGCGATGGTGAACTCGATGGAGCGAAAGCCCACCGTGCCCTGCTGCGCGCCGCCGAAGTAGGCGATGACGAGTGAGAACACGGTGAAGACGAGGGCCACCGCAAGCACCCAGCGATTGCGCATGCGATCGCGGAATTCTTTGGCGGCGATGGTGAAGATCTGGGTCAGTTCCATGGGGCGTCGTGGGCAGGGTGTCAGTCGGCGAAGCCGAAGAACACGTCTTCGAGCGAGGGCTCCAGCAGCTTGAGGTCGCGCACGCGCGCACCCAGTGGCGCGAGGGCGGCCAGCACGGCCATCTTCTGCTCGCGCGGGCAGTGCAGGCGCAAGCCTTCGGGCGTGTGCTCGGGGACGATGCCCGTCGCTTGCTCCAGCGCCTGTGCGGCGGCGGGCCGGTCGGCGGGTGCGATGTCCAGTTCGAACGACAGCGGCATGCGGGTTTGCTCGCGCAGCTGCTGCACGCTGCCCAGCGCCTGGATGCGGCCCGCCGAGAGAATGGCGAGCCGGTCCACGCGTTCTTGCAGTTCGGCGAGGATGTGCGAGGTGATGACCATGGTCACGCCCTCGGCCTGCAGGCCCCGCAGCGTGGCGTAGAAGTCGCGGATCGCCTGCGGGTCCAGGCCGTTGGTGGGTTCGTCCAGGAACAACACGCGCGGGCTGCCCAGCAATGCCTGCGCGAAGCCCAGGCGCTGGCGCATGCCCTTGGAATACTCGCGCACCGGGCGCTTGCCGGCGTGTGCCAGGCCCACGCGCTCCAGAATGTCCGCGCACTGCGCCAGCGGGGCGGATTTCAGCCGCGCGAAAAAGCGCAGCGTCTCCAACCCGTCCAGGTTGTCGTAGAGCACCACGTTCTCGGGCAGGTAGCCCAGTTGGCGGCGGGCGGCGCGGAATCCCCGCCCACCCACCTGGGCGCCCGCGATCAAAAGCGTGCCCTGCGTGGGCTTCACCAGCCCCAGCATCATCTTGAACAGCGTGCTCTTGCCTGCGCCGTTGTGTCCGATCAGGCCGAAGATCTCGCCCTTGGGGATGTCCAGGTCCACGCCGTCCACGGCGTGCAGCGCGCCGTAGTGCTTGCTGACGCCGCGCAGCGAGATGGCCACGTTGTCACTGGCCGGGGAAATGCTTGCCACGCCATTCACTCCATTGTTGATTGCTGGGCTGCATGCGCGGCTTCGGGTCCACGACCGATGGCACGCGCAGCACAGGGAACTGCCGGCCCACCAGGCGCAGGGCCTGCACGGCCGGGCTGGCCAGCAGCAGCTTGACGCTAGGGTGGCGCCAGGTCAGGCGGTCCACCATGTCGTTGGCCTCGTAGGGCACATCGCCGACACCGTCGCCATCGCGGTCCCAGCCCAGGTAGTTGCTCCAGTGGTTGCCGCTCTTGGCGCCCCAGCGCTCGTCGCGCGCACCCACGTAGCGTACCTGCTCGCGGTTGGAGATGAAGTCGTTGCCTTCGACTTCGTTGTTCTTCGAGCCCGCGGCCAGGTGCACGCCGACGGTGTTGTCCACCACCAGGTTGTTGTTGAGCTTGATGTACTCCACGTCGTAGATGAAGAAGCCCCGGCTGTTGCCGGCCACGACGTTGCCTTCGATCACCGAATCCTGCAGCGTGCGCAGCATGATGCCGTGGTCGGAGTTGCCCCAGGCGCGGTTGTTGCGCACGGTCTGCTCGCGCACTTCCATCAGGGCCAAGCCGCCACGGTTGTAGTAGGTGTCGTTGTCCTCCCACAGGTTGTAGTAGGAGTTCATGTAGTGCGTGCCGTAGCGGCTGTGATGCAGCTGATTGCCCTTGAACAGCGCATGGTGCGAGACGTCCACGTAGAGCGCGTCGCGCACGAAGCTGATGTTGTTGTTCAGGATCTTTGCGCCTTTGGTGTTGTACAGCTGCACGCCGTTGCCACGCTGCGGTGAGGAGTATTCACGCTTGCCGGTGATGACGTTGTGCTCGATGAGCACGTCATTGGCCTTCTCGATCCACAGGCCGAAAAGGTTGTAGGTGAGGTCGCAGCGGCGTACGACGGCACGGTGGGCGCCAGGGTAGAGGTAGATGCCGGCGTTCTGATCCTTGAGGTCGTCACCCGAGTCGCGCACGATCAGGCCCTCGATCACCACGTCCGGTGCGGTGACGCGGATGGTGTCGCCCTGGTTGCCGCCGCTGATGGTGGGGCGGTCCACGCCGCGCAACGTGAGGGGCTTGTCGATCACCAGATTGGCGCGGTACGTGCCCCGTGCAATCTCCAGCACATCGCCTGCCTTGGCTTTGCGCACGGCGGCGGTCAGATCGTCGCCCGCTCGCACATGGAGGGTGGCTGCCTGGCAGGCCCCGGCGAGGGTCATCGCCAAGGCCAGCATTAAGTGAGTGACACCGCCCTTCATGGGGTGAACAGTCCCAGCGCCTGCAGCACCAGGAACAGCGCAGCACCGATCATCAGGTTCTTGAATCCTACGTAGCTCATCATGTCCATTACACCTGCAACGCGGTAATTGTCGCGCCACCACGGGCCGTCCTTGACGTAACGGCGGCCCGACAGGCGAATCAGCACTTCGTACACGCTCCAGCCGAACCACCAGCCGATGATGGCGCCCGACGAGAGGTGGCCCATGGCCGCCATGATCCAGGCGATGGTGGCCGCCACCGCCAGCGACAGCCCGGCGATCTGCAGCGCGCGCTGGCTGCGCCAGCCTTCGGCGCTCCAGGGCCAGAGATGGTCGCGCAGTTCCAGCAACAGCCAGCTCATGAAGCCTACGTTGCGCTTGTGCGCGGGCAGCGTGGGTTCGGTGGGCATGCGCGGATCGGGGCCCTGGGCGGCCTTGGCCGATATCTGGTCCTGCACGGTGGCGGGGTAGATGGGGATGAAGTAGCCATTCTTGCCGATAGGCGTCATCTCCAAGCCGTCCTTCTCGCGGCGCTTGCGCTCCTTGGCCAGAGGCGGGCAGCCCTTGGTGTCGGTGTACAGGATCATGCAATCCAGGCAATGCAGGCATTCCCGGTGGTCGATGCGCCCGTCGGCGTCGATGGCCTGTGCGCCGCAACCCACCGCGCAGGCCTTGCAGCTGTTGCAGTCCTGCTTGCGCTTCAACCCGAACCAGCGGAAGGTGCTGGGCATGGCCAGCGAGGCGCCCAGCGGGCAGATGTACTTGCAGTAGGGGCGCTCGATGAAGATCGACACGCCAAGGATGGCGGCGACGAACAGGCCATAGGGCCATGCCCGGTTCATCACGCCGACCAGGAACGTGGTCTTGAAGGGTTCGACCTCGGCCAGCTTTTCGGCCAGGCCCATGGAGAACATCGACACCGCGAGCAAGACAAAGAAGACAGCGTACTTGAGCCACTTGAGACGGTCGTGCCACTTTTGCGGCAGCTTGGTCTGGAAGCGCTTCAGCCCGAGGGCCTTGGCGATCTTGAAGATCGCCTCCTGCAGCGAGCCGAACGGACACATCCAGCCGCAGAACAGCCCGCGCCCGAACAGGAAGACGGTCACGATGATGAAGATCCAGAACAGGAAGATGAACGGATCGGACAGGAACAGCGACCAGGTCCACTGGAACAGGACGGAGTGGAACCAGGTCAGCACCTGGGTGATGGACGGCTGGGCCATGTAGCCAAAGCCGATCCAGAAGATGCTGATGGCCCAGAAGGTGTACTTGAAGCCATTGACCGGCCACTTGTTCTTGTGCGTGGACAGGCGGGTGAGCCTTTCGCGGAAGGCGTACACCACGGTGACTGCAATCAGCAGCAGGGCGAACAGGCTGATGGGCAGGGCCTGCGATTTCCAGATGCGTACCCAGGGGGCATCGGGTTCTTGCACCTTGGGGCGGCCGCCTTCGAGCAGATCTGCCGGCAACCAGTACTTGGACTCGAAGACGGCAAAGCTGCGATGGCCTGTGGCCCGATCGACCCGGTTACCCAGGAAGGCGAATTTCCACGGATAGGCCGCAGAAAAGGCCTGCGAGCGGATGATGAAGATGGACGACTCGGTGTAGCGGGGTGCGCCGGCGGCCTCCAGGCCGTACAGATTAAGGGAGTCCAGGTCGCGGAAGGTGAAGGAGTCGGCACCTTGCTTGACCTGCACACGGTCAAAAATGCCGCCGCGTACGAAACCTGATCCCTTGAAGGACTCCTGCCCGCCGGTCTTGATGACGAAAATGGCGCTCTCGCCTTCCTTGAGGCGTGAACGCAGGCTTTCGAAGCTGTTCTTGCCCAGCAGGCTGCGGCCTACGTCGGGCTGGTTCAGGTCACCGAACCACATTTCGATGAAGGGCTCGGGGCCGCGCGGCAGGCCCACCTGTTCGGGCTTGACCAGCAATTGCTGCACCGCGCCCATCTTGACGAGTTGGGCCCAATCGTAGGTTTGTCCGGTGGTGACAAAGCGCGGCTGCTCGCGCACCGTGGGAGCAATGATGCCGGTCTGGCGTGCCACGGCCGAGCCCGAGGCCATGACCACCTGGTTCTGAGCCACCACGGTGACGGTGGCGCCGGAGATGGCGTCGACGCCGATGACGTTCTCATCGGGGCGGGAAGGGCCGACTTCGATGGTGTCGGTGACCGACTTGCCGATGTACTGGTTGTTGAAATTGATGAGTGCCGACTCCGGGATGCCCAGCAGCAGGATGGGCTCGGAGTGCTTGAGCACCTTCATGCCGACGAAGCGGCCCTGCGTGTCCATACCGATGAGTGTGACCACCGGCTTGCCCGAGTAGGCGGGCGTGTCGGTGATGTCGGTCGACAGCATGACGTAGCCCAGAAGCTTCTTCTGGGCCGAGTCGTTGTCATACGCCTCGACATAGGGCGGCTGGCCCTTGCGCGGCGAAAAATGCGTAGCGCCCGGAAATACTTCGGTGCACGGCAGCAGCGCGCACATGTCGGGCGTGGTGGCCAGGTTCGCAGGCAGTTCCGCCTCGTAGGCTCCTGCGTGCGCCCGCGGCACCCAAAGCGGGGCGGCGAGGACCAGAGCAAGACAGAAAGCGGCTAACCGTGAACCTAGGGAAAACATTGCACTATCCAACTAATAGCAGGCGCCGCTTGCTGCGTCTGCGAAAGAAGCCAATTTGACTTACAACCCTCCCAGGCCAGGCCCAGGAGGGTTGCGCGTCATCAGGCTTCGACGATCATGCGCGTGCGCATTTCCAGGTGCAGCGCATGGCAGAACGTGGAGCAGTAAGCCCAGAACACACCGGGCTTGTCGGCGATAAAGGTCACCGACTTCGTCTCCAACGGGTTGATCACGAACTGGATGTTGTACTTGGGCACCGCGAAGCCGTGCGTCAAATCTTCGATCTTGTCGAGGTTCGTGAGGATCAGCGTGACTTCATCGCCCTTCTTGACGGTGAATTCACGCAGGCTGAAGGCAGGGGCCTGCGACGTGAGCTTCACCGTGACCTTCTTGCCGTTGCGGAAGACGCCGGATTCCTTGGCGTCCTTGACGGCCAGCGGGAACTCGTCCAGGTCGTAGACCTGCTTGGGCTTCACGATGTCACGCTTGAAGATGATGAAGTCGTGGGGCTCGCCGCGCACCGGGTGGTCGGCCAGCAGCACCATCTTGTCGCCCGAGATGTCGATCAGCTGCTCGTTCTCGGAGTGGAAGGGGCCCACAGGCAGGAAACGGTCCTTGGAGAACTTGCAACCCACGGAGAGGAACTTGCCGTCCGCGGCCACGGTCTCGGAGTGCGTGGCATTGACGTGCCCAGGCTGGTAGTGCACGTCCAGGCGGTCCACGACGTAGGTGGCGTTCTTGTCACCCTTGTGGAAGGCGATGGCCTTGTCGATGTTCCACTTGACGATCTGGCTGTCCAGGAACAGCGTGGTGTAGGCGTTGCCGCGGCCGTCGAAGGCGGTGTGCAGCGGGCCCAGACCCACTTCGACCTCGGCAACGATGGCGTCGTCGAGCTTCTCGCTCTTGCCGTCGAACCAGTCGAGCACCTTGGCCAGCTCGATCACGGTGACGGTCGGCGAGAGCTTGCCGGCGCAGATGAAGTACTTCTGGTCGGGGCTGGCGTTCACGCCGTGGGGGTTCTTGGGCACGCTCACATAGGCGGTGAGAGCGGTCTTGGCATCTTTGTTGGCTTCGCGGGTGCCGTCCACCACGGGCACCTTGGACGAACCGTAGGTCTTGAACTTGCCGGCCTTCACGGCTTCTTCGATGCGGGCAATGTTGAAGAACAGGCAGGCGTCGCGCTCGGCCGACATCATGTCTTCGTAGTGCACGCCGTTCTCGGTGTTGTACTGGTTGGTCGCTGCCAGCTTGCCGTCGAACGACGTGGCCGTCAGGTCGCAGTTGCCGTCGATCAGGACCTGCCAGCGCACTTCCATGGTCTCGGCGTCCACGCAGGTGAACATCGAGCGGTACTTCTCGGTGGCGTTCACATCCTTGCCGTCGTTGGGCAGGGGAATGCCGAATTCAGCGCCGCAGAACACGCGCGTGGTGTAGTTGATGTTGGGATCGACCGGATCGCGCTTGTCGGGGAAGATGCCGTGGAAGCCCTGCACGTTGGGCAGCTCGGTGATCTTGTCGCAGATGAAGTAGTCCAGACGGATGCGGGCGATGCGGCTGTTGATCTTATCGTTGACCCAGGCGTAACGGCCGTCGTAGTTGCCGTCCTTGTACGAGCCGTGCAAGTGGTGGGTGTCCGCCACGGTGTAACGCAGGCTGCCGTCGGGCTTGGTGCCCATCACGGCCTTGGATTCGTTGGTGATGCCCCAGCCCACGAGTGCGTCAGGCACGAAGCAGGGAATGCGCAGAAGTTCACGACCGGAGGGCAGGCCCAGCACGCGAACGTCGCCGTTGTGGCCGCCGCTCCAAAGACCGTAGTAGGTATCGAGCTCACCGGGCTTGAGGTGCACGTTGGCGCCGGCGTGGGCGGCAGCGGGGGCGGGTGCCGGCGCAGGGGTGCCGGATGCTGCAGGGGCGGCCGCGGGCTTGTCGTTGCACGCGGCAACGCCCACGGTCAGTCCCGCCAAAGCAGCGGTATTGATGAACCGGCGGCGTCCCATGCCGACGGTTTCAGGGTTCAGGCTCTCTCTCTTGTCGCTCATGATGTCCTCTTTCAGGTAGTGCAAGCGGAAAATGGGGGCGCGCGCGCAGGTGGTGGCGCGGCCGTGGGGGCAACGGCCACCACACGAGGCGGTGGCAGGGGTACGGAATGGGTGATGGGCCAGCCCGGCACGGTCAGTACGGCGGGCTGCGGCGGTTCCATGCTGGGCAGGCACAGCGAGCAGTCCATGCCCAGGGTGTCGAGCACGGCATTGCTACCGGCATGGTGAACCACCAAGGTGGCGCCGCTGGCACTGGAACAGACGAGTTCCATGGTGCGCGGCTGAATGAGGGGGGAGGCCAGTGCCGCCCCAAAACCAAGGACGAACCACGCCACTGCCCACCAGCGTAGGAGGTTCAGGGAGCGGAGTTTATCCATGGCGGAAGTATGGGCTCTAACGGCGCGTGTTGGAAGCCACCTCTGTGGTGACAGTGCCTAAATGTTCACTTTGAATGTTTCTTTCGATGTTGATTTACATCAAATGAATGATTCTGGAAACTACCAAACTGACGACCCATTGAAGGGCAGGCTCGTTGCATGGGGCGCAGGCTAAGATGCCCTTTTGGTTTTGGACGTCAACAAGAAAGGCTTTCATGAAAAAGACATCTCTCACGATGGCGCTGGCCGCCGCAACCCTGCTGCTCGCCGCCTGTGGCAAAAACGACGCTCCGGCGCCCGCGCCTGCTCCTGCACCCGCTGCGCAAGCACCGGCTCCCGCGCCTACCCCTGCTCCCGCGCCAGCCGCTCAAGCACCTGCCGCCGCCCCCGCGACGGCGGAGAACACCGTCGGTAAGAGCGTGTACGGCAAAACCTGCGCGATGTGCCATGCGGCCGGCGTTGCAGGGGCTCCCAAGCCTGGCGATAAGGCCGATTGGGCGCCGCGTATTGCCCAGGGCAAGGACACGCTCTACAAGCACGCCATCGAAGGCTTCACCGGCAGCAAGGGCATGATGCCCGCGCGCGGCGGCGCGGCTTCGCTGAGCGACGATGAAGTGAAGGCCGCCGTGGATTTCATGGCTGACCAGTCGATGTAAGGACCGGAGGGGCTCGCGATGAATTCAGATCGGTGCATGCCGGCGGTAGGCAACCGGTGGACGCGGCGGCGCTTCGCCCTTGCGCTGCCGTTGCTGGGCGCGCTGGCGTACCTCCACCCGCGCCAGGCTTTGGCTGGCATGGTGGAGGGCGCGCAGCCCCTGGTGCGCGCGAGCCGTACCCTCATGGGCACACGCGTGGACATCGCGGCTGCCGTTGGCAATGGCCGCGATGCCGGCGCTGTGCAGCAGGCGATGCTGCACGCATTCGCGGAAATGGAGCGCCTGGAGGCGCTCATGAGCCGTTACCGGGAGGGCAGCGACGTGGCGCGGCTCGGCGCGGCCGCCGGCCGGCATGCCGTGCACGTGGCCCCGGAAGTGATGCAGGTGCTGCGCACGGCGCGTCGCCTGCACCAAGAAAGTGCTGGCGCCTTTGATCCCACCGTCGGTGCACTGCGGGGCTGGCATTTTGAGCCCGGCCACGAAGCCGCGCCGGCACCTGAGGAGATCGCTCAGGCGCTGCGTTTGGTGAACGCGCGCCACCTCGTGCTGGACGAGCGCGCAGGAACGGCCTACCTTGCGCGGCCGGGCATGGGGTTGGATCTGGGCGGCGTGGCGAAGCTACCTATTTTGCAGGCGGGCTTGCAAGTGCTGGAGCGCGCTGGCGTCACGGATGCGCTGGCCAACGGCGGTGGCGATGTCCTGGTCATGGGCCGGCAGCACGACCGTCCCTGGCGTGTGGGCGTGCGCAATCCCTCCGCTCCGGCGCAGCTGCTGGGCGTACTGGAACTGCAAGGGCGCGGCGTGGTGGCATCGTCCGGCGACTACGAGCGGGGCTTCCTGCGTGCAGGACGCCGCCTGCACCATGTGCTCAACCCCCGCACGGGTTGGCCTACGGAAGGTGTGTCTGGCGTGGCGCTCATGGCCGAGCGTGTTGAAGACGTCAACGGCTGGGGCACGGCGCTGATGGTGCAAGGGGCTGCGGCCGCACCTGCATGGCATGCGGACCACGCACATGTCGAAGCCCTCGTGGCGAGCGCTGATGGCACGCCCTGGAGTTCCCCTGGAATGCTCGCCGCGCTGCGGCCAGTGCCGGCGCGCGCAGGATGAAAACGCTTTCTTCGCGGGCCAGCGGCGCCGCGAAGAAAGCTTTTGGCGATTTGCGGCTCAACTGACGGAACAGCAAGCGCTCCAAGCTATATTGTTGATAGCGTGCCTAGGCGCCGGGCATTTGCGCCTGCGGGCATTCCACGTGGCAGCGCTCGCGGTCGGCCAGTGTCGTGCCGAAACGCACCGCGCTCAGACAGCCGCCCCACACGCACCCGGTGTCCAGCCCGAGGACGTCCGCCCGGTCCAGCCAGCCCAACGTGGACCAGTGGCCAAAGGCGATCAGTGTGTTCAGCGTGCGACGTCCGGGTGCGTCAAACCACGGCACCAGCCCTGGAGGCGCCTCGGAGGCGCTTTCGGTGCTCTCGAAATCCATACGGCCCTCGGGTGAGCAAAAGCGCATGCGCGTGAGCGCATTCACGATCACGCGCAGGCGGTCCGTTCCCTGAAGTTCCGGGCTCCACAGGTCGGGAGAATTCCCGTACATCTGCTGCAGAAAACCGGCGAACTCCCGGCTTTGCAGGACGGCTTCGACTTCGCCGGCATATGCCAACGTCTCCTCTGCCGTCCATTGTGGCAACACGCCGGCATGCACCATCAGCAGGTCGCCGCCGCCATGGTGCACACGCCGCGCCAGCGGCTGGTGCCTCAGCCATTCGAGCATCTCGTCCCGATCCGGCGCCAGCAGGATGTCCTGCAGCGTGTCGCGCCGCGACGGTCGGCGCGTGCCGTAGGCGGCAGCGAGCAGGTGCAAATCATGGTTGCCCAGTAGGGGCCGCACGCTGTCCCCGAGGGTGATGCATCGGCGCAGCACCGCGGCGGAGTGCGGGCCGCGGTTCACCAGATCACCCAGCACGTACAACGTGTCCCGGCTGGGCGAGAAACCAATGGTGGCGAGCAGGCGTTCAAAGGCGTCGTCGCAACCCTGGATGTCGCCCACACAATATAGAGCCATATTCTTAGAAAAGAGTCAGGAGAAGCGGCGATTGTGCGCGCCAACTGGGTGGAATCAGTGGTTATTTGCAGGGCTATGCGACGCTGGCAAAGTGCTGCACAAACAAGAGGCGTTAGTAACTAGTTGAATCAAATCACCATTTTGGTGCAAGCAATGATACGGATGCATTTGTGCACCTGCGCGAGAAAAGGTTCCTTGAGGGTGTCGATGGGAGGTAGTGATCCGGGCTGGGGTTGTTCGTTGCTTTTTTATGCGGCCAATTGCCATGAACTTTTAACGGGATTGGGTTTGGGACTTTATAATCCGCGTGCCCATTAATCCTTAACGCTCCATACCTCCATGACCGTCAGCTACAAAGAACTGTTGAAACAGCGTGAAGCCCTTGAGCAGCAAATCACCGAGGCGCGACGCCGTGAATTGACGGCTGCTATCTCGCAGGTGCGTGAACTGGTGGCGGAATATGGCCTGACGCAGCAGGACGTGTTCCCTGCAGGCCGCACGGGCCGCGTTTCTGCAACCAGTGGAACCAAGGTCGCGCCCAAATACCGCGACCCCGCCACGGGCCAGACCTGGACGGGCCGCGGCAAGGCACCGAAATGGATTCAAAACGAAGACCGCGAGAAGTTCGCTATTTGAACACCACGTGGCGGCGCGGCTCGGCGCAATTCTCCGGGCCGACCTAACCGCTGTTTTGCGTATGATTTGAAGAACCCGCTGGGGCGTGGCCTTGGCGGGTTTTGTCGCTTATGAGGGGTGCAGTATTCGTGGTGCGGTGCGCGGCAACGCGGCAATATGGTGGGCGCGTCAAAGGCCCCCGCTGATGTCAGACACTCGGCAAAGTGGCCCACGCACCGATTAACGGATACGGTGCAGGAGCGGTGTACCGGTGCTTTCTGGCCGCGCGGCGACCGCAGGACGCGTATTCATTTAAACCCGATTGCCCCAGCGTGGGGTCAAGGTATTTCGCGATGCGTTGGCTCTGCAGTGCGGCGCTGCCAAAATGGGCGCTGTCGTTACCCACAGGAGTTCTTGTATGGCAGCCTCCCGCAACCCCGCTCACGCTTTTGCTTCCACGCTCGCTACGTTTGCCACGGCAGCGGGAAAGAGCGGCAAGTTCTATTCGCTGCCTGCGCTGGCGCGCCAGTTTCCGGGGGTGAACCGGCTGCCCGTGTCCCTGCGCATCGTGCTGGAATCCGTACTGCGCAATTGCGATGGCCGCCGCATCACTGCAGAGCATGTGGAGCAGTTGGCGCGCTGGGCGCCCAATGCGCCGCGCAAGGACGAGATTCCGTTCGTGGTGTCGCGCGTCGTGCTGCAGGATTTCACGGGCGTGCCGCTGCTGGTCGATTTGGCCGCGATGCGCAGCGTGGCCCAGCGCCTGGGCCACAACCCCCGCAAGATCGAACCGCTGGTGCCTGTGGACCTGGTAGTGGACCACTCCATCATGGTGGACTACTACGGCACGAAGAAGGCCCTCGACCTGAACATGAAGCTGGAATTCCAGCGTAACCGCGAGCGCTATGAGTTCATGAAGTGGGGCATGCAGGCCTTCAGCACTTTTGGTGTGGTGCCTCCGGGCTTTGGCATCGTGCACCAGGTGAACCTGGAATACCTCGCACCCGGCGTGCACAAGGGCAACGACGGCGTGTACTACCCCGACACGCTGGTGGGCACCGACAGCCACACCACCATGATCAACGGCATTGGCGTCGTGGGCTGGGGCGTGGGCGGCATCGAGGCCGAGGCCGCCATGCTGGGCCAGCCGGTGTACTTTCTCACGCCCGACGTGGTGGGCTTCGAACTCTCGGGCCAATTGCGCGAGGGTGTCACCGCCACCGACCTCGTGCTCACCGTGACCGAGATCCTGCGCCGCGAGAAAGTGGTGGGCAAGTTCGTGGAGTTCTTTGGAGAAGGCACGCGGACCCTGGCGCTGCCCGACCGCGCCACCATCGGCAACATGGCACCGGAATATGGGGCCACCATGGGTTTCTTCCCGGTGGACGAGAAGACCATCGACTACTTCCGCGGCACGGGGCGCACCAAGGCGGAGATCGATGCGTTCGAAGCGTACTTTCGCGCACAGGGCTTGTTCGGTGTGCCGCGCGCGGGGGAGATCGACTACTCGCAGGTGGTGCGCCTGGATCTGGGGGATGTCACCCCCAGCCTGGCCGGCCCCAAGCGCCCGCAGGACCGCATCGAACTGGGCAACGTGTGCCGCCAGTTTGCCGAGCTGTTCAGCAAACCGGTGGCCGAGTCGGGTTTCAACCAGCCCGCTGAGCTGCTGCACACGCGCCACCATATCCACCGGCGCATGGCGCCCGTGACCGAGGGGGCCCCCAGCGAAAAACCCGTACCCGAAGGGGCGCCGCGTTTCCTGGTCGAGATGGAGCAGAACAAGCCGCGCCTGGAGGTGCAGCACGAAGACGCGGCGATCCATTTGCCCGCCAAGGGGGCGGACCCGACCATCGGCAACGGCGACGTGCTGATCGCGGCGATCACCAGCTGTACCAACACCTCCAACCCCAGCGTACTGCTGGCTGCGGGCCTGCTGGCCAAGAAAGCGGTGGAGGCAGGGTTGCGGGTCGCGCCGCACATCAAGACCTCGCTGGCGCCGGGCTCGCGCATCGTGACCGAATACCTCACGCAGACCGGGCTGCTGCCCTATCTGGAAAAGCTGGGCTTTGCCCTGGTGGGATATGGCTGCACGACCTGCATCGGCAATGCGGGCGATTTGGCGCCCGAGCTCAATGAGGTCATCACCAGCAATGACCTGGTGTGTGCCGCGGTGTTGTCGGGCAACCGCAATTTCGAGGCGCGCATCCACCCCAACCTCAAAGCCAACTTCCTGGCCAGCCCGCCGCTGGTGGTGGCCTATGCGATCGCGGGCACGGTGCTCAAGGACCTCATGACCGAACCGGTCGGCAAGGGCAAGGGCGGGCGCGACGTGTACTTGGGCGACATCTGGCCCAGCAGCGACGAGATCCATGCGCTCATGAAGTACGCCATGAACGGCAAGGCCTTCAAGGAGAACTACGCCAAGGTCAAGACCGACCCCGGAGCCCTGTGGAACAAGATCCGCGGGGTGGACGGAGACGTCTATGTGTGGCCCAGCAGCACCTACATCGCGGAGCCGCCATTCTTTGCGGATTTTGCTCTCGATTCAGTAGCTGCCAGCGATGGTAAACAGGGCGCTGCAGGCCAAAAAACCTCGGAATCCGTGATGGGTGCCCGCATCATGGCGCTGTTCGGTGACTCCATCACCACGGACCACATCTCTCCCGCAGGCTCCATCAAGGAAACCTCTCCCGCCGGCCAGTGGCTGCTGCAGCACGGGGTGGCCAAGCCCGACTTCAACAGCTACGGCGCGCGCCGCGGCAACCACGAAGTGATGATGCGCGGCACCTTTGCCAACGTGCGCATCAAGAACCTCATGATCCCGCCGCTGGCCGACGGCTCGCGCGAGGAGGGGGGCGTCACCATCTTTCAGGGCGAGGGACCGATGCAGGGCCAGAAGATGTTCATCTTCGACGCCGCGATGCACTACATCGCCAACAAGACGCCCACGGTGATCTTCGCGGGGGAGGAATACGGTACCGGCTCCAGCCGGGACTGGGCGGCCAAGGGCACCCAGTTGCTGGGCATCAAGGCGGTGGTGGCGCGCAGCTTCGAGCGCATCCACCGCTCCAACCTCGTGGGCATGGGGGTGCTGCCGCTGCAGCTGCGCGGCAACGACTCGTGGCAGAGCCTGGGCCTGCAAGGCGACGAGGTGATCGACGTGATTCCAGACCCCGCGCTCACACCGCAAAGCGAGGCGCGCCTGGTCATCCGCCGTGCGGATGGTTCCTGCCAGGAAGTGGCCGTCACCCTGCGCATCGATACACCCATCGAGGTGGACTATTACCGTGCGGGCGGCATCCTGCCGTATGTACTGCGACAGTTGCTGAGTGCGTGATTCCATCTCTTAGGACGCGATGCTGCGGCCCCAGGCGGTGCGATCTGGTCTGCGCGCCGTGGGATTGCGCCATGCCTGGTGCACCGCTGATAGCAGGGTGGCTGCCGGTGGGCGGACAATCGGTCCATGCAGAAACAAGTCTTAATCGCAGGCGGTGGCATCGGAGGATTGGCTGCCGCCCTGGGTAGCTCGCGTGCCGGGTGGGAAGTGCGCCTCTTCGAGCGTGCCGCGGAGTTCACCGAGTTGGGCGCCGGCGTGCAGATCGGCCCGAACGTGGTGCGCCGGCTGCAGGCCTGGGGCCTGCAGAGCGCGCTGCAGGCCGTGGCCGCCTTCCCCGAGCGTCTGCAGGTGCGCAGTGCGCTCACCGGCGCTGAGTTGGCGGCGCTGCGCCTGGGCAACACC
Organism: [Acidovorax] ebreus TPSY; assembly: GCF_000022305.1. NCBI lineage: Bacteria > Pseudomonadati > Pseudomonadota > Betaproteobacteria > Burkholderiales > Comamonadaceae > Diaphorobacter > [Acidovorax] ebreus. The sequence goes on from NC_011992.1 coordinate 1,111,902, forward strand.
GCCATCGAGCGCTACGGCGCCGCCTACGCCACCATCCACCGTGCGGACCTGCACGGCCTGCTGCTCGATGCATTGCGCGAGCGCACTGGTGTGCACCTGAACCTGGGCCATTCCATCGTGCACCATGCGCAAGACGGTGGCGTGGTCACCGTGCGCGTAACGCGCCACGGCCCGGGAAGCGACAGCGAGGGCGGTGCGCAAGATCTGCTGATCGAAGGCGATGCGCTCATCGGCGCCGACGGCCTGCGCAGCGGCACGCGCATGCGTTTGCTGGGTGAGACGCCCACGCGAGTCTCCGGCCACCTGGCCTACCGCGCCGTGGTGCGCCAGGACGCGCTGCCCCAGGCGCTGCGCAGCCAGCAGGTGACCGCCTGGCTGGGGCCGCGCCTGCACGTGGTGCAGTACCCGCTGCGCCGTGGCGAATTGCTGAACGTGGTGGCCATCCGCCACGGGCAGCCGCCGGCCGACCTCGATTCCTGGGACCATGGCGCCAACGCGGCCGATCTGGAGGCCGCGCTGGCCCACACCTGCACGCCGCTGCAGGACTTGATTCGCGCCGTGCCGCAGGCGGGCAGCGGCTGGCGCCTGTGGCCGCTGCTGGACCGCCCGCCCGTCGCCGGCCCGCAAGAGATGGCGCAGGGCTTGGTGGCGTTGCTGGGCGACGCGGCGCACCCCATGCGGCCCTACCTGGCGCAAGGCGCCGGCATGGCCATCGAGGACGCGGCCGAGCTGCAGCGCGCCCTGGCCATGCACGACCTGGAAGTACCGCTGCGCCTGCGCCGTTACGCGCTCAACCGCTGGCAGCGCAACGCGCGCGTGCAGGAGCGCTCGCGGCGCAACGGGCGCATCTTCCATGCCACGGGCCTCGTGCGCTGGGGGCGCGACACGGCGTTGCGGCTGCTGGGAGAGCGGCTGCTGGACGTGCCCTGGCTCTACCGGGGCGACGGCTCCAGCGCCAGCTCGCTATGAACGTGCGCTGGGGCAGTTCGCACCTGATGCTATTTAATTAATAGCTGTTTGCGCTTGTACCGTAAGCGATAGCGGCAGATTTGACTGCTATCTTTCACCCTGCGGCGGATGCGGCAGCAGCCGAAACGCCAGCGCCGCCAACGCGAGCAGCACGGCGATGCTGGCCATCACTGCCAGGTAAGGGTCCGTCCCCCCGCGCTTGGCAAGGGACGCCACCAGCCCCGTGAGCCACTGCATGGCCGCCACACCCAGGAACATGGCCATGGTGAACACCGCCATGGCCCGCCCGGTGAGCGCCGCCGGGTAGGCCGCGCGCACGTCTGCGTACTGCAGCACGATGAAGCCCGACAGCAGCCCCACGGCCAGCATGCAGGCCACGTCCAGCAGGGCGGAGTGCGGCAGCACCATGGCCGCGAACAGGACCGCCATGGCCAGGGTGCAGGTCACGATCCAGCGGCGGCGCCGGGCGGGGCCGGGGTCGATGCGGCCGAACAGCATCGGCCCGCACAGCGCCACCACCGACAGGGCCAGCGCCACGTTGCCGCTTTGCACCAGCGAGAAACCGTGGCGCTCGATCAGCATGGGCCCCAGCCACAGGCCGCGCAGGGAGATGAGCGCCGCATAGGTCACCGCGCCCAGCACCACGATGCCCCAGGTGTGCGGCACGGTGAACAGCGCGGCGAAGCGCAGCACCGCCTCGCGCACGGACTCGCGCGGGGCCTCCTGCTGCGCCGGCGCGGCGACGGGCTCATGCACGCTGCGCCAGATCCACAGCCAAGCCGCCAGCGCCAGCGCCGCCAGCACCACGAAGCCCGCGCGCCAGGACCACTGCTGCACCAGCCAGGCCAGCGGCGTGCCGGTGAACAGCATGCCCAGCGTACCCAGCGCCATCGCCATGCCCGACATCGCCGCGAAGCGCTGCGGCGCGAAATGCCGTGCAATGAACACCGTGCACACCAGGAAGGCCGGCGCGCAGCCCACGCCGATCAGCGCCTGGCCCAGCAGCAGCGCGCCGTAGCCCGGCGCCAGCGCCGACAGCAGCGCCCCCGCGATACACAGCGGAAACGCCGCCAGGATCGTGCGGCGCACGCCATACAGGTCGATGCCGATGCCCATGAAGAGTTGCATGGCGCCAAAGGCGAAATGGAAGGTGCCCGCGAACACCCCCAGCGCTTGCGGCGACAGCCCGAAGTCCGCCTGCAGCGGCGCGGCCATGATGGCGGCCACGGTGCGAAAGGCCGAGCTCAACGCGAAGCCCGAGGTCAGCGCCACCAGCATCAGCAGGGCGGCGCGCGGCGCCATGGCGATGGGGGCGGGTGGAAGCGGCGCGGCGGAGGGGGCGTTGGGCATGGGGCCCGAGGCTACACCGGACGCGGCGCGCGTGCAGGCGCGTGCGCACCGGCCCGCGCTTACATGGCCTTGAACAGCGGCGCATACAGCCGGCTCACCGCCAGCCGCTCAGGCCGGCCCCGCAGCTGCAGATGCATCCGGCCCGCTTCGTCGCGCACGGCACTGGCGATGGCGGCGGCACGCACCAGCGTGCCCCGGTGCACCTGCCAGAAGTCGGCCGGATCGAGCTGCCCGGCCAGTTCCTTGAGTGGCGTGCGGATCAGGTATTCACGCTCGGCGGTGAGCACACGCACGTACTTGTCGGCCGCCTCAAAGTACACGACCTCCTGCACAGGCACGAGGTGGATCTGCGTGCCGCTGCTGGCCTGGATCATGCGCAGTGGCGCGCCGCCGCCCGCTGGGGGCCGCACCGATCCGCCCAGCCCTGGGGCCTGCGCCAAAGCGCGCAACTGGGTCAGCGCTTGCTCCAGCGCCGGCAGCGCGCCAGGGGCGCCGCGCTGTGCCAGCAGTTGCTGCAGCCGCTGCACCGTCTGGCGCAGCCGCGCGGGCTGCACGGGTTTGAGGAGGTAGCCCACCGCCTGGGCTTCAAAGGCCTGTACGGCGTATTGGTCGTAGGCGGTGACGAAGACCAGCGCGGGAAAGGCTGCGGAATCGGGCCAGGCATCGGCCAGCTCTGCTGCCGCCTCCAGGCCGCTCTGGCCGGGCATGCGGATGTCCAGCAGCAGTACGTCGGGGCGCAGCGCCAGCGCCTCACGCACGGCGCTCAGACCGTCGCCCACGCTCGCAGCGACCTCCAGCGCGGGCCAGGCTTGCTGCAGCTCATGGCGCAGGGCCGCGGCCAGCAGCGGCTCATCCTCGGCAATCAGGGCTCGGGGGAACGTCGAGTGCATGGTGCTTCAAGGGAAAAGTGATGATGCAGGCCGTGCCCTGTGCGCTAGCAGCTATCAATTCGAGAGTGCCAGCGTCGCCGTACAGAGTGGCGAGGCGCTCGCGCACCTGCTGCAGGCCAAAGCGCGCGGTGGTCGTGCCCGCGGTGCCCGTGGGTGGTGTGTCGTGCAGGCCCGCGCCGGTGTCACGCACGGCCAGCTGCACGCGCGCCGCCGGGGTGCCGCCCTGCAGCAGCGCGGCCTGTACGTGGATGTGCCCACCCTGCACCTGTGGCTCCAGGCCGTGGCGGATGGCGTTCTCTACCAGCGGCTGCAGCAGCAGGGGCGGGACGGGCACGTTGCGCAAAGCCTCGGGCAGTTCCAGGGTGTAGTCCAGGCGCGGGCCCATGCGCACGGCCATGAGGGCCAGGTAGTCCTGCAGCCGCGCGAACTCGTCGGCCAGTGGGTGCAGCGCGGCGCGCGATGCGCCCAGGGTGGCGCGCAGGTAGGCGATGAAGTGGTCCAGCATCTCCTCGGCGCGCGGCGGATCCGTGGCCACCAGCACGCGCAGGTTGGCCAGGGTGTTGAACATCATGTGCGGCTCCAGCTGCGTTTCCAGCAGCTTCAGGCGTGCCTCGGCCGCGTCACGCTGTACCTGGGCCACGCGCGCCTGCAGAAAGCGCGCCTTGCCACGGCTGTGGAAGAAAAACGAGATGGATGCGCTGGCAGCGATGGTGACGACCAGGGTGGACACGGCCTCGTGCCCGCGCAGCCAGGCCAGGTCGCCCAGTGCGCCGCCGTTGTACAGGTGTCCCACCACCGAGCCGGAGACAAAGCCCATGGCCGTGCCCGCAAAGATGAGTACCGCTCCCCATGGCCGCCGCGGCCACGGAATGGCGCTGTGGCGTGTGAGCGCCATGCGCCCCAGGTCCACCGTGAACCAGCTCACCAGGCCGATGGTGAGCGAATACACCAGGTTCGCATCCCAGGGCGTGGATCTCGCCAGTGTGACGCCCAGCGCCACCAGGCAGCAGAACGCCGCCGTGGTCAGCAGCCGGCAGAGGAAGGCGATGGGGTGGTTGACGCTCATGGAACAGGCGGGGTACGAGCCATTGTGCTGCAGGGCCGGCCCGTCATTGCGGTGCCGAGTCGTTGTGGCCGCTGCGCTCGCGTGCCAGCGCCGCCCGCTCGCGTGCGACAAGCGCTTCGCGCCAGTGGGCTCCGGGCAGGGCCAGCCACACGACCGCCCCATGCAGCAGCAGGCCCAGACCCCAACCGAGAGCGGGGTAGGGCGTCCAAGTCCGCCCCTGCATCAGCGCCAGGCCCGCCAGCGCCAGCTGAACGGTGAGGTAGACGCCCGCGTGCAACAGCCAGCCCAGCTTGGCACCCGCGCGCCGCCGGGCCAGGCGGTCGAGGGTATCCGGGTGGTTCGGGGAATGAAGAGAGTGATGCATGGCGCGTCTCCAGACGGGGTACTGCACCCCGTTGCCGTACTGTGCAAGGAGAGGGGGCCCACCAAACAGTGCATTGCGACGAACGGCAGCCGCGTGGCGCGGGCGGTTGCCTGGCGGGCGCGAGCGGAGCCGTTCTGGCGTATGGCCCGGCAGGACACAGGGCGTGACACCCGTGTCACGCCGCACGGGGCTGATAATCCGCGCTTTGCTTTTTCGCTGTCAGGACGCTTGCGTGGACACTCTCTTGCTGCTCAAGGCCGCCATCATGGGCGTGGTCGAAGGGCTGACCGAATTCCTCCCCATCTCTTCCACCGGCCACCTGATCCTGGCCGGGTCGCTGCTCGGGTTTGACGATGCCAAGGCCAAGGTCTTCGACATCGCCATCCAGACCGGCGCCATTTTCGCGGTCATTCTGGTCTATTGGCAGCGCATCCGCGCGACGCTGGTGGCGCTGCCCACCGAGCGGCAGGCGCGTCGTTTCGCCTTAAACGTGCTGATCGGCTTTCTTCCGGCCGTGCTGCTGGGTCTGTTGCTGGGCAAGGCCATCAAGGCGCATCTGTTCACGCCGGTGGTGGTGGCTAGCACCTTCATCCTGGGCGGCTTCGTCATCCTCTGGGCCGAGCGGCGCCAGCAGGCCGCCGTGCGCATCCATGCCGTGGACGACATGACGCCGCTGGACGCGCTGAAGGTTGGCCTGGTGCAGTGCCTGGCCATGGTGCCCGGCACCAGCCGCAGCGGTGCCACCATCATCGGCGGCATGCTGCTGGGGCTGTCGCGCAAGGCGGCCACCGACTATTCGTTCTTTCTCGCCATCCCCACGCTGATCGGCGCAGGCGTCTACAGCCTCTACAAGGAGCGCGCGCTGCTGTCGGCGGCCGACATTCCGCTGTTTGCCGTGGGACTGGTGTTTTCGTTCATCAGCGCCTGGCTGTGCGTGCGCTGGCTGCTGCGCTACATCAGCTCGCACAGCTTCGTGCCGTTCGCCTGGTATCGCATCGCGTTTGGCCTGGTGGTGCTGGTCACGGCATGGAGCGGCCTGGTGACCTGGGCCGAATAGCCGCGTCAGGACGACGCCAGCGCCAGGTCGCCCTTGTTGCGGCGCACGCAGAACTTGCCCTGCTGCTTGCCGCTGTACATGGCGGCGTCCGCCAGGCGGATGAGGGTGCAGGCGTCGCAGGCGTCGTCGGGCGCGAGTGCGTAGCCGATCGTCAACCCCACGCGGATCTCGACGCCCTGCACGTAAAACGGCTTCAGGAAGGATTCCAGCAGTGCGATCCCGAGATCGTGCGCCTGCATCACGCTGGGCAGCTGCTGCGCCATGACGACGAATTCGTCCCCGCCCACCCGTGCGATCAGGTCGGCGTGGCGCAACTGGGCGCGCAGCCGCTGCGCCACGGCCACCAGCAGCCGGTCGCCCACGGCGTGCCCATGCTGATCGTTGACGGGTTTGAAGCCGTCCAGGTCCAGCATAAATACGGCCAGCAGCCGGTCGGCTTGTGCGTGGGGCAGCGCGGCGCCCAGGGCTGCGTCCAGGCCGCGCCGGTTGGGCAGGCCGGTGAGGGGGTCGGTGCGGGCCAGCGACATGAGCGCGTCGCGCTCCCGGCTGGCGTCTTGCACTGCGTCACGCAGGCGTGCGTGGCGCAGGCCCAGCATGCGCATGAACAGCAGCATGTTGACCACGGCTGCGATCTGGAAGAGGTGCATGGGCCAGAACCGGGCGGGGAGCACCCCATGCACCAGCAGAGCGAGCGCGACGGCAGTGCCGATATAGGCCGGCCATGCGAGCAGCAGCGTGTGCCCCACGGGGTCGTTCTCGTGCATGCGCCGCGCGGCCACGGGCAGGCTGACCAACGCCGGCAGCGGCCCCAGAAGTGCCAGCGTGGCGAGGGTCGCGGGCGTGTTCAAAACGTTTGACAGGAACGCGGCGCAGAGCAGGACGGACAGCGCGGCTCCTCCCTGCATGGTGCGCAGAAATCGACCGGGCCGGTTGTCGCGCGCCAGCGAGTGCCCCATGAACAGGAAGGCGCCGATCACCGCAATGCAGACGAACAGCGGGCCGGCGTGCTGCTGCATCCAGGGGTGGTGCCCCCAGATGAACAGGCTGCCGATGCCAAAGAAGTGGATGGAAAACCCCGCGCTGCCCAGCACCAGCAGCGCGTAGTAGGCGAACACCTTTTCTCGTAGCGCAACGGCCTGCAGCAGACCGTAGATGAACAGGCACAGCGCCAGGCCCACGAACAGGCCCTGCAGCATCTGCTCGCGCAGCATGGGCGCAGCCATGTCTCGCCAGGTGCCGATGCGCAGCGGGACAATCATTCCGCCCAGCGTGCGCACGCGCACCAGCAGCTCGTAAGTGCGTTCGTGCTCCAGCGCCAGAACCACCGCGGGGGTGCGCCAATCCAGCGCGTGGGGGCTGGGCTGCTGCAGGTTGCCCAGGGCGTGATGCTGCAGCACCTCGCCGTCCGCCACCAGATAGACGTCGAGTTCGTTCAGCAGCGGGAAGTCCACATTGATAACCCAGGGCCCTGCGCGCGCCTGGGGGACCAGTGTCGCCTTCAGCCACACGGCATCCGGGCGCACGCCCAGTGAACCGCCGCGCGTCGCAGGTGCCGCGAACGCCGTGGGCGTGGCCAGCATCTCCTGCACCGTGCGTGCCAGCGTGGGGTCAGAGCGCATGCACAGGTGGGCCCACAGATCCACCGGGCCTCTGCCCGGCTCCAGCACCGTGGCTCTGCAGGCCTGTGCCGGGCCGGGGTGCAGCGCGCCGAGCAGGCACAGCATTCCGCCCAGCACCGCGCGCAGCCGCACGCCGCCAGGCAAGATTCCGCACCAGAGCAACAGCAAAAGCCGCATCGCACCCTCCGCAGGAGGTTCAAATGTATCACCGCGTAACGACTGCGGTGTGAGCGGATAGAGGGCAAGTCGCCGCGGGCTGCCGCGGGCTGTTGCGGACTGCGCGTGTCAGGAATCCGCGATGTGGGCCAGGTTCAGCAGCGCGGCTTCGATCGCCGCGGCCGTGGCGCGGGGCTGCTCCATGGGAAAGAGGTGACTGCCGTCCAGCATCGTCACGCGGCCCTGGGTGATGCGCTGGGTCATCGCCATGCCCACCTGGCGCATCTCGGCGGAATCGCGCCCGCCGATGAAGGCGGCCGGGCAGCGCAGCGGATGCGCGTGCAGCAGCCGGGCCAGGTTGTGGGGCAGGGTGTTGTAGATCTGGGTTTCCACCGCGCGGTCAAAGGCCAGCACGCGCTTGCCGTCCTGGTCCTGCAGGCCGTGTGTCACGTAGTCCCGCAGCACGCGCGGGTCCCAGTGGGCGAAGGCCTTCTTGCGGCGAAAGTGCTCCAGCGCCTCTTCAGTGCTGGCCCAGCTGTTGCGCCGCGCGCGGCTCACGCGTCCGGGCGAGACGGCGCCCACCACTTGCGTCTGCTTGGCCACCCCCAGGGCACTGGCGCGCCAGCCGCCGATGAGGGGCGAGTCGATCAGCACCACGCCCCGTGCCAGCTCGGGGTGGCGCGCTGCAGCCATCACGCTCAGGAAGCCCCCGAGCGAATGGCCCACCAGGAAGGCCTGTTCGCCGCTGCGTTGCTGCTGCTCGGCGGCAAAGTCCGCCAGGTGCTGCACCAGGTGGGGCCAGTTGTTGCTGACGGGGTATTTCTCGTCATGGCCATAGCGTTCGATGGCGCTGACGCGAAAGCCGCGCTCGCGCAGTTCATCGAACAGCACGCGGTAGGTGCCGGCGGGGAAACTGTTGGCGTGGGAGAAAACGATGCAGGCCATGGAACGGTTCACACGAGCTTGTCGCGCGGTGTGGTGATCTTCTTGATGGGCCGGCTGCGCAGGGGCTCCACGCGGATGGGCACTTCGGTCACGCCGCCGTTCCATGCCGGGTCCTCGATGCTGTCGAACACCTGGCGCAGCTTCTCGCCCCAGCTGTCGTGCAGCATGCGGAAGTAGGGGTTGTGCTCGTCGATGCACACGATCTTGTCGGTGGCGAGGCGCCCCTCCTCGTACACCACGAGGTCCAGCGGCAGGCCGACCGAGAGGTTGGACTTGAGCGTGCTGTCCATGGACACCAGCGCGCACTTGGCCGCCTCGCTCAGCGGCGTGTGGGGCGTGATCACGCGGTCCAGCACGGGCTTGCCGTACTTGGACTCGCCCACCTGGAAGTACGGCGTCTCGGCCGTGGCCTCGATGAAGTTGCCTGCCGAATACACCTGGAACAGGCGCATGCCCTCGCCCTTGATTTGGCCGCCCAGCAGCAGGGAGACGTTGAAGTCCACCCCCGCGCGCTGCAGTGCGGCGCCGTCGCGCTCGTACACGCGACGCACCGCCGCGCCCAGCACGCGCGCCACGTCGAACATGCTGGTGGCGTTCCACAGCGTGATGGGCGTGCTGTCGCCGGGCTCCTGGATCTGCTCGACCTGCAGGATTTCGCGCACCGACTGCGAGATGCTCAGGTTGCCGGCCGACAGCAGCACCATGAAGCGGTCACCAGCCTGCTCGTAGACCATCATCTTGCGAAAGGAACTGATCTGGTCCAGCCCGGCGTTGGTGCGCGAGTCGGACAGGAACACCAGGCCGGCGTTGAGCTTGATGGCGACGCAGTACGTCATGGGATGGGCAGTGAAGGCGAAGAGGGCGAGTGTAGGGCGCTTTGCCGGGCGGCCGTGTCGCGGCTGCGGCGCTGCGGCGGGCGCAGGGCGGGCATGCTCATGAGGTTTTGTTTGCTACCATAAACATAGCTGCTAGCGCTTTACTGGTAAGCGATAGAGCCTTATTTTATTCAAAACCGGGCGTGCTCAGCCGCTTGAGCTGGTAGAGCGCGTCCAGCGCCTCGCGGGGCGACAGCTGGTCCGGGTGGATCTGCGCCAGGGCGGACTCCACGGGGCTCACGGTCGCCACCTCGGGCGCGGGCGGCGGAGCGAACAGGTCCACCTGCAGCTCATCCTCGCCCGCGCGTTCTTCCAGTGCGGCGAGCGTGTGGCGCGCGTGGTGCAGCACGGCGGCGGGCACCCCCGCCAGCTTCGCCACCTGGATGCCGTAGCTGCGGCTGGCGGGGCCAGGCTGGATCTCGTGCAGGAAGACGATATCGTGGCCGGACTCGGTGGCGCCCACGTGCACGTTCACCGCGTGCGGGTGGCGCGCCGCCAGTTCGGTCAGCTCGAAGTAATGCGTGGCGAACAGCGTGAACGCGCGGGTCTTGTCATGCAGATGGGTGGCGATGCCGCTGGCCAGCGCCAACCCGTCGAAGGTGCTGGTGCCGCGGCCGATCTCGTCCATCAGCACCAGGCTGTGCGGCGTGGCGGCGTGCAGGATCTGCGCCGCCTCGGTCATCTCCAACATGAAGGTGGACTGGGCATTGGCCAGATCGTCGGCCGCGCCGATGCGGGTGTGGATCGCGTCGATGGGACCCAGCCGGCAGGCCGCGGCCGGCACGTGGCTGCCCATGCTCGCCAGCAGCACGATCAGGGCGACCTGCCGCATGTAGGTGGACTTACCGCCCATGTTGGGGCCGGTGATGATCTGCATGCGCGCGTTGGCGTGCAGGCGCGTGTGGTTGGGGATGAAGGCGCCGCTTGATGTTTCGGCCAGCCGGGCCTCCACCACGGGGTGGCGGCCCGCCTCGATGTCGATGCAGGGCTCGTTGACGAATTGCGGTGCGCACCAGTTGAGCGTGAGCGAGCGCTCGGCCAGCGTGCACAGCACGTCCAGCGTGGCCAGCGCCTGCGCCAGCCGCGTGAGCTGGGGCACATGCGGCTGCAGCTGGTCCAGCACCTGCTCGTACAGCCACTTCTCGCGTGCGAGGCCGCGTTCCTGGGCCGACAGTGCCTTGTCCTCGAAGGTCTTCAGCTCGGGCGTGATGAAGCGCTCGGCGTTCTTCAGTGTCTGGCGGCGGCGGTAGTCCTCGGGCACCTTGTCAGCGTGGCTGCTGGTGACCTCGATGTAGAAGCCATGCACCTTGTTGAACTGCACACGCAGGTTGGGGATGCCGGTGCGTGCCTTCTCGCGCGTCTCCAGATCGAGCAGGAAGTCGTCGCAGTTGTTCTGGATGCCGCGCAGCTCGTCCAGCTCGGCATCGAAGCCCGGCGCGATCACGCCGCCGTCGCGCACCAGGGCGGCGGGTTCCTCCAGGATGGCGGCACGCAGCAGCGCCGCGCAGTCGACGGGGGGCTGCAGGTGGCTGAAGATTTGGGCCAAAAACGGCTCTGGCGCTTGACTGTTGAGCGCGAGCAGCTCTGCTTTTTGTAGCGTCTTGCACAGCGCCACCAGCTCGCGCGGGCGCACCTGGCGCAGCGCGATGCGCGCGGTGATGCGCTCCACGTCGCTCACGCCGCGCAGTTCGCTGCGCAGGAGCTGCCACGGGCCCTGGCCGCTGCCGGCGCCGCGCAGCGCGGCCGTGGCCGCCAGGCGCTGGCGCGCGTCGCTGCGGTCGCGGCGCGGCTCCAGCAGCCAGGTCTTGAGCAGGCGGCTGCCCATGCCGGTCATGCAGGTGTCCAGCAGCGAGAACAGCGTGGGCGCGTCCTCGCCGCGCAGGGTCTTCACCAGCTCCAGGTTGCGCCGCGTGGCCAGGGGCAGGTGGATCAGCTCGTCGCTTTGCTGTACGCGCACGCCGTGCACATGGGTGAGTGCGCGGCCTTGCGTGTGCTCGGCGTACTGCAGCAGCGCGGCGGCGGCGGCATGGGCGTGGGGCAGGGCCTCGGCATTCCAGGCCTGCAGGCTGGCCGCGCCGAGGTGTTCCAGCAGCTTGCGCTCGCCCAGGGCACCATCGAACTGCCAGTCGGGCCGCAGGCTCATGGGGCAGGTGAACACGCCGCCCTGGCGCAACTGGGTCAGTTGTTCTTCAAAGCGCTGGGTGATGCCCGCGCTGTAGATCACCTCGCTGGGGGCAATGCGTGCGAGCCAGGTGCCCACGTCGGCCTGTGCACATTCGGCCAGCTGCACCACACCCTGGGTGACGGAGAGCCACGCCAGGCCGCAGCGCGCACGCGCGCCCTGGTGCACGGCCAGCAGCATGGACTCGCTCTTGTCGGACAACAGTTCGCTATCGGTGAGCGTGCCGGGGGTGACCACACGCACCACCTTGCGCTCCACGGGGCCCTTGGCGGCGCCCACTTCGCCCACCTGCTCGGCAATGGCGACCGACTCGCCCATCTTGATGAGGCGGCCCAGGTAGTTCTCCAGCGCATGGAAGGGCACGCCCGCCATGGTCACCGGCTGGCCGGCCGACTGGCCGCGTTGGGTGAGTGTGATGTCCAGCAGGCGAGCGGCCTTCTCGGCATCGGCGTAGAAAAGCTCGTAGAAGTCGCCCATGCGGTACAGCAGCAGCGTGTCGGGGTGCTGCGCCTTCAGGGCCAGGTACTGCGCCATCATCGGCGTGTGGTTCGAGAAGTCGGCCTCGTCGGGGCGCGGGGTGGGCGCGGGTTTCCCGGTCATCTGCGTGCGTGTTCCTTGGGTGCGAACGAAAGTGGCAAGGCGCGCGACGCGCCAGGATTGGTGCGGGCCCTAGGCCGGCTGCGGGCCGGGGCGGCCGTCTTCCACCACGAATCGGGCCAGAGTGTACGCGGCGCTGCCGGCATCCAGCGGGTCGCGCAGGGCGCGCAGCGTGGTGGTCCAGCGCGTGGGCGTGATGTCGCACAGGCCGTAGCCGCGCTCCTCACAGCGGGCCAGCAGTACATGGGGGTTGTGGCGGGCGATGGCATCCACCTTCTCCTGCGTGGTGCCGGCGCGCGAGGAGATCGAGGTGCCGCAGAACTCGCTGGCCAGGATGCGCGGCGCACCGTGGGCATGCGGCCCGTGTGGCGCCATCACGTTGCAAACATAGTTCTGGTGGATGTCTCCGCCCAGCAGCACCGTGTTGCGAGGCGGGTGCTGTGCCAGCGCCTGCAGCAGGCGGTCGCGTGCGGCGGGGTAGCCGTCCCAGCTGTCGGTGGACTGTAGGCCCGAGGGATAGCGGCGTGGCGAGAACAGGGTCTGCTGCGCCAGTACGCTCCAGCGCGTAGCTTGGTTGCGCGCATCGGCTGCCAGGCCCGCGTGTAGCCACTGCTCCTGTTCCCAGCCGAGGAAGCTGCGGTGGCTGTCCAGGATTTCGGGGCAGGCGTCGGGCCGCACCGCGCCGGTCGCGCCCTTGCCCGGCGTGCGGCAGGCCTGCAGGTCGCGGTACTGGCGTGTGTCCAGCATGTGCAGCCGCGCCAGGCGCCCCCAGTGCAGGCGGCGGTGGATCTGCAATTGATGGAAGCCGGAGCCGGCCAGCGTGGATGCGCGCAGCGGCATGTGTTCATAGAAGGCTTGCCACGCGGCGCTGCGCAGCGGCAGCCATTCGGCGCGCTCGCCCCGGCCCTGGCCAGCGGCGTAATCGTTCTGTACCTCGTGGTCGTCCCAGGTCACCGCCCACGGGGCGCAGGCGTGCGCAGCCTGCAGCGCGGGGTCGCTCTTGTGCAGGGCGTAGCGGTCACGGTAGTCCTGCAGGTTGCGAGGCAGGCGCAGCGCGTGCACGCGGGCCAGGCCCGTGGCGTCCTGCGGGCTGGGATATTCGTAGATGTAGTCGCCCAGGAACAGCACCAGGTCGGGCTGGTCCGCGCAGGCATGCCGCCAGGCCGCGTAATGGCCATGCTCCCACCGCTGGCAGGACGCGAACACCAGCCGCAGGCGCCCGGGCAGCGCATCCGGTGCGGGTGCGGTGCGGGTGCGGCCGACGGGGCTGGTGGCGTCACCCAGCATGAAGCGGTAGTGGTACCAGCGGTCGGGGCGCAGGCCGGCCACCTCCACATGCACGCTGTGGCCCAGTTCAGGCAGCGCCATCGCCGTGCCTTGCTGCACGATGTGGCGAAACTGCGCGTCGTCGGCCAGTTCCCAGCGTACGGTCAGGGTGCCGGCCCAGGGTGCGTGGGCGCCGGCCAGGTCCGCGGGCGGAAGCACGCGGGTCCAGAGGACCACGCCGTCGTGTACTGGGTCGCCACTGGCCACACCCAGGCCAAAGGGGTCGTGCCGCACGGCGGCCTGGGCCCAGGCCCAGCGGGGCAGTTGCGTGGCCATGCCGGCCCAGGCGGCCTGACGCAGCAGTGTGCGGCGCGAGATGTCAAGCGAAGGCGGGTGCACGGGACATCGCACAAGGGGGCCAGGCGTCAGGCAGCAACCACGCGGTTTTTGCCGGTGCGCTTGGCCAGGTACATGCCCTGGTCGGCGCGGCGGATTGCGTCGGCGCTGCCTTGTTCGCCCTCCACTTGGGCCACACCGGCGCTGAAGGTGATGAGCACCCGCTCCTGGTCTTTGAGGAAGTAGCGCGTGGTCAGCTCGCGTTGCAGGCGCTCCATGGCCTTCACGCCTTCCGCCAGTTCGGTGTCGGGCAGGATGATGACGAATTCCTCGCCGCCATAGCGCGCCAACTGGTCCTGCGGTCGCATCACCTCGCGGGTGACCTGCGCCAGATGCACCAGTGCCGCGTCGCCGGCGGTGTGGCCCAGGCGGTCATTGATGGACTTGAAGTTGTCCACGTCCAGCAGCGCCACGCACAGCGGCGCGTCCTGGCGGCGCGCACGCGCGATCTCGCGCTCCATGGCCTCGGCAAAGCCCTTGCGGTTGAGCGAGCCCGTCAACGGGTCGTGGCGCGCCTGGGCGCTCGCGCGGTCCAGCTCCTGGCGCAGGTGGTCGATTTCGGCGTGCTTGGCCTCGGTGCGCTCGCGTAGTTCCTGCAGTTCGCCGCGCGTCACCCGGCTGCTCAGCGCCATGGCGCGCGTGGCGGCCATGACTTCTTCCAGCAGCGGCATGATGTCCTGCAGTTGCGTGGCCTGGCTGATGCGCTCGGCGCAATCCTCCATCTTGGTGTTGTAGGCGCTGCTGGATTCATCCATCTGCGCCAGGCGCTCGATGAATGTGGCCAGCAGTTCGCGCATCTGCATCTGGGCGTGAACGGTGCGTTCCTTGGCCTCAGTCTGCTTGAAGATGACGTCCTTGAGGCGTCGCTGCACGTCGTCCAGCCGGCGCAGCGTGAGCGGCGGGGTGGAGGCCGCAAGCAGCGCCTCGGCCTGGCCGTGCAGCCACTCGTCGTCCATGCTCAGGGCGGCAATGTTCTCGAACACCAGGCGCAGCAGGCTGAGCAAGCTCAGCCGGATGGCGGCCTGGTCTTCCGCCGCGAAAGACAGGCGGTAGCTGAAGTTGCCGAGCATCAGCTCGGCGGTGGAGACGGGTGGGTCGGGCTCGCGCAGGAAGGTGCTCAATTGCGCAGCCAGCTCATGCACGCGGGCATCGTCCTCGCCCAGCGCCGGCAGGGTGTTGTCCACCAGCCGCGCCAGATTCTGCGCCAGTGTCAGCGGCAGGTGGTCAATCCGGGTGCTCGCGGGCTCGGGCGCAGCCACGGGCGAGAGTCCCAGGTTGGCGTATCCCACCAACACGTTTTGCAAAACGCCCCAGTCCTGCTGGGTGATGGCGGTTTCCAACAGGCCCAGCAACCGCTTCTGCGCCGGGGTCTGGCCGGGGATCACCCGCGAGATCTGCCGCAGCTGGGCGCTGGGAAACGCCGGCGCGCTGGTGGTGCCGGCCACTTCGTCATAGAGGGCCTGGTAGTGGTCGGGCGTGGGAGGAAGCCGGCGCGTGGCGAGTAGCTTGAGCGTCTCGCGGGCAATTTCAGAAGGGGATTTGGCGGAGGCCATCTGCAGGGACGCAGGAAGATGCAAACAGCCAAAAGTGTGACAGAGTGCAGCCCGCTTGGATAGCAGGCCGGGTCAAGCCATGTGTAAATCGTGTCAGTTGACCAGAACCAGTTTGCCGATCACCGCACGTGCGCCCATGTGGGCAAACGCGGCGGGTAGCTGTGACATGGGCATGGTTCGGTCGATGGCGGGCCTGATCTTGCCCTGCGCATACCACTGGAGCAGGGTGCCCATCATCGAAGCATTGGCCTGGGGCTCGCGCTTGGCGAATTCGCCCCAGAACACGCCGACGACAGAAGCACCCTTGAGCAGTGGCAGATTCAACGGCAATGAAGGGATGGGGCCCGATGCGAAGCCGACCACCAGATAGCGGCCTCGCCAGGCGATGGAGCGAAATGCGGGCTCTGCCAGTGCGCCGCCCACCGGGTCGTAGATGACGTCCGGTCCCCGCCCGTCGGTCAGTGACTTGGCGGCGTCGCGCAGGTCCTCCACGCTGTAATTGATCACGGCATCGGCGCCCAGCTTCAGGCACACGTCGCATTTTTCGTCCGTGGAGGCGGCTGCGATCACGCGCGCTCCCTTGGCCTTGGCGATCTGAATCGCGGCAGTGCCCACGCCGCCGGCCGCGCCCAGCACCAGCACGGTTTCGCCTGCCTGGAGCTGGCCCCGGTCCAGCAGGGCGTGGTAGGAGGTTGCATAGGTCATGATGAATGCCGCCGCATCCACATGGCCAAAGCCGTCCGGCAGGGGTATACAGCGTGCGGCCGGGGCGATGGTGTGCGTGGCGAAGCCACCCGTGCCGCTGAGGCAGGCCACGTTTTGACCCACCTGCAGATGGGTGACGCCGTCGCCCACGGCCTGCACGACGCCCGCGAACTCCGAGCCGGGCACGAAAGGCAGGGGTGGTTTGATCTGGTACTTGTTCTGCACTATCAGCAGGTCGGGAAAATTCAGGCTTGCCGCGCGGATCTCGACGAGGACCTCGCCCGCCTTGGGAGCCGGGTCGGGCAGTTCTGTCCAGGCCAGGGCCTCGACGCCGGTGGGGTTGGTGCAGAGCCAGGCGTGCATGAATGTCTCCTTGGTCGCTACGAATCTGTTGGGCGGGCATCATAGGGGCCGCCTCGGAGGCTGGGTTGTCCCTTGCGTGACCAGCGACAGCGTGTGTGCGCGCTCCTACAATGCCAGCCGTTCTGCCTTCCAGACCATGAAAATCCTCATCTCCAACGACGACGGCTACCAGGCGCCTGGCATCGTGGCGCTGCATGACGCCCTTAAGACCATTGCTGATGTGGAAGTGGTGGCTCCCGAACACAACAATAGCGCGAAGTCGAACGCCCTGACGCTGCATTCGCCGTTGTATGTGCAAACCGCGCACAACGGCTTTCGCTATGTCAATGGCACGCCCGCCGATTGTGTGCACATTGCGCTGACGGGCCTGCTGGGTTACCGGCCCGATCTGGTGGTCTCCGGCATCAACAACGGTGCCAACATGGGCGACGACACAATTTATTCCGGCACGGTGGGTGCTGCGATGGAAGGCTATCTTTTTGGGATCCCGTCCATCGCCTTTTCGCAGGTGGACAAGGGGTGGGGCGAGATCGAGTCGGCTGCGCGCAAGGCGCGCGAGATCGTTCAGCAGATGGATCGCCAAAACCTGGTCGGCGAAGCCCCCTGGCTGTTGAATGTCAACATTCCCAATATGCCGTATGACGCATTGCGGCCCTTGCGCATGTGCCGCCTGGGCCGGCGCCATGCGGCAGAGCGTGTCATTGAGCAGCAGAGCCCGCGTGGGGAACTGATGTACTGGATCGGTGGCGCTGGCGCCGCCAAGGACGCGGCGGAGGGCACCGATTTTCATGCCACGGCGCACGGCCATGTATCCGTCACGCCATTGAAGGTGGACCTGACCGATTACGACGGACTGGGGTATTGGGCGCAGACGGTGGCCCGTCTCGTACCAGCGCAGGCGTCCGGCGAGGTGGCTTGATGCAGCGGCGTCCAGGTTTTCCTGCGCGGATCGACTGGCGCCAACCCGGTGCACCCACCGCGGCGCCACCGGTAGGCGCGCGCCGCGAGGTGCAGCCGCCCACGCCGCACGGCGTAGGGCTGGACTCCGCTGCCGTGCGCGCACGCATGGTGCAGCGACTCGCAGCCTCGGGTATCTCGGCGGGGGCGGTTCTTCAGGCCATGGGAATGATTGAGCGGCATCGTTTTGTCGACACCGCCTTGGCCAACCAAGCCTATGAGGACACCAGTCTGCCCATCGGACTGGGTCAGACCATTTCCAAACCCAGCGTGGTAGCACGCATGATCGAATTGTTGCTAGGGGCCGAGTGCGCGCGCGGAAATGGAATGGGCCGGGTGCTGGAGATCGGCACTGGCTGCGGCTATCAGGCAGCGGTGCTGTCGCGCGTCTCGCGCGAGGTGTATACCGTTGAACGCTTGCGCGCGTTGCATGAAAAGGCGCGAGACCACTTGCGCCCGCTGCGCCTGGCCAATGTGCACCTGATCCTGGGCGACGGAATGTTGGGTTACCCCAGCGGCGCGCCCTATGCGGGCATCATTGCCGCGGCGGGGGGCGATAGCCTTCCCGCCGCGTGGTGCGAGCAACTTGCCGTGGGTGGCCGGCTGGTCGCCCCACTGGCGGGCGCCGACGGCCAGCAGATGCTGCTGGTCGTTGATAAAACTGCGCAAGGCTTGAAGCAGGGCATTCTGGAAGCCGTGCATTTCGTCCCCCTAAAATCGGGGATCGCCTGAAGGATTTGCTTATGTTGGTATCGCGTAGTCTTGTGGTTTGGGGAGTTGCCGTGCTGGCTGGCGGTTTGCTGGCGGGGTGCAGCACCCCGATCAACAGGGCTCCCGTGGAAGATCGCGGCACCTTTGCCGCGAGCAGCGGCACGACGGGGCCCGCCGGGGCCGTGCCTGAGGTCAAGCCCTTGCCTGGTGCTGAAAACGCGGGCAAGCCTGGCTACTACACCGTGAAGCCAGGCGACACGCTGATTCGCATTGGCCTGGAAAACGGGCAAAGTTGGAAAGACATCGCGCGCTGGAACAATCTGGAAAACGCCAACCTGATCGAGGTGGGCCAGGTGCTGCGTGTGGTGCCCCCGGCTGCGGCTGCGGCGACTGCGGTGGCATCTGACACCGGTGTGGTCACCCGCCCCGTCACGTCTTCGCCCTTGGCTGCAGCATCGGCTGCGAGTGCACCCAAGCCGTCGGCATCGGCGGCGTCTACACCGGCCGCGGTGGCGCCGGCAGCGGCACCCAGCGCGCCGGCGGTGGCTACCGCGCCGGCCGCTACCGCTGCAACGGATGACGTCAACTTCATCTGGCCCTCGTCGGGCAGCCTGTTGGCGGGATTCGACGAGGTGCGTAACAAGGGCTACGACATCGGCGGCAAGGCAGGCGATCCGGTGCTCGCCGCTGCCGATGGGCGTGTGGTGTACGCCGGTGCTGGGCTTCGCGGCTATGGCAACCTGGTGATCTTGAAACACAACAACACTTATCTCACGGCCTATGCGCACAACCAGACGCTGCTGGTGAAGGAAGACCAGAACGTGCGCCGCGGCCAGAAGATTGCCGAGATGGGAAGCACCGACGCGGATCGTGTGAAACTGCATTTCGAAATCCGGCGCCAGGGCAAGCCCGTGGACCCCGCCCGGTACCTCCCCTCCCGTTGAGCGCGCCGGCTTCCATGGGAGAGGCGTCCTGGCTGGAGGATGCTGATCCAGCAGAGACAGGTGGGAGTCAGGCGGACGAGTTTGAGGCGGAACTGCGGGAGGTCGTCGTGGGCGCCGAGCAGCATGCTCAGCGGCTGGACAAGGCACTCGCGGAACTGGTCCCAGAGTTTTCCCGCAGTTATCTGCAGCAGTTGCTGCTCCAGGGCTGCGTACGCCTGAATGGGCGGGAGGTACAGAAGCCCGCGTCGAGGGTCAAGGCCGGGGACCGCATAGCGGTCGAGATGCGCCCTACGCAGCAGAGCCAGGCTTTTCGGCCCGAGCAATGGCCATTGGATGTGGTGTATGAGGATGAGCACATCCTCGTGATTCACAAGCCTGCGGGGCTGGTGGTGCATCCCGCGCCCGGCAATTGGAGCGGCACGTTGCTGAACGCCTTGCTTGGCCGGGATGCGCAGGCGATGCAGGTGCCGCGTGCGGGCATCGTCCATCGACTGGACAAGGACACCAGTGGCCTCATGGTCGTTGCGCGCAGCCGGTCGGCCATGGATGCACTCGTCCGCATGATCGCTGCGCGCGAGGTCAGCCGCCAGTATGTGGCGCTGGGGTGGGGTGGCTGGACGGGGGCCGCACATCGATCGGTGCATGCCCCGATCGGTCGTGACCCGCGCAATCGCCTGCGGATGGCGGTGGTCGATTTAGCACAGCATCCAGGCAAGGAAGCCCGCACCGATTTCGACCTGATAGATGCCAACGAGGAGGTGTGCCTCGTGCGTTGCACGCTGCACACGGGGCGAACGCACCAGATCCGCGTGCATATGGCATCCATACGTCATCCCTTGGTGGCAGATGTACTGTACGGCGGCGCGATGGCCGGGCCCATGCATCGACAGGCGCTGCATGCATTCCGGCTGGCGTTTGTACACCCGGTCACTGGCGCTCCCCTGGAGTTCCACGCGCCGCTGCCGGAAGACATGACGCAGGCGCTGGATTTTTGGGGGCTGCGCTACAATCGCCCCTGACGGCTGTTCTGCCGTGAACCGCCGGTCAGCACGAGCTACCGGCCCCGTGAAGGCGCATTGCCACGCTCTGCTTTCTGCGCCGCAATATCTCCAACCCAAGGCGCAGCCTCCCGTTTGATGCGAGGCTGCCTTTCCAGGGACTGTTGGACCATGAATTCGGTGGACGCCAAACGGGTTCTTGAAACCGCGTTGATCTGTGCCCCGCAGCCTGTATCGATCCGTGACTTGCGGACATTGTTCGATGACGCGCTGGGTTCCGATACAGTAAAGATGCTGCTGCTGGAACTGCAGCAGGACTGGGCCTTGCGAGGGGTGGAGTTGGTACAAGTGGCCACAGGTTGGCGTTTCCAGAGCCGGCCCGAGATGCGTGAATTTCTGGACCGGCTGCATCCTGAAAAGCCGCCCCGCTACACGCGAGCGACGCTGGAGACGCTGGCCATCATTGCGTACCGGCAGCCCGTGACCCGCGGGGACATCGAAGACATCCGTGGGGTGACGGTCAACAGCCTCATCATCAAACAACTGGAGGACCGCGGCTGGGTGGAGGTCATTGGCCACCGCGAGACAGTGGGCCGGCCTGCGTTGTTTGCTACCACACGGCAGTTCCTGGACGATTTAGGACTGCAATCACTGGATCAACTGCCTACGCTCGAAGACCCCGGCGTGCAGGTCAGCATGTTTGAAGCGCTGGGCGCCATTCAGGGGGCACCGCAGAGCGAAGACACTGCAGGGGTACCTGAGGACGGCGTGCAGGTGCCGGCCGTAGACGAAGTAGATATTGAAGATGCCCCTGATCTGGTAGTGGGCGCGACACACAGTGGTGCCGAAGAGGGGCCACGGGACATTGACATATGAATGATGAATCTCACAAGGATCCGGACTCCATGGCGGGTCACTCGCCTTTGCCCGCATCGGAGGCTGCTGCGCCGCGCGGGCCCCGCAAGCGCAAGTCTGCGGAAGGCGCGCTTCAGGAGAATGTGGCAGTGCCGCAACTGAGCGCTGACGGTGCCCAATCGGACGTGAAGATGCAAGAAGTGCATGAGCAAGGCGCAGCTGTTGAGGTGCCACGACAGCCCAGCGGCCATGCCGCCAAGCGCGCGCCGAAGGGCGATGGCTATCAGTTTGCCGACGTGGTGTCGGGTCAGTTCGACGAGGATGAAGCCAACGCCGAGCTCGCCCCCGCCAAGCGGGTGCTGCTTCCCCAGCCAGAAACCCCCAAACTTCACAAGGTGCTTGCCCAGGCGGGCATGGGGTCTCGGCTGGAAATGGAGCAGCTCATCCTGGAAGGGCGTATTTCCGTCAACAACGAGCCGGCCCATATCGGACAGCGCGTGCAGTTTGGGGACCAGATAAAGGTCAACGGCAAACCCATCCGCTTCCGTATTGCACCACCGCCGGTACGCGTGATTGCATACCACAAGCCGGTGGGCGAAGTGGTTACGCATGACGATCCGCAAAACCGCCCCACGGTGTTTCGCAAACTACCCCGGCTGCAGCAGGGCAAATGGCAATCCGTCGGGCGTCTGGACCTGAATACCGAAGGTTTGTTGCTATTTACCAGTTCGGGGGAGCTTGCGAACAAGTTGATGCACCCCCGCTTCGGGCTGGAGCGTGAATATGCGGCCCGCGTGCTGGGTGCGTTGAGCACCGAGGAAAAGCAGCGCTTGCTGGAAGGCGTGCCGCTGGAGGATGGCATGGCTTCCTTTGGCTCCGTGGAAGACGGCGGCGGCGAGGGCGCCAACTGTTGGTACCGGGTCACCATCTCTGAAGGCCGTAACCGCGAGGTCCGCCGTATGTTCGAGGCGGTAGGACATGCGGTGAGCCGGCTGATTCGGATTCGCTATGGGGCCATGATGCTGCCGCGCGGGCTCAAGCGCGGGGCGTGGCTGGAGCTTGATGAGCGCGACATTCGTGCCCTGATGCAGGCGGCAGGGGCAACGCTGGATGGTGGTGGTGCGCGCCCCACTAGTGGCCAGGGCAGGGGCGGCCGCAAAGGCGATCGTCGATCCGCGGGGCCCGGCAAGGCATCTGGCAGTGGGCGTGACAAGACAGGGGGGCGTGCGGGGCGATCGCCCTCACCGAATGCCCAGCCGGACCCGATGAAGACGTCGCTTGGCTATATCGGGGCCGACAGTTTCTCGCGCCATCGCCAACAGCAACGCAACAACGGGCCGCGCCGCGGCGGCCGTTAGGGGATTGGCGTAAAGCTAAAATTGATGGTTTGCCTTCAGGGCAAAAATACCGCAACACCTCACTAGGAAAATCAACATGGCTATCGAACGCACCCTTTCCATCATCAAGCCGGACGCAGTTGCCAAGAACGTGATCGGTCAGATCTATGCGCGCTTTGAAGCCGCGGGCCTGAAGATTGTCGCTGCGCGCATGATCCACCTGTCGCGCGCCGAAGCCGAGCAGTTCTACGCAGTGCACAAGGAGCGCCCCTTCTTCAAGGATCTGGTGGACTTCATGATTTCCGGCCCCGTGATGGTGCAGGCCCTGGAGGGTGAGAACGCCGTCCTGAAGAACCGCGAACTCATGGGCGCGACCGACCCCAAGAAGGCGGCGCCCGGCACGATCCGCGCCGACTTCGCGGACAGCATCGACGCCAATGCGGTGCACGGCTCCGACGCTGCCGAAACCGCCCAGGTGGAAGTGGCCTTCTTCTTCCCTGGCCTGAACATCTACTCGCGCTAATGCAGTGGCTCCGCGTGCCGGGCGGTCCTGGTTTGGCCGCCCCCGCGCGGATGCGCTATGTGGGCGTGGACATCCGTGAACGTTATGACCACGAACCTTCTGGATTTTGACCTGGACGGCCTGGCTGCTTTTTGCGAGCGGCTGGGAGAAAAACGTTTTCGGGCCACGCAACTGTTTCGCTGGATCCACCAGCGCGGTGCCAGCGATTTTGACCAGATGAGCGACCTGGCGAAATCGTTGCGCGAGAAGCTCAGGGGCTGCGCCCATGTGGCAGGGCTGCAAGCCATCAGCGAACATGTCTCTGCGGACGGCACGGTGAAGTGGCTGTTCGACGTGGGTGACGGCAACGCCGTGGAGACAGTCTTTATTCCTGAGGACGATCGCGGCACCTTGTGCATCTCCTCGCAGGCTGGATGCGCCGTAGGCTGCCGTTTTTGCTCCACCGGTCACCAGGGGTTCAGCCGTAATCTCACTACTGGCGAAATCCTGGCCCAGCTCTGGTATGCCGAGCACGCACTACGGCAGCGCCGCGGTGACGGCGAACGCGTGATTTCCAACGTGGTGATGATGGGAATGGGCGAGCCGCTGCAGAACTATGCTGCACTGGTGCCTGCGCTGCGTGTCATGCTCGATGACCATGGTTACGGCTTGTCGCGGCGTCGCGTAACCGTGTCTACCTCAGGCGTCGTGCCCATGATGGACCGCCTGGCGCAGGATTGTCCTGTGGCGCTCGCTGTTTCGCTGCATGCTCCCAATGACGTGTTGCGCGACAACCTCGTTCCCCTGAACCGCAAGTACCCGCTGCATGAACTCCTGGCGGCGTGTCGGCGTTACTTGGACCACGCACCGCGGGACTTCATCACTTTTGAATACTGCATGCTGGAAGGCGTGAACGATCAGCCAGAGCATGCGCGACAGTTGATTGACCTGGTGGGCCGCAAGGCGGCCGACGGCGGGGTGTCGTGCAAGTTCAATCTCATCCCCTTCAACCCGTTCCCGGCTTCCGGTCTGCGCCGATCTCCCCCGGCGGCTGTGACGGCTTTCGCACAATTGTTGAGTGACGCGGGTATCGTCACGACCGTTCGCAAGACGCGCGGTGACGATATTGATGCGGCATGCGGACAACTGGCTGGCGATGTGAAGGACCGAACACGGGTCAATGAACGCATGGCCAAGCTCAGGACCATCGAGATCAAGCCGGTCATCTGACGGCGTGGCGCAACAATTACGGGAGGCTTTCATGGCGAAGTGGCGGATCAATCATGGCGGGTGGCAGGCGATGGCGGCGATCGGCATTGCCGTTGTCGTCTCGGGCCTTGCCGGTTGTGCCCACCAAGGGGCGTCCGATGCCAATGGTGCCGTGGCGGAATCCGCGTCCGGCGGCGGCGAAGCCGACGTGCGTCGCCGTGCACGTATCCGGCTGGAGCTGGCTGCGAACTACCTGCAAATGGGGCAGACCACCGTGGCCATGGAGGAGGTGCGGCAGGCGATCACGACCGATCCCACGTATGCCGACGCCTACCACCTTCGCGGCTTGATATACATGAATATGGGCGACCTGGCGCTCGCGGAAGACAGCCTCAAGCGCGCCCAAGGCATGAAGCCTTCCGATCCAGACATCATGCACAACTATGGCTGGCTGCAGTGCCAGCGCCAGCAGTACGACGTCGCCAATCAGATGTTCGAGCGGGCGCTTGCCGTGCCGAGTTACAAGGCACGCAGCAAGACGCTGATGTCCCAGGGCCTGTGCTACCAGCGGGCGGGGCGTCTTGCAGAGGCCGAACAAGCGCTGAAGCAGGCCTATGAGATTGATGCGGGCAACCCGGCGGTGGGGTACCACTTGGCGGCCGTGCTGTTTGCGCGGGGCGAGGCCAAGCGGGCGCAGTTTTATGTCCGTCGCGTGAACAATGGCGAGTATGCCAATGCCGAGTCTCTGTGGTTGGGCGTGAAGATCGAACGCGTGCTCAAGGAGTTCGTGGCCATGCGCCAGTTGGGTGATCAATTGCGCAAGCGCTTCCCCAACGCAAAAGAAACCCTGGCATTCGAACGAGGGGCCTTCGATGAGTGAGCCCATGGGCGCCGCTGGGGGGATTGATCATCGGATGCAGGATCACGGAACTGAACCGGCGGGCGGCGTTACCGCGGGGCAGTTGCTGAGGCAACTGCGCGAATCTGCAGGGGTCCATGTTGATGTGCTGGCCGGAACGCTGAAGGTGCCCGCGAACAAACTGCATGCGCTGGAAGCGGACCAATACGACGCATTTCCCGACGCCGTCTTCATGCGGGCGTTGGCGTCGGGCGTCTGCCGGACCTTGAAGGCCGATGCTGCGCCGGTGCTCGCATTGCTGCCCCAGAGCGGCCCCGTGCAGCTTGTGGTGGACAAGGGACTCAACGCGTCGTTCAAAGACCCTGGTCACCGGTTCATCAAGGGGGGAACGCTGGAGCGACCCAGATCGCGCATGATGGGCGTGACGGTTGCCGCGCTGTTGGCCGCCGCGGTGGCCATCGCCTTTCTCCCGAAGGGCAACGACAGTTTGCCGGTCGCCAGCAGTCCGGAGGCGGTAACACCGCCACAGCGCGCGCTCGAAGCCACGCAACTGGACCCGGTGACTGCTGCGGTGCCCTCAGAGTCCGTTGCCTCAGGGGGACAGGCCACTGTGCGGGCAGAGCCATCTTCTGCTGCGGTGGCCTCAGCGGCCCTCGCCGCATCGGCCCCCGCTGCGGCGGTGGAGCCGGCCCCATCCCAAGGCGGGACCAACGAGGCCGGAGTTGACGCCAAGGGCACCGAGGCTTCGGGCGTGCTGGTCATTCGCGCCCGGGGAGAATCCTGGATCCAGGTGCGCAACGCCGCGGGCGGCGTAGTGCTGCAGAAGATCCTGGCTGCGGGCGAGAGTGTTTCCGCGGCGGGCAGCCCTCCCTGGTCGGTCGTCATTGGCAAGGCGGATGCCACGGAGGTGGTTGTGCGCGGCCAGCCCATGGATCTGAATGCGATTGCGCGCGAGAACGTTGCGCGTTTCGAGGTGAAGTAAATGAATATCTCCGGCACAGCCGCACCGATCGCTATGGCACAGCCCCAGGCACGCCGCTCGCGGCAGGCACGCATCGTCTGGGGCAGCCGGGTGGTCACGGTGGGTGGCGGCGCACCGGTGCGGGTGCAGTCCATGACCAACACCGACACGGTGGATGCGATCGGCACGGCCATCCAGATCAAGGAACTGGCGCAAGCGGGCTCTGAGTTCGTTCGCATCACGGTGAACACGCCGGAGGCCGCAGCGGCCGTGCCCTACATCCGTGAGCAGCTGGACCGCATGGGCGAGACGGTGCCGCTGGTGGGCGACTTTCACTACAACGGCCACCGCCTGCTGACGGAATTTCCCGACTGCGCACAGGCATTGTCCAAGTACCGCATCAACCCGGGCAACGTGGGCAAGGGCGACAAGAAGGACAAGCAGTTCGGCCAGATGATCGAGGCCGCGGTGCGCTGGGACAAGGCCGTGCGCATCGGCGTGAACTGGGGCAGCCTGGACCAGGAGTTGCTGGCCGAGCTGATGGATGCGAACAGCCGCCGCGCCCAGCCGTGGGATGCGCGCCAGGTCATGTACGAGGCGCTGATCACCTCCGCCATCGAATCGGCGAAACGTGCCGAGGAATTGGGCCTGAGCGGCGACCAGATCATCCTTTCGTGCAAGGTCAGCGGTGTGCAGGATCTGATCTCGGTGTACCGCGAACTCGCGCGCCGCTGCGACTATGCGCTGCACCTGGGTCTGACCGAGGCGGGCATGGGTACCAAGGGTATCGTGGCGTCGACCACCGCGCTTTCGATCCTGCTGCAGGAAGGCATTGGCGACACTATCCGTGTGTCGCTGACTCCGCAGCCCGGCGAGGCGCGCACCCAGGAGGTGGTGGTGGCCTCCGAGATCCTCCAATCGCTGGGGCTGCGCGCGTTCGTGCCCAGCGTGACTGCTTGCCCGGGCTGCGGCCGTACCACCAGCACCACATTCCAGGAGCTGGCCAAGCAGATCGACGATTACCTGCGTGCGCAGATGCCCGTATGGCGGCTGCGCTATCCCGGCGTGGAAAAACTCAAGGTGGCCGTGATGGGCTGCATCGTCAACGGCCCGGGCGAGAGCAAACATGCCGACATCGGCATCAGCCTTCCCGGCACGGGCGAGGCGCCCGCCGCCCCGGTGTTCATCGACGGCGAAAAGGCCATGACCCTGCGGGGCGAGGGCATCGCGCGAGAGTTCCAGGATATCGTTGAAGGCTACATTGCCCGGCGTTTCGGCAACGGCGCAGGCACACAGTGAAGTGTGCGCAAGTTTGCTATAAATATTATAGCTTATAGCGCTTGATGGATAAGCGCTAGAGGCTGATTTGATTCAAAATCACAAACAATAGAACAAGATGCAGAAGCTGGTTGCCATCAAGGGCATGAACGACATTCTTCCGCCCGATTCGGCGCGCTGGGAATGGCTGGAGGACAAGGTGCGCACCCTCATGGCGCGCTACGCTTATCGCAACATCCGCACGCCCATCGTCGAGCCTACGCCGCTGTTCGTGCGCGGTCTGGGCGAAGTCACCGACATCGTCGAGAAGGAGATGTACTCCTTCGAGGACCGGCTCAACGGTGAACAGCTGACGCTGCGCCCCGAGGCAACGGCGGGGGTGGTGCGTGCGGTGGTAGAGCATTCCATGCTCTACGACGGCGGCAAGCGCCTGTACTACATGGGGCCCATGTTCCGGCATGAACGGCCACAGCGCGGCCGCTACCGCCAGTTCCACCAGATCGGTGCCGAGGCGCTGGGCTTTCCCGGCGCGGAAGCCGATGCCGAGATCATTCTGCTGGCGCATGCGCTGTGGGCGGAACTGGGGCTGGAGAACGTGCGGCTGGAATTGAACAGCCTGGGGCAGCCCGACGAGCGCCGCGCCCACCGCGCGGCGCTGATCGCATACCTGGAGCAGCACATGGATGTGCTCGACGAGGATGCGCGCCGCCGCCTGCACAGCAATCCGCTGCGCATTCTCGACACCAAGAACCCCGCGATGCAGGCGCTGGTGGAAGGCGCCCCGCGGCTCATCGACTTTCTAGGCGAGGCGTCGCTGCAGCATTTCGAGACCGTCAAGGCGATCCTGGATGCCAACGGCGTGGCCTGGAGCCTCAACCCCCGCCTGGTCCGCGGGATGGACTATTACAACCTCACGGTATTCGAGTTCGTGACGGACCAACTGGGTTCGCAGGGCACGATCTGTGGTGGTGGCCGTTACGACTACCTGATCGAGCAGATCGGCGGCAAGTTCGCTCCGGCCGTGGGCTGGGCGCTGGGGGTGGAGCGCGTGCTGGAGTTGCTCAAGGAGCAGGAGACGCAAGTGGCCCGACCAGCTGCCGATGCCTATGCCGTAGTGCCCGACGCGTCTGCCCTGCCGGTGGTCATGGCTGCCTTGCAGCGGCTGCGTGCGCAGGGGGTGTCGGTGCAGATGCACAGCCCCACCGCCGCAGGCGAGGGCATGGGCAGCATGAAATCCCAGTTCAAGAAGGCGGACGCCAGCGGCGCACGCTATGCACTGGTCTTCGGCGCCGACGAATTGGCCCGCGGGGCCGTGACCGTCAAGCCGCTGCGGGATAGCGGCGAGCAGGCGGAGCGCCCGCTGGCGGCGCTGGCCGAATGGGCGGCCACCCTACAATCCTCGCGCTGAACGGAACCACAACATGGCCAACAACTTCGACCTTCAAGAACAAGAACAGCTTGAGCAGATCAAGCACTTCTGGAACACGTGGGGCACGCCCATCACCTGGGTGTTGATTGTCATCATGGGGGGGCTTGCCGCCTGGAACGGCTACCGGCTGTGGCAGGGCCGGCAGGCCCAGCAGGCGACGGCACTGGCCGAGGCCGTGGAAATGGCCGTGCAGGCGGGTGACCTTGCGCGCGTGGAGCAAGCCGTGGGCGACCTGAAGTCGAGTTACGGCGGCACCGCGCAGGCGGGGCAGGCAGGCCTTCTGGCCGCCAAAGCGCTGGCCGACGCTGGCAAGTGGGACGCCGCCAAAAGTACGTTGGCTTGGGTGGCCGAGAAAGCGTCTGATGAGGGTTACCAGGCCTTGGCCCGGCTGCGCCTGGCCAGCGTCCTGATCGAGCAAAAGGCCTACGACGAGGCCTCGGCGCAGTTGTCGGGGAAATTCCCCGCAGAGTTTGCCGCTACGGTCGCGGATCGCAAGGGTGATGTGTTCGCGTTGCAGGACAAGAAGCCGGAAGCCATCGCCGAGTACCGCCGCGCCTACCAGGCTTTTGACGAGCGTGTGGAATACCGCCGCCTGGTGGAAGCCAAGCTCAACGCTTTGGGTGCACAGGTGGAGACGGTAGCCTCCGCTACATCGGGGGGCGTGCAATGAGACAGGCACGTAGTCATGCCATGAGGGCGCTGACCGGCGCCTCTTTGCTGGTGAGCCTGCTGGTGATGGGAGGGTGCTCGTTGTGGGGCGGCACGCCGAAGCCGAAGCCGGCGGAGCTCGGCCCCAACGTCCCTGTGCTGGGAGTGCGTCAGGCGTGGGTGTCCCAGATTGGGACGCAAGAAGGCCTTGAGCTCGACATGCACGTGGAGGGCAGCGTGGTGACGGTGGCCTCTGCCAATGGCGATGTGGCGGCCATCGATGCACGCACGGGGGGCGACGTATGGCGCACGCGCCTCAACCAGCCGCTTGCCTCGGGCGTGGGAAGTGATGGGCGCTGGACGGCGGTGGTGTCGAAGGGCAACCAAGTTATCGCACTGGACGGCGGTCGGGAGATCTGGCGCAAGCCGTTGCCCGCCCAGGCTTATACGGCGCCGTTGGTCGCGGGCAAGCGCATCTTCGTGCTGGCGGCGGATCGCTCCATTTCCGCCTTCGACGCGGCGACTGGCTACCGGCTCTGGAGCCAGCAGCGGCCGGGTGAGCCCCTGGTCCTGCGCCAGGGCGGTGTGCTGATGGCCGTGGGTGACACCCTGGTCGCGGGGCTGTCCGGCCGTCTGGTCGGCTTCAATCCCGACAACGGCGTGGTGCGCTGGGAGGCGCCCTTGGCCAGCCCGCGCGGCACCAATGACGTCGAGCGGCTGGTGGAGATCGTTGGCCGTACGAGCCGTGTGGGCGACAGCCTGTGCGCGCGGGCTTTTCAGGCCTCGGTGGGCTGTATCGATGCATCCCGGGGGGCGGTTTCGTGGACGCAGCCCGCCAGCGGCGGCGTGGGCATCCACGGGGATGACACCATGCTGTTCGGAACGGAAAGCAACGGAACAGTGATTGCATGGCGACGCACTGATGGGTCCCGCGCCTGGACATCGGACAGGTTGCAGTTCCGCAAGCTCACAGCGCCCTTGGTGCTGGGGCGTTCAGTGGTAGTGGGTGACGATACAGGGCTGGTGCACCTGCTGTCCCGTGAGGACGCCGCACCGCTCAACCGCCTGACGACCGATGGCTCGGCCATTGCGGCGGCCCCGGCGGTGGCGGGCGACACCTTGGTGGTGGTGACGCGCAAGGGCGGCGTCTACGGCTTCCGTCCGGACTGATAGGGATATAGGACACAGGATGAAGCCTGTCATCGCTTTGGTGGGGCGGCCCAATGTGGGCAAGTCCACCTTGTTCAACCGTTTGACCAAGTCGCGCGATGCGATCGTGGCCGACTTTGCCGGCCTCACACGTGATCGCCACTATGGCAATGGGAGACAGGGCAAGCACGAGTACATCGTCATCGATACCGGGGGGTTCGAGCCCGACGCCTCCAGCGGCATCTACCGCGAGATGGCCAGGCAGACCCAGCAGGCCGTGGCGGAGGCCGATGTCGTGGTTTTTGTCGTGGACGTACGCGGCGGACTGTCCGCCCAGGACCACGACATTGCCAACTACCTTCGCCGCCTGGGCAAACCCTGCGTGTTGGCAGGCAACAAGGCCGAAGGCATGCAGGACAGCATGCATCTGGCCGAGTTCTATGAGTTGGGCCTGGGAGAGGTGCACCCCGTATCGGCGGCGCACGGCCAGGGTGTGCGCAGCCTGGTGGATCTCGCGCTGAAGCCGCTCGCGTTGCCCGAGATTGAGGAGGAGGATGCGGCGGCCGAGAAGAATGTCATCCGTCTTGCAGTGGCAGGGCGCCCCAACGTGGGCAAGTCGACACTGATCAATACATGGCTGGGTGAAGAGCGTTTGGTGGCTTTCGACATGCCCGGCACCACGCGCGATGCCATATCGGTGCCTTTCGAGCGCAACGGCCAGAAGTTCGAATTGATCGACACGGCGGGCCTGCGACGCAAAGGCAAGGTGTTTGAAGCGATCGAGAAATTCTCGGTCGTGAAGACCCTGCAGGCCATCGAGTCAGCCAATGTCGTGCTGCTGCTGCTGGACGCCACGCAGGGAGTGACGGACCAGGACGCACATATTGCCGGCTACATCCTGGAGAGTGGTCGCGCCGTGGTGATCGCAGTGAACAAATGGGATGCGGTGGACGACTATGGCCGGCAGCAGCTGGAGCGTTCCATCGAAACGCGTCTGTCGTTTCTAAAGTTCGCGCCGTTGCACTTCATCTCCGCGAAGAAACGGCAGGGCATTGGGCCGCTGTGGTCATCCATCATCCAGGCGTACAAGTCTGCCAACCGCAAGATGCCTACGCCGGTGTTGACGCGCCTGCTGCAGGAGGCGGTGCAGTTCCAAAGCCCCAAGCGCTCGGGTATGTTCCGGCCCAAGATGCGCTATGCGCACCAGGGCGGCATGAATCCGCCGGTGATCGTGATCCACGGGAATTCGCTGGAGCATGTAACGGACGCCTACAAGCGCTTTCTTGAGGCGCGTTTTCGCAAAGAATTTGACCTCGTCGGTACGCCGCTGCGTATCGAAATGAAAACCTCCAGCAATCCTTATACGGACAAGCAGAACTCCTGAGCCCCTGGACGGCGTATGGCCGTCTGGCTGTGGTAAGGTGCTGGTTTACAACAACATTTTTGAACACGGAGAATATCGTGAGCAATAAAGGTCAGCTTCTTCAAGACCCCTTCCTGAACGCCTTGCGTCGGGAGCATGTGCCGGTTTCGATTTATTTGGTGAACGGCATCAAACTGCAGGGTCAAATCGAATCCTTCGATCAATACGTCGTGCTGCTGCGCAATACCGTGACGCAGATGGTGTACAAGCACGCCATTTCCACGATTGTGCCTGGTCGTGCCGTCAACTTCTCGACTGCGGAACCCGCCGCCGACGGGGACAACCAATAAGCCCCTGCGGCAGTTCAAGGCTGCGCCACGGCGCAAGCATTGCGCATCCCAGGGCACGCAGCCTTGAGTTCCCATTCTTCTCCTGACACGAAATCCACGCCTGTTCTATTGGTAGGCGTGGATTTTGGTTTGCCCCATTTCGATGCCGAACTCGAAGAGCTTAGCTTATTGGCCCAGACTGCAGGCTTGAATCCTGTCGCGCGGCTGACGTGCAAGCGAAAGACGCCTGATGCGGCGCTGTTCGTGGGTAGCGGCAAAGCCGATGAGATCCGCACTCTGGCGCAGATGCATGGCGCGAAGGAGGTGCTGTTCGACCAGGCGCTGAGTCCGGCGCAGCAGCGGAATCTGGAGCGAAGCCTGGAGTTGCCCGTCAATGATCGCACGCTGCTCATTCTGGAGATCTTTGCCCAGCGCGCCCGCAGCCACGAGGGCAAGCTGCAGGTGGAGTTGGCGCGTTTGCAGTACTTGAGCACTCGACTTGTGCGGCGCTGGTCGCACTTGGAGCGTCAACGCGGGGGGATTGGCACACGGGGCGGACCGGGCGAAACACAAATTGAGCTCGACCGTCGCATGATCAGCGAAGCCATTAAGCGCACGCGGGAGCGCCTGGGCAAGGTCAAGCGCCAACGGGCGACCCAGCGGCGGCAGCGGCAGCGGCGCGATACATTCAATATCTCGCTGGTGGGCTACACGAACGCGGGCAAATCCACGCTGTTCAATGCACTGGTGAAGGCGCGAGCCTACGCAGCGGACCAGTTGTTCGCCACGCTGGACACCACCACGCGTCATCTTTATTTGGGCGAAGCCGCGGGTTCGGTGTCCCTGTCCGATACCGTGGGCTTCATTCGTGATCTGCCGCACGGGCTGGTGGATGCGTTTCAGGCCACGTTGCAGGAGGCCGTGGACGCGGATCTGCTCCTGCATGTGGTCGATGCCGCCAACCCCGCCTTTCCCGAGCAGATTGCACAGGTGCAACTGGTTCTTGGTGAGATTGGCGCCGCCGATATTCCACAACTCTTGGTATTCAACAAATTGGATGCCCTCACGCCCGAAGTGCGTCCTAACGTGCGGCAAGATACCTATGAACTGGATGGGCGGCCTGTACCGCGGATTTTTGTCAGTGCCGGCCTTGGCGAAGGGGTGGCTGACTTGCGGCAGCTATTGGCAGACATGGTTCAGAAGTCACTTTCGTCAGGCATGCCCCCTGAGACGGCGGCTGAATTGAAGGGCGAGTGGGACTGATTGGGCACAATGCTGGTGTTCTATTGCTATTGAGAGTACGAGAATTCGCGCATGAACCTTCTTAACCGGGCCTCTCGCTGGGCCGTGCTGCCTGAGCGTATTCGGGGAATGTTCAATCTCAACGATCCTCGTTGGGGCCGTGGGGACGATAAGGGCGAGGGTGGACAGCGCCCTGATTCGGAGCGCCCTTCTCCGGATAACTCACAGCGTCCACGTGGACGTGACCAGAATCCTTCGGGACAGCCACCGGACCTGGATGAGTTGTGGCGTGATCTGAACCGCAAGCTGGGTGGGTTGTTTGGCGGCGGCGGGTCGCGTGGCCCCGCTTCTGGTGGCGGCAATGGTGGTTTCCAGCCAGACATGAAGAACGCGGGAGTTGGCGTGGGATTGATCGCCGCCATAGCGGTGCTGATCTGGCTGGGCACTGGCTTTTTCATCGTGCAAGAAGGCCAGCAAGCGGTGATCACCCAGTTCGGCAAGTACAAGAGCACGGTCAACGCCGGCTTCAATTGGCGTCTGCCTTACCCCATTCAGCGCCATGAACTGGTGTTCGTGACCCAGATCCGGTCCGCTGATGTGGGGCGGGATAGCGTCATCAAGAGCACGGGACTGCGTGAGTCCGCCATGCTGACCGAAGACGAGAACATCGTCGAAATCAAGTTCGCAGTGCAATATCGTTTGAATGACGCGCGTGCGTGGCTGTTCGAGAGCCGCAACCCGGCCGAAGCCGTGGTTCAGGCGGCAGAGACGGCGGTGCGCGAAGTCGTGGGCAAAATGCGCATGGATACCGCCTTGGCGGAAGAGCGGGACCAGATTGCTCCGCGCGTGCGCAACCTGATGCAGACCATCTTGGACCGATACAAGGTCGGCGTGGAAGTCGTTGGCATCAACCTGCAGCAAGGGGGGGTGCGCCCTCCTGAGCAAGTACAGGCGGCTTTTGATGACGTGCTCAAGGCGGGCCAGGAGCGGGAGCGCGCTAAGAACGAAGCCCAGGCTTATGCCAATGATGTGGTTCCGCGTGCCACGGGTACGGCGTCCCGCTTGATCGAGGAGGCGGCAGCCTACAAGGCGCGCATCGTGGCGCAGGCGCAGGGTGACACACAGCGCTTCAGCGCCGTCCTTGCTGAATACCAGAAGGCGCCGCAGGTGACGCGAGACCGCATGTATCTGGAGAGCATGCAGCAGATTTACGGCAATGTGACCAAGGTACTGGTGGAGTCGCGGCAAGGATCCAACTTGCTGTACCTGCCGTTGGACAAGATCATGCAGAGCGTTTCACAGCAGACTTCGGCGGCTGCGGCGACCGATACGCCGCCAGCGACAGTCCCTCCTGCCGCGACCTCTCAATTTCCCGGCGATTCTCGGTTGCGTGATGCCAACCGTTCGCGCGAACGTGAGTCCCGATAGGAGAGCCGTGTGAACAGAATCGGATTTATCGCATCGACAGTTCTGCTGTTGCTGGCATTGCTCAGCTCGATGGTGTTCGTCGTCGACCAACGCCAGTTTGGCGTGGTGTACGCGTTGGGGCAGATCAAGGAAGTCATCACGGAACCAGGCTTGAATTTCAAGCTACCTCCACCTTTCCAAAACGTTCGCTACATCGACAAGCGTCTGCTCACGCTGGACAGTTCAGACACCGAGTCGATGCTGACAGCCGAGAAGCAGCGCGTGGTGATCGATTGGTATGTGCGCTGGCGCATTACCGACCCATCCGAGTACATCCGCAATGTGGGACTGGACGAGAACGCAGGTGCACTGCAGCTCAATCGGGTGGTCCGCAATGCATTTCAGGAAGAAGTCAACCGTCGCACCGTCAAGGAGCTGCTGTCGCTCAAGCGCGATGCGCTGATGTCCGACGTGAAACGTGAAGTGCTGGAAGCTGTGCGTGGCTCCAAGCCTTGGGGTGTCGATGTCGTGGACGTGCGCATCACGCGGGTCGACTACGTAGAAGCGATCACGGAGTCCGTCTATCGACGCATGGAAGCGGAACGCAAGCGCGTTGCGAATGAACTGCGCTCCACGGGCGCGGCGGAGGGGGAGAAGATTCGCGCAGACGCAGACCGGCAGCGCGAGATCACCATTGCCAATGCCTACCGCGACGCCCAGAAGATCAAGGGCGAGGGTGATGCGGAAGCTGCGCGTCTGTATGCGGAGGCATTCGGCCGTGATCCTCAATTTGCACAGTTCTACCGGAGCCTCGAAGCTTACAAGGCGAGCTTCAACCGCAAGGGCGATGTCATGGTGCTGGATCCGGCGAACTCTGAATT
Source organism: [Acidovorax] ebreus TPSY (assembly GCF_000022305.1). Taxonomy (NCBI): domain Bacteria; kingdom Pseudomonadati; phylum Pseudomonadota; class Betaproteobacteria; order Burkholderiales; family Comamonadaceae; genus Diaphorobacter; species [Acidovorax] ebreus. The sequence goes on from NC_011992.1 coordinate 1,147,314, forward strand.
TTTCAAGGTATTCAGAGGCGGGACGGGCAATGCATCTGCAGGCCCCCGTCGCTGATGAGCGACTGATGGCGGTGATCGGCCTCCATGAACGGGTTCTGGATCGCGTTGGGTTGGGTGCTGGTCATCGAAGGGCTGCTGCCCTTCGTGTCACCTGGTGCTTGGCGCCGCATGTTCACGCAGCTTTTGCAATTGCGTGACGGCCAGATTCGCTTTTGCGCGCTGCTGGGGCTGATCGCTGGCGGCGCCATTCTGCTGCTCACGTAGCCTGGCCGATTTCGGTCCCGGGGTGGGGCTTATCCATGCCGGTAGAATCAACGTTTTAACAGCCTGCCCCATCCCATGTCTGCCTGGGTCCTGCCGGATCATATTGCCGATGTCTTGCCTTCCGAGGCGCGGCACATTGAAGAACTTCGTCGCGGACTGCTCGATACGGCACGCAGTTACGGTTATGAGTTGGTGATGCCTCCTTTGCTGGAGCATCTGGAATCACTGTTGACGGGCACTGGCGAGGCGCTGGACCTCCAAACGTTCAAATTGGTGGACCAACTCTCGGGTCGATCTCTCGGCTTGAGGGCCGATACGACCCAACAGGTCGCACGCATTGATGCGCACCTGCTCAACCGGCAGGGGGTGGCGCGTCTATGCTATTGCGGCCCAGTACTGCACACGCGTCCCGATCGTCCGCACGCCACACGGGAGCCCTTGCAGTTTGGAGCCGAGATCTACGGTCATCCAGGTATCGAGGCGGATATCGAAGCAGTGTTGCTGTCGTTGGAGTGCTTGCGCAGTGCCCACGCACAGGAGGTGAGCGTAGATCTGGCCGACGTCCGTATCGTGCGCAGTCTCCTTGCAGGACTTCCTGTCGGTATGCATCAGCTCGCCCAAGTCCACGGAGCGCTTGCTGCCAAAGATGCCAGCGAACTGGCGTCGTTGACACGCGATTTCCCGTCTGCATCGCGGGAAGGGTTGTTGGCACTGTTGCAGCTGTATGGCGATGCAACAGTGCTGAATGAGGCCGAAAACTTGTTGAAACCCTTTCCTGGTGCGCGCGAGGCGCTATCGGATTTGAGGGCGATTGCGGCACGAATGGACGGTGTGCGGGTCACATTTGATCTGGCAGATCTGCGGGGTTATGCCTATTACAGCGGAGCGCGTTTTGCGATTTATGCGCAGGGCGCCAGTGATGCGCTGGTGCGAGGCGGCCGCTATGACGAGGTCGGCGCGGTCTTCGGCCGTAACAGGCCAGCCGCAGGCTTTAGCTTGGACGTGAAGCAACTGGTGGGTGTGGTGTCGGCTCCGTCCTTGCGTGCGGCCATCCGGGCGCCCTGGGGCGATGGTGGTGCGCTCAGTGCTGCCATTGCTACGTTGCGTCGTCAGGGCGAAACCGTGGTGTGTGTGCTGCCGGGGCACGGCAGCGAAGTGGACGAATTCCACTGCGATCGGGAGCTTGTCCTGGTGGATGGCAACTGGGTCGTAAAGGCGATTTGAGTTTCTTCAGCATTTGAATCGGGTTTGACATGAAAGCAAGCAAGGGTCGTAACGTTGTCGTGGTTGGCACCCAGTGGGGCGATGAAGGCAAAGGCAAACTGGTTGATTGGCTGACTGAGAGCGCCCAGGGGGTGGTGCGTTTTCAGGGCGGGCACAACGCTGGTCACACGTTGGTCATCAACGGCGTCAAGACGGCGCTGCACTTGATCCCTAGCGGGATCATGCGCCCGGGTGTCAAGTGCTACATCGGCAACGGCGTCGTTCTCTCGGCGGGCAAATTGTTTGAGGAGATCGAGGGACTCGAAAAAGCGGGCGTCGAAGTGCGCTCGCGTCTGCGTGTCAGCGAAGCTTGTCCATTGATCCTGCCGTTCCATGCGGCGCTTGATGTGGCGCGTGAAGCGGCGCGTGAACACGGTGGCGCCGAGAAGATTGGTACCACTGGCCGTGGTATCGGACCGGCCTACGAGGACAAGATCGCTCGCCGTGCCCTGCGCGTACAAGACCTCAAGTATCCAGAACGCTTTGCCGCCAAGCTGCGCGAATTGCTGGCGTTGCACAACCATGTCCTCAGCACCTTCTTGGGTTCGGCCAATTTTCAGTTTGGCGATGCACTCAAGCCCTACATCACGGGCGGGCAAGTGCAATTTGAACCGGTCTTTGATGAGGCCATGCGGCATGCCGAGATGCTCAAGCCCATGATGGCAGATGTCTCGCGTGAACTGAACGAAGCGCATGCCGCGGGCGCAAATCTGCTGTTTGAGGGGGCCCAGGGCACGTTGCTCGATGTGGACCATGGCACCTATCCCTATGTCACGTCCAGTAACTGTGTGGCGGGTAATGCGGCAGCGGGGTCAGGTGTTGGCCCGGGGCATCTGCACTACATCTTGGGGATCACCAAGGCATATTGCACGCGTGTGGGGGGGGGGCCTTTCCCGACCGAGCTGGACTGGGAAACGCCTGGAACACCGGGTTATCACATGAGTACAGTGGGCGCCGAAAAAGGGGTGACGACAGGGCGCAGCCGTCGCTGCGGTTGGTTTGATGCCGCACTCCTCAAGCGTAGCGCGCAGGTCAATGGTCTTTCAGGGCTCTGCATCACCAAGCTGGATGTTCTGGACGGGTTGAGAGAACTGTCGCTATGCGTGGGATACGAGTTGGACGGTGAAAGGATCGACCTTCTGCCAATGGGTGCGGAAGAA